>JAEZRM010000064.1 GCA_023412805.1 Pseudomonadota bacterium | reverse complement strand
CCTGTTTGCTCCCCACACTTTCGCGCCTCAGCGTCAGTTACAGTCCAGTTAGTCGCCTTCGCCACTGGTGTTCCTCCCGATCTCTACGCATTTCACCGCTACACCGGGAATTCCACTAACCTCTCCTGCACTCAAGCCCGCCAGTTTCCAAAGCAATTCCCACCTTAAAAGCGGGACTTTCACTCCAGACTTAACAGGCCGCCTACGCGCCCTTTACGCCCAATCATTCCGGACAACGCTCGCCCCCTACGTATTACCGCGGCTGCTGGCACGTAGTTAGCCGGGGCTTCCTCCTTAGCTACCGTCTTTTACTCTTCACTAAGGACAGAGGTTTACGATCCGAAAACCTTCTTCCCTCACGCGGCGTTGCTGGGTCAGGCTTTCGCCCATTGCCCAATATTCCCCACTGCTGCCTCCCGTAGGAGTCTGGGCCGTGTCTCAGTCCCAGTGTGGCTGATCATCCTCTCAGACCAGCTATGGATCGTCGCCTTGGTGAGCCATTACCTCACCAACTAGCTAATCCAACGCGGGCCCATCCTATAGCGATAAATCTTTCCCCTTTCGGGCGTATACGGTATTGCTCCAAGTTTCCCTGGTATATTCCGTACTATAGGGAAGGTTCCCACGCGTTACTCACCCGTCTGCCACTCCCTATTGCTAGGGCGTTCGACTTGCATGTGTTAGGCCTGCCGCCAGCGTTCGTTCTGAGCCAGGATCAAACTCTCAGATTGAAAGATTTGATTCTGGTCGGCTCGGAGATTTAACTCCAAGAATCTCTGCGTAACGGGCACCTTCACACTCGATAACCGATCCGCGCAGCCGAAACCGCACGAAACCGGCCATCATGGTGATGGCTTGAAACGCAGATGGCACCAGAGTTCCTTTCAGCTCCGCACATGCCCGAAGGCACATTTGGAACCCGCCAGGACTCCGCCGCCTGCGTTTCCCTTCCTTCATATCACTTGTCAAAGAGCGCCAGGTCGATCAGATGGCTTCTCGGTCCCGGCTACGTTAGTAGCGTCCCCGGGGTGGCAACAGAAACCCGATCAGGCTATTCACCTGAGAGTTTCTTACCAGTTCGAGAGATTTCCGTCTATCGAAGGCCGGCCGGCCGTTGCACTCAGCAGCGGCGCCGACGAGGGACTATCTAGGCCCTCCCGTTTTCCAAGTCAACACCAATCTCAAAATTTCTGTCACGAATCGCCAAAGGGCGCCCTAAGTTCAAGCTAGACCTCATAAACTTTATTGAGGCCCGGCCGTCGGGATCGTGGAGAACTACTGCCTGGCTGCCTCATCGCCATACTTATGCTAGCAACTGGGTTCAGTGTCGGCCGTGCGCGGGAGGGGCAAGTTCCGCGCGGCGG
The DNA here is from genome assembly GCA_023412805.1 of Pseudomonadota bacterium. Lineage (GTDB taxonomy): Bacteria > Pseudomonadota > Alphaproteobacteria > Rhizobiales > Hyphomicrobiaceae. The sequence continues at coordinate 545,997 of JAEZRM010000064.1, read as the reverse complement.
ATTGTATGCCTCGCCTTTTTGCGAGGACTTGGGGGAGCTTACGTGATCGAGCGGCATCGCCATGCTACGGTCGGGCGCGTCAGACGCCATCGCGGCATCAACCACGCGCACAGCCAATCCCATCTGCGTGTCGCCCGTCGGAGCGGCAGCCTTCGCGACCTCTATACGGCGGACACGGCCGAGGCGCGGGGCGGCGGAAAGTTTCGCTGGTTCTTCAGCACCTGTCTGGCTGCAACCGTTGGTTCCGTGGCCATTATCGCGGCGATTTTTGGCGCCTCGGAGTCTCACGACAGCCGAACCAACGGACTAATGCCTGCGCTCCGCAAAATGAGCGCCGAGATCCAGCCGGAGCGCACGCTGGCACCGATCGTCTCGGATGGCCTCGCCTGGTCGGCACCAAAGTCCGACCGGCTCGAGGCAACGGCAGGTGCGATGGTCACCCGCTACGTCGTACAGGACAGCATCCGCCAGCGGCGCGGCTCGCGAGAGTACATCCAGAATAAGCCTTACGCGCGCATCCACGCGCGCCTAGCGGCCGTCCGGGCGGAAAGCGTCGGCGCAATTCCGGCCTTCAATCCCATACGCCTCTACGGCAATACCACACCGATCGGCAGCGAGACGGATGACGCGCCCTCCGCTGGAACTCCTGGCGCGAGCGGCGTTTCACTGCGCGTCGTCGAGCTGCTCGGCAGCATCCTGCCGACGGAGGACGGGCAGGAGCTCGATGCGCGCGAGGTATCCGACCTCGTGGAGCGCGCGCGCGAACTGGCCCGCGATGCCATGGCCATGCGGCCCGGCTTCCTGCCTGAAGGCTCCGAGGAGGCCGCCAAGAAGGCCGGCGCACCAGCCGAAGCGCCACTTCCCGCCAACACGACAATTCTCGCGAAAGTCGGTGGTGAACAGGACGATGCAGCGGAAATCGAGGGTCGCCAGACTCGCACGCACAAGGTCGGGCGCGGTGAAACGCTCGCACGCATTCTGCAGCAGTCCGGCGCCGATCCACAGCTCGCGCGCAGCATGGTCGAAGCGGCGCGCGGCACCTTCGCGGAACGCGATCTCGGCGCTGGTTTCCTCGTCGAGCTCACGCTCGAGCCGAGCCTAGCCAATCCCGAGCAGCTCGAACCCGCACGCTTCGCTGTCTTCGATACGCGCGGCACACACCGACTGAGCGTGGAGCGCAGTGGCGCCGGCGAGCTCGTCGCATCAGCGGAGCCACTTTGGGAGAATGCACGCCCGAGCCAGGCGCGCGGCCCCGAACGCCCGACGACCGCGAGCCTTTATGCAGCGCTCTATCACACGGCGCTCTCGCAAGGCGTCGAGCCGGAAACGATCGTCCAAATCCTGCGCCTTCACGCGCACGAGACCGATTTCCGACGCCGCGCCCGCGTCACGGACGAGCTCGAGCTGTTCTTCGACGTGCGCGAGGAAGGTCGCGGCGAGGAGCAACTCGGCGAGCTTCTCTACTCGGCGGTTACGGGCGCCGGCGAGAGCCAGCGCTTCTTCCGCTTCCGCACATCGGATGGCGTGATCGACTACTACGACACCGACGGCAACAACTCGCGAAAGTTTCTCATCCGCCAGCCCATCCGCGGTGACGAAGCGCGCCTGACCTCGGGTTTCGGCGTGCGCTACCATCCACTGCTCAACACACGCAAACTTCATACCGGCGTCGACTGGGCTGCCCCCATCGGCACACCCATCGTCGCCGCAGGCAGCGGCACGATCGAAGAAGCCGGTCACAAGGGCCAGTACGGTATCTATATCCGCATTCGACACGCAAACGGCTATCAGAGTGCCTACGCTCACATGAGCCGTCTCGCGCCTGGCGTCGCGCCAGGTGTGAGGGTGCGGCAGAACCAGGTCATCGGCTACTCGGGCAACACGGGCTTCTCCACCGGTCCGCATTTGCACTACGAAGTGCTGGTCAACAATCAGTTCGTCGATCCGCTTTCCATTCAGGTGCCACGCGAGCGCCGCCTGACCGGCCGTCAGCTCGCCGAGTTTCAGAAAGAGCGCGCGCGGATCGAGGATCTGCTTCGCCGTCAGCCCGTGCGCGTCGAACAGGTCGCCGGTCGCTAGAGCGAGGTGCAGCTCATATTTCTGAGCGGAAAGGCCGCGCGAGCAGCCCTTCTATGGCCGCTTCGACAGTGAGCTCGCCTTCGATGATGGCGTGGACGGCCGCCGCAATCGGCACCTCGATTCCATGAGCTTCGGCGCTACGTACGGCAGCGGCCGCCGTGTAAACGCCTTCTGCTGTCGAATGCAGCTCTGCCAGCGCTTCAGCGAGTGAGTGCCCTTGGCCGAGCAACCGGCCGAGCCGCATGTTGCGCGACTGCGGACTACCGCACGTCAGCAGGAGATCGCCGAGACCTGAGAGGCCGACCAGAGTATCGGGATTGGCGCCGAACGCTGCACCAAGACGACGCATCTCAGCGAAGCCGCGTGTGACGAGCGCCGCGTGCGCGCTTGCGCCGAGATCGCGTCCGACGACGATGCCCGCGGCGATCGCTTGCACGTTTTTCATGGCGCCACCGAAGGCAACGCCGGTCGTGTCTCCCGTCCAATACAGACGGAAGTGGCGGCAGCCGATCGCGGCAACGAGCGCCTTGCCGAGTTCCTCGTCGCCGCAAGCTAATGTGAGCGCCGTCGGCAGGCCACGCACCACGTCCTCAGCGAAGCCGGGGCCTGACAAGACGGCCATGCTGCAGTCCGGTAAGGCCTCGCCCAGAACATCCGTCATCAGCTTGCCGGTCGCCTGCTCGATACCTTTGGAGCAGATGACAACGGGTTTTCTTGGCACAATGTACGGCGCAAGCGCGAGCGCCATGGACCGCTGTGTTTGTGCTGGTGTCGCGAGCAGGACTGCATCGACTTCCGCCATGTGGGCAAGATCGCCCGTCGCGGCGAGCCCGGCGTTGAGGCTGAGGCCGGGAAGATAGGCTGTGTTGGTGTGTCGCGTGTTGATTTCATCCACGACGGATGGGTCGCGCGCCCAGAGCAATGTTTTAGAGCCGGCCATGCACGCAGCCTCGGCGAGCGCCGTGCCCCAAGCACCACCGCCGACGACGCCGATGCTGCCGATCGCGGTGCTCACGACTCGCACTCGTCGGCGCCGCGGCCCTTATCGTCGCGATGCAGTAGAGCGGACTCGGTTTTCGCGGTATCGCGCATGGCGCGCGTCTTGGCTTTGCGCCTCACGAGATTCTGGCGCAGCTTGTCGGCGAGCCGCGCTTCGCGCTGATTGCGCCTGCCGCCGCGATCTCCCTGCGCTCCGGCCATTCCCATCACCCCATGAGACCGGCGGCCGTCAGCCGTGCCTTGAGATCTGCTTCAGCCGCGGCAAGGCGGGCCGCATCCGTCGCGCGAAGCACGAGCTCAGTGCCATAGAGACGGCCGTCGCGGACAAAGGGATAGCTGCCCATGGACACATCCGGAAAGGCCTTCTGCGCGGCCTCCAGCGGGGCCGCGACCTCGCCTTCGGGCCTCAGCATCTCGATGTTCGCGGAGAGCATCTTGCGCCCCGTCCTGAGTTCCGGCGTGACGGAATCGAGCATCGCCTGCATCACGACCGGGATGCCCGCCATGACGATCACGTTCTCCAGACGGAAGCCGGGCGCGACCGAGACCTTGTTCTTGACGAGGCTGGCACCATGCGGAATACGCGCCATGCGCAGCCGTGCCGATGTCGCCTCGACACCGCGACGCGCGTAATTCTCGAGCATGAGCGCTTTGACCTCGGGATGATGATCGATCGTCACGCCGAAGGCCTTGGCGATACTGTCGGCCGTGATGTCGTCGTGCGTCGGGCCGATGCCGCCGGTCGTGAAGACATAGGTGTAACGGCGGCGCAGCTCGTTGACGGCGTGGACGATCTCGTCCTCGAAGTCGCCGACGACACGCACCTCTTTCAGGCGGATACCGATCATCGTGCAGTGATCGGCGATCGTGCCGATATTCTTATCCTTCGTGCGTCCTGACAGGATTTCGTCACCGATCACGATCAGCGCCGCTGTTATCGTTTCCTCGATTGCGTCGGTCATGGCGCTTCTCGCCGCTCCTGTGAGGCTGCCACGCGGTCAGCCGGGAATCTGCAATTGTACGACCTGCCGGCCCCGCTTGATCACAATACGCCAGAGCGAAGGGCGGCGGGCGAGGCTTTGCTCGAGCTGGACAACCGACTCGATCTGCTGATCGCCGACCGACACGATGATATCGCCCGGCCTGAGGTTGAGCCGCTCCGCGACCGACCCCGAACGCAAGCTCAGAACCACGGTGCCGCCGGTTTCATCGAGATCGAGCTCGTCCGCCACGTGCGGCACAAGGTTGGCGATACGCGCGCCGTCGAGCGGATGATCGCCCGTGAAGTTGCGCACGTCATCCGGGCCGATCGGCGGCGGCGGCTGGAGCGCAAGCTGAAGCGATACCGTGCGCCCCTTGCGGATCGCATTGATCTGAACCGTCTGGCCGATGCCGCGCGTCGCAAGACGGTAGTTGACCGTACGGGCATCGGAAACCTCGTGGCCGTCGACCATCGTGATCACATCACCCGGCTCCAAGCCGGCAAGCGCTGCAGGGCCGTCCTTGTGCACGCGCGTCACGAGCGCACCGGACGAGCGATTGAGACGTAGGCCTTCGGCAATCTCGCGCGTGATCGAATCGAGCCGTGCGCCAAGCCAGGGGCGCTGGACCTTCTTACCCGTCAGCGCACTGTCGACGTAGAGACGCACGAGGTTCGATGGGATAGCGAAGCCGACGCCATGTGAGCCGCCCGATCCCGAATAGATGGCCGTATTGATGCCGATCAGACGGCCCGACATATCGACGAGCGCGCCACCGGAGTTGCCCGGATTGATGGGCGCGTCCGTCTGGATATAGGACTGAATGTCGGCGCGCCCGATTTCGGAGCGTCCGAGGGCGGAAATGATGCCGCTGGTCACGGTCTGCCCGACGCCGAAGGGATTGCCGATCGCGAGCACCAGATCACCGACCTCCACGCTGTCGGAATCCTCGAACTGAAGCGATGGGAATTTCCCGTCTCCTCCTTCGACTCGCAGAATGGCGATGTCGGTCTTCTCGTCCTGCAGCACGATTCGCGCATCGAACTCTCGCCGATCGGCGAGCACAACGCGGATCTCCGACGTCGCGCCGACCTTGACCACGTGCGTGTTGGTCACGATGACGCCGTCCGGCGACACGATCACGCCCGACCCGAGTGCACTCTGCACGCGGTCACGCGACATCCCCATGCGGTCACGGAAAAAATCGCGGAACAGAAAGTCTCCCGGCAAACCTGGGGCCTGCGTCGCGACGCGACCGCGCGCGTACACATTGACGACAGCAGGTGCTGCCCGCTTGACGATGGGCGCGTACGAGTACTGTGCAGCAGCGCGCGACGGCGGCGGCTCTTTGCGCTGCTGCGCAGCTGCAGGAGTGAGGTGTCCGAGCGCAAGCAGCGGCAGCAAGACCACAAGGCCGAGCAACCTGCCGGCACGGCGCCATCCGAATCTAGAAAAATTGCTCATCGGTCCCCTACGAGCCTGCCACGGGCATCGCAAGCGGCCTCACCGTCGATGCACGGGCACAAACTTATAGAGCAGACCGGCGCACGGTTGAAGCGCCGGACCGCTGCGGACCTGAGGAAGTGCCATGGAAATGCGGACGGCCGTATGGCTGCAGTGGGCGCGGGCGTTACGAGAGCCTGGCGAGAACGTCCTCGATTTCGTCGCCCACCTCGTCGATCGGGGCCATGCCGTCGACGGCATGAAGGTTGCCCTTACAGAAATAATAGCCGATGAGCGGCGAGGTCTCGCGGTAGTAGGCCATCATCCGGGTGGTGACGGTCTCCGCGTTGTCGTCGGCGCGGCGCGTGAAGTCGGTGCTACCGCAGACGTCGCAGACCCCGCGCACCTTGGGGCGCTTGAAGCGATCATGGTAGCCCTCGCCACACTTGGCGCAGGCATAACGCCCCACAATGCGCTCCACGAGGCGATTGTAGTCGACCTTGAGCTCGATCACGGCATCCATGCGGTCGCCTTTGTCGGCGAGCATCTTGTCGAGGGCCGCTGCCTGCTGGAGCGTGCGCGGAAACCCATCCAGAATGAAGCCGGACTTGCAGTCCGGCTGTTCGATGCGTTCGGCGATGATGCCGACGACAACGTCGTCGGAGACGAGCTCGCCCTTGTCCATGAGTGCCTTGGCTTTGAGACCCACGTCGGTCCCGGCCTTGACGGCGGCGCGCAGCATCTCACCGGTCGAAAGTTGTACGAGGCTGCGCTTCTTCGCGAGCTGCTGAGCCTGTGTCCCCTTGCCCGCCCCCGGCGGCCCCAACAGGATCAGTTTCATCTCCGGCCACTCCGCGACGACGCGCCCCTGAGCTTCGCCTTCTTGATCAGCCCTTCATACTGATGAGCCAGCAGATGGCTCTGTACCTGGGCCACGGTATCCATGGTGACGCTCACCGCAATGAGCAGTGACGTGCCGCCGAAGTAGAAGGGTACCGCCGCATAGGCGATCAACAGCTCGGGCAAGACGCAGACGATCGCGAGATAGATGGCACCGACAAAAGTGATGCGGGTCAGCACGTAGTCGATGTACTCGGCAGTCTTCTGGCCCGGCCGGATGCCCGGCAGATAGCCGCCGTACTTGCGCAGGTTATCGGCCGTGTCGTTCGCATTGAACACGACAGCCGTATAGAAGAACGCAAAGAAGATGATCATCGCCACATAGATGGCAATATGCAGCGGCTGACCGCGGCCGAGCGCTGCGACGATCGCGTTCAACCATTCGGAACCGCCGGTGCCACCCTGGCTGAACTGGGCGGCCGTAATCGGCAGCAACAGAAGCGAGGATGCGAAGATCGGCGGGATGACGCCCGCCGTGTTGAGCTTCAACGGCAGGTGCGAGGCCTCGCCCTGGAACATGCGATTGCCGACCTGGCGCTTGGGATACTGAATGAGCAGCCGGCGCTGAGCGCGTTCCATGAAGACGATCGCGGCAACGACCGCCAGCATCAGCACGAGGAGCATGAGCAGAAGGGGCGTCGCGAGCGCGCCCGTGCGGGCAAGCTCGAAGAGGCCGATGATGGCGCTTGGTAGCCCGGCGACGATGCCGGCGAAGATGATGAGCGAGATGCCGTTGCCGACGCCGCGCGCCGTGATCTGCTCGCCGAGCCACATCAGAAACATGGTGCCGCCGACCAGCGTGATCACGGTCGACATGCGGAAGAACCATCCCGGGTCGACGACCACGGAGCCCGCCGGGCCACTCGAACCTTCCAGCCCAATCGCGATGCCGTAGGCCTGGAACGCGGCCAGCACCACCGTCAGATAACGCGTGTACTGGTTGATCTGCTTGCGGCCCTGCTCGCCTTCTTTCTTGAGGGCCTCGAGCTTGGGCGAAACCGAGGACATCAGCTGCATGATGATCGATGCAGAGATGTAAGGCATGATGTTGAGCGCGAAGATCGCCATGCGCTCGATCGCGCCGCCGGCGAACAGATTGACCATGCCGAGAATGCCGGACGCGTTCTGGCGGAACGTCTCGGCGAAGGCGATGGGATCGATACCGGGCATCGGAATGAACGTACCGATGCGGTAGACGACAAGCGCTCCCAGCGTGAACCAGATCCGCTTCTTGAGCTCTTCGGCCTTCGAAAAGGCACCGAAGTTCAAGTTGGCTGCAAGTTGCTCGGCGGCCGATACCATGGCGTCTCAGGCTCCCGGGACGGACTCGGGCTCCGCACCGGAGGGCCGGGCGGAGCCAGAAGAATTTCGATCAACATGGGGCTTGAACAGGTTCGGTGCAACTGGCGACAGCGACGCGGCCCCCAACAACCGTTCCGCACCCGTTTCCCGCCCCGACCAGATACGCGGCCTTATTCGTCGTCGGACTTCTTCTTCGTGCCGCCCGACTTGGCCTTCTTGGCTGCGGTCTTTGCCCGCTTGGCCTCGTCGGCCTCGAGCACCTTGCGCTCGATGAGCGTGATGGCGCCGCCAGCCTTCTCGATCGCTGCGCGAGCGGAAGCCGTTGCGTGATTGACCGTCAGTTTCAGCGCCGACTTGATCTCGCCGTCGCCGAGAATGCGAACACCGCTCAGCTCACGGCGTACGAGGCCGGCTGCCTTGAGCGCCGCGACGTCGACCGGCTTGCCCGCATCGAGGCGGCCGGTATCGACAGCCCCCTGCAGATTGCCGAGCGAAACCTCGTTGAACTCATCGCGGCTGCGAGAGCGGAAACCGCGCTTCGGCAGACGACGATGGAGCGGCATCTGGCCACCCTCGAAGCCTCCGATCGCGACGCCCGAGCGCGCCGTCTGACCCTTGCCACCGCGGCCACCGGTCTTGCCGATGCCCGAGCCGATGCCGCGGCCGATCCTGATGCGCGTCTTGCGCGAACCGGCATTGTCCTTGATGTCGTTGAGCCGCATGGCCCCGCGCTCCTTCCTTGCCCGACTTCGCTATTTCGTCTCTTCGACGATTTTCACGAGGTGCGGAATCTTGTTGATCATGCCGCGCACGTCGGGCGTATCGACGAGCGTGCTCCGGCGGTGCAGCTTGTTGAGGCCGAGACCGATGAGGGTCTGGCGCTGAATGTCCGGGCGCCGCATGGGGCTCGCGATCTGCTCGACGGTGATCGTCTTGCCGGCGCCGCTCTTACCGTCTGCCATGTTCTTCGTGTCCTCTGACCTGGATCCCGGCGGCGCCGCTCAGCGCCGCCCAGCTCCAAGAGCTTGACTATTCCTGCGCGGCGGCTTCAGTCGTCGCCTCGCCCGCGGTATCGCGACGGCGCGCAACGATCTCGCTCACCTTCTTGCTGCGACGAGCCGCAACGCCACGCGGGTTTTCCTGCAGCTTGAGCGCGTCGAATGTGGCGCGCACCATGTTGTAGGGGTTCGAAGTGCCGAGCGATTTCGCAACGACATCGCGCACGCCGAGCGCATCGAACACCGCGCGCATCGGACCACCCGCGATGATACCCGTTCCGGGAGGTGCAGCGCGCAGAACCACGCGGCCCGCACCGTGGCGGCCCTTGCAGTCATGATGCAGCGTGCGCTTGTCGCGCAGTGGTACGCGCAGCATCGCACGACGCGCCGCTTCGCCGGCCTTGCGGATGGCTTCCGGCACTTCGCGCGCCTTGCCATGACCGAAGCCGACCTGGCCCTGCTGATCGCCGACGACCACGAGCGCCGCGAAACCGAAGCGCTTGCCGCCCTTCACAACCTTCGCGACGCGGTTGATGTGGACGAGCTTCTCGGTGAAATCGCCTTTGCGATCGTCGTCGCGGTCCCGATCTCGGGAAGGATTGCGTGCCACGTCGATAAACCTTTCTCGCTCAGAAGCTCAGGCCGCCTTCGCGGGCCGCATCGGCCAGCGACTTGACGCGTCCGTGATAGATGTAGCCGCCACGATCGAAGACGACTTCGGCGACGCCAGCCTTGACGGCGCGCTCGGCAAGGAGCTTGCCGACCTCGGCAGCAGCAGCCTTGTCCGCACCGGTCTTCAGCTTGCCTTTGACATCCTTTTCGATGCTCGAGGCAGCCGCGACCGTCACGCCCTTGGCGTCGTCGATCACCTGCGCATAAATGTGCTTGGAGGAACGGAAGACCGACAGGCGCGGCTTCCCGTTCGCAACCTTCTTCAAGGTCCGCCGTACGCGCTTCGCGCGGCGCTGGAACTGTTTGTCGTGGGCGCTCATCGGTTCTCTCGCTACTTCTTCTTGCCTTCCTTGCGCAGGATGAACTCGCCCTGATAGCGAACACCCTTGCCCTGGTACGGCTCCGGCGGACGGTAGCCGCGGATCTCAGCCGCAACCTGTCCGACCTTCTGCTTGTCGATCCCCGAAATCAGCACGTGATCCTGGCGCGGACCGCCGAGCTTCACGTCGATGCCATCGGGAATCTTGTAGTTGATCTCGTGACTGAACCCGAGTTGCAGCGTCAGATCCTTGCCCTTGAGCTGGGCACGAAAACCAACGCCGTGAATCTCGAGCGTCTCGGCATAGCCGTCGACGACACCCTTGACCTGGTTGTCGACGAGCGTGCGCGAGAGACCCCACATGCTGCGTGCGCGCTGCGTGTCCTCGCGCGGCGTCACACTGATACCGTCGGCGGTCTTCTCGATCTTGACGTCCTCAGGGAGCGTCACGGAGAGCTCGCCCTTCGGCCCCTTGACCTTGACAGTCTGGCCGCTCACATCCGCCTGCACGTTGGCAGGGATGGGGACCGGTTTCTTGCCGATGCGCGACATCGCGTCAGTTCCTCAATTCAAATCATCCAGCCGCAGGCGCCCATCCGATGAGAGCGCCCACGCCTCAGAATACGCTGCAGAGCACCTCGCCGCCGACCTGCTCCTCGCGGGCCCGCGTATCCGACATCACGCCCTTGGGCGTCGACAGGATCGAGAGGCCGAGGCCGTTGGCGACCGTCGGGAGATCACGGAGCGGCGAGTAGACGCGACGACCAGGCTTGGAGACGCGGGAGATCTCCTTGATCGCCGGCTGGCCGTTCAGGTACTTGAGCTCGATCTCGAGCTCGGACATGCCGTTCTTGTGATCGACGCGCGTGTAGCCGCGGATATAGCCTTCCTCGGTCAGCACGTCCAGAACGCGCGTCCTGAGGTTGGAAGCCGGGCTGCTCACCTTCGGCCGCCGCCGCATCTGCGCATTGCGGATGCGGGTCAGCATATCGCCGAGCGGATCGTTCATCGCCATAGGATCTCGTCCTTCTACCAGCTCGACTTGACCATGCCGGGGATCATGCCCTGGCTTGCCAGCTCGCGGAGCTGGTTGCGGCACAGCTTGAGCTTGCGATAGTAGCCGCGCGAACGGCCGGTGATTTCGCAGCGGTTGCGGATGCGCGTCTTCGACGAGTTCCGCGGCAGCGTGGCGAGCTTGAGCTGCGCAGCGAAGCGCACCTCGGCCGGCTGCTTGAGATCGGCCGCCGTCTCTTTCAGCACGCTGCGCCGCTCGGCGTACTGATCCACCAGCTTGCGCCGGCGCTCATTCTTGTTGATCGAGCTCTTCTTCGCCATCAGGTCCTCCAAGACCCATATGCCGGCAGGGTCGCTGCCTGCCTGATCGTCATTCGTCCCATTACGTCCGGAACGGGAAATTAAAACCGCGTAGCAACTCGCGAGCCTCGTCGTCGGTGCCCGCAGTCGTGCACACGATCACGTCCATGCCCCAGATCTCGTCGACCTGGTCATAGTCGATCTCCGGGAACACGATGTGCTCCTTGAGACCGAGGGCAAAGTTGCCGCGGCCGTCGAAGCTCTTCGCATTCAGTCCGCGGAAGTCCTTCACGCGCGGCAGCGCGATCGTGACCAGGCGGTCGAGGAACTCGTACATGCGATCGCCGCGCAGCGTGACCTTGGCGCCGAGCGCCATGTTCTCGCGTACCTTGTACGTCGCGATCGACTTGCGCGCCCGCGTGATGACCGGCCGCTGGCCTGCAATCATCGCGAGATCCTTCGAGGCGTTCTCGACCTTCTTGCGGTCGTTCACGGCCTCGCCAACGCCCATGTTGAGGACGATCTTCTCGAGGCGCGGGATGCGCATCGGGTTCTTGTACCCGAAGTGCTCCGCAAGCTTCTTGCGGATCTCCGCCTCGTAAAGCGTCTTCATGCGCGGCTTGTAGTCGGCCGGGCGCGGCTTGCGCGGCGCAGCGGCTGCACCGGTTGCGGGCTTCGCCTTCGCTTCCTTAGCCGGCGGGCCTTTCGGCTTACCGCCCTTGGCGCCAGCGGGGGCGCTGCCGCCCTTCTGTTTCGCGTTGTCGGCCATGGCTTATGACTTCTCCGGAATGACTTCGCCCGAGCGCTTCGAGAACCGCACTTTGCGGCCATCCTCGAGGATCTTGAAACCGACGCGCGTCGGCTTGCCGTCCTTCGGATCCTCGAGCGCGAGGTTCGACAGGTCGATGGTTGCTTCCTTCGAGATGATCCCGCCTTCGGTGGTCGCGCTCTGCTTCTGATGGCGGCGCACCATGTTGACGCCACGCACGAGTGCGCGGTTCTCCTTGGGGATCATCTTGATGACTTCGCCGTGCTTGCCCTTGTCGCGGCCCGCGAGCACGATGACGTGGTCACCCTTCTTGATCTTGAGCGACGGCATTACAGGACCTCCGGCGCAAGCGACATGATCTTGACGTGCTTGCGAGCACGCAGTTCGCGCGTCACCGGTCCGAAGATGCGCGTGCCGATCGGATCGCCGTTGGCGTTGATCAGCACTGCCGCATTGCGGTCGAAGCGGATGAGCGAGCCGTCGGCGCGACGCACGCCCTTGGCGGTGCGCACGATCACGGCTTTCATCACCTGGCCCTTCTTCACGCGACCGCGCGGAATGGCCTCCTTCACCGACACGACGATCGTGTCGCCGATCGTGGCGTAGCGGCGCTTGGAGCCCCCGAGCACCTTGATGCACTGCACACGACGAGCGCCGGAATTGTCGGCGACATCGAGATTTGATTCCATCTGGATCATGGCGCGATCCTCAGTCCTTCCTGCCGTCTCAGCCCGGCTGCTTCAGTGCGACCCAACGCTTGTGGCGCGAGATCGGGGCGCTCTCCTGGATGCGCACCTTGTCGCCGGTCTTGAACGTGTTTTCCTCGTCGTGCGCCTGATACTTCTTCGAGCGGCGCACGGTCTTCTTCAGCAGCGGATGCGTGAAGCGACGCTCCACTTCCACCACGATCGTCTTGTCGTTCTTGTCGGAGACGACGACGCCGTTGAGAATACGCTTTGGCATATCGATCCCCTTCCTCAGCCGGCCGCCGGAGCATTGCCCCGGAGCGAACGGGCGAACGTTTTCACACGTGCGATCTCGCGACGAACGATACGAATGCGCGCCGTGTTCTCGAGCTGACCAGACGCCGCCTGAAAGCGCAGGTTGAACTGCTCCTTCTTGAGCTTCACCAGCTCCTCGTCGAGCTGATCGAGCGTCATGGTCTTGAATTTCTCTGCCGCCATATCGGGCCTCTTAAACTCTCAATCCTGCCGTCACAGCAGCCGCGTCACGATGCGCGTCGCGATCGGCAGCTTGGCTGCGCCGAGCGTCAGCGCCTCGCGGGCGACGTTGTCCGGCACGCCGTCGATCTCGAACATGATGCGGCCCGGCTTCACCCGGCACACCCAGAGCTCCGGGCTACCCTTGCCCGAACCCATGCGCACTTCGGCCGGCTTCTTCGTCACCGGAACATCCGGGAAGATTCGGATCCAGACGCGGCCCGCACGCTTCATGTGACGCGTGATCGCGCGGCGAGCCGCTTCGATCTGGCGTGCGCTCAGACGCTCCGGCTCAGCGGCCTTGAGGCCGTGCGAGCCGAAGTTGAGGTCGGTCCCGCCCTTGGCAGCGCCGTGGATGCGGCCCTTGTGCTGCTTGCGGAACTTCGTCCGTTTCGGTTGCATCATGGCAGTCGTTCCTCGAAGACTTTATTCGCGCGGACGACGGTCGCCGCGATCACCCCGATCGCCGCGGTCCTCGCGCCGGCGCCGATCACCACCGCCACCACCTTCCTGCGACTCGAGCGCACGACGCTCGGACGCCATCGGGTCATGCTCGATGATCTCGCCCTTGTAGATCCAAACCTTCACGCCGATGATGCCGTAGGCCGTGCGCGCAACGCCGTAGCCGAAGTCGATGTCGGCACGCAGCGTATGCAGCGGCACGCGGCCTTCGCGATACCATTCGACGCGCGCAATCTCAGCGCCGCCGAGGCGGCCCGAAACGTTGATACGAATGCCCTGCGCACCAAGGCGCAGTGCCGACTGCACGGCGCGCTTCATGGCGCGGCGGAAAGCAACGCGGCGCTCGAGCTGCTGAGCGATCGTCTCGGCGACCAGCGTCGCGTCGATCTCGGGCTTGCGCACCTCGACGATGTTGAGATGCACTTCCGACTGCGTGAGGCGCGCAAGCTCACCGCGCAGCTTCTCGATGTCGGCGCCCTTCTTGCCGATCAGGATGCCCGGACGCGCCGAATGAACGGTCACGCGGCACTTCTTGTGCGGCCGCTCGATCACGATCTTCGCGATGCCGGCCTGACGCTGCATCTTCAGGATGTGCTCGCGCATCTTCCTGTCTTCATGCAGCAGCTTGCCGTACTCGGCGCGGCTGGCGAACCAGCGGCTGTCCCACGTGCGGTTGATGCCGACGCGAAGGCCGACGGGATTGACCTTGTGACCCATCAGGCGGCCTCCTCTACAGTGCTCTCGGGCGCGGCCTTTGCGGCGGCTTCGCGCACGATGACGGTGAGCTGCGAAAACGGCTTCATGATCCCGCCCGAGCGGCCACGCCCACGGGCATGAAAACGCTTCATGACGAGGTTCTTGCCGACGAACGCCTCGGAGACGACAAGATCGTCGACGTCGAGACCGTGATTGTTCTCGGCGTTCGCAACCGCGCTCATGAGGCACTTGCGAACGTCGACCGCGATCCGCTTGCGCGAGAACTCGAGCTCCGTCAGCGCCGTCTGCACCTTCTTGCCGCGGATCATCGCAGCAACGAGGTTGAGCTTCTGCGGCGAGACGCGCAGGTTGCGCGCCACGGCCTGGACCTCGTTCTCCGGCAGACGCCGTTCGGCTTTGGGCTTACCCATCTTACCTGCCCTTCGTCGCTTTCTTGTCGCCGCTGTGACCATGGAAGGTGCGCGTCGGCGCGAACTCGCCGAATTTGTGCCCAACCATGTCCTCGTTGACGGACACAGGAATGTGCTTCTGGCCGTTGTGCACGCCGAACGTCAGGCCGACGAACTGCGGCAGGATCGTCGAACGGCGCGACCAGATCTTGATGATCTCGCTACGGCCGCCGCCACGCACTTTCTCCGCCTTCTTGAGGAGATAGCCGTCGACGAACGGGCCTTTCCAAACCGAGCGTGCCACGATCTATGCTCCTACTTGCTCTTGCTGCGCGGACGGACGATGAACTTGTCCGTCGACTTGTTCTTGCGCGTCTTGAAACCTTTGGTCGGCTTGCCCCAGGGCGTCGCCCAGTGCTTGCCGCCCTTGGTGCGGCCGCCGTTCGGGTGATCGACCGGGTTCATCATCACCGAGCGCACCGTCGGCCGAATGCCGAGCCAACGCGTGCGGCCCGCCTTGCCGATCGAAACGTTGCCGTGATCGGGGTTCGAAACCGCACCGACCGTCGCCATGCACTCCTGGCGCACGCGGCGCGTCTCGCCCGACTTCAGCTTCAACACGGCCCAACCGGCATCACGGCCGACGAGCTGTACGAAAGCACCGGCCGAACGGGCGATCTGACCACCGCGCCCAGCCTTCAGCTCGACGTTGTGCACGATCGTGCCGATCGGGATCGACGACAGCGGCATCGCATTGCCGGGCTTCACGTCGACGGCACTGCCCGAAACGACCTTGTCGCCGACGTTGAGACGCTGCGGCGCGAGGATGTAGGCGAGCTCACCGTCGGTGTACTTGACGAGCGCGATGAAGGCCGTCCGGTTCGGATCGTACTCGAGCCGCTCGACGGTGCCCTCGACATCGAACTTGCGACGGCGGAAGTCCACGAGGCGATAGGACTGCTTATGGCCACCACCGATGTGGCGCATGGTGATGCGCCCGTGGTTGTTGCGGCCACCGGTCTTGGTCTTGCCCTCGACCAGCATCTTGACCGGCGCGCCCTTCCACAGGTGGTCGCGGTCGACCAGCACGAGCTGGCGACGGCCTGGCGATGTGGGGCGGTATGTCTTCAGTGCCATGGTCGTTCTCTATTCCTCAGAGCCCGGTCGTGATGTCGATCGAGTGCCCTTCCTCGAGCGTCACGATGGCTTTCTTGACCTCGCCCTGACGAGCGACGATGCCCTTGAAGGCCTTCAGCTTGCCCTTGCGGACGAGCGTATTCACGGCCTTCACCTTGACGTTGAAGAGCTGCTCGACGGCGGCCTTGATCTCCGGCTTCGTCGCAGCGCGCGACACCTTGAAGATCACCTGGTTCGCCTCGGAGGCCATCGTCGCCTTCTCGGTGATGACCGGCGAGCGGATGATGTCGTAGGCCTTGAGCTTGCTCATTTGAAGCGCTCCTCGAGGGCGGCGACAGCGGCCTTGGTCAGCACGAGCTTCTTACGGCGCAGAATGTCGTAGACGTTGATGCCCTGCACGGGCAGCAAGTCGATGTTCGGAATGTTGCGCACGGCCTGCACGAAGCCCGTATCGAGCTCCGAACCGTCGATGAAGAGCGCGTTCGTCAGGCCGAGCGCCGCGAGCTGCGCCTTGAGGCCCTTGGTCTTGCCGTCAGACGATGCGGCCTTCTCCAGCACGACGATCTCGCCGGCCTTGGCCTTGGCGGACAGCGCGTGACGGAGCGCGAGCGCGCGCACCTTCTTTGGCATGCCGATCGCGTGGCTGCGCGGCTTCGGGCCGAAGGCCTTGCCACCACCGCGCCACTGCGGCACGGACTTGTCGCCGTGACGGGCGCCGCCGGTGCCCTTCTGCTTGTACATCTTCTTGCCGGTGACGGTCACTTCGGACCGATCCTGGGTATGATGCGTACCGGCCATACGCTTCAGGAGCTGCCAGCGCACGGTGCGCTGGATCAGATCCTGGCGCGGCTCCAGGTTGTAGATCGCGTCGGCAAGGTCGACCGTCCCGGCCGAGCTCGCATCGAGCGTGGTGACTGGCGTCTGCATCAGGCCTGCTCCGTCGTCGTCTGGCCAGCCTGGGCGGCGCTCGTGGCGCGCGCACGGAAGGCACCCGGCTTCGGCGCATCCTTCGGCGCCTTCTTCACGGCGTCGCGGATCAGCACCCAGCCGCCCTTGGCCCCCGGCACCGCACCGCGCACCAGAATGAGGCCGCGCTCGACATCGGTCTTAACGACCTCGAGGTTCAGCGTGGTGATGCGCTCATCGCCCATGTGACCGGCCATCTTCTTACCCTTGAAGACCTTGCCGGGATCCTGGCGCTGACCGGTCGAACCAAGCGCGCGGTGCACGACCGAGACGCCGTGCGTGGCGCGCATACCGCCGAAGTTCCAGCGCTTCATGCCGCCCTGGAAACCCTTGCCCTGGCTCTGGCCCGTCACGTCGACGAGCTGGCCGGTGACGAAGTGGTCGGCCGTGATCTCGGCACCGACTTCGATCAGGTTTTCGGGGCTCACGCGGAACTCGGCGAGCTTGCGCTTCGGCTCGACCTCGGCGCGCGCGAAACCGCCGCGCTCGGCCTTGGTCAGGCGGTTCGGCTTACGCTTGCCGGCTCCGAGCTGGAGCGCGGTATAGCCGTTCTTTTCCTGCGTCAGGTGGGCGACGACCTGGAGGTTGTCGAGCTTCAGCACGGTCACGGGGATATGCTCCCCGGTCTCCGTGAAGAGCCGCGTCATGCCGACCTTCTGTGCAATCACTCCGGAACGCATCCGTTGCATTCCTTTCCTAAAGGACTGAGCCACTGGTTCCTGTCCGGTCCACCTCTGCGAGCCTCGCGGCCCCCATCAGCGCCAGCCAGCCGTCAGAGCTTGATCTCCACGTCGACGCCGGCCGCAAGGTCCAGCTTCATGAGCGCGTCCACCGTCTGCGGCGTTGGATCAACGATGTCGAGGAGCCGCTTGTGCGTCCGCATTTCGAACTGCTCGCGGCTCTTCTTGTCGATGTGCGGCGAGCGGTTCACCGTGAACCGCTCGATGCGGGTCGGAAGCGGAATGGGGCCGCGCACCTCGGCGCCGGTTCGCTTCGCCGTATTCACGATCTCGCGCGTTGACGCATCGAGAATTCGATGGTCGAACGCTTTGAGTCGGATCCGGATGTTTTGGCCGTTCATCTTCTCACTCGTCCCGCTGGAAACGTGAGCGCCCGCTGTCGTGCAACACCGGGCGCTCGCCGCTTCTCCTGATTACTCGATAATCTTCGTGACCACGCCGGCGCCGACCGTGCGGCCGCCTTCGCGGATGGCGAAGCGCACGCGCTCCTCCATGGCGATCGGCTGGATGAGGTCGACGAGGAACTCGGCGTTGTCGCCGGGCATGACCATCTCGGTCCCTTCCTTCAGCGTCACGATGCCGGTGACATCGGTCGTGCGGAAGTAGAACTGGGGCCGGTAGTTGTTGAAGAACGGCGTGTGGCGGCCACCCTCGTCCTTGGTGAGGATGTAGGCCTCGGCCATGAACTTCTTGTGCGGCTTCACGGAGCCCGGCTTCGCGAGGACCTGGCCACGCTCGACGGCTTCCTTGTCGATGCCGCGCAGGAGGCAGCCGACGTTGTCGCCAGCCTCGCCCGAGTCGAGCAGCTTGCGGAACATCTCGACGCCGGTGACGACGGTCTTCTGCGTGTCCTTCAGGCCGACGATCTCAGCTTCCTCACCGACCTTGATGGTGCCGCGCTCGATGCGGCCCGTAACGACCGTGCCGCGGCCCGAGATCGAGAACACGTCTTCGATCGGCAGCAGGAACGGCTTGTCCTTCGGGCGCTCGGGGAGCGGGATGTAGTTGTCGAGGGCGTCATAGAGCTTGAGGATCGCCTCGTCGGCGAGCGGACCCTTCTCACCGTTGAGCGCCTTGATGGCGGCGCCGCGGATGACGGGAACGTCGTCGCCCGGGAACTGGTACTGCTTCAGCAGCTCGCGCACCTCGAGCTCGACGAGATCGAGGAGCTCTTCGTCATCGACGATGTCGCACTTGTTGAGGAACACGACGATGTAGGGAACGCCGACCTGACGGGCGAGCAGGATGTGCTCACGGGTCTGCGGCATCGGGCCGTCGACCGCGGACACGACCAGGATCGCGCCGTCCATCTGGGCGGCACCCGTGATCATGTTCTTCACGTAGTCGGCGTGGCCTGGGCAGTCGACGTGGGCGTAGTGACGGTTCTCCGTCGCGTACTCGACGTGGCTCGTCGCGATCGTGAGGATCTTCGTCGGGTCGCGGCGGCCCTGACTCTCCGAGGCCTTGGCGACTTCGTCATAGGCGATCGCCGTCTTGGTCCAACCCTTGTCGGCCGAGACCTTCGTCAATGCCGCCGTCAGCGTCGTCTTGCCGTGGTCGACGTGACCAATCGTGCCGACGTTGCAGTGGGGCTTATTGCGATCGAATTTCTCCTTGCCCATCTCAGGCTCTCCTCATGCGTCTGGACGACTGGCGTCCTCTTTGAACTCAGAAAGTGATCTCGAATTGCTCCGCGGGGGATCAGGCGTACTTGGCCTTCACCTCCTCGGCGACGTTGCGCGGCACCTCAGCGTAGTGAGCGAACTGCATCGTGTAGGATGCGCGTCCCTGGCTCATCGAGCGCAGCTGGCTCACATAGCCGAACATGTTCGCCAGCGGCACGTTGGCCCGGATGACGGTCGCGTTGCCACGCATCTCCTGGTTGCGGATCTGGCCGCGGCGGCTGTTGATGTCGCCGATCACACCGCCGACGAAGTCGCCAGGCGTCACCACCTCGACGTCCATGATCGGCTCCAGGAGCTTGATGCCCGCCTTCTGGCAACCTTCGCGCATGGCCTGACGCGACGCGATCTCGAACGCGATCGCGGAGCTGTCCACCTCGTGGAAGGCACCGTCGAACAGCGTCACCTTGGTGTCGACGAGCGGGAAGCCGATGAGCACACCGCTTGCCCAGATGCTCTCGACGCCCTTCTCGACGCCGGGGATGTATTCCTTCGGCACCGTACCGCCGACGATATCGGAAGCGAACTCGTTACCCGATCCCGGCTCACGCGGCTCGAGACGCAGCTTGACGCGAGCGAATTGGCCCGAACCGCCCGACTGCTTCTTGTGCGTGTAGTCGATCTCGGTCTCGCGGGCGAGGGTCTCGCGGTAAGCGACCTGCGGCGCGCCGGTGCCGACCTCCACGCCATGCGCGCGGCGCAGGATGTCGACCTTGATCTCGAGATGCAGCTCGCCCATGCCCTTGATGATGACTTCGCCGCTCTCCGGATCGGTATTGACGCGGAAAGAGGGATCCTCCGTCGACATCTTGGCGAGCGCGATGCCCATCTTCTCCTGGTCGCCCTTGGACTTCGGCTCGACCTTCATCTCGATGACGGGCTCGGGGAACTCCATCTTCTCGAGAATAACGCGATTGTTCGCATCGGACAGCGTCTCGCCCGTGCGCGTATCCTTGAGCCCAAGCAGCGCGACGATATCGCCGGCATAGGCCTCCTTGATTTCTTCGCGATTGTTGGCGTGCATGAGCAAAATGCGGCCAATACGCTCGCGCTTGTCGCGCGACGTGTTGATCACGTTCATGCCGCTCTCGATCTTGCCCGAGTAAACGCGCGCGAAGGTCAGGACGCCGTAAGGATCATCCATGATCTTGAATGCGAGCAGCGCCATCGGATCGTTGTCCGAAGGCTTGCGCGTCGTCGGCTCACCCGTCTTGACATCGATGCACTGGAAAGCATCGCGATCGACCGGCGACGGCAGGAAATCCACGACCGCGTCAAGCAGCGTCTGGATGCCCTTGTTCTTGAAGGCCGAGCCGCAAAGCATCGGATAGAAGGCGCGCGTGATCGTCGCCTTACGGATGCACTTCTTCAGCGTGTCGATGTCGGGCTCTTTGCCATCGAAATAGGCGGCGAGCGCGTCGTCGTCCATCTCGACCGCAGCCTCGATCATCGCGGCGCGAAACTCGTTGGCCTTGTCGACGAGATCGGCAGGGATATCCGCCTCGGTGAACTTCGCGCCCTTGTCGTCACCTTCCCACGTGATCGCCTTCATCGTGAGAAGATTGACCACGCCCTTGAAATTGCTCTCGGCGCCAATCGGAATCTGCAGCGGCACAGCGCGCGCGCCGAGCTTCTCACCGATGTCCTCAAGACACATGAAGAAGTCGGCACCGGTCTTGTCCATCTTGTTGGCGAAGATGATGCGCGGCACGCCGTACTTATCGCCCTGGCGCCAGACGGTCTCGGTCTGCGGCTCCACACCCTGGTTGCCGTCGAGTACGCACACCGCACCATCAAGCACGCGCAGCGAGCGCTCAACCTCGATCGTGAAGTCGACGTGGCCGGGGGTGTCGATGATGTTCAGACGCTTGCCATTCCAGAACGTGGTCGTGGCAGCAGACTGAATCGTAATGCCCTTCTCCTGCTCCTGAACCATGAAATCCATGGTCGCGGCGCCATCGTGCACCTCGCCGAGCTTGTGGCTCTTGCCAGTGTAGAACAGGATCCGTTCAGACGTCGTCGTCTTCCCAGCATCAATGTGAGCCATGATGCCGAAATTGCGGTAATCTTCGATCGCGTATTCGCGGGCCATGTCCGTTGCCTCGTCGTCGTCCGGTTACCAGCGGTAGTGCGAGAAGGCGCGGTTGGCTTCCGCCATCTTGTGCGTGTCTTCGCGCTTCTTCACCGCCGTGCCGCGGTTGTTGGCGGCATCCATAAGCTCAGCCGACAGCCGCTCTTCCATCGTATTCTCGTTGCGTGCGCGCGCCGCCGAGATCAGCCAGCGGATCGCCAGCGCCTGACGCCGCTCACTGCGAACCTCGACCGGCACCTGGTACGTCGCACCACCGACGCGGCGCGAGCGAACCTCGACCGAGGGCATCACATTCTCGAGCGCCTGGTGGAACATCGGCAGGGCGTCCGCCTTGGCACGCTGCTGCATACGATCGAATGCACCATAAACAATGCGCTCGGCCGTCGACTTCTTGCCCTCGCTCATGATCGAATTCATGAACTTGGACACCACCAGATCCCCGAACTTGGGGTCCGGGTTGATTTCCCGCTTCTCGGCACGATGGCGACGCGACATGCGCTCGTTCCTTTTCGTATCTTCTTGTGCCGCCCGCTCAGGGCCAGTCTTCCAAATACGAGAGCGCCGCTCCACATAGGGCGGCGCCCACTTGGTCCTCGGATCTTACTTGGGCCGCTTGGCGCCGTACTTCGAACGGCGCTGCTTGCGGTTCGCCACGCCTTGCGTGTCGAGCACGCCGCGGATGATGTGGTAGCGCACGCCCGGAAGATCCTTCACGCGGCCGCCGCGGATCATCACCACGGAATGCTCCTGGAGGTTATGACCCTCACCCGGAATGTAGCCGATGACCTCGAAGCCGTTCGTGAGGCGAATCTTGGCGACCTTGCGCAGGGCCGAGTTCGGCTTCTTCGGCGTCGTCGTATAGACGCGCGTGCACACGCCACGCTTCTGCGGGCAGGCCTCCATGGCCGGGACCTTGTTACGCTCCCGGGGCTTCACCCGCGGCTTGCGGATCAGCTGCTGAATTGTCGGCATCGAGCCTCGTCCGTACCTCGAGCACCCGCCCCACATCGGGAACGGATGCGCCAAACCTTACGAGCCGAGTTGCCCTTTTCCCGGGCCCTCAGCTCGCAACACCAGAGGATCGAACGTTCCGCCTTCGCGGGGCGCTGATCTTGGTCCGAAATTGTCCTCTGCTTGAGAACGATAGTGTTTAGAGGCAGCTAGCAATGAGCCGGAAGCTTCTTATTGCAGGCAGCTCATGATCGCCGATGTCGGCTTCTGTGCCTGCAAAGCCCCGCCCGATAGCGCCCTACGACCTACCGTGAGAGTGGGCGCAAAATATACAGCTCGAATTATAAGGTCAACACCCTAAGTCAACGATTTTGTCGCGGGCGACGAAAACGTCAGAAAGCAGCTGATCATCGGCATTTCTGACGCTTCAAGGCAGGCCGATGCGCCCCCATCCGGGCAGTTTCACCGCCGGCCGGCGCAAGTCTACGCCCGCAACGGCGCCCATGAAGTTGAGCTCGATCCCCTCAACCCAGGCGACCGTCACCCCGACGAGGCCCTTGGCGAGAAACTGGACGCCCGTCCGGCTCGGCGTCAGGCCGAGGTAGACCGGCCCTTCGGTGAAATCCTTGCCGATGGCGGTCGGAAGCAAGCCGGGAGCCAAAGCCGGTACCTCTCGGGCAAGATAGGCAATAAACGTATTCGAGTTCGGCCCCGGCCACGCCTTGTAGCTACCGGCATCTGAGAAGGGGTACTCGGCGACGGCGCGCTCGATATCGGCAATGGCAGCCGTGGCAGCCGGCCCGCGGATCGACGCCACGATCGAGGGCGCATTGCTGTACCAGTGGCTGTCCGGCGAGAGGTGATCGGTCCGCACGGGCCGCCCCCAGCCCACCACGTCATAGCGCCTGTAGCGCGAGGCGCCGGCCTCCTTGGTCACGACCCAGGTGTGGTGCGCGAAAATGCCCTTCCAGCCGCCTGTGCGGCCCGCCAGCACGTAAACGACGGGCTCCGGATCGGCCGTGGCGGGCTTCAGGATGCCGGACGGCGACCAGTTGGCGCTGCGCCAGTTCCAGGCGGTGTTGTTCCACGTCCACCAGGCGGCGTGGGCCACGAGCGGGATCAAAAACAGATAAAGGAGAACCTTACCCATCCGCCTCACCCCTCGCCGGACTGTGCGCCCCTTGGGCTTCTTGCGCACTGCTGGAATGGACTCTGTCATGGACACTCCGAAACGTACGTAGCCGCACCCGCATCCGACAGCAGATCAACGACTGTACGCCGTCTATCCGTCGATCTCGGCTGGCGCAAAGCCCGCCGCCCGTGCGTCCTCCTCGCTGCAGAACCAGCGCTCGCCGCGCGCCGACACGACCCGGAGCCTCATGTAGGTGGGCGACCACGGCAGATGGTAGGTTTTGACGGCATCGCCGCGCCGGCCGGCCACCTTGCCCTTGATCGGGCAGCCTTTAGGCGCCTTGGCGCGCGCCTCGTCCCACAACCGCGACCGCCATTCGGCAGGCCGTTCAGGCGCATCCGGGCCACTCCAGAGACCGGCTTTGGCCTGCTGTGCCTTGGCCTGGGCGCTACGGTAACGCGCCATCATGCCGGCTTCGGCAAGCACATGGCCGCCCTCGACGAGCGCCTCCGCGAGATCATTGGAGCCGACTGAGCAGCTTGCACGGACGTGGCCGGCATCGTGCTTGCCGGCGGGGTCACACGTCACTTGCCGGCCGGAGACGAGGCGGGACAGTGCTGACCGGGCCGCCTCACCGCAGCGCCAGCGGCGACTGTTCGCACGGAGGCACGTCTGGTCGCGATCGGGCGCTTCGACGCCATCGAGGCGAACTGTCTGGCGGCCGATGCGGATCGTGTCGCCGCCGACGGCATAAGCGCGGCCGACGACCGGCGGCTCTGATGCTTTGAACGGCACGAAGCTCGACAGAGACATTGTCGGCAAGGTCGGCAGGCTCGGGGCCGATGGCGTGAGGCTCGCCGGCCAGAGCCAGACGGCAGCAAAAACAGCGGCGACGATCGCGCCACCACCGGCAAGCGTCTGCCCGATGCGCGGTGGAATGCGCCGCAGTAGCGCTGATGCGGCGGCGAGGATCGCGGGAGCAGAGCCGTAACGCAGGCGTGGCGTCAGGCCAGCCAGCAGACAGACCATACCGATGGCGATGATCAGCAGCGCCTCCCGGTCAAAGGCGCCAGTGAGGATCGGACGTGCAAGCCCGGAAATCAGCGCCACGGCGCCCGCCAGCATGAGCGGACCTGACACACCCGGCCGGCCCAGAAAATCAAGGATCGGACGGCCCGCCGTCCCAAGACCGCCGCCGGCGACACGGCTCATTGCCGCAAGGCCGCCGCCGGTCCATGCCGCACTGCCGAGCCCCGCACGAGCAAGCCAACGCGCGGAAGCGCCGAGGCCTGCACCTGCGTACTGCCCACCATTCCTGATGCCGTGAGCCGACGCCACCGAGGCGCGCCTGATACCATGTGCAGAGACGATCGAAGCGTGGCGGATGCCACGTCCCGAAGCCGCGAGAAACCGCCGCGAACCGGAGGCAGAAGCGTCGAACGCACGCCTCAATCCACGGCCGGAAGCAGCGAGCCCCATGCGTACGTTGCGCTTGGAGGCAGCCGAAGCGCGCCGAGCCTTCTTGCCCGCAACCTCGGCGCTCTGACGTCCGAGCCGCACCGCACCCTCCGCCGCGCGAACGGCGCCATCCTGCGCCGAGCGCTTGATCTCTTCCGCGCGCTCGCGGCGATGCTCACGCCGAACGGCGATCGTCGTCTTGACGTACTTGTGCCACTCGAAACCTTCGTTCTTGCGGCGCCAGGGCCAGCGTATGGCCATGCGGATGCCCCCTCCAACGGCTCAGTTGAGCCGGGTTGCCGCCAGGGTCCGCCACGCAAGCGTGGTCGCGTCACCTCCGGCGCACGAATCGCATGTGCAATTTCGATGCGAGGAAAACATGGCCCGAGCGCGGCGCCAAGGCCGGGGCGAAATGAGCGGTGATCAATCTGTGCGCAGAGCCTTGTCGCCGCCGCACGTTAGCGCGCGACAGCAGCCTCGAGCAGTTCGCGCAGTTTGCCATCCGGCGCGACGGACTTGCGGGTGGACATGTCGAAAAACACGTTCACGCACTCCGAGGTCGCCACGCAGTTCTCGCCGACGAAAATGCCGTAGCCGCTCGTGACCGAGCGATTCCCGAGTTTCAGGAAGCGCGAGCCCACCTCGACCGTGCCCGGATAGAAAATCTCACGCCGGAAATCGATTGCCGCCCGCGCCAGCACGAAGTCGATCTTCGCGTCCGTGCCGGCATCCTGCATGAGCTTGTAATAGAGGTCGCAGCGCCCGGCTTCGACGTACGACGCAATGGACACGTTGTTGACGTGGCCGAGCTTGTCCGTATCGCAGAATCGGATCGTAACCGGCGTGAACAGGTCGTAGGTTTCGCGCCGCGTCAGGTCTTTCGCCGTCTCGTGTTGCATGTCTAGTGTCCCGATTCCGAAGTTCGCCTTACCTCAATGCCTGTGTCCCGAGCGAACTTCGGAATCAAAAGGGACACTAGAATCATGGTGCTGCTCGTGTGATTCAGATCGAGAAATTCGCTCGCACCCCGGCCGCGAGATCTGGCGAATTTCTCGATCATCACGCGAGCTGATCATCCGTGGTTTTGATTTTATTGGCTTACGCGCCGGTGGCACGCACGTTGCCGATCCCTTCGATCGCGAAATCGAACGTCTCGCCGAGGGCAATCGGTAGCGTCGGAATGAGGCTCCCGGTGATGACGACCTGACCGGCGGCGAGCGGTTTGCCGCGCGATGCCGCGAGGTTCGCGATCCAGGCGAGCGCGCCCATGGGATCATCGGTCTTGCCGCTGTGGCTGCCGGAGGTCGTGGTCAGATTACCGGCCAGACCATTCAGCTCCAGGCTCGCGGGCACCTTGACCGGCGCGCCGAGCACTATGCCCGCATTCCATGCGTTGTCGCAGATCAAGGAACGCGCCTTCGAGGACTTGTAGTCGGCATTGCGGTCCTCGATCAGCTCGAAGGCCGGCATGACTTCGGCAACGGCGGCGCGCACTTCCTCGCGCGTGTAGGGCGTCGCACGCGGCTCGAAGGTCTTGCCGACGCGCACGGCGAGCTCACATTCCATGACGACGTGCATATGGTCGGCGAGATTGATGGTCGCGGGAGAATTGTGGATGCGCTTGGAATAGATGACGCCGCCGCACGGATGATCGATGCCCATGAGCGCCTGCATGACCTTGGTCGTCGTCGCGATCTTGAGACCACCGACCTCGCCATAAAGCGGCATCCACAGGTCGCGCAGCGCTTCCTGCGCCGCATAGGCCTCGTCGATCGTTTTCGGTGCAATTTCCTCGGGAAGATTGCGGAACGTCGACCGCGTGCGATGAGCCTCGGCAATGTATCGCGCAGCGGCAGCAGGATCGAAGGGCATGGCGTTCCTCGGGATTATTATGGGCACGGTGGCGGCGCCACCCTAACGCGGCGCGCGCGGCCGGCAAACCCGATTTGCAGCCCTGGCCATCCGGACACAGACCACCACGGGACTTGAACCGGCGCCGCCCAGCGCTTTATCAGAAGCAGTCCCTAAATGGCCTCAAGGTCATCCGATGTCGCGTAAACCAGGAGAATTACAGCGATGAGCACCGACCGCCCGTCGCCGACAGCACCACGCCCTTTTCAGGCCGAGGTGTCGCGCCTGCTGCACCTCATGGTGCATTCGGTCTACACCGAGAAGGACATATTTCTGCGCGAGCTGATTTCGAACGCGTCCGATGCGTGCGACAAGCTCCGTTATGAGGCGATCGCGCAGCCGGAGCTGATCGGCGATGATGCGCGCCTTGCGATCCGCATCGAGACGGACAAGGAAGCCGGCCGCCTGGTCATTGCCGACAATGGCATCGGCATGAGCGACAGCGAGCTCGCAGAAAACCTCGGTACGATCGCCCGCTCCGGCACGCGCGCCTTCATCGAACGGCTCGGCAAGGATGGCGAGAACTCAGCTCTCATCGGCCAGTTCGGCGTTGGCTTCTATTCCGCCTTCATGGTGGCCGATCACATCGAGGTCCTGAGCCGCAAGGCCGGCGAGACGACCACGTGGCTTTGGACTTCCGACGGCGCAAGCGGCTACGGCATCGAAGCCGCACCTGAGGCCGAAGCCGCCAAAGTCCCGCGCGGCACGCGCATCACGCTGCATCTGAAGGACGATGCCCGCAACTTCCTCGACGACTATGAGATCGAGCGCATCGTCAAAACCTACTCCGACCACATTCTCTTTCCTGTCGAGCTGGTCGGCGCAGACGGCACCGCAAAGCAACTCAACTCCGCAAGCGCGCTCTGGCAACGCTCGAAAAGCGAAGTCACGGCGGATGAGTACACCGAGGCTTATCGCGGCCTCGCCGGACAGCTCGATGCGCCCGCGCTGACCGTTCACTACAAGGCCGAGGGGCGCCAGTCCTATGCCGCGCTCCTGTTCGTGCCGACGCAGCGGCCGTTCGATCTCTTCGATGTCGAGCGCAAGGGGCGCGTGAAGCTCTACGTCAGGCGCGTATTCATCACCGAGGATGCAGCGCTGCTGCCGGGCTATCTGCGCTTCGTGCGCGGCGTCATCGATAGCGAGGATGTTCCGCTCAACATCAGCCGTGAGATGCTGCAGAACAATCCGGCCGTGGCTCAGATCCGCCGCGCGGTGACGGCGAAAGTCATCGGCGAGCTGGAGACGCTCGCCAACAAGGAACCAGAAAAGTTCGCTCCGATCTGGGAAACCTTCGGGCAAGTCCTTAAGGAAGGCATCTATGAGGATTTCGAGCGCCGTGATCAGCTCCTGAAGATCGCGCGCTTCCGCTCGACGGCAGGTGATGGCTGGCGCTCGCTCGGCGAATACATCGCCGCCATGCGCGAAGGGCAGTCGGAAATCTACTATCTCGTGGGCGAAAGCCTCGACCGCTTGAAATCGAGTCCACAGCTTGAAGCGGCACGAGAGCGTGGTGTCGAGGTGCTCCTACTGCCGGATCCGGTGGACGCGTTCTGGACGACGGCAAATCCCAAATTTGATGGCAAGGATCTGAAGTCGCTTTCGCAGGGCGATGTGGATCTCTCAGCCGTACCGCTGAACGAGGATGCCGCCAAAGCAAAAGCCGATGCGCCGAAGGATGTCGGCGATCTCATTTCCTCGCTCAAGGCCGCGCTCGGTGAAGAAGTCGAGGACGTGAAAGTCTCACAGCGCCTCGTCAGCTCGCCGGCCTGCCTCGTCGCCACTGCGCACGGCCCCGACCGCACACTGGAGCGCCTGTTGCAGCGCCAGCAGCGCGGCATCAACGTGAAGCCGATCCTGGAGATCAATCCCGGTCATCCTCTCATTGGCGCCATCGATCGTGCGCGCATGGCCGCGGACCTCACGGTGGTCGATGACCTCGCGCACCTTCTGCTCGATCAGGCACGCATCGTCGAAGGTGAGCTGCCGATCGATCCTGCCCGCTTCACCGAGCGGCTGAACCGCTATCTCGTTGCCGGCATCAACGCCCCAAACACAGAAGGCAGACCCGCATGAGCGACAGAAAAGCGAAGGCCGACGGCGCCGCAACCGCACGCAATCCGCTGCTCGGCGCATGGAAGACGCCCTTCGAGCTGCCGCCCTTCGAGAAGATCAAGCCGGCGCACTTCCGCCCGGCCATCGACAAGGCCATCGAGACGCACAAGGCCGAAGTCGAGAAAATTCTTTCGAACAGCGCTTCGCCGACGTTCGCCAATACGGTCGCGGCCATGGAGAAGGCGGGCGCGATGCTCACGCGCGTCCTTCGCGTGTTCTACAATCTGACGGGCGCCGACACGAACCCCGAACTGCAGGCTATCGAGCGCGATATCGCGCCGATCCTCTCGCAGCACAGCACGGCCATTGCGCTCGATCCGCGCTTCTTCGCGCGCGTCGACACGATCGTCCAGCGCGGCCTGCGCCAGAAGCTCGACACCGAGCAGCGGCGCGTGCTCGAGCGCACGCATTCGAGCCTCGTGCGGGCCGGCGCCCGCCTCGCGCCGGAGCGTAAGAAGCGCATGGCCGAGATCAACGCGCGGCTCGCGACGCTCGGCACGACCTTCTCGCAGAATATTCTTGCCGACGAACAGAGCTACAAGCTCGTTCTCGAAAACGAAGCCGATCTGGCAGGCCTTCCTGACTTCGTGCGCGCGGCGGCCAAGCGTGCAGCCGACGATCTCGGGCATCCCGGCAAGCACGTCATCACGCTCGCACGATCCAGCATCGAAAGCTTCCTGCAATTCTCGACACGACGCGACTTGCGCGAGATTGCCTTTGCCGCATGGATCAAACGCGGCGAAGGCGGGGGCGAGCACGACAATCGCGCAGTTGCGACGGAGATCCTGGCGCTCCGAGCCGAGCGCGCGAAGCTGCTCGGCTTCGCGACATTCGCCAAGTTCCGTCTCGAGGATGCCATGGCCAAGACGCCTGAAGCCGTTCGCGGACTACTCGACGAAGTATGGGCCGCGGCCGTGACCAAGGCCGGCGAAGAGCGTGTCATGCTCCAGCGCATGGTGGATCGCGAGGGCGGCAACTTTCAGGTCGAGGCTTGGGATTGGCGGCACTACGCGGAGAAAGTGCGCAAGGCCGAGTTCGATCTGGATGAGGCCGAGATCAAGCCCTACATGCAGCTCGACCGCATGATCGAGGCGGCTTTCGACACGGCGACGCGCCTCTTCGGCCTCACATTCGAGGAGCGCACGGACCTGCCGAAGTATCATCCCGATGTGCGCACATGGGAGGTGAAGCGCGCCGACGGAAGCCATCTCGGGGTCTTCGTCGGCGACTACTTCGCGCGTCCGTCGAAGCGTTCGGGCGCGTGGATGAGCGCCTTTCGCAGTCAGCAACGCCTCAAGGCTGATATCCATCCCATCATCGTGAACGTGCTCAACTTTGCGCGTGGCGGCAATGGCGAACCGACACTGCTCAGCTTCGATGATGCGCGCACGCTCTTTCACGAATTCGGCCACGCACTTCACGGTCTCATGTCCGACGTAACCTATCCTTCGATCGCAGGTACCGCCGTCTCGACGGATTTCGTCGAGCTGCCCTCGCAGCTCTATGAGCACTGGCTCGAACAGCGCGAGATTCTGCGGAAGTACGCCCGCCACCACAAGACCAGCGCACCGATCCCGGATGCCCTGGTCGAGCGCCTCGATGCGGCGAGCAAGTTCAATCAGGGCTTCGCCACCGTGGAATACGTCTCTTCCGCGCTCGCGGACATGGAGCTGCACGCGCTCGAGACATTCGACGGCTTCGATCTCTCGCGCTTCGAGACCGAAATGCTGAAGCGGATCGGCATGCCGCGCGAGATCGTCATGCGCCATCGCCTGCCGCACTTCGCGCACATCTTCTCGGGCGGCGGCTATGCGGCGGGCTACTACAGCTACATGTGGTCCGAAGTCATGGATGCCGATGCCTTCGAGGCCTTCGAGGAGACCGGCAACGCCTTCGATCCGGCGACGGCGAAGAAGCTCGCGGAGTTCATCTACGCGGCAGGTAATCGCCGTGATCCGGCGGAGGCCTATACGGCGTTCCGCGGCCGGCTGCCGACATCGCAGGCGATGCTGAAGAATCGCGGATTGATTGGCTGATCGCGCGAAAGGTGCGATCAACCACGGCGCCAACTGCAACGCCACTTCATGAGCGCGCGACCGCGCGCCGGCCATTAGGCCGTCCTGAGAAAAACTAAGGCCTAAGCGCGCTGATCCGCTGACGTGCGGCCTCGATGCCGCCGTCGAGTGCTTCGCGATAAAGCTCGACAGCACGCGGCACCTCGGCGCGAACGCTGCGAACACCGCGCGCGGCGAGGTAATTCGGGTCGTAGGTCTCGGCGAGCAAGAAGCGGGCTGTCGGCATCGCCGCGACCGCCTGATCCTCGAGTACGCTGCGGGCCGCACGGAAATCACCGTCGCCCATGAGACGGCGGGCATCGTCCATCAGGCCCTCGGCTTTCGCGGCCTGGATCTGCGCCGGCGTCAGCTCGACAGCCGCCGGCTTGAGCGTCGCCACGGATGCCGAGGCAGCGATCATCTCCGGCGATGCCGCGACGGGCTTCGGCATCACGACTTCGACGCCGGGCACTGCGACCGCGCGCGGCGTAGCGCGCACCACTTCGACGGTCGGCTCGCGCGTTTCGGTCGTCATGACCGCGGCTTTCGGCGATGCGGCTGCCAGGCCGAAGTTTTCTGCGACATGAGCAAAAGTGCTGATCGGATCGATCCGGCCCTTCTGCCAAAGCACGGCCGGCACGGCGATGGCGAGACCTAGCGTGAGCCCAAGCGCGGCGCCGGTCAGTTGGCGCATCGCGGCGCTCGGCGGCTGTGGCTGGACGGGTGAGAGCCATGAAGTGGGCATGGGCTCGGGCATACGCAGACGCTCCTCTTGCTCGTCCAGATCGAAATCCGTGAGGTGTCTGCCCCCACGACCGACTGGATTCCCCCGTGTGGCGCCGGTGCTGGCCGGATAATCATCCTGGAACCGCGCCCGGAGCTCGTCGGCTGTCCGCGGACGCGGCGGCCAATCCATATCCGGTGCATCATTCCGGGATGGCATTTCAGCCGGCGGCAGGACATCCGAGCCCTGCTCAACGCCGCGAACAATGCCTCGCGCGGCTTCATAAGTCCCCGTAGATGCGGCATTTCCATGGCGCCGGCCGAATTCGCTCGCGCCACCTGGAATAATCGCCTTCGCTGGCGTGCGGGTACTCATAGGAACGCCTCGCTCGTTGCCGCCGCCGCCCACAAGAGCGCCGCGGTGCAAGAGTGCGCGCACGTATAAAATCTCCACGGCGCCTGTATGCGCCGGAGACCGCAATCCGCTCTGCCGGAAGCTCTCGTCCCGCAAGCCGATAGAGTACGCACCACACCCCTGTCTCGCCCGTGCCGCCCCTTCCATGACCCCTGTCGGAGCGGCATCGAGCGGCCTGCCTCACCTTGCCGCAGGGATAAGGTACACGCCGATCAATTGGCGAGCAAGAATGAGTTTGATCCGTTGCGGCTGAGGCACTGCGACGCTCGATGTGGCCGCGCCTCCCAGCGCGCCATAATGCATCGAAGTCGTGCAGGCTGGCCGCTTGCACCACCCCCGCCTGAGCGCTCATGTTGATGCGTCACCCCGCACCGAAGTCCGCCGAGCACACCGCGAGAGGAATCCAGCCATGACGCGCCATCAGCCGACGCTTGCGAGCCTTGCCCGTGATCTCGCGCGCGGCACGACCACGAGCCGCAAGCTCGTCGAGGACTGTCTCGCACGGATCGGCGACCCGGCCGGCGAAGGCGCGCGCGTCTTCATCAAGATCAACGCCGAGGGTGCGCGCACCGCGGCCGATGCCATGGATGCGCTGCGGAAGGCAGGCGCCGCACCTTCGCCCTATGCGGGCATTCCCGTCGCGATCAAGGATCTGGCCGACATCGCGGGCGAAACCACAGCAGCCGGATCGCGCGCGCTCGCCGACGCACCACCCGCCACCAGCGACGCACCATCTGTCGCACGCCTGCGCCGCGCCGGCTTCCTCTTCATCGGCCGCGCGAACATGACCGAGTTCGCCTATTCTGGCCTCGGCATCAATCCGCACTACGGCACGCCGACATCGCCTTGGGCGCGCTCGGAGCGCCGCGTACCCGGTGGCTCATCATCGGGCTCGGGCGTGGCTGTCGCCGACGGCATGGCTTATGGCGCGCTCGGCACGGATACGGGCGGCTCCTGCCGCGTGCCGGCATGCTTCAACGGTGTCGTCGGATGGAAGCCGACGGCGCGACGCGTGCCGATCGATGGCGTCGTGCCGCTCGCCAAATCGCTCGACTCGATCGGGCCGCTCGCCCGCACGGTCGACTGCTGCGCCATCATGGATGCGGTCTTCGCGAACGAGACATCGGCGCCGTTGCCGGAGCTTCCCCTCAAGGGCCTTCGCCTGCTCGTGCCCGAGACCATCGTGCTCGACAATCTCGATGCGCATGTCGCGTCGGCTTTCGATGCAGCACTGAAACGCATCACAGATGCCGGCACCCTCATCACTCGTGCACCACTGCCGGTGCTGAAACGCATTGCAGAGATGACGGACAAAGGCGGCATATCCGGAGCGGAAAGTTATGCGTGGCACCGCGAGCTGATCGCGAAACGCCGCGAGCAGTACGATCCGCGCGTTCTCATGCGGATCATGCGCGGCACGGAGCAGGATGCAGCCTTCTACATCGGACTTCTCGAGCGGCGCGCAGCAGCCATCGATGCCTACAACGAGGCAACCGCCGCTTACGACGCCATCATCATGCCGACGACGGCGATTATCGCGCCGCGCATCGACGAAGTTGCCAAGGACGACGAGTACACGCGAATCAATACACTGATCCTGCGCAATCCCATGATGTTCAACATCCTGGATTGCTGCTCGATCTCGATCCCCATGCATCGGCCGGGCGATGCGACGACCGGCCTCATGGTCGTCGGGCAAGGCGGCACGGACCGGCGCACGCTTGCGATCTCGGCGGCATTGGAGGCCAATTTGCAGCCTGCGTCAGCAGTTTGATCGCCGTTAGCGAAGATCGGCAACCACAGCGTCTCAAGGCACGAGATAGCGTGTCGGTGCGAGCTCACGCTCGTCGTGCGCCCGGAGCTGAGCTTCGAGTATCGGAAGGTCTTCCTGAAAAAGATCGCTCATAATGGCGCCTGCAAGCCGCCGCGCGCCGATCTGCAAACCTGGGATATCGCCGGCGAGCGCCGCATGGCTCATGGTCGCGCCGACATTGAACATATGAATGCGCCCGAGGCCCGGTGTGCGTCGAGGATCGCGCGTGATCAGCTCGAAACCCTTGCCGACATAGGGATGGCGCGCGCTTTCGGCATCCCTCGCGACTTCCTCCGGCGGAATGCGGTCCCGCCAGAGCAGAATGTTATCGGCATAGGGCGCGAGAAGCGGATGCTTGGTCAGATCGACCTCGAAGCCCGTCGCGAGGATCACGGCGTCGAAGTCATGGCGACCCTTGGTCGTCGTAACGCTCACGGTATCGGCTGTCAGTGCGACATCCGTCCAAGCTTCCGAGAAATGGATCGCAAAGTTCGGATGCACATCGCAGCGCAGAACCGACTCGTGCGGTGGCGGTGCCTGCTCGCCGAAGATGTATGACTGCAGCCGCCAGCGATCGGCATCGCTCAAGCTCGCGAATGCGCCCATGAAACCCGGATAGCTCGCGCCTTTGGATTTGTTGACCTGCGGCATATGTGGTCGCCGCACGAACATCGTCACCTGAGCCGCACCACCTTCGAGCGCCGTCGCCGCGCAGTCGAAGGCCGATGCACCCGCCCCCAATACGCCGACGCGCTTTCCCGTGAAATTCTCGGGCTCGATGCCGTCCGTCGAATGCAGCACGCGGCCACGCGCCTCGGCGCGCGCACCTTCGAGACCCGGAAACTGCGGCAAGCGCAATGCGCCCGCGCCATCGCGTCCACTCGCAAGCACAATCCTGCGCGCCCAGACTTCCTCACGTCCTCTGCTACTTTCGAGCGTCGCACGCACGCCATTGGTCGTCGGCTCCAATGAAACGAGGTCCATCCCGCTCTCTATTGCGATGCCGACCGTCTCACGCACCCAGATGAGATAGTCGCGCCAATCGATCCGGCCGACCTTGTATAGCTTCTCCCAACCTGCAGCGCCGTGCTGCGCCTCGTACCACGCGCGGAATGTCAGTGATGGAATGCCGAGATCGGGTCCTGTCAGCTGCTTCGGCGAGCGCAGGATTTCCATGCGCGCGTACGTGCCCCAAGGGCCTTCGTCACCGCGCACATTGCGATCGATCACGCGCAACTTGGCGATGCCTTCGCGTCTGAGCGCGAACGCCGCTGTCTGCCCGCACATGCCCCCGCCAACGACAAGCACGTCGAGCATCGGCTTCCCATCCGGCCCCACCTTCTCAGGCACCCAATCGGCTGGCGGATAATTCAGCATCGCGAGATCATGGCGCACGCGCTCCG
This sequence comes from Pseudomonadota bacterium, assembly GCA_023412805.1. Lineage (GTDB taxonomy): Bacteria > Pseudomonadota > Alphaproteobacteria > Rhizobiales > Hyphomicrobiaceae. Next base: position 510,842 of record JAEZRM010000064.1, on the reverse strand, counting down.
CCTGGCGAGCGAGCGCCTCCCCGTCGCGCGCGCTTTTCACGCCCTGCCAGATCTCGGCCATTTTGGTCTCCGCTCCCGTACACGCTAGTGTGATGATCGAGAAATTCGCCATATCAGGCGGCACGGTACCGAGCGAATTTCTCGATCTGAATCACACGAGGAAGATTATGATTCTAGTGTCCCTTTTGATTCCGAAGTTCGCTCGGGACGCCAGCATCGAGGTGGGGCGAACTTCAGCATCAGGACACTAGAGAGGCGCGCCCCATGATCGAGCTTCATTGCTACTACACTCTGTCCTCGCCCTGGGCCTATCTCGCTGGTCCCGAGCTTCAGGACATCGTGCGCCGCCACCGCGTGCGCCTCCTGCTCAAACCCTACGACTTCCAGGCCGTCGTGCCGAAGACCGGCGGCGTGCCCATTCGTACGCGCCCCGCCCCCCGGCGCGCCTACCACGAAGTCGAGCTCGCCCGCTGGAGCGAATATCTCGGGATGCCGCTCGTGCTCAAGCCCCGTCACTATCCTCAAGCAATGCCCGCCGATCCCGATTGGAACAAGTACGCCGGATGGATGGTCATCGCTGCGCTGGAGCAGGGGCTCGACGCTTTTCCGCTCTCGCATGCCATCCTGCGCGCACTGTGGGTCGAGGAGCGCGACATCACTCAGGCCGACGTGCGCCGCGAGATCGCCGACGAGAACGGCTATGACGGCGCGGCTCTGGTCGCCGCCGAGAAAAGCCCTCGTGTGCAAGACCTCTACCGCACATACAGCGACGAAGCCTTGGCGCTCGGCGTGTTCGGTGCGCCGTCCTTCGTTCTCGACGGGATCATCTACTGGGGCCAGGACCGGCTCGGCTTCGTCGACCGCGCACTCGCCAAAAAGTGCGCGGGTCTTCAACCCTGACCGTCGCTCCTTCATGCGCTCGTAACGCATCTCCCTGCTGCCGGCGCGCTGGCCAACGAACGGGCGAGACGCCATCATGTGCTGCTGGCGTATGGCCAGGAGGGACGCAGTGCCGGAAATCTTCGGGGTGCCACTCGACACCCGCTTTGTCGCGGTGTGCCTGGCGACGTTCATCGGCGGGTTCATGCGTGGCTTTGTCGGCTTCGGCGCTGCGCTGGTCACGATCCCCGTGCTCAGCCTCGCCTATGAGCCGCGCCTCGCCGTTGCCGCCATGAGCGTCGTCGGCATTCCAACGCTGCTCCAGCTTCTGCCCGACGCTATCCGAACCTCCGAACGTCCGATCGTGGTGCCGATCTCGCTCGCCATTCTGTTCAGCACACCGCTCGGCACCTGGGTTCTGGTGAGCGTCAGCCCGGCATTGATGAAGGTCGTCATCTCCGCACTCGTCGTGGTCATGGTCGCCATGCTCATGCGCGGCTGGAAGCTCGAACAGCAGGTGGGGCGCCCTGTCCTCATCGGCGCCGGTGTGGCTGGCGGTCTTGTTCAAGGCGTGGCCGGTATCGGCGGCCCACCCGTCGTCGCCGTCGTTCTGTCGCGGCCCGGCACGCCGGCCCAGCAGCGCGGCAATGTCCTCGCGCTGATGACGGCGATCTCGCTGTCGTCGCTGGCACCGCTGCTGTACTTCGGTCTTTTCACGATGAAGGCGATCGTGATCGGCCTGCTGCTGCTGCCGATCTATGGCGGCTCCATCCTGCTCGGGAGCCGCTACTTCGCCTATGGCGGCGCGCGCCACTTCCGTCGTGCTGCAATGGCCACGCTGGCGATCATCGGCGTCGCGACGCTGCTCGCGTCGCTACGCGACTATCTAGCATCCTGATCAGGCGGCCGCTGGCTTCCCGCCACCGCCCCCGAAGAAGCGCTGGTAGATGTAGATCGGCACGCCGAGGACCAGACCGATCATGTCGGTGAACGTGCCGGGATGCATCAGGCACAGCGCGGCAACTGCCATGACCACACGCAGCGGTGCCGCGAGGCGACCGCCGAACCAGCCTTCGCTCGCGCCCGCGAGGAACCACACACCGATGGCCGCCGCGATCGTGGCCTGGATGATCGTCGGCCAATCGCCCTGCATGAGGAGCACGGGCGAGAGATAGAACATAAAGGGGATGATGAACGTCGCGAGGCCGAACTTCACCGCGGTGAAGGATGTCTTCCATGGATCAGCCTGCGCCATTCCGGCGGCCGCGAACGACGCGAGTGCCACCGGCGGCGTGATCGACGAGATCACGGCGAAGTAAAAGACGAACATATGAGCCGTGAGCGTATCGACGCCGATCTTGGTAAGACCCGGCGCGATAACAGCCGCAGCGATCGCGTAAGCTGCCGTCGTCGGCATCCCCATGCCGAGAATGAGCGCGATAAGTGCCGCGAAAATCATCGCGACGAAGTGGCTAGTACCAGCAAGACCGAGAATGAGCTCCGAGAAGCGGCCGCCGACACCGGTGAGCGCTACGACACCGACGATGATGCCGGCGCACGCGCAGACGGCAACAAGCTGGATGCTGTCACGCGCTGCCTTTTCGAGCGACTCGAGTGTACGCCGCCAGCCGAACAGGAGTGCGGCAACGGCGATGATCGCGATCGCACCAGCAGTGCCGAAATAGCCCGGCAGGTTCGGCAGCACATTCATGATCAGGGCCATCATACCGAAGCCAAGAGCGGCCATTACGATGAAGCGCAGCACGGCTGCGGCCATCATCGTGGCAATCGTCTCCGAGCCCGCGGTACTGACGTTTCCCTTGTCGTCAAAGTCTTTAAACCAAACAGCGATGGCACCGCAGACCAGTGCCGTCAGGATGCCGAGCGAGCCCGCGCGGAAGGGCGAGTAGCCATCGAGCAGCACGTAGACCAGCACGAAGATCGGCGCGAGCAGATAGGCACGCGGCAGGATCGCCTTGATCGGCGGCAGCTCGGAGAACGGTAGACCGCGCACGCCAAGGCGGATCGCGTGCAGGTCCACGTGGATCCAGCAGGCGACATAGAACAGAATGCACGGGATGACGGCCGAGAGCGCGATGGTCGTATAGGGAATGCCCGTGATCTCGGCCATGAGGAACGCGCCGGCACCGAGCACCGGCGGTGTGATCTGGCCGCCTGTCGATGACGTCGCCTCGATCGCTGCGGCTGTCGGGCGATCATAACCGACGCGGCGCATCATCGGGATCGTCACCATGCCCGAGGCGACGACGTTCGCCACCGCTGAACCCGAGATGGCACCGAAGGCAACACCCGACGCGACGCAGGCCTTTGCTGGACCGCCGCGTGCCCAGCCGAAGAGCGCATTGCTCGCGTCATTGATGTAGTCGCCGGCCTTCGAGACCTGCAAGAACGCGGCGAACGTCACGAACAGAATGATATAGGTCGACGAGACCTGCGTCGTGACGCCGAAGATGCCGTACTCGCTATAGATGTACGTAAAAAAGCGGTCGATCGCGAAGCCATTGTGGCGCAGGACGCCCGGCATCCAGGGTCCGACGAAACAGTAAACAATGAAGACGCCGGCGATGATCGGAAGTGCAAGCCCCGTCATGCGCCGCGAAATCTCGAGGACGAGGAAAGTGCCCGTCACGCCGACGATGATATCGCCCGGGGTGAACTGCGCGCCGGCGCGAAAAAGAAGACCGTCAAGCTCCCACCAGATGTAAACCGCGGTGGCGGCCGAGGCGATTGAGAGGATCCAGTCGTACCAGGGAACCCCGTCCGACCCCGCGCGCGCGAATGGCGCTGAGATGAGGAAGCCGATTGCCAGTCCCCACCCTACGTGAATCGCACGAAAGAGCAGCGGCTCGAGTGAATAGACGTTGAGCACGAAGAGGTGGAACAGCGTGAACGTCACGCAGAGCACGGCGACGAGCTTCAGCTCCCAACTGCGCAGAACCCGGCGTGTCCCGATGAACTCCTCGTCGGAGACAGGAGCTTTCACCTCAAGATCTGCATCCTTGATGTTTGTGCTCACGGTGCCTGCCCCTTTGGCTCGAATTCGTTACCGTTGGATAGTTGATAGCCAAACGGGTCGCGGCGCAGCCACGACCCGTTCGATACTTCTACCGGCGACCCTCAGCTCTTGGGCGGAAGCAGCTTCTCGGGAAGCTTGATGCCCTTCTCCTCGAAGTACTTCACAGCACCGGGATGGAATGGGAGGAACGTGTTGCGATCCCAGTTCTCCGTCAGCGTTTCCTTCGACGCTGCGTGGCCCTTGACCATCTCGGGATTGTTCTCGAGTACGGCCTTGACCACCGCATACACGAGGCTGTCGGGTACATCCTTGTGCGCGATCGCGAAGTTGTAGACACCGACCGTCTTGTGGTCCTCGGTCTGCTGCTTATAAGTGCCGGCCGGGATCGTCGAGTCGGACAGCTCCGGCATTGCCTTCTTCAACTTGGCGAGTTCATCGCCCGTGAACGTGAAGAAGCGCACCTTGTTGGTCGTCTCGAGCTCGGAGTAAGCCGAGATCGGCACGCCCGCGCAGAACGGGAACACGTCGATCAGACCGTCCTGCAGGTTCGCGGCCATATCAGAGCCCTGGCCGTTGCGGATGGTCGCCTTGATGCCGAGCGTGTCGAACATCATCGGGAAGTAAGTGCCGCACGTGCCGGCGCGCGGGCCGACGCCGGCACGCTTACCGGCGATATCAGCGACCGCTTTGATCGGGTTCTTCTCGAGCGTGATGAAGTGGAAAGGCGTGTCGTACATCGGGAACATCGCGCGGATGTTGTTGTACTTCGTGCCCTTCGTCCATGCGCCTTCACCATTCCAAGCCTGCAGCGCGACGCCCATGGTCGTCATGCCGAAGTCGATCTGCTTGCTGTCCGTCAGAATGATGTTCTGGTTCGGCCCCTGCGTCTGCTGGGTGCTGATCTTCGTGCCAATCTTGCTATTGACCATCGAAGCCCAGACCTGGCCATAGACGAAGTAGGTGCCGCCGACCGAGGCTGTCCCGAGCGTCAGGGTTTGAGGCCAGCTCGGATCCGGCGTCTGAGCCTGGGCACCTGCCGACAGCCCCAAAATGGCCAGCGGAAGCGCCAAAAGCTTCGTCAGTTTATTCCGCATATCTCTGATTTCCTCTGGACGTTGAACTGAGTTGATCCCTTCGACCGCGGTTTTGCCCGCGCCATCTGCTTGTTCTTTAGAACATAGCATCCGCTCACGGCGGACGTTTTGTGCTCACTAAGCTCCTAATAGCGACCTTGATCGGCGATGTCGCCTCTCTCTTCGCATTAAGAGTTATCGGCGCGCAGCACAGCGCAAATACCGTCGGTCACGGCGTCGGTTGTCGCGCGGCCACCGAGGTCGGGCGTGTGCAGGTCCGGATTGGCCGTGACTCGCTCGATAGCGCGCATCAGGCGCTGCGCTGCAGCATTCTCGCCGAGATGCTCCAGCATCATGACGGCCGACCAGAACGTGCCGATCGGGTTGGCGATACCTTTGCCCGTGATGTCGAAAGCCGAGCCGTGAATGGGCTCGAACATGGAGGGAAAGCGCCGCTCCGGATTGACGTTCGCGGTCGGCGCGACACCGATCGAGCCCGAAAGCGCGGAAGCGAGATCGGAGAGGATATCCGCGTGCAGGTTGGTGGCGACGATCGTATCCAGCGAACCGGGCTTCAGCGTCATGCGCACGGTCATGGCGTCGACGAGCATCTTGTCGGTCGTGACGTCGGGAAAGTCCTTCGCCACCTCGGCCGCGATCTCGTCCCACATGACCATGCCGTGGCGCTGTGCATTCGACTTGGTCACGATGGTGAGCAGTTTGCGTGGCCGCGATTGCGCGAGCTTGAAGGCGAAGCGCATGATGCGCTCGACGCCGGCGCGCGTGAAAACAGAGACATCGGTCGCCACTTCCTCGGGCAACCCGCGGTGCGCGCGCCCACCGACGCCGGCGTACTCGCCCTCCGAGTTCTCCCGCACGATCACCCAATCCAGATCCTTCGCCGTGACGCCAGCGAGCGGGCTGGCGATGCCAGGAAGAATGCGGGTCGGGCGGACGTTGGCGTACTGGTCGAAGGGCTGGCAGATCGCAAGTCGCAGCCCCCATAGCGTGATGTGGTCGGGCACATCGGGTGCGCCCACCGCGCCGAAGAAAATGGCATCGGCATCGCGAATCGCGCCGAGACCGTCGTCGGGCATCATGCGGCCGTGCTTGCGATAGTAGTCCGAACCCCAGTCATAGGACTTCACCGCGAGCTGGAAACCGCCATCGCGCGCCGCGAGCGCCTCCAGCACCTTGAGGCCGGCGGCGACGACTTCCTTGCCGATGCCGTCGCCGGGAATGGCTGCGATCGAATACGTCTTCATTCTGTCGCCTCCAGAAGCGAAAAACCTAGGCTCAGCATTTACGGGGCGGGTACAGCCCGTCGGCTGCATCGCGATGTCATGCATCACCGGCCCCGGAGGACGGGGCACGACGGTTGCGGCGGAATCTTATGGGAGCTCACGTCCGCGTCGGCGATGATTTGGCCCTAATGCCAGCGGCCCAGCAATGAGTCAACCCGGCAACATAGGAAAATCGTCAGTCTTTCCTGGATCTTGGTTGTCCGACTTACGACGCGCGCTCCCGTCGCGGCATATCGCGGGGCTCGCTACTGCCGGCAGCGCGACGGATACGGGTGATCGATGCGTTCTCAGTTCGTATAGTCGTGCGGGCACACCAAACGCGCCGATGATCAGACAGCGGCGCAGCATCACATTCGAGGGACTGGATCATGACGCGCCGAATGCCGCCGATATCGATCGCCGTCAGGCCAGCAATCATCGCGGTGATGTTCGCGGCCGCGTGCAGCGTCCTCACTCTGACGATGAGCCCTGCCGATGCGCAACGCCGCGGCGGCCGCAGCGTCGGGCCGCCGCCGGTCACGCTTGCTGAAGTCGAGGTCGTGCCCATCAGAGATCGCGTCGCAGCCGTCGGCTCCGGCCGCGCACGCCGCCAGGTCACTGTCGCCACACGGCATGCCGGCGTCGTCGCGAAAGTGCTCTTCGAAGGCGGCAAGACGGTCGAGGCAAACCAACCACTCGTGCAGCTTCACGCCGAGACCGAGCAGATCGCCGTCGAAACCGCCGAAGCTCAGCGCGCGCAGGCCGCCGATGCCGTCGAGCGCCTCAAGCAGCTCAATGAGGGCGTCGTGACCCGCGTGGCGCGCGCCGAGGCCGATACGGCCCTAAAAGTCGCCGATGCCGCACTCCGTCGCGCGCGCGAGGAACTCGATCGAATGACCGTCCGCGCCCCCTTCGAAGGTATCGTAGGTCTCACGAACCTTCAAATCGGCGACTACATCGGCGCCGGAACGTCGATTGCCACGCTCGACGACCGCACGGCAATTCTCGTCGAGTTCACCGTGCCGGAGGCGGTGGCGCCGATGATGAAGGCCGGCATGCCCGTCCGCGCGAGCCTCGTGACGCGCGCCGGCGAGGTCTACGAAGGCGCAATCGATGCGGTGGGAACGCGTATCGATCCGGATTCGCGCACGCTCGCCGTGCGCGCGGCAATCCCCAATCCAACCCTCGTCCTGATCCCGGGATCGACCTTCTCGATAAGCGTCATCATCACCGGACAAAATGCGCCGAAGGTCCCCGGCTTGGCCGTGCAATGGGATCGTCGCGGCGCGTTCGTATGGCGTCTCGCCACGAAGAACACCGTCGAACGCGTCGACATCGCGATCATCTCCCGCACGGGCGATCAGGTGATGGTCGACGCACCGCTCAAAGCGGGCGACAAGGTCATCTTCGAGGGCGGCAATCTGCTGAGCGCCGGACAGGCCGTTCAGCCACAAGGCTCGTGAACCGCGCGGCGGTCTCCGCCTTCCCTCACCTCACCCTCCCTCATCGCACTCTTCGACCCGAGGCAATGCTGCCATGACATCGACAGCACGCGACCCGCACTCTTCGCCCGGTGATGACGGCGGCTGGATCGGCGTATTCATCCGACGGCCGGTGCTCACGGTGGTGCTGAACCTGCTGATCATCGTCGCCGGCTACGCGGCCCTTCAGGGCATCGAGATCCGCGAATTACCGAACGTCGATCGCCCGATCGTCACAGTGCGTGCAAGCTATGAGGGTGCCACACCGCAAACGATGGACGCTCAGATCACGGCGATCATCGAGAGCGCCGTGTCACGCGTCCAGGGCGTCACCTCGATCTCGTCGAACTCGTCGTACGGCTCGAGCCGCGTGACGATCGAGTTCTCTAGCAGCACGAACCTCGAATCGGCAGCGATGGATGTGCGGGATGCCGTCTCGGGCATCCGACGCCAGCTCCCATCGGACATGAGAGATGATCCGGCCGTCGTCAAAGCGGATGCCGACGCTTCGCCGATCATGCGCCTTGTGATCTCTGCGGAGAAGCTCACCGAGGCGGAGCTCACGGATCTCGTCAACAATGTCATCGAGGACCGGCTTGCCGCGGTGGAAGGCGTCGCATCGGCGACATCATACGGCCTCCGCGCGCGTACCATCGAGGTTCGCATCAATCAGGTCGCGCTCGCCGGTCGCGGCCTCGCGCTCTCGGACCTGATGGCCGCAATCGGCAAGGCGTCGGTCACCGGTCCTTCAGGCGCCCTCGACAATCCGACCCAACAGCTTCTCGTCAAGGCCGAAGCGCCGATCCAGACGCCAGAGGAAGTGGGCGCCCTGCAGCTCAACGCGACGACGCAAGTCTCCGACGTTGCCTTCGTCAGGTGGGGTTATCAGGACGCGACCGCAATCACGCGGCATGATGGCAGGACCGCCGTCGGCATGGAGATCATCCGGCAAGCACAATCCAATACGATCGGCATATCCGAGGGGGTTCGCGCCGCCATTCAGGAACTGAAGCGCAACCTGCCGCCGGGCGTCGATATATCGATCATCTCGGACGATGCGGTCTTTATCGAAGAAGCCGTGCGCGAGGTCGTCATCGCCCTGGTGATTGCGGGCGTGATCGTGGTCCTCGTGATTCTGATATTCCTGGCATCCATCCACGCGACGATCGCGCCCACGATCGCGATACCGATCTCGCTCATCGGCACCCTGGCGGCCATCTGGATGGCGGGCTTCTCGCTCAACATCATCACGCTGCTCGCGCTCGTCGTCGCGACAGGCCTCGTCGTCGACGACGCCATCATCGTTATCGAGAATATCGCGCGCCACCGTGCCATGGGGGCAGGCCCGCGCGCCGCCGCCGTGATCGGTACGCGCGAGATCGTGTTCGCCGTGCTTTCAACCACCGCAACGCTCGCTGCGGTCTTTGTCCCCGTCTCGTTCATGCCGGGCATCGTCGGCAGCCTGTTTTCCGAGTTCGGCTTCGTGATGGCGTTCTCGGTGGCGGTTTCCTCGTTCGTCGCGCTGTCTCTCTGCCCGATGCTCGCCGCGAGGATCGGCGCCGGGAATGATAGGAGGACTGACAGCGATGCTCCGGGGCGGTTCGACCGCATCGCCACGGGCTTCAGCAATTTCTATGCGCACATTCTCGACTGGTGTCTGAAGTTCCGCTGGATTTTCCTTGCCATCTGCCTCGGGTTTGCGGCGGCGGCATACATCGCCTTTCGCCTCGTGCCGAGCGAGATCACGCCGGCCGAGGACCGCAGCGTGATCAGTATCGGCATCACCGCACAGCAGGGCGCCAACATCGACTATGTCTCGCGCAAGGTCGAGGCTGTTGAAGACGCACTGAACGAGCTCAGGAAGAAGGGCGAAATCACAGGGATACTGACGACCGTCGGACGCGGAAGCTCCAATCGCGCTGCGATCGTGGCGCCTCTCGCACCCTGGCGCGAGCGCACGCGCACTCAGCAGGAAATACAGGCCGAGCTGCAGCAGAAGTTTTCCGGCATCGCGGGGCTCTCGATCACAACCCGCTCGCCGAACAGCCTCGGCATTCGCGGCGGTGGCCAGGGCCTGAGATTCGCCGTGACCGGCACGGACTACGACAAGATCGCGGATGGCGCCACGGCGCTCGCGCAGCGGCTCTCGCAGACGCCGGGCTTCCGTGGCGCGCGCACGGACTTCGATACGACCCAGCCGCAGCTTTCCGTGCGCATCAACCGTGAGGCGGCGATCAAGCTCGGCGTCCCGATCGACGCGATCACGAGCCTCATCAACACCATGGTCGACTACTCGAAGGCGGCCGACCTCTTCATTGGCGAGGATATCGTCGAAATCCAGGTCAAACCGGGCGGGCGCCCGATCGATGATCCGTCGGATCTCAACAACCTGTTCGTCAAGACCGGAAGCGGCAGGTTCGTCGCACTCTCGACACTGGTGACGATGGAGGAAGTCGCGATCTCGCCGACCCTCGCCCGTGAGAGCCGGCGTCGCGCTGTCCCCGTCAGCGTCCAGCTCGACGAGGGAACGTATCTCGGCGACGCCGTCAGCACCCTGCGCACGATCGCGCCGGAAGTGCTCGGGCCGGACATGTCGATCACGCTGCTCGGCGAAGCCAAGACACTGACCGAGACGACCCAAAGCACGACAATCGTCTTCGCGATCGCCTTTCTGATCGTGTTCCTGGTCCTCGCCGCTCAGTTCGAAAGCGTGGTGAGCGCCCTGGTCATCATGGTGACCGTGCCGTTCGGATTGGCTGCGGCGGTATTCGCAATCCTGCTTACGGGCGGCTCACTCAACGTCTACAGCCAGATCGGACTTGTGCTTCTGGTCGGCGTCATGGCCAAGAACGGCATCCTCATGGTCGAATTCGCCGACCAGAAGCGCGACGAAGGAATGAGCGTGCCGGACGCCATCCGGACGGCCGCCGTCACGCGACTGCGACCCGTAACGATGACGGCGCTCGCCACCGTTGTCGGCGCGGTCCCTCTCGTTATCGCGACGGGTGCCGGCGCCGAAGCGCGCCTGGCGCTCGGCTGGGTGATCGTCGGCGGCCTCGGCTTCGCGACGATCTTCACGCTGCTCCTGGTGCCGGTCGCCTACCGGATGCTCGCGCCTCTTTCGAAGCCGCGGGCGCATGAGACGCAGATCCTGATCGACGAGCTCAAGGCCGCACCGAGAGAGCCCCAGACCGCCGAGCGCATCTAGGCTGCCGACAGATAATCATGGCCACCCTCCGTTCAGCAATGTTGCAATTCCCCCAGTCTGATCCTGTTCCGCGATGCGTTCCAATCAATTCGGAGGGAAAGCTCTGCGTGGCCGGCGGCTTCACGCGACATCGCTCTTGAGTTAGCGTCACCGCAAGCAAAGGAGCACGATAAGGGAAGAGACGATGCGCCCCCTGGAATTCGGATGGTTTCTGCCAACACGCGGCGACACGGACGATTATGGCGATCCGCTGAAGATCGCCGCCGGCTCGGAGATGTTCGAGCGCGTGGCGCGCGCCGCGGAGGACTGCGGCTTCGAGTACATGCTGATCCCCGTCGGCCATCAGTGCTGGGATGCGTGGATGACGGCGGCCCTGATGATCGGCCGCACGAAGAAGATCAAAATGCTCGTGGCGGCCAAGCCCGGCTACATCAACCCCGTCCTGCTCGCCAAGATGATATCGACATGCGACCAGCTTTCGGGCGGACGTATCTCGATCAACCTGATCGCCGGGCAGAGCGAGGCCGAAATCGTCGCCGAGGGCATCAAGCTCGGCAAGGACGAGCGCTACGAGGTGATGGACGAGGAAGTCGAGATCCTCAAGAAGCTCTGGACCTCGGACGGCAAGCCCCTCCACCACGAGGGCAAACACTACACGCTGAAGGGCGCCGAGCTGGCTGCGCCGATCTTTCAGAAGCCCTATCCCAAGTTCTACCTCGGCGGCGGCTCCGGTCAGGCCGCGGAAATCTCGGCCAAGCACTCCGACGTCCATCTCTTCTGGGGCGATACGACGGAACGCATCACGAGCAACATGAAGGAGCTGCGCGCGCTCGCCGCCAAGTACGGTCGCGAGGAAAAGATCGGCTTCGGCATGCGCCTGCAGATCGTCTGCCGCGAGAACGAAGCCGATGCGTGGGAGGCCGCCAACGGCCTCATCAAGAACATCACCGAGGAGCGCGAGCGCTACATCCGCGAGCACTACGCGCATTCCGTCGCCAATCAGCGCGTCCAGGAACTGCGCAGCACCATGGGCGACATGATCGCGCCCAATCTATGGGCCGGTCTCACGCGTGCGCGGCCCGGTGCCGGAATCTGCATCGTCGGCAATCCGGAGCAGTGCGCAAACGTCCTCCAGCAGTACATCGACATCGGGTGTCACTCGTTCTGCCTCTCGGGCTATCTGCACGATGCCGAGGCACGGCGCTTCAAGAAGATGGTTCGCCCGCTTCTTGCCGAGCGGAACAAGGGACGGATGGAGGCTTGAGGCCCGGCGAGAGATAAAGGCTCTCGATCGTCCGCTCGGCGCGGCCCGAAAGTGTCGCCTGTGCGGATGTCCCCGCATCCAGCAGCAGGCGTGTGAGGCCGAGCCGATCCGGCAGCGGCGCGCCATAAGTCTTGGTGCCCGTCATGCCGTCATAGGAAAGCGCAAAGCGCACGCCGCGCGCGCGCAGGCCTTCGAGACCGGCAATCAGGTCCGCCTCCTGAAGCTGGCGCACATAACGCCGGTCGCGCCCGACGCTCGTGCCGAGATAGGGCGGATCGAGATAGACGAAGTCGCGCGTGCCCGCGTCGCTTGTCGTCGCCATCCAGTCGCCGCAGCGCACTTCCGTCCGCCCGCGCATGAGTTCAGAGGATCCCGCGATTGCCGCCGCCATGCGCGCAGGATCCATGCCGAGGCGCCGCTGGTCGACGGACTGCGTGAAGTGCCCCGCCGCGTTGAAGCGCACGGCATTCTTAACGCATCGGCAGATCAGATAGAGCAGGTCGATGGCATCGCCTTCGGCATTGAAGCGCGCCCGCACGGTATTGAAGTAGTCGCGATCGCCGGGCCTCTGCCCCTCCCAGATCTCGCGATAGCGCCGCGCCGTCGCGTCGGGCGAAACGATGATCGACTGCCAGAGCTCGCCGATCGGCGCCAGCACATCGGCGATGACATAGCGGCGCGCGACACGTGCATCGAGCGCCCACAGCGTCATGGCTGCCGAGCCGGCAAAAGGTTCGAACCAAGTCTCGACGTCACGCGGCATATACGCGCCGATGCGCGGCGCGAGCAATCGCTTGGAGCCTTGATAAGGCAAAGGATGCGGCATCTTCCGCGCCATGCGAGCGCGCTAGGGCGTCAATTGCAACTCGACGCGTCGATCGGCCTGCTGGATCTCGCGCAACGGCAAGCGTCGTCTGTCGATACCCTGATAGGGATCACGTTTGCCGCGCGGCACCAGCGACAGCTCGCCGGAGTATCCCGCCGCGCGGAGATAGCGCTCGATGGCTTCGAGGCGTCGCAGCGACAGGCGCATGTTGTAGCTGTCCGGGCCACGCGCGTCGGCGTGCCCCGACAGCGTGATCCCGGCCGGCCGCTTCAATCGCAGATACTCAGCCAGCAGGGATGCTGCCTTTTCACCATTCGGCGTGAGCACCGCCCTGTTGCTGGCGAACGTAATAGGCACCGGTATCGGCGCCTGGACTGCTACAGGCGTTGCCGCCGCAGAGCCGGACGGCCGTGCTGGCGGCGGCATGGCGCCTGCGAGCTTCGTCTCGGACGCCGTTGGGACAGAGGAACCCGCAGCGCCCCCGACGGCACGCACGGATGCAGCAGGCATCGCCGCTGATGATGCGGGAACGGTTCCCGCCGACGGAACTGTCGATGGCGCCAGTTTCGATCCTTCAGCCATGGGCGCAGAGGCGCCACTGCCCGCCTTGGCTGCGGCGCGGGGCATCTCCTGCCCAGACATTTCTTTGCGCGTGCGTGCGACCAGAGCCTCGAACTCGGCAAGTGCGCGCTTGCTTGCTGCGTCTTCGCCATCTGCAGGACGAGCCTGAGCCTGCGGGCGTTCGACTGGCCGTGGCGACGCAACTGGTGCAGGCGCTCGGTTCTCCGCCGACGCGGGCTTGGCCTGCGGACGCGTAGGCAACGGCGCCGCCGACGCGAGCGCGGGGCCGGCCGGCGGCACCACGAGCTGACGCGCAGCCCCGCGCACAGGCGCGCCGCCTTCCTTTGGCTCGGAGACGATCGAGAGTTCGAGCGGCCCGGCGGCAATGCCATCAGGCACGACGGCCGCCCACTGTCCCTCGTCCGTCGCGATCACGCTCGCAACCTCCCGCCCGTTGGCGAGGATCGTCACCTTGTGGTTCGGCGGCGAGCGCCCCGCGAGCACGGACGGCCCACCCGCTTCGATGCGCGCAACCTCGATCGCCAGCAGCGCCGATACGCCTGGCGGCGTCGCTTTCGGCGGTGGCGTAAGTGCGGCGACTGTCGATTGGCCGGCGGGTGTGGATGTGGCGGCATCCACGGCCGTCGCGGCGGCCGTTTCGACCCTATCAGCGATGACGTACGACCATAGGGCGTAGCCCGACGCCACCGCGCCGGTCGAAATGCCTGAAATAATGAGGACGAGCAGAGAGCGACGCATCACTGCACCCTATCCAGCAATTATTGTGCGCGCGTCCATCTTTAGTGCCTTTGCTGCAGTGCCGCAACCTTATCGCAACCCTAAGTTAAGGAAGTTAATTACCACCTACCACAACTGCACCCGGTTTCATCGGCGCTGCGTCGGCGAAGGTGCTGGCATCGCACCCGGCTCGGCGACCTTACGATCCGGCAGTGTCCCAATGGCAATGCCGCCGACGATCAGCAGAAGCGCGGCTGTCGTGAAGACGTCGAACCTCTCACCGAGCGTAATCATCGACGACACGACACCGAACACGGGCACCGCCAGCAGGCCGAGCGCCGTCGTCGTCGCCGGCAGCGAGCGGTTCACCGTGCTCAGCGCCCAGTAGGCGAGCGATGTGCTGATGGTGCCGCCGTAGACCAGCAGCAGGATGAAATGAGGCGTGATGTCGATCACCGGCCACCCCTCGAAGATCAAGGCCGCCACGCTCGTCAGCACCGCGCCAAGCAAGAGCTGCCAGAAAAGCAGATCGAACGGCGAGGACACCCATTCGTGGATTCGCGTGTAGACGATACTGACTGCCCAGCAGAGAGCCGCCAGCAGGATGAGCGCGTGCCCCGTGATCACGCCGCTATTGCTCCACTCGATGGCCAGCGGATTGACCAGAAGCGCGAGGCCGAGCATCCCGCACGCGACGGCGACGAGCCGCTTTCCGGAGAGCGCCTCGCCGGCAAAGAGCCACGCGAGCGGAAACACCCACAACGGTGTCGTGTAGGCGACCAGCACCGTACGCCCCGCCGAGACATAAACGAGACCGAGGCTCGTCAGGCCCGCGAAGAGGCCCATGTGCAGGACCGCCAAGCTCACCACCATCGGCAGATCCTGGCGCGGCGGCAGTCGCAACTTGCCGCTCAGGAGAGAGATGACGAAGAGCACTCCGGCAGCCAGCCAGAGGCGTGTCGCAACGGCCCAAAGCGGCGAGACGTACGATAGGACAGCCTTGTTCACGGGCCAGCTCATGCCCCACGAGAGGGCAATGACCAGAAGCAGCCCGAAGGCCATGGCCGGCGAGAGCTTCGCGCTCGGTGCAGGTTCGCTGGCCATGATCGACACTTCCAATTCCAATGCGAGGCGGCCCTTAAGAGCGCCATCGCGCCACTGCCGTCAAGCGGACAAAGCTCCCTTGCATATCAGCAGAGCGCCGTAACCGCCCACCTTCGGTTGCTCTTGCACGAATGCGCGGCGTAGTCTCGCGTCACAGGCTGCGCGCTCATGATGCGGCCACAGAACGGAGGAAGTCCGATGTCCGAGAGTTCGCCTGCGCGCGCCGCCCTCCCCCTCGCTCATCTGCGTGTCCTCGATCTGACGGCGCATCGCGCCGGGCCGACGGCCGTGCGCCAGCTCGCCGACTGGGGCGCGCAAGTCATCAAGATCGAGCCGCCGGCGGAAGGCGATGTCGATCCCATGGGCGGCAGACGCCACGGCTTCGACTTCCAGAACCTCCACCGCAACAAGCGCTCCATGACGCTCAATCTAAAGAGCGCGGAGGGCAGGGCGATCTTCATGGCGCTCGCGAAGGACGCCGACGTGATCGTCGAGAACTACCGCAGCGACGTGAAGCTCCGGCTCCGCGTCGACTATGACAGCGTCGTCAAGATCAACCCCCGCATCATCTACGGCTCCATCTCCGGCTTCGGCCAGTCCGGCCCCGACGCGACCCGCCCCGGCGTCGATCAGATCGCGCAAGGCATGGGCGGGCTCATGTCGATCACGGGTATTCCGGGACAAGGGCCGGTGCGCGTCGGCATTCCCATTGCGGATCTGACATCCGGCCTCCTCCTCGCGCAGGCCATCATGCTCGCGCTCTACGAACGCGAACGCTCCGGCAAAGGGCAATGGGTGCACACCTCGCTCATCGAAGCGCAGATCTTCATGCTCGACTTCCAGGCCGCGCGCTGGCTCATGAACGGCGAGGTTCCCGGACAGGCCGGCAATGATCATCCGACCAGCATTCCCACCGGCGTTTTCCCGACCAGCGATGGACACATCAACATCGCCGCATCCGGCGACAACCTGTTCAAGCGCTGCTGCGAAGCCCTCGGCACCCCGGAAATGCTCACCGATCCCGAATACATGACGAGCGCCAAACGCTCAGCGAACCGCAAGGTGCTCAACGAAAAATTCGCCGCGCGAACACGCACGAACACCTCCGCGCACTGGATTGCCGCTCTGAATAAAGCCGGCGTCCCGTGCGGACCGATCAACACGATCGACAAGACGTTCGCCGAGCCGCAGGTCCAGCATCTCGGCATTGCGCGCACCATGCGCAGCGGCAAGCTCGGTGACGTCAAGGTCGTCGGCCAGCCGATCAACATGTCCCGCTTTCCGCAGCCCGCGGCACTCGATGCAACACCTGAGCTCGGAGAGCATACGGCGAACGTGCTGGCAGATCTCGGCTACGGCGATGCCGACATCAAGGCGTTCAAGGCCAAGGGCGTGATTTAGATAGGCGCTACTCAGCAAACATCAGCGTCGCATTGAAGGCCGCGCGAGCTGGCACGACAAGATGCCCGCCCGCCTCGACGAACGGAACGCCGTTCGTCTTCAGGACGCCGGCAGCACGCGACACGGACACCGTCCGGAAGCCAAGCGCGGCCATATATGTCGAGCGACCAGCTGCATCGGGCATGCCATCGCCGAACTCACGCCGCGCAGCCGCCTCCGTAACGATCTCCAGATCGGTCTGCGAGACGACAATGGCCTTCCCGCCCTCGACATCGCGCACGCACTCCGCGCCGAACATGCGCACATAGAGTTCCGACGCGGCCGCGGGATCAGAATGCACGACCACGGCGCGCGAAACCGCGACGACGCCGTTCGCGTGCCGCCGCCACTCGTCGCGCCACACCAGATCGCGCGTGAAGTGATGGCAGAAGTAGATACGCCCATACGGGGTATCGCTGTCCGGGATAGAAACCGTGCGGAATGTCGCCTGATGCTCGCCATCCGCGAGACGAACGGGGCGCGAGAATTCTCGCGGCGCCTTCGCATTGACGCCGGCCCCGCTCAAAGCCGCATGGAGAGCAGCCGTATCTTCCGTCCCGAATACGAAGCCATTGAGACCGAGCGGCGACGCCTGCACATCGGGCCGCACGTCGGGCGCGGCATCCTTCGGCACCGCGATCAGCTCGAGATAGTCCGTCCCGAACATCGCGAGATGGTTCATCGAACCAAGCGTGTGATAGCCGCGCTCCGTGAGCGTGAAGCCCAGCCGGCGAAAAGTCTCGGCTGCACCGTCGATATCGGTGCGGGCATTGATGACCACATGGTCGAGTGTCGGGACAGGGAGCGCCATTCGGAACCTCTTGGGATGCATCAGGCCCTCATATCACAGCCGTGCGGCGCGTCCCAGTTGCGTGAGCCCGGCTTTGAGCGGAAAGTGGCACCAGCAAAACAAGCATCAATGCTCCATGGAGGGACGCGCGAATGAAGGTCTTCTGCACAGGCGCTTCCGGCTACATCGGCGGCTCGATTGCGGCCTCGCTCGCCGCCGCCGGCCACGAGGTTCGCGGGCTCGTGCGCTCGCCCGAGGCCGCCGTGAAGGTTCGTGCGCATGGCATCACGCCCGTCACCGGAACGCTTGACGATGCCGCCATCCTCGCTACAGAGGCGCGCGCCGCCGATGCAGTGATCAATGCCGCTAGCGCCGACCATCGCAACGCCGTCCTTGCCCTGCTCGACGCGCTTGAAGGTTCCGGCAAAGCCTTCATCCATACGAGTGGATCGAGCGTCGTCGGAACACGCTCGGCCGGCCGGCGTGTGGAGGATGTCTTCGACGAAACGACGCCCTTCACGCCCTCGCCTGCCCGCGCCGCCCGCGTGGAGCTCGACAAGATGATCCTTTCCTATGCCAGCAAGGGTGTTCGATCCGCCATTGTCTGCCCGAGTCTCATCTATGGCCTCGGTCGCGGCGCGAAGGCCGACAGCGTTCAAATTCCGTGGCTCATTCGCACAGCAAAGAAACACGGCGTCGCGAAGCACTACGGGCCGGGCGAGAATGTCTGGTCGAACGTGCACCTCGATGATCTCGTCGATCTCTACATGCGCGTACTGGAGAAGGCCCCAGCCGGCGCCTTCTACTTTGCCGAGGACGGCGAGAACTCCATGCGCGAAGCATGCGTCGCCATCAGCCACATGCTCGGTTTCACCGGCACGACCGAGGCGATGACGCTTAAAGAAGCCGCCGCCGAATGGGGCGAAGGCCCCACTCAGGACACCATGGGCTCGAACAGCCGCGTCCGCGCCATCCGTGCGCGCAAGGAACTCGGCTGGTCGCCCAAGGCGGGCACGCTAATCGAGGAAATCAGCCAGGGCTGCTACCGCAAGCCGCAGCCATAAAGTCGCATCGCCGGGAACCAATCGGGCCCCCATATGCGTTTAGGGTTCGGGCCGCGTTGCAGCTCTGTACGCTACGCTTTGGGAGAGAGTTATGGTTCACCACAACGAGATCGAGGCCGCACGCCGGCGCGTGGCCGCGATCGAGGGATTTTACGTCCACCTCGCCGCGTATGTGGGCGTGCTCCTCATTCTCACGGCGCTCAACGCCAACATGGGCGATGAGTGGTGGGTCCAGTGGGTCTGGTTTGGCTGGGGCATCGGCATTGCCGCCCATGCCTTCGCGGTTTATGCCACGAAACCGCAGTTCGTCGTCAACTGGGAGCGGCGCAAGTTCCGCGAGCTCGTCCGACGATAAGGCGGGACGAATTTCTCACGTCTTCATCCCGGTGATCGAAGAGATCATGGCGCGCGGGTCGCGGTTCGGCCAGCGGCCGCTCTCGACGCTTGCGAGAAAGTCGCTGACGATCCGGTTGTAGACGTCGGGATCCTCGAGATTGATCGCGTGGCCGGCATTCGGCATGACCGCCAATGCCGACGAGGGGATGTTTCGCTTCATCAGGATGCCCGGCATGAGGGTCGGCCAATCCTCGTCGCCCGTGATGATCAGCGTCGGCACCTTCAGCTTCTTCATTTCATCGATGAGTGTGTAGAGCGACGGCCGCGCACGCTGCACGCCAAGCTGCGTGTTGGCGGAACCGAGCGCGGAATGCTCCGCGAGCATGCGCTTGAACTCGGCAAAGCCGCGCGGGTTCTTGTTCTCGAACTGCACGCGCGTCGGGCCATGGCCATACGCTTCGGCAAAGGCATCCATGCTGCCGCTCAGCAGGATTTTCGCAGTCGCCTCCGCCTCATCCTTGAAGCGATCACTTTGCTCAGGCTCCGCACCGTAACCACAGCCACCGACACAGAGCGATCGCGCGCGCTTGGGATGCCGAAACCCGAAGTGAAGCGTCGCGAAGCCACCCATCGAGAGACCGATCACATGCGCGTCGTCCGCACATGCTGCATCGAGCACGGCCTTGATGTCATCCACCGCGCGGGCCTGCGAGTAGCTCGTGTGCTCCGGCGGCACGTCCGACGGCGGATAGCCGCGCGCGTTGTAGGAGATGCAGCGGTATGAGCGGCCGAAGTGGCGCATCTGCGGTTCCCAGCTCCGCATGTCGCCAGCGAACTCGTGGACGAAAATGATCGTCCGCCCCGATCCCGTCTCTTCGTAGTAGAGACGAACCCCATCTTCAGCGGTCGCGTACGCCATTTTCTCGCCCTCCCATGTCCGCGCCACGTCACGTCGCCCGCGCTGATGTCACTACCTTATCCCCGCCACTCAAACGCTGGCTAGATTTTGAGGCGCAACCTGCTGGCCAGAAAGCGCATACATGGCGGATACTCCCAACCTCGGCCTTCCCTACATCATGGCGGCACAGGCCCAGAAGCACGTCACGCACAACGAGGCCATCCGCGCTCTCGACGCACTCGTGCATCTCGCCGTCATCGATCGTGACCGCACGACACCACCGGCATCTCCAGGCGAAGGCGATCGCCATATCGTCGGCGCAGGCGGTACAGGCGCATGGTCGGGTCATGATCTCGAGGTCGCTGCCTTTCAGGACGGTGGCTGGGCCTACTTTGCACCACGCACTGGCTGGCGAGCCTGGATCATCGAGGAAAATGCTCTCAGAACATGGAACGGCGACGCCTGGGTCGTGACAGGCGGCGGCAATGGTGGGGGCGATGGCGGCGACGCGATTTTCGACAGCGTCGGCATCAACGCCACGGCCGACGAGACGAACCGCCTCGCTGTTTCCTCGCCTGCCTCGCTATTCAATCATGCCGGCGCCGGCCATCAACTCAAGATCAACAAGTTCGACGATGCCGATACCGCTTCCTTCCTCTTCCAGACGGACTATGACGGCCGCGCGGAGATCGGCACCACCGGCGATGATGATTTCCATTTCAAGGTGAGCCCCGACGGCAGCGCCTGGCACGAAGCCATTCTCATCGACAAGGATACGGGCGAGGTTTCCTTCCCTTCCGGCGTCGACATAGAGAACCCCGGTCTGCCGATCGGCGGCACGACGGGCCAGGTTCTTGCCAAAGCATCGAACGATGATGGCGATGTCGCGTGGTCCACACCTTCCGGCAGCGGTGACATGCTGGTGAGCATGTACGATCCGCAGGAGATCGAAGGTGACGCCTTCGCGCGCACCAACCACACGGGCGAGCAGGCTGTCGACACCATCACGGGTCTACAAGCCGCTCTCGATGACAAAGCCGCACTCGAGCCCAGCATCAATACGCAAGGCGGCACGAGCTACACACTGACGCTCGCCGATCGCGGCCGCCTCATCGTTATGACCAATGATGCCGCCAACGCGCTGACGATCCCGACGAACGCGATCGTCGCCTTCCCGGTCGGCACGGTCATCAGCGTCATGCAGATCGGAGCAGGCGTAACGACGATCGCCGGCGCGACGGGCGTCTCCCTCAATGGCATGTCAGGCGGCGAGGGCAGCATCGGCAGCCGCTATCAGGGCGTGGCGCTGGTCAAGATCTCAACCGATGCCTGGCTTCTGTCCGGAGATGTTGCGGACGCGGCCATCACCAGTGTCGCGCGGGTGCTGCTTGCCCAGACGACGCAGGCTCTGATGCGAACTGCAGGTCTCGGCTTGAGCGCCGACGGCTCGAGCCTTGTTGCTGCAGCAGACTTCGCGGCCATGCGTTCTCTGCTGGCGATCGCGCAGAGCGATATCGCTGGCCTCACCTCCGCTGCCTCGCCGCAATTCGCTGCCCTCAACATCGGCCACACATCGGATACGACGCTCGGTCGCACCGCAGCCGGCATTCTCAATATCGAAGGCCGCGACCTCGCGCTTCAAGAGCCCGGCGTCAACGCTCAGACCGGCACGTCGTACACGCTTGTCCTCTCCGACAAGGGCCGCGTCGTCACCATGGACAACGGGAGCGCGAACACGCTCATCCTCCCTGCGAATAGCACGGCCGCCTTTCCTGTCGGCACGATCATCAACATCGTACAGGTCGGCTCTGGCGTGACATCGATCGCGGCCCCGACCGGCGTGACGATCAACGGCATCTCCACCGGCACGGGCGCAATCGTCTCCCGCTGGCAAGGCGTCTCGCTGCTGAAGATCGCAACCGATGCATGGGTTGCCTCCGGCGCCCTCGGAGATGTCACATGAGCCTGATGCTGCACAGGGTTGGCCTGCTCCGCCCCTCTCTCGCCGCTCCCGCTCCTTCGGCGCCGGCGGCCTTCGATACCGGCGACTGGTCGCTGGCTCCCGGTGACGAGGAAGCCCATGTCTCGATCCATGTGCTTCCGGATGATGGTGGCGACACGATCACGGATGTTGAATACCGGCTCGACGGCGGCACGTGGACGCCGTCCGGCGGCACTGGAAACTTCACCATCACGAGCCTGACGAACGATCAACCGTATGATGTCGAATTGCGAGCGGTAAACAGCGCCGGACCGGGCGCGGCCAGCGATACGAAACAGGTCACGCCCGAAGGAAACACAGCAGCCACATTCGAGGAGCAGGTTGTCGCCTTGCTCGGCGCGAAGTGCCGCGCGTTCTGGCTCTACGACGAGCCCTCGCATCTCTGGCAGGACACGAGCGCCACGACGCCAGTTGCAGCCGACACCGATCCCGTCGGACGCGTCAATGATCTGAGCGGCAACGGCCTTCATTTGCTGCAGGCGACCGGCGGAAACAAGCCGGCATATCGCACCGGATCGGCGCGCGTGCTTTTCGATGGCGTGAACGACTATCTGTCCGTCGCCACGCCGGCGTTCCCCATCACGGCGATGGAGACCTTCAACGTCGTCGGATATGCGAGCAATAGCGTACAGTATGCTCGCATCTGGAGCATGACCCAGGCATCACCGATCCGCGATTACGACAACCTCAACGGGATGGGGCTGTCGAAAAACAGTGTGGCTGGTCAAACGATCACCATGTTCGCGAACAACGGCAATCTGACGGTCGCAAAATCCGGCTCGGGTGCGCTCCCGTCGGCGCTGTACGAGGCCTCAAAGACGGCAACCGTCGCGACTTTGTCCGAGAATGGCGACGTCGTGGGGACCGACAACAGCTTCACGGCTCTGAATGCAACAAATTCTGGCGACTTCTACGTGGGCGCTACGAGCAACAATGGATCTGTTTCCGATTTTTGCCCGCTCGATGCACGCTGCATGATTTTCACCGATCCGCTCACGACGGGCGAGCGGAACGCTCTGCGCGCTCTGATCAACGGTCGCTACTCGCTATGGTGAGACGACATGCTGCCAGTTCCAGCCCTGCGCGTAGTCATCCCTCAGGCCAGCAGCGCCAGCAGCACGCCAACCGTCCCCATCAGCACCATGCCGTGCACGCGATAGTCCCTCCACAGCCCGAGCCCTGATGCCGCGTCATGCGGAGCGACATCACCGAGCCCGGCGAGCATGGCCTCGTCGATCTTCGGCCGTCCCGCACCAGTCCGCACACTCATAAGCGCCATCAGGCTGAGCGTCGCGCACAGCAGCGCGATCGCCATGTAGGTAAAGTGGACCGGCGGCAGTCCCAGAGAGGTCCACAGCGGCGTGATCTCCTTGCCGAGAAACAGCATGAGAGCCGTGGGCTGCATGACGATGAGAGCCCAGAAGCCGCTCTCGCGTGAGAACCGCCCGCTGAAGATGCCGCCGAGATACACAGCGACAACGGGCGGCACGAGGTAGGCGAGCGTCGCCTGGAAATACTCGAAAAGCGATCCGAAACTCGCGATCAACGGCGCATAGATTGCGGCGAGCACCATGATCACCGCTGTCACCATGCGACCGATCCGGATCAGCGCCCGCTGGCCCAGATCCGGCCATCGCGGCTTGACGAAATCGACGGTGACGAGCGACGCTGCGGCGTTGAGCGCACTGTCGAGCGACGACATGATCGCCGCCATCATCGCTGCCAGAACGATCCCGCGGAAACCTATCGGCAGAAGCTCGAAGGCGAGTGTCGGAAATACCTTGTCCGGGCTGTCGAGCGCTGGATAGAGCACGGCCGCGGCCATTCCCGGAACGATCATCAGAAAGAGATTGGGGATCTTGAGAAGACCTCCGAACAACGCCCCTTTGCGTCCGTCCTCGAGCGAGCGCGCAGCCAAGGCCCGCTGCACGAAGTACTGATTGAAGGTCCAGTAGTAGAAGCCGAGGATCACGACACCCAGAATGCCCGGCCACGGCAGAAAGCTGTCATTGGCCGGTTGGAACAGCGTGACATTGCGCTCGCTCGACTTCTCGAAGAGCGCCTCCCAGCCGCCGACCGCTGCAAGCGCGAAGTATCCCACTACTGCCGCACCGATGATCAGCACGGATGCCTGTATCGTATCGGTCACGACGACCGCGCGCAGCCCTCCGACAATCGTGTAGACGCCTGCAAACAGCGACAGCAGGATGCACGCGAGCCAGAGGTCGATGGCCGCGAAGCCCGCCTGCATCACCACCGCGCCGGCATAGAGCGCGCCGGCCGTATCGACGAGCAGCATTGTCAGCAGCGTAAAGCCCGAATAGACGAGGCGCGCGCGGCGATCGAAGCGATGCTCCAGATACTCGGTGACCGTCACGAGACGGTTTCTCAGGAACACCGGCAGAATGAATGCGGCGAATACCACGAGCACCAGCGCCGCGGTCCATTCGTAGTGGAAGACCGTGAGCCCGTTTCCATAAGCGGCCCCCATGAGCCCGACGAAGCTCGCGCCGGACATGTTGGTTGCATAGAACGACAACCCGACGAGATACCAAGGCAGAGTACGACCGGCGAGAAAGTAGTCGTCGACGTTCTTGGGGGGGCCTTCAGCGCGCGCGTATGCGATCGCAATCGCGTAGGTGGCCCCGAGATAGGCCAGGATGATCGCGATTTCCGTGCTTGTGAGGCCCGCCATGTGAATTCGCCCTCGTCTATTCCCCCGGCGCCTTTTGCGCCCCATCAGACTAAACGCGCAGCCCCATGAAAGGGTCTCGGATCGGCCACATCAAGGTGCGCACAAGCAGAAGGGCCGGCGCTCGCGCACCGGCCCTCCGATTGATCTTTCAGGCAGTTCGCGCTTGGCGCCTACTTCATGGTCGCCGACCAGTTACCATTGCGGCCGCCGCTGACGGTGCCCGTCATGCTCTTGCCGTCGACCGTGCCCGTGTACTTGGCATCGCCAACCGAGAAGCTGACCTGAGTGCCGAGCAGGCGCCCGTCCTTGATCTCGGTGGGGCCGAGCGTACCGGTCAGCATCTGATACTTCTGCTCGAGCTTCAGCTCCGCTTCGCCGAGCTGCCACGTGCCGCCCGCCTTGGCCGGCACGATCCACAGCAGTGCCTTGCAGTAGTTCGTGCAGTCCTCGGTGACGGTGGCCGTCTCATCGGCCTGCCAGTCGCCCATCTGGAATGTGTTCGACACGAGACGCGTGCCGGCGGGCAACTCGAGAAGCTTCGGTGACAGCTTCTCGTTGATCCAGGGCAGCAGGAACATCGTGATGATCTGCGCCTTCGAGAAATCGCTCTCGAAGATATCGGCCTTTTCGAAGGTGGCCTTGTCCGAAACGCCGGCCTCCTTGGCGGCCTTCTGCGCCACTTCGACCATCTGCGGGTTGTATTCGATGCCGTGAGCCGTGAGCCCCTTCTTCGCTGCGGTGATCACTGTGCGGCCATCGCCCGAGCCAAGATCGATCAGGTAGTCCTTGGGCGTCGCCTTCGCGATCTCGAGCATCTTGTCGACGAGGCTCTGGGGCGTCGGCACCCACACGACGTCCTTGCCTGCCTGCCCGACCTGCGGCTCATAGGGCTTCTGGCCCTGCTCCTGCGCGGCGGATGAAAGCGCCGTCGCGACCAGCAAGACGCCCGCGAACATTGCCAAGCCTGCGCGGGCCCTGCCCGACCACCCAGCGCTTGCCGGCAGCACTCGAGACGCCGTCGTCGACGCACGCGTCGGAACTCTATCCATGGATTTCCTCGTTCTGTGTCGTGGTTGTCAGGTTCGACCGGCAGGCTGCCGTCTCACCATCGGATTGCGAGCTTCATTTCGGTTAACGCCCCCGCGGGAGGACGGGTTCGGTGCGGATTAGACTATCGGTGGCAGGCGACGGGCAATGGGATGGGCAGGTAAATTCTTGGTGAGTCTTCACCTTTCGCATCGTTCGCAAAGCTCGATAGCCAGGAATTGCGGCCAAATCCGGCAGCCGACGGAGCACGACTGGCGAACACCTCTACGGCCAGGGCCACCATGTTCACTGCTGTGAGAGCTTGCGTCAATGTGCGAGCAAATCCTGCACGGCGCGTCGCAAGACCGCCTCGTCCTCCGCACACTGCACGGGATTGCCGGCACGGTGGCCCCAAATGGACTCGATCGGCCGGAACTCGGCATTGGGCATGAGCCGTGTCTCCGCGTCCCCATCGGCGACCGTAAAATAGAGGTCTGTCGTCGACGGCATGATAATCGCACGCGCCCTGATGGCGCCGAGTGCGGCCTCCAGATCACCGCCGTAAATCGCGTTGTCGGAGATGTCCGAGTGGTACCAGGTCTCGATCATCGAGAGCAGATCCTCGGCGGCGCGGCGCAGATAGTTCCCCTCCCATGCACGCACCAGATAGTCCTCGAGCGACGTGAAGCCGACCGTCGACCAGAGTTTCTCGCGGTAGAAGGCCTGGCTCATTGCCCAGCCGGCATAGACGCGCGAGAATGCGCGCAGCGCCTCGACCGGCCGCGCAACGAATCGACCGTCCCGATAGCCCGCATCGCTTTTGAGAATGGCGCGGATTCCTTCCAGAAACACCTTGTTGTGCGGGCTCGTGCGCGCCGACGTGCAAACGGCGCAGATGCGCTCCACACGCTCGGGAAAGATTGCGCCCCAGTGCAGTGCCTGCTGGCCGCCCATCGACCAGCCATAAGCGAGTGCCAGCTTCGTGATGCCGAAGCGCTCGCGCAGCAGCCGCTCCTGCGCGTGCACATTGTCCCAGTGCGTGAACACAGGATTGCGCCCGGCGCCGAACGGCTCCGCGAGATTGCTCGGCGAGGACGAGAGCCCGTTGCCGAGCTGATTGGGAATGACGATGAAATAGCGTTCGGGATCGAGAACGCGATCCCGCCCGATCAGCCAGTCGATGTCGGTGTGATGCGCCGCGTAGGATGTCGGGTAGAGAATGACATTCGACTTGTCCGCCGCGAGCTGGCCATAAGTCTTGTACGCGAGATGGGCCTTCGGCAGCGTCACCCCGCGCTGCAGCGCCAGAGATCCAAGCTCGAATGTCTCATGGTCTGCCACGTGTAATCCCCCTCACCCAGGACTATCTGAATGCCACCTTACACGGGTCCAATTCTTACAGGTGCGGAGAATGCATCCGGAATGCGTCCCAATGATTGCACCGCTGCCTGCATTGCCACGATGTAGCCGTACGGCCCGAGCCCGCAGATGACGGCTTTGACCGAGCCCGAGACTTTGGAGTGCCGATGGAGCTCATCGCGCGCGTGAATATTCGAAATGTGCAGCTCGATGACCGGCCCCTCGAAAATCTTGATGGCATCGATGATCGGGATCGACGTGAACGACAGCCCTGCCGGGTTGATGATGATCGCATCCGCACGTTCACGCGCCGCCTGGATGAGGTCCACGATCACCCCTTCGTGGTTCGACTGACGAAACTCCAACTGCACGTCGAGCAGCCCTGCGAACTCGTGGCAACTGCGCTCGATCGCATCGAGCCGGGTGGATCCATAGATATGAGGCTCGCGGATACCGAGCAGGTTCAGGTTCGGCCCGTTGATGATCATGAGGCGTGTCGGCACTGTTTCCTCCCGTGTTTTGCTTGGGCGGAAGAATGGGCCGGCTGCCCCGGGCCGCGCAACAGTCTTGGCACACCGGGCCGCAGCGGGTAGAGAGTGGGCCAGATTGGCAGCAAAAGTGACCACGCGTTCCCATGGCGCTGGAGATCGAGCGGAAATTTCGTGTCAGCGGCGATAGCTGGAGGCCGCTCGTCGTCCGAACACGCCGTCTGCGCCAAGCCTATCTCACGAAGAACGGACGGCTTTCCGTTCGCGTACGCATCGATGGCGATGAAACGGGCACGCTCACGATCAAGGCTGCACGTTCCGGCATGGAGCGTCACGAGTACGAGTACACGATCCCCGTCGCCGATGCCGAGGAGCTGATGCTCCAGCGCGAGGGCTCGGTCATCAGCAAGGTCCGCCACATCGTGCCGATCGGCGACTTCAACTGGGAGATCGACGTTTTCGACGGGGAGAATGCGGGCCTCGTCGTCGCCGAGATCGAACTCGACCGCGCCGATCGCGCATTCGAACGCCCCGACTGGCTCGGCGAGGAGGTGACCGGCGACCGCCGTTTCTACAATGCCGATCTCGCCAAGCACCCTTACACGAGCTGGGCCAAAGGACGCTGAACGCTAAGCCTCCGTCGCCCGCTCGCCCATGCGCTGCTCGGCCGCGATCGTGGCCGCCCGCTTCTGGCAGCGCCCCACGGCCTCGATCACCAGCCCACTCAACACGCGGAAATCTTCCTTGCGCGGCGAAGTTCTGCGCCACGCGAACCCAATCGTGCGCGCGGGCTCCGGATCGGCGAAGCGACCGATACTGACGCGTCCGCTCATGGCTTCCAGGCTGATGCTGATCTCCGGCAGAAACGTCAATCCCATCCCATTCGCCACCATCTGCACGATCGTCGAGAGGCTCGAAGCGCCGAACGTATCGACGCCCTCGACTTGGCGTAGATCACAGAACGCCAATGCCTGATCACGCAGGCAGTGCCCCTCTTCCAGCAGCAGCAATCGATCATTCTCGAAGAGCTCCGGCGTCGCCTTGACGCGTCGGCGAAATTTGCGACCGGGTGGCATGGCAAGGAAGAAGCGGTCCTCGATCAACCGCAAGGTCTCGATCTCGGGATGCTCGACCGGCAGCGCCAGCAGAAGCAGGTCGAGCGTGCCATCGTTGAGTTCGGCGAGAAGCTGTTGCGTGTGCGTCTCGCGCACTTGGAGAACGAGTTGCGGATAGTCCGCGCGCACCAGCGGCAGCAGCGCAGGCAGAACGTAGGGCGCGATGGTCGGGATCACGCCGAGCCGCACCGGGGTCGACAGCGGCGCGCTGCTCTGCCGGACAAAATCGCCGATGTCACGAACCTCGTTGAGAATGCGTAGAGCCCTGCGCGCCACCTCGCGCCCCGTCTCCGTGAGCTGCGCCCCCTGTCGCCGCCGCTCGACGAGTTGAACCCCGAGTTCCTGCTCCAGCTCCTGGATCTGCATGGAGAGCGCCGGCTGTGTCACGGCGCAATGCGCCGCCGCCTTGCCAAAATGGCCGTGGCGCGCGATGGCATCCAGATATCGGAGCTGTTTGAGCGAGATCATGTCGATCAGGATTTCTTATCGTACTCTGAAGTTAATGCGATTGGACCATGACGGCAAGGCCGCCTAGTTTGGAGTGCTTTTAGTTCTAGGGAGGCCGCCCGGGCGCACCAACGTGCATCGGGCTTGCGCTGCTTCGATCGGCGCACTGAAGAGAGTGGAGAGAGACATGGACGGTACGACAGAAGGCAAGTGCCCGTTTTCGGGCGGGCGGCGCGGCCCCCAGAACCGCGACTGGTGGCCGAACCAGCTGCCCCTCGAGCTGCTGAGCCAGCACTCGTCAAAGTCCGATCCGCTGGGCAAGGCGTTCAACTATCGCGAGGCGTTCAAGAAGCTCGACTATGCAGCGCTGAAGAACGACCTGCGGAAGCTCATGACCGAATCGCAGAGCTGGTGGCCGGCCGACTTCGGCCACTACGGCCCCCAGATGATCCGCATGGCATGGCACAGCGCCGGCACCTACCGCATCGGCGATGGTCGCGGTGGCGGCGGTCGCGGTCAGCAGCGTTTTGCCCCGCTCAATAGCTGGCCCGATAACGTCAACATCGACAAGTCGCGCCGCCTGCTGTGGCCGATCAAGCAGAAGTACGGCCAAGCCATCTCCTGGGCGGACCTCTACATCCTCACCGGCAACGTCGCTCTCGAGACCATGGGCTTCCGCACATTCGGCTTTGCCGGCGGTCGCGAGGACGTCTGGGAACCCGACCAGGACGTGTACTGGGGCCGTGAGACGACTTGGCTCGCGCCAAGCAACGATCCGAACAACAAAGGCAATCGCTATTCCGGCGAACGCGATCTGGAGAACCCGCTCGCGGCTGTCCAGATGGGCCTGATCTACGTCAATCCCGAAGGTCCGGACGGCAACCCCGATCCGCTCGCGGCGGCTAAGGACATCCGCGAGACCTTCAAGCGCATGGCCATGAACGACGAGGAGACCGTCGCGCTCATCGGCGGTGGCCACACCTTCGGCAAGACCCACGGCGCCGATGCGGAATCCCACAAGGGACCGGACCCGGAAGCCGCTGATATCGAACTGCAGGGCTTCGGCTGGGCCAGCAAGTTCGGCACGGGCCATGGCGCGGACGCGATCGGCAGCGGCCTCGAAGTGACCTGGACGCAGACGCCTGCGCAGTGGAGCAACTTCTTTTTCGAGAACTTGTTCAAGTTCGAATGGGAACTGGAGAAGTCGCCGGCCGGCGCCAACCAGTGGGTTGCGAAAGATGCGCCGGACGTGATCCCGGCAGCATTCGGCGAGAAGAAGCAGAAGCCGAAGATGCTGACGACCGACCTGTCGCTGCGCTTCGATCCCGAGTACGCGAAGATCTCGCGCCGCTTCCTCGAAGACCCGCAGGCGTTCGCCGAGGCGTTCGCGCGCGCATGGTTCAAGCTGACCCATCGCGATCTCGGCCCGCGCTCGCGCTACATCGGCCCGGAAGTGCCGAAGGAAGAGCTGGTCTGGCAGGACCCTGTTCCAGCCGTCGACCACGCGCTCATCAACGATGAAGATGCTGCTGCTCTCAAGGCCAAGATTTTGGCATCTGGCCTCAGCGTCTCGGAGCTCGTTGGTACGGCCTGGGCCTCGGCATCCACCTTCCGCGGCGGCGACAAGCGCGGCGGCGCAAACGGCGCTCGCATCCGCCTTGCTCCGCAGAAAGATTGGGAAGCGAACCAGCCCGAGCAGCTCGCCAAGGTACTGAAAGCTCTCGGGCGCATCCAGTTCGAGTTCAATCAGGACCAGAGCGACGGCAAGCAGGTTTCGCTCGCCGACCTGATCGTGCTCGCCGGCAATGCCGGCGTCGAACAGGCAGCCAAGGCAGCGGGTCACAATGTGACCGTGCCGTTCTCGCCCGGTCGTACCGACGCCTCGCAAGCGCAGACGGATGTGGAGTCCTTCACCTATCTCGAGCCGGTTGCCGACGGTTTCCGCAACTACGAGAAGGCCCGCTACGCTGTGCCCGCCGAGGCGCTACTGATCGATAAGGCACAACTGCTCACCCTGACAGCACCTGAACTCACCGTGCTGATCGGCGGCCTGCGCGCCATCAACATCAATGTCGGCGGCGCCAAGCATGGTGTGCTCACCGACAAGCCCGGGACGCTGACCAACGACTTCTTCGTGAACCTGCTCGACATGTGCACGGAGTGGAAAGCGGTCTCGGACGCCAAGGACGTCTTCGAGGGCCGCGACCGCAAGTCGGGCGAGGTCAAGTGGACGGGCACGCGCGTCGACCTCGTGTTCGGCTCGAACTCGATCCTGCGCGCACTCAGCGAGGTCTATGCCAGCTCGGATGCGAAGGAGAAGTTCGTCAACGACTTCGTCGCCGCCTGGACCAAGGTCATGAACCTCGACCGCTTCGATCTCGCGCGCTGATCGCGGTAATGATCCCTTCTCCCCGTGCTTTCGGGGAGAAGGGGCTGCGCGGCATTTAGCGACGCCACTTCATGAGCGCGCGACCGCGCGTCGGCCGTTAGGCCGTCCCAAAGAAAAGAAGCATGCAGAGCCGCGAAAGCCGTCGCGGCGGACGAACCCGCGTGGTCCCTACAATGATGTAGGTGGGCACCGTTTGTCCGGAACCACGGCTCCGGCCAGGGACAGCACCCTAGCGGATCTTATAGGCCCCCGGGTCGTATGGCCCTAACGCACCCCGCAGCCCTGCAACTCCAAGAAATAAGCCAGTTCGGCCCCTTTTCCAAGGGGCGCGCCAGTCAGGCTTTGCGAGCTGCGAGGGTAACGCCCAAGAGAATCAGAGCAAAACCGACGACATGGAACGTCGCCAGTCGCTCGCCCAAGAACATCCACGCCAGGACCGCACTGTAGAGCGCGATCAAATGCAGGAAGACACCCGCCCGGTTCGGTCCGATCAGCTCGACACCGCGGTTCCATGACAGGTATGCGATGATGCTCGGGAACACCGAAACATAGATCATCGCGAGAAATGTCATCGCAGTCGGCTGGAAGTGGAAGCCCTGAGCGTGCTCGTAGACCGCAAAGGGCAGCGTGCCGCCCGCAGCGATCAGCGAGAAGACGAACATGAAGCTCGTCCAATGAACGCGCGGGCGAAAGCGCAGCCACGCCGAATAGAATGCCCAGACCGCCATATTGAAGAGAATGATGAGATCGCCGTAGTTGAACGACATCTGCGCCAGCATGGCAGGTTCGCCGCGCGTGACGATGAAAAGCACACCGCCGAGCGATACCGCTATGCCCGCCAGCTGGATCGGCCGCATCGTCTCGCCGAACATAATCGCGACGGCCGCGACGATGAACACCGGCCCGAGCGAGTTCAGCACCGAGACATTGATCGCGCTCGTGTATTGCAAACCTACGTACTGCAGCGCACTGAAGAGCGCGCCACCACTCAGCCCGAGGATCAGCAGTGCCTTCCAATGCAGCTTGATCTCCGGCCAGTCACGAGCCAGATGCCCGCGCGCCAGAAGCCCGGCGAGGAGGCAGGGAAAGACCCAGCGCAATGCCGAAAGGCTGACCGGCGGTACATGTCCAGCAATGGCGCGGCCGAGCACGTGATTGCCGGACCAGCACAGGCCCGCCAGCGCGACGAGCGCGTAGGCCTGCACGGATGATGACCTGACATCCGAGGTCGACATGACAGCCAGCTTTCTGAATACCAGGAGGTGGACGGCCGACCTCAGCCCGTGAGCCGCTCGATGCGTGCACCACAGCGCGAGAGCTTTTCTTCGAGCCGCTCGAAGCCGCGATCGAGGTGATAGACGCGATTGATCATGGTGTCGCCATCCGCCATGAGCCCTGCGATCACGAGCGACACCGAGGCGCGCAGATCCGTTGCCATTACCGGCGCGCCGCGCAGCGTGCCGACGCCACGAATGGTTGCGGAATCGCCATGGAGCCGGATGTCCGCGCCGAGGCGGGCCAGCTCCTGCACGTGCATGAAGCGGTTCTCGAAGATCGTTTCGCGGATCACGCTCGTCCCCTTGGCACGCGTCATGAGGGCCATGAGCTGGGCCTGCAGATCCGTCGGAAAGCCGGGGAACGGCTGCGTCTCGATGCTGACGGGCTCGATGGCATTGCCATTGCGCGCAATGCGCACGCCGTCCGCGGTTTGCTCGACGAGAGCCCCGGTTTGCCCGAGTGCGTCGAACGCCGTCTGGAGGAGGTCCATCCGGGCGCCTTCGAGCACCACGTCGCCGCCGGTCGCCGCAACAGCAAAGGCATAGGTGCCCGTCTCGATCCGGTCGGGCAGTACGTGATGCGTTGCGCCTTCGAGCCGGTCGCGCCCCTCGATCCTGAGCGTCGACGTGCCGATGCCTTCAATTCTAGCGCCCATCTTGACGAGACACTCGGCGACGTCGGCCACCTCGGGCTCACGCGCGGCATTCTCGATCACCGTCTCACCGCGTGCGAGCGCTGCCGCCATCAGTACGTTGTGCGTCGCCCCCACCGACACCTTCGGCATAACGACGCGTGCGCCTCTGAGGCCGCCTTTCGGCGCCTTCGCGACGACGTAACCGGCATCGATATCGATCTCGGCCCCCAGCGCCTTGAGCCCGAGCAGATGGAGATCCACAGGACGCGTGCCGATGGCGCAACCACCCGGAAGCGATACGCGCGCCTCGCCGGCCCGCCCCAGCAGGGGCCCGAGCACCCAGAAGCTCGCCCGCATGCGTGAGACCATCTCGTAGGGCGCCACTGTATCGACGATGTCGCGTGCCGTGAGGTGGAATGTCTCGCCAAGCAGATGCGGATCGGCGTTCGCACGCTTCCCATCGACCGAATGATCAACGCCATGATTGCGCAGGATGCGTGCGAGCAGATTGACGTCTGCGAGGTTCGGCACATTCTTCAGCGTCAGCCGGTCGCTCGTCAGCAGACTCGCGATCATCAGCGGCAGGGCGGCGTTCTTGGCGCCGGAAATGGGGATCGTGCCCTCGAGCCGCTGCCCCCCCGTTATCCTGATCCGGTCCATCGATCCCTTTCCCTGCTCACCCGCGGCATTCCCACGCACTGCGGGACTGGCATACGGCAATACGATGGCACCCAGCACCGCCAGCAGCCGCGGCAGCTCTGGCCGGCCTGAGCCGGAGGCCTGCCGCCGTTCGCCGTACGTTCAGCTCAAGACGCACGAATCTGCAATTCTCGCCGTGTTTGACAGAGCAGCGGACGGTCGACAAGTGCCGCGGCCTGTGCGTCGGGCATCTGGCGGCCAGGGTTGCAGTTGCTGCGCATGGAGGGGTAGCAGGAGGGCGCGCGGACAGCAGCGGGCGCCGGCGCTTCCGCACCCCCGGTCGCACGCTCCTCAGGGTCGGCGGCGGGCCGCATCCCCCAATCGGGCTTGGCTTGCAGAATCGTCGAAATCCTATAGAGATTGCGGCCGGATTGTCGGCAATCGGCAGCCAGGAGAGATGGCCGAGTGGTTTAAGGCGCACGCCTGGAACGCGTGTGTACGTGAAAGCGTACCGTGGGTTCGAATCCCACTCTCTCCGCCACATCATGATTAAAATCAATACCTTACCTGGCGCCTGGCGCCTGGCGCCATGGGGCTCCCCACCAGTGGGTCGGTCCCCTGATGGCGCGTGTGGTATTCTTCAGCCCCGCTGAGGAGCACATCGAGATCGAGACCGACATCGGATGCGGCCTCATGCATGCCCCGCTCATCAATGGAAGGCATTGCAGGCGAATGCGGCGGCGGCATCCGCGGGACGTGTCACGCCTCTCTCGATGTCGACCTCGGTGAATGCGGTTTTGGCCTTGGCGGCCTCACTGATGGCCTCTTTCAAAGTTCCTTCGACAATACGGCAGCGGTCGGAAGCCGCATTGATCTACGATCAATCGCCATAAAGCCTACCGAAAACGGGCCGAAGAAACGCAGTCAGGAGCTGCGCAAGAAAGAATTGTCAGTGCAAATCTGCAACGGGGGAACGACTCGAATCATTTTATTGCTTGGCCCGACGCGGGAAGAATCGCGAGGCGAGCCATGCGCATCCCCAAGCTTTCCCTAAGCGTGGCGTCAGTTCTGCTGACACTTGGTGCGGCGCCGATCGGCGTGCAAGCCGGCGAGTACGGCTTCTCCACGTACGGTCTCGGCGGAAATGCATTCGGCGCCGGCGCGACGCCCCCGCCAGGCACCTACGTGACCGTCGTATCGGGCTCCTACAACGGCAAGATCGGCGGGAACGTGCAGTTCGACAACGTCACGATCAATGCCGGCGCCAAGGTCGAGATCTTCTCGAGCGGTCTCAACGTGCTCTACGTGCCGGAACGCAAGTTGTTCGGCGGCAATCTCGGACTGTCAATCACGGTTCCGTTCGGTCACGTCGATATGGATGCAACGATCGGCGTCGGCGGGGCAACGATATCGCGCGGCGTCGATGGCTGGGGCTTGGGAGACATCATTCCGAAGGTCCAGCTCGGATGGCAGCAGGGCACGTTCGCGCATACGGCCTACGTCCAGGTCGTAACCCCGACCGGTCGCTGGGATCCGGGCTTCTCGCCGATCATTGGCCTGCACCGCCCCGGTGTCGATGTCGGATGGGCCTTCACCTGGGTCGACCCGCAAACGAAGTTTCAGGCGAACGGCGCTCTCGGCTTCACTTTCAATTTCGAGAACACCGAAACCAACTACAAGAGCGGCACGGATTTTCATTGGGAATGGGCTCTCGGTCTCGAGACCTCTCCCGGCTTGGTGCTCGGCGTTGTCGGCTACAATTATCGGCAGCTGACGGACGACAGCGGTTCGGGTGCGCGGCTCGGCTCCTTCAAGGGTTCGGTGGACGCCGTTGGTGCGGGCATGAGTTACACGACGCTCCTTGGTGCAACGCCCTTCATATTCAACCTCCGGCACTATCGCGAATTCAACGCGGAGAACCGCTGGGAAGGGAACATGACGATCGCCTCCGGCACGGTCCGCTTCTAAGCAGCAGGCAAAGGAGGCCGTAGCGCGCGCCCTGGTACGGCAACGCGCTAGAACGGGTTTATGTAGTTCACGATTGCCATCTGCCGAAGAACCACACGGCGTATTATATGCGCTGGTGTGACATGGTCGGTGAAGATCGCCGCAGTCCCCGTAGCGCCGGCGGGCAGTCTCTCGGCGACGCCGCTCTCATCGAGCCGCACGCGCACAGCAAATGGTGCGGCATCGATCTCCTTCGGCATTACCGCCGATCCCGAGGTTTGCACCTGGCCGGTCGCAATTGCCTGCAGGACCGTTTCGACCTTGCCGGTGTAGATTCGCCCAGGGCGCACTTTGAAGGTCATCTCCACTGGCTGCCCAACCTGGACATAGCGCGCCGCGGTCTGCGCGATCTCGAGGCCAATGATCGTCTCGGAAGTGTCGATAAATGCCATGGCCGGCGCCAACGGCAAGCTGGCCACCCGCGCACCCGTGCGCAAAGCGACGTTGGTCACGAAGCCATCAGCAGGCGCGCGCACGACGGTCTTCTCGAGGTTCCACTGCGCACCGTCGAGCTGCGCTCTAAGCTGCTCGACTTCCGCTTGCCGCTGCTCGACATCGAAGGCGCGGCCCGTGCCCGTGCTTTGCAACTGTGTCATCTGCGCGAGCCGGGTCTCTTGCAGCTTGAGTTGCGCTCCGATGGCACGCACCTGGCTCTCGAACGGCCGTGGATCGATGCGGAACAATACATCGCCCGCCTTTAACGGCTTGTTGGTCTCGACTGGAACCTCGATGACTTCTCCTGCCACATCGGGGACGATTGCCACGGAATGACGGATGACCACCAAGGGGCCCTGCGGTGCTCCCCACGTCATCGGGATGAACAGGCCGATAGTGAGAAGCAGCATGACGATAAGTGGTGAGATCTTCCAGAACAGATTGAGCGGAATGTACTTGAGCCAAACGAACACCGCGAGAGTGGCTATGTAGCAGGCGAGCAAGAAGACTATCATGGCGCCGCTCTGCTCTTCGCAGGTATATCGACGTAGGCCCAGACGAGCGCCAGTGGCCACAGCACGAAGCCGCAGATAAGCGTAACCCAGCCGCCGATCTGCACCGCTTCCGCCCATGGATGCCCGCGCTTATATGCGATATGCCCAGGAAGGGCACCAAGCGCGACGAATACGGCCACGGCTATCGCAAGAAGAACGATCAGAACGATCCAGGCGAAGACGTCGATCATGGCCTGCCTCGTTATTTCGCTGGTTGGATGGCCATGCGTTCGTGCGGGAACACCACCCGCCAGTCGCGCTTCATATCCACGACGCTCCAGCCGCGCTCCCGGGCCTCGTCCAGCGCCTTGTCGAGCGTGCCTATGTGGGACTGGCGGTCATAGGCGTACTCACGATCGGCGTCGGTATGGTGGACGAGGCCCAGGAAACGCGGCCCGGCACCCGCTGCCGTGTATTGCAGCATGGCGTGGTCGCCATCCGAATTGCCGAAGGCAAGGATGGGACGGCGCCCGATGAAGCGGTTGATGCCGACCGGCTTGCCTTCCTTGTCATCGATGAACTCGACCTTCGGCTCCTTGATAAGTGAGATCGTGCCGTCGGCAGCGCGCTGGAATTTCACCGTGCCCGAAGACCCCACGACCTGCTCCGGCGGGATGCCGTACACTTGCTCGGCAAACACGCGCATGAACTCCACGCCGCCACCCGAGACGATGAATGTCTTGAAGTCATTGGCGCGCAGATAGTGCATCAGCTCGAGCATCGGCTGATAGACGAGCTGGATATACGGCCTCTTGAAACGCGGGTGCTGCGCGCTCTCAGTCCAATCGGCGACAAGCTTGCTGAACGCGTCCGTCGTCATGCCGGCGTGCGTAACTGCTACAACCTCGAGGATGCCATTCATCCCAGTTGCCAGCGCCGACTTGAGGTCGCCCTCGGCGAGACCTTTGAAAGGTTGCCTGTCCTTCCACTCAGGGTGCTTGGGTGCCAGCGCCTTGATGCGGTCGACTGCAAAGGCGAGCTGGAAATAGTATGGCTGCTCCATCCAGAGCGTGCCGTCGTTGTCGAATACGGCAATGCGCTCGGCAACAGGCACAAAATCCCGCCCCTGCGTCGTCACCCGCGCGACGAAATCGGTGATGGATCGCTTGACGGCGCCGTCATTCCAGGAGGGAAGCGGATCGTTCTGGGCCAAGGCAGTTCCGCCGCAGATGACTGCAGCGCAGAGCCCCGCAACTACACTGGTCCATTTCAACACGGCGCTCTCCATCGAACGAATGGCGGGCGACAATCGCTATCGTCGCCCGTCCTATTGCAGCTCAGTCACCGCTGGCGGCTTCCGTCATCTTCTTCATCGCATCGTCGACGGTGAAGGTGTTTGGCTTCTGGACAGGGGGGAAGTCCTTGAAGGTCTCAACAAATTTCGCCATCAGAGACTGCGCCGCGTAGATCATGTACGCGCGATGGAACATCCAATCCCAGTAAGTGTTCGATGTGATTGGCGCAAACTCGTAGGGATCCGTTCGAAGATTTATGATCTTGGGCAGGCGGAGGTGCACGAACGGCTCAGCCCAGACACCCATGGTGCCCTCAAGTCGCTGCTCCATGAAGACGATCTTCCAATTGTCATAGCGAAGACCGAGTACGTCACCATCGTCGCTGAAGTAGAAGAAAGCCTGCCGCGGGCTCTCCTTCGCCTCTCCAGTCAGATATGGGAGAAGGTTGACGCCATCGATGTGGTTCTTGTAGGTGCGGCCGATCGCCTTGTAGCCCGTCTTGAGCTTATCGATGACATCGGATGCACCGGCAGCGGCCATGAACGTCGGCAGCCAGTCGTGGTGCTGCACGATGCCGTTTGCGACCGAGCCGGCCTCGATCTTGCCGGGCCATCTCGCGAGTTGTGGCACACGGAAAGCACCTTCCCAATTCGTATTCTTCTCACTGCGGAAGGGCGTCATTCCACCATCGGGCCACGTATTGCGATGTGGCCCGTTGTCAGTCGAATAGACGACAAGGGTATCATCAGCGATGCCGAGCTCGTCGAGCAGATCGAGCATCTGCCCGACGTTCTTGTCGTGGTCGATCATGGTGTCATGATAGGGCGACTGCCACCGCCCTGCCTGACCGAGGCTAGACTTCTTCGTGTGCGTGATAAAATGCATGTGTGTCGTGTTGAGCCATACGAAGAAGGGCTTGCCATTCTTGTTCTGGCGCTTGATGAAGTCCGTCGCGGCAGCAACGAACTCCTCGTCGCAAGTCTCCATACGCTTCTTGTTGAGCGGGCCGGTGTCCTCGATCTTCTGCTTGCCGACTTTCCCCCACCGCTCCATGACGGTCGTATCATCTTTGTCCGTCGCCCATGAGTGGATGACGCCCCGTGGACCGAAGTTCTTCTTGAAATCCGGGAAATCTTTCTCCGGCGGATAGTCGTACATCTCCGGCTCTTCCTCGGCATTGAGGTGATACAGGTTGCCAAAGAATTCATCGAAGCCGTGATTGGTCGGCAGCATGTGATTGAGATCACCGAGGTGATTCTTGCCGAACTGGCCCGTCGCGTAGCGCTGTTCCTTGAGCAGCGCGGCGATCGTGACGAGCTTATCCGTCATGCCGATGGGCGCAGCCGGAATGCCAACTTTCGACAAGCCCGTGCGATACACGCTCTGTCCCGTGATGAAAGATGAGCGGCCGGCTGTGCATGATTGCTCGCCGTACGAGTCGGTGAAGAGCACGCCTTCCTTTGCGATCCGGTCAATATTGGGCGTCTGATACCCCATGAGCCCGTGCGTATAGCAACTCAGATTGGACTGCCCGATATCGTCGCCCCAGATGACCAGAATGTTGGGCTTAGCTGACTTCGCCATCAGAATACTCCTTTTCACGCTACGCTCGTTGATCTCGCTGTCGCTGCCGCCTGAGCGCTCTATCCTTTTGCCGAAGGTGTCGGGTGCTCACGCGCGAACCAGCGACGCGCGATGCGCGATATAGGTCCGCGCAGCAGCACATAGGGAAGGAAGGCGAGAAGCAGCGCGATGACGGCCATTTCGCCTGGATAGAAAGTGTCGAGCACCTTGATCTGATAGATCGCGTCCATACCGAGTGCCAAAAGGATGATGCGCCCGGTAGCGAGAAACCCTTCGTGAAGCCGCTCGCCGCGTCCCTCTCGACTGGTGAGTAGAGACCAGGAGTAGAGCGGGCGTCCCATGCGGGCGTCCTTGATGCCGTCGTGAAGCGCCGCGAGAAAAGCCATGGCCGGCTGCAGGATGAAGCGGAACGTCATCGGGCCGCCGGGACGCTCGAAGACATCGCGCCACAAGCGCTTTTGCGTATCCAGCGACAAACCATGCTTGAGAAAGCCCCAAACGCTCAGCACAATCAGCAATGCGACGGCAAGCCACGCCAGGATCTCTGCACTCTTCGAACCCGTGGCGTCGCTCATGCCTGACGCTCCATGATTTCAAGCTTCCGCTCGTTCGCGCACAACGCAGCGGAACCCGACATGACTCGTCGACGTATCGATTGGCTCGGCGTGACGCGCCGCGGGGCGATAGCGCCGGCAATAGTTGGGGGCGCAGAGATGAGAGCCCCCCTTGAGCACCTTGCGCGGTATCTTGATGTTTGGCTGGCATGGGTCGTAGCTTGCCGACTGCGGCCCGCCGCGCGGGTTTGTCGGAATACAGCAGGCCTTCGGTGCATCGGCAGTGTGCCGTGTGGACCACCAGTCGGCGGTCCACTCCCAGACATTACCGATCATGTCATGGATGCCGTAGCCGTTCGGGGGGAATGCCGTCACGGGTGACGTGCGCGTATAGCCGTCAGTTGCGATGTTCTCGTGCGGGAACTCCCCCTGCCACGTGTTCGCCATCAGGCGACCGCCGGGCGCGAGTTCATCACCCCAGGCGAATTCCGCATGCTCGAGACCACCACGCGCGGCGAATTCCCACTCGGCCTCGGTCGGCAGTTCCTTGCCCGCCCATTGCGCATAGGCTTTCGCATCGGCGTACGCGACATGCACGACCGGATGCGCATCGAGGCCGCTGATCGACGAGCGTGGACCATAGGGACGGCGCCAGTTGGCGCCGAACTTGAATTGCCACCACTGGCTCCAGTCCTGCAGGCTGACGCGATGCTTCGGCGGTGAGAAAACCAGCGAGCCGGCCTTCAGCATGTGAGGCAACGCGCCGGGATAATCCTCCGCCTTGGGCGCAAGTTCGGCGAATGTGACGTGTCCCGTCGCGTTGACGAACTCGCGGAACTGGCGGTTGGTTACCGGTGTGCGATCGATCCAGAAGCTTTCAACCGTGGCCCGATGCGACGGCGCTTCTTCGGGATAGTGCTTGTCGGAGCCCATGCGGAACGTGCCGCCGGTGATCCGGATCATATCGGAGATGTGACCATTTACCCGCGCCAGCCGGCGAGCCTCCGGAACGTCGACGACCGCCACGAGCACCTCCCGATCACGCGTCGGACACGACACGCGCTGCACCGATTGCATGGGAAAAATGCTCGCACCTACGAGGTCGCGCACCTATCGGGGTTACACCTGAAAGTCCTCCGCACAGTGCCCTGAAGCGGAATGTCGATGCCCCGTGCAGGACTTCACCAGAGCAGGGCGGCTCAATTTGTTGCAGCAATTACAGCGCTATCGCACCGTCTGCACCGCAACATCCCGGCGTGCGAATGCGAAAGGCTCGCTATATGCGCCGCGAGAGACGTGAACTAGGATGATTGGACGGAGCGCATACGATCAGCTCCAAGCACGGCCATGGGAGGCACGTCATGAGCAGCCGGCTGGGCCTGAGTTTCCCGTCGGTTCGATCGTCCGTATCAGCGGCTGAATGGGAGGCGCGGGTGAACCTCGCCGCGTGTTTCCGCCTCGCCGATCACTACGGCATGTCGGACATGATCTATACCCACATCACTGCGCGCGCGCCGGACAACCCGGACCATTTCCTGCTCAATCTGCACGGCCTGCTGTTCGAGGAGATGACGGCGTCATCGTTCATGCGTGTCGATCTCGGCGGCAATGTCCTCGTCAAGCCGGAGGTAGACCACGGCTACGGCTTGCACATGGCAGCGTTCGTGATCCACAGCGCGATCTATCGCGCGCGCCCGGACGTAAACGCGATCATGCACACGCACACGATCGCCGGCATGGCCGTTTCATCGCTGAAGTGCGGGCTCCTGCCGCTGACGCAGACATCGCATCGCTTCTATCCGCGCATTTCCTATCATGACTTCACCGGGCCTGAGCGCGATCCCTCCGAGCGCGAGAAACTCGCGACCCACCTCGGTAGGAACGACGTCATGATCCTGCGCAATCACGGCCTGCTCACCGTCGGCCCGAGCATTCCCGAGACGTTCAACCGAATGTATGGGCTCGAGCGATCATGCCAGGCGCAGCTCGCCGCACTCGCCTGCAATTGCGAGCTCAACGTGCTTGCCCCGGCGGTGATCGAGAAATCGACAGCCATGTACGCGCCGGGCGCGGTGCGCCCGTATGGACTGCTCGAGTGGCCGGCGCTGTTGCGGCTCCTCGACAGGAAGGATGCCTCCTACCGCGATTGAGCGCGCTGCCACACGATGCGCTGCGTGCGCGATGCTCCGGGCACAAAGTCTGGCCCCGAGAGCGTGAGCCGGTCGCCATCGAGTTGAATGTGCCGCGTGCTCTTGATACCGACCAGCGCCGGATTCGTCGCAATCTCGATCGAATGAAAGACCGTGCCGTCTCGGACCTCGTAGCGGCCGGCGTAGGCAAAGCTTCCGGCGTACGCGGCCGCCCTTTCCGCATCCGTCTCTGGCGCCGCAGCGGACCGATCGGCCTTCATGAGCGTCGCGGCTACATGCCCGTCAGCTGTGTACATGATGAACCCCCTGGCATCCGGGCCGAGCGGATACTCCGGTGGACGGCCGTCGTCATAGACCAACGACCAGCCCTCGAGACGCCACGCGCCCAGCAGATCCTCGACCGTGGCACTCATTCCTCTCCCTCCTCCGTTTGCCGGCGCATTCCGTAAACGCAGCACCGCGATCGCCGACAACACCTTGCCTCGGGCCACGGTCCGGCCCCAGAGTGCCACCCGAAAGCGGCACGGCACAATGACCGCAGTCGGCAAAACGGGAGGACGGCAATGGATCTCAAGGGCGCGGTGGCACTCGTGACGGGCGGCAACGGCGGCCTCGGGCAGCGCATTTGTCACGCGCTGGCAAAAGAGGGCGTACACTTAGCGGTCATGTACGCCAGAAGCCGCGACGAGGCCGAGGGCGTCGCGCGCGAGCTTGCATCGAGCTATCAGATC
Source organism: Pseudomonadota bacterium (assembly GCA_023412805.1). GTDB lineage: Bacteria > Pseudomonadota > Alphaproteobacteria > Rhizobiales > Hyphomicrobiaceae. Next base: position 467,538 of record JAEZRM010000064.1, on the reverse strand, counting down.
AACGCTGCGGCTTTCGGTTGCGATATCGCCGATCACGCGGCGATCGAGCGTCTCGTCGGCGACGTGCAGGCACGGTTCGGCCGCCTGGACATCCTCGTCAACGACGCCGCCTACAATATCTCGATCCCGTTCCCAGACCTCGACAGTCTCACGCAGGAAGTGTGGGACAAGATCATGGCCGTGAACCTGACAGGCCCCATGCGGCTCATGAAGGCGGTCGCTCCCGTCATGAAGGCTCAAGGACGCGGGCGCATCGTCAACATCTCCTCGGTGGCCGGTCTCGGTCCGAGCGGCTCGTCCATCGCCTACGCTGTCTCGAAGGCAGGCCTTATCCACCTGACGAAATGCATGGCCGTCGCGATGGCGCCAGAGACGCTCGTCAACTGCGTCGCACCAGGGCTTCTCGAAGGCACACGTGCGACGTCCAATCTGCGCGCCGAGCAAATCGAACGCTCGTCGTCGAGTTCCCTGCTGAAGAAGCCGGCAGACAAAGACGACTGCGCGGACATGGTCGTCACGATGTGCCGCACGGAAACAATGACCGGACAGACGATCGTCATCGACGCAGGCCGCGTGTTTCACTGATTTTCCGTTATCAACGCCCATCGCGAACGCGATGTGAACGTCCCCGAGATTGACCTTCAGACTCTGCAGATCGGCCTGCGCGTGCCACTACTTCCATTCATGGAAGAAGCCTGTTAAGAGCGTTCTACTGCCGCCGTGGGCTTCAAGCGACCGATCGCTCCACTAGCGACCAGTTTCAAATAATAAAATGGGTCCGCAAAGCGGCCTGCCCGGTGGAGGAAATATGGCGACGGTTGATATCCGCAACGTTCGGAAAGCGTTCGGCTCGGTCGAGGTGCTGCACGGGGTCAGCGTCGGCATCGAGGACGGCGAGTTCGTCGTTCTGGTCGGCCCCTCGGGCTGCGGGAAGTCGACACTTCTCAGAATGCTCGCGGGCCTCGAGAACATCACAGGCGGCGAGATCGACATCGGCGGCCGCGTGGTTAACACGGTCCCTCCGAAGGACCGGGACATCGCGATGGTGTTCCAGAACTACGCGCTATATCCGCACATGACCGTGTTCGATAACATGGCCTTCTCCATGAAGCTCGCCAAAGCCCCCCGCGAGGTCATGGATCGCGAGGTGGAGAAGGCTGCTAGAATTCTCGGCCTTGAACAACTCCTGCACCGTTTCCCGCGCCAGCTTTCGGGCGGCCAGCGTCAGCGCGTCGCCATGGGCCGCGCGATCGTGCGCAATCCGCAGGTCTTCCTGTTCGATGAGCCGCTCTCCAACCTCGACGCCAAGCTTCGCGTGCAGATGCGCTCGGAGATCAAGGAGCTGCACCAGCGCCTCAAGGTTACCACCGTCTACGTGACGCACGACCAGATCGAAGCGATGACCATGGCCGACAAGATCGTCGTCATGAACAACGGCAATATCGAGCAGACCGGCGCGCCACTCGAGCTGTACGACCGACCGGCGAATCTCTTCGTCGCAGGCTTCATCGGATCTCCGGCAATGAACATCCTGCCCGGCGCCACCGGCGAGGGCGGCTTTGTTGCCGAGGGCGGCGCCGTATTGCCGATGCCGCCGAGCGCGAAGAACGGCGCCGGGTACTATGGCATCCGTCCCGAGCACATGCGGCTCGCAGCCGCGAACGACGGTATTCCCGCCACCATCCAGATCGTCGAGCCAACCGGCTCGGAAACGCAAGTCATGCTCCGCATCGGCGATACGCCGCTCACGTGTGCCTTCCGCGAGCGCATCACTGCAGGCCCCGGCGAGACCATCCGCATCATACCTGATCTCGACCTGGTGCATCTCTTCGCAGGCGGCTCGGGCCAACGGCTCGCAAGCTAAACGCCAATAAAAGCAACAAGAATCCGGTCTTCAACCTCTAGGGAAGGAAGCATAATGGCTCTCATTACCAGACGCACGGCCTTGCAGCTTGGCGCGAGCGCGGCTGCGCTCGGCGCGATGGGCGGTTTCGCCTATGCCCAGTCCGACATCAAGACCGCCGACGCCACGCCACCGAAGTTGGACATCGAGAAGGGTGCCTCGCTGCGCGTGCTGCGTCCCGCGCGTTTCGTGCCGCCGGATGAGGAAATCTTCCGCGCGAACTGCGCACGCTTCGCCAAGGAGACGGGTGTCGAAGTTCGCGTCGACCTCGTCGGCTGGGAGGACATCACGCAGCAGACCGCCGTCACCGCGAACACGGGGGCTGGTCCCGACATCATCATCGGCTTCAACGAAGCACCGCACATCTACACCGACAAGCTCGTCGACCTGTCGGATGTGGCCGAGTACATCGGCAAGAAGTACGGCGGATGGCTGCCGCTTGCTCAGAAGTATGGCAAGAAGCACGGCACGAACAACTGGATTGGCCTGCCATTCGGTGCTTCAGGTGGCCCGCTCGTGTGGCGCAAGTCAGCCGTCAATGCCGCCGGCTACGATGCGCCCCCCGATGACCTGGATAAGTATCTGGACCTCTGCCGCAAGCTCCACTCTGCCGGTAAGCCGCCGGGCTTCGCACTCGGAAACGCGGTGGGCGACGGCAATGGCTTTGCCAACTGGCTGATCTGGGCACACGGTGGCTTCCTTGTCGACGAGGACAACAAGGTCGCCATCAACCGGAAGGAAACCGTCGAAGCCCTGAAGTATCTTCAGGAGCTCTACAAAACGTTCATCCCCGGCACGGTCGCTTGGAACGACATCAGCAATAACCGCGCGTACGCGGCCAACGAAATCTGGCTGACGGCGAACGGCGTGTCGATGTACTTCGCGCTGAAGCGGGATCCGAAACTGGCGGAGATTGCCGAGGACACGCAGCACAGCCTGCTTCCGAAGGGCAAGCTGGACGTTTCGCCGATGGCGGGCTTGACGCTCAATGCCATGGTCTTCCAGCACAGCAAAGCCAAGAATGCTTCCAAGGCGCTGCTGTCGTTCCTACTCGAGAAAGAGCAGTACGATCCGTGGCTGCAGGCGAACCTCGGCTACTGGTCGCAACCGCTCGAGAACTACTCGACGAGCAAGGTGTGGGAGAGCGATCCGAAGGTTTCTCTCTTCAAGAACACCATGCGGAGCAACTTCTGGATCGGCTACAAGGGCCCGATCAGCCAAGCCTCCGCAGCGGCCAACGCGGACTACATCATGGTGCAGATGTGCGCCGCCGTCGCCTCGGGCCAGTCGACGCCCGAAGCCGCGGCTGCCGAGGCGGAGCGTCGCGCGCGCCGCTTCTTCCGCAGCTAGACTGAACGGTACGGCGGCGTTCCTCGCGAACGCCGCCGTAACCTTGCAGGATAATTCGCACCATGACCGACGCCTCCCTCTCCACTTGGGTGCATCGCCGCGCCGAGCCTTCGTGGCTTGGCCGCTTGTTCGACTCGAAGCCATTCCTTGTGGTGATCTGCCTGTTCCCGGCGGTCGGTCTGTTGATGACCTTCCTGACGTACCCGCTGGCCCTCGGCATCTACCTCGCCTTCACCGATACGACCATCGGACGGGCTGGCATCTGGGTCGGCTTCGAGAACTTTACGTACCTGCTTCAGGATCCGATCTTCTGGAACGCTGTATTTTTCAGCGTGTTCTATACGGCGATCGCCACGATCGGAAAATTCGGCCTCGGTCTCTGGCTCGCGCTGTTGCTGAACAACCACCTGCCCTTCAAGAGCTTCCTGCGCGCGATCATCCTCCTGCCCTGGATCGTGCCGACAGTGCTCACCGCGATCGCTTTCTGGTGGATTTATGATCCGCAGTTCTCGATCATCTCGCACCTGCTCATCAAGACGGGGCTACGCGAGACAAACGTCGACTTCATCAATACAGCGTGGCCGGCGCGGTGGTCTCTGATCGCCGCCAACATCTGGCGTGGCATTCCTTTCGTCGCCATTTCACTGCTCGCTGGACTGCAGACGATCCCGCCCTCGCTGTACGAGGCTGCGATGCTCGACGGCGCCACAGCCTGGCAGCGCTTCAAGTACATCACCTTCCCGATGCTGCTGCCGATCCTCGCGATCGTCATGACCTTCAGCATCATCTTCACCTTCACCGACTTCCAGCTCGTCTACGCCATCACGCGAGGTGGTCCGGTGAACTCGACACACCTCTTAGCCACGCTCGCCTTCCAGCGCGCCATTCCCGGCGGCCAGCTCGGCGAAGGCTCGGCGATCGCCGTGTCGATGATCCCCTTCCTCGTCTTCGCGACGCTGTTCAGCTACTTCGCCCTCGCCCGGCGCAAGTGGCAGCAGGGAGAGACCAATGACTGACGCTGCCGCTCCTGCCGAGAACAAGCCGCTCACCGCGCCCGAGAACGAGGCCATGGCGTGGGACAGCAAGGCGCGGCGCATGGTGGTGCTGTGGCTGCCGCTGACCTGCTTCCTGATCATCCTGCTCTTCCCGTTTTACTGGATGACGGTGACGGCCTTCAAACCGGACGCCGAGCTCTACGACTTCAACACGCATAATCCGCTCTGGATCAGCTCGCCGACGCTCGATCACATCTATCATCTGCTGTTCAACACCTCATACCCGAGCTGGCTCTGGACGACGATGCTGGTGGCCTTCGGCGCGACCTTCCTGTCGCTGTTCGCAAGCGCATTCGCCGCCTATGCCCTGCAGCGGCTGCGCTTCAAGGGGAGCCAGTACGTCGGCTTGGCGATCTACCTCGCCTATCTCGTGCCACCGTCGATCCTGTTCATCCCGCTCGCGACCATGGTCGTTCAGCTCGGGCTCTTCGACAGCCCGATGGCGCTGATCCTCGTCTATCCGACCTTCCTCGTGCCCTTCTGCACGTGGCTGCTGATCGGGTATTTCAAATCTATCCCCTTCGAGCTCGAGGAGTGCGCCCTCATCGACGGCGCGACCCGTCTACAGATCCTGCGCAGGATCACACTCCCACTCGCCGTGCCGGGGCTGATCTCGGCGGGCATCTTCTCGTTCACACTCTCGTGGAACGAGTTCATTTACGCCCTCGCCTTCATCCAGAGCAGCGAGAACAAGACTGTGCCGGTCGCGATCCTGACGGAGCTCGTCACCGGTGACGTCTACCAGTGGGGTGCGCTGATGGCGGGATCGCTGCTCGGCTCGCTGCCGGTCGCGATCTTCTATTCCTTCTTCGTCGACTACTATGTGTCGTCGCTGACGGGCGCGGTGAAGGAATAAGCGCAGCCTCGCAATGATTGCTGCTGGAATAAAATCAGCCCCGACCGCGCAGGCAGTCGGGGCTGAATCATTTTACTCGGACCCGGTTCAGTCCTGGGGCTGCTTCGTCACGCGGATGTAGGGTTTGGGCCGCGTGAAGCCGCCGAACTTGGCCTGCGCCTCCTCGTCGGACACGGCCGGCGTGATGATCACGTCATCGCCCGGCTTCCACTGTGCAGGCGTTGCGACCTTGTGCTTGGCGGTGAGCTGAAGGCTGTCGATCACGCGCAGGATCTCGTCGAAGTTGCGTCCGGTCGTCATGGGATAGGTCAGCGAGAGCTTGATCTTCTTGTCCGGCCCGACGACGAACACCGAACGCACCGTCGCATTATCCGCGGGCGTGCGCCCCTCCGACGAACTGCCTGCGCTTGCCGGCAGCATCTCGTAGAGCTTAGCGATCTTGAGCTCGGGATCGCCGATCAGCGGATAGTCCACGGCGTGGCCAGTGACGTCCTTGATATCCTGCTTCCAGCGCACGTGGCTGTCCACCGGATCAACTGAGATGCCGATGATCTTCGTATTGCGCTTCGCGAAATCACCAGCCAGACCGGCCATGTAGCCGAGCTCGGTCGTGCAGACAGGCGTGAAGTCCTTGGGATGGGAGAAGAGCACAGCCCAGCCATCGCCGATCCACTCGTGGAAGCTGATCTGGCCGGCGGTCGTGTCGGCAGTGAAGTTGGGGGCCTCATCATTGATACGCAGTGCCATGGGAGCCTCGATTGCTGAAGGCGAGGGCTGATCGGCCGGCCCTCACCGTTGGTTGACGAAGGGAACCAGCGCAGGTCCCCGGCGGGTCACCTACCGTGCTAACACAGCGAGGGAGCCTCTGTTCGGAAAATTGGCGATAAGCATAGTTACTACGTGACAATGGACGTCGCGAGGTCGACCACAAACCAGCGGCCTCTGCCGGCTCCGTTCGCGCCACCTCGTCACTGTCCCAGGATCGGTTTGCTAGATGAACCTTAAGGCACGCTGCTGCGTGCTAAGTGCTAAGTCGATCCCTTTAAACCTTAATGAAGTTTCAACTTTGATGTTTAAAGCCGATATGCATAATTTGAGTTAAGTTGTCAGTTCCAGCGCGTGAGTTCAGAGAAGGGGACAGTTCTTGGCTTACTCCAATGTCGCGGTTGTGCCCGCTACGCCGGATCACTCGGCCTTCCTCGCGCAAGTCGTGCTATCAGCTTCGCGCTCCCAGCTCACGCGGGGCCCATTCGATGTTGCGCTAGAGTTGAGCGATGGCGAAGTGCTCGACATCCTGGAGTGGATGACTCTGAGCGAGCTCGATAGCAACTGCCACTTCACCAAGTTCCTAGTAGCCGAGGTTGACGGGGAGCCGGTTGGAGCGCTCGCTGCATTCGATCCGGCAGAACCCGATATGTTGCCGCTCGGCGCAGCCCTATCAGATGCCTACACAGCGCTGGGCCATGATGAGGCTGAACTTGGCGAAGTAATCGGCCGCATAGAGGCATTACGTCGGTGCTTCCCTACTGCCCCTCCAGGCACCTGGACGGTGGAATGGGTTTCCGTGGATGCTGCCCATCGCCGCCGTGGCGTTTGCGCAAAACTCATGAAAGAGATTCTTGCCAAGGGAGCAGAGCGGGGCCTCCGGAAGGCACAGATCTCCACCTACGTGGGCAACGTTTCCGCCATCAAGACGTACGAGCGCGCCGGTTTCCGCGTCGAAAGCGAGCGTCGTGATCCGAAATTTTCGTCGGTACTCGGCGTTCCCGGTATGATCACGATGTTGCGGAATGTGTTCGGCTTCACGCTGCTGATCGTCGCTGCCGCCGAGTGAGGGCGCCTAGCGTCCGGGCCGTTTCCGTCGCCGTTACGGGGGCGGCGGAATCGAGGCTGGCCGCCCGGTAAACAAAGCCAGCGGGCTTCTACCGGGCAGCGCCGTGGCAATGTACTTCACCCAAAGCTAGAAGTTGTAGATCACGCGGCGCGGTCGTACGTCGACTTGGCGTTATTCTTGCTTTGCGGTATAGGAGCGCGGCGCTTTGGGTACTGAGAGTTGAGTTTACGAGGCCAATTATGCGTACTGGGAAAATTACGTGCGTTCTTCTCGGAAACGGCTCTCTACTAACGCAGTGTGCACACCACCTTCTCGAGCGCGGCCATCGGATTTCCGCCGTTGTAACGACGGACAACAGCATTTCTAAATGGGCGACCGACCGCGGACTTCCTTGTTTCGTCACCGACGATGTCATCAAAACTGGCCTTCCGGACCAGGAGTATGACTGGTTCTTCAGCATTGCGAACCAGCGCATCCTACCAAGCAAGGTCTGGGAAGGAGCGCGCCAAGGCGCTGCAAACTTCCACGATGGACCACTGCCCCGACATGCTGGTCTTTACGCTCCAGCGTGGGCTCTACTCGCCGGTGATAGCGACTACGGCGTGACTTGGCATGCTCTGTCGGAACAGATCGACCAGGGTCTAATTTACTGCCAGCATCTCTTTGAGATCGCTGAAAATGAGACGTCGCTTACTTTGAATATGAAGTGTTTTGAAGCCGGGCTTGCGTCATTCATGACGCTCCTGACGGATATCGAGGCGGGAACGCTCGTCGGTACACTGCAGGATATGTCGCTTCGATCCTACCATGATGCCCACGATCGGCCGGCCCTGGGTGCCACACTCGATTTCAGCAAGTCGACAGGCGAGGTTAGCCGCCTTGCACGCGCACTGCACTTCGGGAAGGGGTACTGGAACCCTCTGTGCATGCCGAAACTGCGAACAAACAGAGGGGCTTACAACGTCGTTGCGCTGGACACCGTAGCGTCGCCCTCTTCTGCTCCGGCCGGCACAGTTGTCTCGGTGGATCACACGTCCGCGGTCATTGCTACGGCCGACGGAGCTGTCCGCATTGGTGGCCTGAGCGACTCGTGCGGTGCGCCCATCCAAATCGACAGTGTCGTAAATGCGGGCGAAATGCTCCCTCTCACGGGTGGCGACGATCAGGGTCTCAAAGCTCTGCTGGCCGAGGCCGTGCCTCACGAGGTTTTCTTTCGCCAGCGATTGAGGGAGTTCCGCGACCTTGAACTCTACGGTGTCAATACAGGCAGCGAGAATACTGGACCGCAGTGGCTTGATCATGATCTACCCCTACCGAATGGAATGGAGGGGGAGCGCGCGCTTGCAGGCCTGATTGCGGGATTGGCGCGCCTCAGCGAACGAGATCGGGTGGATGCCTATTTCACGGACGACACACTAGCCGCGCGGGCTAAACGGTATCCAGGTTACATTGCCGACAGCGTTCCACTATCGGTGAAGTTTTCAGAACATGCCACCGCTGCTTCTCTAACCGAAGCAGTCGCCGGCGAGCTCCGCGAATTGCGCCGTCGTGTGGGGCAGCTGGCCGATCTTGCCAGCAGGCGCGCCAACGCCAGCGTTCTTAATTCGACCATCGCCATTGCGCTGGTCGATGCCCCCGAGACCGTGTCCCCCCGTGTCCGCTCCGCAGTCACCTTTGTCCTACCCAGAGCCGGCAGCGCGGCGCGCATTCTATATGACAATCGTCGCCTGAAATCCGAAGACGCCGCCGCTCTCGCAAAGCACCTTTCGATTGCGATGACTGTGTTTTCGGCTGACGAGCGCGCAGAAATCGCAAGTTTGCCGCTCCTTTCCCAAGATGGGCTGACCGAGCTTCTTTACACGCGCAACGCCACCGATCGCCCGTACGATCGCTCGGCGCTTGTACATTCCCTCTTTGAGCACCAAGCGGAAAAAACGCCGGACGCGACGGCCCTCGTCTGCGGCGATCAAAGCCTGACCTATCGCGAGCTCGACAGCAAAGCCAATCGCGTTCGCGACTATCTTATCTCTCTCGGTGTCGGTCCAGAGACCCTGGTCGGGCTACAACTCACGCGATCCTGCGATCTGATTGTCGGCGCCCTCGCCATTCTGAAGGCCGGTGGCGCATACGTACCGCTCGATCCAACCTACCCGAGCGATCGCATCGCATTCATGATCGAGGACAGCTGCCTCACTACTTTGATCGTTGAGGCGTCTGCACTGCCTGCATTTTCAATGCCTCACGTGCGCGCCATTTCAATCGCGGAAGCGATGACCGCTAGTCCCGAGGCAGCACCGCCGCCGCAAACGTCTCCTAACAATCTCGCCTATGTTATTTACACGTCTGGCTCGACCGGGCGCCCTAAGGGCGTGATGATCGAGCATCGCAATGTCATCAATTTTTTCGCTGGCATGGACGAGCGCATTCCGCTGCCGGCGAGCGGGCAGCCGGTATGGCTCGCCGTCACCAGCCTTTCGTTCGACATTTCCGTCCTGGAGCTTTTCTGGACGCTGGCTCGTGGCTTCAAAGTCGTTATTCAAAAGGATAAGAGCTACCATCGAGACGATAAAGCCTCCACTCTATCCCCACCAGGCAGCATAGATTTCGGCCTTTTTTACTGGGGCGATGACGACGGCACTAGCCCGCGTAAATATCAACTCCTGCTCGAAGGGGCGCGATTCGCTGAGAAGCACGGCTTTACTGCCGTCTGGACACCCGAACGACACTTCCATGCATTTGGCGGCCCGTATCCGAACCCAGCCGTTACGGGCGCCGCCGTCGCTGCGATCACCAAAAATCTGTCTATACGAGCAGGAAGCTGCGTACTTCCGCTCCACCATCCGGCGCGCGTCGCGGAAGAGTGGGCAGTCATAGACAATCTTAGCGACGGCAAAGCTGCGATCGCCTTCGCGTCTGGCTGGATGCCGGAGGATTTTCTTCTGCGGCCGGAAAACGCGCCTCCCGCTAACAAGACCGCGATGTTCCGAGACATAGAGGTGGTGCGCAAACTATGGCGTGGGGAAGACGTCGCGTTCCCGACACCGGATGGTGGCTCCATCAACATTGTGACGCAGCCCCGGCCTCTTCAAAAGGAGCTCCCCATCTGGATAACCACAGCAGGTAATCCGGAGACCTTTCGCGAAGCCGCACGCGTCGGCGCAAACGTTCTGACACACCTTCTTGGGCAGTCCATCAGCGAGGTCGCTGAAAAGGTCGCGATTTATCGCGATGAGTTGCGCAAGGTGGGGCGTGATCCCGCGCAGTACAAAGTCACGATGATGCTCCACACGCTCGTCGGCCGCGATCGCGAGACTGTGCGCGAGCAAGCACGCGCGCCGATGAAGCGTTATCTGCGGAGCGCTGCAGCCTTGATTAAGCAGTACGCTTGGGCTTTCCCAGCGTTCAAACGCCCGAAAAACTTGAGTTCACCTGCCAACATCGACCTACGCACGCTCACAAACGAGGAGATGGATGCCATCCTCGAATTCGCATTCCTGCGCTACTTCGATGACAGTGGACTGTTTGGGACTGTCGAAGACGCAGTGGCCCGCGTGGACCAGCTTAAAGCCATCGGTATCGACGAGATCGCCTGCCTGATCGACTTTGGCGTACCTTACGATGTGGCATATGAGGCGCTGACACCGCTGGCGGAAGTCGTCCGTGCCATCAAGACCCGCCCTATCCTCGATGCGCCACGCGCGATGGTCGCAGACGCGACGGAACCAGATCGCGCAGGTGCTCTTATTAGAAAGCATGGCGTCACGCACCTTCAATGCACCCCGGCAATGGCCAGCATGTTGCTTGAGGACCGCGATGACGCCGCTGCGCTTGCCGAGCTACGCCATATGTTCATAGGCGGCGAGGCGCTGCAGGGCTCGCTTCTCCGGCAGCTTCGAAGCGCGACGCACGCCACTATCGAAAACATGTATGGCCCAACCGAAACAACGATCTGGTCTTCGACTGGTCCGGCGCACGATACGGATGGCAGTGTGCCGCTCGGTACTCCTATCGCAAACACGCAGCTCTACATCCTAGACAACAAACAGCAGCCGGTCCCTCCGGGATTGCCGGGCGAACTGCTCATCGGCGGCGATGGAGTTGCGCGTGGCTATCTGAATCGCTCCGAACTGACTACTGAGCGCTTCATCCCCAATCCCTTCGTAACTGGCGGCCGCATGTACCGTACTGGCGATCTCGTTCGCATTGGAGCGGATAGCGAACTGCACTTCATGGGCCGCAATGACCATCAGGTGAAAGTGCGCGGGCATCGGATCGAGCTCGGCGAGATCGAGAACCGCATCGGCACGCACCCCGGCGTCAATCAGGTCATAGTCATCGCGCGTGAGGACACACCAGGGGACGTGCGCATCGTGGCATACATGCGTTTTGACGGTCATCCGGTGCCGGACGAGTCTCTGCGCGCGCATGTGCGTCAGGCATTGCCGGAATTCATGGTCCCGGCCCACTTCGTCGCTCTGGAGCAGTTCCCGCTGACACCCAACCTGAAGGTTGATCGCAAGTTGCTGCCCCCGCCCGGAACGTCCGTTGCTACTTCAGCAGCCCCTTATGAGGCGCCGGCCAGTGATCTCGAAAAGCAGATCGCGGAAGTGTTCAGGAGCGTCCTGGGCATCGATAAAATCGGGCTCAATGACAATTTCTTCGACCTCGGCGGGCATTCGCTGCTGGCCGTCCAGGTGCATCGTGACTTGAAGGCGGGAGTAGCGCCGGCGATGTCGATCACGGACCTGTATCGTTTCCCGACTATTGCCGGCCTCGTCGGACACTTGCGAAACGCCGATAGTGGGAAACAGCACCTCGACAAGGTCGCCGCGCGAGCCGCTGAACGTCGTGCCGCCCTTAGCGGCCGCCGCGTCGCGCCTGCACGGCTTGGCCAATAAGTCGGCCAGCAGGTCCTCAAGACCAGGAAACTCTCGTCAAGATCCGCTTCGATTTTTCTTAGAAATCGAGAGAGTAAATGCCAAACCATGTCAGGCTAAAAGTATTTCAGCATTTTCTTCATCCGTATCAGATGCGTCTCCGCAACCGCCGTTCCGCCTGGTTTGCACGCACGATGAACCTCAAACCCGGGATGAAGGTGATCGATCTTGGCGGCTCGCGGATGATTTGGCAGTTCATCGACACGCCTCTCGATATTACACTGCTGAATATCAGCTACGATTACGAAATTGCCACTCCAACTTCCCGAGTGAGCCATCACAAATTCACCGTCATCAGGGGCGATGCTTGCAAAACTGACCTGCCGTCGCAAAGCTTCGATCTCGCCTTTTCCAATAGCGTCATCGAGCATGTCGGCAGCAGGGAAAGAAGGGCCGCCTTCGCCATGCAGGCTCGACGCCTTGCACCCAAATACTGGGTCCAAACGCCGGCCAAGTATTTTCCCATCGAGGCTCATACGGGAATGCCATTCTGGTGGTATTATCCCGAGAGCGTAAGGCAGCGGCTAATCAAAAAATGGCGGCAGGAATTACCCGATTGGACAGAAATGGTAGAAGGAACGACGCTTGTCGAGCGGTCGGAGCTTCAGGAAATTTTTCCCGACGCAGCTATATTCACCGAACGGGCACTCGGTATAGTAAAATCCTACGCCGCCTTTCGAAACTGATCCAACTGGCGCGAAAGGATAATTCAGGGATACCCGAGTTGATGTTTCAACGAACCACAAGCTGCGGAACCCGCGCCACTCTGCGCAGATTGCTTGCGTATGTCCTAGCCATGTGTGGCTTGGCTTTGATGGAAGCCGCAACGCAAGCGCACGCTCAGACCGTCCACGAAGTTACGATTGCAACGCCGGATCTGATTGCCATCGAGATCCGCGATCCCCCCTTCACCCCGGGCCGGATAGAGCCGCTCGATACGCCCAGCCACGCACAGCAGGGAACGTGGATAATGGTTGGCGAGAGGTGGGGGCTAGTGGTCGGGCCTGATCGCAACTTTGTGCGCATCTCGGATACGCCTCCGGCATCGTTCGTCGACTCTGCACGCTTGGACGATGAAAGCGCCTACGCAGAGATCGCCGGCAGCAAAGTTGCGTCTGTCTACCGTAAGTCAGTTCCCTATGATTCTGGCATTTATCGCGGTGCCGGCGGGGAAACGATGACGGGTGCCAGTCTGAAGCACTACATCTACCTGAAGTTATCGCAGCCGCTGCGCGAAGGAAGCCATACTATTCGGTGGCCCGCCGGCACACTCCCCGACACGAGCTTTAACTATTCCAGCCTGCGCACGCGTGCCATCGCCCTTCGCGCGAATCAAAACGGCTACAGGGCGGTTGACGAAGGAAAAGTGGCTTATCTGTCCTTGTGGATCCCGGGAGGGCCGGCAGAGGGCGCAGTCGACTTTCGCAGCTACGGTTTCAAAATATTCCAAATCATAGATGAGCACGGACATATACAATACTCTTCCGATATCATTTTGCGCGCGGCTCCATCAGACCCTGAACCCAGCAATGGTCTCCCCGCACCGCTTCTCGAATATCCGAGCGCCTCTCAGCCGCCCATCAGGATCAGTCGGATAGATGCCGGCCCGCCATTCTCCGTTCGCGCCCCCAAGCACGGTTTGATCTCCGGTCAGCGCATCTGGTTTGACGGCTTTTCCGGTCCCACAAAGCACTTCAACGGCTTTGCCACCGTCGGCGCCGCGACGCCCGACGCCTTTGAGTTGAATGATCCGCCGAGCGGCAACTCAGCGCCAAATTCCATCGGCCCGCCGATTGCTATGCCTGTGCACAAGGCCAATCGTGCTGGTACTTTCGTTTTCGAGCTAGATTTCAGCACCTGGCGACCGAAGACCCAGGGAAAATATCGCATCCACATTCCGGGGCTTGGCGTTTCGGATACATTTGAGGTTCGCAACGACGTCTGGCTTCGAGCTGGCAGAATGTCGATTGGCGGTCTCTATAATCACAGAAGCGGAACTGCGCTCGATGGGCGATTTGGTTTTACGCGCCCGGTGTCTTTCCGCCCTGGACCGGACGTTACGGTGCGGTTATCCAAAATACCGCTGCCTTGGACTTCCAATGCCCATTCGGGATTCATCTCGGCTGATCTGGGTGGCAAGTCACCGTGGCTCACGAGTGAGATCGCACCGGCCTCCTACTGGGGGGGCTATATGGATGCCGGCGATTGGGATCGACGCATCGACCACATCGACGTCAGCTACCTGCTACTCGATGTCTACGAAAGCGCGCCCGATGCGATGCGTACGGCATCTCTGGGGGTTCCGAAGTCAAGTGAGCTTCTGGACCGTGAGTTGTACGATGAGACCGACGATCTGCCGGACATCCTGCACGAAGCGATCTGGACCATCGATTTTTTCCGGCGATTGCAATTGCCGGACGGAAGCGTTCGCGGCGGCATTGAGAGCTCCGCACATCCTCTACTTGGTACTCCGAGCTACCTCGAGCATCTGACCATCTATGCCTATGCGCCAGACCACATTTCTTCGTATCGCTACGCTGGAGGTGCGGCCAAGCTCGCTGGTCTTCTCGACCGCCTGGGCAAATCCAGGCTCGCGGACCTTTACCGGACGAGCGCACTCGCTGCTTGGAAGGCCGCCGAGCGGATCAACGGTGATCGGGACGCCTATTACGCAGAAGCAAGGTCTATTGCCCAGTCGAGCGGGGCATTCGAAGCAGCCCCATGGGATGAGCGTGCGAAGCGTCTGGAGCAGGTTGCTCATGAACATCGAGTAGCAGCAGCAGGTTCTTTGTTTCGCCTGACGGCCGATGACTCCTACAGAAAAATTTTTGAGGCCGCCTGGGCCACCTCCCTGGATTTATATGGCCATAACGCAGACGGAGCCTGGGAATATTTGCGTGCCGCGCATCGATCTGCCAATGCCGATCTCCAGAGCCGCATTGCTGAAATGTTTGTCACCTCCGCGCGATCGGTCGCTGACGCGCAGCGTACTAACACTTACGCCAGCATGAAGCATCCGTTTGCCCCCTCAGGGTGGGGGCAGGGCCTCGCGCCGGACTATAATCAAGCTCAGATGTTCATCCGAGCACACGAGCTCAGTAAGGACGGCCGCCTTCTGCGCACAATGCAGGTGGGGTCAGCCCACATCCTGGGGGCCAATCAAGCAGGCTTATCCTTCACGACGGGGCTAGGCCTCAGGACCATCAATCATCCGCTTCATGAAGACCACCGCGCCATGGGCGTCAAAGCCCCGGACGGGATCACCGTGTATGGCTGGGCGCCTCAATCGCAAACAGCGCACGATTGGATCTTTGGCCAGTACTGGTCACCCTTGCCGGTCAGCGGGACTAGGGAGAATGCCCACCACCGGAGAGTTACGCCCAATCGCTTCGCCATGCCCTTCTACGAATATTTAATCGAGCATCCACTACTGGTAATGCAGCAGGAGTACACGGTTCACCAAACCATCGGGACAACCGCTGGCGTATGGCTCTATCTGCACGCTTACGGAGCACAGTGAACCTCGAAACTTCCTCGAGAGCTAGGTGGACGCCACTCTCACCGCGTCTGGCTCGACTTGGGCCAATCAAAGCGCCAAGCGCATACGTTTCGCCACGCGTCCCGGACGGACAGGCATAGATGAAATACATTGCTCTATGCATAGGCCTGATGGGAGTCATCCCACTCTCTGTTCTTTTGCGAGGCAATGCATTTATCCGCAACAAGTTCTGGGTGTTGCTTGGCATCATCCCCTTCATCACGAAGGTGGTGCCTCTGTTCGACGTCGCCTTGATCACCTGGCATGAATTCTGGAACGGGTATGTTCCCGGCTTTCAGGTATCGGCCATCGACCTCATCGCTGTCGCGATCTACTTCGCAGTCAAGCATCGGACCAATAGCATCCGATATCACTTCCCTTTCCTGCTCTACCTAACCGCGATATCCCTATCGATACTCCAGGCGGATATGCCACTCGCCTCGGTCTTCTACGTATGGCAGTTCCTGCGCATCTATTTCCTGACGATCGTCATCGCCAAGGCCTGCACCGAAGAAACCGTACCGCTGCAGTTGCTCAAGGGACTAGCGATCGGCATCGCCATTCAGATCGTCGTCGTCTTGTATCAAAAGTTCGGCCTGAAAATGATCCAGCCGACGGGCACGTTCGTGCATCAGAACACACTTGGACTGATCATGCACCTCGTGGTCATGCCGCATTTCGCACTGCTGATGGCGGGACAGCGGGGGATCCAGAATGCCATGACTCCACTCGTCGGGCTTGTGATAGCCTCAGTTATCGCATCGCGCGCCGCGCTCGGCTTCGCGACGATGGGCGTTGGGGCAACCTATGCTCTCTCCACCTTACGCCAACGGACGGGCTGGAAAGCTGTACTCGGCATCGGCGGCGTGCTGATGGTGGCGATACTGGCGCCCATTGCTTACTCGTCATTTGAGCAGCGCTTCGAAGCGGCTCCACTCATGGAAGACGAGTACGACGAGCGCGCTGCATTCAATCGCACGGCCCTCGCCATGCTGGCCGACCGTCCGTTCGGCGTCGGCGCCAATCACTACCCCTATGTCGGTAGACACTATGGCTATTCTATTCGCTCAGGCGTGGCGCCGACGGAAGGCAGCCTCAACAACATTGTGCACAATGCCTACTATCTCAACGCCGCCGAAGCCGGCTATTTGGGTTTTATCGCATTCACGCTGTTGATCGTCTTCCCGATCTCGATTGCATTTCGATACAGCTGGATGGCCCCCCGCGACCCGCGAGGCGATCTTTTGTTGGGGCTGGGAGCAGCAATGGCCACCGTGGCGCTGCATTCCCTGCTCGAATACATCATCGTTATCAAAGAGGTTCAATACGTCCTGGCGATCATCTTTGGCATGACATTCGGCCTCGCACATCAAGTGAAGGTCGCGCGCGCGACAACGTCAGCTGTATATCAGGGTCGCATACGATCCGAGCGGCCCGTCGCTGGGCGCGCGCTCATGTAACACATCGTCTGCAGAGTTTGGCTCAATACGGCGCGCGGCGTCATGGTGCAGATCAAATCTGTTACCGCCGCAAGTACGCAGCCTTCGCGAAAGGGTTTTCGGGCTTGCTGCTGGAGAACAGCCACCACCACTGAATGACAAGCTTCGTGCGAAAATAGAGTGAGCCGAGATAGCCGCGCTCCCTTCGCCAGTTCGTCCGGTTGGTGTAGCCGAGGTAAGTCCACATGAACGACCACTTGACGTAAGAGCGGCACGCCTCCAACGACTTCGTCGGCGCCTGCGGGAGTTGAACGAACGCGTCTGCGACAGCCTGCAGTACTGCGGCCTGCTGCGCCGTGATGCCAGTAGGCTGCCACGCACCCTGAACCGGGTGACCGAATATCAAAGCAAACGTCACCAGCGAAATGTAGTAGTTTCCGAGGGGGGTCAGATGAACATCATCCGACACGAGACTATCGACTGTGGACCGCACCGTTGTCAGCGTAATGCCCTCGATGCCCGTGCCCTGCGTCGCTCGTTCGATCAAGTATGCCAGTGCGCTCGCAACCGGCAATGAGACGATGCGGTCGCCCCGCCCTTCAGCGGCCAGAGCTTCGTTCATCTGTCCCACGATGCACTGCCAGACGGGTGCAGCAGCCCGCTCGTACGAAACCCAGCGTGCAGGGTTGCTCTTGTCGTCGAGGGACATCCAAGACTCGAAAAAGTAGGTTACTCCTTTTGGATTGTGGGCGTGGAAACGATCCTGGAAATGGCGCAGATGCGCAGGCGTGTCATTCCACACGAGTGACCCGAGTAGACTGTGCTGTTCGGTGATGAGCAGCGCATCGTATGGCGCGTCTTGCTGTCGGCGAAACTCGGCGAGGACGTCGATAGGTCGATTAGTTCGATCTAAACCTGCCGCGAAACCGATCCACGGCTGATCCCCGGATGCGCTGCCACGCGAGCGCTGCTTGATGGACGAACCCTCGAGGTGCTGGCGATTCCATGCCAACTGGAAACCGAAGCCCGCAGCTATGCTCACCACATTGCTGGGTATCGGCTCATTCGTAAGACTGTGGCCGGAAACGAACATGCGTTGGGGAACCGGCATGTTGCGCTCCAGTGGTCCTGTCGCAGATTTTGCACCAGCCGGCCCCATCAGCGACAAAGTGAGGGCTCCAACAAATACACTCGCAGTAACCTTCATGAGCGCATCCACTCCTCGCTGTGGCCGCTCTGTAACGTATCTATCCGTTGACACTGCTTTCGGTTGCCTGAGCATCACGCGACAAACGCCCTACATCCGCTCCCGCGGGCTGGCGACCGCCGCATTGCTGATGCGTCCTCGATGCCAGACATCACCCTGCCTCTTGTCGAGACGCTTCGTTGCCCGCTCCTTTCCCATGAGCAAGCATGCATACTGATATCGCCGGATAAAGCGGCGCACCTCGGGGTCGGGGAAGCGGGGCGTTCTCGTGAACATAGCCCCCAGGTAGCCCCAGAGCATACCGAGACCGCCAACGACGTAAGGTGGTCGGCTCATGCGGAATGCGCCACTGACAATCATGTAGGGAAGCGCGGTGCCCATGTACCATTGCCCCTTGCCATGGCGAATACGCCCGGTCCACCAGCTTTTCTGGCTGGAGCCCATCGGTCGCAAGTGATGGATGCGAATGCTCGGATCATCCCAGCTTTGGGCGTACCAGCCGTGGAGACGGCAGATATGGCAATCGATGGCATCCCAAGTAAGTTCGCGAATGAAGCCACCGATCTGCTCCCAGGCGCTGCGGCGGTAGAACTTGATCATACCCACCGAGTTCTCGCTGCCGCACATCTCGCTGATCATTTTCCCATCCGGACCCGTGAAATAAGGCGAGCCGCTACCGGTTGCCAGCCGCGGCTCGGCATCCATCCGGCGAATGACCTCCTCGAAGTAGTTGGGCGGAAAATCGAGATCCAGGTCGAGTTTGCAAATGTATTCGACGCTATTCCATTCCTCTGGGCTGATCGCATCAACGCCCCTGTAGAATGCCTGCATGACGCCGGCGCCCACATGCCGGAACCCGCGATTATCGGAGCGAACGATGCGCACATAGGGCAGCTGGGCAGCATACTCGGCTAGGATTTCAGGCGTCGCATCCGTCGAGCCGTCATCCACGATCACCCACAGCGCCGGCGGCTTAGTCTGGTTCTTCACGGCCTCGATGGTCCGCCGCCCATACTGGGCCTCATCACGACAGGGCGTAATGAGACAATAGCTGCCCGCTCGCATTCCGGTGGGAACGTGAACCTTGCTGGCCACAGTAGCGCTATCGTTCGTCATTTATGAACCTGCACGTATCCAAGCATCCCACAAAGGCTACTCTGCCGCCTGCTCAGTGCACACGCACCGCGTGGCGCTCACACCATCGCAACAACACGTAGATCGCCCAGACGCGCGACCAGTAGATCCCCTTGGCTCCCTCCTGGAACGCCTGCCACAGCTGCCCCACGGTATTGCCGTCGAGTCCACATCTTGCGCAAAGCGCCCCGTCGCGCATGACGTGATCCATCTCACCCCCCAAGCTCTGGCGTATCCAGCGATCGAAAGGCATCTCGAAGCCGCGTTTGGGGCGCTCGAACAACTTTGGATCGAGACCTTCGAGGCCAACATCACGAAGAAGCTGCTTGCGACCGAGCGGCGCGAAGCGCACGCTACTCGGCAAGCGCGCCACGGCGTCGGTAACGGCGCTGTCGACGAGCGGCAGGCGGGTTTCCAGCGATACAGCCATGCTCGCCACGTCGGTGTCGCGCAGTAGCCGCTCTCCTAGAAAGAGCCTTTGCTCTAGGATTCCGAGCGCCGACAAAGCCTCATGGCCGGCGATTTCATTCTGCAGATCTCGCCGCAACGGATCGGGTAGGCCACTGGCAACTTCGGATGGCTGCCAATTCAAAAGTTTGGCGTGGAAGTCCGGGACGAATAGTGCATAGGCGAGCTGATAGACTGCCAGAAGATCACCGGCATTAGCCATCATGCTCGGCAGTTTCGCCCACCTCACCTGGCCTCCCACGCTGGCGGAATTGCGATCCGCAAATTGAGCAATCGCTCGGGCAAGGCCAATACGCCCGCTCTGCGGCAGCCAAGACAGTGCTTTCGAGATGGCCTGAAGACGAGGCAAATCACGAAAGCTCTTATAGCCGCCAAACAGCTCGTCGCCTCCGCTCCCCGTCAGTGCCACCTTAACGCCGGCTTGGCGCACGACTTGCGAGATATAGAACGAGTTCAAGCCATCGAACGTAGGCTGGTCAATGCTTTCCAATGCTTGATCCAGGGAACCGATAAAGCTCTGCTCGGTTAGCCTGACCTCATTGTGCCGGGTGCCGATGGCTTCCGCGATGGCACGCGCAAACGGACCTTCGTCGTAGTCTTGCTCATCGAAAGCGAGCGTAAATGTCTGGACCTCCGAGGGCGACGCCTTCGCGGCCAAGTTAGCAACCGCGCTGCTGTCGATGCCCCCCGACAGGAACACACCAAGCGGGACGTCACTCGCCAAATGCAAGCTGACGCTGTCCTGCAACGTCCTCCGCACATCGCCAATCGTGGATGTCTTGGGCGCCTCCGCCCCTGGCATGGACCAGAACGCGTCACTGGACTGTTCGCACCCGCCGAGATCGAACACCAAGGCCCGTCCGGCCGGCACGAGTGCTATGCCTTCTATAATCGTGTTCGGCCCCGGGACGAAGCCGTTCCAGATGAAGCTGGCAACTCCCGTCGGATCGAGCCGCGGCGCTTTCAATAAGCCACACGCGAGGATGGCGCGAATCTCTGATGCGAACAGCAGCGACCATTCGCGCGCTTCGCTGGGGTCGGAATTTCGGAGAATATAGAGAGGCTTGATCCCCATCGGATCGCGAGCCAACAGGATTTGGCGCTTCGCGTCATCCCAAAGTGCGAACGCGAACATGCCACGCAGATCGCCAACCACCGTGTGCCCTCCAAGGGCCAAGTGGCGCAAGACGATCTCCGTATCGCCGCTGCTGCGAAAGCGCTGGCCTTGCGACTGAAGCCGCTCTCTCAGCTCGACATAATTATAGATCTCGCCGTTAAACGTGAGCGTGTGCTGTCCGGTGACGGCATCAGTCATCGGCTGAGATGCAGCGGTCGACAAATCGAGGATCGATAGGCGACGATGCGCGAATAGAACCCCATCACCCTGACTGTCGGACGCACTCTCGAAGAAGTTCTCACCATCCGGGCCGCGATGGGCCAAGTTGCGGGACATAGCCCGCACTGCCTGCCTGTTGGCGTCACTGATCCGGCCGATGATCCCGGCAATGCCACACATCCCGGGTCACTCCGCTTCAGCAGACAAGGTCTTGGAGACACACATGACGAGTTACCGCGGCGTTCTATTCCGCCGCGAGTACCTCATGTCTCGGCGCCGCGCCCGCCATTCGCAGCGCGTCGCGCATGTAGGACGCCAAAACGCGAACATTCGGCTCCAGCACCATATTGTCGTGATCGCCAGGCACTTCCTTGATCTCCAGCGCGCGGATGAATGGTGTCCATCCGTTGTCCGGCTTGAGAATGGTACGTTCGGCGTGAAGGTGGCGACCATTGCGCAATCGATACGTAATCTCCTGTTTCGGCCGCAGAAGGAGAACCGGTCCATCGTAAGCTTGCGCCCGGTAGCGAACAAGCGCGCGGCGGAAGGCGCTCTCGATCTCATTGTTGTGAAACTGCTCGGACGTGTGCTGGACTTGCAAACGCGACTGGCGCACCCGTTGCAGCCACGCTGCACGTTTCCGCCTCCAATTGCCTATGAACAGCTCCCGGTCGCGCTGAAAATCCTGCAGCTTCATAGATACTCGATCGAGAACCGACAGCTCGACCGTCTCCGGATATGGCGTATCAAGCATCACGACCATGTCGACCAACTCACCGGCCGCCAGCAACTGCTGCGCCATCTCGTAAGCGACGAGCCCGCCTCCCGAGAAGCCGCTGAGCAGATATGGACCATGCGGCTGCACGGCGCGCACTTCCTGAAGATAGCTGGCTGCCATCTCCTCGAAGGTCTCGTGCGGAGCTTGATCGCCGTAGAGACCCCGCGCCTGCAATCCATAAACCGGTCGCTCATGCCCGATCTGCACGGCAAGATGTCGGAGATTGAGAATGTTGCCGAACATCCCAGCACAAATAAACAGCGGCGTTTCGTGTGGGTAGCGCCCGGTGTGCATCGGAACGAGATGTGTGAACCGCGCCTTCGCTTCGGGGGGACTCGGGATGGCGGTCGCGTCATCCGATGACACGGCTTGCCCAGCGCCACTGGCCTCGAGGAGCTGCGCGCACTGTTTGATGGTCGGCGCTTCAAAGAGCACCGAAATCGGGAACTCGACGGAATAGGTATTCTTGATCATGCGGAACAGACGCACGGCGACCAGCGAGTGACCGCCGAGATCGAAGAAGCTGTCGGCGGTGCCAATCTTATCGATACCGAGCAACTCCGACCAGAAGCCCGCCAGCGTTTTCTCAATGTCGGTGCTCGGCGCGACGAACTCCTTGTCGAGATTCGGACGGCTGAGACCTGCGACGGCAGCCGAGTCTTCTTCGCGATGCGCAGCAGCTCTCTGCAGCGCCGTAAGGTCCATCGAGCTGACGATGATTTGAGGCAAGCCGGAAGCAATGGCACGCCGCAGCGCTTCGCCTCCCTCGTCTTCGCTAATACCTTGATCGACCTGTGTTGCGAGGCGGACCATGGCAGGGGATAACTCGCGAGCCGCGGAACCTGCTGCCGCAACCGGAACAGCTCCGGTAGTATCGTGGAGCGCTGACGAAAAATCAGTGCCGGCTTCGAGCCGCTTGACAGTGAAGCCTTCAGCGACTGCCACGACCCGTCCATGCTCGTCCACAATTGTGATGTCGAACGTAGCGAAGCCCGGACCGAGCTCGTTGTCCTCAGCTAGCTTCGCAAGGCTCCAGACGGCCGCCGGCAGCGGATGATAGAGACGGAAGCGATTGTACCTCACTGGCACCCACAGCCCTTCCGCGGCGGAGTAGCCAAGGATCAGCTCCATGGCGTAGCCGGTCGCGATGTCAGTCAGGGCAGGGTGCACCATAAAGCCGCGCGCCACATCACCGGTGAAGGCGTCATCGAGCTGCAACCGCGCCAGTGCCGAGTTCTCGTCCAAATGCAGTTCGCGCAGAACCTGCCAACGTGGACCGAAACGAAGATGGATATCCTGTGCCGACGGGATCGCGCGACCGTTGTCGCAGCGTGACGTGAGCGCGCGCGATTTCAACGCTTGGATATCAAGTTGCGGACGCTGGGGCTCGCGCGACAGCGCCGCAAAAGCTTCAGCATGGCGTAGCCAGGCTGCGCCCTGGCTCGTATCGACATTGCTCTCGACGGCCAAGCATAAGCGCTGGCCGTCACGACGAACGACGACGCGTACATTTCGCTGCACGCCATCCGGCACATGGAGCGGCCGCAAGAAGTTCAGATCGTTGATCTCGATCGCGCCCGCGATTCCGAATTCGCGCGCCGCTTGGGCAACCAGCTCTAGGTAGCCGGTCCCGGGCCAAACGGCCTCGCCGCTGCGCAGCCGATGCTCGGCGAGCAGCCAATGGCGAGCGGGATCGGCACGCAGCTCGAGCCAGTCGGCCGCGCCTTCCTGTTGAACGCGCTCCTCGAACAGCGGCTGGATGGCCCCGTCGCGTACCAAGCGCGGTCCGTCGCTTTCCGCGTCACGGATGGCACGCGCTGCAAGACCAATGTCGTTCCAGACGCCCCAATGGACGGCGACAACATGAGGCCCGTCCTTGCCTGTCCGGTTCTCGGCGAAGGCATTTAAATAGGCGTTGGCGGCAACGTAGTCGACCTGACCTGCCGGGGTCGTATCCGTGCTGGTCGACGAGAACAGCGCCAAAAAGTCGAGCCGTTCTCCGGAGAGCACCTCGTCGAGCACTTTAGTGCCCAGCACCTTCGGCGACAGCACGTCCTCGATCTCGGTCACCGACTTGAGCTGTATGAGACCATCCTTCACGACGCCGGCTGCGTGCAGAACCCCGTGAATGGCGCCGAAGCGCGCTTTCACGTCGCGCACCGCCTCGTGAACGGCATCAGGATTGGTGACATCGGCACGGACGTACATTACCTCGCCGCCGGCCGCCTCGATCGACCTGATAGCGGCTATGGCGCGTCCGATGCGCGTGCTGCTACCAAGGGCTCCGAGGTAATCCGACCAAGTTTGGGGATCGGGCAGATCAAGGCGCCCCATAAGGGCGATGCGAGCTCGATAAGACTTCGCAAGATCGCGGGCGCACGCCAGCGCCAGATCGCCGAGGCCTCCCGTGATCAAATAAACACCGCGCTCGCGAAAGCGGCTCGCCACCTCGTCTGCCGCCTCCAGCGGAACTTCGCGATAGGTCCTGACCCAACGGCGCCCGTCTCGATAGGCTACGATCTCGCTTGCCGGACTGGCGAACATATCGTCCCAGAACATGCCAACGGATGTCCGTCCCGGATTTGCATCAGCCGTAGCACTGCTGCCGCCCGCCAACACCATGCGTCCGCGTTCGAGCAACGTCGGCGTGCGAGGAGCCGCCGCAACCGGAAGGTCGATTACGCGAACCTGAATGTTCGCCAGCTCGCGCGGCATGACTTGCGCCGGACCAAGAACAGTCGCCTTGTCCGGGTGGATCAGCGGCTCATCGGTGACACGCTGCATACCATTCGTGAGTACCGAGATCTGTATGTCAGCTGAAATATCGGCGTCGCCCAGCGCTTGGGCCAGGAATAGCAGACTGTAGAAGCCGCGCTCCTGGTTGCGATGAAAGAAGCTGGAGCCGGGGCGAAAATGCTCATCACCGGTCAGCAGCCACAGATGCACGATATGAGTTGGAACATTCTCCGTCTCAGCGAGGTGGCTCAGCAGCGCATCGTAGCCTTCTCGGCCAAGCTCAGGACACAGTACATAGCTGCCGTCCGGTTTAGCCGAGAACGCGTCGCCTAGCGCCACGGTCGTGACGCGATGTCCAGTTTTTCGCAGTTGGGCGACGAGTTCATCGCCAACGCCGGTATCATCAAGAAATACGAGATAGGAGCCAGGCACCTTGTCCGTGCCGATCGCCTGATCCGCATAAGCGGGCTTCCAGGAGGGGGCCCAGCCCCAGTCGGCGATATCAGGTCGTCGTGCCGCTACTTCACGGTCGGTCTCCACAGTGCCTGCAGAGGAGCGCTCGAAGAAATAGCGCTGGTGTTGGAAGGGGTAGCTCGGAAGGCGAACGCGCTGCACATCGGCATGGGCCCATAGGCGCTCAATCGGCAGCTCGAGGCCAATCGCCCACGCCGCTCCCAGCGCCGTCAGGAAATACAGGTGATCGTTGGCGCGCTCATCAGCATGCGGCAGCGAACTGATGATCGCGTTGGCGTCGATGCCTTGTGCCTTGGCAAGCGAAGAGAGAGTCCGCCCTGGACCGCATTCGATATAAAGGCGCGCCTTGTCCGCGCCGAGAGTGGCTAAGCCGTCGGCGAAGCGAACTGTCGATCGCAGATGCTTAACCCAGTAAAGGGGATCGGTCGCCTCGGCCGGCGTCATCCAAGTGCCGGTCAAATTCGAGACGATTGGGATCTGCGGGCGGGCGAGCGGCGTTTCGCGCAGGAAAGCTTCAAAGCGACCGAGTATGGGCTGCAACAGACGAGAGTGGGCGGCAACGTTGATGGGAACGCGCGTCGCCTCGATGCCGTCAGCGACGAGTGCCTGACGAAACGCTTCCAGATCCGCATCGCTACCCGATACGACGCACAGCTCTGGTGCGTTTATCGATGCGATATCCAATGTCTCAGGCAAGCGAGCCAGCACGAGGTCGGCCGCGAGCTGGATGCTCAGCATGCCGCCGCCTGAAATCTCGTCGAACAATTCGCCACGCAACTTCACGAGCCGGACGGCGCGTTCGAACGACATCACACCAGAGATGCACGCAGCGGCGTACTCGCCCATGGAATGGCCAATGAGTGCCGTTGGCTTCAGGCCCCAAGCCTGCCACAGCCGGGCGAGTGCAACCTCGACGATCAGGATGGCCGGCAGCTGCAATGACGGGCGCAGGAATTCCTTCGCAGCGTTATCCGACGAGCCGAGCCAAAGGTCTCGGATGCGCGCGCCCAAGTCGGGCGGCAGAAACGACAGGCCTTCGTCAACGGCTTGCGCGAAAATGCGCTCACGCGCGTAGAGTTCACGCGCCATTCCCGGATACTGGGCACCGCCTCCGGGAAACAAAAACACTGCTCCAGACACCCCGTCGATGGCTGTGCGTGTTGAACCGCGACGCAGTTCCGGTTGGCCCAATGCAGCAATCGCATCAGCATGATCGGCAACCGCAACGACGCGACGCTGACTGAAGCGACGGCGCCCCACGACCAGTGAATGAGCCACATCCTCAAGACGGAGCTCGGGGCTCGCCGCGATGTGATCGGACAGACGTCGTCCCGCGTCATCCAGGGCTTTGCGATTGCTGGCGCTGAGCACGAGCAGCTGCGGGAGCGCGGCAGAGCTGACAGCCGGCTGCGCGCGCGCTGGCGCCTGCTCAATGACGACGTGCGCGTTTGTGCCACCGACACCGAGAGAATTGACCCCGGCGCGACGAGGGCCGCTCGCCTGAGGCCAAGGCATCAATCTGTCGGCGACGAGAAACGGGCTCGCGGCGAAGTCGATTGCCGGATTGGGCGCCTCGTAACCGAGGCTCGGCGGGATCTCGCCGTTCTCTACCGCCAGGACAGCCTTGATCAGGCTGACGACACCGGCCGCAGTGTCTAGATGGCCAATGTTCGACTTGACGGAACCAACGCGGCAGAAGCCCGTCTTTTCCGTGCCGACACGGAACGCCTGGGTCAATGCCGCAATTTCGATTGGATCGCCGATGCTGGTGCCGGTGCCGTGACATTCAACATACTGGATAGTGTCCGGGCCGACGCCCGCCAGCGCCTGTGCTTCAACGATGGCTTCCGCCTGACCGTTGACGCTCGGCGCAAGATAGCTGGCCTTGCCGGCGCCGTCGTTGTTGATAGCTGTCGCCTTGATTACGGCGTGGATCGGATCGCCGTCAGCAATCGCATCCGCCAGACGACGCAGAACTACGACCCCGACGCCGCTACCAAACACCGTGCCGGCCGAACGATGATCAAAGGCGCGGCAGTGACCGTCAGGCGAGAGGATCTCCCCTTCCTGATGTAAATAGCCACGGCCGTGCGGCAGCTCGATCGTAACGCCGCCGGCGAGTGCCATGTCGCACTCACCACTGAGCAGGCTCTGAGCGGCATAGTGCACGGCGACCAGCGACGTCGAGCAGGCGGTCTGAACGTTTACGCTCGGCCCACGCAGATCGAACAGATAGGAGGCCCGCGTCGCGAGGAAGTCCTTGTCGTTTCCGGTGTGCCGCAGCAAGAACATGCCAACCTGATCGACAAGTTGACGGTTGCTGCACAGATTGAAGTAGAAATAGCTCCCCATGCCGCAACCAGCGAAAACACCGACTGGCCCGGCCGCGCTCTCCGGCGGACGTCCGGCGTCTTCGAGCGCCTCCCACGCGCATTCGAAGAACTGCCGGTGCTGGGGGTCCATGATAGCGGCGTCCTTGGGGCTGAAGCCGAAGAACTCCGCATCGAAGTCAGCCATGGCAGGAAGCTGCGCCGTACGCGGCACATAGTTCTTGCGTCGGATGCGCTCGAGCGACTCTCCAGCGGCTACGAGCTGCTCGGACGTCCGCGTCTCGATGGATTCGACACCGCCGCGTAGATTCTCCCAGAAATGCTGCGCATTGCTGGCGCCAGGCACCCGAAGCGCCAGGCCGATGATGGCAATATCATTGGCATTCGACTCGTGTACCATTGACTAATCCTGCCTAGCGATTGCCAGTCGGAAATTTGTTCTGCATCGATCGTGCCCGCAAACGCACATTCGATTATACCGAGGCAATTTCAACGAACATACTGCCGCATAACCTCAAGAATGTATTTTCTCTATCGTCTGAAATGCGCGCTGATGAACGTCTAAACCACAGCAGCAATGGCAGCGGCCGCTAGAATGGCGGCTCCCAGTAAACGAAGTACCCACTTCTTCCCCTTGGTGTATCGGCTCCAGTGCTGATCGTCTGCGGCGGGTAGGTTCGTGGACGTATGCGGGTTGTTCAGCCTCCGCAAGAAATTCGTCTGCGGCGACAGCAGCCAACGAGCAGAGGAAGGCTTTACGTTGTTCAGCACCGTGCCAAGCAGCCGCTCATGCACACCGCTCGCCGCGCGCAAGCCGACCTGAATACTCTCGGTCGACACATGCTGCCACCCGACAACCAGCAGAAAACCCTCAATATATCGAGCGGAAGCCCGCAGATCGCCGAGCCGGTACAATGCGGGCATATCGAAAATGACGTAGTCGTAGGCTTCATTGGCTTCGAGGTAGAAGCGCTGCAACTTGTCGGTCCAGACGTCACCGACCGCCTCGTCTCCAATGGTCCCCAGAGGCAGAAAATGCAGTCCTGTGCGGCTCTCGATCAACACATGCCGCTCGAGGCTATCCTTCTCGTCCCGAAGATAGTCCATCAACCCGGTATGGCCATCACTCGCGAACCGGCGGGACAGGCCTGGATCATAGATATCGCCGTCAACAAGCAGGGTACGCTTGTTACCTGCCGCGATCAAAAGAGCGAGATTGGCGGCAATGGTGGATCGGCCCTCGCCCGCAAAGGTCGACGTGACGCCAACGTAGCGAAGTCCTTTGCCTGCAAAGCACTCCTGACAGGCTGCTCTCACGTTGCGCAGGGTATGCCACGCTTGCGAATGTGGATGATCGAGAGCGTAGGTGAAATCGGAAGAACTGACGCTAAAGTCGCTCTCCGCCCTGTCCTGTTGTGTCGCGGAGGTTCCCTTAGCCTTTGGCCGCTTCGGCAGCATCAGGCGCGGTACACTGCCTATGCATTCGGCCCCCGTGGCAACCTCCGCCTCCTCCGGTGTCATCACCCGGCGGTCGATCAGCTTCCACGCAATCGCGACCGCCACCGCCAGTCCACCACTCAGCACTCCAGCTGCCAGAATGATGATGATCCCGCGCAAATTGCTTTTGTGCGGAGGAGGGAGGGCCTCTGCGATGACCCGTGCTTTCGGCCCCACCTCGCGCAAACGTTCGCGCAGCCAGCTACTGCCCGCCTGGGCTGCATCGAGCCGTGAGGTATTCAGCTCGGACGTGTAGGCAAGCGCGAACTCGTTAGCCACGCGCGCAGCCGTTTCAGCGTCCCGTGTCGTATAGGAGATCTGAACGACATTGCTCAGTCCCGCACGGTCGACAGCAAACCCGCGCCGAAGTTCTTCAAGTGCCGTCGCCTTCTCTTCCACCGGCGCGTCCGGCGCGAGCATCTTCAAGTTGCGGAGAACACTCAACGCGACGCGATCGGATCGGATGATCTGAAGTTGCGTCTCGAGGAACGCCGGATCAGGATGGGTCTCAGCAAAGAATGCGTCCTCGCGGCTGAACGTCAAGCGTAGATTGGTCAGCTGCAGTTGTGTCGAGGCTGTGAAGCTCGGGGGGCGCAAAAGCACAAACAAGGCGGCGAGCGTCATAGCCACGAGCGGCAAGAGGACGAGCAGCCAGCGGCGCTGTAGGACTGCGGCCATCAACCAGCGCAGATCGAACTGGTTCGTGATTTCCGCCCCAGCTTTAGGATTGTAGCTGGACGCCGACTGCTCAGGACTCTTGTATAGCATTACGCGCTGCTTCCAGCATTGTGTGCGGCGGACAATAGATCAATCGACGGCTTCACGCCCCGCTCCCGCCGCGTCAACGAACCGGGGCGGAGCTCCGCGACCGCCGCGAAGCACCAATATCTTGTGGACGGAAGACCTTAAGGATGTCCCCGGCCTCAAGCGACGTTGTCTCCGTCGCACTTATCTCGGATGCAATACCGTCCTTATGACGGATGATAATAAAACTAGCTACGCCCTCCGTATCGGCCAGTTCTTGCGGGTTGGCCAACATTGCACTTGATCCCGCTATAAGGCGTGCGGCCGTCTCGACCCGCTCTTCCAGTTCCTTCCGTTGGACCTCCAGCGCCTGCAATTCCGTTACCGCCGTGCTGCGACGCTCGTCGTCCAGGGCGCCCTGCTGGCTTTTGGCAATGTGAATCTGCTGGCGGGCACGCATAATGGCGGTCTGGATTTCCTTCTGCTCCCGCTCGATCTGAGCCAGCGTCCGCTCGATCGGCAGGATACGCGGCGCCGGCACAAGGTTACGCGTGACGAGGGCGCGCGTATCCTCGAGCTCCTTCAGAACAGAGGCGTGCTGTTTGTCCGCGGCTTCGATTTGTCCCTCCAGCGACTGGATCTCTCCTTCAACCAAGGCAATCGCTTGCCCGAAAGCTTCATGCTGATTGCGGTGCCGCTCGAGCCGGACATTGAAGAGCAACCGTTCCTCCTCGACGAACTTCAGCGCCGCAGGCGAAAGGTCCGAAGGAACGGAAGGAAACGTCGCCAGGCCGGCCGCCTCTGCCTTCAGCCGCAGATCCCGCACCTTGAATTCGTCACGCTTGATGGCCGCAAGGCGTAAGTCACCTCGACCAGTTATGGCGTCGCGCTCGAAGCCCCAGTCGGAGGTCCGCGGCGGACGATAGAGACCTCCAGCGACCGCAACCGCGCTCACGACGAGCATTCCCGGACGATAGATGTACTCGCCGGGGCGTTCTACGCCACCGAGGATATAGAACGGGCGGTACTGAGAGATATCGACCGTCGTGTCGGGAGCCTTGCTCAGATCCGCCTTGATCCGCAAGCGTTCAGCAATCTCGGTCGCCAACTGAGAGGCCTCCAGCCCTTGGGCGGGAACGCTGCCAATCATGGGCAGAACCAGAGTGCCATTGGCGCCGATGGTGAACTCCCCGGTCAGTATGGGCCACTCATGCACGTGAATGCGCATCCGATCCTGCACGCCGAGGCGGTAGCCTCCGGGCTCCTGTCCCCGCGCAGCAGAACTGGCGGTAAGGAGAACCGCCATGACCATGAGATACATACGCAACGCCATGCTCAACCTCGAACCAGACGGCATAGAACAGCCCTGTCGGGCTCACCCACACGAAAGCAATTGCTGGGCCAAACAACTTGACACACATTAACCAATAGACGCGGCAGGATAGCAAACCGAACTTGCAACGCGACCTGCCTCCAGCGGCATTCTAAGTAGCCGCTGACCTATGAATGCCGGAAAGCTTAACATTTCGAAGTCCCAGCAAAAAGTAGGAAGCGTGTTTGGACGGCAACCGTTGCCATCTCTCGAGGGCTGGAATTTCGGCCACATCCTGAGACGCGCGGTCCGCACACCTGATCATCGGTCGGCAAGGTTGGCCCGAGCCTTGCTACACCAGCGGATACGCCGATAAGCGTTGCCGCCTCTTTTCTAGGCGTACCGAAAGAAGACATCATAGGCGGTCCAGCCGACCGGATATTGTGGATTCTCGGGCGGCGGTATACTAATGAACGATTAAAGAGTGCGCAGAATTGGTAACGTGTATGATCGACCCTACCTCCTCGCGTCCCCGGGCGATAGCGACCATTGACGGCTGGCCAGTCAACGTTGCGGACCTGGGCGAGGCGATCACCCAGATCATACGATCGGCGAAGCAGAACGAGAGCTTCTCCGTCTTCACGCTGAATCTCGACCATCTGGACAAGTTGCGCCGCTCTGCGCGTTTCCGTGAGGCATACGCCAAGGCGCGCTACATCACGGCGGATGGCGCTCCGATCGCCATGCTCGCGGCCCGCCAGGGTGTCCATGTCGAACGGACGCCGGGATCAGATCTCATCGTGCCTCTGGCGGCGGCGGCGGCGCAGCAGGACATTTCCATCTATCTCTACGGCACGAGCGAGAGTGTTCTTACCGGCGCAACGGCCTATCTGACCGAGCGCGCCGGGACTAGTCTTCGCATTGCGGGTGCAGATTCGCCGCCGCATGGCTTTGACCCTGAAGGTGCCGAAGCCGACGCAGCCCTCGATCGCATCGCCGCGTCTGGAGCCGGTCTTTGCCTGGTGGCGTTGGGTGCACCCAAGCAGGAGCAGTTCGCCGCACGTGCCGTGGAGCGGAACATCAATGTCGGCTTCGTATGCATCGGCGCCGGCCTCGACTTCCTGACGGGCGCTCAAACTCGCGCCCCCGGCTTTATGCAGCGATACGGATTAGAATGGGCATGGCGTCTGGCCACCAACCCGCGTCGGCTGGCGACACGCTACGCCCGGTGCGCACTGCTGCTTGCGGAGATCCTGCTGCTGGCCCCCATGAAAGTCCGCCTTGGAAAGGCCCCGTCCCACTGAGTACGAGAAGGGCTCTTTAACTGACCAATTCTGGCACAAGGGCAGCTAGTACTCAGTGCTGGCCCGCCATGCTGACCAGCTTGCATCGTAGGAGCGCATCCTTTGATTAGGATTGCAACGCTGTCCCATTAAATGCTGGCGCTAAACACCTAGCGATGGTTCACGGGGATGCCGACGGCCCCCATAATTCGCCCTAGTCCTTGCAGCAAAGCAGCCGCCGCGGAGTGAAGTTCCATCGGTTGACGACGGATCAGCCGTATTGGAACCAGGAACAAAGCGTTCGTTACCAATCGCGCACCGCGTAGTAGTGCACGCGGGCGCGATGCCGTGCCAGCCGCAACGGTCGTCAGAGATTCGGTGTTTCCGTACCAGAGCCGGCGCTTCAGTTGATATTTGAATGTAAGCCGGCTGACAGGCACCTGCTCGTAAACTATGGCACGCGCTGCTCGACGGTTCCTGAAACCAAGTCGCCGGGCCTGAATAAGAAACATCTCATCCTCTCCCCCGGTCCGGCCAAAGTCGGGGTCGAACTGAATACCGGTACGGCGGAGCGCGTCAGCGGAGATAAGAATATTCTTGATGTATCCCGTGGTCACGAGCGCGCCATCCGGCTCATCGAGCGGCGGATCAAAGTAGGGACCTCGGTGAACCCACGAAGGGTAGGATTCCGGGAACTGGTCGCGGCATACGCCGGTTACAATTTCCGCTGCGCCGAGCGAAAAGACTCTCAACAGCTCAGAGAGCCAGCCCTCGGCCGGCACACAATCGTCATCTATGAGGGCAACAAGCCCCGCCATGTCGACACCCGCATTCAGGGCCAAATTACGGGCGATGGCTATGTTTTGCCCTCCAGCGTGGATATACCGCACACTGAGGCCAAAGCCTGTGTCTGCCCCCTTGACCGGTAGCTCGGCGGATTTTTCGGCATCGTCATCCACCACGACTATGCCGACTCTGACGTCATCAGATATCGCGGCTGCCTCACTCCGAAGTCGGTGCAGGAGCGCAATCAGCATGTCGGGGCGGCGGTACGTGCAGATGCACACGGCGACGCTCAACGGACGTGCCGGAGAAGCAGCGGCGCGGTCACTACCCATTTCACTATATCCGGTTGCCTGCTGACGCTTCTGCTCGAACTCCTCGGCACACTTGGCCCAAGATTTTTGCTCAGCTCAGGTTGTCGCAGTCAAGCCCGAGGGCGTAAGCGTTAGAAAAGGCCGCTTTCTGAATGAGCGAAGCGCACGAGGCATAAGCCATGATCTCACTGTTAAATACTCACCGCCATCGTAGCCGAACATGCGCACGTGCTTCTGATATCGATAAATCATAATAGCTTTGGACCGGTTTACCAGGCACGAGCGAAATGATAGTTCACGCGACAGATCTTCTGATCGTGGTATGGTCCTATTCATCAAGTCAGCTAGCTGCTGATACTCGCCCGAAAAATCAGTACGTCCCGGGATTTCGATAACCTGCATGGCATGGCTGCAAAACGGCGCCGGATCGAAGGCATCCACGCCCTCCCGCGCTGCCAAGGAGGCGACAACGTAACGAGAGATGTCGAGGGCGACTTGGGCCTGCGGAAGGAATTTTGTGACACCAACATTATTGCCGTGCAAGCGATACAGAACTAGGCGGTCGGCAAGATTCATGCACCGACCGAGAAATGCGAGCTGGCAGAACAAGAAATAATCCTCGGCGAGCGCCGGCACGTTCATCCGCTGGTCGCTGGGCAGCCAGCGCATAAAATCTATGCCGTATCGCACGCCCAGTTCGTTCAACGTTTGGAATCGGAAGGCGACGGTTGGATGAAGGAGGGGAGTGGAGAATAAAGCGCTCGCCCTGACGCCATTCACGCCCATCGGGTAATCGACGCGTCCGATCTGCTTGCCATCGGCATCAATGAGGCTAGCGTTGGAGCCCACTAGGTCCAGCTCCGGATCGCTGTTCATGGCGTTGAGGAGAGTCTCCAAGCGATTTGGCAGCGATATGTCATCCGCATCCTGACGCACCACATAGCGACAATCGCAGAGATCCAGTCCCATATTAAGCAGTTCCGACAGCCCATTGGCCTCAAGGGTACGAACCTGCACGCGCGGATCTTGTTCGCTATGGCGATAAGCGATCTCTACGCTTCCATCTACAGAGCAATGGTCGAGAACCCACAGGCGCCAGTCTCGGAACGTCTGGCCGCGGACGCTCTCAATGGCCTGAGAAAGGTAATCGGCGCCATTTCGTACCGGAAGCAGGATATCGACGATCGCCATTTTTTCAGCACCTCAGCCCCGTCGCTCAGCTCAGCTTATCCAGCGGAACCCGATCGAATGCGCTGCCAAAGCCCGCCAGAGAGCGCGCCCATGACATAGCAGCGATCAACATCAAGAAAATCAATGTCGCCACCGCATCCTGTGTGAAGAAGGAAAATTGCTCCCGCCGCTGACCGATCGCAACGACGACGTAGCGGCCCAGATCGCTCATTGCTATGACAATCGCTGCCCCCAATATGCCCAGCTGGCCAAAAGCTAGCGGAAGCGCGATGAGGTAGTAGGCAAGCTTAACGCCATTGCCGATGACGCCGTACAATGGCTTGCCGAAACCTAGCAATGCATACTCGTTGATGGAGCAAAGCACGGCGGGCCACACCCCGAAGAGCAGGATCGCAAGCATCCAACCTGCATCGTGATATCGCACATCATAAACGAGCTCGATGGCAATGTCGGCAATAGAGATGCCAAATGCGACACTGGCAGCCGCGATGAGCAGTAGCTTGAATCGGATCCCTGAGAGGCGCACACGCACATCGGTCCGCTCACCGGCTTGCGCGGAAGAGACGACCGGGAAAATCACTGAGTAGCCGATACGCGCAGCAAGGAACGTCGGCATGTCGGCCAGCGTTCGCGCGATGCCGTAGACGCCGACAACGCTCAAAGCTGCGACCTTACCGAGATACAGACGGTCGAAGCTGGCGCACAGGAATATCAAGATCGAAGATAGAAATATCCATCGGCCGAATGTCAGGACTTCTAGAGCATAAGCTTTGACGAACTGGAGCCTGTTGCCATCCTTGGTTAGGAAATAGCTGCTCACCGTCCGTACGACTTGCGCAACAAGTGTCGCGGCCACAAGCGCCTCGATCGTCGGGCTCAGGATCGCGGCTGAAACGACCAATACAGCGCTGACGACATCCAAAGCGAGTTCGAACAGGTTGAACTTAGCCAGCTGCAGATTTCGGTGCAGCAGAAACAGTGACGTGGAGGCAAAACCCGACACAGCGAGTATCATAGCGCTCAATTCGAACGCACTGGCTGGAACGGCGTATAGACGCCCGATTGGCGCGGCGCAGAAGAACAGGATGATGCAAAGCAGGATGCCCCGCACCATCTGCATCACCCAGACCGTGTTGAAGAAGGCCGGCTGGTCACCACGCTTGTTCTGGATGACGTTCTGGGCAAATCCGACATCAGAACTCAGTTCGACACCTTGCCTCACCGTATTGATGATCAGCATCATGCCGAAGATTTCCGGGTTCAGCAGTCGCGACAAAACGACATTGGAGCCGAACCGGGTGACAATCGAGAGGACATGGGTACCCACCGTCCATAGGATACCGCGGACGACTGTACCGTTCGCAATCAAGCGCCCCTCCCGAAACGTCTCGAGTTGCAACGACTTGGAATGCTCGCCACTCGACTCGCATGCACAACCTGCATCTGGACAACCATTTCCCGCCTACCCACCGCACTACCGTCGCGTCATGCGGCACGGTCCTTTCCGTCTGCCGGCACAGCCCGTCCCGGGCATCCAAGCATGTTTGTTGCGGGAATCATGCCAGAAGCCGACCCTCAGCTTTCATATAGACGAGATTATCGTTCCAAATTCTGAACCGTCCACGAACGCTGCGCAACGCGCCGATGGGGATATACGCATCCGACGCTTTAGGTCCGTGCTTGCAAGGGGGATGAAACTCCGCAAGCATATCGCTAGCAGGAGGTTCATCGACGTGCGATAAAGCGTGGGGAGGGGATATAGCGCGACCTTTACGGAGGACGCGCGGCACACTCCAACGCCCCCAAACATTGAACAACTCCAGGCACGGGCTCGATGCGAACTGTCTCTATTCCCGGAACTGAACTCCAGGCATCCTGCATCGGTATGGGATGCGCCTCGCTGGGCTCACGCATTTCGAAGAAGCAAGGGCTCCGAGCGCTTTCGGCAGCATATGCTAGAGGTGTCACCTGGTATGATGTCGCGCCTCCCTACGGCGCGGGAGATGCAGAGTCGATTCTTGGCGCCTTCCTTGTCGGTCGACGCAGATCCGTGATTGTCTGCTCGAAAGTCGGATTATCGACACCTGCGAATAATAAGCTGATCAAGATGGCTTATCGCGCGGGCAGACCTGTCGTTAGCCTGGCGCAGGGTCTGAGGCGTCGCTTTCGACAATTGCCTTCGACTCGCAATGTCAGAATTCCGCTGACGGCGGCATCGATAGAAATGTCCGTAAAGAAGTCGCTGGATCGCCTGGGAACCGATTATCTTGATATACTGGCCTTACACGATCCCGACCCTGCGGATCTTGGCCGTGACGATATCCTCGCTGCCCTAGAGAAGGTCAAGACACGCGGCCAAGCGCGTTATCTGGCTCTTGCCGGTAGCTTTCAGGCGGCCGAAAAGGCGGCCGTTATCCCCGATTTCTCTATCCTGCAGTTAGCGGATCCCCCAACCGCACCGCCGTTACCGCGCTTACGGCGCCAGCTCGAAAGACCGGTAGGCTTCATCACGCATTCTGTGTTCGGCGTTGCTGGCGCAAAGGCGCAGCTAATGAGTAAACTCGCAGCGAACCCGAAACTCTTGAAGATGCTGGCAGAGGGGGGATTTGGCAACTCCGCCGAGATCGCAACGAATCATTTATTGCTCCAGAGAGCGTTCGTATCAAATCCCAACGGCGTAGTGCTCGCGTCTATGTTTTCCGGCAATCACCTCGAGGAAAATATCCGCCGAGCAGTATTACCACTTAATCCAGCAGCTGCTCAAATTCTCGAGCAGATTTACGCACCCTAACATATCATGAAAATCTCCGAATATCTTCTTGAGTTCGTCTGAGCGGAGTGGCGCACAAAATTGCTAGAGACCTCAATAATGAAGATCGGATATCTCATGAACACA
Organism: Pseudomonadota bacterium; assembly: GCA_023412805.1. Lineage (GTDB taxonomy): Bacteria > Pseudomonadota > Alphaproteobacteria > Rhizobiales > Hyphomicrobiaceae. Next base: position 430,143 of record JAEZRM010000064.1, on the reverse strand, counting down.
TATCCCCTGATTAGCACAACCTTCATCCGCGACGAGATCCAGGCGCTCGAAGCGCAGGGCGTCGAAATCGCCCGTTACGCCATTCGCCAATGGCCGCAGCCACTTGTCGACGAGAAAGACAAGATCGAGCAGGCACGCACGCATTACATCCTCACAGGCCGCACGGGAGTGCTGATCAGAGATTTCATTGCCGAGGTGCTAACGAACCCAATCGGCATTCTGCGCTCACTCGGTCTGTGGCTGCGACTGGTTCGCAATGCCAGAGGCGGCCTCGTTCGTCACGGTGCGTATATGCTGGAGGCAGTGTCCCTCAAACGGCGGGCTGTCAAAGACAATGTGCAGCATCTGCATACGCATTTTGCCTCCAACGCAACAACCGTGGCGTTGCTGTCCGACCGACTAGGCGGTCCGAGCTTCAGCTTCACCACTCATGGTCCCGATGACTTCGAAAGCACGGATCGCCTTTCCCTTCGAGAAAAGGCTGCCGGCGCGCGCTTCGTGGCTGCTATCTCAAATTTCTGCCGGGCGCAGCTGGCCTACACGGCGGGCATCGAAAATTGGGACAAGCTCAAAATCGTTCGCTGCGGCGTCGACACACGCACATTTGCCCGCAGCTCTGTGCCACCCGAAGGCAACGCCACATTCGTCTGCGTCGGGCGCTTCTCGCCGCAAAAGATGCAAGCCCTAATCGTCGAAGCGACTAGTCGTGTCACCCGTACATATCCGCAAGTGCGCGTACTCCTGATTGGAGATGGCGAAAACCGCGCATCCATCGAGAACGCAATCCGGCGCCACGGGATGCAGGAGCACGTCGTCCTGATGGGCTGGCGCGACAATGCGGAAGTCCGCCAGATGATCGGCAATGCCCGCGCCCTACTCTTGCCAAGCCTCGCGGAAGGTCTACCCGTCGTGATCATGGAAGCCTTCGCACTGGAACGACCAGTGATCACGACATATATTGCCGGCATCCCTGAGCTCGTTGATCACCAATGCGGCTGGATCATTCCGGCCGGCTCCATAGACGACATCGAGCGCGCCATGATCGCGGCACTCGAGGCTCCAGCTTCAGAGCTGGCGGAAAAGGGGCGGGAAGGTCGTCGTCGCGTACTTAAATCTCATGATGTTCACGTCAATGCCGCCGCCATGCGCGAGCTATTCGCACAGGTCGCCTCCGAGCGCCGGTGATGCTGCGCGTGGAGGCAAGGACCGATCTGAGGATTGATACCGGGCAGGCCGTCGAGCCTATGCCACCGACGTTGCGGTATTGTCAGACGGCAAGCGCGCTCCGCGCAATTGATGTGCCAGATGCTTTGCGAGGCGCAGGGCAAGAGCCACGATAGTCAATGTAGGATTGGCTTGGCTCGACGTCGGGAATGTTGCCGCGCTCGCAATGAAAAGATTCTCGACGCCGTGCACGCGGCATTGCGCATCAACGACGCTTGTCCGTGGATCGTTACCCATGCGCGCGGTACCAAGATGATGACCGCCATAAGCTCCATAACGGATCATCTCGGCTTCTACCGTGTCCGGGTCGTAGTTGAACGTGCCAACACCAGACCGCTCGATATCCTCGGCGAGTAGACGGACCGACGTACTGATCGTCTCGATATCCTGCTGAGCGTAACGCCAATCGATCTTGAGACGCGGGACGCCCAAGGCATCCCGGTCGGCATCAAGCATCACGCGGCTGTCCGGATTGGGCACCTGCTCACCATGAAAGTCGAGGCTGAACAGGTTCGCCCTGGAGGCGACAACCAACGACGGGATCTTTCGTTCGGCCAGAAAACGCCCTGTCAGCATGCGTGTGGCAAAGCGCACAGCCGACAGCGGGTCGCCAGCGATGTTGGCGATATGGCGCCCGTAGTCCCGCAACGATGAGTCAAAGCCAGAACTCACGCGCGTTCGATACTCCCACGGCAGTAGGCGGCTACCAAGAAACACGACCGACAACGCCGCCGTACGGTGATCAGGATTCGCAATTTGGGGATGATGGAGGCGTGCAACGAAGTTGCCGACGCGATGTCGATGCTGCGCATTCGCGGCAAGAGCGAAGCGCCGGCGGCAGTAGGTGCCATCTGCCGAGATATCGTAGTCGTGCCAGACGGCGGAGTTCCGGCGATTGATCTTGATGCGCCCCATCGTTCCCGCGATGTGACACATGTAGTACCGACCGACGACACCGTGCTCGTTGCCGATGCCGTCCGGATGCCGGTCGCGGTTTGCCAACAGCAAGCGCGCCACCTCCAGCCCACCTGTCGCGAGCACAAAGGATTGCGACTGGATGGATGCTGTTTTGCCTGCAAGGTTGGTAACCTCGACTTGGCCGACAACCTTGCCGGACGCATCGAATGTAGCGCGCGTTGCTGTTGCATGGAGCAGGACGCGAACGTCGGAAGCGCGTTGCAATGCCGTGCCGTAGCGAGCGGCGAAGTTTGTCGGCTTGCTGAACCGTTCGAGGTGGTCAGTCGAGAAGTTCTCGCTGGAGAAGTCCTTGATCATCGGGCGCATCGGGCGATCGAACGCCTCATCAATCCTGTAGGCGAATGCGCCGGCCTCACAGATCGCGTTTGCGTCGCGATAAAAGGGCAAAAGCTCAGAATAGGCGATGGGCCAGCCGCTATGTGGGATATAGCTGCGCGTTTCGAAATCGATGGGATCAAACGGCACGCAACGGCCACCCCAAAGCGTCGTGCTGCCGCCAAACTGCCTGCAACGAAAGCGATCGGGAGATGCGTGCACATCTGGCCGCTCAACGGTGCCAGCATACATGTCCTGCATCTCGGGCTCCTGACGGCGACCGCCCGACTCGACAAGCAGCACATCGAAGCCTTGGCCGATGAATTGCAGAGCTATTGAGATGCCGGCTGCACCCGCACCGATAATACAGAGATCAGCCTTCAGCACCTGCCCGTCCGACAGGTCCGCCATATCGAGCATCATGGCACAGACCTCCGTATGGACTTCAGTAGCTGCGTGGAGCAGGCCTAGCCGAACAGCTCAGCACCGATAGCTCGCGGACACAATCCGTCAGTCAGGGCGCACGCCACAGGTTACCCGATTGGCAGATCTTGCGCTAGAAACTCCTTATCTAGAGCTCAATACAATTTCCTTAATAAGCGCCCCGCAATACAGTAGTGAACGTACGGGCAATAATTTCCAGATCAAACCAGATGGACCAATTGTCCATGTAGTAGAGGTCGTAGTTCATCCGCCTCTCTACATCATCGAGGGTTCGCGTCTCACCGCGCTCACCATTGACCTGCGCCCACCCAGTGATACCCGGAAGAACACGCCGCCGCCGCGAGAACAGATCGAAATTATCGTCGAACTGATCTTCATGGACAAGCGCGTGAGGGCGTGGTCCTACAATCGACATCTGACCGAGCAGCACATTCAATATCTGGGGCAGTTCATCGATGCTGGTGGCCCTCAGAAGGCGCCCGACGCGTGTCACGCGCACGTCATCCCGCTGCGCCTGGATGATCCGGTCACCATCGTCCGCCACGGTCATCGTGCGGAATTTGAATATGCGAAAGACGCGACTATTTCGGCCATATCGGCGCTGCCGAAAAAATACTGGGCCAGAGCTATCGAGCTTGATCGCCAATGCGACAACTGCGAACAACGGCGCGAGAAGCACAAGCGCAATCGCCGCCACTACGACATCGAACAGGCGCTTTTCAAGCCGATACGCCTCCGAGGCCGGTATCGGACTAACTACGTCCACTCGCACCCCACCGATGAGCTTCGCCTCATGGATTGGTGCCGGCGAGGAAAGCAAATCGGTGCGCATGAGGATCTCGGGCGCAAAAGGAGCAAGCCGACGGAGAGCTTGCCTGATGCGCGCTTTCTCAACCGCCGGAAGCGCGATGACTACCTTTGCAAAAACGCCATTCTGCATGGCAGCAACGAGCTGGCGCAACACCTCCTGATCGGCATCGCCGGTGCCTTCGGCGACATCCGAGAGGATGAAGCCATCCACGACACCATATGGCAGCGGGCTCTTTTCGAGTTCACGTCGCAATGCATCAACGCAATCCCGTGTGCCCAACACGGCAATGCGTGACTTGATCACCTCCCGGGCCATGAGCTGATGCAGCACGCGCCGCACAGACCAGCGGACGACAACGACCCCCACGGCGCTTATGGCAAACCAAGCCAGGAACCAACCGCGAGAGTAGTCCTCGGTGATCTTGAGCATATACATGCCGCCGAGGAGGCCCATGAATGCGATGCACAGACCGCCCCAAACACGACCGAAATCGATCGTGGGGTTCATCAGTGCATCAATGCTCTGCAGACCCATTCTCTTGTAGACACAGTGCAGCGTTATCGCGAACACTGAGGCCAGAGCGAGATACTGCCAGAATTCATGAGGTTGACCGAGAGCAAGCTCAAGATAAAGAACCTTTGCAGCTCCGCCAGCGAAAATTACCGCCGCGGCCTGCCCTAGGGACAGCAGCAAAAGACAAATCCGCTCAACTGATGGAGCGGTTAACGAAGAAAACAATCTATCAATTAAATAGGGCCTCTGCGCAATTGGGACGCCGCCCACCGAAGCCTGACTCATTTTAACCGCCCGCAAACGCCGAGAATCTAATTCTGAACGGTGCCTTGCTTAATCTTGAATGCACGCCAGAAAATTTGATACAAACTGCTATATCCCCGTTTCAGACTCGAATAAAGCGTTAGATTTCCTCAATTTGTGCTTATTCAACGCTCTACCCCCCTCTCCAGAAGTCGTAGGTGCGTATACGCCACATGTGAGTTTGGGGGTGGAACAGGCAAGCAACACCCACTCGCGAGCGAGGGCTCAGCCACCAGCAGCTACGCGCTCACCTCGCAGCCTTCGTCGAGGCCTACAACTTCGCCAAGCGTCTCAAGACCCTCAACGGACTCACCCCGTTCGAGCACATCTGCAAATGCTGGACAGAGCAGCCGAACCGATTCAACGTCGATCCAACCCACCTCTTTCCGGGACCAAACATCTATTGGGGCAACTGGGATCCGGCCGTCATTGGACGCCCCCGATGGGACGTCCCTCTGCCGTTCGCTTGTGTGCAGCGTGACGCGTCGCCAGCGGGCGTCAGCCGACAGAGCTTCTAACTAAGCCCGATCAGCGCGTCTCGTCTGGCGCGCGGTGATAGATGTCGTCTGTGCGCTCGATGTCGTCCTCGCCGAGGTAGCTGCCGATCTGTACCTCGATGATTTCGACCGGCACCTTGCCCGGGTTCTCGAGCCGATGCCATTGCGTCGCGATGATGTAGACGCTCTCGTTCTCGCGCACGAGCTGCTCGCTCTCGCCGATCACGACCTTCGCCGTTCCCTGCACCACCACCCAATGCTCCGAGCGGTGATGATGGCGCTGCATCGAGAGCTTTGCGCCGGGATTGACGTGCAAGAGCTTGACCTGAAAACGCGGCCCAGTGCTCAACGTCTCGAAAAAGCCCCAGGGACGGTAGTTCCGCACATGTTGTTCGTGCTCGCGGCGCCCCTCGCTCTTGAGGCGCGCGACGATCTTCGAAACGTCCTGCGCGCGCGCCTTGTCGGCAACAAGGAGCGCGTCGGGCGTATCGACGATGACGAGATCCTTCACACCGATCGCTGCCACCAGCGAGCGTTCGCTGTGCACGTAGAGGCCTGTCGAATCCTCCATGATCGCCACACCACGGGCATAGTTGCCGCGCTCGTCGTGATCGGCGATCTCCCACAATGACGACCAGGAGCCGACATCATTCCAGCCGACGTCGATCGGAAGCACCGCGGCCTTTTGCGTGCGCTCCATGACTGCGTAGTCGATCGATATCGCCGGCGCGGCCGCAAAAGCATTGCCGTCGAGGCGAAGGAAACCCAGATCGACGTGCGCCTTATCGAGCGCGCCTTTCGCCGCCGTCAGGATGTCGGGCGCGAGGCGCTGCATCTCATCGAGGAACGTGCGCGCGTGCAGAACGAAAATGCCGCTGTTCCAGAGGTACGTACCGGCAGCGAGATAGCTCTCGGCCGTCGCCTTGTCCGGCTTCTCGACGAACGCATCGACCGCGCGCGCCTCCTCACCATCGGAAAGTGGCGCACCACAGCGGATGTAGCCGTACCCCGTATGCGCCGACGACGGCTTGATGCCGAACAGGACGAGGCGCCCCGAGGCCGCAACTGCCGCGGCACGATGCACGGCATCGGCAAAGGAGGCGCCGTCATCGATCACATGATCGGAGGGCATGACGACGAGAATGCCATTGGGATCGCGCGCAGCTACGGCGATGGCGGCGACCGCGATGGCGGGGGCGGTGTTACGGGCCACGGGCTCGAGATAGATGGCCTCGGGCACAATGCGGGCCCGATCGAGCTCCTCGCGGACAAGAAAGCGATGATCGTTGTTGCACAGCAGGATCGGCGGCGCGAAGCCTGCGGCCGGCGGCAAGCGGCGAACCGTAGCCCCAAGAAAGCTCGGGTCGCCGTCATCGAAGAAGCGGATGAACTGCTTCGGATACATGGACCGCGAGAGCGGCCAGAGCCGCGTTCCGGATCCGCCGGACAGTATCACCGGATAAATCGCTGCCACTGCAATGCCCTCCAGCGTTCGCACCGAGGCCCACCAAAGGGCAGGTAAATGTACTCAAAAATGCATCAGCGAAAAGGGCGCTCGATGGCGCCCTTCTGCCGTCCGTGTATCGTGGCCGCCCGGAATTTGGCGGGCTGACTACCTCAAGCTGGCGCAGAAGCGCTGGATGCGCTGGCAGGCGTCCTCCAGCACGTCCAGGGAGCTTGCATAGGAAATGCGGAAGAACGGGCTGAGCGCGAACGCCGCGCCATGGACCGTGGCCGCACCCGTATCTTCGAGCAGTGCCGTGACGAAATCCTCGTCATTGTTGATGCGCTTGCCGCCGGGCGTCGTCTTGCCGATCGCGCCTTCGCAGCTCGGATAGACGTAGAACGCACCCTGGGGCGTCGCGCATTTGATGCCCTTGGCCTGGTTCAGCATGGACACGACGAGATCGCGCCGCTCGCGGAAGGCCTCGTTGTTCTTCGGGATGAAATCCTGCGGACCGTTGAGCGCTTCGATGCCTGCCCACTGCGTGATCGACGAGGGGTTCGAGGTCGACTGCGACTGCAGTTTGCGCATGGCATCGATGAGCGGCTTCGGCCCGCCGGCATAGCCGAGGCGCCAGCCGGTCATGCAGTAGGCTTTCGAGAAGCCATTGACCGTGAGCGTACGCTCGTAGAGCCCCGGCTCGACCTGCGCGATCGTGTAGAACTTGAGACCGTCGAAGATCAGGTGCTCGTACATATCGTCGGTCAGAATCCAGACGTGCGGATGGCGCATGAGCACATCCGTCAGCGCCTTCAGCTCCTCGCGCGTGTAGGCAGCCCCGGTCGGATTGCTCGGCGCGTTGAACATGAACCACTTGGTTTTTGGCGTGATGGCCTTCTCAAGAACCTCTGGCTGGAGCTTGAAGCCATCGGCGAGCGTGCACGGAGCCTCGACCGGCTTGCCGCCGCCGAGGAGAACGATATCGGCATAGGACACCCAGTAGGGGGCCGGCATGATGACCTCGTCACCCGGATTGAGCGTGGCGAGCAGCGCGTTGTAGAGCACCTGCTTGCCGCCCGTGCCGACCGAAATCTGGCTGCGATTGTACTCGAGGCCGTTCTCGCGCTTGAATTTGCTGGAGATGGCGTCTTTGAGCTCCGGAATGCCGTCAATGTCCGTGTAGCGCGTTTTATTTTCGCGCAGCGCACGGATGGCGGCTTCCTTGATGTTCTCCGGCGTATTGAAGTCCGGCTCGCCCTGGCTCAGGACGATAATGTCTTTTCCCTCGGCGGCCAGCGCGCGTGCTTTGGCCGAGATCCCCATGGTCTGGGAGAGCTGGATCCGGTTCAAGCTGTCGGCAAAAAAGCCCATGGCGGGGGTCTCTTCCGTTGGTTCGGCACCTCTATCGGGGAGGCCGGCCCCATGCCGGTCCCGCAAGGCGGCGCGGACACTATGCGGCGCGCCCTGGCGGCGCAAGCGGCGATTGGGTCCCGATGATGGAAAATGCGCACCGTGCGCACTTGCGGATTGCTTTTGACACCGCCGGGCACCCGTGGCAATGAGCAGGCCCGAAAAATCCGAAGTTCCGCCCCCTGAGGCGTGAGGCCAAGCCATGTCGATGAAAGCCGAGCGCGGCACCAAGCGGACGTGCCAGAGCGCGTCCTGCGGTGCCCGATTCTACGATCTGAACCGTGATCCGATCGCCTGCCCGATCTGCGGCACGATCTATGAGATGATGACCACGACTGCTGTGGGAGCGGTCGCCGCTGCCGCGGCGGAGAAGCCGCGCCGCGCGGCCGCGAAGAAGCCCGAGTTCGAGAGTGCGGCGCAGAGCGACGCGCCCGATACCGAGGCCGACGACGCGCTCGCCGAACTCGAAACCGATGATGAGGCGATCAGCGACGACGACGACGAGACCTTCCTCGAGTCGGAGGAAGAGGACGGCGGCGACGTCAGCGGCATCATCGGCGGTCCTGTGCCAGAGGGCGACGAGGAAACCTGAGGCCGCGGAGGACGGCGTCGGATCGCTGCCGCCGCCCAACTGGAGCTGAGGCGGCCGTGAGCGCGCGTGCGCCCTTCGAGATCGGTGGTCAGCAAGTGCCAGCCGGCACGCGCACGCTCGTCGATATCCCGGTTTCCAAGCTCTCCAACCACACGCCCGTGACATTGCCGGTGCACGTCGTCCATGGGCGCGAGAGCGGCCAGACGATGTTCGTCTCGGCGGCCGTCCACGGCGATGAACTCAATGGCGTCGAGATCATCCGGCGCGTGCTGCGTTTCGCCGATCCGGCGAGTTTGCGCGGCACACTGCTCTGCGTGCCGGTGGTGAATGCCTACGGCTTCATCGGCCGTTCGCGCTATCTCCCCGACAGGCGCGATCTCAATCGCTCCTTTCCCGGCTCGCCGACAGGCTCGCTCGCCGCGCGCCTCGCGAACATCATGCTGGTCGAGGTGATCCGCCGATCGCATGTCGGTGTCGATCTCCACACGGCCGCCATTCACCGTGTGAACCTGCCGCAGATTCGCGCCGACTTCGCCGAGCGCCCAGGTTGTCGCGCGCTTGCCGAGGCTTTCGGCGTCCAGGTCGTGCTCGCCTCGCCGGAACGGGACGGCTCATTGCGTGCGGCGGCGACGCAGGCCGGCGTGGATGTGCTCGTTTACGAAGGTGGCGAGGGATTGCGCTTCGACGAGTTCGCCATCAAGGCAGGCGTCGAGGGGATCGGGCGGATCATGGCAGCGCGCGGCCTGATCGAGCTTCCCGGCGGCGAGATCGAGACGCCAGCCGCGGAGCTGCAGCGTGGACCGGTATTCGCCAACGCCTCCAAGTGGGTACGCGCTCCCGACGGCGGCGTGTTCCGTAGCGGCCGCCGGATCGGCCACGCCGTCAGCGAAGGCGATCTGCTCGGCTGCGTCGCCAATCCCTACGACGACAGCGAGATGGAAGTGCGCTCACCCGTGCGCGGCATCATCATCGGCGCGACGACGCTGCCGATCGTCAATATGGGCGATGCTCTCTTCCACATTGCGTGGTCGCGCGAGCACCAGCGCCAGCGGCACAAGCCGGTACGCCCCGTAGATGTTGCCGCCGACACCGATCCCGTCATGGACGAGGACGAGATCATCTAGCGCGGATTTGAGCGCTCGCGCTCACGTTGCGCCCGCCGCCACTTTCCCCTCTGTGGCATAAGAGTGTCACGCATCCTGAGCTTAGATAATTGATCCCCAGGTACCACAGGGCCGCCGATTGCCGAGCCCTCGTTTCCGGGCGGATAGTCCGGCCACACCCGCCGTGGTTCCGAGTCGCGGGCGAAACTCAGGACATGTTGCGGTTGGGAGATGGCTATGTTCTTCAGGTCATTGGCAGTTGGTGCGTGCCTTGCGCTGGCAGCCTGCTCGTCGACGGAGATGGGCAGTGATGCATTCATGACAAGTGCGACGGGCACCGAAGGCGCACCTCAAAAGAGGGCTGCCCAGCTTCCGAAGTGCGAGCAGCCGCTCGGCACTGTCGCGCTGGTCGACAAGGAAATTCCGGCGCTCGAAGGAACCGGCCTCACGGCGCCGTCGTCCGTGCTGCGCCTCATGATCGCGCAGTCGAACTGCTTCCAGGTTGTCGACCGCAGTGAAGCGCTCGACAAGATCATGGCCGAGCAGGGTGTGACCAGGAAGGGCAAGCGTCCGCAACTGGCGCGGGCCGATTATTTTCTGACGCCGGACGTGATCTCCAAGAATGAGAACGCTGGCGGCTTTGACGGCGGCATGGGCCGCTTCCTGCCCGGATATGCGGGTACGGTCGCCGGATCTCTCTCGGTGAAAATGCAGGAAGCGCAGGTCGCGATCTACCTGACGAGCGGCAGAACGGGCGTGCAGGTTGCAGCCGCGACCGGCAAGGCTTCGACATCAGACGCGGGCTTCGACTTCTCGCGCGCGAGCTGGGGTGGTGCCGGTGGCGGCGGCGCTTACTCCAATACCGACATCGGCAAGACTGTTTCAGTGGCGTTCCTCGACGCCTACACGAACCTCGTGAATCAGGTGCGTGGCATGCCGCAGCAGGTTGCGAAGGCACCGCAGGCTACCAAGAAGACGGCGAAGCAGTAACGCGCGCACACACGCACCGCTGAAAATACCGGACGGGCCGCTCTCAGGCGGTCCGTTCGCATGTGTAGAGCGTGGCAGCGGCCGTATCGCGAGCATCCGGCGCGATCGGCGTGCATGAAACCTCGCGCCAGATTGCCGGATCAGGATCGGGGAAGAACGTATCGCCAGCGGGGCGCGCATGAATGCGCGTGAGATAGATGCGGCCGGCCATGGGCAGCATAGCCGCAAAGATCTCCGCGCCACCGATCACCGCGATCTCGTCGACACCACGTAACGCAGCCCGCGCACGAGCAATGCCCAACGCCTCCGCGATACTGCCCGCACGCTCGACACCGGCCGCGCTGAAATCCGCGCGGCGCGTGACGACGATATTGTCGCGGCCTTCGAGCGGCTTGCCGATCGAGTCGTATGTCTTGCGACCCATGATCACCGGCTTGCCCATGGTGAGGCGGCGGAAGATCTTCAGGTCGGACGGCACGCACCACGGGATTGCGCCGTCGCGACCGATGACGCCGTTCTCGGCGACGGCAACGACGAAGGAGATGATGAGCTTCATGGCTAGGCCCCTGGCCGCTTTCAGCCACTCTATAGCCAGCGCGCCACTGCCATGCGAGATCTAACCGGCCATGAAGCACGTCTCCGTCATTCAGCACACGCAGTCCGAGTGGCTAGGCCAGATCGAGGATCATCTCGAAGGGCGCGGCATACGTTTCGGCTATTCGCGCCCCTTCACGACCGGCGGAAGCATCCCGCAAGCCTCCGTCGTCGGTGACGGGCTCATCCTGCTCGGCGGCGGTCCATGGGGCACATGCGCAAGAGGTCCGATCCTGCCGACGCTGGAGAGCGAGGTGCGGCTCGCTCGCGCCTGTCTCATGCTCGGCAAACCCGTGATCGGCATCGGCATCGGCAGCCAAATACTCGCGCTCGCTGCGGACGGCGGTGTCGAAGCCGCCCCGCTCACGCTTTCGGTGGGTGAAGCACGGCACGTCCAGGCTGATGCACTCGGCGGATTGCTTCCGGAGCATTTCCCAAGCGTCGTCTATATGCGCGATCGCGCCCGCCCGCCGGACTATGCGACTGTCCTGGCCGTGGAGGAGGATGGCAGCCCGGCACTCTTCCAGGTGGGCCCCAACGCATTTGGCTTCAGCGGCCATCCGGGCGTGCGCCGCGCGATGATCGAGGATCTCGTCATGGAGTTCGACGAGGCGCCAGCCGACACGGCGGACGGGCTGACCAAGCTCACAGCGCTCGGGACGGCCATCGACGACGCGCTCGTACCCATCATGGCAGGACTGATCACGGCGACGGGCTGGATGTCCAACTAGCCCGGTATTGCCGCCCCCTTGAACGGCTCGAGCGCCTCACAGCGCGACGCAAAACGCGCGACATTGGGCGCCTTCTCCGCGAGCCCAAGGTTCGGACGCACGATCTGCACGAACGTGAAGCCGACGGCTGTCGTGATGTCGGCCTGGCTCATGCGCGATGTGCCCGCGATCCACTCGTCCGGACCGAGCTTTGCTGCAATCGCGTCGAGATATTCGAAGCCGGCGACGACCTGCGAGTCGTTGTGCCGGACCCAGGGCTTGTGAACCTTCTCCTCCGGGCGGAAGCGGTACTCGTAGGCGGACCATACGGCCTTGTCGACGGCACCGAGCGCGACGGTCGTCAGCTTGAGTACATGGCGGCGCTCGGGACCGCTCTCGGGCACGAGGCGCTTCTCCGGACCGGCCAGTTCATCGAGGTGATCGAGGATCACCGAACTATCGATCAAGGCCTCGCCATCTTCGAGCACGAGCGTCGGAACGCGTGTCAGCGGGTTGTGCGGCGTCACCAGCTCCGGCTTGTCGAACACCGGCACCGCATCGAGCAGGAAGGGCATCTCCATGGCATTGAGGCTGACCGCCGTGCGGCGCACGTAGGGGGATCTCAGGATGCCGATCAATCGCATGGGTTTCCTCGCAGGTTTGGCAGCGCATGATCATGCCGCGGCGCCGGACCGTCAATCCGACTGATATCAGGCGCGCGGCATCGAGTCTCCGCATCTGGTGCAGTTCGTCGACCGACGATACATTCGCTGCCGAAGCTCCCGTAGTGGGGCGAAGCTCTACGACCGGGAGGAGCGCGAATGCCCATCCACAGATTGATTATTTCAGCGGCCGTGCTGGCAGCACTCTCGTCACCGGCAATCGCAGCCGACCGCGCGAAGGCAACTCTCGACTGCAAGGCTCTGCCGAGCCCCGAGTTCGCCTACGACTGCACGCTCGACCTCGCCAATGCGCGCACGGGCGCTGCCCTCGAAGGCGCGACGATCGTCCTTGGCGCGGATATGCCGTCCATGCCCATGGTGCACAACGTGCCGCCCTTCGAATTCAAGCCCGCGGGCAAGCCGGGGCGCTATCAATCGCGCATCCAGCTCGACATGTACGGCCCCTGGGCCATCAAGCTGCGCATTACGGGACCGCTGCGCGACGAAGTCGTGGCCGTCTATCAGTTCGGCGCGGAGGGGTCGGAGCTGCGCAAGCGCGGATCGGGCAGCAAAGCCCAGCCAAAACCCGGCCAGCATCGGCACTGAATGTTCCACATTGTTCCGGGCTGAGAAATTCCGACCTGGGACGTCATGGATGCGGGCTTCCACTCGAGGTGATATCAACGGCGGCGGAAGGGTTCGCGGGACGCCGCGAACCGGGTCGCGACCGACGGCTTCTGGCCCGCGGTCGGCGAAGGATATGCAGGCAGTCACTTGAGCATCCCCAATCTGATCACGCTCGGCCGTGTCATCTTCATTCCGATTATTTTCTGGCTGCTCGTGAGCGGGCAGACGCGAACTGCGTTCCTGCTGTTCGTGCTCGCGGGCGTCACCGACGCGGTCGACGGCTGGCTCGCCAAGCGCTGGAACATGCAGACCGAGCTTGGCGCCTACCTCGACCCGATGGCCGACAAGCTGCTGATCGTCTCCATATACGTCGCGCTCGGCGTTGCGGCGCAATTGCCCTCGTGGCTGGTCATCGCCGTCGTCTCCCGCGACATCCTGATCGTGCTCGGGGTATTATTGTGCTGGATCATCGGCCAGCCGGTCGCAATTCAGCCGCACGCGGTGAGCAAGGCAAATACGGTCAGCCAACTCGTCCTCGCGGCGCTCGTGCTGGCGGATGAGGGCTTCAATCTCGGCCTCGGCGGGCTCAGGATTGTGCTGATCTGGCTGACGGCGGTACTGACGGCGGCGTCGCTTGCCGTATATGTGCGCACATGGGTCGCGCATCTGGCCGGCAACGGACGCTGAAGCAGACGGGCGGACGCAGCGCACGCCGCTGCCCGCAAGCTGCTGCCCATCGACGCAATTGCTTATACGGGGGCCCCAGTGGCGAACGACGACAACAGCGCGCCGCACAACACCCTCCGCACCAACCGGCATCTCACCTTCTGGCTCATCGCCGCGGCACTCGCCCTGGGTCTGGTGTGGCTCCTCAATGATATCCTGCTGCCGTTCGTTGTCGGCGCGGCCATCGCGTTCTTCCTGAACCCTCTCGCCGACCGGCTCGCCAGGACCGGCATGGGCCGCACGGCGGCCTCGGCGCTCATCATCATCGTCGCAGCCTTGGCGCTGGTGCTGGTGCTGGTCCTGATCGGCCCCCTCCTCGTCGATCAAATTCGCCAGCTCGCCGAGACGCTGCCGAGCGACTTGAAGCGCCTCTTCGCCTTGGTCGAGGGCACCGCACGCACCTGGCTCGGCGGGCGCTACGACGAGATTCACGCGAGTTTCCAGCGCGGTTTCGCCGGCATGACCCAAAGCTGGACGACGAGTATGGGATGGGCCGTCCAGCAGGTCTGGGATCGCGGACTGGCGCTCGTCAATCTGCTCTCGCTCCTGCTCATCACGCCGGTCGTCGCCTTCTATCTGCTTGCCGACTGGCCGCGCGTCGTCGCTCGCATTGACGAGGCCCTGCCGCGCGATCATGCGCCGACTATCCGCGCGCTGGCCGCCGACATCAACGATGCAATCGCCGCTTTCGTGCGCGGCCAGGGCACCGTCTGCCTGATCCTCGCCGTGATCTATTCGCTCGGCCTGTCGCTGATCGGCCTGCGCTATGCGCTCCTGATCGGACTAACCGTCGGCCTCATGAGCTTCGTGCCCGTCATCGGTGGCGCTCTCGGTCTCATTCTGGCCGGCGGCGTTGCTATCGCGCAGGGCTGGCCGGATCTCATGCTCCTGATCAAGGTCCTGGCGTTCTTCGCCGCGGTATCGGTCTTGGATAGCGGTGTGCTGTCGCCGCGCATTGTCGGCCCGCGTGTTGGCTTGCATCCGGTGTGGCTGATCTTCTCGGTGCTCGCGTTCGGCTCGCTGTTCGGCATCGTCGGCATTCTCATTGCCGTGCCGGTGGCAGCGGCGATCGCGGTGCTCGTACGCTTCGCGCTCCGCCTTTATCTCGACAGCGACATCTACCGCGGCCCGCCGCCACCTCCGCCGGTCGCTGGGGAACCTATGACATGAGCAGCGCGCGCGAGCAGCTCGTCTTCGACTGGGGTGCACGTCCGGCGCTCGGGGCAGAAGATTTTCTCGTCGGGCCGTCGAATGAGATGGCCGTGCGGCTCGTGGATCGCTGGCCGGACTGGTCGATGTCGTCGGCCCTCGTCGTCGGGCCTGCACAGAGCGGCAAGAGCCACCTCGCTCACGTCTGGCAGCTTCGCTCCAATGCCGTGATGCTCGGCGCCGCGGAACTCGACCAGGACCGCGTGCCGGAGCTGATTGGTCTGCCGGCTGTCGTTGTCGAGGACATCGATCGCGCTATTGCCTCGGAGCAGGCGCTCTTCCACCTACTCAACCTGGCCCGCGAACAGCGCACATCCCTGCTGCTCACCTCGCGCGCGCCGGCGGGGGAACTAACGATTGCGCTCCCCGATTTACGATCAAGGCTCAGGGCTCTGGCCATGACCGAGATCGGTGCGCCGGACCAGACGCTCCTGACGGCCGTCCTCGTCAAACTCCTGGCCGACCGTCAGATCTCAGCCGCCCCGGCGGTGGTGCACTACATGGCGCGAGAGCTGGACCGCTCGTTTGCCGCCGCAGCGCACCTTGTCGAAGCCCTGGATCGGCTGTCGCTGGCCCAGCAGCGACCGGTAACCCGGCCGCTGGCTGCGGAGGCACTGGCTGCCCTGCGACGGGCAGAAGGCCAGAAAAAGCACTATTGAACGCCGGTCATTATGCGCGACATTTCAGTGTCGTGAAGCAATGGCAGTTATAGTCCCTTTTGAGGTCCGCCCTTGGGCGACCTCGCAGCAAGGGAGAGGGCTGTGTCAGGCAGCAAAGCGCGAGTGCGCGCAAAGATGGAAGCAGGTTCGCAGGAGACCCCGGCGGAAGCGCCGCAGGGGCCCGCTCGCTATTACAATCGCGAGCTTTCCTGGCTGCAATTCAATACGCGCGTGCTCGACGAGGCGCGTAATCGCCGCCATCCCGTGCTCGAACGCCTGCGCTTCCTGTCCATCTCGGCCTCGAACCTCGACGAATTCTACATGGTCCGCGTCGCCGGGTTGCATGGGCAGGTGAAGGCGAAAGTCTCCAATCTCAGCAACGACGGCCTGACGCCTGCCCAGCAGCTCGATGCCATCAACAAATACGTCGGCGGTCTCTCGGCCGAGCAGCAGGCGTGCTGGAGCGACCTGAGCCGTGACATGGCCGATGCCGGCCTTTCAATCGTCTCGCCGGACCAGCTCACCGAAGGCGAGCAGGTCTGGCTCGAGAGCTATTTCATGACGCACCTCTTTCCGGTGCTGACGCCCATCGCCGTCGACCCGGCACACCCGTTCCCCTTCATCCCCAATCGCGGCTTCACCCTCGGCCTCGAGCTCACGAAGAACAAGGACGGCGAGGAGATGCACGCGCTCATGCCGGTGCCGGCGCCGGTCGATCGCTTTCTGCGCCTGCCGGCGGGCGAGGATGCAGGCGCGATCCGCTTCATGCGCATCGAGACGCTGATCGGCCACTTCGCCTCGCACCTCTTTCCGGGCTACACGGTCAAACGGCAGGGCGCATTCCGCATCCTGCGCGACAGCGACATCGAGATCGAGGAAGAGGCCGAGGATCTCGTGCGCTCATTCGAAAGCGCGCTGAAGCGGCGGCGCCGCGGCTCCGTCATCCGTCTCGAAATCGACGCCTCCATGCCGCAGGAATTGCGCGCATTCGTCATCGAGCAGCTCAGGGTCGGCGACGCGGACACCTACGTGCAGGAAGGCCTGCTCGGCCTCGGCGATACTTCGCAGCTCATTGTCGACAACCGGCCGGATCTCGTGTTCCCGCCCTTCAATATCCGCTTTCCCGAGCGCATTCGCGAGCACAACGGCGACTGCTTCGCGGCCATCAAGGCGAAGGACATCGTCGTCCATCATCCCTATGAGGCATTCGACGTCGTGGTGCAGTTCCTGCGCCAGGCCGGCGCCGATCCGGACGTACTGGCCATCAAGTGGACGCTCTACCGCACGTCGAAGGACAGCCCGATCGTCCGCGCTCTCAAGGAGGCAGCGGACCTCGGCAAATCCGTCACGGCCGTGATCGAGCTCAAGGCGCGCTTCGACGAAGCTGCCAACATCCGTCTCGCGCGCGACCTCGAGAGCGCGGGCGTGCATGTCGTCTATGGGTTCATCGAGCTCAAGACGCACGCCAAGCTCGGCATGATCGTGCGCAAGGAGGGCTCCGACCTCGTCTCCTACTGCCACATCGGCACGGGCAACTATCACCCGCAGACGGCGCGCATCTATACCGATCTCTCGTTCTTCACGGCCGACGCGACGATCGCGCGGGACGTCAACCGCATTCTGAATTTCGTGACCGGCTACGGCGAGCAGGCCGAACTTGAGACCATGGCCGCAAGCCCGTTCGGCATCAGGAAGCGCATCATCGAGAGTATCCGCGGCGAGACCGAGCACGCGCGCGCGGGCCGGCCGGCGGCCATCTGGATGAAGATGAATTCCCTCGTCGACATGCAGATCATCGAGGCGCTTTACGAGGCCTCGAATGCCGGTGTCGAGATCGACCTCGTCGTGCGCGGCATCTGCTGCCTGCGGCCCGGCGTTCCCGGCATGTCCGAGAACATCCGCGTCAAAAGCATCATCGGGCGCTTCCTGGAGCATGGCCGCATCTATTGCTTCGGCAACGGACATGGGCTCCCCGATCCGAATGCGATCGTGTATATCAGCTCGGCGGACATGATGCCGCGCAACCTCGACCGGCGTGTCGAGGCTATGGTGCCGGTAACCAATCCGACGGTGCACGCGCAAATCCTCGATCAGATCATGACGGCGAACCTGAAAGACAATCAGCAAAGCTGGCTCGTGCTCGCCGACGGATCCAGCCGACGCATCGCGCCGGATGATGGCGAGAAACCGTTCAACGCGCACGAATACTTCATGTTCAATCCGAGCCTCTCTGGACGCGGCCAGTCGCTGAAGAGCCATTCACCGCCGCGCTTCAAGCTCGAAGACCGGGGCGAGAGCGACAAGCAGTGACGTTTGCTGATGGCAGAGACGATCGACCGATGGGGCTCGACGAGCTCGAGCCGATCTCGGTGGTCGACATCGGGTCCAACTCAGTTCGCCTCGTGGTCTACGAGGGGGCCATCCGCAGTCCGGCTCCGCTCTTCAACGAGAAGGTGCTTTGCGGTCTGGGCCGCACGGTCGCATCGACCGGGCGGCTCGACGCCGAGGCTGTCGAACGCGCGTTCGAGGCTTTGCGCCGCTTCCACGCGATCAACCGCGTTCTCGGTGTCAAGAACGTGCGTGTCATTGCAACGGCCGCCGTGCGCGAAGCGGCGAACGGCCCGGAATTCATCGCGCGTGGCGAACAGGCCATCGGCGCCCGCATCGCGGTGCTGTCCGGCGCACGCGAAGCCGAGCTTGCGGCAAGCGGCACATTCATGGGCATACCGCAGGCCAATGGCATTGCGGGCGATCTCGGCGGCGGCAGCCTCGAGCTGATCGACATCGCGGGCGGCAAGTCGACAGCCGCCGTGACATTGCCGCTCGGCGGACTGCGGCTCATCGATACCTCCGGGAACAAGCTCGACCGGGCCATCGAACTCGTCGACGCGAGCCTTGCCGAACTGCCGTGGCTCGCGTCCGGCGAGGGCCGCACGTTCTATGCCGTCGGCGGTACGTGGCGCTCGCTCGCCAAGCTGCACATGGATCTGCGCAAATATCCGCTGCGCGTCATGCACGGCTACAGCATCGAGAGTCGCGCCTGCATCGATTTCTGCGAGAACATACGCAAGGCCAAGAAGCTTGCCGACATCCGCGGCATCGAAGAGGTCACGCGGGCACGCCGCGAGGTGCTGCCCTATGGCGCGCTCGTTCTCGAACGCCTCCTGCGGCGCATGAAACCCAAGGAAGTAGTCTTCTCGGTGTACGGCGTGCGCGAGGGCCTGGTCTTCAGCCTGCTCTCGCCCCCCGAGCGCAAGCGAGATCCGCTGCTCGCCTTCTGTGAGGATCATGCACGCCTGCACTCGCGCTCGCTGGCGCATGCGCGGGAGCTGTGCGCGTGGACCGATGCGCTCTTCACGGAGCCCGGTCCGCGTGAAACGCCAGACGAGCAGCGTCTTCGCTACGCTGCCTGCCTGATCTCCGATGTGGGCTGGCGCGCCCATCCGGACCATCGCGGCGAGCAGAGCCTGAATACCGTCGCCCATGCCGGTCTCGGTGGGATCGACCATGAGGGTCGCATTTTCCTGGCGCTCACCGTCTATTTCCGCCACGTCGGCACTGGGCGCGTCTCCGGGGCCGAGGACGAGTTGCCAGCAGCCCTCAGGGCGCTGGTCTCGCGCCGCACATTGAAGCGGGCCCGCGTTCTCGGCGCCGCGATCCGCTCCGCGCACATGCTCTCGATCGGCCGGCCGGGGATCATCGACGAGACTCCGCTCAGCTATGAACCGGGCAAGCTCGTCCTCAAGCTGCCCGCCACGCATCGCGATCTCGACGGCGAGCGGCTGCGCCGCCGCTTCGAGGTGCTGGCCGAGCTGGTCGGCCACAAGCCCGAAATTCGCTATGCGTGACGGGCAGGTAGCTGCCCTCGGTGCCGAAGCGATCCCAAGTTGCGATCGACGACAATAGAGTGTGGATTGGCGCGAAGTTGCCGAAATCCCCCGCTAGAGCATGATTGTTGCAGATGGGAGGATGTGGCAGTTCCATCGGCGGCAAGAATCGCGCTCATTGATTAAAATCGGTGGGCGCTTCCTTCATAGTGCCGGACAATTTCAGCGGGCTGACACGCGGTGCTCATGTCTGATGACCTCTACACGGTTCTGGGCGTTGCCAGGGGCGCACAGGACGACGAGATCAGGCGAGCCTATCGGCGGCTGGCCAAGGAGCTGCACCCTGACGTGCGCCCGGACGACCCCGCTGCCAGCGACCGCTTCAAGCGGGTCACAGCCGCCTATGACATTCTCGGCGATTCCACGAAGCGACGCCGCTACGACGACGGCGAGATCGATGCCCAGGGCGAGCCCGTTCGCACCTATGCGCGCAATGGCGCCGGGGCCGGCTGGCCCAATGGCTTCGGCGGATCGGCCAATGGCACACGCGATACCGGCGTCACCGACATTTTCTCGGACCTCTTCGGCGGGCGCGGCACGCGCGGCCCTGGCCTCAACATACGCGGCCAGGATGTACGCTACACGCTCGAAGTCGATTTCATGGAGGCCGTGGGCGGCACCAAGAAGCGCGTGACGATGCCGGAAGGCGGCACGCTCGACCTCAACGTCCAGGAAGGTGTTGCCGACGGGCAGGTACTCCGCCTGAAAGGCAAGGGTACACCCGGTCTGCGCGGCGGTGAGAACGGCGACGCACTGGTCGAGATTCACGTGCGTCCGCATCCGAAGTTCAAGCGTCTCGGCAACGACATCCTGCTCGAGGTGCCGATCTCCATCGACGAGGCCGTACTCGGCGGCAAGATCGAGGTTGCGACGATTTCCGGCCGGGTCGCGCTGCAGATTCCCAAGGCCACCAGTTCGGGACGGATCTTCCGCTTGAAGGGCAAGGGCGTCCGCAGCCCCGTCGACGGCAGTGTCGGCGATCAGCTCGTGACGATCCGGATCGTCATGCCGGAGAATGTGGACGAGTCGCTCTCGTATTTCATGGCCGAGTGGCGCCAGCGCAATCGCTACGATCCGGGGCGCGACTGAACTAGCGAGCCGTTCCCCCGAGCCGTTCGGCAATATTCGCAAGCCGCGCAAACGTCGCGACATCGAGTTGCTCGGCGCGTTGCTCCGGTGCGACACCAGCCGCTTCGAGCAGCGGCAGTGGATCCGCGATGAGCGTCCGCAAACTCTGACGGAGCATCTTGCGGCGCTGGCCGAATGCGGCGGCCGTCACGCGGCCGAGCCAATGCACCGAGCACGCAGGCATCGGCTCCGCGCGCGGCTGGAAACTGACGACGGCCGATGCCACTTTCGGCGGCGGCGTGAAGGCCTCCGGACCCAGCGTCAAGGCAATACGCGGCGTCGCGCGCCACTGCGATATCACCGCGAGGCGCCCGTAAGCCTTGGTGCCTGGCTGCGCAACAATGCGCTCGGCCACTTCCTTCTGGAACATGAGCGCCATCTGCGCCCACCAGGGCGGCCAAGGGTCCGTCTCGAGCCAGCCGATGAGCAGCCGCGTCGCGACATTATAGGGCAGGTTCGCGATGATCACCGTGCGGCCGGCATCCCGCGCGAGCAGCGCGGCCCAATCCACATCCAGCGCGTCGCCCATATGAACCGAAAGCCGCCCGGGATAGGCATCGGAAATCTGCGCCAGAGCGGGCGCACAACGCTGGTCACGCTCGACGACGATGACGCGCCGCGCGCCTTCCATGAGCAGGCCGCGCGTGAGACCGCCCGGGCCCGGGCCGATCTCCACGACGGTCGTCGTATCGAGAGGCGCGGCGAGACGCGCGATCCGCCGCGTCAGATTGAGATCGAGAATGAAATTCTGGCCGAGGCTTTTCTTCGCGTCGATCTCGAGTGCGGCGATCACCTCGCGCAGCGGTGGCAGGCCATCGCCCGGTCGCTGCCGTTCCTCAGGCATGATTTGCGGCCGCTACTCGGCGATCGGCGAGGTCCGCGCCGAGCTTGAGCGCGGCAACGAGGCTCGAAGGCGAGGCCGTGCCGGTGCCCGCGATATCGAAGGCCGTGCCGTGATCAGGCGACGTGCGCACGAACGGCAAGCCGAGGGTGACATTCACTGCCGTGTCGAACGCGAGCGTTTTGATCGGGATGAGTGCCTG
Organism: Pseudomonadota bacterium; assembly: GCA_023412805.1. Taxonomy (GTDB): domain Bacteria; phylum Pseudomonadota; class Alphaproteobacteria; order Rhizobiales; family Hyphomicrobiaceae. The sequence continues at coordinate 408,274 of JAEZRM010000064.1, read as the reverse complement.
ATCGTGATACATCGTGACCACGGCGTCGTAGCGCTCGCGTGCCGGGCCATGAAAGAGCGAGTCGGCGGAGTGCGGGCCCGTGACGGCGAATCCTTCGGCCTGCAGTGTCGCAACGGCCGGTCCGATGACGGTCACTTCCTCGCGACCAATGGTACCAGCCTCACCCGCGTGCGGATTCAAGCCGGTGACCGCAATGCGCGGTCGCGCGATCCCGAAGTCGGCAATCATGGCCTCGGCGACGATATGCACGGTCTCGATCACGCGCGGTGTACTCAGCAGCTCCGGCACCCGCGCAACGGGAACGTGGACGGTGAGCGGCACGACGCGCAGAATGTCCGAGGCCAGCATCATCACCGGCACCCAGTTCCGTCCCGGGCAATGACGCTCCGCAAGTTCGGCGAGGTATTCCGTATGTCCGGGATGATGGAAGCCTGCGCGCAGCAGCGTGCTCTTCGCAATCGGGTTGGTCGTAACTCCCGACACGCGGCCCGCGACGGCATCAGCCACGGCAAGATCGATGGCCGCGATGATGCCACCGGCATTGAGCACGTCCGAGCGGCCAGGAAGAACGGCCGCGGCCAGCGGCACCGGCCTGACCGGCAATCGCTCGGCGAATGCCTTGCCCGCCGCCTCCAGATCCTCGGTGACGGCAAGATCTATGGGAAGGTCGAGCACACGCGCGCGCTCCGCAACGGCGAGCGGATCGGCATACAGGATGAATGGTGGGATGCCACTGCGGTCGCGGTCGCGCCACGCAGCGAGCGTGATGTCGAGGCCAACGCCGGCCGGATCGCCCATTGTGAGCGCCAGCGGGCGGCGCGAACCCGCCGCACGCCCAACTTCGCTTGCCAAGGCCTTGACTCCCGACCCTTGATGTCAGCGTTTCTCGATCAAGGCCTCGGAACGGAGATCACGGAGATGGCGCCGTGAGACGACATCGAACTCGCGCATCGTCAGCTCCTGCTGAGCCTTGAGGCGCTTTTCCTCGTCCACTTTGACGGTCTTGCGCCCGCACACGGCATATAGCTCGACGCCGGTGCTGGCAAGCGTGGGAGGCACCATCTCGCCGTCCTTGGCATTGAGGAGCAGACTCCGGGTCGGCTCGCTGACGGATGCAGCCGCCTGATTGGCGAGGCTCTCGAAGCGGGCATCAGGCAGGCCCTTAACCAACTCCTGCGTATTGCGGCAGCCCCGGAAACGCTTGCGCAGCGCCTCGGCCTCGGCAAGACGGCGCGCCAGCGCGGCCTGGTCGATACGCCCGGGCACGGCAAGCGTGATCCGATGGAGTTGCATCTCGACCTTGGGCGCGCTGCCGTCATCGTCGGCGGACTGCTCGACGAACCGGTCGATGTCGCGGTCGTTGATATTGATCTGGTGGCCGTACTGACGCCGGATGACATCGCGCCATACAAGCGCTGCACGCGTGCGTGCCTTGATGGTCGACGGGTCCAGGCCCTGGGACCTGAGCTGGGCGACGAACTGATCCTCAGTCGTCTTGTTGCGCGACACCATGTCCTTGAAGGCGCGGTCGACCTCTTCGTCGCTGACCGTGATGCTGAGACGCTTGCCGGCCTGAATCTTCAACTTCTCTTCGATCAGCTCTTCCCGTGCCTTGGCGCGGAACTTCTGGATGTTGCCGACGCGTGCCTCGCGGCGGAGCTGCTCGAGCATGTTCTTCTGCAGACCACCGATGTACTGCTTCTGCAGCGCGACAGCTTCATCGCGACTGCTCGGCTGCTTCTCGCGCAGAAACTGCTGGAAGCGCTCATTGGTCTTCGGATCCTGGATGATCTGCTTCCAGCGCGCCTCGGCCCGCGCGCGCATGTCTCCGCCACCGCCCGAGCCCGCAGCCATGAGCGTCGCGCGCTGCTCGATCTCGTAACCGGTGATCGGCTCGTCGTTGACGAGCATGACAATGCCTTGACCGCGGCCGCTGCCGCCCGAGCTTGCGCCGCTCACGGGCGCGGAGCTCGCCTCACGCCTCGGCCGCGGCGCGGGTTTGGGCTTCGCCGTCTTCGGCGGCGCGGGATCCGTGCGCAGCGGCGCCACCGGCTCGCGCGGCGGCGGGGCCGTAGGTGGCGTCGTCGTGACGACAAGGCCCGGAATAGAAGGTGTAGGCTGCTGCGCGAGCGCCATGCCTGCGGTCGCCACCACGGCGCCCGAGATGAGCCACGACGCCACTTTGACGACGCTACTCGTGCTGCGCAGCATACGCGCGCTGTTCATTCCCAGATCCGCCATCATTCCCCAAGCTGGTCGCGATTCGCTCATGCGATCCTAGTGGTTATCGCAGAGTGCTGGCGCCATTATCCACATCAAGGATGGCGCTCGCATGGCACTCTACATGCGCCGCAACAGGACTTCGGCCCGCGTTTACCCCCGTGACACGCCCTGCCCCTTCAGGTAGCCAGAAAAAAGGCCATTCCCGGGAGCCGGACATGTCAGCGACCAACCTCGCCAAGATGAACGCCGCCGAGATCACAATCCGCACGATGGCGGCGAATGGTCTCGATACGCTTTATTGTCTGCCGGGGGTTCAAAACGACGATTTCTTCGATGCTCTGGTGCGGGCTGGTAACCCGCTGAAGCCCATTCACACCCGCCACGAGCAAGCGACGGCCTACATGGCGCTCGGGGCGGCGCTCGCAACTGGCAAGCCCCAGGCCTACTGCGTGGTGCCGGGGCCCGGCTTTCTCAATACGACCACCCCGCTCGCGACAGCCCAGTCGCTCTGCGCGCCTGTCCTCGCCATTTCCGGCCAGATCTACGAGCAGTTCATCGGCAAGGGTATCGGCTTCCTGCACGAGATCCCGGATCAACTCGGGATCATGCGGACGCTCACGAAATGGGCCGGCCATATCGAGGGCCCCCAGGATGCCGCGGCGAAGAGCCGCGCCGCCTTCGATCAGCTCCTGAGCGGCGCGCCAGGGCCCGTCGGTCTCGAATGCGGCTGGAACATGTGGCGCTCGAGCGCCGAGATCGCCTTCGACGACACGCCGGCCGTGCGCAGGCCACCGCCCCTCGACCTCGACGCGATCAAGGCTGCAGCGAAGCTGCTGGCTGGCGCCAAGCGACCGATCATCCTGGTCGGCGGCGGTGCGCAGGGCGCGAGCGCGGAGGTCACGCAGCTCGCCGCCCGCGTCCAGGCACCGGTGATCGGCTATCGCACGGGCCAGGGCGTCATCGACGCGCGCAATCCGTTCAGCCACCGCTTCCCCGCGGGCCATGCGCTGTGGAAGGACGTCGATGTCGTCATCGGCATCGGCACACGCCTCCAGCACATGCTCGACTGGGGCCGCGACGCTGCAATGAAGATCATCCATCTCGATGCCGATCCATCGCGCATCGGGCGCACGTGCACGCCGGACGTCGCGATCGTTGCAGATGCGGCCGACGGTGTTGCCGCCTTGCTGAACGAGCTCGAGCGCGTCGGAGACAAACCCGCGGACCGGTCGGACGAGATGTTGGCGCTACGCGCTGAGATGGACGGCAAGTTCGCACGCCTTGCGCCTCAGAAAGCGTGGATCGATGCCATTCGCGCGGAGCTCCCCGAGGACGGCATTGTCGTCGAGGAACTGACGCAGGTGAGCTATGCGAGCCGCCTCCTGTATCCGGTGTACAAACCGCGCACATACCTCTCGACGGGCTACCAGGGCACGCTCGGCTGGGGTTATCCGACGGCACTCGGCGCCAAGGCCGCCAACCCCGACCGCCCGGTCGTCGCCGTGCACGGCGATGGCGGTTTCATGTTCGGCGTGCAGGAGATGGCAACGGCGGTCGCACACAACATCGGCGTCGTGGCGCTTGTCTTCAACGACAACGCCTACGGCAACGTGAAGCGCATCCAGCAGAACAACTACGAAGGCCGCACGGTCGTGTCGGATCTCGTCAATCCGGACTTCGTGCGTCTCGCCGAAAGCTTCGGGATGCGCGGCGAACGTGTGACGACACCCGAGGCGCTGCGGCCCGCACTCAAGGCGGCCATCAAGGCCAATGCGCCTGCGCTGATCGAGATCCCTGTCGGCGAGTTCCCCGATCCCTGGTCGTTCTTCTTTGCGAAGAAGGCCCGTGGCGCATCGTCGAACTGGTCCATGAAGGGGCCGGATTGAGCCCTGCTCGATCTGCATTTTGCTTCGCCAAACAATGGTCTGGTGCCTCTTCCCTGCGTGCGGCATAAACAGGCACCGCCCTCCCTCGGGGCCAAACAACAAGATCGAAGGAACGCCCGCCCCCATGTACCCGCTGCTCGCCGGCCTGAGGATCATCGACATCACCACGATCGTGCTGGGACCTTTCGCGACCCAGTTTTTGGGCGATCTCGGGGCGGAAGTGATCAAGATCGAGACCGTCGACGGCGACATGAACCGCTACACGCCGCCGACCACGGGTCCGGGCCTCGGCGCGGTCTTCGTCAACAACAACCGCAACAAGCGCTCCGTCGCCCTCGATCTCAAGAACGAGCAAGGCAAGGAAGTGCTCCGCCGCCTCATCAAGACCGGCGACGTGCTCGTCCACAACATGCGCCAGGATGCGCTCGACCGCCTCGGCTTCAGCTGGGAGAAGGTGCACGCACTCAATCCGAGCCTCATCTATTGCGCGGCCCTCGGCTATGGCAGTGACGGCCCCTACTCGGGGAAGCCTGCATACGACGACATCATTCAGGCGAGCTCGGGCCTCGCTGGCCTCACGCACCGCCGCGACGGCACGCCGGCCTATCATCCGACCGTGACGGCCGACAAAGCCGGCGGTCTTCACGTGGTTTACGCCGTGCTGGCCGCGCTCCTCTATCGCGAGCGTCATGGCGGCAAGGGCCAGCTCGTGGAGATGCCCATGTTCGAGGCCATGGCCGCTTTCTCGCTCAACGAGCACCTCATGGGAGCGAGCTTCGAGGAAAAGGGTCCGACCGGCTACCACCGCACGCTGTCGCAGAACCGCAAGCCCTTCCCGACGAGCGACGGCTGGATCGCGCTGCTGCCCTATACGCAAACGCAATGGGTCCGCGTACTCACGCTCCTCGGGCGCGAGGATCTCACCAAGGAGCCGTGGTTCGCGAACAATGCCGAGCGCTCCAAGCGCTCCGATGAATTGTACGCCATCATCGCCGCATCACTCGGCGGGTGCACGAGCGCAGAATGGCTCGCCGCATTCGAGAAGGCCGATGTGCCGTGCGGCGTCGTCCACACGCCCGACAGCCTGCTCGATGACCCGCATCTTAAGGCTGTCGGCTTCTTCGAGCCGAATTTCGAGGACGACATCGGTGTCGTGCGCACGCTGCGCCAGCCCGTGATCTTCCGTGGCATGGAGCCCGAGCCGGACCGCGCGCCACCGCCTCTCGGCGCGGACACCCGCGCGCTGCTCGCCGACCTCGGCTATAGCGAGGCCGAGATCGGGACGCTGCTCGATAAGCGGATTGCTGCGGGGAAGTAGTCGCGCCTGCGGCGCGAGCGGGGCTTGCCCCGCAACCCCACCGGGAGGGACACCCTCCCGGACCCGCCCGTCTTTATGACTTTGCCCTCAAATCGCGCGAAGCGGCCCATCCACGACCTCGGCCGCATCGGCCCAGCTCGGAAAGCGTGACGCCGCGCGCAGTGCGGCCTCGCGCAGCTCCGACCTGAGCGCCGGCTCGGCGAGTACACGCGCCAACGCCGCTCGCAGCGCTTCAATCGAACGCTCAGGCACGATCAGGGCGGCTGACGGATGGAGCCAGCCCTCGACGGCGCCCGCACCCGTCGTGACGACCGGCACACCGCGCGCGATGGCCTCGGCGACCGCCATGCCATAGCCCTCGTGCAGTGACGCTGCGACAAAGACCTGCGCGGACTGCCATTGCGCCTCCATATCCGCGTCTGAAAGCCCTCCTTCCAGGCGCACGCGCTCGCGGAGGGCGACGCCACAGATCATCTCCCGTAACTGAGCCACGTAGTCCGGCGCTCGTTCGAGATCGCCGACGATGCTGAGTGTCCACGGAAGATGCGTGAGCTCGGCCAGCGCTTCGATCAGCACATGATAACCCTTGCGCGGGATGACAGCGCCGACGGAGAGCAGACGCAGCACACCAGCGGCGGGCGGCTCCACCACAGCGGGGCGCCCCATGCCTGGAATGGCAACCACGATCCGGGATGCCGGCACGCCATAGTCCGCGCTCAAAGTGGCTGCTGTCGTATGTGACGACGCGATGACAATCCGGCACGCGGCTAGCGCTGTTCGCTCCGCCTCGACAAAGCGGGCGCGAGCATCCGCTGGCAGTCCCTCCTCCATCGCAATCGGGTGGTGGAAGATCATTACCAGTCGCAGGCGCTGAGCCTCGCGCATCAAGCCCCCAGCAATCGGCGAAAGGCAGATCTGATCTGCAACGACCAGCGTGCCTGCCGGAAGCGCGGCCAGCAGCTCCGCCGTGCGCGCCCGCGCCGCCGCGTCCGGGCGCGGAAATCCAGCCGGCAGATCGAGCCGCGCCACATCCCAGCCGCGCACCGCAAGCTCTCGCATCAGCCGCGTGTTGTACACGAAGCCGCCTGTCAAGCGCGCATAGTCCAGTGAGTTCGCGAACACCAAGCGGGGCGGCTGCGACATCGACAATCCTCGATCAACCTGCTCTATGGCATGGCCTCACACCATGCTATGCGCTCAGGCCAAGAAGCAATCCATTGCGAGCGTAAAGCGAGGCCGCCGTTCATGAGCCAAGAAGCGCCCGATACCGAGCCGGTCGAGGACCAGGAGGCCATGAACCGGCGCCGCCTCGAAGCCCTTCGCCTCGCGCTCGAAGAGAACCAGGCCGCCAATGTGCGGGTGCTCACGCACGGCTTGAGGGCCCCCGATCTCGCCGACATCATCGAGTTGCTGGATCCCGACGAGCGGGTCCGCCTCATTCAAATCCTCGGCGATGACTTCGATCCCGAGGTCATGTCCGAGCTCGAGGAAAGCGTTCGCGACCAGCTCGCCGAGGCGCTGCCGAACGAGGTTCTAGCCCGGGTCCTCACCGAGCTCGACACCGACGACGCTGCCTACGTCCTCGAAAGCCTCGACAAGGAGGACCAGGAGGACGTCCTCGCGCAGATGCCGTCGAGCGACCGTATGGCGCTCGAGCGGAACCTCGAATACCCGGAAGAAACGGCCGGCCGTCTCATGCAGACGGACTTCGTTGCCGTCCCGCCCTTCTGGTCGGTCGGTCAGGTCATCGACCACATGCGCGAGTCCGATGATCTGCCGGAGACCTTCACTGACATTTTCGTCATCGATCCGAGCTACCGCGTCATCGGCACGATCGACCTCTCGCGCCTGCTGCGCACGAAACGAGCAGTACTCGTTCAGCAGATCATGGAAGCCGACCAGCACACGGTTTCCGCCACCCTCGATCAGGAGGAGATGGCGCGTCAGTTCGAGCGCTACGACCTCAAATCGGCGCCTGTCGTCGACGCCAACAAGCGTCTCGTCGGCGTCGTCACCGTCGACGATATCGTCGAAGTCATCGAGGATGAGACCGACGAAGACCTTCGCCGCCTCTCGGGCGTCGGCGACGAAAGCATCGGCGACAGTGTCATCTCGACCGTTCGCAGCCGCATTGTTTGGCTTGCCATCAACCTGTGCACGGCCGGCGTCGCCGCAGCGGTGATCAAGCAATTCGATGCCTCCATCGAACAGATGGTAGCGCTCGCCGTGCTCATGCCCATCGTCGCGTCCATGGGCGGCAATGCCGGCACGCAGACCATGGCCGTCACGGTGCGCGCGCTCGCGACGAGGGATCTCGGCCCGGCGAACCGCACGCGCATCATCCTCCGAGAGGCCGCCGTTGGCCTGATCAATGGCCTCGCGCTCGGCGCCCTGCTCGGCCCGATCGTTTTCCTATGGTTCGGCATCGGCACGCTCGGCATCGTGATTGCCATAGCGCTCGTCATCAACCTCTTCACGGCAGCGGTCGCCGGCATCCTCGTGCCGCTTGCGCTCGATCGGTTAGGCTTCGATCCAGCGGTCGCGTCAGCAACGTTCGTGACGACGATCACCGACGTGATCGGCTTCCTCGCCTTCCTCGGTTTGGCGACGCTTGTTCTTTTGTAAGAACGGCCTACCGGCCGGCGTGCAGTCGCACGCTCAGGAAGAGGTGAACGGCCTACCGGCCGGCGCGCGGTCGCGCGCTCATGCTTTCGGCGCGGCCTACCGGCCGGCGCGCGGTCGCGCGCTCAGGAAGAGGTGCTACCGCATACAATCGTGGTGCTATGCCTGCGGGCGCCATGCGCAGGGGCCCGAATATCCCCTCTCCCCGCGTGCGGGGAGAGGGCTAGGGTGAGGGGCGGCCACCAACGCCAACGTTTGCGTTTGCAGAAGAGGCGGCTGCATCGTGGGCGCGATTAGCGCATCTACTCCAGCGCAAAAGACATTTCGACGCGAACGCTCAGAGTCTCGCTGCCGCCCTCGATCGGCACGCTTTCCGCCGACATGGAGCTGCGCGCGACCATCGGGCGTGGCGGACGCGGGCCCATGACCTCTTCGCTGATCGTGATCACGGGGCCGAGCTTTGCGCCCGCCGACTCTGCAAGCAGGCGCGCGCGATGCGTGGCGTTCTGGACGGCCAGCCTGCGCGCCTCGTCCTTGCGCTTTTCCGCATCCGAGACAATGAAGTTGATGCTGCTCGCCTGGTTGGCGCCGAGCGTCACCACCTGATCGAGGATATCGCCGAGCTTGGCGATCTCACGCACTTTGACATCGACCTGATTGCGCACGACGTAGGCTTCGATCTGCTGCGCGCCGCGACCCTTGTAGTCGCGATAGCGCGGAGAGATCTGGAATTGCTGCGTCTGGATGTCCTTGGCATCGATACCGGCGACCTTGAGGCCATCGATCACCTTGCGCATGGCCGCGTTGTTGGCGGTGAGCGCTTCGCGCGCCGTCGCACCTTCGGTGACGACGCCCGTGGTGATCTGAGCGCCGTCGGGCGGCGCCTCGACACTGCCGTGGCCCGCGACCATGACCCAGCGGCCCGCGCGTTGCTCCTGGGCTTCAGCTTCGGTCATGGGGGCAGCTCCAAGAGTGGGGATCAGGGCGAAAAGGCCCGCGATCACCAGTGAGGTAAGCGGTTTCATGTGTCCGTCCATTCGTTTCCCGGCTGGGATGCTCTGTGGCCGTCCAATGCGGCGAAAGCTTGCTGGAGAACGCGCGCTGCGGCGCGATCCGTCGGTGACAGCCATCGAGGGCGTCGGGCCAGCGTCGCGCGGGGTGCAAACGCCGCCGCGAACCTGTTATAGAGGCGCGCTCTGCTCGTCGGCCCGGGATCGCGGCCCCGCAGCGTGGGGCCCGTAGCTCAATGGTTAGAGCCGGCGGCTCATAACCGTCTGGTTGCAGGTTCGAGTCCTGCCGGGCCCACCATTATTGCGCTCACGCCGAGTTCGCTACGCTCATCGGCTCCGCGCCGGCGGGCCTTGGCCCGGGACGCGCTTGCGACCTCAGGATCGTCGGGGCGCTCACGCCGAGTTCGCTACGCTCACCGGCTCCGCGCGGGCGGGCCTCGGCCCGGGCCGCACTCGCGGCCTCAGGATGGGCGAGGCGCTCACGCCGAGTTCGCTGTGCTCGCAGGTCCCGCGAGGGCAAGTTCTCTCGAGAGCATCCACATTCGGCAAATTGTCTGGATGCCGTTCAGCGAATGGTTAGAGAAGTGCTTCAGTATTGTAAGTGCGAAGGCTGAGAGTTGCATGAGCCGCATCGCATACCCGGGTCGCGAATGACCTGCGAAGGGAATAGCAATGATCGTTCTCGATGGTCCATCACATCCGGGGAGAGTGCTCAAGGATCTGTATCTTGATCCCCTCAACATGAGCGCAGCAGCGCTGGCCGCCCGGACGGAGATGTCGGGGGCCCTGCTGGTGCACCTCGTCAAGGGCGAGGTGCCCATGAGTGCCGATATGGCCGTGCGCCTCGGGCACTTCTTCGGCACCGCTCCCGAGTACTGGATGAACATTCAGCGCAACCACGACCTCCACCACGCCCGCCGCCGCGTGAACCTCGCCCGGATCGAGCCGCTGAAGGGGGAGTAGGCTTTCGACCATAACGCGTGGTGTCGGGCCAAGCGAAACCTAGCCTTGAGATATGTATCATGACGTGATACATACCATCCATGATTCAGAGCACGAGGGGAAAGCTTGCTGCGCAGGCTGTCGCCGGCCGATACGGCAAGGGCTTCCCAAGCGATCTGGTCAAGCGAACGAAAGCCATGTTGTCAGCGCTTCAAGCCGCAGCGGTGCTGGAAGACCTTCGCGTCCCGCCTGGCAACAATCTCGAAGAGCTGAGCGGCGATCGGGCAGGGCAGCATTCCGTTCGCCTCAACAATCAGTGGCGCATTTGCTTCGTGTGGACCGAAGCCGGGCCTGCCGACGTCGAGATCGTCGACTATCACTGAAAGGACTGGAAGATGGTCGTTCTCGCGGACCCTTCACATCCGGGCGAAGTGCTTAAGGAGCTGTTTCTCGACCCATTGGGCATGAGTTCGGGCGCGCTGGCCAGCGAGCTCAAGGTGCCTCGCACGCGCATAGAGAGGCTGGTAAAGGGTGAAACCGCAGTGACCGCGGATACGGCGCTGCGCCTGTCGCGCTTTTTCGGAAACACCGCCGAGTTCTGGATGAACCTGCAGCGCGCCCACGATCTGCACGAGGCCCGGCAGCGGGTAGACGTGTCGGATATCAAGCCGATGAAGGTGGCTTGAGGCCCGCCGCCGAGTGAACCTGGCCAGGATCGAGCCGCTGAAGGGGGAGTAGGGCACCCCAGAATTGCCGCCGCACGGCCTACTCGCATCCCCAGGAAAATGTGCAGATCACGCCCCACTGCTGGCTCGGCGTCGGCCCGCGTGCTCCAGTTGCATATGATTCGGGGAAAATTCATTTGCGAGGGCTGCCATGAGCGGATCAGGAGAATTGCTTTCCAAACTGACCGCCATAGCCGAGCGGCTGCCGACAATCAGATCCGTATGCACGAATGAGGAAAGCACGAAGCTCTTTCTCGTCCTCCCTGTTCTCAGCGCACTCGGATACGACGTAACCGATCCCGCGATCGTCCAGCCGGAATACTCCGCAGACTTTCGCGATGGTCTCAGTGATCGCGTCGATTACGCGATCATGCGTGATGGCGAGCCCGTGATCGCGATCGAATGCAAGAAAGCGGGCGTTGAGATCGCATCCAATCGCGGACAACTTCGGGGATATTTCACGGCGCTTACGTCCGTAAAACTCGGCATCCTCACCAACGGATTACGCTTCGAATTCTTCGTTGATGTGGACACCGCCAACATCATGGACGAAGAGCCGTTCGTCACGCTGGATATCGAGGCCGCGACACATAAGGCGATACCGGCCGACGTTCTGGAAGCGTTGACTTCAGTTACAAAGGCCAGATTTCAGCCCGCGAGTGTCGCGAGAATCGCCGAAATGCGGCTCCTATCGAAGCGCCTGCGTTCCGCCGTCATGCAGCAGGTTCGCGAGCCGTCGCTCGAATTCTGCCGCGTTATTTTGAGAGCCGCGGGACAGGACAACGTGCACAAATCGCGCATCGAGAGCCTCTACATCTCCATGGTTCGCAATGCATTCGAAGAGGCGTTCGTTATTCCAGTCATGGAGCTGCTTCGAGCAAAGCAAAATCATGCGGAAATCGAAGCTCCAGCATCGAGCTCGGAAACGCAGCGTATCATAACGACCGATAGGGAGCTTGCCGTTTATCGCTACGTATGCAGGCGCCTGGCGTTTCTGGCGAGCGACGAACATCAGTTCGCCGCGATCGATCATGTCCACTACAAGGACTACCTCGGCAAGTTTGCCGTCTACTATCGGAGCGTGAATAAGGGTCGGCTCTTCGATTTCATCGAAGGCGGCAACGGCTATGACAGGTTCATTTTCCCCGAGCCCATCGGGGAAATCGTTACCAGCACCATGGCCGAGATCGACGAGCCGCTCAGAACTATTTTCTCGCAGCGCCTCAACATTCTCGGTAATGCGCAGCCAGCACCACATTTGCAGAAGCTTTATGGCCAGAGGGCGCTGGCAACATAAGCCCCGCCCCCACGCACCCCAGCCCCGCGCCCATTCCTGCTAGCCCCAGGCGTCAATTCGCCGTATCCAGATGGCACGTAAAATCAGCGCGCCGGCCCGACCGTGCGCACCCAGAAACGTCACCAGGAAACGGCCCAAGGACGCCTGAGACCCCCATGAACGAGATGTCGCCGAACCGCGCCCGTCCGGTTTCACCCGAAGTCGTCGAGCGCTTCGCCGCGATCGTCGGCAAGGCACACGCCCTCGTCGATCCGGACGCCCAGCTCCCGTATCTCAAGGAGCTGCGCGACAAGTACGTCGGCCGCTCGGCGCTCGTGCTGCGCCCGGGCTCCACGGACGAGGTGAGCCGCATCATGGCGCTCGCCAATGAGCTGAACCTCGCCGTCGTCCCGCAGGCGGGCAATACGGGCCTCGTCGGCGGACAGATTCCGCAGCATGGCGAGATCGTCGTCTCGGTCGCGCGCATGAACAAGGTGCGCCACGTCGACCCTGCCGGCACGAGCATGACCGTCGAAGCGGGCCTGACGCTCCAGGAATGCCAGGACGTCGCCGAGAAGGCCGGACGCCTGTTCCCGCTGGCGCTGCCCTCGCAGGGAAGCTGCCGCATCGGCGGCAATCTCGGCACCAACGCGGGCGGTGTCGGCGTGCTTGCCTACGGCAACACGCGCCAGCAGGTGCTCGGGCTCGAAGTCGTTCTCGCGGACGGGCGTGTGTGGAATGGGCTCCGCGCGCTCAAGAAGGACAACACGGGCTACGATCTGCGCGATCTCTTCATAGGTTCGGAAGGCACGCTCGGCATCATCACCGCTGCCGTGCTGCGCCTCCTGCCACGCCCCGCCGAGATGGCCACGGCCATGGTCGCGCTGCCGTCGATCGACACGGCCATGTCGCTGCTTTCCGAGGCCCAATCGCGCGCAGGAAGCACGCTCACGGCTTTCGAATTCATTCCGCGGCTCATGGTCGAGATCGTTCTGCGCCACATCAAAGGCACACGCGATCCCTTCCCGACGCCCTATCCTTGGTACGTGCTGCTGGAGATCTCCGGCCCCAAGGCCGATGGCGGTGCACAGGCACAGATGGAGGACATTCTCGTCCACGCGAGCGAGACGGGCCTCATCATCGACGCGGCGATCGCGCAGTCGCCCAATCAGGCGCGCGATCTGTGGACGATCCGCGAGTCGATCTCGGAGGCACAGCGCCCCGAGGGCGGCAATATCAAGCACGACATCTCGGTCGCCGTGGCGCGCATCCCGGAGTTCATCGAGCGCGCCGCAGCAGCTGTCGAGAAGCTGTGCCCAGGCGCGCGGCCCCTGCCCATTGGCCACTTCGGCGATGGCAATGTGCACTACAACATCGCCAAGCCGGTCGGCATGGACGACAAGGCGTTTCTCGCGCAGTGGGATGAGATCATGGGCGCCGTGCATGATGTGGTTGCCGCCATGGACGGCTCGATCTCGGCCGAGCACGGCATCGGCGTCATGAAGCGGGATGAGCTTTCGCGACTCAAGGACCCCGTCGAGCTCGATCTCATGCGGCAGATCAAGACGGCGCTCGATCCCAAAGGCTTGCTCAATCCCGGCAAGGTGCTCTGAGCACAAAAAGGAGCCGCGCGAGGCGCGGCTCTCTAGGGAACAGGGAGGCATCAAAACGGAGTGGTGCGTCCCGACGCTATGAGCAGAGCGCCGGGTGCAGCACATAAACGATTGTGCCGAGGGGCTGGTTCCGTTAAATGCCGTTCGCCCGGCTCATCGGAATATCCACGTTGGTCGGAACTATGTTCAGTGGGCGGTTAGCTCAGCGGTAGAGCGCTTCGTTTACACCGAAGATGTCGGGGGTTCGATCCCCTCACCGCCCACCATTGTGCGCTCACGCCGTATTCGCTTCGCTCATCGGCTCCGCAGGGGCGGCGCTTGCACCGGCGCGCGGTCGCGCGCTCAGGGAGCGATTGCGCTCACGCCGATATTCGCTTCACTCATCGGCTCCGCGGGGGCGGCGCTTGCACCGGCGCGCGCTTGCGCGCTCAAGGAGCGATCGCGCTCATGTCGTAATCGCTCAGATCAAGCCCGCTGCCCCTGATCGAACAGGGGCACGCCGGGGCGCCGCATGAATACGATCAGGAAGGCGCCCGCGAGAATACCGCCGATGTGCGCCCACCAGGCAACCGGGCTGCCGTCGGGTATTGCCAGCATCACGAACTGCGTCGCGATCCAGGCGCCGAGCGCCCAGGCGGCCGAGATCCGCAACGGAATGAAGCGAAAAGCCAGCACCCAAACGCGTACGCGCGGATGGAGGATCAGATAGGCCGCGATCACGCCGGCGACCGATCCCGATGCGCCGATCAGCGGAACGGTCGGCGTCGGCGTCATGACCGCATGGGCGAGGCCACCCGCGATGCCACAAAGGAGATAGAAGACGAGGAAGCGCACATGCCCCATGGCATCCTCGACATTGTCGCCGAACACCCACAGGAACAGCATATTGCCGATGAGGTGCATCGGGCTGCCGTGCAGGAACTGGTACGTGATGAGCGTCAGGGCTTCGGGAACTTCGAAAGCGCCCTGCGGCCCCTGCACGAAACCGCCGCCCCGGCCCAGGAGCTCCGCGGGGATGGCCGCATAGCTCGACACATAGCTCTCGTTGGCTGCCGCCATCTGCAGAGCGAAGATGATGACGTTGAGCGCGATGATCCCGACTGTCACCCACTGCCAGCGGATCACGCGCAGGGGATTGTCGTCTCTCAGGGGCACGAACACGTGGAGCGGCTCCTTGGCTGGTGGGGGGATCGTCGCGACAATCGAATGTCGGAATAATAGCGAAAATCAGGAGGCCGGCATCAGGGATTGTGGCGTCGACGGTTTCGTCGCGCCCGAGCAAGCCGCTCTGGCTAGCGATTCTGGCCCGGCACCCACAGCACGTCGCGATCGCCCAGGTCGTTGACGTAGCGGCTCGCGACGAACAGCAGGTCCGACAGGCGGTTGAGATAGCGAACCGCCGCTTCGCTCACGGGCTCGTCGGGCTCGGCAGTCAGCTCCACGAGAACACGCTCGGCGCGCCGGCAGACGGTGCGCGCGACGTGCAATGCAGCAGCGCCGGCCGATCCACCCGGCAGGACGAACGAGCGGAGCGGCTTCAGTTCGGCATTCATCGCGTCGATCTCGCGCTCTAGGCGATCGACTTGAGAGGGCTCGACGCGAAGCGGCTCGTAGGGCAGCGGCTTGCCCCGATCGGGGAGGCAGAGGTCGGCGCCGAGATCGAAGAGATCGTTCTGGATG
This sequence comes from Pseudomonadota bacterium, assembly GCA_023412805.1. Classification (GTDB taxonomy): domain Bacteria; phylum Pseudomonadota; class Alphaproteobacteria; order Rhizobiales; family Hyphomicrobiaceae. The sequence goes on along the minus strand of JAEZRM010000064.1, from coordinate 392,979 downwards.
CGGCCGAGGACCGCATCGACGTCGACGGGGAAGCTGAGCCCCGCAAGATGCACGCGCGCCATGCCGATGGCCGCGTTTGTTTCGTCGACTGTGCCGTAAGCGGAGACGCGCAGGCTGTCCTTGCGCACGCGCTCGCCGCTGCCGAGAGCCGTCGTCCCCTTATCGCCGGTGCGGGTGTAGATCTTGTTCAGAACGACCATGTTGGCGCGCCCTCCATCAGCGGGTGAGCAGAAAGAACGCCATGATAACAAGGATTGCGAAGAACTGCAGGCCCACCCGCCAGCGCATGAGCTTCTGGCTGGTGTTGGGGCTCGTTCCGCGCATCATGTTCCAGAGACCGAGCAGCAGGACGAACAGCACCGCCAGCACGGCCAGCGTCGAGAGATGGAAAAGTGCCGTGTTCATCTTGGCTCCCTGGGGCATAGCTGCGGCCGATGTCTCACGCGCCGGCAGTGCGCAGCGCTGTGTAGAAAGTGGCTCTGGCCTGTAATGCATTAACGGGTATTGCGCCATTGCGTGGCAAAACAATTGCCGCAATCATCATGGCAAGACAGTCCAACCTCCCGCACGGACTGGAGGCCTGCCAATCGAGAGGCCGCGTTTGGCGACCAAAGAACATACCGCACAACTCCCTGGGCGACCACGCGCGCCCCGTGCGACCGTACGGCACGGCCGGCCTTGCAGCGGGCGGCGCCATGCGTTGCACGGCGTCGGCGCTGTCACGGTTTTTCTCACGGCCTTGACGATCGGGAATTTCTCGACGCTCGCCCAGCAGACACCGGGGCAGGCCCGCGAGAACCTCGAGAAATCACGCCGCGACCTCGACCAGACCCGCCAGCGCACGAAGGGCCTCGAGAAGAGCGTGGCCGAGATCCAGGCCGAACGCGAGCGCTTGAGCGACAGCCTGCGCGAGACGGCCCGTATCATCCACGACAGCGAAGCGCGCCTCACCGAGATCGAAAGGCAGCAGGCCACTCTGACCGAACAGGAACGCAAGATCCGCGACGAGCTGTCGGCGCGTCATGGCAAGATCGCAGTCCTGCTGGCGGCCATGCAGCGCATGGGCCGCAACCCGCCGCCGGTCATGATCACACGGCGTGAGGATGCGTTGCAGATGGTCCGCAGCGCCATGCTCCTGGCGCGCGCCTTTCCCGAGCTCGCCGAGCAGGCGACGATCCTCACAGGCCGCCTTAACGAACTTGTGAAGATCATGGAGGCGAGCAAGGCCCAGAGCGCCATCCTGCGCGCCGAGACCGCGCGCCACGAGATCGAACGCACCCGCATAGCCGAGCTGATCGAGAGCCGGCGCCAGTCGCTTGCCGAGCACCAACCCGCACTCGACGCGGCGCGCAAGCAGGCTGCCGAGACGGCCAAGCGGATCGAGGATTTGACCTCGCTGATCGCGAGCCTCGATACCAAACCCGGCAACGCGGCCCCTGCGCCCGTGCAGGCCGCGCCGCCGCTTCTGCCGGCCGAAAGACCGCCTGCGGCCCGTCCCTCCGATCCGACAACGGCCGAGGCGCCGACACCGCCGGAAGCCAAAGCCGGACCGGCCATGGCGCAGCTCATGCCAACGACCCGACAGCTTGCCGCGCTGAATGCTGTTCCCATGCGGCCCGCCATCCCCTTCGCGCAGACCAAGGGCTCGCTGCCCCTTCCGGCGCAGGGCAAACGGGTTCTCGGATATGGCGAGAAAACGCAGTTCGGCACCCAGTCCATGGGCATCGTGCTCGAAACGCGACACTCTGCCCAGGTGCGCTCGCCGAGCGATGGGTCCGTTATCTGGGCTGCGCCTTTTCGTACCTGGGGCCAGCTCTTGATCATCAACGCCGAGGACGGCTATCATATTCTGCTGGCAGGGCTATCTCAGATCGACGTTCAGGTCGGTCAGTTCGTCCTGGCAGGCGAGCCGATAGGGCTCATGAGCGCCGCGCCCAGATCGCAGTCGGCGAAGTCGGAAGGCAATGCGCCAGTGCTTTACGTCGAGTTCCGCAAGGACTATCGACCAATCGACCCCGATCCCTGGTGGGCCGCACGCTCTTAGAGGATGCACGCATGAAGCGGAAAGCTGACTACGCATTCTGGACGTTCGTCACTCTTTCGGCCGTCGCCGGCCTGACGACCGTGGTTAACGTCACGCGGACCTACTCGGCGACTTCGACCAACAGCGAGATCTACAAGCAGCTCGACCTGTTCGGCGACGTGCTCGAGCGCGTGCGCACGGACTACGTCGAGAAGCCCGACGACTCGAAGCTCATCGAAAGCGCGATCAACGGGATGCTGAGCTCACTCGATCCCCATTCGGCGTTCCTGAACCGCAAGCACTTCAACGATATGCAGGTGCAGACGCGGGGCGAGTTCGGCGGCCTCGGCATCGAAGTGACGATGGAGAACAATATCGTCAAGGTCGTCGCCCCGATCGACGATACGCCGGCCGCGCGCGCTGGCGTCATGGCCAACGATCTCATCACGCATCTCGACGGCGAGCAGATCGTCGGGCTCACGCTCGAGCAGGCCGTCGAGAAGATGCGCGGCAAGGTCGGCACCTCGATCCTGCTGACCATTCAGCGCCGCGGTAACGACGAGCCGATCGAGATCAAGATCGTCCGCGACCGCATCCGCATCAACGCCGTGCGCGCCCGCGCCGAAGGCGATGTCGGCTATATCCGCATCACCACCTTCAACGAGCAGACGCACGCCAATCTCGTCTCCTCGGTCGAGAAGCTGAAGAAGGATATCGGCGCGAACCTCAAGGGCTATGTCATCGATCTCCGGAACAATCCCGGCGGCCTCCTCGATCAGGCGATCGCGGTGACCGACGACTTCCTCGAGCGCGGTGCCATCGTACTCACCAAGGGCCGCAATCTCGAAGAGACGCAGCGCTCGAACGCACGTGCCGGCGATATCACCGACGGCAAGCGCATTCTCGTGCTCATCAATGGCGGCTCGGCATCGGCCTCGGAAATCGTGGCCGGCGCGCTGCAGGATCACAATCGCGCACTCGTGATCGGCAGCCGCTCATTCGGCAAGGGATCGGTGCAGACCATCATCCCGCTCGGCCAGAACGGCGCCATTCGCCTGACGACGGCGCGGTATTACACGCCATCGGGCCGCTCGATCCAGGCCAAGGGCATCGATCCTGATGTCGTCGTCGAGCAGGAGCTGCCCGAGGAGCTCAAGGCGCGCGCGAGCAAGGAGAAGCCGCGTGGCGAGGCGAGCCTGCGCGGGCATCTCAAGGGTGACGTCGGCAAGGACGGCAAGGAGGAGTCGGGTTCGAACTCCTACGTACCGCCCGAGGCCGACAAGGACACCCAGCTCCAGTACGCACTGAAGCTCATGCGCGGCGAGATCCCCGAGCCGCCGCCGCGGCCAGCCGATCCGCAGGCTTCTGCAGACACGCCAAGCCCGGCCGCCAAGAAGTAGGCCAGGACATTCGGAAACAGGCATGAACGTCGACGCCCAGGCTCATCACCTGGGCGTTGTCGTATGAAGGGTGACGCACATGAGCAACGGCCGGCTGGCAACGATCGTCGTCGACAGCGTCACGCATCTCACGCCCGCGCATCGCGGCGCCGTCGTCCATGCGGCATCGCACGGGGGCAGCTACGCGGCTGCATATGCTGCCGGCAAAGGCGTTGCGGCGATCATCCTCAATGACGCGGGCATTGGACGCGAACGCGCCGGCATCGCGGGACTCGACCTGCTCGCGGGACTCGGCGTCCCGGGCGCGGCTATCGCACACACCAGCGCGCGCATCGGCGACGGCCAGGATGGCGCGGCGCGTGGCATCCTCTCGGCCGTGAACGCGTCCGCGGTGGCCCACGGCCTCGTGACCGGTATGAGCTGCCGAGAGGCCTTGGAACGTCTCACGGCGGCACGGCTGGAACCTGCGCGCACGCCATCGCCGGCCCACGAATCGCGCCACGAGATTGCGTCGGCTGTCTATCCAGGCGCGAAGATCATCGTGATGGATTCCGCGAGCCTCGTGACACCGGGCGATGCGGGAACCGTCGTCGTGACGGCTTCGCACGGTGGCCTGCTCGGCAACAAACCTGAGACAGCGATCAAGATCTCCGTGTTCTCGGCTGTCTACAACGACGCCGATCGCGGCATGGACGACGCCGGCATCTGCCGCCTGCCGGCGCTCGACGCACGCGGCATTGCGGGGGCGTGCGTCTCGGCATTTTCCGCGCGCATTGGCGATGGCCTCTCGACCTACCAGGACGGCTTCATCAGCGCGCTCAACGAGACGGCCACACGGCACGGCGGACTGATCGGCCAGTCCGCCGTCGAGTTCTGTGATGCCATGCTGCGCGCGTCACGCCGGACGGCAGGCTAGCACCTTCGCACCGCAATAAACCTCGCAGTCGACAAGACGCACCTCGCTCTGCAATGTTCCGGCCTCCGCATCGCTGTGAAAGGCCTTCCCATGAGCACGCCCACGCCGAACTCGACGCGCCGCATGACCGGCGGCCAGGCCCTCGCAGAGATGCTGAAGCTTTCAGGGATCGGCCCCATGTTCGGCATGGGCGGTTTCCAGCTACTGCCTTTCTATGAGGCGTGCCGTGCGCTCGGCCTGAAGCACGCGCTCATCAACGACGAGCGGGCGGGTGCCTTTGCAGCAGATGCCTACGCGAAGGTCACGAACCGCCCCGGTGTTTGCGACGGTACGCTCGGTCCTGGCGCGACGAACCTCGTCACGGGCGTCATCGAGAGCCTCAACGCCGGTCTCCCCATGATCGTCATCACGGGCGACGCGAACCGCGAGCACGCCACGAAGAACATGACGCAGGAGGCGCGCCAGATCGAAATTCTGCGACCCGCCGTGAAGGAGGTCATTCGCGTCGAGGTCATCAAGCGGTTGCCTGAGCACGTGCGCCGCGCCTTTGCGGTCGCGACGAGCGGGCGCCCCGGGCCGGTGCTGATCAATGTGCCGGAGGATGTCGCGCACGCCGAGCACGATTTCGATGCGAGCGATTTCTGGGTGGACGAGACGACGCTCAAGGCGCAGGCGCGGCGCACGCGTCCGGACGGTTCCGAAGTCGAGAAAGCCGCCGCGCTGCTCGCGCGTGCCGAGCGCCCGCTGATCCTCGCTGGTGGCGGCGTGCACATCTCGGAAGCCTATGCCGCGCTTCAGAGTTTTTCCGAAGCGTACGGCATTCCTGTCGCGCACACGATGTCGGGCAAGGGCGCGATCGCGTGCTCGCATCCGAACTCGGCAGGGCTGTTCGGGCGCTATGATCGCATTGCCAACGAGCTGATCGCGGCATCGGACTGCCTGCTCGTTGTCGGCTGCAAGCTCGGCGAGATCGCGACGAAGCGGTTTGCGCTCATCCCGCCCGACAAGCCGGTCATACACGTCGAGATCAATCCGGAGGAAATCGGGCGCACGACGCGCACATCCGTCGCGCTCGCGGGCGATGCACGGCTGACGCTGCTCGATCTCGCGGCGGCGCTCGGCTCGGGAGCTGCGGCAGCCGCACGGCGCGCAAGCTATCTCGCCGAATTGCCAAAGCGCATGGCCGAGTGGCGGCGCGGCGCGGCGGACCGTCTCGAGTCCAAGGAAGTACCGATCAACGTCGGCCGCCTCATGCACGAGATCAACGGCATCATGCCGGCGGACGGCATCCTGGTCGCTGATGGCGGCTTTGCCGGTCACTGGGGCGGGCTCATGTTCGACACGAAGGCTGCCGGGCGACACTTCCTGCCGGACCGCGGCTTTGCCTCGATCGGCTATGGCGTGCCGGGCGGCATCGGCGCACAGATCGGCGCAGGCCCGAAGCGGCGCGTGATCGCGCTCACAGGCGACGGTGGCTTCAACATGAGCCTCGGAGAATTGGAGACCGCGCGACGCCTCGGCGCGAGCTTCGTCGCCATCGTCTTCAACAATGCGGCATCGGGCTACGTGAAGGCTTTGCAGCACGCCGTGTATGGCCCCGGCAACTACCAGTCATCGGACCTCGTCGAGATGGACTATGCCGCGATCGCGCGCGGCTTTGGCTGTCACGGTATTCGCGTCACCGATCCCGAGAAACTTTCGTCCGCGATCCGCGAAGGCTTGGAGAACACATCGACGCCGACCGTGCTGGACTGCATCGTCACGCGCGACCCGTCACGGATGCTGCCGGCCGCGGACAATCGCACGCTCAAGGTTCAGAAGGGTGATCGGCCGGTGTGATTAAATGCGGCCCATCAGAACGAGAATGAGCACGATCACGAGGGCCAAGCCCAAGCCGCCGCCGCCGTAGTAACCCGTGCCGTAGAATGGTCGACCGCCGACCCCGCTGAAGCCGCCGAGCAGCGCGATGATCAGGATGATGAGAAGGATCGTGCCGAGCGTCATGGGATGCGCCTCGAAGATGAATGATCGTGAGGCAAGAACGTCCGATGTCGGCAGAAGTTCCTGAGGCGCGCGTTGATGCGCGCGCCCCTTCGGTTGTAGAGATCACAAACCTATCGGTTGGCTAAGCCAACCGCGCTGCTGCGTGCGCGAGGAAGAGGTACACGCGGCCTCCGTCCGACACGACGTAGGACTGCGTGAGGCGACCGCTTCCGTCCTGCTGATCGGCTTCGCGCAGCACATGCTCGAAGTCGAGGAGATAGCGGTCCACGGTCGCCTTGAATGGGGCCTCGGAGCGATAGCGCCGCTGCACGTCGTCGAAGATCGAGCGGCCCTCGTTCGAGTAGATGCTGCGGACCATGATGCCGCGCTGGCCCGTGCGGAAGCGCGACCAGATGGCCGCTGCCGTCGTCGCGTCGAGCGAACGCGCGATGCCGGGCACGTTGATACCCGTATCAGGCGGCGCAGCTTGAGCCGCTGCTGCCGTCGCACGCTCGGCTTCTTCCTCGGAAGCACGCGCGAGCAGATCGCCTAGCTTCCACCCTTCGCGACCCGTGCTGCCGCTGGCACCGGCAGCGCCACGAGCCGCGGCGGCTTCGGCTGCTGCCACCTGACGGGCGGACGGCTGATGCGTGTGGCCTGTGCTCGCCGCGTGTGACACGCCATGATGGCTCGCTGGCGGCGGAAGCTGTGCGGGCGGTACGACGTCCCGGCGCGCGCTCTCTCGAATGGTGAGGCTCGAAAGCTGCTGCAGCGCGCGAAGCTGCTCCTGCAGCATCCGCTTCATGCCGTCCGTGCTCGCACGTGTCGTATCCGGCAGGCGCTCGAGCTGGTCGCGGAGCTTCCCCTGCTCGGCTTCGAGCTCGGAGAGCGCCGTGCGGGCACGCACACGCATTTCCTCGGAGGTCGCGTTGAAGCGGCTCGACAGCGTGCCGATGTGCTCGTTGACCTCGCGCGAGACGCTGGAGAACTTCGCGCGCAGCTCGTCGAGCGCGCGATCTGTTTCGCTGCCGGCTGATGTCCTGAGGCGGTCCATCTCGGTGAGCGCGATGCGCGCCTGCTCCTTGGCACCGCGCGTGAGCTGCTCGCCGACGAGCTTTGCCCGCGTTTCGGCTTCGGCGAACGAGCCTTCGAGTTGCGTCGAGTATCCGCGCATCACACGATCGATATCGCCTGTCTTGCCGGCAAGCGTCTCGAGGGTATGCGACAGGTCCTCCTGGCGCGCCTGCAGCGTACGGTCGATACGCGTGTTGGCGGACTCCAGCGCCGACGCCGCCGTCATGATGACCTTGCCCTGAGCCTCGAAGCGGCCAGTGACGCTGTTGATCTGGCTGAGCAGGCCTTCCGAAACGTGCTTCAGCATGTCGGCCTGATTGGCGAGGCCCTCTATGGCAGCCATGGACTGGCGCGTCACGGACTCGCTCGCCCGGCGCACGGCCGTCACGCCTTCGAGCACTTGCCCGTCGAAGGCCTCGGCCTGGCTGCCGAGGACATTGCCGATCTGCGCGGCGTGGCCTTCGAGCGCCTCGGTGAGCGCGAGCGCCTTGTCGGCAACGGCACCGTCGATCGCGAGCGTGGAACGCAGAATGCTCTCGTCGAAAAGCTTGAGGCGATCGGCAAAGGCGTCATCGAGCACCTTCGTCCGCTCGACGAGCTGGCGGTCGATAGCTTCCTGGCGGCTCGCCATGGTGGCTTCGAGGGCGCCGGCGAACTGCTCGAACACCGACTGGAGGTTCTCGGTGCGGACGGCAATGCCTTCGTCGATCTTCTGCGCGCGCTCGTCGAACGTGATCGTGAGCCGTTCGGCGTGGCCGTCGAGCGCGGTCTCGATGCGCTTCGAGCTGTCCGTCATTTCGACGGACATCTTCTCGAACGACAGGCGGAGATTTTCTGTGCGCTGCTCGAGGGCGACGGCGAGCGTCGTCGTGAAATCCTCGAAGACGTGCTCGATCTTGGCCGTCTGGCTGCCGAGCTTGTTCGATACGTTCTCGGCGGTCGAGGCAAGCGACGTTTCGAGCGCGACGAGGTTTTGTCCCGCGCCCTCGATGAAGCCCGCGAGCTTCTGCTGCTGCTGGCCGAGCTTGTCGACGAGCGAGGGGATCTCGGTGCCGATCTCCTTAAGCGCGCGATTGACGCGCTCGCTCGTCTGCAGCAGCGCCGTACGCTCGCCCGAGAGCTCGCCAAGCAAGCCGCGAATGCGGTGCTCGTTCTCGCTGTAGGCGCGTTCCAGCGCCGCGACTTCACTGTGAACGAGCGCTTCGAGCTCGCCGGCACGGCCGAGCGCGCGCGACACCGCCTCGTTCATGAACGAGACCTGCCGACGCACGGCCTGACCGACCGAAGCGATCTGCTGCTCGGCCATGCGGTCGGGCTCGGCGAGGCGGATCGCGACCTCGGTCATGGCCGAGGACATGAGGCGCAGCTCCTGCGCGCGCCAGATGAGCAGCGCCAGGAACCAGAAGAGCGCAATCGGAATGAGGATCGTCGCGGCAAGCGTGATCGCCGTCGGCCGCGAGAGCATCTCCATGAAGGTCGGTGCGCGCGCGAGCTCGGGTGCAAGCATGGCCCAGCCGAGCAGCAGGCCGAGCACCGCCCACACGCCACTCGCGATGGCGGCGACCGTCATCGGCCGCTGCGAGGGCTTCTGTTGGAGCGCGTAGATCAGCCCGCCGATCGACGGCACGTCGTCGTTGGCGGCAATCGTCGTCCGCGAGGGGCCGGCGGCGCGGCGGCGCTGATTGCGGGCAGAGCTACCGCGGCCGCCCTCACTCGCGTTGTCGGTGGGGGTCTCGGGTGCCGCAGGCGGTGCCTTCGGATGGCTGTCCGACCTGGCTTCGGACTTTGCGGCGCCGGGAAGCTTCGGCGGCATGGGTGTCGGCCCGCCCGTCGCGCTTTTCGCGGCAGGTTTCGCTGGCGTTGCCGAAACAGATGCGGGCGGCGGGGGAACCTTCGGTGCGGCCCCTGAAATGACACGCGGCAACGAGAGTTGAGTATCCGGCGCAGCGGCAGCAGGGCCTGCTTCGGGTTTTGCCAGGGGCGCGACGGGCGCCAAAGAGGCCGTTTGCGATCCGCCGCCGGCTGACGCCGCTTTGGGCAATGGCGGAGGAACGACGCGCGCCGCAGCGGCAGCGCCCGAAGGCCCAATTGTTTCGGCGCGCAATTGTAGCGGCTGGTCCGCAGCAGTCGACGACGACTCGTCCTTCTTAGGACCCTGGCTCATCAGCCTGTAACGCTGCAGCAACAGTTGCCTGCCTACCGCAGCCCCCCTCCAAAGTGATATTTACCCAAACTTTTAGCTTATTGTCGGCCCGTCTCCCAGCGTGAATCGAATTCTTCCACTCGATTCAGCGAGAATTCTGCCGTGATCCCCGAGGCGGCTAAGTTCCGGGCCCCCTGCCCGTTTCCCGATTCGCGCTCGCCAACTGAACCGAAAGCGTCGCAACTCAATGGGGCTGCTTTGCGGCGCGGGAGAGGCTCTGCGCCCTCAATCAACGGCATTTGCAGCACATTTGACCGCCGTCGCTTACGCTCGCTTAGGGCCTTTCATCCATACTTCGTTCACGACCGGGGGACTTCCATCGCGACTCCCATAGCTGGAGATGGCAATGCCGGCACAGATGCACGACGGTCAGGTACGCAGCTCCCTTGGAACGCTGCGCCCGCGCACGTGCGCCCGCAGCCACGATACGCCGATCGACTGGACGCACCTGTCGCGCTTCACGATGAACGATAAGGCCCTGGAGCGGGAGGTGCTCGGCCTCTTCGCCGCGGAGGCGCCGCGGTATCTCGCGCGCATGCAGGCAACGTCAAGCCGCAAGGACTGGATCGAGGCCGCGCACACGCTCAAGGGGTCGGCGCGCGCGGTCGGTGCTTGGGCCATTGCCGAATGCGCCCAGGCCGCCGAGGCCCTCCAGCTCAGTGCCCAGCGCGAGTTTGCCGCCGGCAGCGAGGCTGACGCGAGCACGACCCATGGCGCCCGTCAGGCCCTGGAGCGGCTTCACGACGCCGTTCGACGGACCCTGTCCTACATCGAGCAACTTGCGCCGGTCGAAGCCCACGCGGCCACTTCCCATCCCATTTGAGCTACCGCGCAAGCGGTCAGCCCCCATTGCCACCTGCCCCTTGCTGCTTACCCCTTGAATGGCAGCGGCGAACGTCGGTAGGTTCGCGCCGGTCGTGAAGCGCGACCGGCGCAAAGAAAGCCGCACCGATGGTCTTCAAGAAGCCCACGCGCTGGCTGTTCCAGAGATACTGGCGATGGTCACGCGCCTTGACGCTCGGCGTGCGCGCGATCGTCATCGATCCGGAGGAGCGCATCCTGCTCGTGCGCCATACATACATCGAGGGCTGGAACCTGCCCGGTGGTGGCGTCGAGTTCGGTGAGAGTGTCGAGGAGAGCCTTGCACGGGAGCTTGATGAAGAGGGCGGCGTAGTCATCGAGGGCGCGCCGGAGCTCGTCGGCATCTACGACAATCGCGCTATTTTTCCCGGCGATCACGTGGCGATCTACGTGGTTCGCCACTGGCGTCGCGACCGCATCCCGGCGCCCAACATGGAGATCGCGGAAACGGGCTTCTTTCATCCCGATGCCCTGCCGGACACTACCGTGCCCTCCGCCCGACGCCGCATCGAGGAAATGCTCGGCAGGCGAACGACCGAAGCCGCCCGGTGATCAGCCGCCAGCCGACTGCGCTTCTGGAGTGATCACAGCAAAACGCACGGAACACCCATCGGCATCCCGTGCGCTTTTGAATGCACATAGAGGCAAACGGCGCGCAGTCAGGGCGCGATCGATCAGCGCTTGCCGCCGCGGAACTGCGGCCGTCGCGGTGCGCCCGTCGGCGCCGGCGCGCGCGTATCCTTATGGCGGAAGTTGATGCGGCCCTTGGTGAGATCGTAGGGCGTCATCTCGACCGTCACGCGGTCGCCCGCGAGAATACGGATCCGGTTCTTTTTCATGCGTCCTGAGGTGTAGGCGATCACCTCATGCCCGTTCTCGAGCTGGACGCGGCAACGCGCATCCGGCAGCACTTCTGCGACCACGCCCTCGAATTCGAGCACTTCTTCCTTCGCCATTCGTCAACCCTTCTTTACGGCCTCGCCAGGACGCGCGATATCGCCCGCGCCGGCACGGTCCTACTGCCACTTCCGAGGCCAAAGTAAAAGGGGGCGGGCTGAGCCCGCCCCCGATCCCCCAGCGGGGTAATCTTCAGTCGACCCGAAGGTTCACGGCTGACGACTTGCCGTTGCGACCGCGCTCGATCTCGTACGAAATCTTCTGGCCTTCACGAAGATTGCTGAGACCCGCACGCTCAACGGCTGAGATGTGCACGAACACGTCGTTGCCACCCTCGTCAGGCTGGATAAAACCATAGCCCTTCTGAGAGTTGAACCATTTGACGGTGCCGGTAGCCATTCGTAGTTCTCCAAAGATGACTTGAGCCGCACGCGGAATTGCTGCGGCCATCAAAGCACGCATTGGAGTGTTAACCGATCTCAGCGAGCAAGCGCTGCCGTGTAGTAAGCACCAAGGCGAGTTCGACGCGCTGTATATGCGCTTTTTCTGACAATTAGGCAAGATGCCGCGTTGCTGTGCAGCGCAATACCAACGATTGAGCAGATGCTGCGTCCCAGCGAGCACCGCCGGGCCGTTATCACCTGCATCTGGCAACTGTGCGCGGCGCCTCAATAAAACAGGCTTGAGACGCTTTCTTCACGCGCCGTTCTGTCGATCGCTTCGGCCAGCAGGGGCGCCAGCGAGAGAACCCGCATATTGGCTGCCGCCTTGACCGCCTCGGTAGGTTGGATCGTGTCGGTGATGACGAGCGACTTGATCCGCGAGTTGGTGATCTTGGATACCGCACCGCCCGACAGAACGCCATGCGTCAGATAGGCTACAACCTCCAGGGCCCCCGCTTCGAGGAGTGCGTTGGCGGCGTTGATCAGAGTTCCGCCCGAATCGACGATGTCGTCGACCAGCAAACAAACCTTCCCGCGCACGTCACCGATGACGTTCATGACCTCGGATTCGCCGGGGCGCTCACGGCGCTTGTCACAGATCGCGATCGGCACGTTGATGCGCTTCGCCAGCGCACGTGCGCGCACGACGCCGCCAACGTCGGGCGATACGACCATGAGATTCGCAACGTCGTGCCGCTCGAGAATATCGCGCGTCATGACGGGGGCCGCGAACAGGTTGTCCGTCGGAATGTCGAAGAAGCCCTGGATCTGCCCGGCGTGCAGGTCGACCGTCATCACGCGGTCGACGCCGGCGCGCTCGATCAGGTTGGCGACGAGTTTTGCCGAGATCGGCGTGCGGGGCCCAGGCCTGCGGTCCTGGCGTGCATAACCAAAGTACGGCATCACAGCCGTGATCCGTCGCGCCATCGAGCGCTTCAGCGCATCGACGAGGATCAGCAGCTCCATGAGGTTGTCGTTCGCAGGAAACGATGTTGATTGAATGACGTAGGCATCCTCGCCGCGCATGTTCTCCTGGATCTCGACGAACACCTCCATGTCCGCGAAACGCCTGACGGCGCTGCGCGCGAGGGGCACCTTGAGGATCGACGAGATCGATTCCGCGAGGGGATGATTCGAATTGCCGGCAACGAGCTTGATCCGCGGCGGCTCATGACCACCGGGGTTCTGGCGCGCGTCGAAGGGCATGGCCCAATGCTCCTTGCTGGCTGCTGCACCGGGCTTCTAGCAGCCAGTCCGGATCATGTAAACGCCGCCACCGCGCTAGAGGACAGATTCGTTGCTGATAGATTACAAGGGGTTCTTACGCTGGGCGCGCAAAGCCTCAACAGCTCAACTTCGGGATGTCGTCCCCCGGGGCTTCAGCGCAGGCGTTTTGGACGATAGACCTGCTGAGACTCGTCCCACTCCAGTGCGCCGAGATCCTTCTCACTGATGCGCACCTCGGCCGTCCGGCGGCTCAGTTCCTCGTCGGCACGCGCCATTTGCTCGGAAACCTGCTGCGCAATCCGCCCGATGGCCTTGTAGGCGGCAAAAAGTCCCGCGCCGACGACCATCAGTCCAACAAGCTGTGGCATATCCAGCCCTCCTCATTCGGACCCTAGCACACTTAGAGGCCGAAACGTGACCATAGGGCGCGTGCTTCGAGCGCCGAAATCACATCGGCGGGAAGTGCCGCGCTCCATGTGGATTCCCCGGCGCCAGCGAGGCCGCCGAGGCTCATGCCCGGCAGCCGGCGGAAGCGGCCCAGAAGGCCGCCGCCGCCCATGGGAATGACACGCAGGCGTACCTTGTCACCGTGTAGCTCGCGCATCCGCGTCCGCACGTCCGAGATGCCGTCAATGAGGCCCATCTCGAGCGCTTTGCGCCCGGTCCAGAAGGCGCCCGAGAAAAGCTCGTCATCAGCACCTGTGAGGCGCGCGCCGCGGCGCTCTTTGACGATCCCAATGAACGAGTCGTGGATGTCCTTCTGCAGCTCGCGCAAGCGCGCGATGTCCTCCGGCTTCTCAGGCCTGAAAGGATCGAGGATCGCCTTCGATGTGCCGGCGGTATAGACGCGCCGCTCGATGCCGAGTTTCTCGATGGCCTTGTCGAAACCGAAGCCCGCCGACACCACGCCGATCGACCCAACGATGGAGGACGGATCGGCGTAGATCTCGTCGCCCGCAACCGCGAGAAAGTAACCGCCCGAGGCCGCAACATCCTCGCAGAAGACGTAAACGCGCTTGCCGTGCTCAGCCGCAAGCTGGCGGATGCGCTTGTAGATGAGATGGGACTGCACGGGGCTACCACCCGGCGAGTTGATCAGCACGGCAACGCTCGGCAGCTTCGACGTTTTGAAAGCCCTTTCGATCACGCCTGCCGCGGTCGCGAGCGACAAACCAGGCCGCAGTGGGGTCGCCATGCCGATCGGGCCGTTGAAGCGAATGACGGGAACGACGGGAGCCCGCGAGAAAAGTGAGAACACGTGATGGACCTCAACAAACGCGATCAGGCTGATGCCTGATAATCATTTCAAATATGGGCGTTGAAGCAAGGGCTTACAAGTCCGCGACTGCTTACGCAGTCAGTCACTGCGTCGCTTGAGCTTTTCCAAGGCGGCAAACGGATTGTCCCGGACGGGCGCGTCCGCTTCATTCTTCCATTCGAATGTCGCGCCGTCACTTCGGGGAAAAGGGTCGATGGTGCTCGCGAGTTCCTCGTAGACAATCCGGCCCACATCGAGGCGACCGTCCTCGATGGGTTCGGGATCATCGGCGAGGCTGTCGATATCGGCACCTGGCCCGTCACCCAACAGCTCGGGTGGCCAATAGGCCACGTCGAGACGCACACGATAGACGCGTTCGAGAGGTTCGAGCGTGACCACGCAGGTCTGCTGCGCCGTCAACACCGCCTCGCCATGAAGCTCGAAGCGGCCGGATTCGAATGGCTTGATCGTGTAACGCGCGACGAGACGCTTGCACGCGTCGATATTGAGCGCCTCGGCGAGCGCCGTGCGCGTCTCTTCCTTTGCGTCGCGCGTAACGTCCAGCCCGGCATCCGGAATGGCGCGCGTCTCATGCACCCAATCGAGGATGGCGTCCATCATCACGCTCCTTAGCCGGCGAGGATCTCTGGAAAGACAACAGAACCGCCGACAAGAGCCGCCCCGTCCTGAGTTTCCAGACGTGCGACAGCACGGCGCACATAGTCGGCGAGTGCGCGCGCACCTGCTGCATCGGTATCGGGCTCTCGCCAGATCTCTGCGGCCAATACGCTTGCGAGCGCGCCACCCTCTGCATCTGCCACCATTGCCGCGCGATAAGCATTGCCACGCTCCAGCACGGCCACCACCGCCTTCTTCACGTGCCGTGGCACGCCCATGTCGCCGATCCCGAGCCGGCGGCAGGCGTCGTCCATATCTGCGACGAAAGCCTCGAGCATGGCGCGTCCAGTCTCCTGGCCCACATCACCCTCGGGTTCGAGGCGTGCTAGCACGAGTGCCGCATGCAGCACGATCATCTCGAAGCGTCCGTGCACGGTGTCCGGGACGCCGTACGCGCGATAGAGCGGCTCGGAGCGCGCTTGTGCCACAATTGCCTCGTACAGGCTGACACCGGGACGCCTTGGCGCTCGCCGGGTCAGGGACGGGAAGTTCGGCCAGAAAGATCTTGCGCGCGAGGGGCTAAGGGACATCGCTTCAGAGGTCTCCCGGGACGCGGAGTGCAGCCAGCGAGAGGGGTTTGAGCATACCCGGCCCGGCTTGGCCAGCCTCGGCGTGCTTCCGCGGAACATATGGAGGCGCTGGGCGCGACCACCTAACCGGGGAAACGGGGACGGCGCGGCATTGCCAGTGTACAATGGCCACGCTAGGCGGAAGGCAAGGGCGGCTCAGAGGCGATTCGCCAGCATCATGGCGGCGTCCATGGGCACGTCCAGCAGGCGGGGAGCCGCTCGGGGGGAGCATACAGGTATGACGAGCCAGCACGTGTCACGCCCTAAAGCCCGTTCGGGAATGCGGCTGCCGGTGATCGGTGTCCTCATCGCGGCAATGGCCGTCGTCTCCGGTGCCTGCTCGCCGACGACCCTGCGGCATGGCCATCACTTCCAGGAAAGCGACATCCAGCAAGTCCAGCCCGGCATGAGCCAGGATGCGGTTCGCCTCGCGCTTGGAACGCCCGACACGACATCCACCATCTCCGGTGGCATGGCCTACTATTATATTTCCAGCACGACCCAGCAGATGGCCTTCATGAAGCCGACCGAGACCGATCGCAAGGTGCTCGCGGTTTACTTCAGTCCCGTCGGCACCGTCGATCGCGTCGCGCAGTACGGTCGCAAGGACGGCAAGATCTTCGACTACGTGAAGCGCGAAACGCCGAGCCACTCTCGCGACAGCGGCCTCATCGGACAGATCCTGCGCGGTCTCGGCCCCGTCAATCCGCTCGGCAATTATTGATCATCGAACGGCCCAGAGCAGGCCGAGGCCTGCCAGCATGATCACGTTCAGCAGGCTCGAGAGATTGACGTCGCCGGGCGACTTCACGCGAACGATGCGCACTTCGGGCACGCTGGAACGCTCGTAGGGTTCGCGCGGCTCGCGGGACGTCACCCAGCGCCAAAGCCATCCGCCGACGGGCCGCACGCGCAGCGCCATTTCGAGTGGCGCACGTCGCCATCCATACTTGAAAGCAAACACCAGAAAGACGATCACCAGGATCTGCAGAAGCGTCGACACCCATCCGCCGACGAGCAGCCACGCGATCGACCAGACCCAGCCCGCCAGCGCCGCCAGCAACCAGCCGATCCAGCTCACGAATTCCACGTGTCGATCTCCCCCGCCGGCTGCGCCGCGCCCGCCCGCCCTGGAAAAAGCGGGCCGAATGCTTAGTGACGCGCGGCCCGGAATGCGTATAGTCCGCGCAGACCGATAGACCCTGACTTAGCGAAATCCGTGGCCATGCCCCAGTCGACTGCCAAAAGGTCGTCCAACGATGCTGCGAGCGCGCCCGTGCGCGCGCTCGATCCGCGCCGCTCGTTCCAGGACCTGATCCTTACTCTCCAGCAGTTCTGGGGCGCGCAGGGCTGTGTTGTATTACAGCCCTACGACATGGAAGTCGGCGCCGGCACATTCCATCCCGCAACGACACTGCGCGCACTCGGGCCGAAGTCGTGGAATGCCGCCTACGTGCAGCCCTCGCGCCGGCCGAAGGATGGCCGCTACGGCGAAAATCCGAACCGGATGCAGCACTATTACCAGTTCCAGGTGATCATGAAGCCGTCACCGCCGGACATCCTGGATCTGTACCTCAAGAGCCTCGACGCCATCGGCATCGACACGTCCGTAAACGACATTCGCTTCGTCGAGGACGACTGGGAAAGCCCGACGCTCGGTGCCTGGGGCCTCGGGTGGGAAGTGTGGTGCAATGGCATGGAAGTGACGCAGTTCACGTACTTCCAGCAGGTCGGCGGCTTCGACTGCAATCCTGTCTCGGGCGAGATCACCTATGGTCTCGAACGCCTCGCCATGTACGTGCAGGGCGTCGATCGCGTGTACGATTTGAACTTCAACGGTCGCGAGGATGAGCGCAAGCTCACGTACGGCGACATCTTCCTGCAGGCCGAGCAGGAGTATTCCCGCTTCAACTTCGAGCACGCCGACACGGATCTTCTGCTCCGTCATTTCCGTGATGCCGAAGCGGAGTGCCAGTCGCTGCTGCAGAAGGGTGCGCCAAAGGATGGCGGACGTCATTTGATGGCGCTGCCCGCCTATGACCAGTGCATCAAGGCCTCGCACGTCTTCAACCTGCTCGATGCGCGCGGCGTGATCTCGGTTACCGAGCGCCAGAGCTACATTCTGCGCGTGCGCGAGTTGGCCAAGGCCTGCTGCGGCGCGTGGCTCCAGACCGCGGGAGGCAGCGCATGAGGACCATCAGGGCGCGGCAGGCGGCGCGCAAGGAAAAGGACGCCAAGGCCAAGCAGCAGCGCGCGAACGTTCCGAAGAATGCGCCACTGTGGATGCGCGTGTTCTCGACGGTGAGCATGCTCGGCATTCTGAGCCTCGCGGTCATGGGCGCCTGGTTGGGCTTCAACGCGGGCGGCCTGGGTGCTGGCTTTGCCGGACTGGTCGGCGGCGGCGCGCTCGGCTGGTTCGTCAGCTACGTCATCGGCAACATGCTGAGAGAAATGCTGCCGCTGATCCGCGTGCTGGTCGTGCTCGGCATTATCGGCGCGACGATCTACGTGCTGCACCTCCTTGGCGTGCAGCTCGGCATCAATCCGCAGTGACGCAAAGCCATGTCTGAACTTCTGCTCGAGCTGTTCTCCGAAGAAATTCCGGCACGCATGCAGATGCGTGCGGCCGAGGACTTGAAGCGCCTCGTCCTCGAAGGTTTTGCTGCGACGGGTCTCGCGGTCGGCGACGCCATGTGCTTCTCGACGCCGCGTCGCCTGACACTCGTCGTGAAGGGCGTGGCTGCGCATTCGCCGGCCATCTCCGAAGAGCGCAAAGGTCCGCGCGTCGGCGCACCGGAGCAGGCTCTCGCGGGCTTCCTCAAGTCGGCAGGTCTCGCGTCGATCGGCGAAGCGACCGTCGTCAACGATCCCAAGAAGGGCGACTTCTACGTCGCGAAGATCGAGAAGGCAGGCCGCGCGGCCGCCGAGATCATCGCCGAGGTCGTACCGGCCCTGCTCGGCAAGTTTCCCTGGCCGAAATCCCAGCGTTGGGGCAGCCGACCGGAGACCTGGGTGCGTCCACTGCATGGCATTCTCTGCCTGCTCGGCGGCAAGATCGTGCCGTTCGCATGGGCGGGCGTCGAAGCCTCGAACACGACGCGCGGCCATCGCTTCCACGGCAACGAGCCCTTCAAGGTCACGAGCTTCGAGGATTACGGCAAGAAGCTGCGTGAGGCGAAAGTTTTGCTGCCGGCGCCCGAGCGCGCGGAAATGATCCGCGAGCAGGCGGAAGCGCTCGCGAAAAAGCACAAGCTCGAACTCGTGCAGGACGACGCGCTGCTCGCCGAGAACGCCGGCCTCACGGAATGGCCGACCGTGCTCATGGGCCACTTCGACGAAGCCTTTCTCGAAGTGCCGGCAGAATGCCTGATCACGTCCATGAAGGCGCACCAGAAGTGCTTCTCGCTGCGCGATCCGAAGACGGGCAAGCTCGCGAACCGTTTTCTCGCCGTGTCGAACCTCATTGCGGCGGACGGCGGCAAGCAGATCGTTGAGGGCAACGAGAAAGTCATTCGCGCGCGACTGAGCGATGCCCGCTTCTTCTGGGAGCAGGACCTCAAGCGCCCGCTCGACGAGATGGCGCTCGCACTCGAAGGCATCACCTTCCACGAGAAGCTCGGCAGCCAGAAAGATCGCGTCGAGCGCATTGCCGAGCTGGCGTTTCAGATTGCAGGCGCGGTCGATGCCGAGCCACCGGACGCGCGCCGCGCGGCGCAACTTGCCAAGGCCGATCTCGTCTCCGGCATGGTCGGCGAGTTCCCCGAGTTGCAGGGGCTGATGGGGCGGTACTATGCGGAGAAGGTGGGCACGAAGCCCGAGATCGCGCGCGCCATCGAGCTGCACTACAAGCCCAGGGGGCCGTCCGACACGGTGCCGCTGGCGTCGGAAGGCGATGCGGCAGCCATTGCTGTGGCGCTCGCAGATAAACTCGACACGCTCGTCGGATTCTGGGCCATCGGCGAGAAGCCGACCGGCTCCGGCGATCCTTATCAGCTCCGTCGCGCTGCCCTCGGCGTCATCCGCATCGTGCTGGAGAATGATCTGCGGTTGGGACTTATTCCCGTGCTGGCGAACGCAATTACCCCTGCGCTAGTTCGAAACAACGTGGCAGTCAAAGACGCCGAAGATCTATTGACCATTGCCAGACGCCGTGGCGCCGACTTCATCTCGAGATCGGCACTAGAAAAAACTGTATCTTCCATTCGCGATGCCGGTGAAGAAGAAGGCGAAAGGGGGGCGTCTGAGATTATCGACCTTCTCTCCTTCTTCGCCGATCGCCTGAAGGTGCATCTGCGCGAGAAGGGTGCGCGGCATGATCTGATCGATGCCGTGTTCGCACTCGGCGGACAGGACGACCTCGCGCTGATCGTGAAGCGCGTCGAGGCGCTGGATGCCTTCCTCAAGACCGACGACGGCGCAAACCTGCTCGGGGGCGTGAAGCGCGCGTCCAACATCCTCACCATCGAGGAGAAGAAGGACAAGACGAGCTACACCGCCGACTACGATTTCAAGCGCCTCGAAGCCAAAGCGGAGATTGCGCTCGCCGCCGCCATCGAGAGCGTGAAGCAGGACACGGTCGCCGCGATCAACGTCGAGAATTTCACCGGCGCCATGAACGCGCTCGCAGAGCTGCGTAAGCCCGTCGATGATTTCTTCGATCAGGTGACGGTTAACGCGGACGATCCCGAGCTGCGCAAGAACCGCCTGCATCTGCTCTCGCAGATCCGCGCTGCCACGCTCGGCGTCGCCGACTTCTCCAAGATCGCGGGCTAAAGCAACGGACTTGAAATTCACCTCAATTCGAGGCAAGGCGGGGAGTGAGTTTCAAGTCCAAAGTTGCTTTAGAACGCTATGGCTCTAAAGCGTCTTTGGACCTTAAATGCGACTGCGAGACCGGCCCAGGCGTGGGGCGCATTTAAGGTCCGACGCTTTAGCATCGCCGCCCCAGCCAACGAGATCAGACCGGAGCGGCAATGCTCGCGATCATCACGCTCGTCGCCCCGGTCTTCGGGCTCATTGCCATCGGCTGGGGCGCCGCGCGCATCCGCTATGTGCCCGAGGCCGCCGGCCCGCTGCTGAGCGAATTCGCCTACAAGATCCTCATTCCCGCACTGCTCTTCCGTGCCATGGCAACCATGGCACCGCCCGCTCAGTCACCGTGGCTGCTCGCAGGAAGCTACGTCACGGCCGTCTCGATCATCTGGATCACCGCCACGCTCGCGACGCTCCTCCTTCTCCGCCGTCCCGCAGCGGATGCACCGGCCATCGCCTTCGCGACGACATTCGGCAATGGCCTCATGCTCGGCATTCCACTCATTCTGTCAGCTTTCGGCCCCGAAGCGGCAACGCCCGTCGCGATCCTCGTCACATGCGACTCGATCCTGCTCTGGATGCTCGGCACGCTGCACATGGAGCTTGCACTGCGCGGCTTCGGCGGCGGCTCCCTCGTATCGACCGCGCGCACTGTGCTCGATCTCGTGCGCAATCCGATCATTGCGGCCGTCATCATCGGCACACTCTGGCGCTGGAGCGGCCTTGCGCTGCCCGGCATCGCGGACAAACTCATCACGCTCCTCGGCGGCGCCGCGATCCCCGTTTCGCTCACAGCTCTAGGCATGACGCTCGCGCGCTATGAGATCAAAGGCCAGACGCCGACGCTGCTGCTCATCACCGCACTGAAGTTGATCGCCTTCCCCGCGGTGACATTGTGGCTCGGGCTCTTCGTGTTCGGTCTGACGCCGCTCTGGGCGGGCGCGCTCGCCGTGTTCTCCAGCATGCCCGTTGGCGCCAACGCCTTCGTATTTGCCGCCCGCTACGAGCGCGCCGTCGGATCGGTTTCGGCAGCGGTTGCGGTGAGCACCATCATTGCCGTGCTCACGGTCACGGCGACGCTCGCAATCCTGCAGGGGATGGGATTGCCGGTGCGGGTTTGAGTTACGCCGCCAGCGCGTGCGGCCGGCTCGCGGTGCGCACGGGCACAAGTTCGGCGCTGCGGACGACTGCGGGCATCGTCATCACGGATGCCAGCTCGCGGCGCAGGTTTTCGAGCGAGAAGTCCAGAGAGTCGAGTTCGCGGCGAATGGCCTGCTGACCACGCTCGACAGCGATTGTGCGCTCCGTGCCGGCGCTGACCAGACGCGAAACCGCTTGCCACTGCTCGGTGGCAGACCGGCGCGTCGTCGCGGGCACCACATCCGCGACCTGCGCGGACGATTTCGACATGCTGTGGGCCGCTGTCGGCCCCGGCTTCGCAACTTCGATATTTGAATTCCGCTGAGCGGGCTGTTGCCCTGCGCTCTTGAGCGCCCGCTGACGACGAACCTCATCGAGCTGGATGGGCGTGACCAGCAATGCGAGCACGAGCGCCCATGCCACGAGGTCCGCGATCGGCACGCCAACGTGCGTCGCAGTCATCCCC
Source organism: Pseudomonadota bacterium (assembly GCA_023412805.1). Taxonomy (GTDB): domain Bacteria; phylum Pseudomonadota; class Alphaproteobacteria; order Rhizobiales; family Hyphomicrobiaceae. Next base: position 371,029 of record JAEZRM010000064.1, on the reverse strand, counting down.
AGGGCTAGGCCGGTCTCCAGCATTCGGCGATCTCCGCGGCAATTCGGATTTGCCGCTATTTTTGCAGATATTATTGGAGCATTACTTACGTTTATTAATAGATGATTAAAGCGCGCAACCAATCCGCGCAGCACATTACGGATCGCAAATAGCGGATTGATAAATATAAATATTTCGGGCCAGGAAAAGATCGGGGCCTGCGCGGCATTTACCGGCAGGCCCCGTCGAAAATTACTCAGTCGGTTAATACCGAAAAGGCTCAGCCCTTCTTCGGCGGCACGCGGCCATCGCGCGTATAGGGGTACATGTGCGTGATGTCGGCCCCCGACCAGTCCTTCTCGAACTTGTTCCACACATCCACGACCGATGACGCGACCTGGCTCGGGATCTCGCTCTTCTTGGCGCTCTCGAGATAGAGGCGGACGTCCTTTGCTTGCAGCGCCGCCGTGAAACCGGCATCGTAGGCCTCATTGATGATCCGGCGCGGGAACTTGTCGTCGGTCGCCGTATTGCGCCCGGTCGAGACGTTCACCACCTCGAGGATCTTGGCCATCGGGACGCCCTGCTTGACGCCGAAGGCAATAGCCTCGCAGCTCGCGGCCTGCGCTACCCCCGAGAGGTAGTTGTTGAGCAGCTTCACGGCCTGCCCCTGTCCCGGCCTCGGGCCGATGTGGAAGGGCTTGCCCATGTGCGCCATGAGCGGCTTCACGCGCTCGTAGTGCTCCTCAGGGCAGGCCAGCATGACCGAGAGCGTTGCCTTGTCGGCCCCGGCAATGCCGCCCGAAACCGGTGCATCGATGTACTGAACGCCGGCGGCGGCGAGGACGGCGGCCGCTTCCTCAGCGGCAGCGATGCCGATGGTCGAGGTGTCGATCACCGTCTTGGCCTTGCGGTTCGGCGCAGCAGCGATTTCCTTGGCGACGAGGACGCTGATCTTGCCGTCGGGCAGCGAGAGGATGATGGTTTCGGCGCCGGCGGCGACTTCGGCGTTCGACTTGGCGATTGTGCTGCCTTCAGGCGCGCGCGCCGTGCTGCCGGCATCGGCGACGACGAGTGAGTATCCGGCATTGGCCAGATGCTTCGCCATGCGATGCCCAATGCTGCCGACACCGATCCAGCCAATTGTTTCGCCCATGGTGCGCACTCCTCCTGAGAATTATCCAATGGCGGCATAGCGAACTCAGGCCCTGACGGCAACGCCCGACGCGTATTATGCTATGGAGCCATCAGCAAAACGCGGACCTTGAGGCCGGGCACGGCTCAAATCCGCAGATGAATTCGAGAGGGGAGCCGCCATGGCCTACACACTTGCAATTGCCGGCCTCGGCGCCATCGGTCTCAAGGTCGCTCGCATGGTCGATGCGGGCGCCGTGCCCGGCATTACGCTCACGGCGATCAGCGCCCAGGATATCGGACGCGGGCGCGAACGCGTTGCCGAGCTGAAATCGCCGCCCGCGGTTGTCGGCCTCGCGGAACTCGCCGAGCGCGCGGATATCATCATCGAGTGCGTCCCCGCCGCGCATTTCCGGGAAGTGGCCGAGGCCGCCGTCGCGCGCGGGCGCTGGTTCATGCCGCTCTCGGTTGGTGCGCTGATCGGCAACATGGACCTCGTCGAGAAGGCAAAGACGACCGGCGCACGCATTGTCGTGCCGACGGGCGCTCTCATCGGCCTCGACACGGTGCGAGCCATGGCCGTCGGCAAGGTCCACGAAGTGCGCCTGGAGACGCGAAAGCCGCCGAATGGCCTCGCGGGCGCGCCTCATCTCGTCGAGAACAACATCAATGTCGATAATCTCACGGCGCCGCTTTGCGTATTTCGCGGCAGTGCGCGTGCGGCGGCCAAAGCCTTTCCGGCGAACGTGAACGTCGCGGCGGCGCTCGGTCTTGCGGGCGTCGGTCCCGATGCAACGCAGGTCGAGGTTTGGGCGGACCCTGGTGTCGAGCGCAACACGCATACCGTGACGATCAGCTCCGACTCGGGCAGTGCGACAATGACGATCGCCAATATCCCCTCGCCGGAGAACCCGCGTACGGGATTGACCGTCGCCAACAGCGTGATCGCGACGCTGCAGCGCTTCACGGCACCGCTGGTCGTCGGGACTTGAGGGGTCAGTCCATCTGCTTTGGCAGTGCGTCCAGCAGGAGCTGGCCGACGACGACCAGTTCAGGGCTCGTGCGCCGGTAGGTCTGCCCGACATTGAAGAAATCAGCGCGATCGGCATCGGACGGGCGTGAGCGCGCCGACAATACGGGCGGCAGGCCCGCGAGAACTTCAGGCACGACGCCATCGATGCGCCGGCGCAGCTCATCGAAGGCCGATGTTAGCGGCGCGCTCACAAGACGCGGGCCGAGGGACGTTGCAAGATGCGCCATGAGCCCCGGCCAGTGCGCGAGCATCCGGTAAAGGCCCGGCACGAACGGCTTGCCGCCCATTTCGGATGCGAGAAGCATGGTCGCCGCGCGCGCCGCCGGATCGAGCGACGCGAGATCGACCATCTCCGGCGGTGCCGGCAGTGGAGATGGCGCGTGCCACGTCGGCCGCTTCGTCTCAGCACCGGACGGCGCCGCACCTTCGAGAAGCTGCTTCACCAGCCCCGCAAAGACCATGTTGACGGGCGCGACACGAACAAAACCTTCTGCCGCATTGCGCACATCGGCGAGGGCCGCTCTATCAATGTCCCACACGCGCAAGGCCGCCGCCGGAATGGGATCGAGTGGCGGCACGGAAAGGCCCGCCGCGCACCGCCACGCAGCTTCCTGCCCGCTGCCATCGCGGAAAGCAGGTGCCACGGCCCCCCAGGCCCATTCGAGAAAGCCAGGCTTCGCCGCGAGATAGCGATGGATCGCCGAGACATACGGCACGCCCCAAAGCGTCCTCAGCTCCACGAAGATCGTCGCGATCTCGCCCGTGGCTTCAGCCTCGCTGATCTCGCCGGCCATAGCCCGCTCCGCTCACGCCGTGATGTGGCGGAACATATTCCGGCGCGCTTCGTCGTCATTCTCGGTCTTGAAGGTGAAGCGCTCCTTGAGCTTGAGCGCACGCTGCGCTGCCGGCCGCGCCTCGATTTCATCCACGAGTCGCTTCAGGTTTGGATAGTCGGCCAAAGCTTCCTTCGACAGCACCATCGGGATGAGCCGCGCCCAGCCCCACACATCCATGTCGACGATCGAGTAGGTGTCTCCAACCATGTAGCGGTGCGAGGCTAGGTGCGTGTTGAGGATGCCGAAGTGGCGCTCGGCTTCGAAGGTGTAACGCTTCTGCGCGTAGGCCAGCTTCTCGGGCGCGTAATGCTGGAAGTGCACGGCCTGGCCGGCATAAGGACCGACGCCCGAAGCAACGAACATCAGCCAGGAGAGCAGCGTACCGCGATTGGCCGGCGTGTTCGGCGGCATGAACTTGCCGGTCTTTTCGCCGAGATAAAGAAGAATCGCATTCGAGTCGAAGACGACAGCGTCGCCATCGACGATCGCCGGCACTTTCGAATTTGGGTTGATGGCCACGAACTCGGGCTTGAACTGCTCGCCCCTGCGCGTGTCGACGGGGATCGGCTCGTACGGCAATCCCGCCTCTTCGAGGAAGAGAGCAACCTTGGTCGGGTTCGGGGCGCCTGAGAAGTAGAACTTCAGCATCACGCATTTCCTCCTGGTTGGCGCGGCGAGCAGATCAAACGCGCTGCACATTCTTGCGGCTCGCGCGGGGCGGAGCCGACGCAAGCCGATTGATCAAGCCGTTCTGAAAGTCTCTCGTATGCTAGGTCTTTCGGCCAATACCGACAACGGTGAAGCCGTGCCGGGACACTTCCTCCGGCCGGTAGACATTGCGTAGATCGACCAGCAATGGCGTCGCAACGGCTTTCTTCAGCCGCTTGAAATCGAGCGCCCGGAACTGATCCCACTCGGTGACGAGCGCTATGACGGAGGCGTCCTTGGCCGCCTCGTAGGGGTTCTTGCAGTACGCAACATCCGGCATGAGCGATTTCGCCTGCTCCATGCCCTCGGGATCATAGGCGCGGATCACGGCACCCGCATCCTGCAAGGTCTGGACGATCGACAGCGCCGGGGATTCGCGCATGTCGTCCGTATTCGGCTTGAACGTGAGGCCGAGGATCGCGATGGTCTTGCCACGCACATCGCCGCCCATAGCCGAGATGATCTTGCGCGCCATAGCCCGCTTGCGCTGATCGTTGACGGCGACCGTCGTCTCGATGAGACGCAAGGGCGCGTCATGATCCTGCGCCGTCTTCACGAGCGCCAACGTATCCTTCGGAAAGCATGACCCGCCATAGCCGGGGCCGGCGTGCAGGAACTTGCTACCGATGCGATTGTCGGACCCGATACCGCGCGCCACCTCCTGCACGTTGGCGCCAACGCGCTCGCAGAGATCAGCGATCTCGTTGATGAACGTGATCTTCATCGCGAGGAAGGCATTGCCGGCATACTTGATCAGCTCGGCCGTGCGGCGCGTCGTGAACATCATCGGAGAAGCGTTGATGAAGAGCGGCCGGTAGATCTCGTTCATAACCTGACGTGCGCGATCGTCATCCGTACCGACGACGATCCGATCCGGGCGCTTGAAGTCGGAGATGGCCGCGCCTTCGCGCAGGAACTCTGGGTTCGAAGCCACCGCGACGTCCGCATCTTTGTTGGTCTCGGCGATGATGCGCTCGACATCGTCGCCCGTGCCCACCGGAACCGTCGATTTGGTCACGACGACCGTGAAGCCCTTCACGGCGCGAGCGATCTCGCGCGCGGCTTCGTGCACATACGAGAGGTCAGCATGACCGTCGCCGCGACGGGATGGCGTGCCGACCGCGATGAAGACGGCGTCGGCTGCCGCGACAGCCTCAGCGAGCTCGGTCGTGAAGGCGAGCTGACCGCTCTTCATGTTCTTGGCAACGATCTCGGCGAGACCCGGCTCGAAAATCGGGATGCGCCCTGCCTTGAGCGCGTCGATCTTGCCTACGTCCTTGTCGACGCAGGTGACGTTGTGCCCGAAATCGGCAAAGCAGGCCCCCGATACGAGCCCAACGTAGCCCGACCCCACCATCACGATATTCATGAAACCCACCCCACCAAACTAGGCCGCACCGCCGCCGCGCCTCGAGCCCGAAAGCGGTGCCCCGATACATAATCGCGCATTGTCGCAATTACAGGACAGGATCAATCGCCGACCGGGCAGGGTCAAGCGGCTCGACGCCGCATGGAAGGCCTGGATTGCCGGTAATTCGGGTTTGGGGCGGCAGGTCCGGCCGCCCCATCTGCCGGGGGCCGGAGTGTCGAACTCCGACCCTTGGGGATGTTCTGGCCGCCTAGTAGGTGCTGGCGCTCTTCTTCGCCGGAGAAGCTGGGCTCGCGCCTGTCAGCATTCCCCGCATACCCTCCCCGTTGGCCTGCCACCAGTTGTAGAGAATCCGGACGTCCCATCCGATGCAGAAATGTTTCACGCCCATTTCGATGTAGGGCGCCGCCTGCTTGATGTCGGCGAGTTCCACACGCGGATGCAGGCCCATCTTCAACGCCGTCTCGATGGTCTTGCGCTCAGCCTTCACGACGTCGGGGTGGCTCCGCTGGCCGGTAAGGCCGAGGCTCATGGAGTAGTCGGAGCTTCCAAACTGCACCATGTCGATACCTTTGACGGACAGGATCGCGTCGAGATCTTCGACGCATTCCCGCTTCTCGACCATGATGGCGATCACGGCGTCATTGAGCGCCTCGACATAGGCCGGCGAGCCGCCTTCGCGCACGGTGCCGACGTCGCGCCGCATACCGACGCCCAAGCGTCCGCCGGTGCCGGGTGTCTCCGCACGCACGGCCGCGATGCAGGCCTCGGCATCGGCGACGGTGCGCACATCGGCGAACAGGATGCTCTGGAAGCCCGAGCCGATCGCACGCATGGATTGATGCGTCCATTGCGTTTGCTCGACCTTGATCATGCCGCCGAGGTTCTTGAGCTCCAGTGCCCGGCCGAGGTTGTCGAGATCGTGCATGGTGAACGGCGCGTACTCGGCCGTGAACTCGACGTAGTCGTAGTTGCCGGCATCGCCGATCAGCTCGACGAGGGTCGGCCAACTCGACAACAGGTGCGTGCCGATTGTCGGCTGGTTCGCATTGAGCAGGGCGCGGAGGCGGTTCTGGCGCATGCTGGCGTTTCCCCATCAGATGTTTTGGTGGACTGAAGATACCGCGAGCGTCCTCCAATATCGGCCTTTCGGCAACGATGATTGGCGCATTGCCCACGCGCGCGGGCATGGGGGCACGAGGCGAATTCCAGCGGTCACGGAGGGGTAGCGATGGCGCATGGTGGGCGCGACAGGGATTGAACCTGTGACCCCACCCGTGTGAAGGGTGTGCTCTACCGCTGAGCTACGCGCCCGCTCTCTTTCGCTGCGCCGGTAGCCGGGCGCGAAAGGCACCCGCTCTTTATCCCAGGCCGCGAGGCCGCGCAACTACAGTTGGCGGGTTCAATTACTCTGCGTCTCGCGGCCCTCCTGAAGGGCCAGGACATGGCCCGCCAGATAGAGCGAGCCGCAGATCAGAATGCGCAGCGGACCATCCGTGGTGCCGGCCGCGATGCCCAAGGCCTCCGCCACACTCTCCGCCGCGGTGGCGTTGTGGCCGACCTTGCGCGCGATATCGGCCAGCACGTCGGGATCGACCGGCGGCATGTGCGCACCGGGCACCGGTACCGTCACGACCTGCCGCGCCAGACCGACGAACGGCTGCAGAAAGCCGGCCGCATCCTTCTGCCCCATCATGCCGACGATCAGAGCCAGCGGCCGCGGCGACCGCTCCTCGAGATCCGCAAGCGTGCGGGCCAGCACTTCGCCCGCCGCCGGATTGTGCCCACCGTCGAGCCACAGCTCGCAGTCGGGGCGCAGGTCTTGCGTGAGGGCGCCGCGCCCGAGAAGCTGCATCCGCGCCGGCCAGCGCGCGCCGGCCAGGCCCGCGGCGATCGCGCGCTCATCGAGGCCGAGCTCCAGGGCGGCGGCGATCGACGTGCCGGCATTGACGATCTGATGCGGGCCGATCAGCGCCGGCATGGGAAGATCGAGCAGACGATCCTCGCGCTGGAACACCAATCTGCCCCGCTGGGCGAAAGCGTCGAAATGCTCACCCCAGCGGATCAGGCGCGCACGATGGCGGCCAGCTTCGGCTTCGAGCACCTCGTCGACCTGGGGCGTCTGCCGCGCGGTTACGCACGCGACGCCGCGTTTCATGATACCGGCCTTCTCGACCGCGATCTTCTGCACGGTATCGCCGAGCTTGTCGGCGTGGTCCATGGAGATCGGCGTGATGACGGTCAGCGCCGGTTTTGCAACGACATTCGTCGTATCGAGCCGCCCGCCGAGGCCGACTTCGAGCAGCAGGAAATCAGCAGGGTTCTCGGCGAAGGCGAGGAATGCCGCTGCCGTCGTGATCTCGAAGAACGTGATGGGCTGGCCGGCATTCACCTGCTCGACGCGCGCGAGCAGGCTGGCAAGCGCGTCTTCGTCGATAGGCTGCGCGCCATTCGGTCCGGCGAGCGCAATGCGCTCGTTGAAACGTACGAGATGCGGCGAGGTGTAGACATGAACGCGTTTGCCCGCCGCTTCGAGCATCGCCTTTAGAAACGCCGTGGTCGAGCCTTTACCGTTAGTGCCGGCAATGTGCACGACGGCCGGCAGGCGCTCATGAGGGCTGTCGAGTTCGGCGAGCAGGCGCTCGACGCGTTCGAGCGACAGGTCGATGAGCAGCGGATGAAGCTGCTTCATGCGCGCGAGCAGGTCGTCGAGGGTGCTCATGATGGCGTCTCTTCGACCTCGCTGAACATGCGCGAATACGCGTTGCTACGCCGCTGGCGTAGCGGCATCACGCAAGACATCTCAAGGATTATTCGGCGCGCCCTTGGCCGGCGGCTTCGCCCCCGTATCGCCGCTGCGCGCCTGTCCCTTCTTGGACTGCGTCACGAAGCGATCCTCGTCCGCTACCGGCTCGGCATGGACCGTCTCCGCGTCGCGCGCGCTCGTGCCGAGCAGCTTGGGATCGACCGACGTGCCGTTCACATGGCCATTGACGTGCTTCAGCGGGTCCGCCGCGCCCTTGGCGGTCGCGGCGATCTTCGCACGGCCAGCCATGAGAATGCCGACGATGCGCGCCAGCGTCTCGGTGAGCTTGTGGCGATGCACGACCATGTCGATCATGCCGTGGGCGAAGAGGTACTCCGCGCGCTGGAAGCCCTCGGGCAGCTGCTCGCGGATCGTCTGCTGGATGACGCGCGGGCCGGCAAAGCAGATGAGCGCACCCGGCTCCGCAATCTGGATATCGCCGAGCATGGCATAGGACGCGGTGACGCCGCCCGTGGTCGGGTCGGTCAGCACGACGATGTAGGGCAGACGTGCCTCGCGCAACTTCTGCACCGCGATGGTCGTGCGCGGCATCTGCATGAGCGAGAGAATGCCCTCCTGCATGCGCGCGCCGCCTGATGCCGCGAAAAGGATGAAGGGCTGGCCCTTGGCCACCGCGTGCATCATGCCCGTGATGATGGCTTCGCCGGCGGCCATGCCGAGCGATCCACCCATGAAGCGGAAGTCCTGCGCGGCGGCGGTGACGGACTGCCCACCGAGCTTGCCATCGGCGAGGAGCACCGCATCCTCGAGACCTGTCGCGGCCTTGCTGTCCTTGAGGCGATCCGTATAGCGGCGCCCGTCGCGGAACTTGAGCGGGTCGACAGGCACGTGCGGCGAAGGGAGGCGCGTATAGCTGCCGCCATCGAAGACATTCTTCAGGCGCTGGTCCGCCGTCATGCGGTCGTGGTGGCCGCAGCAGGCAAAGACGAGTTGCGCCTCCTCCAGCGTCCGGCGGTCGGACATCTGCCCGCAACCGGGGCACTTCTTCCAAAAGTCATCCGGCGGCTCACGACGGGTCGTGAGCAGGCTCCGAATCTTCGGACGGACGACGTTGTTGATCCAGTTCACGCTAGTGTCCCGCTTCCGCAGTTCGCCTTAACTCGATCTTGTTAGAGCGGTCGTCGGCGAGCAGTCTCTAACCCAGCTCAGCCGTTTCGCCTACTACGCCCGCGCGCCCAACGCTATTCTTAGCTTACGGCGCGGCAATCCCCGATCGGATGCAGCACGCCGATCAATCGGCGCCCAATTGTGGCGAACCTGAGGCTTCGAGCGCCCTCAGCCCCGCCATGCTTAACGACGTGGCCGATTCGCCCTTGTCGATATGCACATCAAACACGCGGCGCGGCGCTGCGCAATCCCGCTGCCAGGTTCTGAACGACCCTGTGCACGGAGGAAATCGTATCGGGCCCAGCTTTACCATCCGGTCCTAGCGTCGTGCGGATGGCCTCGACCAGAGCCGAGCCAACCACCACGCCGTCGGCACAGTCCGCGAGGGTCCGTGCCTGCTCCGGCGTGCGGACGCCGAAACCTACCACCACCGGTAGCGGCGTCGAGCGCTTGATTCGCGCCACCTGATCGCGCACATCCGATACCACCGGGGCTGCCGCGCCCGTGATGCCGGTAATGGAAACATAATAGACGAAGCCCGAGGTGTTCGCGAGCACCGCAGGCAGGCGCTTGTCGTCGGTGGTCGGCGTCGCGAGCCGGATAAAGCTCAGGCTCCGCTCCATGGCCGGCAGGCAGAGCTCCTCGTCGGCTTCAGGCGGCACGTCGACGACGATCATGCCATCAACGCCCGCATCCCGCGCCTCATCGAGGAAGGTGGCGCTCGGGTACACATAGATCGGGTTGTAGTACCCCATGAGAATGATGGGCGTGAGATTGTCCTTGGCCCGGAACTCGCGGACGAGCTGAAGCGTGCGCTTCATAGTCTGACCGGCTTTGAGCGCGCGCAGCGATGACGCCTGCACGGCGGGCCCGTCTGCCATGGGATCGGAGAAGGGCATGCCGATTTCGATGACGTCGGCACCGGCTCCAGGGAGTCCGAGCAGGATCGCCTTGGACGTCTCGTAGTCCGGATCGCCTGCCGTGACGAACGTCACGAATGCGGGACGCCCCTCGCGCTTCAGCGCGGCAAAGCAGCGGTCGATACGGGTCTGGGAGCTAGTCTCTGGGCGCGTTTCGGGGCGCATGGTGCCTCAGCTTTCCTTCCTGGCCGCCAGCTCATTGAGCGTCGTCTGCAGTGCTTCGAGAATCTCACCGCGCAGTTCCTGCTCGGCGGCATCGCGCGCGTTCATGTCGCCGGGTATGACAAGATTGGCGATATCTTCGCGGAGCGCATCGATCAGCTCGGCGGCAGGGAGCCCGCTGCGCGCGCTCGACGGGTTCGCATCATCGTTGTCCGCCTTGACGTTACGCATGTCGCGCGTGTTCGAGACGCCTGTTTTCGGGGCGGCTGCCGCAGGCGCGCCCGCCGCAGCATTCCGACCCGGAAACATCTTTTTGTGCAGACCTTCGATGTACTTGGCATCGTCCGCGTCCAGGGTGCCGCCCTTGTGCTCGGCGAGAAGCTCGCGCAGCGTTTCCTTGGTCTCGTCCCACACCGCCGTGTGCTTGAGAAGATCCTCGACGCGCTGCTCGATATCCACTGTCATCCCCTCTGCCCCTTCCCCGCCGATCAGATCTTCATGCCGAGATAGCCGGCGACGGCGAACACATCCTTGTCCCCGCGGCCGCACATGTTCATCACGAGAAGGTCGTCCTTCGGCAGCGTCGGCGCGAGCTTCTTCACGTAGGCGAGCGCGTGCGACGGCTCGAGCGCCGGAATGATGCCTTCGAGCTTCGCGCAGAGCTGGAAAGCGTCCAACGCCTCCTTGTCGGTGACAGGCACATAGCTCACGCGGCCCGTATCCTTGAGCCATGAGTGCTCGGGGCCGACACCCGGATAGTCGAGACCGGCGGAGATCGAATGGCCTTCGAGGATCTGGCCGTCCTCGTCCTGAATGAGATACGTCCGATTGCCATGGAGGACGCCGGGGCGGCCGCCCGTCATGGAAGCGTTGTGCCCGTTCGGCACGTCGATGCCGTGACCCGCTGCCTCGACGCCGTAGATCTTGACCGACTTGTCATCGAGGAAGGGATAGAAGAGGCCGATCGCATTGGAGCCGCCACCGATCGCGGCAACGAGCGTATCCGGCAGGCGACCTTCGCGCTCCTGCATCTGCGCGCGCACTTCATTGCCGATCACGGCCTGGAAATCGCGCACCATGGCCGGATAGGGATGCGGGCCCGCCGCCGTACCGATGATGTAATAGGTGTCGTGGACGTTCGTGACCCAATCGCGCAGGGCCTCATTCATGGAATCCTTGAGCGTCCCGGCGCCCGCCGTCACCGCATTCACCTTGGCGCCGAGCATGTGCATGCGCGCGACGTTCGGTGACTGCCGCGCGACATCCGTCGCGCCCATGTAGATCTCGCAGGGCAGTCCGAAACGTGCGCACACCGTCGCCACGGCCACGCCATGCTGGCCCGCACCCGTCTCCGCGATGATGCGCGTCTTGCCCATGCGCCGCGCGAGCTGGATCTGGCCAAGGCAGTTGTTGATCTTGTGGCTGCCCGTGTGATTGAGCTCGTCGCGCTTGAAGTAGATCTTCGCACCGCCGAGATGCTCCGTCAGGCGCTCCGCGAAATAGAGCGGGCTCGGCCGTCCGCCGTAGTGCTCCAGGAGATCGCGCAGTTCGGCTTGAAAACCCGCATCGTTCTTCGCCGCCCCGTACGCCTGCTCGAGTTCGAGAATGAGCGGCATGAGCGTCTCGGCGACGAAGCGGCCGCCATAAAGGCCGAAGAAGCCGTGGTCGTCGGGCCCAGCGCGGAAACTGTTCGGCGCCTTCGTGTCGGATGTGGTCGGGGAGGCCATGTCAGTCTGTCCGGTTCGGGCGCATCACGCGCGTGTCAGGCTGGGGCGTGCACCGCGCGAGCGGCGTCGATGAATTGGCGGATGAGATCGGGGCTCTTGATGCCGGGCGCCGTCTCGACACCCGAGGAGACATCCACGATGTCGGCGCCGGTCGCGGCGATGGCACCTCCGACGTTCTCCGGCGTCAGGCCACCCGACAGCATGAACGGCACGCGATCCTTCACGTCGTCGAGCAGATGCCAGTCGAAGGCGAGGCCGTTGCCACCCGGCAGCGCACCGATGAGCGATTTCGGTGCCTTGGCATCGAACAGGATGAGCGCGGCGATATCGGCGTAGGCGAGCGCGCCTGCGGCATCCTCCGCCGTTTCGACCTTTATGGCCTTGATGACGGGCTTGCCCCAGCGCTGGACGATCTCGGCGGCACGCTCGGGCGTCTCCGAGCCGTGGAGCTGGAGGAAGTCGGGGTCGACCTTGCGCACGATCTCGTCGATGAAGGCATCTTCGGCGTCGACGACCAGCGCCACGATCGCGGTGTGATCGCGCCCCAGCTCGGCAAGCTCTGCCGCGACGTCCGGTGGGAGGCTGCGCGGGCTCGGCGGATAGAAATTGAGCCCGACAAAATCCGCGCCCGCGGCGAGCGCTGCCTGGAGCGCCTCCGGCGTCTTGATCCCGCAGATTTTGACCTTCACCGACATTCTGTCGTCTGCACCAATTGGTTAAGCGCCCACGTCCCGCATCCACGCAGGATGCCGGCAACCTATGCCGGTTTTTGGCCCCCGGATCAACGCCTGCCGCCATTCTGAGGGCGTCCGGGACGCGCCCGATAGGGCGGCAGCGACCAGCCGAACCAAAGCGCGAGACCGCGCACGAGGAAGCAGCTCAGGAAGCCCGCGAGCAGAGCATTGGGCTCGGAGAGGCCGACGGCCTGTCCACCGACGTAAATGCCCGCGCCCGCAAGCGCCGCCGTGACGTAGATTTCCTTCCTCAGCAGCACGGGCACCTCGCCGCCGAGAATGTCGCGAATGATGCCGCCGAATGTCGCCGTCACGACGCCCATGACGACGGCAATGATCGGGCTCGGGGTGATGTCGAGCGCGCGATCGGCCCCGACCACAGCGAAGAGCGAGAGCCCGATGGCATCGAACCACAGCAGCAGGCGGTAGCGCGACTCGGGCAAATGCGCCGTGAAAAACAGGATCACGGCGACGATCACGCACACGAGAATGTAAGCCGGCTCCTGCACCCAGAACACCGGCAGGCGCCCGAGCAGCAGGTCGCGCACCGTACCGCCGCCGACGCCTGTCACGATCGCGAGCAGCGCAAAGCCGAAGACGTCCATCTCCTTGCGAGACGCAACGAGCGCCCCCGTCGCCGCGAAGACGACGATGCCGAACCAGTCGAGCGCGAAGAGGAGGTGGGTGTGCATGGTTGTTTAGCTTGCCGCGGGCTGCCGGGAAGAGGTGCTGTCGCCTTCTATCGTGGTGCTATGCCCGCGGCGGCCATGCAGACAAGTGGAATTCTGGATCGCGGGCTGCCGGGAAGCACTTCTCCTTCTCCCCGAATGCGGGGAGAAGGTCGGGATGAGGGGCGGCAACAAACGCAAACGTCGGCGTGAGCGGCCGCCCCTCACGTCGTGCTGAAAGCACGCCAGAGGCGTGGCCCTCTACCCGTGAGCACGGGGAGAGGGGAATCTGTCGGAGATTGTTGAAAGCTTGGCGCCTACCGCCCCGCCACCGCAAGCGCCTTGCCCGCACCCTGCTCGCGGCGTTGCGCGGCGAGGGTCTGGTCGCGCTCGCGAGCTAGGCGATCGGCTTCGGCCTGCCAGCGCAGAGCCTCCTGCGCCCGCTTGCGCGCCGTGCGGCGCCATCGGCTCTGCGTCATCCAAGTGGCCGTGCCGCCGAGCGCGACGCCGATCACCAGCGCAATGAGCAAATAGGCGTAGAAGGGCAGGTCGATCCAAAGGATCGGCGCCTCGGGCCGGAATGGATCGAGCACCAGACGCGCCGAATGCCGGTTGGCGACCGCGAGCGTGACAAGGATTGCTGCCGCGGGAAACGCCACCAGCAGCCAGACGATACGCCTCAGCACGACTTCAGCCTCCAACACGCCGGGCAATCTCGCCGGCTGCATTCACGAAACGCCTGCGCCCTCCGCCGCGGCACAGCGCCTTCCTCACGTCTCAGTCCGCAGCATCGCCGTTGAGGCGCTCGCGCAGCTCCTTGCCGGTCTTGAAAAACGGCACGAACTTCTGCCCGACCGACACCGTGGCGCCCGTGCGCGGGTTGCGGCCCGTGCGGGGCGGACGATGCTTGACCGTGAAGGCGCCGAAACCCCTGAGCTCGACCCGGTCTCCCTTGGCGAGAGCCTCGACGATCTCATCGAAAATCACATTCACAATGCGCTCGATATCACGATGAAACAGATGCGGATTCGCCGAGGCGATCTTCTGTATAAGTTCGGACTTGATCACAGCTGCGTCGCTCCCCAGTAAACTTTCTTGAAATTCATCGGTTTTCCAAAGGCTGCCAAACTGCAACAAGACCGTCAAGCTGCAACGTCGCAAGCACGCGCGCATTCATCAGCCGGGCCGCCACTTCGCCGATCGGACCGCCGATCCATTGAGCGAGCGCCATCGCGGATGTGCCGAGCAGGCCCCAGTTAGATTCGCGAGAAGGCCGCCAATCGACGATCTTGAGATCCTTCGTCACCCCGCGGCTCTCCTCGAGCCAGCGCTGTGCCTCGTCCTCGCCGCCAATGCGGTCGACCAGCTTGTGGCCGAGCGCCTCGCGCCCCGAGTAGATGCGGCCCTGCAGGAGACCCGGCACGGCGGCCGTATCGATGCCGCGCCGCTCCGAGACGAGCGTCGCGAACCACTGGAAGGACTCCGCGATCATTTCCTGCGCGACGGCCTTGCCTTCCTCGGGCGGGGGCTGGAAGGGCGAGGGCGTGGCCTTGAGCGGACCGCTCTTTACCTCGTGCATCTTCACGCCGAGCTTGGCCAGAAGCTCCGAGACCTCGGCCCACTGGAAGATCACGCCGACCGAGCCCGTGATCGAGTTGCCGCGCGAAACGATCTGGTCGGTCGCGAGGCCCGCGATGTAGGCGGCGGATGTCGCGACGGTGCCGAACTGCGCGACGACAGGCTTCTTCTCGGCGACCTTGCGGATGGCTTCGTAGACGGCCTCACCGCCGGTGGTCGTGCCGCCGGGGCTGTTGATGAACAGGATGAGCGCCTCGACATTGCGCGCGTCGGCGACCCGCTTCAGCAATTCGAGCTGCCGACGGTCCTCCGTGATGACACCCTCGATGGTCACGCGAGCAATCTGCTTCGTGCCGATGCCCGGGGCCTGACTGGCGCCGACGCTGATGGCAGCACCCACCCCGAGGATGACGGCAAGGATGGCGAGCCCGCGCCAGAGGGAGGCGCGCCGGCGCAGCCTCCTCCGGTCGAGTACGGCTTCGGTTTCGAGCGACATGAGCGAGATCTTCCGTTGGCCTCAGTTTCGCGTCCCACGCTCATTGCGCGGATCGCGGGATTTCTCCAAGTCCCTCAATGTACTACCGGCCTCGGCCGAAGAGCAAGCATACCGGTGACTGGCTGGATAACGAGGGGTTGAGCCTTTATCGCCCGTTCAGCCGGGGGCCGTCGATCCGCCGCCAAAAGGCCCCTGACGATCCGCAATGCCTCCGAAATACCGCCGGGAACAAGGCCTAGTTGCATGTAGGCCGCGCCTGTCGCGCCGTATTTCTGGGAGTGACACTCGATGCAATTGCGCTTCGTCCCGATCCTTTTCGCCGCTGCCGGCCTCGGCATCGCCACGCTCGCAACTGCCGCGCCCGATCCCGCCCTGAAGATCTCAGCTCCGCTCGCCCACGAGAACCTCGCCGTTTATCTCGTGCGCGGCAGCTCCATTGCCGGCCCGGCGCCCGCCACACTCGAGGAAGCGCTCTCCAAAGGCAGCGTCATCGTTCACGAGACGGGCAACGTCCGCGAGCTCAGAATAGAGAACACCGGCGCCGAGCCGGTCTTCATCCAGTTCGGCGACCTCGTCAAAGGCGGCCAGCAGGATCGCGTGCTGACGACGAGCCTGCTCATTCCGCCGCACTCGGGCAAGATCGCCATTGGTGCCTACTGCGTCGAGCAGGGACGCTGGAACAGCCGCGGGACGGAGGACGTGACAAAGTTCTCCGCCTCGAATGCGCAGCTCTTCTCACGCACGGCCAAGCTCGCCATCGCGCGCGCACCGATCGCCAGTGCGGAAGGGAGATCCACGTTAGGTGCCGCGCCGCCTCCCGCAGATCGCCGCGCGTGGCGCGATCGCATCGGCAGCGTCGAGCCGCTCATCAATCAAGTGCGGCCGCCGGCCGAAGAGTCCCAGCGCCCTGTCCAAGGCACGCGGCCCTACGTCCGCAGTGGACAGGGTGATGTCTGGGACAGCGTTGCCGCCGCGCAGACCCAGCTCACGGCACGCCTCGCAGCCCCCATGGCATCCGAGACGTCGAAGAGCAGCCTCCAGCTCACCCTCGAGAACGAGCGCTTGCAGAAGGCACAAGCGGATTTCATCACGGCACTGGAAGCGAAAGGCCTTGCCGATGATGACGTAGTCGGCGTCGTGATCGCGATCAACGGCAAGATCGCCGGTGCGGATATCTACCCGTCGAACGGTCTCTTCCGGAAGATGTGGCCGAAGCTCGTGCGCACTGCCGCAACCGAGGCACTCGCGAGCTCCACTACAGACGCGCCGCCTTCACCGAGCATCGCGCACGTCGAGCAGTTCCTCGCGGAAGCGGAGAAAGGCGAAGCCAACACACGCGCACTGGCCAATATCGCCCAGCATGAGACGAAGGAAAGCGCGAACGTGCTGAAGGTCGAGGCGCGCACATCCGACGGCCGCTGGATTCACCGCAACTTCTTGGCCGCGAAGTAACAGGTTCCTGCGCCGCGTCCCCGCGCGGGGTGCAGGTAAGAGTGAGGGGCGGAGACCAACGCCATCGCCGGTCAATGCCCCTCACTCCATTATTCGGAATGCGGGTGGCCTCACGCCGCCACAGGACGCGCTGCGGCGGCTGGATCCGCCTTCTGCTTGTGCGGGTTCTTCATGAACAGCAGCGCCGGCATGCAAACCAGAATGACCGCCGTGATGAGCTGGTAATCGGCGATATAGGCGAGCAGCTTCGCCTGTTGCGTCACCGTCCGCTCTATGGCGGCGAGCCCGACAGGATCGGTCAGGCTCCAGGGCGCCGGCAGCGTGATGTGGCGCAACACATCGTTGTCCGGGCGGACATACTGCGCGAGCGTCTCGTGATAGCTCTGGCTCGAGCGCACGAGATAGCTCGAGAAGAGCGCCACGCCGAGACTGCGGCCGATGTTATTGACTAGCGAGTAGAACGACGTCCCGGCGTCGCGCAGCTCGGGCTTGAGCGTGACGAAGGCGACCGCATTCAGCGGCACCATGAAGGCGCCGAAAGCCAGGCCTTGAATGAAATTGTTGATGACGAACGCCGTCATGTCGATGTCTTCGGTGAACGTCGAGAGCTGCCACATGGTAGCGGCCATCGTGATCATTGCGGCCGCGATCAGCTTGCGCGGATCCATGTACGGCAGCAGATAGCCGACGAGGAACGAGGCGAGCATCGTGCCCGCGCCGCGCGGCGCCATGGCATAGCCGCTCAGCAGCGGCGGATAGCCGCCGATGTCCTGAATGAAAGGCGGCATGATCACGAGACTGCCGAAGATGAGCACGCCGAAGAGCGTCCGCAGCACCGTCCCCGCGAGATAATCGCGATCCTTGAAGAGCGCCGGCTCGATGAACGGCGTGCTCGTGGTGAAGACGTTGACGACAAACAGCCAGAGGGCCGCAAAGCCCACGAGTGCGATCGTCACCATCATCGGTGAGTCGAACCAGTCATAGCGCTCGCCGCGATCCAGGATGAACTGGAGGCAGGCGATCGCGACGCCGAGCGTGACGAAGCCGTAGTAATTGAATTTGCGGAACGTGCGCACGCCCGTGCGCGGCACGATGAAAGCCGTCATCAGGAAGGCGACGATGCCGATCGGAAGGTTGATGTAGAAGGCCCACCGCCATGTCAGATATTCGGTGACGTATCCACCGATGGTCGGCCCGAAAACCGGCCCGAACATCATGCCGACGCCCCACCACGCCATGGCAATGCCGAGCTTCTCGCGCGGATAGATGGTGAGCAGCGACGACATGCCGAGCGGCAGCAACGCCGAGCCGAAGAAGCCCTGCACGGCGCGCCAGATCAGGATCTCGGTGAGCGATGTGGACATGCCCGCCAGCATGGCACTGCTCGTGAAGCCGGCGATCGAGAAGAGGATCAAACGCTTGCGACCGAACATGCCGCCGAGCACGCCCCAGATCGGCGTGAAGACAGTGAGCGTAATCAGATACGTCGTGATCACCCAGGCGATCTGATCCTGTGTCGCGGAGAGCTCGCCCTGCATGTGGCGCAGCGCGATCGATACCGTCGCCGTATCGAACACCTGCACGAGCGGCCCGAGGATCAGCGCGACGGTGATCAGCAAAAGACGGGCGCCGCCGTAGGCAGGAGGCACACCTGCGGGCGACGCCGTCGTGCTCATCGTGGCTTGACCGGCGCTTTATCAGCCGGCGGCGCGGCTTCGGCATCCGACACCGTATCGGCCCAGTTCAACAATCCCTGCGCCCACGAGGGGCCGGACCGGCGATGCTCCGTGTCGATCCGCACGACCACGCTCATGCCGGCGCGCAGGGTGGGCGCATCCGCTGCATCGATGCGCAGGCGCACTGGCAAGCGCTGGACAACCTTGACCCAGTTGCCCGTCGCGTTCTGCGGCGGCAACAGCGCGAACTCAGAGCCCGTCGCCGGGCTGATGCTCGTGACGAGCGCCGTCAGCGGCTTGCCCGGATACATGTCGACCCGGATGGTCGCGCGCTGCCCCGGCTTGACGTTCGTGAGGTCCGTCTCCTTGAAATTGGCCTGAACCCACACGTTCTCCGTGCCGACCATGCTGAACACGACATGCCCCGCATTCACGTACTCGCCGGGCTGCAGATCGAAGTTCGTCACGATGCCGCCGACGGGTGCCTTGATCTCGGTGCGGGCGAGATCGAGCGCGGCACGGTCGCGCGCGGCACGTGCCTCACGCACCGTCGGCAGCCCGTCTATCGCCTGCTCGCGATCGCCACCGAGACGCGCGCGCACCTCGGCGATCTCCTGCTCGGCAATGAGGATCTGGTCGCGCGCATTGCGCAAGCCGCGCTCTGCTAAATCCATGCCGGAACGCGATACGACGCCGGTCTTGGTGAGCGACTCCTGGCGTTCGTAATGCTGCTGATGGAATGTCAGGTCGCCTTCGGCCAGTTTCAGGCGCGCCGTCTTCTGATCGTAGAGCGCGCGCACGGACCGCGCGTCCTGGATGGCGGCCGCGAGTTGCGCCTCGGCGCGCTCGAGCGCGATCTTGAAGGGCTGTGGGTCGATGCGGAAGAGCGGCGTGCCGCGCGCAATCTCCTGATCGGCCTCCACAAGCACCTCGACGACACGGCCGTCGATATCAGCGCTGACCGCGATCTTGTCTGCCTTGACGTAAGCATTGTCCGTCGAGACGTAGCGGCCACCGGCAAAATAGAAATATCCGCCGACGAGCAACGCCGCGAGCGGCCCGAGCAACGCAATGGCGAGGATCGACAACGAACGGCGCGAGATCGACTTGAGTCGTGCACCATAAGCGCGCGCGGGACTGTTCCCACCTGGCTTCCCGGCCGGCTCCCGCTCTATCTCTGTCGCGCTCTTCTGCATGGGCGCGCCTCAGTTCTCTTTCCGGGATGCAGCGTCGTCGTCGGACTTGGGCGGCGCTACTGGTTCGGTCACATCGAGAGCAGTCAGATTGCCTTTGATCTTGAGCAGCGTGTCGATGAGGGCCTCGGCCTCCTCATTTGGGATGCCCTGAAGCACTTCCTTGCGATTGACGGTGGAAATCGTACGGAGCTTGTCGAGGACGGGCTGCGCCTCGGGCGTGAGGAAGAGGCGCCAAGCGCGACGATCCTTCGGATCGGGGCGCCGCTCGACGAAATTCTTCTCGACCAGGCGGTCGATGTGGCGGCCGAGCGTCATCGGCTCGATCTCGAGGATTTCGGCGAGCGCGGCCTGATTGATGCCCTCACGGCGGCGGAGCTGGCCCATGACCCGCCATTGGGCTCGCGTAAGGCCGATTTCCCGCGCCCGCGCATCGAAGCGGCGGCGCATGAGGCGGGAGACATCACCCAGGACGAAGCCCAGGGAGCGCGTGAGAAAGGGATCGGCTGTCATGAAACCGTAAAATATATGCAAGGCTTATTATAAGCCAGCATACACTCTGCGATCCGAGATTTGCAGTTAATGCATAGCGTGGGCCGGATCGGAGCTGTTTTCCCGGTCGGATTGCCCTCAGCCGTCCTCGAACTCGGCCTCGTTATTGGCGGGTGCCAGCGCCCCCCGCGTCCAAGTCGAGGGCCGTTTGAGGAAGTCGTGCAGCGTCTTGCCGCGCTCGGACTTGAAAGGCTCCTGCGTAATCGAAAAACCCTCCATGCGGTCGAGGCGGAACGTGCGGAAGTCGGTCCTGAGCTCGCACCATGCCGCCATCACCCAGACCGGCCCGAAGAATGCGAGCGACAGCGGCCGCACTGTCCTCTCGCTCCCCTGGCGCAGCACGTCCGTATAGCGGAAACGGATCTTGAGGCGGCTGCGCACGGCCCGGCGTAACTCCGCAAGATCAAAGGAAATTGGCGCCATGTAATGCGCGCAAGGCGCCATCAGGGCCGTGTTCGCCATGTAGACCTTGAGCTGGTCGGGAATGACCGCTTCGATCTTGGCAATCGCGTCGGTCGCCGCTTCGGCAAGCTCCGCATCCGCCCAGCTTTCGACGATGCGCGCGCCGAGCACCAGCGCCTCGATCTCCTGCTCCTTGAACATGAGCGGCGGCAAGTCGAAACCCGCTTTCAGCACATAGCCGACGCCGGCCTCACCCTCGATAGGCACACCACTCGCGATGAGATCGCGGACGTCGCGGTAGATCGTACGCTCCGACACCTCTAGCGATTCGCTGAGCTCGCGCGCCCTGACGGTCGGCTTGCGCCGCATGTGTTGGATGATCTCGAACAGGCGATCGGCTCGGCGCATGACGCGTCTCCGGCGGCGACGTGGATCGGGGCTTTTCCCCACTCCGCTCCCTCTACCGCAAGCCTCCTGACAGCACCCTGTCAGGAGCCTCCAGACCTGCTGACACAAGGCTGTCAGGGGCACTCAGGCATTGTCCGCTCGTCGCCGGCGGTCAACGCCCGACGGCACTCATAAAACAAAACATGCCCAGGAGATCGATCATGATGCAACTCGTACTGGCACAAGCCTTCAGCAGGGCCGAAGCGCAAGGCCCGATATCTCTCGCCGCCCGTATCGCCCGATGGGGCCACCGCCGGCTGGATCAGGTCCGCCAGCGGCGCCGCTATCGGAACACCGTTCGGCAGCTCGGCGGCCTCGACGACCGCACGCTCCACGACATCGGTTTAGAGCGCAGCGAGATCACATCCTACGCGTCGCGGGGCGGTGAGGACCGCCACCCCGCCCGGCGGCACGTGCCTCTGTACATGTCATCCATGTACTGAGGCCCGAGCCCAGGCCGCGCGCCAGTCTTTGGCCCTTTCCCTGGCGCGCGGCCGGGGCCAACTCGACCAGGACACCTTTGATTGCGCGCAATTTTTAGGGAGTGACGGAATGATCAACCACATTTCGATCGGCAGCGCCGATCTCGCCAAGTCCCGCAAATTCTACGATGCCACGCTGAAGCCACTCGGCTACAGCTGTCTCAGCAAGGACGACACGAGCGCCGGCTACGGTGACGCCGGTGTTCGGTTTTGGGTGCTGAAATCGGCACGTCCCGTTGCGCCGAATGCCGAATCGGGCCTGCATCTGTGCTTCGATGCGCCGACCCGCAAGAGCGTCGACGCCTTCTACAAGGCCGCGCTCGCCGCCGGCGGCAAGGACAATGGCAAGCCCGGCGTGCGCGAGAGTTATGGGCCCACCTATTACGCCGCGTTCGTCATCGACCCCGATGGCTATCGCGTCGAAGCCTACTGCGGTGCTGCCGCATAGGACCTGAGGCCTCAACGCAGGAGTTGAGATCATGAGCCGCGATACGAACCAAGCCGACGAGCGCTATCTCCTTTTTCCAACGGCGTTCGGAACGTGCGGTATCGCGTGGCGTGAAGGTGGTCTGACGCGTCTGCAGCTTCCCGAGCGCGACGTGTCAGCCACCGAGCGCCGTCTCGCTCTCCGCGCCGCTGCTGCCACGCCCGACGAGGAGCCACCGTGGGTTCAGTGGGCCATCGTTGCTCTGCAGCGGTACTTCGCGGGTCGCACGGTGGATTTCAACGGCATTCTCGTCGATCTGGAGCGCTGCAGCCCGTTTCATCAACGCATTTATGCCGCCCTTCGCGAGATCGGCTGGGGCAAGACCACCACCTACGGCGCGCTGGCCGCGGAAGTCGGAAGTCCCGATGCCGCTCGCGCCATCGGCCAAGCCATGGGGCGCAATCCCGTGCCAATCATCATCCCCTGCCATCGCGTGCTCGCGAGCGGCGGTCGCATCGGCGGCTTCTCGGCGCCCGGCGGCGCGACGACGAAGGAGCGTCTGCTGGAGATCGAGGGTGTCAAGCGCTCGACGACACCGCCGCTATTGGCACTTCTCGAGCAGCCGCGTACCTAGAAGCGACAATCTACAAAGCGAGCCAGGAATCCATATCGGGGGTAGTGACTACCGCCCCGTCCTCACCGGCAGCGACTTCAGTCCGCGCATGACAAGGCTGTCGAGCCAGACGGGCGGCGATGAGCCGGGCGCCATGTTCGGGAAACGCTCGATGAGCTGCGGGATCGCGATGCGCGCTTCGAGCCGCGCGAGCTGCGCGCCGAGGCAGAAGTGCGGCCCCTGCCCGAAGGTCAGATGGCGGTTCGGCTGGCGGGCGAGATCCACCTTGTCGGGCTCGGGAAACTGGTTCCCGTCGCGGTTCGCGGCATTGATGATCGCGAAGAGCCGGTCACCCTCTTTGAGCGTGACCCCGCGAACTTCATGCGTCTTGCGCACGACGCGGCCCATGGCGTTGGTCGGCGCCTCCGTGCGCAGGAATTCCTCGACCGCCGTCGAGATCATGTCCGGATTGGCCGCAAGCCGCGCGCGCTGATCGGGATTGCGCATCATGGTCAGCGTCGCGGTGCTGAGCAGGTTCGTCGTCGTCTCGTGGCCTGCGAACAGCAGCAGCATGGCCGTCGCAACGAGTTCGTCCTCGCTCAGGCGGTCCTGCTCATCGCGCGCTGCGATCAGCAGGCTCAGCAGGTCGTTGCCCGGATCGGTGCGCCGCTTCTCGATCTCCTCGCGGAAAAGGGCTGCCATGCCGACAGCACCGCGCCGTGCGCGCTCGTATTTGTCGGGCGTCGCGCGTGCCGTCCCGATGAACAGCATGATGTCGTCCGACCAGCCCTTGACATCATAGAGCCGCTCCTCGGGCACGCCCATCATGGCCATGATGACGAGCGCCGGCAGAGGCATGGTGAAATCGGCGACGAGATCGGCCTCGTCATTCGCCGCGAGCTTATCGAGCTGGCGTGCGATGATCTTCTCGATGAGCGGCTTAAAGCTGAGGATCGTGCCCGGAAGGAATGCCTTTGCCACGAGCCCGCGCAGACGCGTGTGCGCTGGCGGATCGCGGAAGACGATCCATAGATTGAGGTAGCGCATCATCTCGGCGAGCAGGCTCTGCGTCTGCTCCGGCAGCGCGGCGTAGAAAGGCGTGAGCCGATCCGGACTCATCGACGGCCCCGAGAGTGCCGCCGCGACGTCCTCATAGCGCGTCAGTATCCAGCACCGGAGCCCTGGGTGCCAATGCACCGGCTCCTCATCCCTGAGGCGCGCATAAGCCGGATACGGGTCGGCGCGCACGATCGGGTGGGCAGGATCATAGATCATGGTCATGGCAGGCCGTTTCCTCGCAGCGTCATTATTGACGCGATCATACAGGCTTCGGCGCGGCAGGCGCACTCACGCATCTTGCCCAATGCGCGTGCGGCCGCTTGGACAGAACCACAGCAGAAGGAAAATATTAATCCATCCGACGACAAATTATCAGTGTGTTCCGCGTGATTCTCTGCATGATTTTCTGAGGGACCAATGCGGACACTTCTCAGCGCGGCCGCGATCTTTGTCATATCTGCCGGCGCATCGTATGCCGCGGACACATCGTGGGCGGCCAAGACCATCTGGAGTGGCTTTTACGTCGGCGCACACCTCGGAAAAGCGTGGGGCGAAACCGGCAATTCCTGGCGCAACATTCCGGCGGGGTATCCCGATTGGGAGCGCGACGGCGATATTTCATACAGCAGCACGGCCGGAGGGCTGCACGCGGGCTATCTCTGGCAATTCAATTCGCTGGTGCTCGGTGTTGAAGGCGATTTCAGCTGGATGTCGCTGAAGGGGGACGACAGTCAGGCCGCAGGTTTTGTGAATGAACTCGAAGTCAATCACGTCGGCACCGTGCGGGGGCGCCTCGGCGCCGCACGCGCCAACTCCCTATTCTATGCCACCGGCGGCATCGCCTTCACCTCGATCGATAAGAGAGATCTCACCAACACCCTTTCTGCTTCCAACGACCTCGTAGGCTGGACTGTCGGCGCCGGCTACGAGTATGCGTTCGGGAACCGGCTGCGGGCTCGTATCGAGTACCAGCTCGTCGATTTCGGCAGCGTGGTCTCCGGGCTTTCCTACGATCATCGCGCCGATGATTTGCAGATTCACTCGGTCAGGGCCGGTCTGGGATACGGTTTCTAGTCTGCAGAGCCGTCAGATCCACTTCGAACGATAGGCTTCTGACACCCGCGAGAGACCGGCGGCAAGCGGGTTCGTTCGTCGCGCCGACGCATCTTCCCAAATCGGCCTCATCGGCTACGATCGTCGCTACAA
This sequence comes from Pseudomonadota bacterium, assembly GCA_023412805.1. Taxonomy (GTDB): domain Bacteria; phylum Pseudomonadota; class Alphaproteobacteria; order Rhizobiales; family Hyphomicrobiaceae. The sequence goes on along the minus strand of JAEZRM010000064.1, from coordinate 346,242 downwards.
AAAAGCCGCCATCGCCGGGAGGACTGCCCATGGATGCGCAGACGATCGAAACGCCGCTGCTCGAACACCTCTACCAGCAGATGCAGCGCGTGCGCCGGTTCGACCAGCGCGTCCATGAGCTGTTTCTCGAAGGTTTTGTAAAAGGTACAGCGCATTCCTATGTCGGCGAAGAAGCTATTGCCGTCGGCGCCTGCGCGGCGATCGAGGACAAGGACTACATCGTCAGCCATCACCGTGGCCACGGCCACTGCATCGCCAAGGGCGCCGACCTGACGCGCATGGTGGCGGAACTCTTCGGGCGCGAGACGGGGTACTCCAAGGGCCTCGGCGGCTCCATGCACATTGCCGACATCGAGCGCGGCATTCTAGGCGCCAACGGCATTGTCGGCGCGGGCATCGGGCTCGGCACGGGCGCGGCGCTCTCGGCGAAGCTGCGCAACAGCAGCCAGATCTGCGTGGTGTTCTTCGGCGATGGCGCGTCGAACGAGGGGATTTTCCATGAAGCCCTCAACATGGCGAGCATATGGAAGCTGCCCGTCGTGTTCGTGCTCGAGAACAACCAATTCGGGCTGTCGACGCGGATCACCGACGTTGCCGCCATCGACCGCTTCTCGCGCCGCGCCGCAAGCTACTCCATGCCGGGCGAAACCATCGATGGCAATGATGTTATCGCCGTCTACGACACCGTCAGCCGCGCCGCATCGCGCGCCCGCAACGGCCAAGGCCCTTCGCTCATCGAATGCATCACATGGCGATGGGGCGACCATTCCATGCGCTCCAATCTGCCGGCCTACCGCGGCGAGGACGAGGATCGCGTGTGGCGCGAGGAACGCGACGCCATCCGTCGCGCGGGCGAACGCCTCAAGGAGCGTCAGGTCACCGAGGCGCGCCTCGCCGAGATCCGCGATATGGTCGAAGCCGAGCTGACCAAGGCCGTCGAGGCGGCAAAGCTTGCTGCCGAACCTACGATCGCCGTCTTCGAGAATGCCGTGACGGCACCGCACCCGACATTCGATCCCGAACCGGGGCCGGATCATGCATCCGCACGCGAGATCGGCTATGGCGAAGCCATTCGCGAGGCCATCGATCAGGAAATGGCGCGCGATCCGCGCGTGTTCGTCATGGGTGAGGACGTCGGCAAGATCGGTGGCATCTTCGCGGCGACACGCGGCCTCATCGAGAAGTACGGCAAGGAGCGTCTGCGCGACACGCCCATTTCCGAGATGGCGATCGCGGGCGCCGCCGTCGGCGCGGCAATCACCGGCATGCGGCCGATCGCGGAGATCCAGATCTTCGACTTCATCACGCACATGATCGATCCGATTGTGAACCAGGCCGCCAAGTTCCGCTACATGCTCGGCGGCGTGCCGAAAGTGCCCGTCGTCTTTCGCGGACCACAAGGCGGCGGCGTGCGACTCGCCGCGCAGCATTCACAGTCGCTTGAAGCGTGGTTCTGCCATGTGCCGGGCCTCGTCGTGATGGCCCCTTCGACGCCCTATGACGCCAAGGGACTGCTTGCCGCTGCCATCCGTGATGACAATCCGGTCATCTTCTGCGAGCACAAACTCCTCTACGTGCAGACCAAGGGCCCCGTGCCAGCCATTGAATACGCCATCCCCATCGGCAAGGCGGACATCAAGCGTCCCGGCAAGGATGTGACGGTCGTCGCAACCATGGCGCTCGTCGCGCCGGCACTGCGCGCCGCCGAGCAACTCGCGCGCGAGGGCGTCGATGTCGAGGTCATCGATCCTCGCACGCTGCGCCCACTCGATACTGAGACCATCATCAACAGCGTGAAGAAGACCGGGCGCCTCGTGATCGCGCACGAAGGCTGGAAGAAGTGGGGCTTCGGCGCCGAGGTCGCGGCAGTCGTGCAAGAAGAGGCATTCGACTATCTCGACGCGCCGATCGCACGCATCGGCATGCGCGATGTGCCCATGCCCTACAACGACACGCTCGAGCGCATCGTCATTCCCGGCCAGGACGAAATCCAGGATGCGATCAACGCGGTGGCGTATCGTTGACACTGCGAGGCCGAAGTAAGGAGCGGAACCAATGCCGACCTATGCTTTCACCACGATGAAAGCCCTCACACAGCATCAGCGCGAGCAGATTGTCGAGAAGATAACGGCCATCCATGCGGAGGAAGCGACGGCGCCGCGATATTTCGTGCAGGTCGTGTTCTACGACGTTGGCCCGGGTGCGATGTTCATCGGGGGCGGCCCAGCCCCCGAGAACCATGTCTGGGTGAGGGCTGATATCCGCGCAGGGCGCACCGCGGAGCAGAAGGCCGCGATCATGCGGCGGCTGATGCACGATGCATCCGCGATCTTGAACGTGTCGACCGAGAACGTCTGGATTTATATCTCGGACATACCCGCCGAAGGTGTCACCGAATTTGGCGCGGTCCTTCCGCCACCGGGCGGCGAAGAAAAGTGGCTTGCATCGTTGCCGCCAGCGTTGCGCGAGAAATTGAGGGCAGCGAGCTGATTTAGGCTGTTATGTGCGGCCACACTCCGGATGCCGCGCAGGCATGAGCTTACGCGGTGTGCCAATTCTCTACGGCAGCGCGTGCTAACGGGAGCTGCTCAGGCTCCACCCTCGTACTTGAATGAGACCTTCAGTCGGGAGCGGTAGGCTTTCACCTTGCCATCCTCGACGACGAGATCCTGCTCGATCACCTCGGCAACGCGCAGGTCGCGCAAGGATTGACCAGCGCGCTCGACCGCGCTTTTGGCAGCGAGCTCCCAAGACTCTGTACTGGTGCCGACGAGTTCGATGATCTTGTAGACACTATTCGGCATCACGCGCCTCCTACCGTTGCACTGGCGAGGCGTGGCGAACATGGCCATGAGAACGGCGCATGCTCGTCCGTCTCAGCATGATTTCGGTAGCACCAGTCATCAAGCGCGTCAAACGATGGGGATCCTTCGATCGACTAGGTAATCTCGCTCGAGAATACCGGGGCCCGGCTATGGCCTCTATCTACGCGATGGCAAGCCGACGTTCGTCTATGATTTCCTGTTCGTCGAACGCACGACCTTGGCTGGGGACAACCCGCTGCCGAAGGGCAAGACTAAGCTCGTCGTGGATTTCGCCTATGACGGCGGCGGCATGGGCAAGAGCGGCGAGCTCACGATGAAGGCCAATGGCAAGAAGGTCGCCGGCGGCCGGTTGAAGCGAACCATCCCCATCCAGTTCTCGCTCGGAGAAGGTATCGACGTCGGCATGGACATCGGCTCACCCATCGACTTCACCTACGAGCTGCCATTCGCGTTCACCGGCAGGATCGAGAAGGTAACGGTCGAGCTGAAGCCGGACCCAGCCGTGATGCTCGCGGAGGCAGCCGAGTAGCGCTGAGGCATGAGGGCCCGCGATTTCTCGGACTTGCCATTAGCGCTGCCGAGGCTTCTGCATTAGAGTTGGCAAGCTGCTACCGCGAACTCGAATGCTGAAGAGGGCTGCATGAAAATCTTCCCGCAGGTCCTTCTGGCCTGCTTGTTGGCGATGGTCACGACCGGCGCTCGGGCTGAATTGAGCGTCGGATCAACCGCACCGACCTTCGCCATCCCTGCTGCGCTCGGCGGCAAGGACATCGTCTTTGATCTGGCAAAATCCCTGACGAAGGGGCCGGTCGTCGTCTATTTCTATCCAAAGAGCTTCACATCCGTCTGCACGGAAGAAGCCCGCCTTTTTGCGGAAGCCATGGACGAATTCGAGAAACTGGGCGCCGCGGTGATCGGGATCTCGACGGACACTTTGGAGACACAGCGCGAATTCTCGAGTTTGGGATGCCGCGACAAATTCCCGGTTGGTGCCGATCCAGACGGCACGGTCGTGCGGGCCTATGATGCCGCGCGAGGGACCGCTTCCCGCGTCATGGCAAGCCGCACGTCGTATGTGATTGCGCCGAAAGGCACGATCGAAGCCGTCCTCACGTCCTCTGACGCCGAAAGCCACATTCAATTTGCACTCAAGTCGATCCGCGTATGGAAGGCCAAGAGCTGAGGCCAAGGCGGAGTTACTCGGCATTGAGCGCGGGACTCCCGCGGTCAGTTGCACGCTGCGTGATCGCCTGGAGGTCGCCGACGCGTGCGACCTCCGCCACGCTTCATCACCTAACCATTGCGATACGTATAGCTGTACCCATTGATTGCCGGCGCACCGCCGAGGTGGGCGTAGAGCACCTTAGAGCCCTCGGGGAAATAGCCCTTCTTCACGAGGTCGATCATGCCCTGCATGGATTTGCCCTCGTAGACAGGGTCTGTGATCATGGCTTCGGTGCGCGCTGCGAGACGGATGGCGTCGTTGGTCTCCGCGCTCGGAACGCCATAGGCCGGATAGGCGTAGTCGTTGATGATCACGATCTCGTCGTCGCACACCTTGCGGCCGAGCTCGACCAGCTCCGCGGTGTTGTCGACGATCTCGCGCACCTGTTCGCGCGTTTGCGCCGGCGTGCCCGATGCGTCGATGCCGATCACGCGATCGGCACGATTGTCATCGGCGAATCCGACGATCATGCCGGCCTGCGTCGAGCCCGTGACCACGCACACGATGATGTAGTCGAACTTGAAACCGAGTTCGGCTTCCTGCTTGCGCACTTCTTCCGCGAAGCCGACATAGCCGAGCCCACCGTACTTGTGCACCGACGCGCCGGCCGGAATCCCGTACGGCTTGCCCCCCGCATCCCTCACGGACTGAATGGCGTCTTCCCAGCTCTTGCGAATGCCGATGTCGAAGCCGTCCGGCATGATACGGCTGTCGGCCCCCATGAGGCGCGTCATGAGAATATTGCCAACGCGGTCGTAGACGGCATCCTCATGCGGCACCCAGCTCTCCTGGATGACGACGCACTTCATGCCGATCTTGGCGGCCGTCGCCGCGACCATGCGCGTATGGTTCGACTGCACGCCGCCGATCGAGACGAGCGTGTCGGCGTTCGAGGCAATGGCATCCGGAACTATGTATTCGAGCTTGCGCAGCTTGTTGCCGCCCATGGCGAGGCCGGAATTGCAGTCGTCGCGCTTGGCGTAGATCTGCACCTTGCCGCCGATCGCCGCTGTCAGGCGCGGCAGATGCTCGATCGGCGTCGGGCCGAAAGTGAGTGGATAGCGTTCGAACTTGTCGAGCCTGAGCATGAGCATCTCCCGTTGCGAAAGTGCTCGAAATCTAGCTCATACCAAGAGATAGGTGCTTTCAAAGTTGGATTTTCGTATGATCATCATATCCACCTCTGATCACGATGAAATGATCTTATCCTAGAAAATGGTATATAAATGAGAGAATCTTCCAAGACCGTGGAACTGCACGAACTCGATCGTCTCGACCGGCGGATCCTTCAGCGGCTCCAGCGCGACGGACGCATGACAAATGCCGATCTCGCCAAAACCGTGAACGCGAGCGCCGCCACGTGCCATCGCCGCACGGAGCAGCTCTTCAAAAGTGGCTACATCCGCCGCGTGCGCGCCGAGATCGCGCCTGAGAAAGTCGAGCGTGGGACGCTCGTGATTGTCGGCGTCGTGCTGGACCGATCGACGCCCGAGAGCTTCGGCGACTTCGAAGCGGCTGTGCGGAAGCTGTCGTTCGTGCTCGACTGCCATCTCGTGGCCGGCGACTTCGATTTCTTTCTGAAGATCCGCGTGCGCGACCTTGCCGATTTCAATCGCCTGCACGGCGACCAGCTCATCGGCCTCCCCGCCGTACGCCAGACTCGGACATTCTTCGTGATGAAGGAAGTGATCGACAACGCGTTGCTGGATTTCTAGCGCTTACTCCGCAAGCGGCCGCGCCGCTGTTGACCGACAAGATCGCGTGCGGACTGACCGAGGGATCGAGCTGCGGCTCGCATCTCGTCGAGCGAATGCCCGGAATATCCGAGTATGAAGCCTTCGGGGCCTACAGCTGAAAGCCGCGTCTCGGAGAGCAGCTTGGCATCAACATTGGCGCTCTCGCGAATGCGGACGGCGCCCTCGGTCGAAACGCCGTCCGGCAGGCTCGCGACGAGATGAAGCCCCTGCGCCGGACCGTAGATTTCCAGCGTATCGCCAGCCGTTTCACGCAAGGTGGTGACGACGGCATCCCGCGCCTCCCGATAACGCCCGCGCATACGGCGGGTGTGACGCGCGAGCGATCCATCCGCGAGCAGATCCGCAACCGCATCCTGCATGAAGCGCGGTGGAAAGCGGTCCAGTGCCGCGCGCGCCGCGATCACCCGCCCTACGATCTCGGGCGGTAGGACCATGTAGGCAAGGCGCAAGCCCGCAAACAGCGTCTTCGTGAACGTACCGATGTAGATGACGCGCTCACCGCCAATGCCGGCCAGGGCGGTCAATGGCGGCCCTGCGAACCTATACTCGCTGTCATAGTCGTCCTCGATGATCCAACTTTGCGTAGCGCGCGCCCAATCGATGAGTGCGATGCGTCGGCGCATACTCATGGTCACGCCCGTCGGAAACTGATGCGATGGCGTAACGTAGGCCGCGCGCGCCTTTGCCTTTGTGCGCAGGCCTGCGTCGACGTCGAGCCCTTCGCTGTCGACAGGTATGGGCACGAGCTTCATGCCCGCCGCGCGCAATGTCGTGTGCGTCGCGTAGTAGCCCGGATCCTCCATCCAGATGCCATCGCCGCGCGCGAACAGAGCCTCCACGCAGAGGCGAAGCGCATGCTGCGTTCCGCTCACGATGGCAATGCATTCGGGATCACATCGCACACCGCGATGGACAACGAGATGCTGCGTGACCTGCTCTCGCAGATGCGCACTTCCACGAGGATCGCCGTATCCCATTTCCTCAGGACCGGCAGTCAGCACGTGATGGCGCAAGGAGCTACCGAGGCGGCGCAGAATATCGTCATCGACGAACGTATGACCAAGCGCGAAGGGCCGCCGCATGGGTGGTGCGAAGTTCTGCTGCAGGGTAAGCGCCCGAACAGGCGATATCGGCAGGTCATGGGCGACATAAGTGCCAGCACCGTGCCGCGCCTCGAGCAGACCGTCACTGACGAGATGCTCGTAGGCGGCAACGATCGCATTCCGGCGCACGCCGAGTTGCTCGGCGAGATTCCGGCTCGATGGCAACTGCAGACCGGCGTGCAGGCGTCCCTCGACGATCGCCGCTCTGAGCGCCGCGTGCACGCGAGCGCTTTGATTGCCGACCCTGCCGTCGAGCGTGATCGGAAGATCGGACAGCCGTCCGCCTCCTCGCGAAATGGTTGCTGATTTCATGGCAAAGTGGACCTCGATTTCAACCACTCTGCGCATTCATTCTAAAGAGGTCAACGCCCAAGGAGCCCACCATGGCTGATGGTCAAACCTATCCAGTCGATGAGATCAATAAGGTCAAGCGGCGCCATGACCGCGGCCACTACGACCATGCGACCGTTCACGCGCTCCTCGATGCAGGCGTGCTCTGCCATGTCTCGTACGTGATTGATGGCCAACCCTACTGCACGCCCACCCTGTACTGGCGTGAAGGCACACGCCTCTACTGGCACGGCAGCAGCGCCAGCCGGATGCTGCGCAATCTCTCCGAGGGCGAACCCGCCTGCCTGACCGTGACGCAGCTCGACAGTCTCGTCCTCGCGCGCTGCGGGTTCAACCATTCAGCCGACTATCGCTCGGTCATGGCCTTCGGCAAGGCGCGCATCGTCGAAGATCAGGCCGAGAAAGAGCAGGCCCTCGTGATGATGGTCGATCGCTTCTTCCCGGGCCGCACGGCGCAGCTTCGCCAGAGCGACAAGCAGGAGATCAAAGCCACGGCCGTCATCTACATGGATATCGAGAGAGCCTCCGCGAAAATCCGCGCCAAGGGTGTTGCCGACGATGATGAGGACTACCTGCTCCCCATCTACGCCGAGCGGCTGCCCATTTGCACGATCATCGGGAAGCCAGAGCCGTGCCCGCGATTGATGGATGGTGTCGTGCGGCCAGCCAATCTCGCACCCTATGCGTTGGGACGCCTGCTGGAAGAGGCAGCAAAGGAATCGTACGCGGTCGCGTACGCAGCAGCGGAAGATGACTGAGCCGTCCGTACAGAAGATTTATCCAGCGGATATCTTCCATGCCGTGCTCTTCGGCCAGCGCGGCTGCCAACCAATTGGTTGAATATATGCGCTGACCAGGACTTGGGCGAGATCAGGAACGCGACATCAGGCTCTGCGCGTAACCATTCAGGGTTCTACCTCATGTTTCCGCGCCGTCATTTTGGCGAGCATCCACGCCGAGGCGCACCGACTCGCGGCTGCGCTGCACGAATGAGAGCGCCAGCACACTTAGGGAATTGGATCATGAACACGCTCCGCCTGCACACAGCTACGGCTTTGCTGCTGACGGCTGCCAGCGCCACCGCGCTCGCACAGGCGCCGTCAGGAACGACGGTCCCCGTCACGATCGACAATTTTGCGCGCGCCGAGTCGGATCTCTACATGAGCAGAGCCGTAAAGGACGACGGCTTCGGCAAGTTCATGCATAACCGCACGCCGACAGAGATCGACCACCAGACTGTCATCCGCATGAACCGCGATACGCTCTACTCTATGGGCGTATTCGATCTCGATGCGGGACCGGTGACGATCGCACTTCCGAATGCCGGCAAGCGCTTCATGTCACTGCAGGTGATCAGTGAGGATCACTACGTGCCGATGGTCGTCTATGGCGGCAAGCCCGTGACCCTGACGAGGGATGGCGTCGGTACGCGATACGTCGGCGCCGCCGTGCGCATTCTGGTCGACCCAGCCAATCCAAAAGATCTCGAGCAGGTCCGAGCGCTCCAGGACGCGATCAAGGTCACACAGAAGAGCCCCGGCAAATTCGAAGTACCGAACTGGAACGCGGCGGATCAGAAAAAGATTCGCGATGCGCTGCTCGTGCTCTCCTCCGCTACGGGCGGCTTCAAGAACGCTTTTGGCCCAAAAGACCGGGTCGATCCGGTGCGCCATCTCATTGCCACGGCAGCAGGCTGGGGCGGCAATCCCGACAGGGATGCGACGTATCTGAGCGTCACACCCGCGAAGAACGACGGCGAGACGGTCTACAAGCTGCGAGTTGGGCAAGTGCCGGTGAACGGCTTCTGGTCCATCAGCGTCTACAATGGAGAGGGCTATTTCGAGAAGAATCCGTACAACGCCTACTCGATCAACAACATCACGGCCAAGAAGGATGGTGATGGCGCGGTCAGCGTCCAGTTCGGTGGCTGCGACGGGCGCATACCCAACTGCCTGCCGACCATGAAGGGCTGGAACTACACTGTGCGGCTCTATCGCCCACGCGGCGAGATCCTCGAAGGAACGTGGAAGTTTCCAGAGGCGCAACCCATCGAATTCACGTCGCGCGCCATAAAGTAGCGCACACACACGAGCGTTTGCGGATATACGGTGCCTGACATCACTCGATTATTCCGCGAGCGCTCCTTGTCCGACATACGCACATTCGCCCTGCAGCCGGGCATGAAAGAACTCGCGACGTGCGCGCAATGGCGCGTCGATGCCTTTGCCGGTGTGATCGGCGCAAGCTTCGACGACGAGCTTGCCTCGCTCGAGGACTTTGTCGCCGATCAGCAAGACCAAGCTGCCCTCGTCGCCACACGCGATGGCAATGCAGCCGGCACGTGCCTGCTCGTGTCGTCTGAAATCGAACCCGTGCACGACGTCTCGCCATGGCTGGCCGGGTCCGGCTTGATACCGTCAGGCCTCGCGAACCCGTTCCGGATCGAAACGAGGGACCTGAGCCGCATGACCGTGTCACCTCCCGTGCGAGAGCTGATCGCCAATGTCAGCGAGCCCTTCGAGCGGGCGCGGGCCATGCCGCCGAGCGTCTACACAAGCCTGGAATTTCTGGACCGCGAGATCAAGGATGTATTCGCCAAGGAGTGGGTCACCGTCGGCCGCGCCGATGCACTGAAGAAGCCCGGCGATTACCTGACGTACGAGCTTGCAGGCCAGCCGATCTTCGTCATTCGCGACGGCGACGGCAAGCTGCGCGCCATGTCGAACGTGTGCCTGCATCGCATGTCGACGTTGCTCGAAGGCTCCGGCAACAAGCGGGCGATCGTCTGCCCCTATCATGCCTGGACGTACAATCTCGACGGCACGCTGCGTGCAGCGCCAGCCATGCAGCTCAATCGCGACTTCTGCGCCGAGCACTATCGGCTGCCGGCGGTACGGTGCGAGGAGTGGCTCGGCTGGATCATGGTCACGCTCAATCGGGAGCTGCCGCCCGTCGCCGAGCATCTGTCGGAAGTCCAAGGTCTCATCGACGACTTCGCCATGGAGACGTACACCGAGACCTTCCGCGAAACCCATGTCTGGGACACGAACTGGAAGATCCTCGCCGAGAATTTCATGGAGAGCTATCACCTGCCGATGTGCCATGCCGGCACGATCGGCGGCCTCTCGAAGCTCGATGAAATGGACTGCCCGCCGGGCCTGCCGACGTTCAACTATCACACCATCCTGAAGGACGGCACGCTCAAGATCGCGCTCGCCCATCCGAACAACACACGCATGCAGGGCGATCGCCGCCGCACGACTTTCCTGCTCGCCGTGTATCCGAGCATGCTGATGACGCTGACGCCTGGCTACTTCTGGTATCTCTCACTGCATCCGCACGGCGTCGGTCAGGTGCACATGATCTTTGGCGGCGGCATGTCGCCGGACTTCGTCAATTCACCCGACGCGCAGGCGAGCTTTGCGCAGCTCAAGACCCTGCTCGACAAGGTCAACATCGAGGATCGCGGCTGCACGGAGCGTGTTTATCGCGGCGTCTCGGCGGGCGCGGCTCGCGCAGGGCACCTGAGCCACCTCGAGCGTCCGAACTACGACTTCGCGCAGTACCTCGCGGAGAAGACCGGCGGCTTCAGGCGCGCGTTCGACGGCCTCGTCGCCGCGAAGTGAGCCTAAGCGACATCGTCCACGATCACTCCATGGAGCTCGCATATGTCCATGACGACCATCGACCATGCGAGCCAGCCCAAGGACGAGTGGCGGCCGGGCGTGCTCACGCGCATGGTGGCGTCCGCTGCCAACGGCACGTCGCAGCTTGCCGTGTTCGAGCAATGGTGCGATCCGGGCCTCGGCGCGCCGGCGCATCTCCACGCCGTCGAGGAAATATTGACCGTTCTCGAAGGCGAGGCAGAGGTATGGCTGGATGACGAGCGGCGCCGGCTTACGGCTGGCCAGTCGGCCGTCATACCTGCCGGCCGCAAGCACGGCTTTCACAATACGGGCACAGGAGTCTTGCGCGTCCAGGCCATACTCGCCTCCCCAGTGTTCGAGGCAGCCTATGACGACAAGCGAGAGACGCCGCGGCGCTGGCTGCCGCGAGGCGAGTGACTTCGCCCGATAGGCTGACCAGTTGCCAAGTCACTGACGGTGCTATTCAATACGCGACAACGGAGGCCAACGAGCCGTCCGACGCTCTGCTGACAGCGCAATCATCCGGCGTTCCCGATCATGCGCTGTGCAGCAAGACAACAAAAACTTGAACCTGGGAGGATATTCTTGATGTCGCTGACACGATTGCTTGTCGGAAGCGCGACCGCGCTTTCCTTGGCCCTCGCGGCCGCCCCTGCCAATGCGCAGATCTCCGGAGATGTCGTGAGGATCGGCGTGCTCACGGACATGAACAGCATCTACGCCGATATCAACGGCATGGGTGCCGTCGAAGCAGCCCGCATGGCCGTCGAGGATTTCGGCGGGACCGTGCTCGGCAAGAAGATCGAGCTCGTCTACGCCGACACCCAGAACAAGGCTGACATCGGCGTCACGGTCGGCAGCCGCTGGTTCGATGTGGACGGCGTGGACATGATCGCCGGCGCATCGTCCTCGGCGGTCAGTCTGGCGATCCAGTCGCTTGTTGCCACCAAGAACAAGGTCTTTCTCGCTTCCGATCCGGCGTCGTCCGACATCACGGGCAAGCTCTGCAACGCCAACACCATTCATTGGGTGTACGACACCTACGCGCTCGCGAACGGCACCGGAAGCGCCGTGGTGCAAGCTGGCGGCGATACCTGGTACTTCGTCACCGCCGATTATGCTTTCGGCCACGCGCTCGAACGCGATGTCAGCGCAGTCGTGACGAAGTCGGGCGGCAAGGTCCTCGGCAGCGTACGTCATCCGATCAATACCTCGGATCTCTCGTCCTTCATTCTGCAGGCGCAAGCCTCGAAGGCGAAGATCGTCGGCTTTGCCAATGCCGGCGGAGATACGATCAACTCGATCAAGCAGGCGGCGGAGTTCGGCGTCGTGAAAGGCGGGCAGAAGCTTGCCGGCCTCCTCGTTTTCATATCGGACATCCACAGCCTCGGCCTCGAAACGGCGCAGGGCCTACAGCTCACCAGCGCTTTCTACTGGGATCGGACGGACGAAACACGCGCCTGGTCCAAGCGTTGGGGCGATCGCTTCAAGAACCGCCGCCCGACGATGGCGCAGGCCGGCTTCTATTCGAGCATCATCCACTACCTCAAGGCCGTGCAGGCGCTCGGGACGGATGAGCCGGGCGACAAGGTCGTCGCCAAGATGAAGGAAATGCCGACCGACGATCCGCTTTTCGGCAAGGGTTCCGTCCGCATCGACGGACGCAAGATGCACGACATGTATCTCTTCGAGGTCAAGAGCCCCGCCGAGTCGAAGGGGCCCTGGGACTACTACAAGCTCGTCCGCACGATTCCGGCCGAGCAGGCCTTCCGCCCGCTCGATCAGGGCGGCTGCAAGCTGGTCAAGAACTGATACGTGGTTACGACGACCGCCGCGTGATGAGCGCAGCGGTCGTCGATGTTAAGGCGCGAGCTTGACCACCTCGCACGCCGAGCACCGCAGCGGGATCGATCCGCTGACAGGATCCGCGCGGTCGGTCGCGATGGCATTGTTCACATTGGCGGCCAGTGGATGCGCTGCATCATATGGCGTACCGGCTTCGCCCCTCGCCCACCATACGTGCTGACCTAAAGACAGCACCGGGCGCGAGCCCCGCGACCACCAGAGCCGTACACCCACAACGCGAGCGGCACTGCGTACAGAAGGCCGGGATTCGCTGCTGCATGATGGTATCGGCTCCGAATTGCGTTTCCGGACAGGCTACAGCGCGGGCCTACAAATAAGAAGGGCCGGCAAAGGCCTGACTGCCCTGCCGGCCCGTCGATGCTTCCGCCTGCCTCAACCCGCCTTGCGGTTCTGCCGGTTGGCGACGAGGTCCTCGACCACGGCCGGCTCGGCCAGCGTCGAGGTATCGCCGAGATTGGAGAAGTCATCCTCGGCGATCTTGCGCAGAATTCGGCGCATGATCTTCCCCGAACGCGTCTTCGGGAGACCTGGCGAGAACTGTATCCAGTCGGGCGACGCCGTTGGGCCGATGATCCGGCGGACAGTCGCGACGAGCTCCTTCTTCAGGTCGTCGGACGGCTGGTTGCCCTGTATCAGCGTAACGTAGCAGTAGATGCCCTGGCCCTTGAGATCATGCGGCGCACCAACGACCGCGGCCTCGGCCACCTTCGGGTGTGCGACGAGCGCACTCTCGACTTCGGCTGTACCGAGACGGTGACCTGACACGTTGATCACGTCGTCGACGCGCCCGGTGATCCAGTAATAGCCGTCCTCGTCGCGCCGGCAGCCATCGCCGGTGAAGTACGTCCCCGGATAGGTCGAGAAATACGTCTGCACAAAGCGCTCATGATCGCCGTAGACCGTGCGCATCTGCCCCGGCCAGCTATCGAGGATCACGAGATTGCCGGCGCCGGCTCCTTCGATGGCCGCGCCCTTCTCATCGACCAGCGCAGGCTTGATACCGAAGAACGGCAGTGTCGCCGAGCCGGGCTTCGTCTTCGTCGCGCCCGGCAACGGCGTGATCAGAATGCCGCCAGTCTCCGTCTGCCACCATGTATCGACGACCGGGCAACGGGTGTCACCGACGACGTGATTGTACCATTCCCAGGCTTCCGGATTGATCGGCTCACCGACCGAACCGAGCAGGCGCAGAGATGCACGGCTCGTGCGCTTCACGAAGTCATCGCCGGCGCCCATGAGCGCGCGGATCGCCGTCGGTGCGGTGTAGAACGTGTTGACGCTCCACTTGTCGACGACGTGCCAGAAACGCGAGGCGGTCGGATAGTTCGGCACGCCCTCGAACATGAGTGTCGTCGCGCCATTGGCGAGCGGGCCGTACAGGATGTAGCTGTGCCCCGTGACCCAGCCGACATCCGCCGTGCACCAATAGATATCGCCATCGTGATAGTCGAAGACGTATTGGTGCGTCATCGACACGTACACGAGGTAGCCGCCGCTCGTGTGGAGCACACCCTTGGGCTTACCGGTCGAGCCCGACGTATAAAGGATGAACAGCGGATCCTCCGCGCTCATCTCCTCGGGCGGGCAGTCGGCGCTGACTTTCTCCTGCGCCTCGTGCAGCCAGATATCACGCTCAGGCTTCCACACGATCTCACCGCCCGTGTGCTTAACGACAAGCACCTTCTCATCGCCCTTGCCGACCTTGGCGAGGGCATCGTCGGTGTTCTTCTTGAGAGGGATCGGGCGGCCGCCGCGCACACCCTCGTCCGCTGTGATGATGAATTTCGAGGTGGCATCCTCGATGCGCCCCGCGAGGCTGTCCGGCGAGAAGCCACCGAAGACGACGGAATGAACCGCGCCAATGCGCGCGCAGGCGAGCATGGCATACGCCGCTTCCGGAATCATCGGCAGATAGATGGTGACGCGGTCGCCCTTCTTGACGCCGTTCGCCTTCAGCACATTCGCGAACTTGCAGACCTTCTCGTAGAGCTGGCGATAGGTGATCTGCTGGTCGACGGTCGGATCATCGCCCTCCCAGATGATCGCCACCTGATCACCCCGCGTCTGCAGATGGCGATCGACGCAGTTGACGCACACATTGAGCGTGCCATCCTCGTACCACTTGATGGAAACGTCGCCCGGCCCGTACGAGACGTTCTTTACCTTGCTGTACGGCTTGATCCAGTCGACCCGCTTGCCGACGTCGCCCCAGAAACCCTCGGGATCCTCGACCGAGCGCTTGTACATCGACTGATATTTCTGCTCGTCGGCCCAGGCGCGGCTCGCCCACTCCGCCGGCACGGCATAGATCTTGTCGGACATCTGTTTCGCTCCCGTCACCTGCCCCGCTGCCGGGGCCAAATTTGAGACTGCTGTTGGCCGGCATTATCGGTATGCGGCGGGGTCGGGGCAACCGCCTCGTTGGTCGAATGCTGAATGCCGCGGGTGCGCACCCTGCGTGGCTCGCATTGGGTCGCTTTCAGCGGCAACAGGGTTCCGGTTGTGCCGCGAATGCACTACAAACCATGACAAAGATCATATCTGGGGAGGCGCCGGCGCTCGGCTCGCGTCT
This sequence comes from Pseudomonadota bacterium, assembly GCA_023412805.1. Taxonomy (GTDB): domain Bacteria; phylum Pseudomonadota; class Alphaproteobacteria; order Rhizobiales; family Hyphomicrobiaceae. Next base: position 330,896 of record JAEZRM010000064.1, on the reverse strand, counting down.
GAGAGGGCATAGATGAGTGTGGCCGGCTTTCTCGCGCAGCTCCTCAACGGGGTGCAATACGGGCTCCTGCTGTTCCTGATCGCCAGTGGCCTGACGCTGATCTTCGGTGTCATGGGCATCATCAACCTCGCCCATGGTTCGCTCTTCATGGTCGGTGCGTATGTCGCCTTCCTCGTGACGCGCAGCGTCGGCTCGGCATGGCTCGCCCTGCCAGTGGCGCTCGTGGCTGGTGCAGCATTCGGCGCGCTGCTCGAACGGGGGCTCTTCCGGCATTTCTACAAGCGCGATCACCTCGATCAGGTTCTGCTGACCTTTGCCCTCATCCTGCTCTTCGAGGAAGCGCGCTCGATCATCGTCGGCAATGATTTCTACTCCGTCCCTGTACCGGCCGCCTTCGATTTCTCGGTGCCGATCACTGATGGTTTTTCCTACTCGGCCTATCGCTTTGCGGTCATCGGCGTGTGTCTCGCGCTCGCCGTTGCGCTCTTTCTGTGGATCGAGCGCACGCGCATGGGCGCCATCATCCGCGCCGCAGCCGAAAAACCCGAGATGGTCGACGTGATCGGTATCGATGCGCGACGCGTGCACATGACCGTCTTCGCCGTCGGCACCGCGCTCGCGCTGACGGCAGGCGTGCTCGCAGCGCCGCTCTACTCCGTCTATCCCGGCATGGGCGACGGCTTCCTCATCATCTCGTTCGTGGTCGTCGTGATCGGCGGCCTCGGTTCCATCTCCGGCGCCTTCTGGTCGGCGCTCCTCATCGGCCTCGTCGACACGCTCGGCAAGGCCTATGTCCCGGCCGTTGCCGGTCTCGCCATCTACGTCCTCATGGCGGCGGTCCTGCTCTGGCGGCCGACAGGCCTCTTCGGTCAGCGCGGCTGAGGGGGACGGCTCATCATGCTGCCGACGCCGAGAGGAGCGTTTGCATTAGCCACCGGCGCGTTGGCGCTGGCGATGCTGCCGCTCATGGCTCAGCCTTACTATGTGGAGCTTGCGACGACGGCCCTGGTCGCCGCCATGCTCGCGCTGAGCCTTCAGCTTCTCGTAGGATGCACGGGCCTCGTCAGTCTCGGTCATGGTGCCTTCTATGGGCTCGCGGCCTACACCGTCTACCTCGTGACACCGGAGGACGCCGGCCTCTCGATCATGATAACGCTACCGCTCGCGGTTCTGATCGCGGGTGCCGCGGCGCTGCTCGTCGGCGCGCTGTCTCTCAGGACGCGCGGCTTCTTCTTTCTTATGGTCACGCTCGCCTTCGGGCAGATGATCTTCTTCATCTTCCACGACACCAAGCTCGGCGGCGGCACGGATGGCGCTTACCTTGCGCGCCCCGTGCTCTCGTTCCTGGGTATCGAGCTGACATATACGCGTCGCCAGCGCCCTGTATATCTCTACTACGTGGCACTCGTGCAGCTCGTTGCCATGTACTTGTTTCTGACCTTCCTGCTGCGCTCGCTGTTCGGCCGCGTGCTCGAAGGCATCCGCGTCAACGAGCACCGTATGCGGGCGCTCGGCTATGACACGTATCGCTACAAGCTTGCGGCCTTCGTCATCGCGGGTGCGCTTGCCGGCGTCGCAGGTCATATGTGGGCCATGCATCGCGCCTTCGTGAATCCCGAGCTCGTCGGCTGGCATCGCTCTGCCGAAGCCTTGCTCATGATCCTGCTCGGCGGGCTTCAATCGCTGCATGGCCCTATCCTCGGCGCGCTGGCATTCACCGGCCTTGGAGAGTTGCCGCAGCTCGTCGGCGATGCCAAGCCCTTCGCCCGTTTCTTCGCCGCCATCGGTCTCGATGAGCTCGGTCTCAGAGTTCAAGCGCTCGCCGAGCGCAAGCTATTGCTCGAAGGCCTCGTCATTCTCGCCGTGGTGCTGGCCTTGCCGCGCGGATTGGCGAGCCTGCGCCTTCCGCGCTTCATCCGGCCCGCATACGGTGAGCCGCCCGCTCGCAATGAGCAGGTGCGGCCATGACGGCGGAAACCGCACCCGTCCTCGACACGACGGCGCTCAGCAAATCCTTCGGCGGTCTCGCGGCTGTGCGCGATGTATCGCTCGCGCTCCGTCGCGGCGAGCTCCATGCCGTAATCGGTCCCAACGGTGCGGGCAAATCCACGCTCGTCAACTTGCTCGCTGGCGAGTTGAAGCCCACATCCGGCGAAATTCGCCTCGATGGCCGGCTTGTCGACAGCACCTCCGCGCCGCGCATGGCACAGGCAGGCGTCGCCCGATCATTCCAACGCACGAACATCTTCCCGCCGCTTACGGTTCAGGAGAACGTCCGCCTCGCTGCGCAGGCCATCCACACGCCGACACGTGAATTACTGCGCCCCCGCTCGTCCGCGCGCGATCTGGATGCGCGCGTCGCGGCCGTACTCGAACGCATTGGCCTTATTGATGCGCGCCATCGCATTGCCGGCACGCTCTCGCATGGCGAACAGCGCCTGATCGAGATTGCCATGACGCTTGCGGGCGATCCGCGCGTGCTGCTGCTCGACGAGCCACTGGCGGGCATGGGCAATGAAGAATCCGAGGCAATGGCGCACCTGCTGAAAGGACTCGCGCGCGACTATGCAGTCCTGCTGATCGAGCACGACATGGATTTCGTCTTCTCCGTCGCAGATCGCATGACGGTCATGGTGGAAGGTGCGCTGCTCGCGAGCGGGACACCGCAAGCGATCCGCGCCGACGCCGCCGTCCAGCGCGCCTATCTTGGGTCATCGCCATGACCGACGCGCTCCAACGGCCGGCCAGCTTCCAAGGTGAAGAAATCCTCGCGGCAACAGATCTTCACGCCTTCTACGGGACAAGCCACATTCTGCGCGGCATCACGCTCCACATCCGCCGCGGCGAAACGGTCGCTCTCATGGGCCGCAATGGCATGGGCAAGAGCACGCTCATTCGCACGATCATGGGGCTGGTGCCGGCGGCCTCGGGCCGCGTCGCGCTCGCGAGCACCGATGCGACGCGACTGCCGACATTCGCGCGATCGCAACTCGGTGTTGCTTACGTGCCTGAGGGACGCGGCATCTTCGGCACGCTTTCGGTCACCGAGAACCTCGCCATCGCGGCACGCCCCGGCCCGGACGGCGCGGCCGACTGGACCATTCCACGCGTGCTGGAGCTTTTTCCACGGCTCGCCGAGCGGCGCACCAATCGCGGGGACCAACTCTCGGGCGGGGAACAGCAGATGCTGGCCATCGCCCGCGCGCTCCTGACCAATCCGCGGCTAATCATCCTGGACGAAGCGACCGAAGGCCTCGCGCCGCTGATCCGAGAGGAAATCTGGGCAACCATACGGCTCGTTCGCTCATCCGGCCTCGCGGCCCTCATCGTCGACAAATCCGTGAAGGAGCTTGCGCAGGTCGCCGACCGCGTGGTCGTGCTCGTCAAGGGCGAGGTCGTGCATGAAGGGGCGCCCGCGACGCTGCTCGCCGATCCCGAACTCATGCACCGCCATCTCGGAGTTTGACGCCAAATGCTCTCTATGGACATCGGCGGGAGAGCCATCGAATACCGCGTCATTCCGGGCGCAGTCTCGGATCGACCTCCTCTGGTCTTCCTGCACGAGGGACTGGGCTGCGCGGCATTATGGCGTGACTTCCCGGACAAGGTCGCCCGCGAACTCGGTGCGCCTGCGCTCGTCTATTCGCGGTTCGGCTATGGGCAATCGGCGGGGCTCGAAGGCCCGCGGACACCGCGCTTCATGCACGAAGAGGCGCTGGATGTCCTGCCGGTTCTCCTCGATCGCACGGGCATCTCGCGTCCGCTGCTGATCGGCCACTCGGATGGTGCGTCGATCGCACTCATCCATGCAGCCTCATCCGGCCGCCCCGTTGCGGGCCTCGTGCTCATGGCGCCCCATATCATGGTCGAGCCCATCTCCGTCGACAGCATCGCACGCATCAGCGCGACCTATGCCGAAGGACCGCTTCGCGCCCGCCTCGCCCGCTATCATGCTCATGTCGACGATGCTTTCCACGGGTGGGCCGATACGTGGCTGGACCCCGCTTTTCTCGACTGGTCGCTCGACGCCGAAGCGCGCGCATTAAGCATACCGACACTTCTCATTCAAGGCCGGGACGACGAATACGGCACTCTGGCGCAGATCGATCGCATCGCTGAGCTCGCGCAGGGCCCCACCGAGCAGGTGGTGCTGGACAAGTGCGGACATTCGCCGCACCGCGATCGGGAAGCCGCCGTGCTCGCAGCTATCACCGATTTCGCCGGGCGGCACTTCGCAGACAAGACGACGTAGAACCAGGAACTGCGCCATGGCCAAGAAGCAGAAGAGCAAAGCTCGCGATTCGCGGCGCAATACCAAGCCGAACGCCGCTTCCGCACGCTTCGATCTCGACAATCCCGCGCTACCAAAGGGCATGGAGGAAGCGTCGCTTATGAGCGGCGGGTATCCTTACGACAAGAAGATGAAGCGCGGTGAATTCGAGGACGAGCTGAACAAGCTCCATATTCAGCTCGCGTGCCTGCAAAGCTGGATGCGGACGAAGGGCGAGCGCATCGTTTGCCTCTTCGAAGGGCGCGACTCGGCTGGCAAAGGCACGTGCATCAGTCATTTCGTGCGCCATCTCAATCCGCGCCATGCCCGCGTGGTGGCGCTCGACAAACCGACCGAGACCGAAAGCAGACAGTGGTACTTCCAGCGCTATGTTCCGCATCTCCCGCCGGGCGGCGGCATGTCGCTCTTCGATCGCTCCTGGTACAACCGCGCTGGCGTCGAGCGCGTCATGGGCTTCTGCACGGAGGAGCAACACGCCGTCTTCCTGCGCGAGGCGCCGGAGTTCGAGGGCATGCTGGTGCGCGACGGCATACGCCTCTTCAAATTCTACCTCGAGATCGGCCGCGAAATGCAGCTCGTCCGCTTTCACGAGCGCCGCCACGATCCGCTGAAGCAGTGGAAGATCAGCGACATCGACCTCGCCGCCATGGCGCGCTTCGACGACTACAGCGCTGCCAAGGAGGAGATGTTCCGTTTCACGCATACAGCCACCGCACCCTGGACGGTCATCTTCGCCAATGACCAGCGTCGTGCCCGCCTCGAGGCGATACGGTCCGTACTTTGCGCCATCGACTATGAGGGCAAGGACGAAAAGGTCATAGGAAAGCCCGACACCAACATCGTCGGCGCCGGGCCCAAATTTTTCACAACGCGATAGACAGTCCGGCCGGAGCTTATTCCCGGCCGACCGTGAGGACGATCAGGCGCTCTCGTTCGAGAGAATTTCGCCGAACATCTCGAAGCTCTCGCCTTTCACGCGCGCCATCTGAACCGACTGCAGCGGATAGAAATCCGTGGCGCTCGTGTTGATCTTGATGCCCGGCAGCAGCAGCGGCGCCTCGTAGCCCTTGAGGCTCGCCGATTGCTTCATGACGTTCTCTCGCGTCAGCGTATCACCACACTTCTTCAGCACTTCGACCATCGTATGCGTGACCGAGTAGCCGTAGTTGTGCGTATCGTCCTTGATGTCGAAGCTCGGCATGTACTTCGCCATGAACGCCTTGAAGGCGACCACATCCGGCGCGCTCGCGACACCAGGATCATTGGCGTCCTTGCGATAGAGAGCCAGCATCACGCCTTGTGATGCATCGATACCTGCCGGCTTGAACACCGAGCCGAACGAAGACGACACGTTGTTGAGGTAGTGCGCAGGTTTCCAATCGATCTCCGCCGCCTTCTTGATCGCCTGCGCGGCAAACTTCGGCGTGGTGATGTTGAAGAACACATTGGCGCCGGTGTTCTTCAGCTGGATCATCTGGCTGTCGACCGTCGGGTCCGTCACCTCGTAGGTCGCAAGCTGAGCAATCAAGTTCTTCTTGTCGCCGAGCCCCTGGATGAAGCCGTTGTAGTAATCCTTACCGTAGTCGTCATTCTGCATGAGAATGCCGATCTTCGGATCCTTCACCGTAGCCAGAATGTGCTTGGCGTAGATCGCGCCCTCGGTTGCATAGTCCGGCTGCCAACCCATGGTCCATGGGAATTGCTTCGGCTGTCCCCATTTCGACGCGCCGGTCGCCACGAAGAGCTGCGGCACCTTCTTCTGGTTCATATAGCGATGGATTGCCGTGTTCGGCGGCGTGCCGAGCGTGTTGAACAGCAGAAGCACCTTGTCCTGCTCGACGAGCTTACGCACCATCTCGACAGTCTTCGGCGGGCTGTAACCGTCGTCGTAGGTGATGAACTCGATCTTGCGGCCGTTGATGCCGCCATTGTCATTGACCATCTTGAACGTGGCTTCAATCGTGCGACCGATGTTGCCGTACGCCGAGGCATTGCCGGAGTAGGGGCCGGAGTGACCGATCTTGATGGTGCTGTCGCTCGCGCCGTCGTCGTACTTTTTGCCTTGAGCGATAGCCGGAAAGCCGACCACGCTGGCGGCCGCAATCGCGGAGCCGCCGACCAGAACATCTCTGCGGGTTCTCTTCGTCATGTGCTTCCTCCTTTGAATGGCCTGGTTATGAATAGGCTCTATCTGGGCGCCTTTCAGCGCCTATCCGGGTGGTCGGATCCTTCGCCACAATGAGGCAAGCCCACCGGCGATGCCCATGGGCATAGTGTACATCAAGACGATCAGCACGATGCCGTAGATCGTCCAGGGTTCCAGATGAATGGGCAGATGGACGGTCGACGTCACCCACTTCGTCAGCGCATCGGCATACTTCTCGATGAACTGGACGAAGAAGCCGCCGATCACGGCGCCGGACAATGTCGCAATACCGCCAATGACAGCGCCGACGAGAATCGCGATCGACAGCTCGAAGCGGAAGCTGTCCGGCGATACGAACTCGAAAATGATGGCGTGCAGCGCGCCGGCGAGACCGACATAGAGGGCGCTGATCCCGAACGTGATCGACTTCGTGCGCGCCGAATTGATGCCCATGGTATCGGCCGCGAGCGGTTGATCGCGGATGGCCATCATCGCCCGGCCCATGCGGCTTTGTACGATGTTCCGCGCCACGATGAACATCACGACAGCGCAGGCCAGAACGATCAGATACAGCCACTGATCAGGGCTCAGCGGCATTCCGAAGGGTGGATCGGGTTTGAAGATATTGATGCCCTGAACGCCGTGCGTGAAAGGTTCGAAGTGGCGGTACTTCAGGAACTGCGGAACGGCAATGGCCAGCGCGAATGTCGCGAGCGCAAGGTAGTGCCCCTCCAGGCGCAGCGCTGGCCGGCCAAAGAGATACCCGACGACGAAACACACGAACATGGCTGGCGGCAGGGTCGCCAGGTAGTGGATCTCGTAGCGATCGATGAGAATCGCGGTGACGTAGGCGCCGACCGCGAAGAATGCACCGTGACCGAGCGAGATCTGCCCGTTGAAGCCGATCAGCAGGTTCAGACCGAGAACTGCGATCGAGTACACGATCATCAGCGAGAGCTGAAGGAAGTAGAAATTCGAAATGAGGCCGGTTTGTCCGCCGATCAGCGGGAGGAGCGCGGCGAATATGACCCCGAGCCAGATCCACTTCGGCACTGGCCGCCGCAGCCCGGCCAGCGGCACCGCTGTCGTTGTCGTGTCGGCGTTTGCGGGAGTTTGCGTGGTCATCATGGTTGCCATGCTCAGACCCTCTTCACGGTAACACGGCCAAAGAGGCCGGAGGGTTTCAGGGTGAGCACCGTGATGACGATGATGAGTGCCACGGTCAGCTTCTCACCATTGCCGATGAGGTAGAAGCCGGTCGCCCGCTCCAGCATATTGCCGAGATAAGCGACCATGTTCTCGAGCACGCCGACGATGAAGCCTCCGGCAACCGCGCCTCCAGGGCTCGAGATCCCGCCAACCAGAGCACCTGCGAAGCCGTAGAGCAGGATGCCCGCCATCATATTGGGCTCGAGGTAGACGACCGGCGCGACAAGAACACCCGCCACGGAGCCGACCGTCGCAGCGAGGCCCCATCCGAGCGCCAGCATCCAATCGACATTGATGCCGACGAGCCGCGCAGAGGTCGCGTTGAGGGCCGCGGCACGCATGGCGAGCCCGAGCGGGGTGAAGCGGAAGAAGCAGAACAGCAGGCCCAGCATTCCCACTGCGACAACGATCATGCCGATCTGATGCGGCCCGATGATGCCCGAGCCCGCAAAGCTGACGTTCGGAAATGGCGAGGGAAAGGGCTTGACGGTGTGCGTCCAGATGGCGCCGGCCAGCGAGTGGAAGATCGCCAGCAAGCCAATGAAGACGACGACGACAGAGAGCAGCGGCGCTGTGTGCAAGGGTCGCAATATGATGCGTTCTATGAGCACGCCGATGGTGAACGAGAACAGCATGGTCGCAGGCAGCGCGATCCAGAATGGATAGCCCCAGTTGAGGAGCTGCCAGCAGACGAAGGCGCTGAACATCGCCATTTCGCCCTGAGCGAAGTTGATGTGGTTCGTCGAGACGAAGATCATGACAAGCGCAAGAGCGAGCAGCGCGTAGATCGCGCCGTTCGCCAGTCCCGATGCGATCTGCTGAAGTAGCTGCTCCATGACGATCCGCTGTTCCGCCTAAATCAGTATCCGAGATAGGATTTGCGTATCTGCTCGTCCGACTTCACGTCCGCCGAGGTCCCCGACATCACGACGCGCCCCGTTTCGAGCACATAGGCATGATCCGCGAGATCGAGCGCGAGGGCTGCGTTCTGCTCCACGAGCAGCATCGAGACCTTCGCCTCCTCGTTGATGCGCCGCATGATGCGAAAGATTTCCTGCACGATCAGCGGTGCGAGCCCGAAGGACGGCTCGTCCAGCAGCATGAGGCGCGGCCCGAGCATCAGTGCGCGTGAGATGGCGAGCATTTGCTGCTCACCGCCCGAGAGCGTGCCCGCCTGCTGAGCCATGCGCTCCTTGAGGCGCGGGAAGTACGTGAAGACCATGTCGAGGTCGCGCGTGGCCGCGGCCTTGTCGCGCCGCGTGTAGGCTGCGACTCGCAGGTTCTCCTCGACGCTGAGCTCGGTGAACGTGCCGCGGCCCTCGGGCACATGCCCGACACCGAGGCGGACCACGGTTTCCGTCGCCTTGCCCGTAACCGGCTCGCCGTCGATCGTCACAGTGCCCTCGGCGCGCACCATGCCGCAGATGGCGCGGAGCGTCGTGGTCTTGCCTGCACCATTCGCGCCGAGCAGCGTCGTAATTCCGCCCTTGGCGAGCGAAAAGCTGATGCCGTGCAGCGCCTGTGAAGGACCGTAGTAGGCCTTGAGATCCTTGACTTCCAGCATGTTGCTCATGCCTCGGCTCCCGTGCCGAGATAGGCCTTGATCACTTCGGGATCGCGCTGCACCTGGGCGGGGGTGCCCTCCGCGATCTTGCGGCCGAAGTCGATCGCGACGACCTTGTCCGACACCGCCATGACAAGGCTCATGTGATGCTCGACCAGTAGGACGGTCACCTTCTGGAGATCGCGCACGCGGCGGATCTGGGTCTCGAGCACGCCGATCTCCTCGTGATTGAGGCCGGCAGCCGGCTCGTCCAAAAGAAGCAGCTTCGGACTGGCGGCGAGCGCACGCGCAAGCTCGACGCGCTTGCGGATCGGAAAGGGCAGCGGCCCCGCCGGCATGGCGGCAAATGGCCTCAGATCCATGAATTCGATGAGTTCCCAGGCCCGCTCGGTGATGCGCTGTTCCTCGGCCGCAACGCCCGGAAGACGGAGCGCCGTCGCGAGGAAGCCAGATGAGCTCTGGCTGTGGCAGCCAACCTTGACGTTGTCGAGCACACTCAGGCGGTCGAACAACGCGACGTTCTGGAAGGTTCTGCCAAGACCGATAGTCGGGATCTCGTGACGCGGCGAGCTGAGGATCGATTTCCCCTCGAAGAGAATGTCGCCGTCATTGGGGATGTAGAGGCGAGAGAGGCAATTGAAGAGCGTGGTCTTGCCAGCTCCATTCGGCCCGATGAGGCCTGCGATCTCACCGCCGTGGATATCGAAGGTGATCCCGTCGAGCGCGACGATGCCACCAAATCGAACGGATACGTTCCTGACACTCAGCAGCGGTTGCAGAGACGACGAAGTCTCCTGCCGCGCCGAGACAGGCTCGACAACAGCGACCACTTATTCCCTCCCATCACAGGCAGCAGCTTCGTGCCGACCGCTCATCATCATCGCATTGTTTGCCTGCGCACGCGCCGACACCTGCGAATTTGGCGGCAGCTTGCCGCGTTTCACCCGACTCGTCCAGTGCCTTGTTCTCCCTGGCACTGTCGCTGGCATACCAATAGTCCGCCCTGTGAACAGGCGCGCGGCGTGAACGGATGGCGATTTCAACGCAACCCCGCGTTGCACGCGAGAGGGCCCCCTCGGGCTCGAATGCTTGACCCTGCCTCTGAGAGGGGCTAGCTCAACACTCGATCGAACCCTACCGACGCGGGCATTCTGCCGCCGAAGGCTGGAATTCCGAGATCGTCCGCAATTCAAACGGTCCCGCCCGCACGCTGAGATCATGAGCGCGAGCCCACTTGCACGATACACCGCGCGCGTCGAAGCCGGCGAAGCGAGCTTCGATGAAGCGCAAGCCGCCGTGGCGGCCCGCCTCGATGCGGTTGCCGTCGAGCTGAAGGACTGGCGTCCGACGAATGGCGGTTGGAAGCTCGCGAACCTGTTCGCCGCCAAGCGACCGACGCCGCGCGGCCTCTACATCCACGGCAAGGTCGGCCGCGGCAAGACCATGCTCATGGATATATTCTTCGACACGGTTCAATTCGCGCCGAAGCGGCGCATCCACTTCCACGAGTTCATGGCCGAAACGCACGATCGCATCGGGGCGGCGCGCAAAAACGTCAGCGGCGATCCTCTGCCTCATGTCGCGAACGCGATTGCCGACGAAGCGCAGCTCCTGTGCTTCGATGAGCTTCATGTGACCGACATCGCCGACGCAATGATCCTCGGCCGGCTGTTCAAGGGGCTGTTCGAACGGCAGGTCGTGATGGTGGCAACGTCGAACCAACCGCCGCGCGGCCTTTACCTGAACGGGCTCAACCGCCAGCTATTCCTGCCCTCCATCGATCTCATCGAGCAGCACATGGAGGTGGTCGAGCTCGGTGCCGCGAAGGATTTCCGGCTCGAGAAACTCGCCGGCCAGCCGCTTTACTTCACGCCGGCAAACTCCGATCCCCGGCGCGCGCTCAGGGCCGCCTTCACGCGCCTCACGGGCGTGTGGAAGGGCAAACCGATGACGCTGGACGTTAAGGGGCGCACGCTCGATGTCCCCGAGGCGGCCCGCGGCGTCGCGTATTTCACATTCGACGATCTGTGCGCCAAGCCGCTCGGCTCGCTGGACTATCTCCACATTGCTCATGCCTTCCATACGGTGATCATCGAAGGCATACCCAAGCTGCCGCCGGAAAAACGCAACGAGGCGCGCCGGTTCATCAACCTGATCGACACCCTATATGACAGCCGCATAGGGCTCATCGCCTCGGCCGAAGCCGAACCGCAGGATCTCTATCCGGCAGGTGATGCGGCGGTGCTCTTCGAGCGCACGGTGAGCCGCCTCATCGAGATGCGCAGCGAAGCCTATCTCGAAAGCCGCACCGATCGGATCGCTGCCGCCGATGCCGAAGCGCCGAGCACCGCACCGACGGCGCAGCAGGCATAGTGGACGGTGTTTCCGGCGACGGGTTGACCGCGTGGCGTCGGTGCGTTTTCCTCCAAGGCGCCTAGGGCGCGAGCGAGTGAACGCCAAGCTGGCGAGGAGTAGTGTTGCATGGCCTTCTGGAAATCTCAGCCCACCAAAACCGATAAGCCCGAGGTGAGTAAGGCCACCACGGCCTCGGCGTCCAACGGGGCTGATCTTTCGACAGCGCAATCACATACGCCGCTCGCCATCGCCGAGCTCAGGCGCGTCGTCGATCCCGCGACGCTCGGCTTCAAGACCACCTCCGAGCTGGAACCCGCGCGCGGCCTCATCGGCCAGGATCGCGCGCTCAAGGCCATCCAGTTCGGTGCCGATATGGCGAGCCACGATTTCAATATCTTCGTGCTCGGCCCAGCGGCGTCCGGCAAGACGACGGCCGTTCGCCAGCATCTCGAGCGCAAGCTCAAGGATCTGCCGATCCCGCCCGATTGGGTCTACGTCAACAACTTCGAGACGCCGAACCGTCCACGCGCGCTGAAGCTGCCGCCCGGTCGCGCACGCGCCCTCGTGAAGGGCATGATCGCGGCGATCGACGAGTTGAGGAACACCCTGCCCGCCATGTTCGAGGGCGAGGACTATCAGGCGCGTCGCCGCGCGATCGACGAGGAATTCCGCTCAGGCCAGGAGCAGGCCTTCGAAGCACTCAATACCAAGGCGAACGGCCAGAACATCACCATCCTGCGCACGCCCACCGGCTTTGCCATGGCGCCGATGCACGAGGGTAAGATCGTCAAGCCAGAGGTTTTCAACACGCTGCCCGAGACCATGCGCAAACAGATCGAGCAGCGCATCGAGGTCCTGCAGAAAGAGCTCGCCGAGATCATCGAAAAGCTGCCCAAGACGGACAAGCAGCGGCGCGCCAAGCTGAGCGAGCTCAACGAGGAGATCGCCTCGCTCGCCGTGCTCGAGGCGCTGGACGACCTGGCGGCATCCTTCAACGACCAACCGGAGGTGTTGGGTTATCTCGACGCCGTCGGCCGCGATCTCATTCGCAATGTCGGCATCTTCCTGGCGCCGGCGGGCGAGGAGAACGAGATCGTCAAGCAGCCGGCCGACACAGCGCGCGATCCTCGTTTCCGCCGCTACATGGTCAATCCGATGGTCTCGCACAACGGGGACGATCCTCCCATAGCGCCGCTCGTCGAGGAGCTGAACCCGACCTACGGCAATCTCATCGGTCGCGTCGAGCATATTGCTCAGATGGGCGCGCTTGTGACTGACTTCCTGCTCATCAAGCCGGGCGCGCTGCACAAGGCGAACGGCGGTTATCTGATGATCGACGCGCGCAAGCTGCTGATGTCACCCTTTGCGTGGGAAGCGCTCAAGCGCACCATCAAGGCGCGCGAGATCCGCATCGAGCAGCCGTCCGAGATGTCGGGGCTGATGTCGACGCAGTCGCTCGATCCCGAGCCCATTCCCTTCGAGACCAAGGTCTTCCTGCTCGGCGATCGCGAGCTCTACTACCTGCTCGCCCAAGCCGATCCGGACTTCTCGCGCTTCTTCAAGGTGCAGGCGGACTTCGACGACTCGATCCCGCGCTCGACGGAGAACGATCAGGCCTATGCCCGCCTCATCGCCTCGATTGTCACGGAGCACAAGATCAAGCCACTCGATGCGCCGGCCGTCGCCCGCATCATCGAGGAGGGCGCGCGCCTTGCCTCCGACCGCGAAAAACTTTCCATCGAGATCGGCCGCATTGCCGACCTCGTGCGCGAAGCCGACTACTGGGCCGCGCAAGCAGGTCGCGACGTGACCACCCGCGCGGATGTCGCGCAAGCCATCGATGAAAGCGTCCAACGCTCGGACCGTCTGCGGGACCGCGCGCAGGAGACCATCGAGCGCCAGATCGTGCTCGTCGACACCACTGGCGCCAAGGTCGGACAGATCAACGGCCTTGCCGTCCTCCAACTCGGCGACTTCGCCTTCGGGCGCCCGAGCCGCATCACGGCGCGCGTGCGCATGGGCTCCGGTCGCGTGACCGATATCGAACGTGAAGCGAAGCTCGGCGGGGCACTTCACACCAAGGGCGTAATGATCCTCTGGGGCTATCTCGCCGGCCGCTATGCCCTCGATGTGCCGCTCTCACTCGCGGCGACGCTGGTCTTCGAGCAGTCCTATGGCGGCGTCGATGGCGATAGTGCCTCCTCGACTGAGCTCTACGCGCTCATATCGGCCCTCTCGGATGTGCCGATCAAGCAGTCCTATGCGGTGACGGGCTCGGTCAACCAGTGGGGCGAGGTGCAGGCCATCGGCGGCGTCAACGAGAAGATCGAGGGCTTCTTCGACGTCTGCAAGGCGCGCGGCCTCACGGGCGATCAGGGCGTGCTCGTTCCGCGTGCGAATGTTCAGCATCTCATGCTGCGCGAGGACGTCGTCGAAGCCGTGAAATCAGGCAAGTTCGCAGTCCATGCCGTCGATACGATCGACCAAGGCATCGAGATTTTGACCGGCGTCAAAGCCGGCACGCGTGGCGATGATGGAGAATTCGAAGCTGGCAGCATAAATCGCAAGGTCGAGGAGAAGCTTCGCAGTTTTGCCGAACGGGGTCGCGCATTCTCCCGCCGCTCCGAAACCAGTGGCAGCGACAGCGCTCCCAGCAGCGACAACGGAAAGCCGTTCACATGATCATGCACGTCGCCGAAGCAGGCGAGCAGCGCGGACGTGTCGTGCTGCACATTACGTCGGGGCATCCAAATTCGGTTGCGCTCGAGGCCGCCGTCCGCATTGCGCAGGCCTTCCACTCCGAGATCGAGAGTCTCTTCGTGGAGGATCTCCAGCTCTACGACATGGCGAGCTATCCCTTTGCGCGCGAAATCTCGCTGACGGGATCGAAGACCCGCGCCCTCTCGCGCGACGCCATCGAGCGCGATCTGCGGCTCGCGGGCCGCGCGCTCTGCCGCCGCGTCGAAGCGCTGGCGCAAGAGGCCAAAGTGCCCCTCCGCACGCGTGTCGTGCGAGACGATCCCATGCAGGCCCTCGCCAAGGCCTGTGCCGAGGACGGTCCATGGAACGTCGTCGCGCTCGCGGATGTGCTTGCGCCCGGGCAGGGTACGCGGCTTTCAGAGCTGTTCGCCAATGTCGGCGGCTATACCGGGCTGATGCTGGTCGGGCCGAGAGCTCGTCGCACCCGAGGCCCTGTCATCGCCGTCATTGAGAGCCCAGATCTTCTTACGCCCATGCTGCGCGCCGCAGAGCGCATGTCGAGCGTCACGGGCGGTATCGTCATGGCGATGCTGCTGTCGGACAATGCGCACGACGCACAGCACTTGGAGGAGCAGACGCGTCTCGCGCTCGGTGATCAGTCGAAAGTGCTGCTGTTGCGTTGCCAGATCGATCAAGGCGCGCCGGCCGCCCTCGCGGAGGCCATCCGGCGACTGCACGGCGGCTTCCTGATCGCGCACTTCGGCGGCATTCTCGTCCCCGCGCACGGCGATCTCCGCGACCTCGTCGCCGCGCTCGAATGCCCGCTGTTCTTGATGCGGTAAACACTTCTCCTTCTCCCCGTCCTTACGGGGAGAAGGGACATGTCGCGCCGGTGATCGCTGTTCCGCCCACTTCATGAGCGCGCGACCGCGCGTCGGCCTATAGGCCGTGACCGAAAGCATGAGCGCGCGACCGCGCGCCTGCCGTTAGGCCAGGCAAACAAGAGAATTAAGCCGCCGCATCCTTCTGCGCCGCCAATACCTGATCCGCGAGACGGCCCGTCAGCTCGGCGAGGTGGTCGAACTTCGCCGCAAAGGAACCGACGCCCGCCGTCGCAGAGCGCAGCTCCACGATCAGGTCCTGGATCTCAGTCTCGGGCACACGCGCCTGGACGACGTCCCAGCCCGGCCAGTCGGGGCGCGCATCGAAGCCAAGAATCTGGCCGCGCCGCTGCGAGATCATCGCATTGATGCGCGACGTCGCCTCCGAAGGCACCACGATATCGACCGCCATCACCGGCTCGAGCAATACCGGCCCACACTTCGGCATTCCTTCCGACATCGCAAGTCGGCCCGCCTGCCGGAAAGCCATGTCGGAGCTGTCGACGCTGTGATAGGAGCCGTCCGTCAGCGTGACGGCGACATCCACCACCGGAAAACCGAGCGGTCCGTGCACGAGATAATCGCGTACGCCGATCTCGACCGAAGGGATGAACTGCTTCGGCACCACGCCACCCGTGATGGTGTCGTCGAACTGGAAGCCTTCGCCACGCCGTAGCGGTTTGATCTCGACCACCACATCGCCGAACTGGCCATGGCCGCCCGACTGCTTCTTGTGCCGCCCGCGGATGGAGACGCTGGCCTTGATCGTCTCCTTGTAGGGGATCTGGCGGCGGCGTGTGCCCGCATCGATCCCGTACTTGCGCTTGAGGCGCTCCATGGCCACGCGAAGGTGCATCTCACCCTGCCCCCAGAGCACCATCTGGTGTGTCTCGGCAGAATGGTCGAGCCGCACCGATGGATCTTCCTCCATGAGCTTGGCGAGGGCGGCGCTGAGCTTGACCTCGTCCTTGCGGTCCTTCAACTCAATGGCGACGCCGTAGACGGGCGCCGACTGTTCGGGGCGTTCGATCTGCTCGATACCGCTCTTGTCCGCCGAGAGCGTCTCCCCTGTCCGCGCGCCCTCCAGCCGGCCGAGAGCCACGGTGTCGCCGCGCTTGGCGCCAGTAAGCTTGCGCGCTTCCTGTCCCAGCATCGAGAATATGCCGGCAACGCGATCATCTCCGCGCGGCCCGTAGAGCGTCGCGCCATCCTGAATATCGCCCGCAAGAACGCGCGCGATCGACAGCTTGCCGCCATGGGACGTGTAGACGGTCTTGAGGATCTGCACGGCCGATTTGGCATCACCGACGCCGAGACGCTCGGCCGTAGCCGCCACGAATGGCGCCTCATGGCGCAGCGCCTTCAGGAGCCGCACGATGCCGTTGCCGTTCTCCGCCGAGCCGAGCAGTACGGGACATATGAGGCCCTCGCGCATCTCCTTGGCGAGATCCTCGAACACCCTGTCGCGTGGTGGCGGTAAGTCGCTCAAAAGCTGCTCCATGAGCTCATCGTCGTAGTCGGCGAGTTGCTCGAGCATGTGGAAGCGCGCCTCCTGCTTGCGCGGCTCGAGCACGTCGGGCATCGGAACGACCTCGGACGGCGCGTGCTCGCGGTAGACGAAGGCCCGCTCGAGCGCGAGATCGACGAACCCCGTCGCGATGCCGTTCTCCCAGACGGGGATCTGCCGCAGCACGAGCGGCTTGGTGCTCGCCGGCTGCAGCATCGGCAGGATCTCGCGCACCGGCGTTTCGAAACTGTCGATCTTGTTGAGGAAGAGAAAATGCGGAATGCCGCGATCCTCGAGCTGCTTGAGTATGAGCTGGAGCGCCGGTACGCGCTTGGGATCAGGCTCGCAGACGACCACGGCAGCATCGCAGCCGGCCAGTACCGCATTGGCCTCGGCCTGGAACTCGATGGAGCCCGGGCAGTCTATGAAAGTGAAGCGATCTCCCAGGAATTCCACATCAGCTACGTTGACCTCGACGCTCATGCCGTGGTCGCGGGCTTCGGGCACGTTGTCGCCGATCGTGTTCTTGTCGGTGATCGCCCCCTGGCGCGTCACGGCGCCGGTACGGGCGAGGATGGCTTCGAGGAGTGTCGTCTTGCCGGAGAGATAGGGACCAAGGATCGCGATTGCGCGGGCGCTGCGCGTTGCACTGCCGTTGGGTTCAAGCCCCATGGGTTCCTCCTTGTCGCTCAGGCGCAAGGACGTGTGCCGCGCCCCGCGCCTGAGTTGAGGCTGCGCGGCCAGGAGCATGATCATTCTCAAATGGAAATACGCGGCACAGCCATCTGAAACATGAATCATGCTCCAAACTAGAGTTCAGAGCGCGTTTCACGCCTCGCATGAGTGCTATCGCACCCAAGTGAGGCGATCGCGCTCAAGCATGTTGGACCGGCATTTTGTCCAAGGCAAGAGCAGTTCGCATACTGTTTGTCGGTGCAATGCAGCACGCCGCAACACGAGGCTTTAACCCGCCCATCGCGCGCAGTAGAACGCTATCGAAGAAATAGGCCGAGCTGAGACCGGCCCAAGGACCGGGAGGAACCATGCCAGGAACCATCGCATTCGTCGGCCTCGGCGCCATGGGCGCGGAGATGGCCGAGACCCTTGTTTCGAAGCAATGGCGTGTCGTCGGCTATGATATTCGCCGCGAAGCCATCGACCGGCTCGTGAAGAACGGCGGTCACGCTGCGGCAAGCGCGGCAGAAGCAGCGAAAGGCGCCGAAGCTCTCGTGCTTATGGTCGTCAATGCCGATCAGGCAGAGAGCATTCTATTCAAAGACAGTACACTCGAGGCACTGCCATCAGGCGCAACGGTGGTGCTGATGGCAACGTGCGCACCGGCTCGTGTCGAGGATATTGCCAAACGTGTCGAGGCGAGTGGACGCAAATTCGTGGATGCACCGGTCTCGGGTGGTGTGACGGGCGCCAAGGGTGGCACGCTCACCATCATGGCGGCCGCGCCGCAGGCGACATTCGACGCGGCGCGCCCAATGCTCGAAGCCATGGGATCGAACCTCTTCTATCTCGGCCAGAAGCCCGGCCAAGGCTCGGCTATGAAGATCGTCAACCAGCTCATGGCCGGCGCCAACCTCGCCGTTGCTGCGGAAGCCATAGCATTCGCCGAGCGCGCGGGCGTCGATACGAAGGTCGCGCTCGAGCTGCTGACGGGCTCGGCGGCCGGAAGCTGGATGCTCAAGGCACGCGGGCCGCGCATGGTGGACAACGACAATGTCGTCACCAGCGCGATCGAGATCTTTGTGAAGGATCTCGGGCTCGTGCTCGACTCCGGTCGCGCGCTGCGCATGGGTTTGCCGATTGCGGCAGCCGCCCATCAGCAGTATCTCGCCGCAGCAGGCATGGGCCTGGGCAATCAGGATGACAGCCAGGTTGTCCAAGTCTACCGATCGCTCAGCGGGAAAGCCAAAACCTGAGCGTTCGACGCCAAGCAATCATGAGCCCATAGAAGGACGACGCCCACTCATGCCCTCGACTGTTTTTGATTCCGCGATCTATCGCGACTTCTTCGGCACGCCCGCCATGCGCGCCGTGTGGAGCGACGAGGCTCTGGTTGCCCGCTATGTCGAGGTCGAAGTGGCGCTCGCCAAGGCCGAGGCAAGCGTGGGCCTCATTCCGGCAGATGCTGCAAAAGACATCGCGGATAAGTCCGACGCGAGCAAACTCGATCTGGCCAAGCTGAAAGCCGAAACGGACATCGTGGGCTATCCCATCATCGGCATCGTCCATCAGATGGCGAAGCAGTGCGGCGAAGCCGGTCGCTATGTGCACTGGGGCGCGACCACCCAGGATATCATGGACAGCGCAACCGTGCTGCAGCTCCGCACCGCACTCGACATCGTCGACGATGAACTTCATGCGGTGGCACGCGCGCTCGAAGGCCTCGCCGCGAAGCACCGCGATACGGTGATGGCGGGCCGCACGCACATGCAGCACGCGCTGCCGGTGACGTTCGGGTACAAGGCTGCCGTGTGGCTCTCCAGCGTGCGCCGTGACAAGCAGCGGCTTGCCGAATTGCGCAAGCGCCTGCTGGTCGTGCAGTTCTCTGGCGCGGCTGGCACGCTCGCTTCGCTCGGTAGCGATGGCTTGAAGGTGCAGGCGGCGCTCGCGGAGGAGCTTAAGCTTTCCCAGCCCGATATCACGTGGCACGCCGCGCGCGATGCGATCGCGGAAGTCGGCAGCGCACTGGCGATTCTTGCCGGTGGCCTTGCCAAGATCGCAACCGACGTCATGCTCATGATGCAGACGGAGGTGGCCGAGGCCTTCGAGCCGTTCGTGAAAGGGCGCGGCGGCTCATCGACCATGCCGCAGAAGCGCAATCCCATTTCCTGCGAAATGATCCTTGCCATCGCAAAGTCGGTGCGCTCCGACGCGAGCCTGCTCCTCGACGCCATGGCGGCCGATCATGAGCGCGCGACAGGTCCATGGCATCTGGAATGGATCGCGCTGCCGCGCGCGTTCATCTCGACGGCCGGGGCGCTCTATCAGGCGCGCTTCATGCTCGAGGGCCTGATCGTCGATGGTGACCGCATGCGGCGCAATCTCGACATCACGGGCGGATTGATCGTTGCCGAGGCAGCCATGATGGCGCTCGCGCCGCATACGGGACGGGGTGCCGCCCATGATATCGTCTACGAGTGCTGCCGCGAGGCGCTGAGCAATGGCACGACGCTGCTCGCGGCCCTGGAGACGCGCGCGGATGTTACGAAGCATCTGGACAAGGCCGCGCTCGCACGCGTCGTCGATCCGGCGCACTACCTCGGCACGGCGCGCAAGATGGTCGATCGGATGTTGAAAGGGTAACCGTCAATTGCGCTCACGCGGTGGGAAGGGGCCGGGCGGATAATCGACGCGTACGAGATAGAGCCCGCCAGACGGCGCCAATGCGCCACAGCGGCTGCGGTCCTTTGCTTCGAGGGCCGCAGCCATCTCGCTGACCGGCCACTTACCCTCGCCGACGTGCTTGAGGCTCCCGACGATCGAGCGCACCTGATGGTGCAGGAACGAGCGTGCGGAAGCTTCGATGCGGATCTCCTCACCGACAGCTCTGATATCCAAACGATCCAGCGTCTTGATCGGCGAATTCGCCTGGCATCCAGCCGCACGGAAGGTCGTGAAGTCGTGCTTGCCGAGCAGAGCCGGTGCAGCAGCCGCCATCGCCGATGCATCGAGCGGACGCGGTACCCACCAGACGCGGTTCTTGTCGAGCGCTGGTGGCGCTCGACGTGCGAGAATGCGGTAGAGATAGTGCCGCCCGACGGCACTGAAGCGCGCATCGAAACCGGAGCCGATATCCACGCAGTCGAGGATCGTGATCGGGGCGGGCTTGAGGTGGAAATTCACCGCATCGCGCACCGTATCGGCAGGCCATTCCTTCATGAGATCGAAATGCGCGACTTGACCCGTCGCGTGTACGCCGGCATCCGTGCGTCCGGCGCCGCGCACCTCGACTCGTTCGCCACCGAGTTTATGGATGGCGTCGGCGAGGCTGCCCTGCACGGACGCGCCGTCAGCCTGGATCTGCCAGCCGAGAAAGGGCGTGCCGTCATATTCGATAGTGATGCGGTAGCGGGGCATTCTTCCTCAAACGTCAGGCCGGATCGACGATGATCCCGGCGCCTCGATAGCCGCCATCGACCGCGATGATCTCGCCTGTCACGAAACTCGACTGGCTCTCATCCAGGAGAAAATGGATGACGCTCGCGATTTCGCGCGGCTCGGCATAGCGCCGCATGGGGATATAGCGCCCATATAGCTCGCGGTCAGCAGCGGTGTGCAGTGCTTTGACCATCGGCGTCTCGACGGGGCCGGGCGCAACAGCATTCACGCGGATGCCATGCGGGGCGAGATCGTTCGCCATGACCTGCGTGAGATTGACGACGGCGCCTTTCGACGCGCCATAGGCCGAGCGCCCTTTCGAGCCACGGAGGCCCGAGATCGAGGCGACATTGACGATCGCACCGCGGCCCGCCTTCGCCATGTGGCGCGCGGCGTCGCGCCCGATAAGGAACGTGCCAACGACGTTGACGTCCAGGATCTTGCGGAAGAGCTCGGCTGACGTATCGAACACATGCTTGTCGGCGGCCATGCCGGCCGAGTTGACGGCGCCATCGATGCGGCCGAACTTGGCGGCAGCCTCGCTGACAACGGCCGCCACCTGAGCTTCATCCGTCACATCGCAGGCGCGCAAGAGCAGGCGCTCGGCGGGATGTCCGCCTTCCAACTCAGTCAGCGCGCTGGTTTCAAGATCGACAGCAGCGACGCTCCATCCCCGCTCGAGGAGGAGCGCAGCCGTTGCCTGACCGATGCCGGAGCCGGCACCTGTAACGATGGCGGCTGGCCTCCCGCTCTTGTCCTGACTTGCCATGGACGTTCCTCGTCAGATCCGTGGAAGACACATGCCATCATTGAGGCAGTGGGTTGCAGCACAAATCAAGCGCCGTCGTTCGGCCTGCCTAAGGCGTTTACAGGCAGTCCATAGGGCTCTAGGAGCGGCAGATGCGCACGAGCATCAGGACCGCCATGAAGCCCGCAAGTGCCGCGGCGGCTGCAAGCCACAGCGCGCTCGCGGGATCGAAACGCGAGATCATCGTCGCGAAAAGGATCGGAGCTACCGCGTTGACGATGCTCTGCGGCAGCATCATGCGCCCGAGGTACGTGCCGTACTCGCGCACGCCGAAGAGCGTCAACGGCAGCGTATTGCGCGCAATGGCATAGAAACCGTGTCCAAGACCGAGGCAGATCGAGAAGGCCGCGGCCGACATGACAGAGCTGCTGAACGGCAGAATGAGGAAGAAGCTGCCGCAGCTCAGGCCCGCGGAGAGCAGCGCCGTTGTCAGGATCGAGTAACGCCCGCCGAACACGAGCTCACCGAGGCGGGCCGACGCCTGAGCCGGCCCGACTGCCGCCCATACCGCGACGGCGGCGACTGCAGTTAGACCCATGCCCTTGAAGACGTCGATGATCTGCATGTAGAGCCCCCAGACGATGAGCCCCTCGGTGCAGGACCAGATCGTCAGCATGACGAAGGCCTTGAACCGCTTCTCCGGAGGCAGCAGGCCATCCATCGTCCTGTCAGCCGCTGCGCGCTGCCCACTCGTGTGCTCGGGCGCCTCACGCCGCAGAATCAGCGCATGGATCGGCAGGCAGACAAGCAGATGCAGAAGCGCGAAGCATAGATAAGCGTTGCGCCAACCAACTTGAGCAATGAGAAGCGCGTTCAGCGGCAGAAAGACCGTACCAGTCAACCCACTGAGCAGCATGAGCCCGGTAATGGCCTGGCGCGCATTGCTGCCGACGATCTGCACGAGCCCGACGAGCGCCGTATTCGCCAGCATCATCGGCATGGCGATGCCGACCAGCGTCCAGGCAAGTAGATACGTCACGACGCCCTGAGTATAGGCCAGCGCGACCAAGGCCAATGTAACAAGCAGCGAGCCGGTCATCATCACCGGACGGGCACCATGCCGATCCGCATAGCGCCCGACTCGAGTCGCGACCAGCGCACTCGCCAGCAGCATGATGGTGATGCCACCAAAGACCGTCTCGCGCGATAGCCCGAGATCGCTGCCGATCGTGGTGCCGAAGATGGTGAGGCTCGAAAACGTCGTTCCCCAACCGATGATCTGCGTTGCGCCGAGTCCGGCGATCGCAACCAAAGTGCGACGCCGCCCGACCGGAGCAGCTTGGGTGGCTTCGGATGTCACGACCTGGGGTGCCCCCGAGAGCGCAGGGTGGTACGTCGGCCCTCAATCGAGGGCCGGTATAGTGGATTCCCGCTCTGCTGTCTCTCGGCGTGCGCTCATGCCCGTCATGCGCGACAAAAGCACAAATCGGCCATGCTGGTGACGTTCAAGACGAACGACGGACGGCGGGGGCCTCGCTCTTGTCCGCCGCGTGAGAGCGGGTGCGATCGGCCCGCTGCGCCGCCTCCCACAAGGATTGAATGCGGGCGCCGAGCTGATCAGACTTTTCAACAAAGAGTAGCTGAGCTTTGGGCATAGCCTCCGCCCTGAGCTCATCGTGGCGCGCCTTGCAGTAGCGCAAGAGCGCCCGACGATCCGCTGCCGAGAGAACTTGGCCATCCGGACTAGCGAGTACACCATCCAGAAGCGCAATATCGTGATCGTGCCCGAGTAGGTCGGCGACAAGCTTTGCCGCGGCCGCTCGCGCCAGGCAGGCTTCCGGCCAAGCGTGCTGGACGAGGATCATCTGGCGCCAGTAAGCCTGCGCCGACTTTCGCAAATCGTGAAGGGTTTCATCGTCTTCGGGCGTTTCGAGCGCACGAGCCAGCGCCTTGCGGCCCGCACGATGGCTCATCGTCAATCCGGCGACGATCGTTTCGAAGCTCCCGGGGTGGAGGACGATCGCACCGATCTCGCGCCGCACCGCCTCGATCTCGCGCAGAGCGTCCCCCATTTTTTGCTGTGGCGTCCCCGAACTGTTGGTCGCGGCCGGCGTAGCGTCCACGATCTCCAGAAGGCGATGCGCAGCTTTAGCCAGTGCAGGTTTCACACTCGAAAGGGCCTGCAGCAGGCCGCGCACGACATCGCGGTCCCGCGCCGCCGACAGACCACGGGCAATATCCCTGAGCCGTACGTTCGCCTTGCGGAAATTCGTGTCGCCGAGGCCTGGACGGACCAGACGGAGCAATGCCCGCGTGCGCTTGAGGCTCTTGCGGGCCTCGTGCACACTCGTTTCGGGATTGGAACCACCTTCGAGACGCGTGGCGGCATTCCCGAGCTGCTCGCCGGCAATACGGCGCACGCCCTTGGCCAGCGGCTCCTTCAACTTCAATCGATACGCCATGGAGGCCCTTGCTGAGACGCTCGCCAATTTCGGCGGTCGGCTTGTCACAAACAAGCCATATGCGCGCGGTGCGACGTCTCAGGAGATAACGGCGTTAGGAGGAAGTCGTTCGACCGCTCAGCCGCGGCGCATCCCTTCCGCCCACTTAAGCCATTGACGAACACGGCTTTCTGGATCGGAGTGGGTAAAGAAATCCGTAATGACCGCAACGCTGTCCGCCCCTGCTGCCAGAACCTCCGGCGCGCGTTCGGGTGTAATGCCACCGATGGCACAGAGGGGTAGACTACCGATCTTCTGCTTCCAGGTGCGCACCTTGTCGAGCCCCTGCGGCTCCCATTTCATGACCTTGAGCTTGGTTTCCCAAATAGGCCCGAGGGCGACGTAGTCGGGCTCGGCCGCGAGCGCGATTGCAAGCTCCGCCTTATCGTGCGTCGAGATACCGAGCTTGGCGCCAGCCGCCTTGATCGTCGCCACGTCAGCCTCAGCGAGGTCTTCCTGCCCGAGATGAATGAAATCGGCGCCGACATCGATCGCGGCCTGCCAATGATCGTTCACGATGAGCTGGCAACCGTGGGCAATGCAAAGCTCGAGGCTCTCGGCAATCTCGCGCCGGATTTCGCGCGGATCCGTGCCCTTGTAGCGGAGCTGCAGGGTCCTGACGCCGAGCGGCACCAGTCGGCGCGCCCAAGCCGTGTCCGGAACGATCGGGTAGAAGACATCCAAAACTGCATCTGCAGGCATTTGCGTTCGCTCACTTGAGATCGAAGAACGGCGTACCCGCCACCGGCGTCGAAGGGGCCGCCATGTCGCGCACCTCCATCATGCCGGCAACGAAGGCCGTGCGGCCTGCGCGCACCGCAGCACCAAAGGCTTCCGCCATGGCCACGGGATCGCCCGCCTTGGCCACCGCCGTGTTGAGCAGCACCGCGTCGAAGCCCATTTCCATGGCCTGCGCCGCGTGGCTCGGTGCGCCGATTCCGGCGTCGACGACCAGCGGCACGCCTGGAAAATAATTGCGGAGCGTGCGCAGTGCATAAGGGTTGGCAAGACCGCGACCTGTGCCGATCGGCGCGCCCCAGGGCATGAGCAGCTCGCAGCCCGCCGCAAGCAGGCGCTCGGCCACTCCCAGATCCTCGGTCGTGTAGGGGAAAACCTTGAAGCCTTCGCGAACGAGCGTTGTCGTCGCCTCCACAAGGCCGAACAGATCAGGCTGCAGGGTGTCGTCGTTGGCGATGACCTCGACCTTCACCCAGTCCGTATCGAACAGCTCACGCGCCATCTCGGCCGTCGTAATCGCCTCGCGCGCGGTGCGGCAGCCGGCCGTGTTCGGCAACACGCGCACGCCCAGGCCCGCAATCATTTCCCAGAACCGCTGGCCGCCCTTGTCGCGCGCGCCTTCGCGCCGCACGGAAACGGTGACGACATTGACGCCTGCAGCCTTGACGGCGCGTTCCAGCACCTGCGGCGAGGGATACTGCGCCGTGCCAAGAAACAGGCGCGAGTCGAGACGTGTCCCGTAGACCTCGAGGACATCGCGGCCGCCGGCGGTCTGCACGGCATCCTGCTTGGTGCTGGGCTTCGTGTTGGTCATCGTGTCCGTCATCACCCGCCCTGTCTCGGCGAGACGATTTCAATTGTATCGCCGCCGGTAAGCTCCATCGTACTCCTCTTGCGGTGCGGCACGAAATCGCCGTTGCGCGCCGTCGCGACCTTGGCA
This sequence comes from Pseudomonadota bacterium, assembly GCA_023412805.1. Lineage (GTDB taxonomy): Bacteria > Pseudomonadota > Alphaproteobacteria > Rhizobiales > Hyphomicrobiaceae. The sequence continues at coordinate 305,203 of JAEZRM010000064.1, read as the reverse complement.
TCCCCATAGCCGAGCTCGATCAGCAGCTCCGCCAGTGTCCTGGCCCGCGTCCGCGCCGGCTCGCCGTTTACGACCACCTCCAGAACCGCATCCATTCCGCGCGCCCACTCCTTCTCGCGAGCCCAACTCGCCCGGCCCGCCTTCAGGCGAGAATACACGTTCGCCCCACCAGCGGAAAACCGACCCACTCGGTAAATATAAGGTCAATGCCTGCCCATGGATGCGGAGGCAGCGATGCACCGAGCGCATGTCGCCACTATCATGATGGTTAGCGGACCCTCAGCAGGCCTGCCTGCTTTTGCATAAAAGGCGACCGAAGCACAGGGCCTGTTTCTTGACACGTTTGTGGGAAGCTCAGGGCATCAATCGGGGGCTGCCTCCTGCCGATCCGCCATGCTGCGCCGCAAGTAGCACATGATTGGCGTCCCGAGGCTGGCACTGGAGAATATAACAATGCGCATGCCGAGCAAAACGGCGATCCTGCTCAATGGTGCGGTGGCCGTGATCGCAGTGGCCTCCCTTGTCACCATGGGCCGCTCTATGATCGGCACCGACGCCGAAACATGCCGCGTGCGCTACGACAATGCCGTCCAGTGGTCGCTCCACCGCGACGATGGCCAGCTTCTCACCGCGTCGGACCTGCAGGCACGCCTCGGCGCGACTGACTGGGGCCTCACGGAGCGCATTAACGTCGTCAAGATCGATCATGGCCCCGGCAGTGCGCTCGCCGTCGATCTCGCGGTCCAGCGCGGGGCAACAACGTCGCCTGCTGCCGGCTTCGAGTGGATGCCGCAGTCCGCTGGGCCAGTTGCGGCTGCGTGCGTTTCCTACGCCTTCAAGCTCGATCGCGAGTTCGACTTTGCTGCGGGCGGCCGCCTGCCCGGGCTTCTTGGCGGGCCGTCCGGCAGCAACCGCAAGGCGCCCGACGCCTTCTCCGCACGCCTTGCCTGGGACGATAAAGGCCAACTCGACATTATCGGCCACGCGCCCGAGGGCCCGACGCGGCTCAGGAACGAGAGCAATGCCTCCGAGCTGCCACGTGGCCGCTGGGTGATGGTCGACCAGGAGGTCGTCGTCAACACGCCCGGCCGGAGCGACGGCATTCTCAGGGTGTGGCTCGACGGCAAGCTGCGGTTCGAGAACCGCGGCGTTGCCTTTCGCACGGGCGCGGGCTCCGCCGTTCGAGGCGTCCTCGCCGAGGTCGCCTATGCGCGCCAGCCGAAGGCACGCGACAACGCGGCCCCGGTACTACTCACACCGTTCGAGTATCGCTGGTAGCCCGCGCGGAGGCCTCAGCGCTTCGGCTTGCCACCGGCGACAAAATTCAGAAGGTGCAACTCGCGCTTCGTGACCAGGTCCGGGATGACCTTACCCGTCTCGGCCATGTGCGGGCTCGCGCGATGGGCGTCGACGGCGGCCTGATCCTTGTAGATCTCGTAGACCGCGAAATTGGCGGGGTTCTTCGGATCCTGTACCACATCGAACTGCAGGCACCCGGGCTCGCGCTCGAGACACCGCGTGGCATGGCCGACGATCGCCTCCTTGAACGCGTCGATCTTGTCCGCCTTGGCTTCGAAGTGGACGATTATGGCGAGCATGGTGCTTCCTCCGGTTCTTGCTTGTTGCTTTGAATGCGCTGTTCAGGCGACCGTCAGCTTCTGGAGCGAGATGAGCTCCCCGATGCCTTTGCGCGCCAGAAGCATGAGCTGATCGAAGGCTTCCTGATTGAACGGCGTCGTCTCAGCCGTCCCCTGGATTTCGACGATGCCGCCGTTCCCCGTCATCACGAAATTCGCGTCGGCGTCGGCTTCGGAATCCTCAGCATAGTCGAGATCGAGCACCGGCGCGCCGGCATAAAGCCCTGCAGAGACAGCCGCCACCTGATCGCGCAATACGCCGTCCTTGACCATGTCGCGCGCGCGCATCCAGGCGATGCAATCGTGCAGCGCCACCCAGGCGCCGGTGATCGCGGCCGTGCGCGTGCCGCCATCAGCCTGGATGACGTCACAGTCGACAGAAATCTGCTTCTCACCGAGCTTCGGTAGATCGATAACGGCGCGCAGCGAGCGGCCGATGAGCCGCTGGATTTCCTGCGTGCGGCCGGAGGGATGCCCCGTCGTCACCTCACGCCGCGTACGCTCGCGCGTTGCGCGCGGCAGCATGCCGTACTCCGCCGTCACCCAGCCACGCCCCTGCCCCTTGAGCCAGGGCGGTACGCGCTCTTCGAGGCTCGCCATGCAGAGCACCTGCGTATTGCCGAACTTGATCAGGCACGACCCTTCAGCATGCACCGATACTGCGCGCTCGATCGAGACACGCCTCAACTCATCGGGCTTTCGCTTGGACGGGCGCATGGGACTCCTGAAGGTGGCAAGGTTGCGGATGCGAGTTGTCGCGGAAAAGTGCGCCAAGCTACGCAACCCTCCCCGACAGATCAACAGCGGATTGCGCTCAGGAATTCGCGCCGGAGCTTCGGAGGACACGGCACACGCGTAAACACTTGGAGAACTGAGGATCGTGCAGTGCACACGCCGATCAATAAGGGCCTGCACAGTCGGGATCACGCAGCTATGATACAGGCAATTTTCGTCCGCCAGCCGCGCGAGGGACAAGGTTCGGTGGCGCTCGCTGAGCGCGTGGCCACACACGCACTGAGATTAAAAGGGATAACCGCGAGGCGATGCAGCCCGATATTCTCGAACTGCGCGACTTCTATGATCGTCCGCTCGGCTCCCTGGTTCGCAGGGTTCTCTCGCAGCGCGTCCGCGCGCGTTGGCCGCGGCTCCCCGGCGCGACGCTGATCGGAGTCGGCTATGCCGTGCCTTATCTCGGCTCGTTCCGCAGCGAAGCGGGGCGCATCGGCGCTCTCATGCCGGCGACACAGGGCGCGATCATGTGGCCGTCGAGAGGTGACGTGTGTACCGCCCTCTACGAGGACGACATGCTGCCGCTGCCGGACGCAAGCGTCGACAACCTGCTCGTCGTGCACTGCCTCGAAGGCAGCGGCGAGGTGCGCAAGCTGCTGCGCGAGTTCTGGCGCGTACTGAAGCCCGAAGGCCGCCTCATGATCATCGTGCCCAATCGGCGCGGTGTCTGGGCGCGCATGGATACGACGCCCTTCGGACACGGCCAGCCCTATAGCTCGCGCCAGATCGGGCGCGCGCTCAAGGAAGCGCTTTTCTCGCCCGTCGACTGGAGCAGCGCCCTCTTCATGGCACCTGTCGACCGCGCCTTCGTGCGACGAACAGGGCTTGCCATCGAGCGCGTCGGCGCGCGGATCTGGCCGGCTTTCGCGGGCGTCATCATCGTCGAAGCGCGCAAGGAGCTGAGTTCGCCCATCGGCACGGGGGCCATGGCACGTCGCCTGCCGCAGCTCGTCCCGCTGCGGGGCGCCACGCGCGCTACAATCGAGCTGCTCGACCACAAGCGCGAGCAGCTCTGACGCGGATCACAGGGTGACGCGCTTCGCGTGCTGCTCCACCCAACGCGCGATGTGCAAAAGGCGCGCCTCGTCACGGCGCAGGCCAATGAGCTGCACGCCACACGGCATGCCGCCGACCGTCATCAACGGCAGTGTGACGCACGGCACACCCAGCAGCGTCCACATACCGTTGAAGATCGCATTGCCGGTCGAGTGCAGGCCTTTGGGCGCAGGTCCGGGCGACGAGAGCGTGAGAATCGCCGAATGTCGCGAGAGGAGCTTCTCGACGGCCGCATAAGCGTGATCGCGCGCGCGTAGCCCATCGACGTAGGCGCGCGCGAGGACCGTCTCGCCATAGCGAATGCGCTCCGCGAGGCTCGGCGAGATACCATCGGGCGACGCCTTGAGAAGCGGGCCGTAGTGGGAGGCCTGCTCGCCTGCCATAACGTTGGCGTGATGCTGCACGATACCGTCAAACTCCGGCATCTCGGCATCCACGACGCGATCGCCGAGTGCCTTGGCGAACTGCTCGATGGCACTCTTCGCGGCAGGCTCGGCGACCTCCCAAGCCGGCGAACGGAAGAAAGCGAGGGTCGGTGTCGCGGACGCGCCCTCGGCAAGCGCACTCGCCAGGTTCGGACGCGGGCGCGCATAGCTCACCTCATCGGCGGTGTCGTAGGCGCCCATGGCATCGACACTGAGCGCGAGATCTTCGAGGCTGCGTCCGTAAACGCCGACGGTATCCAGCGTGTGCGACTGCATGGTCACACCGGTGCGCGAAATGAGGCCGATCGTGGGCTTAATGCCATAGATGCCGCAGAAAGATGCGGGGCGGATCACGGAACCGCCCGTCTGCGTGCCGAGCGCGAGCGGCACCATTCCGCAGGCGACGGCCGCCGCCGAACCCGAGGACGAACCACCGGGCGTGTGCTCCAGGTTGTGCGGATTGCGCGTCTTGTTCGGGACGTGCGTCGCGAGCTCCGTCGTCACGGTCTTGCCCATGACGATGGCGCCCGCGCCACGAAGCTGCGCGATGCAGCCGGCATCCTGCTCGGGCTGATGGTCCTTGAAATAGGCGCAGCCGTTTTGCGTCGGCATGTCGGCCGTGGCGATGACATCCTTGATGCCGACGGGAATGCCGTTGAGCGGACCAGCCGCAATGCCCTCGCGGCGGCGCTCATCGGCGGCGCGGGCATTGGCGCGCACGCGCTCGGGATCGAGATGCACCCAGGCCTGCACGTCAGTTTCACGCTCGGCCACGCGCTCGATGAACGCATCGGCATAGGCGAGCGCGGTCAGCTCGCCGGCCTTCATACGGGCGGATGCCTCGGCGGCGGTGAGGTCTGTGAGCTTGGTCATCGGCGGGTCTCCGTTGGCGTTTCCGAGGCGCGCATGGCCTCGGCGAGAATGCGGGCGACGTGACGGGCGGATCGGCCCGTGCCGTCATGGATCTGGTGACGGCAGGAGAAGCCGTCGGCAGCGATGGTGGTCTCGGAGGCGGCCTTGCGCACGGCTGGCAGCAACGACAGCTCACCCATGGCCATGGATGTTTCGTACGTATCGGCGCGATAGCCGAATGCGCCGGCCATGCCGCAGCAGCTCGACTCGACAGTTTCGACTTTCAGACCATCGACGAGCTTGAGTGCCTTACCGACATCACCAAAGGCGCCAAAGGATTTCTGGTGACAGTGCCCGTGCAGAAGGACGCTCCCATCGGATCTCGCGATGGGGCCGCTGATGCGGCCCGCTGCGGCTTCCTCCGCGATGAACGTCTCGAACAGGCGCGCCTGCTCACTGACTGCAGCAGCCTCGGCACCGAGCCCCATGCCCAGCATCTCATCCTTGAGCGTGAAGAGACAGGAGGGCTCGAGTCCCACGATCGGCACGCCACGCTGTGCGAAGGGCAGGAGCGCTTTGATCAGGCGACGCGCCTCTTTCTTCGCCTCATCGACGAGACCGGCGGCGAGAAACGTGCGGCCACAACAGAGCGGACGTGGCTTGGCGCTCCCCATCATGAGCACCGAGGCGTAGTGCCACTTCGGACCTTCGTCGGGCTGCGGAACGATTACGCGATAGCCGAGTCGCGAGAGAACAGCCGCCGCATCGCGCAGATTGTCCGGCTCGAAGTAGGTGTTGAACGTATCGGCGAAAAGCACCACCTCGCGGCCATCCGCGAGACCGACAGGCGCGTCCTGCCGGAAGACATCGCGACGCCAGCGCGGCAGCGGCCGCTTCGCCGAGAAGCCAGCGAGCCATTCGCCAAATCGCGCGGCACCGGGAATGGCCTCACGAAGATTGAGCAGGAAACCGAGCTTCGACGCCATTCCGGCGTAACGCGGCAAATACGCCACCAGCCGATCGTGCAGCGAAAGCCCATGTTGCTTGAGACGCGCGGCCAGCACCTCGATCTTCATGCGTGCCATGTCCACGCCGGTCGGACACTCGCGTCGGCAGCCTTTGCAAGACACGCAAAGCTTCAGCGTGTCCATCATCTCGTCGCTGGTGAACGCGCCCGGCCCGAGCTGACCGGAGATCGCGAGGCGCAGTGTATTGGCCCGCCCGCGCGTGACGTGCTGCTCCTCCATGGCGACGCGATAACTCGGACACATGACGGCGCCCGCAAGCTTGCGGCACTCGCCGTTGTTGTTGCACATCTCGACGGCGCCCTGGAAACCGCCGCCAGCCCCCGGCCAGGCAGACCAATCCAGCGCGGGCTGGAAATCCGCGACCGCATAGTCCGGCTTGTAACGGAAGAGCGAGCGATCATTCATACGCGGCGCACGCACGATCTTGCCGGGGTTCATGATTCGCGCCGGATCGAAGCGATCCTTGACCTCCTCGAAAATCTCGACGGTCTTGCGGCCGTACATCGTCTCGTGAAATTCGGAACGCACGAGACCGTCGCCGTGCTCGCCCGAATGCGCGCCCTTGTACTCCTTCACCATAGCGAACGCCTCTTCGGCGATCGCGCGCATGGTATTGGCGTCTTTTTCGAGCTTGAGATTGAGCACCGGGCGCACATGCAGACAGCCGACCGAGGCGTGCGCGTACCATGTGCCCTTCGTGCCGTGCTTTTCGAAGACCGCTGTCAGCCGTTCCGTGTAGTCGGCCAGATGCTCGAGCGGAACGGCGCAATCCTCGATGAAGGAGACGGGCTTTCCCTCCGTCTTCATGCTCATCATGATGTTGAGGCCGGCGGCGCGCACGCTCCACACAGCCGCCTGCTCGGCAGGGTTCGAGATCTTCACGACGGCGCCCGGAAAGCCGAGATCGCCCATGAGTTCATCGAGCTGTTCCAGGCGACGCAGGTTCTCGGTCTGATCATCCTCCGCGAACTCGACGAGCAGCAGCGCATCGGGCTTGCCGCGCACATGCGCTTCCATGACGGGGCGGAACATGTCGATGTCGCGTGCGAGCTCGATCAGCGTGCGATCGACGACTTCGACAGCCACGGGCCCGAGCTTCACGATATGCTGCGGCGCCTCCATGGCTGCGCGGAAGGTTGGGAAATGGCAGATGCCGAGCGCCTTGTTCTTCGGCTGCGGCCACAGCTTGAGCTTCACGCGCTCGCTCAGTGCGAGCGTGCCTTCCGAGCCGCAGAGCAACGTCGCGAGATTGATCGGCGCGTTTCGCGGCAGCAGCGCGTCAATGAGATAGCCGCCGACGCGGCGCGAGACGCCAGGGAAGGCGCCGCGAATGTGTTCCTGCTCGCGTGCGCCGAGTTTCAGCAGATCGCGGGCGAGCGCGCCGAAGCTGCCGGTCAACTTGTCGAAGGTCGTGACGTCTATCTCGCAGAAACGCGCAGGTGTGCCATCAGGCAGCAGCGCGTCGATCTCCAGAACATTGTCGCGCATGATACCGTAGCGGATCGAGCGCGTGCCGCAGGAGTTGTTGCCCGTCATGCCGCCGATGGTCGCGCGCGCCGACGTCGAAACGTCCACCGGGAAGACGTACCCCGTCGCCTTGAGCTGGCGGTTCAGCTCATCAAGCGCGATGCCGGGCTCCACGAGGCACGTGCCCGCCTCGCGATCGACCTCCAGCACCCGCGTCAGGTGCTTGGCGAAATCCACGACGAGCGCGCGGCCGACCGTCTGCCCGGACTGCGAGGTCGCCCCGCCGCGCGGGAGAAGCGGCACGCCCATCTCGCGGGCAATCTCGGCCGCGATGCGCACATCCTGGATGCTCTTCGGGACGACGACGCCAAGGGGCTCGATCTGATATATCGAGGCATCGGTTGCATAACGCCCGCGGGAAAAGCGGTCGAACAGGACCTCCCCCTCAATCTCGCGACTGAGCCGGTCCGCGAGGGCGCGGTTAGCGGGGACATGCTGGTTCATGGCGGATCTGCCCATGCGGAAGTGCGCGGCAATGGCATGGCCCGAATGCTACCCGAACCACTGCCCCTTCCGCCCGACGACTTTTATTCGTAGCTTCTACTGCTTGGCATACGGTACACAAGGCCGCAAACAATGACCTGCTTTGTACGCAGGTGCAAAACGGGAGAAATGGTCGGATGTCCAACGAGCCGCGTCGCGCCGGTCGCCACTTTCTGCAGATCCCCGGGCCCTCGCCCGTGCCCGACCGCATTCTGCGCGCCATGGACATGCCGGTCATGGATCATCGCGGGCCGGAGTTCCAGAAACTCGGCCGCCGCGTCCTCGATGGCGTCAAGGGCGTCTTCAAGACCAAGGGCCCGGTCATCATTTTCCCGGCGTCCGGAACCGGCGCGTGGGAAGCAGCGCTCGTCAATGTGCTCTCGCCCGGCGACAAGGTGCTGATGTACGAGACCGGCCACTTCGCGACGCTGTGGAAGAACATGGCGCTGAAGCTCGACGTCGTTCCCGAGTTCATCGAGACGGACTGGCGTGCGGGCGTCGATGCGAATCGCATCGAGAAGCGCCTGAAAGAAGATAAAGCGCACGAGATCAAGGCTGTCTGCGTCGTCCACAACGAGACCTCGACCGGCGCTACCTCGCGCATCGATGAAGTGCGCAAGGCCATCGACGCAGCAGGACATCCCGCGCTGCTCATGGTCGACACGATCTCGGGCCTCGCCTCCGCGGACTACCGGCATGACGATTGGGGTGTCGATGTCACGGTCTCGGGCTCGCAGAAGGGCTTGATGCTGCCGCCCGGCATTTCCTTCAATGCCGTTTCGGACAAGGCACTTGCCGCCGCCAAGGCTTCGAAAACACCCAAGCTCTTCTGGTCCTGGGAGGAAATGCTCCCCCACAACAAGAATGGCTATTTCCCGTATACCCCTGCGACCAACCTGCTCTACGGCCTTGCCGAAGCCATCGACATGCTGAACGAGGAAGGGCTCGACAACGTCTTCGCGCGGCACATTCGCCACGGCGAAGCGACCCGCCGCGCCGTCGCCGCCTGGGGGCTCGAGAACCTCATTCTCGACGACCGGCATTTCTCACCGGTGCTGACGGCGGTTGTCATGCCGGATGGCCACAATGCCGATACATTCCGCAAAGTCGCGCTCGACCACTTCGACATTTCGCTCGGAACCGGGCTGTCGAAAGTCGCAGGGAAGGTCTTCCGCATCGGTCATCTCGGCGACATCAATGATCTGACGCTCGTCGGCACGCTCGCGGGCGTGGAGATGGCGCTCGGCCTCGCCAAGGTACCGCACAAAGCCGGTGGTGTTGCGACCGCAATGCAATATCTCGCTGAAACCGCGAAGCCATTCCCGTCGAGCTGACTTGAACTTGCCGTGTTGGGATGCGCTAACTGAACCGCGAAAGGTTGACTAGGCGGCACTGAAATCGCGATAGTCGATTCGACAGCACAGCCCTCGTCGGGATGGAGATATGAAGGCAATCTTCGGGATCTCCGGGCTCAGCTTTCGGCAATCCGTCGCCGCGTTTTCGATGCTGATCCTGGGAACGGTCATGATGGCCGGCACTGCGTTCGCGCAGGCGTCGGCACCGGCCGAGATGACCACCCGCGCCAAGCAGGCTATCCTGCTGGATGCCAATACGGGCGCCGTGCTCTTTCAGCACAATGCGGACGAGCTTGCGCCGCCGGCGAGCATGAGCAAGCTGATGACGCTCGCCGTCGTCTTCCGCGCGCTCAAGGAAGGCCGCATCAAGCTCGAGGACGAAATTCTCGTTAGCGAGAATGCGTGGCGCACGGGTGGCGCCCCCTCCGGCACCTCGGCGATGTTCGTGCCGATCAACACGCGCGAACCGCTATCCGAGATACTCAAGGGCATCATCATTCAATCGGGCAACGACGTCTCCATTGCCGTTGGCGAGGCCATGGCCGGTACCGAGGCCGGTTTCGCGAAGATGATGACCGATGAGGCGCGCCGGCTCGGGCTCACCAAATCGACGTTCCGCAATGCCACCGGCCTGCACGATCCCGATCACCTGATGACCGCGCGTGAGCTGGCCATACTGGCGCGCCATCTCATTCAGGATTATCCGGAGCACTACGGTCTCTTCGCCGAGCGCGAATATCGCTACCGCAAGCACCGCTTCTTCAATCGCAATCCGTTGCTTGGCCTGGACCTCGGCGTGGACGGCCTCAAGACCGGCTACATCAAGGAAGCGGGTTACGGCATCGTCGCCTCGGCGAAGCAGGGCGAGCGCCGCGTGATCCTCGTGATCAACGGTATGGAAGATGCCCAGGCACGGCGCAACGAAGCCGTTCGCCTGCTCGAATGGGGCTTCAAGGGATTTGCCGATTTCAAGTTGTTCGATGCTGAGGAAGCCGTCGGCCGCGCGCGCGTTTGGGGCGGGGACCGCATGTACGTGCCGCTCGTCGGCGCCAACGCGATCACCGTTCTGCTGCCCAAAGCGCAGGCCGGCCAGCGCCTTTCGGCCCAGATCATCTACAAGAGCCCTCTCAAGGCGCCAATCAAGAAGGGCGACGTCATCGCCAAGCTGCGCGTGACGACGGCCTCGCAGACGGTCAACGAAGTGCCCCTCGCAGCGGGCGAGGATGTGCCGGCCGCCGGCACCATGCGGCGTGGCCTTGACACACTCGTGCACATGGCGTTCGGCTGGGTTCTGAGGTGACCCGCCGCGCGTGCGCCGGGCATTCCCGGCGGCACGAGGCGCATGATCACAGCCACCAAAAGGGCGCCGTTCATCACCTTCGAAGGTGGGGAAGGCGCCGGAAAGACGACCCAGACACGCCTGCTCGCGAACCGCCTCGGGGCGGCGGGCATTGCGTGCAGGCTCACGCGCGAACCCGGTGGCGCGCCATTCGCCGAAGAGATTCGCGCGTTGCTGCTGCGTCCCGACCTGCCGCCGCGGAGCGCCATGGCCGAAGCGCTGCTGTTTCTCGCCGCCCGCGCCGATCACGTTACCGAGACCATCAAGCCGACGCTGCAAGCGGGCCAATGGGTGATCAGCGATCGTTTCTCGGATTCGACATTCGCTTATCAGGGCGCGGCCGGCGGCGTGCCGCACGCGACGCTCACGGAGCTGCACCGCCTCGTGCTCGGCGATCTCCGCCCGGATCTCACGTTCATTCTCGACATTCCGCCCGAGATCGGCCTCGCGCGCGCCGATGCGCGCAAGAGTAGCGCGGGACGCGACCACTTCGAGATCCGTGAGGCCGCCTATCATGAGGCGTTGCGGCAGGGATTTCTGGCCATTGCAACCAATGATCCAGAACGCTGTGCCGTCATCGACGCGACCGGATCGTCCGAGGCGGTTGCTGCGCGCATCTGGGCCATCGTGGAAGCCCGTTTGTCGAGTATGATGGCCTGATGGCACGTAGAGCTGCAGCCCTGGCCGAAGTCGAAGCCCTGCCGGAAATCGACCGGCTGGAGGGCTTTCCGCATCCGCGCGACACGGCGGAGCTGTTCGGCCATGAAGCCGCCGAGCAGGAGTTCGCCGCAGCCTTCGCGGGCGGGCGTATGCATCATGCCTGGATGCTGAGCGGCCCGGCCGGCATCGGCAAGGCCACGCTCGCCTATCGCGTTGCCAAATTTGCGCTGGCCACGCCGCAAGAGCGCAGTGCCCGCTCGGGCCTCGCCATCTCCGACAAAAGCATTGCCGCCGCGCAGGTGCGTGCCCTCTCGCATCCCGGCCTCGCCGTCGTGCGCCGGGCCTACGACACCAAAACCAAGCGCTTTCCCGCAACCATCCCCGTCGACAGCGTGCGCGAGCTCAAGACATTCCTCGGCCGCACGGCCGACGAAGGAACTTGGCGCATCGTCATTGTCGACAGCGCCGACGAGTTAAACCTCAACGCGGCCAACGCTCTGCTGAAGGCCCTCGAGGAACCGCCACGCCGCACGATGTTCCTGCTGGTCGTGGCACAGCCACAGCGCCTGCTCAGGACCATCCGCTCGCGCTGCCGGACGCTGGAGATGGCGGCGCTTGGGCCCAGCGACCTGCGCCGCGCGGCAACGGGCGCGCTGACCGCCGCCGACACGCCACCGCCGGCGGAAACGGATTGGCGCGCGCTTGAAGCCCTGGCCGGCGGCAGCGTCCGCCGATTGCTCGAATTGTCGGCAACGGACGGGCTCAGCCTCTACCGCCGGATCGAGGCGCTTTTCCAGTCGCTGCCCCGCATCGACTGGCAATCGGCACACGCCCTCGGCGAAGAACTCGGCAGCACTGCCGCCGATGCCCGATTTACGCTTTTCTTCGATCTTCTCCTGGGGCTTATCGCCCGTCTTGTCCGGGCGGCGGCCGGCGGCGAAGGCAACCCTGATGATATGGCCATGGCGCGTAAGCTTATCCCTGAGGGCAGGCTTGCCTCATGGGCCGAGCTGTGGGAAACCATCGTCCGCGACAAGGCCGAGACGCTGGCGCTCAACCTCGACCGCAGGATGCTGATCCTCGACACCCTGGCTCGCGTCGAGCGGACCGCCGAGGCCGCCTGAAAATCTCAAAGTCAGCGCCAGTATTTGCAATAAGTTCGCCCGCCGCAGGGGTTCGCGCGCCCGCGGCGAGGCCCACGGAGCATTGATCTCATGAGCGGGCGCAAGTCCTTCTACGTCACGACGCCGATCTATTATCCCAATGGCGAGCCGCACTTCGGCCACGCCTATACGTCGATCGCGTGTGACGTCATGGCCCGCTTCGCCCGTCTCGACGGCCGCCAGGTCTTCTTCCTGACCGGCACGGACGAGCACGGCCTCAAGATGAAGCAGAGCGCCATCAAGGAAGGGATCACGCCGCAGGCGCTGGCCGATCGCAACTCGGCGCGCTTCAAAGAGCTGTTCTCGGCGCTCAACATCTCGAACGACGATTTCATCCGCACGACCGAGCCGCGCCACTACGCCGCCTGCCAGGAGCTGTGGCGGCGCATGGCCGATGCCGGCGACATCTACCTCGACAGCTATGCCGGCTGGTACTCCGTGCGCCAGGAAGCCTTCTTCAAGGAGAGCGAGACGACTGTCGGTGACGATGGCGTGCGTCGAGAGCCGCTCGGTTCACCCGTCGAATGGACTGAGGAGAAGACGTATCGCTTCCGTCTCTCCGCCTATGGCGACAAGCTGCTCGCGCACTACGAGGCCAATCCGGAGTTCATCCTGCCGCTGGAGCGGCGCAACGAAGTCGTGAGCTTCGTCAAGAGCGGGCTTGAGGATCTGTCCGTGTCGCGCGCGACACTCGACTGGGGCGTTCCCGTGCCGGGTGATCCGACGCACGTCATGTACGTGTGGATCGATGCGCTGACGAACTACATCACGGCGGCAGGCTTCCCCGACGAGGCCGCACCTCGCTTCACGACCTTCTGGCCGGCAGACGTCCACGTCGTCGGCAAGGATATCCTGCGCTTTCATGCCATCTACTGGCCCGCCTTCCTGATGTCGGCGGGCGTCGAGATCCCGAAGCGCATTTTCGCGCACGGCCTGCTGCTCAGCCGCGGCGAGAAGATGTCGAAGTCAGTCGGCAATGTCATCGATCCCTTCGAGATGGCGCGCGAGTTCGGCGTCGACCAGATGCGCTACTTCGCCATGCGCGAGGTCGCTTTCGGCCAGGACGGCAACTACACGCGGGAATCGATCATCAACCGCATCAACGCCGACCTCGCCAACGACCTCGGCAATCTGGCGCAGCGCTCGCTCTCCATGATTGCGAAAAATTGCGACGGGAAAGTTCCCGAGCCCGGCGCCTTAACGCCCGAGGACAACGCGCTGCTGGCGGCGGCCGACGACATGGCCGCCAAGGCGCGCGAGGCCATGGGTGCGCAAGCCATCAATCGCTATCTCGAAGCGGTGTGGAATGTGGTTGGTGAGGCGAACCGCTACTTCGCGGCCGAAGAGCCGTGGGCGAAGCGCAAGACCGATCCCGCGCGCATGGCGACGATCCTCTACGTGACTGCGGAAATCGTGCGGCAGGTGGCGATCCTCGCGCAGCCGGCGACGCCGACGGCCGCGAGCCATCTGCTCGACCTGCTCGCGCAGCCGGCGGAAGGGCGCTTGTTCGCAGCGCTCGGTGCACAATCGCGGCTCGCCCCCGGTCTCGTGCTCCCAGCGCCGACCGGCGCATTCCCGCGCTATGTCGATCCGGCGGAAGCCGAGGCTGCTGCCGCAAAGCCCAAAGACAAGAAGGGCTGAAGATTACGATGCTCGTCGACCACCATTGCCACCTCGACTATCCCGACCTCGCGAGCAACCGCGAGGACGTGATCGCGCGCGCGAAGGCAGCGGGGGTCGGCCGGCTCGTCACGATCTCGACACTGATCCGCAACTACGACACCTACCGCGAGATCGCCGAAGCCAATCCGGAGATCTTCTTCACGGTCGGCACGCACCCGCATCGTGCGCATGAGGAACTGGACATCTCCGTCGAGGATATCGTGCGGCTCGCCCAGCATCCGAAGTGCATCGGCATCGGCGAAGCCGGTCTCGACTATTTCTACGACAAGTCACCACGCCTCGCCCAGCGTGAAGGCTTCATCAAGCACATTGCGGCGGCGCGCGAGAGCGGCCTCCCACTTGTCATCCACTCGCGCGATGCGGACGAGGACACCGCCGCCATTCTCGAAGAGGAAATGCAGCGCGGCGCCTTCACAGCCGTCCTGCACTGCTTCACGGGCGGCGCCGATCTCGCGCGACGCGCGGTGGCCATCGGCCTCTATGTTTCGTTCTCCGGCGTCATCACCTTCAAGAAGAACGATGCCCTTCGCGCCATTGCGGCCGACGTGCCCATGGACCGCGTTCTCGTGGAGACGGACGCGCCATTCCTCGCGCCCGAGCCCTTTCGCGGCAAGCGCAATGAACCCGCCTACGTCGTGCACACGGCGGCGGCGCTGGCACGCGCCAAAGGCGTGTCGGACGAGGAGATCGCGGCCGTCACGACGGAGAATTTCTACCGCCTTTATGCCAAAGCCCCGCGCACGCTCGAAGGCTCGGCAGCATGAGCGGCAAGCTGACGCTTCTCGGTACGGGTTCATCCGGCGGCGTTCCACGACTAGGAAATAATTGGGGCGCCTGCGATCCCAAGAACCCGAAGAACCGGCGGCGGCGCTGCGCCGCACTCATCGAGCGCATTTCCGGACGCGGGCGGACGCGCGCGCTCATCGATGCCTCACCGGACTTGCGCGAGCAGCTTCTGGATGCCGAGATCGACACGCTCGATGGCGTCCTCTTCACGCACGACCATGCCGACCACACGCACGGCATCGACGACCTCCGGATGCTGGCCTACAACGCCAAGCGGCGTGTCGATGTGCACTTCGATATCGCGACGCGCGCCTCACTCCTCGAGCGCTTTCGCTACTGCTTCGAGTCGCCGCCGGGCAGCATGTATCCGCCGATCCTCAATGGCCACGTGATCGATCCGCCGAATGCCGTCCGCATCGACGGTGCTGCAGGCCCCATAGAAGCCATCCCGGTCGTGCAGGCGCACGGCGACGCCTTCTCGCTCGGTTTTCGCGTTGCCGACGTCGCTTATTCGCCGGATATCAGCGGTCTTTCTCCTGAGGGGCAGGAGCAATTGCGCGGTCTCGATCTCTGGATCGTCGATGCATTGCGCTACATCCCGCATCCGAGCCACTTCACCGTCGCGCAGGCGCTCGAATGGATCGAGATCCTGAAGCCGAAGCGCGCCATCCTCACGCACCTCCACGTCGATCTCGACTATGTGACGCTGAAGCGCGAGCTGCCCGCGCATGTCGAGCCTGCCTATGATGGCATGAGCATCCACTTCGACTGGGCGGCGGCCTGAGGCAGCGCCGCGGCGCGTCTCAGCCCTTGCCCCGTGTCCCGGTATTGCCCGGACGGGCGTGCTCTTCGAGATAAGCGATCATGGCGCCGGCAACATCAATGCCGGTCGCCTGCTCCATGCCCTCGATACCCGGCGAGGAGTTCACCTCCAGCACCAGCGGGCCGCGCTTCGAGCGCAGCATGTCGACGGCCGCCACATTGAGCCCAAGCGCCTCGGTTGATTTCAGCGCCGTCTGGATTTCGTCGGGCGACAACTCGACCGCCTCGGCCTTGCCGCCACGATGAAGGTTCGAGCGGAACTCACCCTTGCGGCCAACACGGCGCATGGCCGCAACAACGTTCCTGCCAACCACCAGCGCCCTGACGTCGGTTCCCATCGCTTCGCTGATGAATTCCTGCACGAGGATATCGACATTGGCGGCGCTGAAGGCCTCGATCGTGGATTTGGCGGAAGCTTCGGTCTCGGCCAGGATCACGCCCATGCCTTGCGTACCCTCGAGCAGCTTGATGACGACCGGCACACCACCGACCTCCGCGAGCACGTCGAGCGCTTTGCGGGGACCGTGCGCAAAGGCTGTGGCCGGCAGCCCGACGCCGGCGCGCGCTAGAAGCTGGACGGCGCGCAGCTTGTCCCGCGCGCGCCCGATCGCGACGCTCTCATTGAGCGAGAACACACCCTGCATCTCGAACTGGCGCACGACGGCAAGGCCGTAGTGAGTAATGGACGCCCCGATCCGCGGAATGACGGCGTCGTAGATCGGCAGCGTCTTGCCGCCGTAGCGCAGCAGCGCATTGTTCGACGTGATATTCATGTGCACGTGAAGCGTATTGATCACGTCGATCGTATGCCCGCGTGCGCGCGCGGCCTCGACGATGCGTCGGTGCGAGTAGAGGCTCGGGTTACGCGCCAGCATGACGAGCTTCATCAAATGCGCTCCGATGGAGGGCAGGATCTCAGACCAGCTGTTTCGTGCAGCGCCAGACACCGACGAGGCACATGAACCGGCCAATGCTCAAGGTGAGACATACCACGCGCGCTAAAGGCGTAAAGCGGGCTCGAACGCCAGCATCAACGACCTCTTGCGGGGCAGTATGGCAGAAAGGGGAGTGCTAGCGGGCCTCAGAGGGCGTCGCGGCCATCGAAGCCGCACCCTCGGCCGCGTCAGCCGCGGGATCGATCGCTGCATGCATCAGCAGCGCGCCGCCGATGCTCAGCGCGGCGACAGTGACGACGCAGATCACAAGACGCAGAAGAAGAGACCAGCCCGAAATGACGGCTTGTGGCCGGTCGGGCATCACACTGTCGTTCATGAGCGTTCCCACGAAGCGCACTTGTCTGAGGATGGCGCTTCCGATGCTCCATTCGCACTTCGAATCAGGCTTGATCAAGGCCTCACTTCGCCGCGAATCAAGACACTCTTTTGGCGTAACATGGAGGCCACAGAGCCAGCCCGTTACCGGGCCTTAAGGCGCGGCCCGAGGAGCAGGATCGCCGCCAGCGGCACGACGAGCGCAAGCGCGAAAGCGACCACCACCAGCATCGTCAGTTGGTCGTATTGGCCTCGGTCGACCGGGAAAAGCATGTTCAGGTATTTGGTCTGCAACGAGCCCGCGACCAGGGCGAGATTCATCAGCGAGGCCATGAGCGCGAACCACGTGGCGCGGTGTCCCGGCGGCGCGTTGACGGCGATCAGCGTCAGGAGCGGGATCATGCTGACCTGAGCGAGCGGCGACTGCGCCGCCGCGTCGATGAGCGCGATCGAGCGGGCACCCATGCCGAGGGCGCGCTCCGTCCATTCATAGGCGCCCGTCACCAGTATCAGGTTCGGAATGGCGAGCAGGCCGCCGATGAGCGTCAGCCACAGCAGCACGCGCGTCACAGGCTGGCGCGTGACGGCATCGGCCAGCAACCATGCCGCAGCGAGGCCGATGGCCGCCCCAATCTGCTGGAGCACGCCGAAGAAAGCCTGATCGAAGCCGAGCACGTCGATCGAGAACCACGTGTAGCCCTGGCCGACACCCGGCGTCGCGCGGAAGACGAAGATGATGATCGCGGCGATGATGATGTGACGCTGCGCCTCGGGCGGCACCTGACCGATCACGCGCTTCAACATCGCCACGATGATCACGATGGAGACCAGGAAGACGATCTCCTGCGCGGCTGGCAAACCGGTCATGGCGATGGCCGTGACGGTTACGCCGAACGCGAGACCGCCGCCGAGAATGCGCCAGTCGATGGCCCGCGTTTCGCTCGTCTCGAGCCTGACGAGCAGCGCACCCGTAATCGAGATCGCCGGAACGACGAGGCCGATGAGAAACACTGTCGCATAGCCGAGATGCTGCGCCAGGAGGCCGGAAAGGCCCGCCACGGCGAAGATGCCGAACGACAATGCGAGGCGGCCGAGAACCTGCACCATGCCGAGATCGCGCGTCACGTCCTGCTCCGGCCGGGGCGTGCCGTCGTCCTCGACGCGGCTGACCACCTCGGTACTCATGGCATCCGCAACCACGTCCTGCAGCACGACGCCTGTTACGATGATGAGCTGCGACGCGATGTAGATGGTATTGGGATGGATGGAGGGAAACGTGCCAGCAGCGGCACCGGCGAGCAGCAGAAGTCCCGTCGCAATCAGCCCGGCGCCGATGAACACATAGATACGGCGCTGCGAGCCGAAGATCGGTACGGCATCCACAAGCTCGCCGAAGACCATCTTCACAGCCCATGGCAGACCCAGCCAGACGGCCAGTGACGCAAGGTCAGTAGGTGTGAGCGTCAGAGCTGACTTGATCCAGAAGTCCTGCGCAACCGCCACGATGCCAAGCGCACCATAGGCAAAGTAGATCATCAGCAGCGGCAGATAGTGGAGCCGCAGCGCGCGGATCGGCGTCAGCAGCGCAGCTTCAAGCTGGACACGAATGTAGCTCCTCGGCGCCGGCTCCGCCGTATCCGCCGGACGGGCTTGCTCCTCGGTCATGCTACGATGCGCCGCCTTCGAGTAGGGCGATCCACTCGTCCTCGTTGAGGACTGTCACGCCGAGCTCGCGCGCCTTGTCGAGCTTCGAACCTGCATCGGCGCCCGCAATCACATAGTCCGTCTTTTTCGATACCGAGCCTGCGACCTTCGCACCGGCGCGTTCGGCCCGCGCCTTGGCCTCGTTGCGCGACAACTTCTCGAGCGTACCCGTGAACACGACCGTCTTGTCTGTGACCGCGGAGGTAACGGTTGCGTGGCGCACATAGGGCTGGACATCGATCTCGTCGAGCAGATCCTTGACGACCTGCTGGTTATGCGGCTCGTCGAAGAAGTCGATGAGCGAGTCGGCCACCACTTCGCCAATGCCATTCAGTCCGGCAAAGGCGCGATAGTCATCGCCCGGCATTTCCCGTGCGGCAGCGTGTGCCGTCTCGACAAAGGTGGCTGCATCGACGAAAGCGCGCGCCAGCGCCTCGGTCACGCCCGTGCGTACGCCCTTGATGCCGGATATGGCTTCCTCGAATGTCGCCGGTACCCGATCGAACAGATCATCGCCACGGCGCGCAGCGAGTGCCTGCATGAGCGTCTCGGCCGTTTTGGGACCAATGCCCTTGGCGGTCACGAGGCGGCGATAGGATGGGCCGGGGCGCGCTTTCGATGCGAGGTGAAGCTGCGTGCTGAAAGCCTCGTAGGTGCCGAAGGCGCGCGCGAGATCACGCGCGGTGGTCTCGCCCACGTGACGAATGCCAAGCGCGAACAGCAGGCGTTCGAGCGCGATGCGGCGGCGCGCCTCGATGGCGCGGAAGAGGTTCTGAATGGATTTCTCGCCGAAGCCTTTGCGCTCGGCGAGCGGATTGTCGCTCGCGGCATCGCGCTTCGCGAGCGTGAAAATGTCGGCCGGTGTGCGGATCAGGCTTTCGTCGTAGAAGAGCTCGATGCGCTCGCCGCCGAGCCCTTCGATATCGAAAGCCAGGCGCGCGACAAAATGCTTGAGGCGCTCCTTGGCCTGCGCGGGGCAGATGAGGCCGCCTGTGCAGCGGCGAACAGCTTCGGCATCACCGCCCTCCTCCCCTTCGTCGCGTGCCGCGTGACTGCCGCAGACAGGGCACGTATGCGGGAACTTGTAGGGCTTGGTGTTCGGCGGCCGCTGATCGAGCACCACGCTCACCACCTGCGGGATGACATCACCGGCACGCTGGATGACGACGGTATCGCCCTCGCGAATGTCCTTGCGGCGGATTTCATCCTCGTTGTGCAGGGTCGCATTGGCGACGACGACACCACCCACCGTCACGGGTTTGAGCTTGGCTACCGGCGTCAGTGCGCCCGTCCGGCCCACCTGGATGTCGATGGCATCGAGTACCGTCGTCGCCTGCTCGGCCGCGAATTTGTGCGCGGTAGCCCAGCGCGGGCTTCGCGAAACGAAGCCGAGCCGTTCCTGATAATCGAGGCGGTCGACCTTGTAGACCACGCCATCGATATCATAGCCGAGGCGCGCGCGATCGACGCTGATGCCGTCATAGAAGGCGACGAGAGCTTCCACTGTCGCGCAGCGCTCCATGCGCGGGTTCACGGGCAAACCCCACTTCGCGAAAGCGTACACGACATCGAACTGGGTCTTGGCCGGCAGCGCGGATGCGGCACCCCAGGTATAGGCGAAGAAGCGCAGCGGCCTTTTGGCGGTGATGCTCGCATCGAGCTGGCGGAGCGAGCCGGCTGCCGCATTGCGCGGATTTGCAAACACCTTGCCGCCGGCCTCAGCCTGCGCCGCGTTGAGCCGGCGAAAATCCTCGGTGCCGAGATAGATCTCGCCGCGCACCTCGATCACATCAGGCACGCCCGCGCCCTTGAGCTGATGCGGGATCTCGCGGATCGTGCGGATATTGGTCGTGACGTCCTCGCCTTCGACGCCATCGCCGCGTGTGGCCGCCCTGACAAGCGCGCCACCTTCGTAGCGGATCGAGATGGAGAGGCCGTCGATCTTGGGCTCTGCCGTGAAAGCGAGTGGATCATCGGCACGAAGGGCCAGGAAGCGCCGCACGCGCTCGACGAACTCGGCGACATCCTCGTTCGAGAAGGCATTGCCGAGCGAGAGCATCGGCACGTCGTGGCGGATCTTTCCGAACGCTTCGAGCGGCGCCGCGCCAACACGCTGCGAAGGACTATCGGCCTGCACGATATCTGGAAACTTCGCCTCGATCGCCGTGAGCCGTGCGCGCAGGGCGTCGTACTCGGCATCGGAGATGGCCGGCGCGTCTTGCTGATAGTACAGCGCATCGTGACGGGCGATCTCGCCGGCAAGCGTCTTGTGCTCCGTCGCGGCCTGGCGGCGCGACAGCTTGTCGAGGGGCAGTTGCTTGGCGGCTTTCTTGCTCATGGCCGCCAAAATAGCCGTATGCGAGGGGCTCCCGCCAGTCTCAGAACCGGCGGAACTCAGTTGCCTGGAGTGCTATTGAAGCCCGGCGCCCATGGGACGGGCGATGCTACCCGTAGGAACCTCGTTCGGCGGGGTCCGGCGGACCATCGGCGTGTCCTTGGCCGGCGGCCTGGCTGCAGGGGGCGTCGCCGGGGGCGCATTGCGCGGCGTCGTGTCGACCGGCCGCGCCGGCTGGCCGACGGGCTTCACCGTTACCTGCTTCCACTGCTGGCTGACCCAGGTACCCTGGATGGCCTCGGGCTTCAGACCGTGTTTCTGGAGCAGCGCGTGTGCGTCACGGTACCAAGCGGACTGCGGAAAATTGTGCCCGAGCACGGCGGCCGAGGCCTGCGCCTCCTGCTGGATGCCGAGCGCCATGTACGTCTCGGTGAGGCGCATGAGCGCTTCCTCGACGTGAGCTGTCGTCTGATGCTCCGAGACGACGGTCTTGAAGCGGTTGATGGCCGCGACATAATTCGAGCGCTGGAGATAGTAGCGCCCGACCGTCATTTCGCTCGCGGCAATCGCGTCCTCACCAATGCGGATGCGATTCTCGGCCTGTCGGGCGTACGGGCTCTCCGGATAGCGCGAGACGAGCGTCTTGAGCTCGGCGATCGCCTTGCGGGTTGCCGCCTGATCGCGCTGAGGATCCTTGATCTCGTCGAAGTGCGACGACGCGATGACGTGATGGGCCAGCGCAGCGTCCTTCGTGCCGGGATGCATGACGACGTAGCGCTGCGCAGCGGCTACGGCCTCGGGGTATTTGCCGGACTTGTAGTAGGCATAGGCGGCCAGCACCATCGAGCGTCGCGCTTCCTGCGCGTACGGGTGATGCCGATCGATCTCCTCGAATTTCTTCGCTGCCGCCTCATTGCGCCCGTTGGCGAGCAGAGCGTCGGCCTCGTTGTACATGACTCCGGGAGGATCCGGATTCAGGGCTTTGAGCGCATCCGTATTCGACGACGAGCAGCCGGCGAACGACAAACCAATCAGAACTGCGACAATGCCGATCTTATGGCCGTGCCCCACCCTGGCAAACTGCGGCTTCTGCATTCCGTCGTCCTCACGGTGTCGATCCGCATCGCGCTCCGATGCGCCCGCGCCCGTCCATTTCATTCCGTCCAAACGGCACTGCAAATGCACCGTACCGACTCATCTAGCATGATGAGCCATCTGCCGGCCACTCATGCATAAAGTCGGATTAGTCTCGTCCACCGTTATGGCGCTGATGCGGCGGCGCGCCCAAAACGATTCGGGCGCGCATCAACTTCAGTTGCGATTTGCAGCAAACTGCACCGCTGCCAAGCCAAGCGAGGCGTCGTAGCCCGCAATGTGCGGCGTCTCGCGAACCATCGGTGCGTGCACCACGGTCCAAGCATCGGCGTCGGCGAACAGAGCTTTGAGAACCGTCGCATTCAGGCGGTGACCGCCGCGCACAGAGCGGTAGGCGGCAAGCAGCGGAGCACCCGCGAGCGCGAGATCACCGACCGCATCCAGCATCTTGTGGCGAACGAATTCCTGCGGATAGCGCAGACCCTCGGGGTTCATGACGCGATCCTCACCGATCGCGACTGTATTCTCGAGTGACGCGCCGAGCGCGAGGCCGGACTTCCAGAGCATTTCCACGTCGCGCATGAAACCGAAGGTGCGGGCGCGGCAGAGTTCCTGCCGGAATGCCCCGGGGCTCAGATCCAGCGCCATGCGCTGGCGGCCGATAACCGGACTGTCGAAATTGATCTCGACATCGAGGTGGAAGCTCGAATGCGGCGTGAGCTCACCCCAGCAGTCGCCTTCCTGGACCCGGACCGGCTTCAGGACCTTGATGAATTTGCGCGGCGTTGCGAGTTCGCGAACCCCGACCTCATCGATGGCATCGACGAAAGCGGCTGCGCTTCCGTCCATGATCGGGACCTCTTTGTTGTCGATTTCGATGAAGCAGTTGTCGACACAAAGCCCGCGGAGGGCGGAGAGCAGATGCTCGACGGTACCGACGGTGACCCCCCGGTCATCCCCGATTACCGTGCAGAGGGTCAGGTTGCGCACCGCCCTCACATCGGCCTCGATTTGGGAGATAATCCGTCCCCGCTTCGACACGATGAAGCAAATCCCCGTGTCAGCAGGGGCTGGATGTATCACCACTGAAACCGGCGCCCCGCTATGCACCCCCGTGCCGGACACCTCGATCTCGCGCGCAACCGTTGTCTGGCGTGCACCGATGAATCGCTTCGACATGTAGCGCCGTCCCTCGATCCCCTTACGGCTCTCAGCTCACGGTCATACGGACCACAAAAAGAGAGCCCCCCAAGATCGTATCCAGTCGCTTGCCTACGCCACCACTTTTCGGGTGGGGCTGTTTTTGTTGCCCCGTGCAAGCGTTCCGGACCCCGTTCTTAATCAAGACGATAACGTGATGCGCATCGCCATCACAAGTCACGCTTTCTTACGAAATGTTGCCAAGACGCCTCACCGCATAAAGCACTGAATTATAGGCACTTTATCGGCGCGATCGGGCTAACAGAATTGCGTTTTCCACAGACACTGCGCAGAGAACCGCATGATGGCTTGTGTGTGTCGCTTTTGTGATTCGGGCTTCGGAAGGCCATTCCGCGATGCCCGGTTTGAACGCAGCGTTGTGTATATGCCAAGAAACCGGGCCTTGCCATCGGTGCGACCGAATCGACTTCAGCTTCTCCGGCCTTTGCCTCCGCCGACAAGTCGATGCAGGAGGCCCCCACGCGGCGGTTCCGGCGGGGGGGCTGGCGGCTCCAAAGGCTGTGCCCGCGACTTCTGCTCGGAATACTTCGGGGCTTTCGCGGCGTATTCGCGCTGACCCACCGGCGGGAATTCGTCGACGGACGGCATCCGCCGGTAATCCCCTTCGGGGGCATGGCGCTGTGGCCGTGTCGGCGCCTCGCTGCGTTCCGCCGGGGCAGATGAACCGCCACCGTATCCGTGCCCCCCATTCTCCTCGATCACGACCCCGCCGGGCGCCCGCCACAGCTCGCGCGGCGCGGCGGGCGGTGCCGTGCGCTCGTGTGATTCGTAGGGCTCGTCATAACCGGCGTGCGGGTTCAGATCCTCCGGATTGAAGCGGCGGCGCGACGAATCACCTGACGTCGGCACGGCCGAAGCTGCCGGCGCGTGCTTGGTCGCCGCGGGCTGCGTCACGGGCGCGGCCTGCTGGGCCGTTGCGATCGACATGCCGGAGGCGACGATGGCGATTCGCATGCTGTTGTTCGCCATGCTGTCGTCGAACGACGCGCCGACGATGATGTTCGCGTCCTCGTCGACTTCCTGCCGCACGCGGCTCGCGGCCTCGTCGACCTCGAAGAGCGTCATATCCTTGCCGCCGATGATCGACAGCAGCACGCCCTTGGCACCGCTGAGCGTGAGATCATCAATGAGCGGATTAGCCAGCGCCATCTCGGCAGCTTTGCGCGCGCGGCCCTCGCCGGAGGCTTCTCCCGTCCCCATCATCGCCGCGCCCATGCCGCGCATGATGACCTGCACGTCGGCGAAATCCAGATTGATCAGGCCGTCCTTCATGATCAGGTCGACGATGCACGCGACGCCAGCGTGCAGCACCTTGTCCGCCAGGATGAAGGCCTCGGCGAACGTCGTCTTCTCGTTGGCGATGCGGAAAAGATTCTGATTCGGGATGACGATCAGCGTGTCGACGGAAGTTTTGAGCTCCGCGATGCCCGCCTCCGCGACGCGCATCCGCCGCGCGCCCTCGAAGTGGAATGGCTTGGTCACGATCGCGACCGTGAGCAGCCCCATGTCGCGGGCCGTGCGCGCGATGACGGCCGCTGCCCCCGTGCCCGTCCCGCCGCCCATGCCGGCAGCGATGAACGCCATATGGGCGCCTTTGAGCGCCTTGGTGATCTCTTCTTTTGCTTCCTCGGCCGCAGCAAGCCCGATCTCGGGTCGCGAACCTGCACCAAGCCCCTGCGTGAGGTTCACACCGAGCTGGATGCGATGCTCGGCGCCTGAGGACGCGAGCGCCTGCGCGTCGGTGTTCGCGACGATGTACGTCACGTCCTGAAGCCCGGACGCGATCATGTTGTTGATGGCGTTGCCGCCCGCGCCGCCGACCCCGATCACCTTGATGATCGGGCGTAGCTCGCTGAAAACCGGATGTTGCGGACCTGTGCCCATCGATGCCTCGTGTCCGTCCTGCTCAGTGAACCCGTGCGCAGCGCACTCGGCTCATCCCTTCGCGCGGCTCAGCCAGTTACCGATCCAGCTCACGTAGCCGCTTCCACGCCAACCGCGCAGTCCCCCAGTCCTCGCAGCGAAGTGCTGCTGCAGCGAATCACCGATGAGCCCGCTCACCGTCGCGAATGAAGGCCCCAGCATGTCGGCGGACATCCCCTCGATCGGGCTCGGCCGGCCAACGCGCACCGTCGCCGCGCGTGCTCCCCCCAAGTTCCCCGAGGCCTCCCCCATGCTGCCCCAAACGCTGTCGATCCCTTCGAGGCCGGCCCCGCCCCCGGTCAGCACGCCCCGCTCCAGGATGCTCCTGTCGAGCTTGGCTGCGACGACCCGCTCTTGGACCAGCGCCGCGATGCCATGGATCCGCGGCTCGATCAGCGAACGCAACTCTGCCCGAGAAATCCGAGCCGTTGCCTCGTCCTCGCCATCGCTGACGGAGAACGAGAACGACTCATGATCGTTCGAGCGCGCCGGCAGCAGTGTGCCATAAAGCGTTTTGATTCGCTCGGCTTCCGTCACCGGCGTGCCAAGGCGGCGCGCGATGTCGAAAGTCACGAGCTGGGCGCCGACCGGCAAAACCTCGGCCATGGCCAGCCGTCCGCCGGCAAATGCTGCCATTGATGTCACACCGGCGCCGATATCGATGACCAGGACACCGAGCTGACGCTCCTCCTCCGTGGTGACCGCCATAGCGCTCGCATACGGTGTGGCCGCGAGCTGATGCGGCTCCAGGTAGCAGCGCTCGACCACGGCGAGCAGGTTCTGCAGCGGGCCATCGTCGGCAGTGACAGCAACGAGGTCGGCGCTGAGCTCGCTGCCGGCCATGCCACGCGGATCGGCTACGCCCTCGGCACCATCGACATGCCAAGCTTCATTGTGGAACTGGACGAGCGTGCGGCCACCGCGTGCAGCAAAAGCCTCTCCGCCCGAGAGGGCGCGTGCGACATCGCCATCACCGACAAAGCCGCTCTCGGTGCTGACACGGGCCGCGAAACGCTGCGACTTGAGACGGCCGCAGGCCACGGCGACGCTCACCTGCTCCATGGTGACGCCGGCCATGCGCTCGGCCTGACCGACAGCCGCCCGCGTCGCCTGCTCGGCGGCATCGGGATCTATGACCATGCCGGCCTTGATGCCACCACTGCGCTGATGGCCGATACCGAGCAAGCGCGTGCGGCCGCCCTTGTCGCCTGTCGCGATCAGGCAGACGACCTTGCTCGTGCCGATGTCGAGCGCAGCAATAATCGGCGTGCCGCGCGGGAGGGGCGGGGGCTTATTGCGGCTGCGGTCCGTGCTGTTCATGTTTACGCCCCCTCACAATGCCGAAGCAGATTTGCGTGGTGCCGGCAGGCTTGCCGGAGCCACGCCGGCCGATGCCGCCGGTCGCGGCGACACCGCGATACGATCGTCAACTCTCAGATCAATGACGCGCCGAGGATCGCCCAGAAGAGCAGCACTTTCGGCGCGCTCCATGAAGCGGCCGAGAACCGCCGCCTCGCCTTCGGCAGGAAGATGAATGCGGCTCCCATTGTCGAGATCGAGCGACCATCGGCGTTCGCCAATGCGCTCGGAAACGCGCACGCGCGCCGCGAGCGCAGGGTACTTCTCGAACGTGGCGAGAAGCGCGTTGAGGGCTTCTGGCGCTCCCACGCCCGAGATGCGCGGCAATGCTTCCTGCGTCGAGGGCGCAACGCGCGCGAGTTCCCGTCCTTCGGCATCGACGAGGCTCGCGCTGCCGCCATTGAGCCAGACCGCGATCGGCGTGCGCTCGGTGACGCGCACCTCGACGCTGCCGGGCAACACGCGCGTGACCGTCGCGCGGCGAACCCAGGCGAGCGCCTCGACACGGCGGCGCGCGGCCTCGGAATTGTAGCGGAGCAGCGACGTCGGCTGGTCGAGCTGGAGAGCTGCGAAGATATCACGCACCTCAGTGTAGGCGTATCCCGTTACGTGGATCTCATCGACGCCGAGGCCCGCCATGATCATCAGCTCGTCGACATGAGCACTGAGCGGAGCGGATGCCGGCAGCGCGCCCGTGCGGCTCACGACGACGAATGCCGCACCGCCGAGCAGAAGCGCCGCGCAGAACGTCGCCGGCATCCACGAGTGGCTATGGCGCGGCGCTGGAGTCCGCGGAACGACTTCCTCGGGCAGAGCGGCGAGATCGGGCGCCGCAACACGCGGGCGCACCATCACCCGCGCGGGCGCGCGCGGACGCTCGCGCTCGCCTGTGCGCCACCAGAACCTCTGCTTTTCGGGCCGCTCGCGCACGCCATCCATCCGCTGGGTTGCCGGCTCGAAAGAGCTGGTGCACCACCGTTAACCATTTCGACGATTTGGTTAATTTTCGGTAAAGGTTGCGCCCGCCACTCAGGCCGGCATCGCGATGTCAGCGCGCGATAGAGGCATCCTCGACGAGCCAGGCAACGAGCTGGCCGAAGGAGAGGCCCATGTGCTGCCCAAGCTCCGGCACGAGCGATGTCGGCGTCATGCCGGGCTGAGTGTTGATCTCGAGGAAGGCCAGATCGCCGGTCGCCTCATCCCAACGGAAATCGGACCGCGAGACGCCGCGGCAACCGAGCGCGCGATGTGCCGCGAGCGTGTGCGTCTGCACGGCACGGCGAATATGATCGGGAATGCGCGCCGGGAGAATGTGCTTCGAACCGCCAGGCGCATATTTCGCCTCGTAATCGTAGAACTCGAGGTAGTCGGCCGACACGATATCGATAATATCGGTCGCCTGGTCGCCGATCACGGCGCAGGTCAACTCGCGTCCGGCGATGAACTTCTCGACCATGATTTGTCCGTCACGACTGACAGGGACGGTACGAATGGACTCCGGCGGCCGATTGGCGCCGACTTTCACGATCACCACGCCGACGCTCGAACCT
This sequence comes from Pseudomonadota bacterium, assembly GCA_023412805.1. Lineage (GTDB taxonomy): Bacteria > Pseudomonadota > Alphaproteobacteria > Rhizobiales > Hyphomicrobiaceae. Next base: position 277,140 of record JAEZRM010000064.1, on the reverse strand, counting down.
TCGGCGACGGGCTTCGCGACATACGGTGGTGGAAGTGCGTGATCGGCGAGCGCCTCGTTCGGTGTCACGAGCACACCGTGCGCGATCGGCACGCCCAGCGCGCTCACGATCTTCTTCGTGCGCTCCTTGTCCATGGCGATGGCGGACGCAAGCACGCCGGAGTGCGTATAGGGAACCTCGAGGACTTCGAGCAGGCCCTGCACGCAACCGTCTTCACCCCAGCGCCCGTGCAGTGCATTGAAGCAGACATCGGGCTTGATCTCGACAAGTCGCGCCGCCAGATCGTGCCCGACATCGACAGGCGTCACGCGAAAGCCTTCGCCTTCGAGCGCCTTCAAGCATTCGCGACCCGAGGAGAGGCTGACCTCACGCTCCGCCGACCAGCCACCCATGAGTAGCGCGACGTGTGGCTTGCCGGATGACGTACCAGATGCGCTCATCGCGCGTGCTCCTCGACGAGAGCGACGCCGACTGCATGGCCGGGAAGGGCCTCGCCGACGCGCACGATCTCCCATTGCAGCTCGATGCCACTCGATGCGCGTACGCGCGCGCGCACCGTCTCACCGAGCCGTTCGATGTCTTCCGCCGTCGCCTGTCGGTCGTTGATCAGGAAGTTGCAGTGCATCTCCGAAACCATCGCGCCACCGACACGCAAGCCACGGCATCCGGCCGCATCGACCAGCTTCCAGGCGCTGTTGTCGGGCGGATTTTTGAACGTCGAGCCGCCGGTGCGTTCCTTGATCGGCTGATGCTTCTCGCGATAGGCCGCGACCTCATCCATTGAGCGCGCGATGTCCTCCGGCTCACCCGACGTGCCCTGGAACGTCGCGCTCGTGAAAATCCAATCGCGTGGCACGCTGCTGCGGCGATACGTGAAGCCCATATCGGCGTTGGACAGCTCGTGTATGCGGCCCTCGCGGTCGATGGCGCGCGCGGAAAGCAGCACGTCCTTGGTCTCACTGCCGTGCGCACCAGCGTTCATGCGCAGTGCGCCACCAATGCCACCAGGAATACCACGATAGAACGAGAGACCGGCGATACCCGCGTCCGCTGCGGCGCGCGCGATCTTCACATCCGGTACCGCCGTGCCGGTGCGAATGCACGAATTTCCGAGAAGTTCGATCTCACCGAAGCCACGACCGAGGCGGACGACGACACCGCGCACGCCACCATCGCGCACGAGCAGGTTCGAGCACAAACCAATGACGAAAACCGGCACTTCCGCAGGTGCCTCTGCCATGAAATAGGCAAGGTCGGCCTCGTCGGCGGGCGTGTACAGCACCTCCGCCGCGCCGCCGACACGGAACCACGTGATGTCCTTGAGCGGCGCATCGGGAACGAGACGCCCACGCAACTGGGGCATCGAGGCCTGCAACTCGGCGGCGAGCGTCGACATGATCAACCAGCGCTCCCGACGCGCAGCGGGATTGCGGCGAGCCAATCCGGCAGTGCGTGTGCCCATTCCGTGGAATTGCCCGCGCCCATGCAGATCACCATGTCGCCGGGACCGGCGAGATTGCGCAGTGCGGGCACGATATCCTGCGGCGTATCGACAGCCACCACGCTGCGATGCCCCGAACGCGCGATGCCATCCGCGAGGCTCTTCGCGCTGATGCCTTCGATTGCTGGTTCACCGGCCGAGTAGAGCGGCGCGACAATGACGTGGTCCGCGTCCTTGAAGCACGCGGAAAACTCATCGAACAGCGACTGTACGCGCGTATATCGATGCGGCTCGACCACCGCGATCACGCGCCCCTGGGTGCCTGCACGCGCAGCGCCGAGCACCGCCGCGATTTCCACCGGGTGATGGCCGTAGTCGTCGAAAATGTGGGCGCCGTTCCACGTCCCTGTCGGCTGGAAGCGGCGCTTCACACCAGAGAAGCTCGCCATGGCCGCACGGATTTTCTCGTCCGTGATGCCGGCTTCGGCCGCGACGCCGATGGCTGCCAGCGCATTGAGTGCATTGTGTGCGCCGGGCACCGGAACGACCCAATCCTTGATCTCGCGCGCGCCGCCCATGACGCTCTCGCCGAGCTTCGCATCGAAGATCGTTTTCGCCCCCTCGACACGCACGCGCGTCAACACGAGATCCGCTGTCGGATCGACGCCGTACGTGAGCAGGCGGCGGCCGTCGCGGCGCAACTGCAGCTCCTCGATCATCGCCCGCGCGACTGGATGATCGATGCACGTCATGGCGAGGCCGTAGAACGGGATGTTGCGATAGAAGGCACGATAGGCCTCGTGCATTTCCTCGACCGTACCGAAGTAGTCGAGGTGCTCGGGATCGATATTCGTGACGACGCCGATCTGCGAAGGGATCTTGATGAACGTGCCGTCCGATTCATCCGCCTCGACGACCATCCACGGCCCGGCGCCGAGACGCGCGTTCGAGCCCCAGGTATTGATGATGCCGCCGGTAATGACGGTCGGCTCGAGCCCGGCTTCGACGAAAATGTGCGCGACCAGCGATGTCGTCGTCGTCTTGCCGTGCGTGCCGGTAATCGAGACCGTCGAATAGAGGCGCATGAGCTCGGCGAGCATCTCCGCGCGACGGATGATCGTCAGGCCTTTCTCGCGCGCCGCCTTGAGCTCCGGATTGGTGTCCTTCACGGCCGTCGAGATCACGACATAGCGCGCGCCGACGAGGTTCACGCCGTCATGCCCGACGAAGACGCGGATGCCCTTGGCGCGCAGTCGCTTGACGTTGGCGCTGTCCTTCTGGTCGCTGCCCTGCACCGTGTGGCCCTTGGCGCGCAGGATCTCCGCGATGGCGCTCATACCGATGCCGCCGATGCCGATGATGTGGAATGTGCCCGGTTCGCTCGGTATCTGCATTGCCCGTCCAGCCTTCTCTTGTCCTCAGTCGCGACGGCGCTCGTCACTCAGGCGCGATTCGCCGTCCGCGTACCAATCAACTCTTCCGCGAGGTCGGCGAGCCGTACCACGGCATCGGGTCGACCGAGTTGCTTGGCCGCACTGGCAGCAGCTGACAGTACCGTCGGTCGCTCCATGAGCGAAGAAATTGTTTCGGATAGCTTTTCCGCCGTCAGGTTTTCCTGCTCGATGCACCAGCCCGCATTCGCCTCGGCGAGCCGCGTGGCATTGCGCAGCTGATCGTTGTCCACCGCGTGCGGCAGCGGCACGAGCACGGCCGGCCGTCCGAGGACGGTCAGCTCGGCGATGCTCGACGCGCCCGCGCGACCGATGACGAGATGAGCATTGGCCATGCGCTCCGGAAGATCCTTGAAGAAGGTCTGAAGCTCTGCCGTTACGCCGGATGCCGCGTAGGCGTTGCGCACTTCGGCGAGATCTTCCTCGCGGCACTGCTGGACAATGCGCAGGCGGGCCCGCTGATTAGGAGTCAGCTGCTCGATGGCGGGCGGCACGGCCTCCGAGAAGTAGCGTGCACCCTGGCTGCCGCCGAACACGAGAAGATTGAATGGCTCATCCGCTTCGGCCGGTCGATAGGGCCGCGCGCTCCAATCGATCACGGCGTCGCGGACAGGATTGCCCGTGAAGCGCACGCGGGGAGCAAGCGTGTCGGACAGAAGCGCCGTCTGCTCGAACGACGTGGCGATCCGCGACACGCGCGGCGCAAGCATCCGGTTGGCGCGGCCGAGCACGGCATTCGCCTCATGAATGGCAGTCGGTATGCGGCGAAGCTTGGCCGCCACGAGGGGCGGGAATGTCGGATAGCCGCCGAAACCAATGACAGCACTCGAACGCACACGACCGAGCAGCGAGTAGGCCGCTCGCACACCGTTCGAGAGCGCGAGGATGGTCTTGGCGGCTGCCACTGGCGAGCGCCCCGCGAGCGTCGCTGCCGGGACAGTGTGGATCGCGCGCGCGGGAAATCCGGTGCCATAGCGATCGCCGCGCTCGTCCGTCACGAGGTCGACTTCGACCCCGCGGCGTCCGAGTTCTTGCGCCAGAGCAAAGGCTGGAAACAAATGCCCACCCGTGCCCCCGGCGGCCAGCATGACCGACTTGTCCCCCACGTCCACTCCTTCCCCTAGAACATGAACTTACCGGGCATTGCGGCCAATCGGCGGCAGCGGGCTGGCCGCGACCTTCGGCCGGCTGACAATGCGTGGATCCGTGCGCCGGCGCAGGAGCGCCAGAAGCATCCCGACCGTGAGCGACGCCGCGATCATGGACGAGCCACCCGCCGAAATGAACGGCAGCGTCATGCCTTTGGCTGGGACGAGGCCCACATTGACCGCCATATTGATCGATGCCTGCAGCGCGATCAGGAGCGCGAGGCCATTCACCGCCAAATGCGTGAAGGGATCGCGGCGATCCCGATAGCGCATGAGTGCACGGCCAACGACGAATGCGAATAGGGCGATCAGCAGCAGGCAGGCGATGGCGCCGTATTCCTCCGCTACGACCGCGAAAATGAAATCGGTGTGCGCGTCGGGCAGCACGGACTTGATGGTGCCCTCGCCGGGACCGCGTCCGAAGAAGCCGCCTTCGGCAAAGGATTGGATGGCCCGGTCCGTCTGGAAAGTGTCGCCCGAGGCAGGATCGAGAAAGCGCGCGACGCGGCCGCGCACGTGCGGGAAAGCGAAGTAGGCAGCCGTGAGCCCGGCAATGCCGATGCCGCCGAAACCGAGCGCCAGCACGATGGGCTGGCCGGAAATGAAGAAGAGCGCGCCGAACACGAGCGTCAGCAGGAGCCACTGACCGACATCCGGCTGACGCAGCAGCAGGAGCGCCGCAACAATGTAGACGCCGAACGCGATCGGCAGCATCCCCGTGCCTGGACGCGCACGCGACTCGGCGAACAGCCATGCGATGACAACCGCGAAAGCCGGTTTCAACAACTCCGATGGCTGCAACGAGAACCCTGCAAAGCGAACCCAGCGCCGAGCACCATTGACCTCCGGCCCATAGAGAACCGCAGCCGCCATGAGCAGGAGCGCAGCGCCGAGCAGCACGGTCGCGAGCGTAAGCACGCCGCGCGCATCGAGCAGCGAGACGGCAAGCAAGAGCAGGACGCCGGCCAAGGCAAAGACGAGATGACGCTCGACGAAGAAGAACGTCGGCAGACCCTTGCGCGTCGCGACTGCCGGGCTCGCGGCGAGCGACAGGACGATGCCAATGCCGATCAGAGCCAGCACGGCTATGAGCAGCACGCGGTCAACCGAGAACCACCACTCGGTGACGACGCTGCGATCATCGCGGGCGAGGCGCATCAGCCCTCCCCATCCTTGATCAGATCGCCCTTGATGAGATCGGCGACGAGTGCGCGGAACACATCGCCGCGATGGCCATAGCTCTTGAACTGGTCGTAGGAGGCGCACGCCGGCGAAAGCAGCACGACTGGTTCGGCAGCACCGCTGGCCTCGGCATCGCGCGCGGCAGCAGCGAGCGCCTTGTCGATCGTGCCCACCTGCTCACAGGGCACGTGCCCATCGAGCGTGCGCGCGAAGTCCCCCGCTGCCTTGCCGATGAGATAGGCCTTGGCCACGCGCGGGAAGCACCCGGCCAGTGCCGTGATACCGCCTTCCTTGGGCGTGCCGCCAGCAATCCAGTAGATGTCGCGCGGCCACGAGGTCAGCGCCTTTTCGGTGGAATCGGCGTTCGTTGCCTTGCTGTCGTTGATGAACAGCACTTTACCCTTGCGGCCGACCTCCTCCATGCGATGCGGCAAGCCGGGGAACGAGCGGAAAGCCTCGATATGATCGGCCATCGCCACGTTCGGCAGAGCAAGCGACGCGGTGGCCAGCGCGGCAAGCGCATTCTGCATGTTGTGTCCGCCACGCAGCGATCCGATGCCGGCAAGACTGCCAACATCGACCGGCAAGGCATCCACCGCAACGTAGAAGAGGTGGCTGTCCTCGCCATAGAAAAGCGGGACATCGCTGGGGCGCACGCCGAGACTGCTGATCGCAGTCACCGGAATGCCATCGTCAGTCGCACGATCGGCAATCGCGGAACTCAACGGCTCGTCGATGCCGATGACTGCAGCGGCGGAGCGCTCGATCAGGCTCTCCTTGATGGCGACGTAACGTGACATCGTTCCGTGCCGGTCCAAATGATCGGGCGAAAGGTTCAGCAACACGCCGATGGTCGGTGCGAGCGACGGCGTCAGATCGATCTGGAATGTGCTCATCTCGAGCACGTAGATGCGCGATGCGTCCAGCGGCGCGAGATCGAGCACCGGCACGCCGATATTGCCACCCATCTGCACATCCGCGCCCGCCGCTGCGAGCGTGTGCGCGATCAGTGCTGTCGTCGTGGACTTGCCATTCGTGCCCGTGATGCAGATGACCTGCGAAGCCGGCACCACGCGCGCACGCTCGCGGAAGAACAGCTCGATATCGCCGATGACCTCGATGCCGCCCGCGCGGGCGCGCTTCACGGTCCAATGAGGCTCGGGATGGGTCAGCGGCACGCCCGGCGCGAGGATCAACGCGGCGAAGCGGCTCCAGTCTGCTGCCGCCAGATCGACGATTGGGAAGCCGTCGGCGGCGGCCGCCTCGCGACCGGCCTCGCCGTCATCCCAGGCCGCAACCGTAGCGCCGCCGGCCTGCAGCGCGCGGCAAGTCGAGCGGCCGGAGGCCCCAAGCCCGAACACGGCAACCTCGCGGCCCGCGAATGAGGTGACGGGAATCATGGGTTGCATAGTACCTGAATCGGGGACCGGTTGGCGCGGACCATCTCACCGCAGGCGGTTCATATCCACCTGGAAGACCATGGGAAAGAACGTCGCCCAGGCCAGCCAGCGCTTGGAGCCAGCCTCGCTGACCGTCCAAAGATGCCCCTTGGAGTCAAAACCAATGTCCTCCGTGCCGGCAGGAAGCGCATGGCGGGCGAGGACCTCCCCCGTCTTCTGGTCCAGCCGCACGAGCTCGCCGAAACTGCCACTGCTTCGCGTGACCCAGAGCTGGCCCTTGGCATCGAAGGTCGCCCCCTGGGCTCGCTGCGGTACGATGACGGAAGCGTCCGCATCCTGCTCATTGAGCTCGGATTTCAGTTTGGCGAGAGGAAAGCGATAGAGGCGCGGCTCGCCGAACGTCTCATAGGTACCGAGCCAAAGGGCGTCGCCCGTACCCGCCGCGAACGAACCCTTCACCTGCCCGGTAAGGCGAATATGGCGCACGACCTTGCCGATACCCTTGCTGGCCGGCACATCGAGCTGGATCTCGAAAATATCGCGCGTGTCAGCAACCCAGAGATGCCCCGGCGCGCCTCTCGAGGCACCGCCGGCATGCCCGCATCGCGCGGGAAGATCGAGGGCACCCGTGACCTGACCGCTGACGGGGTCGAGCCGGTACAGGCGGCAGGGACCGCGCCCGGCGTTCTCGACGCTCTTGTAAGCGGCAACATAGACGGCATCGTCGACGACCGTCAGCCCCTGCGGAACGAAGCCTTCGTCGAGGCCCGGCATCCAGATCCGGCGCAGGATCGCCGCCTCATTCGGCAGCGGTCCATCAGGCATCAGACCCAGCTTCTTATCCGTGTAGGTCGGCGGCGTGCCGAGCGGCGCCTCGGCGAAGGCGGCTGATGTCATGAGCGCGACCGCTAGTGAAAACGAAAGCCCCAGACGAAGCATGGCATTCCTCGTGTGCGCGGATCTCAGCGCAGCTTGAGTGTCGCAAGGCCGATGAGCGCCAGCACGACCGAGATGATCCAGAAGCGCACCACGACGGTCGATTCGTGCCAGCCCTTCTGCTCGAAATGATGGTGCAAGGGGGCCATTCGAAACACACGCCGGCCGGTCAGCTTGAAGGACGCGACCTGGATGAGCACAGAAAGCGTTTCGAGCACGAAGAGCCCGCCAACAATGGCCAGCACGATCTCGTGCTTGGTCGCGACGGCGATTGCGCCGAGCGCGCCGCCGAGCGCAAGTGAACCTGTATCACCCATGAAGATCATGGCGGGTGGCGCATTGAACCAGAGGAAACCCAGTCCCGCACCCAGCAATGCCCCGCAGATCACGGCAAGCTCACCTACGCCGGCCACGTAATGGATCTGTAGATAGCCCGAGAACCGCACGTTGCCGACGAGATAGGCGATCAGGCCAAATGTCGCCGCCGCAATCATGACGGGCACGATGGCGAGACCATCGAGGCCGTCGGTGAGATTCACGGCATTGCCCGCACCGGCGATGACGAGCATCCCCAGGATTACGAAGAGAAAGCCGAGCGGGATGAGGACATTCTTGAAGAACGGGATGGTCAATGCATCGGCAAAGCCGGGAGCGCCGAGCTGCATGACGGCATAAGTTGCAACGCCCGCGACCGCGAACTCGAGACCGAGCCGGCCCTTGCCGCCGAAGCCGTTGGTCGTCTGCTTGGTGACCTTGAGATAGTCGTCGTAGAAGCCGATCGCGCCGAAAGCCAGCGTGACGCCAAGCACGATCCAGACATAGGGGTTCGACCAGTTCGCCCAGAGCAGTGTCGAGACGGTGACGCCGGCGAGAATCATGAGCCCGCCCATGGTCGGCGTGCCCTTCTTCGAGAAGTGGCTGCTCGGTCCGTCCTCACGGATGGGCTGCCCCTTGCCCTGCTTGACGCGCAGGAGGTCGATGATTGCGGGCCCGAACAGGAAAACGAACAGCAGCGCCGTCATGATCGCCCCGCCGGTGCGGAACGTGATGTAGCGAAACACGTTCAGCGGGCTGAACTGGTCGCTGAACGTGACGAGCTCGTAGAGCATTCCGGCCCCCTCTTCCCTCCGCGCGTCCTCTCAGGCTGCGCGCACCGCATCGCCATTCCTGGATGCAGCGCTTGCCCCTTAGCACTTCCGTCGGCAAAAATTGAGAGGCTTTCTGTGCAATCACTCCTGCGCCGATGAACGTCTCATGCGCGTTCCAGAAGGACGAAAATCAGACGCTCCGTCAATTTGTTGCCTGGATTGCGAGCATCGGCGCGCCGATCCCCCTTCCGAAGCTGCGACGGAATGTTTCCCCACTGTCCGCATGCCACACCCGGACATCTCTCCCCGCAGCGGCGTGCTTGCGCTAATCGCCCGATCGCGCGACCCTGAGGCGTGGCCCCGGCGCGTGCCCGGGGAAAAACCGGCTGGAAACTCATGAGCACCTACGATCTCATTCTCAAAGGGGGCCGCGTCATCGACCCCTCGCAGAACCTCGATGGCATCGCGGACGTCGCTTTCGCGGACGGCAAGGTCGCGGCCGTCGGCAAGGATTTGAAAGGCAGTGCCGGCACGGAAGTGCGAGACGTCAAAGGGTCGATCGTCTCACCGGGCCTCATCGACATGCACACGCACGTCTACTGGGGCGGCACCTCCCTCGGCATCGACGCGGAAGAATTCTGCCGCATGTCGGGCGTGACGACGGCCATCGATACGGGGAGCGCCGGGCCCGGAAACTTCGCCGGCTTCCGCAAGCACGTGATCGAGCCGTCGGCCGTGCGCATTCTCGCCTACCTGCACGTTTCCTTCGCCGGCATCTTCGGCTTCTCCAAGACGGTCATGGTCGGCGAGAGCCAGGATCTGCGTCTGATGGCGCCGCGCGAGGCCGCCGAAGTTGCCGATGCGAACCGCGATGTGATCATCGGCATCAAGGTGCGGGTCGGCGCGCACGCATCCGGCGAGCAGGGTGCGGCACCGCTTAACATCGCGCTGCAGGTCGCCGAGGAAGTGGGCATGCCGGTCATGTGCCACATCGACCAGCCGCCGCCCTCGTACGAGGAAGTGATCAACATGCTGCGGCCGGGCGATGTGCTGACGCACGCGTTTCGTCCGTTTCCGAATTCGCCCGTCAACGCGCAGGGCAAGGTCAAGGCGGCTGTGCTCGAAGCCCGCGCGCGTGGTGTGAAGTTCGACATCGGCCACGGCAAGGGCTCGTTCGCCTTCAAGACGGCACGGGCCATGCTGGCGAATGGCTTTTATCCCGACACGATCTCGTCGGATGTGCACGCGCTCTGCATCGAAGGCCCGGCCTATGACCAGGTCACGACCATGTCGAAGTTTCTTTGCCTCGGCGTGCCGCTCAACGACGTGATCGCGCAGTCGACCATCAACGCGGCGCACGCGCTGAAGCGTCCGGAGCTCGGCAGCCTCAAGCCCGGCTCGGTCGGCGATGCGACGCTCCTGAGCGTAAAGGAAGGGCAATTCGAGTACGAAGATGTCATGGGCGAGAAGCTGATCGGCGACAAGCGCATCCTCTCGGAAGGCGCGATCGTCGGCGGGAAATGGTTTCACCCCAATGACTCGCAGAAATTCGCCAAGCTCGAGAACGCATGAGGGACAACGCCATGACGCCTGAAGAAAAGCTCAAATCACTCGGCCTCGAACTGCCGAAAGTGCCGACACCGGTCGCCAACTACGTGCCTTTCAAAGTCGATGGGCGCACCATCTACCTGTCCGGCCAGGGGCCGCGCCGGCCGGACGGCTCACTCATCACCGGACGCGTGGGCGAGGAAGTATCGCTCGAAAAGGCCTACGAATGCGCGCGCCTCACTGGCCTCGGATTGCTTGCAGCGGCGAAGCTCGCAGCGGGTGATCTCGGCAAGGTCGAGGTGCTCAAGGTGCTCGGCATGGTCAATGCCGTGCCGGGCTTCGGCGACCAGCCGAAGGTGATCAACGGCTGCTCCGATCTTTTCGTGGAAGTGCTGGGCAATCGCGGCCGCCATGCGCGCTCGGCCGTCGGCATGGGCGGACTGCCGAGCAATATGCCGGTCGAGATCGAGGCGATCATGCGGATCGTGGATTGACGAGTTGGCGCTGGTGCGGACTACCGCATCAGCGCGACGCTCTTGATCTGCGCGAAGACCGGCGTGCCGGGTGTAAGTCCGAGCGTGGCTTGCGACTTCCGCGTAATCCGCGCCGCGATCCGCGCGCCGGAGCCGTCTGTGTCCAGTGCCGCAATGATATTCACCTGCGCTTCGCTGCCCGATCCGTCGATCGAAACGATACGCGCCGGAAGACAGTTGAGGATCGTCGTATCGCTCGCCGCCGTGAGCGTGAAACTCACATCGCTCGCCGCAATCCTGAGGCGCCTCTCCGTGTCGGGTGCGCCCTGTCGCCCCGGCACGATGAGCGTTCCGCCAGGGACCGCGAAATGCGTGAGCGCATACTCTTCGTCGATACTTGTCACACGTCCTTCGAGCATCACGGCAGCATCAGGCGCCGCGATCAGCGGCAGGTTCGGATCGGTCTGCAGCACCGAGAGCGGCCCCGAGGCAAGCACACGCCCCTTGGCAAGCAGCACGAGCGTATCTGCGAGACGCGCGACCTCACCAATGTCGTGGCTCACGTAGACGATCGGCAGCGCGAGGCTTTCATGCAGGCGCTCGAAGTAGGGAAGGATCTCTTCCTTCGTCATACGGTCGAGCGCGGAAAGCGGTTCATCCATGAGCAGGATGCGGGGCCGCGAGAGAAGCGCCCGACCGACCGATACGCGCTGCCGCTCGCCGCCGGAAAGCGCGACGGGTGAACGCTCGAGCAGGTGTCCAATGCCGAGTAACTCGACGATCGCGTCGAAATCGAGTGCGTCGGAGGTAGGCGCATTGCCCGCACGCTTCGCGCCGTAAAGCAGGTTCTGACGAACGCTCAGATGCTGGAAGAGGCTCGCCTCCTGAAAGACATAGCCGAGCGGCCGCTCGTGCGTTCTGATGAACACGCCCTTCGCGCTGTCCTGCCAGACTTCGTCACCGATGATGAAGCGGCCAGGAAGCTGCTGCAGCCCCGCCATGCAGCGCAGGATCGTCGTCTTGCCGCAACCCGACGGGCCGAACAGCGCCGTGATGCCGCGCGTGGGCATGTCGAAGGTGACATCAAGTGAGAAGCTGCCGAGCACTCCGGAAAAGGCCGTCGATATTTCAGCCGCGCGCACCGTCATCGGCCCTGCTGTCCATAGCGCCGGCCGAGCATCATCGTGGCCAGGATGACGGCGAACGAGAAGACGACCATCCCGCCCGCGAGAATGTGCGCCTCCGTCCAGTGCTGCGTCTCGACGAAGTCGTAGATCGCGACGGAGAGCACTTTGGTCTGACCGGGGATGTTACCGCCGATCATGAGAATGACGCCGAATTCGCCGATCGTGTGCGCGAAACCCAGAATGGCGCCGGTCAGAAAGCCCGGCCGCGCGAGCGGCACGGCGACCGACCAGAATGTATCCCACGGCGAAGCGCGCAGCGTTGCCGCAACTTCCAGCGGCCGATCCCCGAACGCCTCGAAGGCATTGCGGATGGGCTGCACCACGAAGGGCATGGAGTAGAGCACCGACCCGATCACGAGACCGGTGAACGTGAAAGCGAGCGTGCGCGCGCCATAGAGCCCGGCAATCCAGCCGCCGGGGCCGTTCGGTCCGAGCATGAGGAGAAGGTAGAAGCCGAGCACGGTCGGCGGCAGCACGAGCGGCATCGCGACGATGGTCGCTACCGCTTCCTTCCAGCGCGCCTTGGAGCGCGCCAGCCACCATGCGATCGGCGTTCCGAAGATCAACAGCAGAATCGTGGTGATGAAGGCAAGCTCGATCGTCAGCCGAATCGGCGACCAAAGCTGTGCAAGATCGAGCTCACCCACACGTCACCCGCCAGTGCTCAATCAACGAAGCCGTAGCCGTACTTCTCGATCACCTTGCGCGCTTCAGGCCCCTTCAGAAAGGTGAGGAAAGCCTTCGCCGCTTCGTTGTTGGCGCCAGTCTTCAGCAGGACTGCATCCTGCGCAATGGTCTTGTGCATGTTCGCAGGAACGACCCAGCGCGAACCACCGGGCTTCAGCGCGACCTGCGCGAAGGCGACGAAACCGACTTCCGCATTGGCCGTGTCGACGAACTGGAAGGTCTGCGCGATGTTGTTGCCCTCGACGATCTTGCCCTTGAGCGCGTCGAACACGCCGAGCTTCTGCATGACCTCGACGGCAGCAGTGCCGTAAGGCGCGGTCTTCGGGTTGGCGATGGCGATCTTCGCGAACTTGCCGTCCTTCAGCGTCTGCTCGCCGAGCGTCAGGCCATCGGTTTTGCTGAAGAGCACGAGCTTGCCGGTCGCATATGTGAAGGCACTGCCCTCCACACCATGACCTTCTTTCAGGGCCTTTGCGGGCGTCGCCTGATCGGCCGCCAGGAAGACCTCGAAGGGCGCGGCCTGCGTGATCTGATTGCAGAGACCGCCTGTCGGACCGAAGCTGAAGACGGCCTTATGCCCCGTCGCCTTCTCGAAGAGCGCGCCGATCTCCTTGACTGCCTCGGTGAAGTTCGCTGCGACCGCGACCTTGACCTCCGCCGCGCGGACAGCCGCCGACATGGTGGTGGCGATCATGACCGAGGCCAGGACGGCCATCGGCAGCTTCAGCCATGAAAGGCGCGTGCGCATGGTTCTGCTCCGCTGCTTCGAGATATACTGAACGATACAGCGCTCTTAAAAGTCCGGCCCGCGCGTGGCAAGCGTTATTTCTCTTGGGATATGTCGCGTCGCGCAAATCTGCAGCATCGCCCGAGGCCGATCGCCTATCGCCTATCGCGAGGCTACCTTCTCTGCCGGGGTAAGACGCCGTTCGAGATCGGCAATCTGCTTGCCGAACGACTTGAGCGCCTGGGCCTCGATGGCGCGGTAGTGCCCGACCAAGGCATGACCAAATGACGTGAGCCGTGCGTGCCCGCCCCCGGCGCCGCCGTGCTGCGTCTCAAGCACGGGCTCGCTGAACATGCGATTGACCTCATCTGCCAGCAACCACGCACGCCGATAGGACATTTTCATCTGCCGCGCCGCGCCGCTGATCGAGCCGTGCTCGCCGATGAGTTCGAGAAGGCGGATCTTGCCGTGGCCGACCTGGCGGCCACCGTCGAAATCGATGCGTATTGTAAGGCGCGTCATGGTGCGTTCCGGCTGGGTATGTTGCGGGCGGGCGCAATGCCTGGCGATCACGATCAGCCATAGCACAGGATGCGTGCCGCGGCGTGGGAGATATGTTCCGGGCCGCCTATCCTCGCCGCCTCGACGGCATCACGGAGCCCGCCGCCGGTAAAGCTTCGTCTCTGGCGTATATTCTCCCCGATATATCGGAGCCAAACTGGTTTTCACGGCGCCACAGCGCGCAGGACTTTGGCGATGTCGGCAACGGTGGCGTCGATTTCCGCTTCGGTCGTCGCCCGGCCGAGACTGAAGCGGATCGCCCCCATGCCCACCTCGGGCGCGACGCCCATGGCCTTGAGAACCGGCGACAGCTCGACATGGCCGCTGTGGCACGCGGACCCCGTCGAGGCGGCAACACCATCGAGCCCCGCAAGAAGGTCCGCGCCGACCTTGCCGACGAATGAGATGTTGGCGGTGTTGGGCAGCCGAAATTCAGGATGCCCATTCAGCACAATGCGATCGCCGAAGTGGGCCTGCAAAAGCATCCAAAGCCGCTCGCGCAGCGCCTTCACCCGCTGCACAGGTGCAAGGTCTGCCGCCTCGCGTGCTGCCGCGCCGAGCGCCACCGCGAGAAGTGCGCTCTCTGTTCCAGCGCGTCGACCGTGCTCATGCGCGGCACCATGGATGAGTGGCTCCAGGGGCGTTCCGCTCCGCACATAGAGCGCGCCGACACCCTTCGGCGCACCGAACTTATGACCGGCCATTGTCAGAAGATCGACGCCGAGCGGATCGACTCTCGTCTCGACCTTGCCGACCGACTGTGCGGCATCGGTATGCATGAGCGCACCATTAGCGTGCGCAATACGCGCGATCTCCGCTATCGGGTTGATCGTGCCGACCTCGTTGTTCGCGTGCATGATACTGACGAGGATCGTGCCCGTCTTTATCGCACGAGCCACCGCTTCGGGATCGACACGGCACGTGGCGTCTACCGGCACGCGCGTGACCTCGAAACCGATCTGCTCCAGAAACGCGCACGGCGCCTCGATCGCCGGATGCTCTGCTTGCGCGGTGATGATATGGCGCCCTTTTCCGCGGCGTGCGAACGCCACGCCCTTGAGCGCGAGATTGTTGGCTTCGCTGCCGCCGCTCGTGAAGATGATCTCCTCAGGCGACGCGCCCAGAAGATCCGCGATCTCGCTCCGAGCCCCTTCGACGGCCGCGCGCGCGTGTTGACCGGCCCAGTGCAGGCTCGAGGGATTGCCGTAAGCGTGCTCGAGATAAGGCACCATGGCCATGCGAGCGCCGTGGCTGATCGGCGTGCTGGCATTGTAGTCGAGATAGATGCGCCGCATGTTTCAGGCCCTTCCAGCACGATTTCCGCGCCGGGGGCTTAGCATCCCCGACGCGGCTGCAAAACATCGAGAAGATTGCTACGCCGGAAGCTGACGCATGTTGATCGTGTACTTGAAATTGTCGGGGTCGAGTTCATCGAGGCGACCGCGCGCCGTCTCCGCCTGGGGATACATGAGGAAGGACAGCGGCGGCCCTTTGGAGCCCGGCAGAACGATGTCGTGCGTGTCGTTGTAGCCGAGCCAGTTCATCTCCCATGATCCGAATAGCGCGGACCGCGCCGCCTTCACCTTGGGATCGTCGGCGGCAAGACTACCCGGCGGCTCTTCAAGGATGACTTTGCGCACATCCGCGGGATCGACCGGGATCCAGCCGATGCCGTCGACGAAAACATCCGCACGACAATGCTGCGCCCGTGTGATGTTGGCTGACCCGGCGCCGAGGCTCTTGTAGCCGAACGCCGAAGGTGCAACGCGAACGCCGTAGATATCGCGTGCCGGGAGACCAGACGCGCGCGCGAGCCCGACGAAGAGCGCGTTGAGGTCCGCACACTTGCCGGTGAGGTTGCCGCTCTTCAACATCGATTCGATATCGCCGGTGCCGCAGCCGCGCGTCTTAGGATTGCGCGTGGTGTTGTCGACGATCCAGTCGTAGATGCGCTTCGCCTTGTCGAGGTCGTCCTTGGCGCCCCCCGTGATCTTCGCGGCAGTCTCCGTGACGATCCCGGCCAGTCGCAGCGTCGACGTACTGGCCGTATAGCGCGCGTGCTGCTCGGCGCTGAGCTTGACCGATGGATCGGACTTACCGAGATCGACCTTGTGGTCGCGCGCGGAGAAGCGGCTCACTGCCGTGAGTTCGAGCTCCGGCTCCTTCGCGGGCCAGGAGACGTGCAGAAGGCGCGCGCCGGACTTCGGATCTTGCACAATTGCCGCTTTGCCGCTCTTCATCTGGAAGGTCGTCTCACCGGGCTTGATCCAGCCCTCACCCTCGAAAGCCGGGATCGGCAGCCAGACCTGCGTCTCACCCTCAGGATTGAGGATTTCCACCCGTGTCGTGATTTCGTAGGTACTCCATGCGCCGGGCGTCGGCGCAAAGAGCACGCCCGAACCGGCCTGTGCCCACGCACTGCCCGGAATAGCGGCCATAGCAGCGCCCGATGCGCCGTACTTCAGTAGCTCGCGACGATCGATTTTCATTGGCTTCCTCCTTTGACCATGCAGTTATCTTGACGTACTTCACGCGGCCCCTGCTCTATCCGCGCAACCTCGCGCTCGATCATCGACAGTGTCGATCCAACATGCCATTCGAGCGCGCCAGCGACCTCCCACAGCGGACACAGCGTGCGATCGAGCACGTACGACGTGGGCAGCATTTCCACGCTCCACGAGCGCATCGACTGCTTGTCGAAGTCGATGAGCACCGGAAATCTCAGGCTGATCTTGTTGCGGTCGAGAAAGCGGCGAACGCGGTCGGCGGGCTCACCCACATCGATGGCAAGTATTCGGAAGGGGCGCCCATCGAGTGTTTGGGCGAGGCGCTCGAGTGACCTCAGCTCATCGCGGCACGGCTCGCACCACGTGGCGAAGAAATGGACGATGACGAGCTTGTCAGATTCCGCGGAAAGAGCTGCGGCCCGCCCGTCGAGCGTCGGAAGGTCGAGGCGCGGCACAGCTTCGGGTTGCCAGGGCCCCAGCTCAGCGGCGCGTTCGGACGCGGCGCATGAGAATACGATCACGCACCCGAGCAGTAGCGCGCCAATTTGCCGATGAGCAAACGACAGCAGTGAACTCACGACGCCTCCATGGCGTCGCCGCACATGCAAAAGCACGCAGGTCCACGCCGCATCACGCGCCAGAAATCAGCGATTGAGGTGAGCGTCGACGGCTCTCCGGAGCATCAGGTGCTCCACAGCCGCGATCGGCCGCGATCCAGTCGCGGAGGCGGTACCCGCCATCATCACGGGGCCTGAGCGCAGACCGCGCATCGGACCCGTCGAACGCCACACGAGCACTATAGCCACCGGCTGCTCGGCGTCCACAGAACAAAAATTCGAGGGCGCGGCGCTATTCCCAGACGCTGAGCAGATCGCGAGCATCATCCTCACGCCGCGAGGGCGCCCTTGCCGGCGTACCGAGCATGAGGAATGCCGCTAGTTCCTCCTCGTTGGCGAGGCCGAGCGCGAGACGGACACGGCGCGACGTCGCCGAATTCCCGCTGCGCAGACAGCCGGCATAACCGAGTGCCGAGGCCGCGAGCAGCATGTTCTCGATCGCCGCGCCGGCAGCCAGCATCTGATCGGTGACCGAAACGCGCGGATGATCGCGGACAATGCGCAGCACCACCGCCAGAAGCATGGCGCCGCGATAAGCCTTCTCACCGGCCCGCTCGATCTCGGTGGCCGGCGCCCCGGGATCGCGCTCGGCTTTGGCCTCGCGAAAGGCGGCGGCGAGATCGTCACGGCGCTCGGTCGGAATGAGGATGAACCGATAGGGTTTCAGATTTTTGTGATCGGGTGCCGCAGCTGCCGCGCGAAGGATCAGCGCCAGTTCCTCGGGCGTCGGCGTCGGCGCGATCAGAAATCGCGGCGAAAGCGACCGCCGCGAGAGAACGAGATCGAGCGCCTCGGTTTTGTCGACCATTGTATGCCTTCCTTCCCTGCGCCCCGAGGCGCAGTCCCATCGCGGTCCAGTGTAGCGCCACGTTCGGCGGCTGAAAGCCTCAAGCCGCGTCGAACCGGTCCCATTCCGGTCGCGCGCCGAACCGGGCCGCCAGAAAGTCGATGAACACGCGCGTCTTCGCGGCCAGATAGCGGTTCGGCGTGTAGAGCGCGTAGATGCCGAGCCCCATCCGTTCGTGCCGGGGCAGTACCAGGGCAAGATCGCCTGCAGCAATATCGCACCCGACGAGGAATGTCGGCAGCTCCGTAATGCCCTGTCCGGCGAGCGCGGCATTGCGCAGGATATGACCGTTGTTGGAATTCAGCGCCATCTTCAGCGGTATCGATGCTGTGCTGCCGTCTGCCTTGGTGCACGACCAGCGCTGCACCCCCGTCGCGCCATAGCCGAGCCAGCGATGCTGCGCGAGATCTTCGGGCTGGGCGGGCGTGCCGTGCCCGGCGAGGTAGGCAGGCGATGCCACCAGAACGCGTCGCGCGGGCGCGAGCTTGCGCGCAATCAGGCTCGAATCCGTCAGCGCCGCGATGCGGACCGTGACGTCGACGCCCTCCTCGAGCGGATCGATGAAGCGATCGTTCAGCGTCATCTCGACATTGAGATCCGGATAGGCGGCCATGAAGTCAGCGATGGCGTCCCCCAGATAGAGCATTCCGAATGACATGGGCGCGTTGATGCGCAGCAGGCCCCGCGGCTCTTCATGAAGGCGAGAGACCTGAAGCTCGGTCTCCTCGATGCGTGAGAGAATCTCGAGGCAGCGCTCGTAGTACGAAAGCCCGGCCTCGGTAGGACTGACGCGCCGCGTCGTGCGGTCGAGCAGCCGGGCGCCGAGGATCTGCTCCAACTCCATCACGGCCTTGCTGACCGCGGAACGCGTGAGACCCAGCGCACGGCCGGCCTCGGCATAACTGCCAAGGACCACGACCTTGGCAAACGCATTCATGGCCTCGAGCTTGTCCATGCGCCATTGTATCCAAATTGGATGCAGTCTGGCCATTTCCTAGTGGATTGAAGCACCCAACACCAGTCCATATCTGTGGGCGAGGGCAGAGACGCTGCGCGACGACGGCGCCTGGAGGAACTCGTCCCTCCGCACGCTGTTAGCGGAGGACGCTGAGAGACCGCTGTCGCCCTAAGCGAACGATACAACGGGAGAAAAGATCATGAGCAAAGTTCTGGTTCTCTACTATTCGAGCTACGGCCATATCGAGAAGATGGCTGGAGCCGTTGCCGAAGGCGCGCGCGAAGCGGGCGCCCAGGTGGATATCAAGCGCGTCCCCGAGATCGTTCCGGAGGAGGTCGCGAAGAAGTCCGGCTTCAAACTCGATCAGGCGGCTCCTATCGCGACCGTCGATGATCTGCCGAACTACGATGCCATCGTGTTCGGCGTGCCGACGCGCTTCGGCAACATGCCCGCGCAGATGAAGAACTTCCTCGATCAGACCGGCGGGCTCTGGATGAAGGGCTCGCTGATCGGCAAGGTCGGCAGCGTCTTCACCTCGACCGCGACCCAACATGGCGGGCAGGAGAGCACGATCCTCTCGACCCACACCGTGCTGCTCCACCACGGCATGGTCATTGCAGGCCTGCCCTATTCCTTCCAAGGCCAGATGGGCGTGAAGGAAGTGACGGGCGGCTCACCTTACGGCGCTTCGACCATTGCCGATGGTGACGGCTCGCGCCAGCCTTCGGAGAATGAGCTTGCCGGTGCCCGCTTCCAGGGGCGTCACGTGGCTGGCTTGGCCGCCAAGCTCGCGGCTTAATGATCGCGCAACCAGCGGGATGGTCGGGCAAACCGGTCATCCCAAAGAAAGATCGATTGCGATCGGTTGCAATCGGCGCTGAATTGTAACCGACAACATTCGGATGGAGATGCGTGATGGCCGAAATCAAGATCGAGCGGGAGCTGACACCAACCAAGGGCCGCTACGTCGCCCACATCGAGGGGGTCGAGGGAGAAGGCGAGCTGACGTTCTCGCGCGCGAGTCCGACGCTGGTGATCGCGGATCACACGCTCGCGCCGGATTCCATGCGCGGCATGGGTGTCGCGAAGGCGATGGTCGACCGGCTCATCGCGGATGCCCGCAGCGAGGGCTTCAAGATCTTCGCGCTGTGCCCGTACGTGAAATCACAGTTCGACCGCCATCCCGAGTGGGCCGACATCAAGTCGAACTGAAGACTATTTGGTCGTCGTGCTCTCGGCCTTGGCCTTGGTCTCGACATTGTCCTTGGTCTCGGGAGCGATGTAGTTGCTCCATGTCTGCGAGCGTCGCTCCGCCGAGCGCGGCTGCTCGTCCTGCGGCCGCTGAAGATCGCGGCTGTTCGCGACCATGCCGGCGAGATTGCGCTGCGTCGCGCAACCGAATTCGGGATAGTTGAGGCGCTCCGGATCGCGCGCAACATCGCGATGCCAGTGGCCGCATTCCGGCGCGACCGCCTGAGGTGCGGCGTAGCTCAGCCGCACGACAGGCCGCGAGCGTTTCCCATCCGCATGACGAACCCTCACGACCCGCTGGGGCGCGACATCGAGGTCGCGCATAATGCGCCCAAGCTCCGCTAGAACCTGCGACGTGCCGGCGTCGGCGTGTCCAGGCACCGAGATCGAAAGCCGCCCCACGCCTTCCGCCTTGTAGCGCGCGACGAAGCGGTGCATGTCCGCAGCCTGATTGTGGCTGACGTCGCGGGCCCGAGGCGGCGTATCGATGTTGAGCACATGCCGCTCGTCGACGAAGCCGATGGGATGACGTGCATCCACGTCGTTGAGCGCAACACCCATGTAATCCGGCAAGCGCGGATGACGCTCATCGCAAGCGGCAAGCGCGAGGCTTGCCACAACGGCTGTCGTCGCGGCGATCACGCTGATGGCGCGCAATCTCGATGCTGCATTGGACATCGTGGTCAACCTTTCGTGCCCGCATCGGGATAGGCGATGATGAATCCGAACTCGCCTTCGAGCGAGCCGCCGATCGGGCCATACAATCGGTGCATATGGCCGAAGAAGATGCTCTTGAGATCGCTCGCCGGAGCAAAGTTCTTGTCCGGCTTCGCGGCTTGCGCCTTCGTCATGTGCGTCGCGATGTAGGGCGTCACGAGAATGACGAGCTCAGTCTCACGGCGACGGTAGTCGTTCGAGCGGAAGAGCTGACCGAGAATTGGCAAATTCTTGAGGCCCGGCACACCGTCGACGTTCTGGCGCGTGTCGTCCGAAAGCATCCCGGCCATGGCAAGCGTTCCACCACTCGGCAATTCGAGCGTTGTCTCGGCCGATCGCTTTTTTAGTGCGGGTATAGAGATACCTGCCGCCACAACTGCGCCTTCGGTCGAGAGCTCGCTCACCTCAGCACCAATCGAAAGGCTGATGCGCCCGTCGCTCAGCACTACTGGCTTGAACTTCGTGCTGACACCGAAGGACTTGAACTCGACAGAAAGATCGCCATTGCTGCCGCGAAGCGGTATGGGAAATTCTCCGCCGGCAATGAAGCTCGCAGACTCGCCGGACAGCGCCGTGAGATTGGGTTCCGCCAGCGTGCGCATCAACCCAGTCCTCTCAAGCGCCTCGACAACGGCCGCCACGGACTGGTTCCCCGTTTGCCAGCCAACCGGCCCCGCCGTTCCAGCGGCTCCAGAAACTCCAGATGCAATCGTGGGCGCCACCGCACCGGTCACGGGAAACGCGTTCGTGATTATCTTCTGGAATGTGAAGTTGCCCGAATGCAGCAACGCGTTCTGCACGTCCACACCCAGACGGCGCAATGCCTCGCGTTGAACTTCCGCAACCGTGACTTTCAGCAGAACCTGCTCCTTGGCGGGTTCCACCACGGTCAGCATATTGACCACGCTGTCCGGCTTCTTCATCGCGCGCTGTGCGAGCTCGGCGGCGCGATTGGCATCCACGGGCGTCATCACGCTGCCGCTCAGCACCACATTGTCGCCCATCGTGTCGACAGTGATCTTCGAGCCCGGCAGAAGCCGATGGAGCGCTTCGCTGATCGCCGAGAGATCGCGTGCCACCACAATCTCGAGCAGAAGAACCTTCTGCCCGTTGGCACCCATGAAGAATGCGTTGGCTTCGCCCTGATCCTTGGCGAGTAGGTAGACTTGGCGCTGCGACTTGACGACGGCGTTGACGACCTCGGGATTGGATACGAGGACGTTCTCCAGATCGACCGGCAGCTCGATCAGCATCGACTTGTCGACACCAATCGTGATCCTGCGCGTCGCAGGCAGCGGCGCATTGGCCGGCACCCTGAGATAGGAACGGTGGCTGGCATCCGTACCGAAGCCAGACGCTTGCTGTCCCTGCGCGACGACATGCGTGCTGCCGAAGCAGACCGCGCACGCCGCCAGGAAGAGAAGAGCAAACCGGCGAATGCCGATCCACGAATTGAACGTACTTTCGAACACAGTCACATGCCCCCGCTGATACGGAGGACCCACGCGACGCAATACATCTGGCCCCCAGCCGGGGCAGACAAGCCATACGCCGATCGCGCCACGTTCCCTTCCTCAGGGCTCCACCACGCAGGAGCCGCATCGGAGAACGCGTGCACTGTCGGACGTCGTGACCCTTACTGAAACCCAACCTGGTGCTGTCACTGCCATGACCGCATCCTCAGGCGAGGCCTCGACCGCCAGGTCCCTGCCTACCCCACACCAACAAGTGATCACGAAATCTTTCGAAGGGAACAGCCTCCCCTCAGTGCACCCTGTGACCTTTACCGGGCCCATCCACAGCTTGTCCCAGCCGCCCGGTCCGTCGTGTCGGTACGGCATTCATCAGCTGCAACCGCGTTGAGTGGCCAACTTCGCCCACTATGGCGAAGCGCTGCACCGCGCTGCGCGCCTTGGGCGCAAGGCTCACCTCACAGCCACCGCAAGCAACAGAGCGAACTGTGCATAAGCTTGCTGTATCCGGAACATAGACCTATTGCGCGGCGACCGAACCTTCAGTCCGCCGCGCAATCGTCGCTAAATCAGCCGGCGACACGCAGATTCGAAATCTCGCGGCCTATGTTCTGGAACACCTGATTCAGCTTGGCGCCATCACTGGCAGAGTAGGCATTGGAGCTCTCGCTCGCGCAATCTCTGAGCAGGGCACTGGTCGTACTGTCGTTCTCCAGCCGGAAAGCGATCGTGTAGATGACGATGCCGCGCGCCTTCGCATTGGTGCAGGCCGCCCGCGTCTTCGCATTCATCGCATTTGTGAGCGCCGACGCCGAGTTCGTGCTGCCGAGCCGGCCCTTCACGCCGAAGCCGAAGGCGCCATAGGGCGTCCAATTGTGATTGCCCTTGGAGCTGGTGTAAGTATTCTGGCCGTCCGTCATCAGGACGATGACCTTCTGGTTTTTTTCCTCGCTCCAGGACCGCCCCGTGGTGAACGGCGCTTCGGGCGAGAGCAGGCGCCACCCCCACATCAACCCTTCGCCAATGTTGGTGAGACCGCTCGCGGTCATCGCATCGATGGCCGCCGTCACATCCTCCTTATAGGACGTGAGCTCGGTCAGGGGCGCCGTCGTGCACCCGTAGTTCGGGCCGAGGCCGGATGGTGTCGAAGCGCCCTCGTACTTGCACATGCGCGATTGCGCGTCGGCAGGCGCCAACGGCTTCGGGCCGTACTCATCGCAGCGCTGGCGGCGCGTATTGTAGTCGACGCACACCTGCTCGGGCGTCGGGCAGCTGCCGCCGAAATCGTTGAGGTAGCTGTTCGGGTAGGACCCGCCGCCGGCGTTGCCCTTATCGGGCTCGTCGGGCGCAAACATCGGCACGAACAGCGTCGCCGGCGTCCCCGACGACGGCGTCGCATCGTTGACATCATAAGGCGCTGGACGCACTTCGACACAACCGCGCCATGACGTACCGAGATCGCTGAAAAGCTGGAAGCGCGTGCGCGGTGACGCGAAATTTTCATGGTGGACCGGGGACTCTCCCTCGGTGTCGATCCAGCCCGCATCCTGATGATGGGCGCCGACATTGACCGAGCCCGCAAACGGCACCACGCCGATGTGGACCTTGTCGTTGCCCATGGCGCCAGCAAAAACCATATCGACGAGACTGCGGGCAGCATCCTTGAGGTCGGCTATATAGCTGCCGGCCATGGATCCGGAGTTGTCGAGCACGAGTGCGACCTCGACAGTGCCGTCACCGCGCATGACCCGCGTGCCGGCCGCGAGGCCAATGTCTCTCACGCCAAACGCCCCCATCAGGGTGGTCGGATGGCGCCCGCCCGACGTGATCGTCACTTCACCGGCCGCCACGTCCATCTTCATGTCTTTGATGGAGAGCTTGGTTCCCTGGGGCACGTTGGCCTTGAAAAAGGCCTCGGCAGTTGCCGGGCCGGATTCTTCCTGATCAGGCCTGCCGAGGCGATGGGCAGCGGCAAGGGCAGCGGCGTCGATCGCGCGTTGCATACGAAGCCGCTCGATCTCGACCCGCGCATAGTCGATCGCGATCGCAGCCGCGAGACCGAAGACCGAGAAGCCAATTGCGAAGATGATGATGGTGACGCCGCTCTGATCGGCTCGGAAACGCCGGGAGAGCGCGCACAAGCCTCGCCATGCCGCCAGACAGCGCCCTGCCCCGTTAACGTCCCTCATCGACTTCCGCCTCCAGACCCCTGCAAGGCGGACGATAGAAGGACGATGGCTGCAGTCGCGTAAAGCGATTGCGAGCAACTTTATGCAGTTTCACATTACCTGCGAGAAGGTAAATTTCTCAGCGCGAGCACAAGCCGGCGTCAAGCATTTGGACCGAGAACGGCCCTCAGCGAAGTGTCGTCGCCTTTACCCACCAACCTCGATTGCGCCCGCGGATGCGCTCCGCGGCCGCCTCGGCAGCCGCGGTGGTCTCGAAAAGCGCAAAGCACGTCGGACCGCTCCCCGACATGCGGGCGAGGCGAACACCGGGCTCACCGCCAAGCGTCGACAGGACGGCGCCGATCGCTGGGCATAGCCCCAGCGCCGTCGCCTCGAGATCGTTCGTGCCCGCGCCGACATGAGCCAGGACCGAAGCAACGTCCGGGAAGGACATCGGTAAGGCAGGCGCAATCACCTGAGCAGGTGCGGGCGCCGCCCCGAGTGCCCGGAAGACGGCCGCGGTCGCCAGCAACACCCCAGGATTGACGAGGACTGCGGGCAGAGGCGGCAGCGCCGGCACCGGCGCCGTCTCACGGCCGATACCCCACATGAGCTGGGCTGAACTCTCCAGACAGACGGGAACATCAGCACCGAGCGAGGCCGCGAGCGACCGCCAATCGATCGTTGCAGCGGCGCTTGGGCTCGCGCGGCGGACCGCGCGCAGGACGGCGGCGGCATCGGCCGAGCCTCCGCCGATACCGGCCGCCACCGGCAGCCGCTTGTCGATGTGCACGCTGCCTAAAGAAAGGCTTGGCGCGCTCTCCGCGAGCACCCGCAGAGCGCGGGCAGCAATGTTCTCGCCGTCGATGGCGCTTGCAAATGGGCCGCTTGCCGTCACCCCCGGCGGCGCGCCCACCTCCAACGTCACCTCATCGCCGATGTCGGCGAATCCGACCAGGCTCTGGAGCTCGTGATAGCCGTCGAGCCTCCGGCCCAGCACGCGAAGCGTGAGATTGACCTTCGCGCGCGCGATTTCGGTCAGAATCACAGGAGGTGTCGCGGACATTTACCGGAGCTGCTGCGAGGCCGGCCCAATCTGGTTGTCTGTGCGCTTCTTGCGCTGCGCGTCGCCACGCGCCTGCTGATTGGGGCGCTTCACAGTGCGTGGCCGTGTCCGCGCGGGCAGCCCCTCAGCCAGTTTCGACTTGATCTTGTCGACGTCCTCTTGCTCGGGATTGAGCGTCAGCGCCTGGTTCCACTGAAAGCGTGCCTCACGGCGCCGCCCGACCCGCCAATAGGCGTCGCCGAGATGATCGTTGAGGATTGGGTCCTGTGGCATCAGCTCGACGGCCCGCTCGAGATAGCGCACCGCCTCACGGTAATTGCCGAGCCGAAAGTGCGCCCAACCGAGGCTGTCGACGATATGACCATCATCGGGGCGCAGCCGCACGGCCTTGCGGATGTGCTCCATGCCGAGCTTCAGATTCTTGTTCTGGTCGACCCAGGAGTAGCCCAGATAGTTCAGCACCGACGGCTGATCGGGCGACAACCTCAGCGCGCGCTGAAGGTCGCTCTCCGCCTTAGGCCAGTTCTTGGAGCGCTCATGGGCCGTGCCGCGCGCAAAGAAAAACGTCCAGTGCTGCTTCTGTGGCGGCCCCATCCGATCGATCAGACGGTCGTAGTAGGTAATCGCCTCGTCATAGCGCTTGCGTGAGCGCATGATATTGCCGAGCGCATCGAGCGCACGGATATCCGTGCCGTCCTCGTCCGCCATACGCTCGAGCAGCGTGCGCGATTCGTCGAGGCGCTCGAGCTGATTGAGCAGCAGCGCCTTCCTGACCCTGATGGAGCCTTCGATCGGCGTGCCATCCGGAATCCGCTCGTAGGTCCGGATCGCGTTTTCGTAGCGCTTCGTCGTCTCGTAGACGGACGCCAGCGCGGCGAGTGCGAACGGTGACTCCGGATCCAGATGGAGCGCGAGTTGCAGGTAGACCGTCCCGAGACCAACGCCGCCTTCGCTCGAGAGCGCTTCGCCAAGGCCGAAGAAGACCTCCGCCAATCCCTGGTTCGTGCTCGCAACGAGCAGAGGCATCTTGTCGCCGCGATCGAGAGCCTCTCCGAGCGCGGTGATATACGGGTGGACGTTCCCGGTCGTCCGCCGCGAATGCTCGTTGATGATCGAGCGCGCGAGTTTGCGATCGCCACGCGCCGCCGCGTGCTGGGCATAGGAGAGCGTCAACCGCACGAGGCGCTGCTCGCTGCGGAAAATGCGCTCGTAGAGCCGCCCGGCTTCCTGGTGACGTCCGGCAAGATCGCTGATCAGCGCCTTGTGATAGCGGAGATAGAACTGCGCCCAGTCGGCCTGCTTCAGTCCATCGAGCTGCGCGAGCGCCCCATCGACATCACCGCTCGCGTAGCGCGTCCAGGCCGTCGCAAGCGTGCTCGTCACCTCGCCGACGAGGCTCACTGCAGCGCGCTTGAACTTCTCGCTGGCGTCAGCGTAGTCCGATCGCTTCGCCGCTTCCGCGCCGAGCACGAGCCCGGCAACGCGGTGCGAAGCGTGCATCGCCAGCAGGCGCTGCGCCAGATCGACCGTTTCCGAGATCTGCCCCTCGGTAACATCCATCAGGAGCGACTGCTCGAGGAGCGTCTCGTTCTCGGGATCCCGCGACAGGGCGCGCCTGAAGAATTCCGCCGCGGACTCGGTGTCGTGCAAGCCCCGCGCAACGCGCCCCGCGAGATACCCGCCGAAGGACGGCCGCACCTCGGATTGGCTCTCATTACCGCGCGCGTTGGCCGGCTGGCAGAGTGGGCAAGCCACAAGGGCGGCGATCAGCGCGACACGCGCGAAAGGCATCTCATCTCTCCGCAGGCCACGCTTAGCGCACTGCGCTGGCCTGAAATACCCCTATCAATGGCTCACGCCCCGGTCCGGGGAACTAGCCTAACAACTGCGGCACTATCTTGGCCAGCCGATCACCAGTGAAATCAACTCAATTCTCAGTTTGCGTGCGCAGAATTCCCAGCCGCCTCGAGTGGGGGTCGCGACAAAACGTCCTGCAACATCACGCTCTACCGGCCACCGCGCGGGCGGCGTGTCTCCAGATGGCGGCGAAGCGAGGCGTCGGCCGTGGCGTAGGGCTCCTGCAGCTCGACGCTCCAATAGCGCAGTTCCGCGAGCGGGATCGGCTCCCCGGTCACCGCGCAGACGACATAGTCCCCCGGCGAAACGACCTGAAACTCACCGTCCAGATATTTTACCTTGGCCTCGCCCCGGAAACCGAACAGGCGTTCAAACCGATTCATCTTAACAATCGCGGCCTTTCTGTCCTGCCTTGACGTCGGGTTTACCCGCGCCGGCCGCCGTACGTTACATGGGCGGCTCCATCGGCGCCAGCCATCTCTCTCGCGCGCGACACCTTGTGCCGCTCGCCGGACGGGCCCCTGGTTCTCAGGCGTGCTTACCTTGACACCCGGCCCGGCGACCTGCACAAGCCCCCTCCGCAAGACATCCGTCTTACCTGCTTGGTTGGCAGTGAGTGAGAGGAGACCCTCCGATGACTGAAATCACCCTGACATTTCCGGATGGCGCAAAACGCAAGGTCCCCAACGGGACCACCGGCATCGACGTGGCGAAGTCGATCGCGCCGTCCCTGGCGAAGCGCACGGTCGGCATGGTCCTTAACGGAACCTTGAGCGACGCTGCCGACCCGATCACGGCCGACGCCGAGATCCGGTTCGTCTCGCGCACGGACCCGGAAGCCCTGGAGCTGATCCGGCACGATGCCGCGCACGTCCTCGCCGAAGCCGTGCAGGACATCTGGCCCGGCACGCAGGTCACCATCGGCCCGGTCATCGAGAACGGCTTCTTCTACGACTTCGCCAAGGCCGAGCCCTTCAAGCCCGAAGATCTTCCCGTCATCGAGAAGAAGATGCAGGAGATCATCGCGCGCAACGCCGCCTTCAAAAAGGAGGTGTGGAGCCGCGACAAGGCGAAGGACTATTTCCGCTCGAAGGGCGAGCTCTTCAAGGTCGAGCTGGTCGACGCCATTCCCGAGGGCGAGGACGTCAAGATCTACAGCCAGGGTAATTGGCTCGATCTCTGCCGCGGCCCGCACATGACCTCGACCGGGCAGATCGGCAAAGCCTTCAAGCTCATGCGCTTCTCGGGCAGCTATTGGCGCGGCGATGCGCAAGGCCCGCAGCTCCAGCGCATCTACGGCACCGCCTTCGCCGAGGAAAAGGAGCTGGCTGCCTATCTCACGCAGCTCGAGGAAGCGGAGAAGCGCGACCACCGCAAGCTCGGCCGCGAGATGGATCTCTTCCACTTCCAAGATGACGCGCCCGGCACCGTGTTCTGGCACCCGAAGGGCTGGACGCTCTTTCAGGGCCTCATCACTTATATGCGGCGCCGGCAGGTGGCCGAAGGCTATGTCGAGGTGAACTCACCGCAGCTTCTCGAGCGCTCGCTCTGGGAGACCTCGGGACACTGGGAGACCTATCACGCGAACATGTTCGTGACCGAGACGGAGGACGAGCGGGTTTTCGCCCTGAAGCCCATGAACTGCCCTGGTCACGTGCAGATCTTCAAGCACGGCCTGAAGAGCTATCGCGAGCTGCCGATCAAGATCGCGGAGTTCGGTTGCGTGCATCGCTACGAGCCGTCGGGCGCCCTGCACGGCCTCATGCGTGTGCGCGCCTTCACACAGGATGATGCACACATCTTCTGCTCGGAGGATCAGATCGCCGAGCAGTGCCTCGACATCAATCAGTTCATGCTGTCGATCTACAAGGACTTCGATTTCGAGGACATTCACATCAAGCTCGCGACGCGGCCCGAGAAGCGCGTTGGCGCGGACGAGCTGTGGGACAAGGCCGAGACCGCCATGATGGGCGTGCTCGACCAGATCAAGCTTGAAGCCAACAACCGCGTCCAAACCTCAATCGCCGAGGGCGACGGCGCCTTCTACGGTCCCAAGTTCGAATATCACCTGCGCGACGCGATTGGCCGCACCTGGCAGTGCGGCACGACCCAGGTCGACTTCAACCTGCCTGCCCGCTTCGGCGCCTTCTACATCGACGCCAACAGCGAGAAGCGCACACCGGTCATGATCCATCGCGCGATGTTCGGTTCGCTCGAGCGCTTCATGGGCATTCTCACGGAGAACACGGCGGGCCATTTCCCGCTGTGGCTGGCCCCGGTGCAGGCCGTGATCGCGACGATCGTCTCGGACGCGGACGAGTACGCGCTGAAGGTGGCAGCGGAGCTGCGCCGCGCCGGCCTGCGCGTCGAGACCGATCTTCGCAACGAGAAGATCAACTACAAGGTTCGCGAGCACTCTCTCGCCAAGGCGCCGGTCATTCTCGTCGTCGGCAAGCGTGAAGCCGAAGAGGGCAAGGTCGCCATGCGCCGCCTCGGCAGCAACGAGAACAAGACGTTGACGCTCGCCGAGGTGAAGGCCTTGCTCATCGACGAAGGCGAAGCGCCCGACCTCAA
This sequence comes from Pseudomonadota bacterium, assembly GCA_023412805.1. GTDB lineage: Bacteria > Pseudomonadota > Alphaproteobacteria > Rhizobiales > Hyphomicrobiaceae. The sequence continues at coordinate 247,277 of JAEZRM010000064.1, read as the reverse complement.
GCGGGCACGGGCCTGAAGCAGGTCCTCAAGGGCTACCGGCGGCTGGCGCCGCTGGAGCCTGCTGGGGCGCAGTCTCACCGAATGCAGCCGGTCGCACGGCTTCAAGGGCGACAAGGCCGACCTTGAGATAACCGGTAGCGCGGAGCTGATCGAGCACGGCGATCAACTCACCATAAGGCACGGTCTTGTCGGCCCGCAGAAAGAGGCGCGTATCGCGATTGCCGTTCGTGACGCGCGCCACCGTCGTCAGGAACATGGCTTTTGAGACGGTGTCCTCGCCGACGGCAATCTCGAGGTTCGACTTGATCGTCACGTAGATCGGCTTTTCGGGTCGCGGCTGCGGTTTCGCCGTCGCCGCCGGGAGCTGCACGGCGATGTCGACCGTCGAGAGCGGCGCCGCCACCATGAACACAATCAGCAGCACGAGAATCACGTCGATGAACGGCGTGACGTTGATCTCGTGCATCTCGTCGTCGTCGCCGTCGTCTCTGTCGCGAATACCGCCCGCCATCAGGCCTGCCCCCTTCGCACGACAGCTACGGGCGGCCGGTTCGCGGCGCGGCGATCGATGTCGCGCGACACGAGCCGCTCGACCTCATCGCTCGTTTCGCGCACGAGCGCGCGGTAGCTGGCGATCGACCGGCTGAGCTGGTTGTAAAGGATCACGGCAGGGATAGCGGCAACGAGACCGATGCCTGTCGCGAGCAGGGCTTCCGCGATGCCGGGCGCGACGACGGCGAGGCTGGTCGTCTGCGACTTCGAGATGCCGATGAAGCTGTTCATGATGCCCCAGACCGTACCGAAGAGGCCGATGAACGGCGAAGTGGCGCCAACAGTGGCGAGAAAGCTCATGCCGCGCCGCATGCGCCGCGTCAGCGCTGCATCGAGGCCGGAAAGGCGCGAGGCTACGCGATCCTTGAGGCCGGCGCCGTTCAACACGTCCTCCGAAAGCTCGATCTCCGCTTGGGCGAGCCTCACCATGCCTTTTGCGACGGCTGTCCGCCGCGTGAGATGCCTGGCCGCCGTATCGAGCGATGGCTCCTCGGCGAGCGCCCGGAGCCCGCGCCGCAGCCCCATGCGCGCCGTCATCAGTTCCATGAGCTTGGCGAGCCAGACCGTCCAGACGCCGAGCGAGGCGATCGCGAGACCGATCATCACCGCTTTGACGACGATGTCCGCCGCCATGAACATGCCCCAGGGCGAAAGGTCATGGGGCAGTTGCTGCGATCGTTCGCTGTCGACTGGGGGGAGCGCAATGGGCGCTGGCGACCCTGGGGCCGCCTCGGCAGATGGAGATGCTTCAGATGGGGATGCTTCGCCCGGCGTAGGTGACGGCCCCGTCGTCGGAAGGTCGACCGCTGGACCGGGCGATGGCGTGGCCGCTACTGGCGGCGCAGGAGGCGGCAGCGTCGTCTGCGGGCCTTCTTGAGACGGCGCTTGCGGCACCGCTTGAGGCGGCGTCTGAGGCACCGCCTGAGCGAAGGCCGGCGCCTGTGAGAGGGTTGCTGCCAGGATCAGTCCCATCGCAAGACGAGCGCAGAAAACGGTGGTCCTCACGCAGCTTTCCCCTTGTGCGGCTGTGTGGGCGACATGCCGCCCTTGATCGATCGAAGGAACGCCCCGCAAGGGGCGCCCCGGCGCGAAATGGCCCGTGCCACCATAAGGCCTTGCTACATTTGATGACTCCGGTAGTCTAGTTTTAGTTTGCCGCAGCGTCGGCCGCATGGCGGGCAGCAGGCAGCGCATAGGGCATTGCACGCGATTATACTTGACTAGAGTAGTATAGATAAGTTTTCTCATCTGGTGCTTGCCGGCCTCCGGCAGCATGTGGATCCGACGCCTGACGGGGCAGCAATCCACCCGGATCCGATATGGAGATGCTGTCCGAGGGGGGACGGCTTCTCCTTGAGAGCCGGTCTCGTGGCCGCTGTGGTGCCGCGTCGTCCTCGGAGGGCTCCTTGCCTCCCTGCCGAAAGATGACTTGAGCGCCGCTCGGCTTTGGCTGGCCGCCCCCGCGGATGCCTGGGCATGACATGATCCCCCGATCATGTGCTGGGCATCCGCGGGCGAGTTTTCCCACATAACCTCATGACTTGCGGCGCCCTCGGATCATGACAGTATGTGCTGTCATCACTCCGGGGGTTTCCATGGCGCTCATCAACTACATCGTGCCCGTCGAATTCGACTTCGGCGCCATCAAGACACTGCCGGCGGAATGCGCCGCAATCGGCATGAGCCGCGTGCTGCTCGTGACGGACAAGGGCCTGCGCGCCGCCGGCCTCGTCGACCGCATTCTGGAGCTGCTGAAGCCGGCCATCGACGTCGAGGTCTTCGACGACGTGCCGACCAATCCGACCGAAGCCGCGGCGCTCGCCGCAGCCGAGCGTTTCAGAGCCACAAGCCGCAATGGCATTGTTGCGCTCGGCGGCGGCTCTCCGCTCGATCTTGCCAAGGCCGCAGCCCTCATGGCCTCGCATCCGGGCCCGCTGGCACAATACGCCTTCATTCTCGGCGGCCTGCCGAAGATCACCGCTACCGCCCCGCCCGTGATCGCCATTCCGACGACAGCCGGCACGGGGAGCGAAGTCGGACGCGGCGCCATCATCACGCTGGCGGATACCCGCAAACTCTCGTTCTCGAGCCCTCACATCGCGCCGAGGAAGGCGATCAACGACCCCGAGCTGACACTTGGCCTGCCACCCGGGCTCACAGCGGCTACGGGCATGGACGCCCTGACGCACTGCATCGAGACCTTCATCTCATCGCGCATCAATCCGCCGGCCGACGCCATTGCCCTCGACGGCGCCGAGCGCGCTTGGAAGTGGATCGAGAAAGCGACGAACGAGCCGGGCAATCGTGAAGCACGCTGGCACATGATGATGGCCTCGATGCACGGGGCGCTGGCCTTCCAGAAGGGGCTTGGCGCGGTGCACGCCATGTCGCATCCGCTCGGCGGCATCAGTGAGGTGTCGTTGCATCACGGCACGCTCAATGCGGTCATTCTGCCGGCCGTCCTGCGCTTCAATGCCGATCACGTCGGAGAGAAGTACGCCACGCTGAAGCGCGTGTTCGGCCTGCCTGCCAGCGCAGATCTACCGGATGCCATCGCCGCGCTGAGTGCCCGCCTCGGCCTGCCGCCGAACCTAAATGCCATGGGCGTGCCGAAGAGCGTCTTCCCGCGCATGGTCGAGGGCGCCATGGCCGATCACTGCACGCCGTCGAACCCGCGTCCGCCGACGCCCGCTGACTATGCACAGATCTTCGAGGACTGCTGGGAATAGTCACATAGACGCGCGCTCAACAAAAAACATCACGGGAGAGGAACGCCATGGCAGCCATCGAGAAGATCGAGACCGGATTCTACCGCGTACCACTGCCGGTACCGCTGTCGGACTCCACGCACGGCACCATGACCTCCTTCGAGCTGATCACGGCCCGCGTGCGCGATGCCGACGGCGCAGAGGGCGTCGGATACACCTACACGACCGGCCATAATGGCGGCGCCGTCGCCCGGTTGCTCACCCGCGACATTCCCGAGATCGTCGGTAACGACGACGCCGACCGCATCGAGCGGCTCTGGCAAAAAGTGTGGTGGGGTTTGCACTATGGCGGGCGCGGCGGGCCGAGCGTGCTCGCGCAATCCGCCTTCGACATGGCGCTGTGGGATCTCAAGTCGCGCCGGGCGAACCTGCCGCTCTGGCGCCTGCTCGGCGGTCATGATCCCGCCGTGCCCTGCTATGCTGGCGGCATCGACCTTCATCTCTCCGTCGACGATCTCATCAAGGAGCATGACGCCAATCTCGCCAAAGGCTTCCGGGCTATCAAGATGAAGGCGGGCCGCGCGCGCATGTCGGAGGATGTCGAGCGCATCAAGGGATTGCGCGGCTATCTCGGCGACGACTTCCCGCTCATGGCGGACGCGAACATGGCCTGGACGGCCGATGAAGCCATTCGCCGGGCGCGCGCCTTCGAGCCGTATGGCCTCGTGTGGCTCGAGGAGCCGATCATTCCGGACGACGTCGCCGGTCATGCGCGCGTGGTCGCGCATGGCGGCGTACCGATCGCCACGGGCGAGAACCTGCGCTCGCTTTACGAGTTCAAGGCCCTCATTGCAGCGGGTGGCGTCAGCTTCCCGGAGCCGGACGTAACCAATTGCGGCGGTATCACCGTCTTCATGAAAGTCGCGCACCTCGCCGAGGCTTTTAATCTGCCCGTCACATCGCATGGGGCGCACGATGTATCCGTGCACCTGCTCGCGGCGTGCCCGAACCGCAGCTTTCTCGAAATTCATGGCTTCGGCCTTGACCGCTACATCGGCGAGCCATTGCCGCTGCGCGAAGGCAATGCCATTGCCCCGGACCGGCCCGGGCACGGCGTCAGCTTCGATTGGGCCGGGCTCGACAAGCACACGGCGCCGTAAGACTCGGGCTCATCATCCGGACTTGGCGACGCGCTCGGGCTTTCCCTTGCGCTTCGTCTTGGCCATTTTCTTGAGTTCGGTCTCGCTCATGCTCTCGACCATCTCGCGCGAGGCGCCCTTGAGCTTGCTCTTCTTGACCTCGCCGCGCTTGGCAGCCAGCGCCGCGCCGGCCGCTTTCTGTTGTGCCTTGGATTTGGCTGGCATGGCCGTTCTCCGCTAGAGTTGATGAAGACCGAACGCGCGCACGGGCTTGTTCGTTCGAGTCGGGCGTTCGGGCCGGGAACATTTCGCCGCTGCGTTTGTTCGCCAATAATCAGCATCTGGGAGGTTGGATATGTTCAAGCCATTGCTTGCTTGCATGAGTGCAGTAGCTCTCGTTGCGACGGCTGCCGTCGCCCAAGACACCACGACCGCCACGGCGACATTCATCAGCAAGGCCGGCAAGGAAAGCGGTACCGCGAAGCTCACGGATACGGCGACTGGCGTTCTGATCGAGCTCGACGTGAGCGATCTACCGGCCGGTCAATGGGTCGCCTTCCATGTTCACGAGACGGGTACGTGCGATCATGCCGGCGGTCACATGTCGGCGGGCGGCCATTTCAATCCCGACAAATCCGCCCATGGCTTCAACGATCCTAAAGGACCGCACGCCGGCGACATGCCGAACCAGTTCGTAGCCGCCGACGGACGCCTCAAGGCACAAGTTCTGAACAGCTTCGTGCGCCTCGACGAAGGCGATTCAGCCATTCGGGGCAAGGCACTGATGATCCATGGCAAGGCTGACGACTATAAGAGCCAGCCGGCGGGAGATGCCGGCGACCGTCAGGCCTGCGGCGTGATCAAGTAGAGCACTTGCGCGCGGGCATACGAACAGTGTGCCCGCCCAAGCAATTCGCGGAAATCCGTGCGCCGCGCTACCGCTCGAATGTGCGGCGCGGCAGCCGTCGGCCGCGCACGTCGATCGGAATTTCGTCGAATCGGCTGCTGGCCTCGTCGTCCTCATCATCGAGAGAAACGTAGCAGGGCAAGTCCGCATAATGCGGGTCACGCCCATCCGCAAACCAATCGCCGGCAAGCGCGTCGAGATCGATCATCTCGTCGAATGGCTCAAGTGCCCTGTCGTCCACAGGCCAGCTCCTGACTGAATACCAACGCGTGCGAGAAATCATGGCGCATCTCCGTGCTGCCATCTTCCCGCCGAACGACGCACGAGTTGGAAGGTTCCGTCGGGCTGCAGATTCAGCGCTTCGCGCGCACGAGCCGATCGGCAACGATGCCAACAGCGACGAAACCGATGCCCGCGAACTGCACGGGCGAAAGCTTTTCTCCGAGGAGGAAAACGCCGATCAATACGACCGTTACCAGTTCCAGACTGACAATGATGGAATAGCGCCCGGCACTGAGGCGCGGCAACGCATAGGCAAACGACGCAATTTGGATTGCCCCACCGACGAGGCCGATGGCCACCAGGCTCGGCCACGCTGACGCACTCGGGATCAGCGAGGCACCGAACAGCAGTGCCGCAATCGTGTATCCCGACCCGAGGCCCAGATAGATCGCGCTCGCGCTGGCGAACGGCGATGCCTGTCGCGTGTAGCGGTAGGCGATCGCGACGTACAGGCTGAAGATGATCGGCGTTGCCAGGACACAGATGAGGCCCACCGGATCGGCATTTCCAAGGCCGAGCGAGGGCCAGCCGGCGAGCAGCGCGCCCATGAAAATAAGCGTCACGGCGGCGATCGACTGCCACCGGATATGCAGCGCGTAGACATAGCGATCGAGCGCCAGCGTGATCATCGGGTAGACGAAGAATACCGTGACCACGACGCTGGACGGCACGGTCTGCACGGCGCGGAAATAGGTATAGGTCTGCGCCACGCCGAGCGTGATGCCATTCAGAAAGAGACCGCGCCCAGCGCCGAACCATTCGGCGCGGAGATTTGGGCTCGTCCACCAAGCCAGGGGAATGAGCACCGAAAGCGCGATCCAGTAGCGCCAGAAGAGCACGGACGAGACGTCCATGCCGCTCTTGTAGAGGCCAATCGCGAAGTACGGCACCGTACCGACAAGCGAGGAGCCGAGCGCGGCAGCAGCCACGGCACGAGCCTCCCCGCCGGAGCCGGGTTGGGACTGGGCAGACATCGGGCAACCCGTCTCGGAATAGTGGGGATGAGGAACGAAGCAGCGACAGACCGCTGCTTATAGCGTCATGCCGAGCGCAAGGCGACGTAGCGGGAACGCAGCCGCAGCATTTCCTTGTAGGAGGCTATCGCGCTCGCATTCTAAGCGGCGACGAGCTCCGCGAGATCGCGCATCGGCACGGCGGCATCGGCGAGCAGGAGATCCGCGATCCGGTCCTCGCCGCGCCCTGCTTCGAGCGCAAAGGGATCGCGCGCCGCGAGGCGGTGATCGAGTACGAGCCGCGAGAGCAGGAGACGGCGCGCATCACCGCGCTGCTTGTGAATGCGGTCGGCCTCCCAGGCGAGATAGACCGCACTGGCCACATGATAGAGCACGCTCGTCGCGCGACGGGCGTCGGCCTCGTTGCTGGCCTCGCGCGCGACGCGCTGCGCAAAGCCGATCGCGCCATCCACATTCCGGCGCAGGCGGTCGCGGAACGCCACCGGCACGCCGGGGCTGTCGTCGAGCCGCGCGGCGAGGTCAGCGGCGAGCGCGGCCTCGGCACTGTGACGGCCGACGGCGCGCGTGAGCGCATCGAGTGCGACGATGTTACCGGTCCCCTCCCAGATGGAGCCGAGATGGGCATCGCGCAGCAAGCGCGCGCAGGCGAATTCCTCGACATAGCCGATGCCGCCACGGAATTCGAGCGCATCGCCCGTCATCTTGCGGGCATCGCGCGTCGAGCGATACTTCAGCACGGGCGTGAGCATCCGCACGAGGGCCGCAGCTTCCTGGCTGCCGCCAAGCTCCGCCCGGTCCAGCGCATCTGCCGTGACGAAGCACATGGAGAGCGCCTGCTCCAGCGGCAGAATGAGCTTCAGGAGCTGGCGGCGTGCGAGCGGCAACTCGACGATCCGGCGACCGAACGCGCGGCGGCCATGGGCGACCGTGAGCGCATCGTGCAGCGCACGCCGCATGAGCGCCGTCGATTTCACGCCATTCGACAGGCGGGACCAGTTGACCATCTCGGCCATCTGCACGAAGCCGCGATCCAGACGGCCGACAGCATAGGCGATCGCACCTTCGAGCTTGATCTCGCCCGAGGCCATGGAGCGCGTGCCGAGCTTGTCCTTGAGGCGCACAATCCGGTAGCTGTTGACGCTGCCATCATCGAGATGACGCGGCATGAGAAAGAGGCCAACGCCGCGCGTACCGCCGACGGCACCTTCGGGACGCGCCAGCAGCATGGCGATCTCCGCATCGGCATTCGAGCAGAACCACTTGTCGCCGGTGAGGCGCCAGTGATCTCCCTCGGGCTTGGCGGTCGTCGTCAGGCTGCCGACGTCGGAGCCTCCTTCCTTCTCGGTCATGAACTGCGCGCCCTGCGTGAGGCGGCTCATGTCCGTCTCGGTGAGGCGGTCGAGGTACTTGGTCTTGAGCGCCTCGTCGCCGTAGCGCGACAGCAGCATGGCCGCGCCGTCCGTCACATTGAGCGGGCAGCCCATGCCGAACTCGGCCTGATTGAAGAGGTATGTGAAGGCATGCTTCGCGGCGGCGGGATATGTGCCCGACCAACCGAGAATGCCTGTCCTGTGCGACATCGCGTGGATACCGAACTCGCCGAAACCCACGCGCTCGAGCTCGCGATAGGCGGGGTGATACTCGATATGCTGCACGTCGTTGCCGAAGCGGTCGCGCGCATGAAGCACCGGCGGATGGCGATCGGCCAGACGCGCGCAATTGTCGAGGTGGTCGCCCGCCAACGCGCCGAGGCGATCGAGGTGCGGCTCGATGTGGCTGAGAATGTCCTGCGGCAGATGGATGCGCAGCAGATCCATGAGCGACGGATCGGCGCGAAAGAAGTTGAGGCCTGTGGTGTCGGGCGCGATCGCACCGGTCGAGAGCTTCGATTCCGTGACTGTCATGTGCGCTCCACTCCCAAATAGGCAGCAGGCCGCTACCGATGGCCAGCCATCGGCGCCGCTGTCGTTCGCTGGTCCTGCAATCTTAGTCCGAAGGCGCCTGATAGTCGCCGCCCGCAGCCTCGTCGGCCAGTGAGCGGACGAGGTCGAGCACGGACTTGCGCACCTTCGGATCGGTGATGCGGGAGAATGCCCGATTGAGCTCGAGGCCTTCGCGGCTGCTCAGGAACTCGAACACGTGGCTGTCCGACGAAGAACGATCGGCAAATCCCGGCGCTGGAGCCTGCTGCGCGCCACTGCCCGGCGCATCATCATAGAAGAATTGAACGGGCACGCCGAGCACGCGCGAAAGCTCGAACAGGCGGCTCGCGCCGATGCGATTGATGCCCTTCTCGTACTTCTGCACCTGCTGGAAGGTCAGGCCCAGGCGCTCGCCGAGCTTTTCCTGGCTGATACCGATCAGCATACGCTGAAGTCGCACGCGGTTGCCCACGTGGACATCAATCGGGTTCGGCCGGCGCGTGCCGCGTTCCAATGCTTCGCCGTCATCCGCCGGATCAGCCATGGCATCCCCCTAAAGAAACAATCGTCGACCCCAGTACGCCGCGCCGTGCCCGCGCGAGCGCTCGCAATTCCTAGGTGTGGGCTACGGTTTCGTCAACCACATGATGCGGCATTGCAATGGATCCCTCGACAATCGAGCAGGCATTCCAGGACGCAATTCCTAAAGTCCTGCACAACGCGATCCTTGCGGACGCTGGGCCTGCGCCCGTAGTTATGACAGCCTTGGAGCGATAAGACGATCGGTGATCGGTCGCAGAAGGAGGGATGGGCGCGCATGGCGAGGCTGAAAACGGCGATCAATACCGCCTCGGAAGATTTCGCGGCCAATCGTGCTGCCATGGTGGCCATCGTCGCCGATCTCGCAGAGAAGCGCCAAGCCGCCGCTGCCGGTGGCCCCGAGCGGCTGAGGGAGCGCCATCTCGCCCGCGGCAAGTTGCTGCCGCGCGACCGCGTTCTCGGGCTGATCGATCCAGGCTCGCCGTTCCTCGAACTTTCACAGCTCGCGGCCTACGACATGTACGGCGGCGATATTCATGGCGCGGGCGTCATCACCGGCATCGGCCGGATCGCGGGACGGCCGTGCATGATCGTTTGCAACGACGCCACCATCAAAGGCGGCACCTACTATCCGCTCACCGTGAAGAAGCACGTCCGCGCGCAGGAGATCGCGTGGGAGAACAATCTGCCTTGCCTCTATCTCGTCGATTCCGGCGGCGCCAACCTGCCGCACTGGACGGAGGTGTTCCCGGATCGCGATCACTTCGGCCGCATCTTCTTCAATCAGGCGCGCATGTCGGCGGACGGCATTCCGCAGATTGCGGTCGTCATGGGTTCGTGCACGGCGGGCGGTGCCTATGTGCCGGCCATGTCCGACGAGACCGTCATCGTGCGCCGCCAGGGTACGATCTTCCTCGGTGGCCCACCCCTGGTGAAAGCGGCAACCGGCGAGGATGTTTCGGCTGAAGACCTCGGCGGCGCCGATGTGCACACGCGCCTGTCGGGCGTCGCGGATCATTACGCGCTCAATGACCGCCACGCGCTGGATATGGCGCGCAGCATCATCGGAACATTACCTGCACGTGAGCGTGCGAACGTGGCAACGCGGACGCCTGTCCAGCCGGCTTACGATCCGGCGGAGCTCGATGGCGTCGTTCCGGCGTCGCTCATGACGCAGTACGACACGCGCGAAGTCATCGCGCGGATCGTCGACGGATCGGAGCTTCACGAGTTCAAGAAGAACTACGCGACGACGCTCGTCACCGGCTTCGCGCACATCGAGGGACAACCCGTCGCGATCCTCGCCAACAACGGCATTCTCTACTCCGAAACGGCGCAGAAGGCCGCCCACTTCATCGAGCTGGCCTGTCAGCGCAAGACACCACTTCTCTTTCTCCAAAACATCACCGGTTTCATGGTCGGGCGCGACGCGGAAGCGGGCGGCATCGCGCGCAACGGCGCGAAGATGGTCATGGCGGTCGCCAATGCGAATGTGCCCAAAATCACGCTGATCATCGGCGGCAGCTATGGCGCGGGCAACTACGCCATGTGCGGACGCGCGTACGGGCCGCGCTTTCTCTTCACGTGGCCCAATGCGCGCGTCTCGGTCATGGGCGGCCAGCAGGCGGCGAGCGTGCTCGCGACCGTGCGCCGTGACAACATCGAGGCCGAGGGCAAGACGTGGTCTAAAGCCGAAGAGGATGCTTTCAAGCAGCCCGTGCTCGATGCCTACGAGCGCGAGGGACATCCTTACCACGGCACCGCGCGTCTCTGGGACGACGGCATCATTACACCGGCCGAAACACGTCGCGTGCTCGGCCTTGCACTGGCCGTGTGCTTCGAGAAGCCGATCGCCGATACGAAGTTCGGCGTCTTCAGGATGTAGGGATCCCGCCTATTGCCAGAGGCCCAGGCGGTCCCAGTCCGCCTTCGGAATCTCGCGGCCGACCTGATAGACAAAGGACGTTGCCTTCATCCAGTCGTTCGTCAGATCGCAGGAAAAATTCAGCGCGTACCAATGTCCGGCCGACCTCACGGCGCCACCGGTTGCCGTGAGCTTCGTGCCTTCGAGCACGGCCGGTCGAAAGATTGATGTCTTCATGCGGTCGGCCCGCCGCAACAGCTTCTCCCGCCGCACAGCGGTCATACCCCGCAGAATGCAAACTTGATGCGAGCGGAACTCCGGCGTGAGCTTGGCGAGCGAATCCTCGAGCGCCCCCGCCGACGCGGCCACCGGCAATCCGATGCTCAATGCAATTGCAGCGGCGATTGTCTTCTTCATGGCTCCCCCTCTTGCTGCCATCCGTAAGAGAGGGAAATGGCCAGAGCAAGGACGCTCTATGCCGCAACTTTGTGCTAATTCGCCCCCGCAAAACGTTTCGCGCGCACTGTCGCTGTGATTTCGTGCGCGAGCATGCCTTCCTCGTGGCAGACGCGCGCCATGATCGGCGCGGCTTCGAGCGAAGCACGGCGCGTCAGCCGCTGATACGTGACGGTCTTGATGAACTTGCCGACCCAGAGCCCGCCCGTGTAGCGCGCGGCACCGGCCGTCGGCAGCGTGTGGTTCGTGCCGATGCCCTTGTCACCATACGCGACAGTCGACTCCTCGCCGATGAAGAGCGAGCCATAGTTCTTCAGCTTCTCGAGATAGTAGTCGTCACGGCCGGTCTGGATTTCGAGATGCTCGGGCGCGTACTCGTCGGACACGGCGATCGCCTCGTCATCGCTTCCGACGACGACGATCTCGCCCCAGTCGGCCCACGAGCGCGCGGCGACCTCACGCGTCGGCAGCGTTTTCAGTTGCAGCTCGACCTCGGCGAGGACGGCGCGCCCCATCGTCTCCGACGGCGTCACGAACCATGCTGGACTGTCCGGCCCATGCTCAGCCTGTCCGAGCAGGTCGGTGGCGACGAGCGCCGGGTCGGCGGTGTCGTCGGCGATGACGAGGATTTCGGTTGGTCCCGCAGGCAGGTCGATGCCGACCATGCCGAAGAGCTGGCGCTTGGCCTCCGCGACGTAAGGATTGCCCGGACCAGTGATCATGTCCACGCGCGGCATCCCCACGCAGCCATAGGCCATGGCCGCCATGGCTTGTACGCCACCAACGCAATAGATCTCATCGGCGCCCGAGTGATGGAGCGCATAAAGCGTCTGCGGGTAGATGCCATCAGGACCGCGCGGCGGCGCGGCGGCGACAATGCGCTCGACGCCGGCCACCTTCGCCGTACCGACGCTCATGATTGCTGCTGAGATGAGCGGATACTTGCCACCCGGGATGTAGCAACCGGCAGTCGAAATCGGGATGAGCTTCTGGCCGAGCAGAACGCCCGGCTTCAGCTCGACCTCGAAGGCCTGCAGACTCTCCTTCTGCCGTTTGGCGAATTCCGTCACTTGCGCGTGGCAATAGGCGAAGTCTTCCTTAAAGGTCGTCGGCAGGGTGCGCGTCACTTCATCGATGCGCGATTGCGGCACGCGGAACTCGCCCGTCCATTTGTCGAGATCGCGCGCATAGCGCCGGACGGCCTCGTCGCGGTTCTCAGCGACGTCGCCGATCATACGACGCACGGTGTTCTCGACTTCGGCTGCGCGCGGCCCCGCTTGCAGCGCGGCGCGTTTGAGATACTGGCGAGCCACGGTGCCCTCCCCAATGTTGAGACGTTTTCGACCTTGGAGCGAGACGCTATGTGGACGGCATGAGCCGGTCAAGCACGCGCGATGAGGGAGCAGGCACCCGAAAAGCAACATCCCGGCGCGCGGGCCGGGATGCTCCAATTCAGTTGCAGTCGAGCGCGAAGGTCAGCCGCGCGTAGAGCCACCGCCCTGTGGCAGCAGCTTGAGGATGCCCTGCGCGGCGGCGCCGGCGGCGGCGTCGGCCGTATTGCCCCATGCGCTGTCGAGCGAGCCTTCGGGGATCTCGTTCTTCTGCGAGACCGTACCGAGTGAGCGGCCCTGCGGATCACGCACCAGCCAGTCGATCTGGATGGACTGCTTGCCCGCCTGTGCTTGCGTGAGCGCCACCTTGCCCTCGATGCGATACGACGCGCCCGGCCGGTTGGCCATGGTTACGCCCTGGCGCGAAAGCTCGCGCTGGAGCGCGCTCGAAAGTGCAGTGTTGCCATCCCCCGGCGCACCGGTGACAGCCGGCACGATCGCGGCGACATCGCCCGTCGACGGCAGGCTCGCAGTTGTCGTACGTGCGGCAGCAGGCTCGGCTGCCGGTGCGGACGGCGGCGCCACAGCGGCAATCGGCTGCTGTGCTCCGGCGTCCGAGGCAGGCCCCTGTCCGGCGATGGGCACACCGCCAGCCGGACGATGGTTCGCCGAGAGCCACGTTGCCAACTGCGTCGACGTTTTGTCCGCGATGCTCTGCGTCACCGCTCCCGTCACGGCGACCCAGGGATCCTTCGCGGCGCCAGCCGGCATCAACTCCTCGCCGGTTACGCGATGCACGCGCTTGCCGGTCGGATCGGTGAGATCCCAGATGTACGAAACCTTGGTCTGCGAACGATCCTTTGACGCGACGATGTAGCCACGCAGCGTGAAGTCGCCCTTGGCATCACGATCGTTGATCAGCGAGATGCGCTGCCGCTCGGCGGACTGCACGATCTGCTCTGCCATCTGCCGCGAGACGGCGTCCGGCGCACCGATGACCGGCGCAAGCGCGATACGCGCCAGTGTGGCCTGCTGAGCGGGCCTCGCCTGCTCAGGCGCCGCAGTCCCAGGCCCAGATGACGACAGGCTGCTGAAGAGCGATGATCCGCTCGACTCGCACCCGGCAAGACCGAGCGCGATGACGGCGATTGCGGCCGGAACGACAGAGCGCAGCCGGCTCCGTGATGTCCTCTCAGCGTCGGATTTGGTCACGGTGACGCCCCCTTGAATAATGATTCCGCTGACACCCGGTGACCGTCGTACGGACTTGGCGGCCTCGAGGTTCTCCCTCGACTCGGTACGCTTTCGAGAATCCTGTATCTGCTGGCTCCCCGACCGTCCAGATGGCGGCACCAGCTTTCCTGTTTCTGACTCGAAACTTAGCAGACACTTGAAGGGGAAACTGTGGAAAAACTAGAGCAGGACGATGGCGGAGATTTGGCGGCCATAGTCCGGCTCGCGTCGATGCGTCGTCCGGCGATAGCTGAAATAATGCTCCGTGTTCGTATACGTGCAGCGGCTCTCGCTGCCTACTCCGCCGAGGCCCATGCCATCAAGGCGATGCAGAACGAAAGCCGGCAGATCGAAGTGGGGCCGCGCGCCTTCTTCGCGACGGCGAAAAAATTGCTGATATCGATCTGATTTGGCGATAAAAACTGCCTCGAATTCGGGGCCGACCTCATAGGCTTCGGGGCCGATGCAAGGCCCGAGGACAGCCTGGATGCGCGCGCGCTGCGCGCCGAGCTTCTCCATGGTTACGACGGCGGATTCGAGCACGCCGCCGAGGGCCCCCTTCCATCCGGCGTGCGCCGCCGCGACGATACCCGCCTCCGCATCCGCGAAAAGCACCGGCGCACAATCGGCTGCGAGTGCCGCCACGGCAATACCTGGTGTTGTAGTCACCAGGGCATCAGCCTTGGGCATGGTGTCGAAGGTCCATGGCTCCGCGACAACGATCGCGTCGGCACTGTGATGCTGATGAGCCGTAAGCAGATGGTCCGGAACGACACCGAGGTGCTCGGCCACCCTGCGGCGATTCTCGCCGATGGCCGCGCGCGCATCCTTGGAGCCGAGCCCGCAGTTGAGCGAGGTGTAGATGCCCTCTGAGACACCGCCCTGCCGGCCGAAAAAGCCGTGCGCGATGCCGCCATGTCGAGAAAGGGCTTCCGATTGGATCGGATGGAGCATGGTCGTCCTGTGGCTGATGATCGTCCGACACCTCTCCGGATATCAGCCGGCGAGCAGCGGGTCGAGCTTGCCGGCGCCGTCGAGGGCATAGAGGTCGTCGCAGCCGCCGATGTGCCGGTCATCGATGAAGATCTGGGGAACGGTCGTCTGTCCACCAGCCATCTCGACCAGTTCCTCGCGCTCGGCTGGCTTTCCCGTGAGATTGATCTCTTCGAAGGCCACGCCCTTGGATTGCAGCAGACGTAAGGCGGCATCGCAATAGCCGCACCAGTCTCTCGTGTAGATAACCACCTTCGGCATGCCGGCCTCTCGAAATGGGATGTTTCATCGCTCAACGTAGTGCGGTGCCGTGCGTTGCAGGAGTGGCGCTAATCGCGACGCAGCGAGCCTGGGTTTGCAGAGCTCGCACCCTAGAGATCGACTCGGCGCGGATCTGCGACCATGGCGGCCGTGAGCACATCGACACGCCGAGCGCCGGCCGCCCTCAGGGCCCGCGCACAGGCACCGACCGTGGCGCCGGTCGTAATGACGTCGTCGACCACGATGACGTTCCTCCCCGCAATGTGCCGGCGGCCGGCGGCCGTCACGGCAAAGGCGCCGGCGACATTCGCAACCCGCTGCGCCGCACTCGATCCGACCTGCGTCGGCGTGCTTTTGGCCTTCACGAGCGCAAAAGGATCGAAGCGAACGCCGCTCGAACGGGAAACCTCCCGCGCCAGAAGAGCCGCCTGATTGAACTGACGGCGCACGAGGCGCCATCGCGTCATGGGCACCGGGACGAGGACGTCCGCGTCCGCGAGAAGCTCGCGGCCCGCCCGCACCATCCAGTGCGCCAGCAGGCGGCGCGCCTCGTGCCGGTCCGAGTACTTGAAACCGTGGATCATCTCGCGAACGACACCGCCGAACACAGCCGCTGCGCGGGCACGGTCGTAGGGCGGCGGGTCTGCGGCAGCCGCCGCCGATATCTGAATGCCATCACCGCCGAATGAGAGGGGGAGCCCCAGCCGATGGCAGAGCGGCGGCGTGATGAATGCCACCTGCTGCCAGCAACCGGCGCAAAGGGCGTCATGCGAGGCTGTGCGATCGTGACAGGAAAGGCAAAGCGCCGGCGCGACCACGTTGCCGAGACCACTGAAGGCCGCGCCCAGATGACCGCGCACGTCGGTAAGCCATCGCCATGGCCGCCGCAGAGGATTGTGCACACCGCACTCTGCGGCTTCATCCGGCCCTGCCATTCACGGTCCCGCCCGGTGCTCAGTTCGAACCATGATAACCTAAGGGCTGGGAACTTGTGCAAGAGATCGGCCTCGAGGGCGCTTGCGGCCAGAGGCGGCCTTGCCAAAGGCATACTTCGAGATAATGGTGCGCGGCTTTTTTTCAACAACGTCAGGGGGTGGCCGTGACGTCGACCGAGAATACAACGAGCGAGACGCCGCTCATTGCCCGGCTGCGGACTTTCGTCGAATCCGTCAGCTTCCAGCGTTTCATCATTGGTGTCATCATCATCAATGCCGTCGGGCTCGGGCTCGAGACGATACCGCCCATCGGAGAGCCACTGCGGGCGCCGCTCGCGCTGATCGACAATCTCGCACTCGTGATCTTCGTAATCGAGATCGCCGCAAAGCTCGTTGCGTATCGGCTCGCCTACTTCAAGGATCCCTGGAACGTCTTCGATTTCACAATCGTCGGCATCGCGCTGCTACCGATGGGCGGAGGGCTCTCCGTCATGCGCGCGCTGCGCATCCTGCGCGCGATGCGCATCATATCGGTCGTCCCGGCCATGCGGCGGGTGGTGGAAGGCCTGCTCCACGCCATTCCCTCGCTCGGCGCGGTCATCGCGCTGCTGGCCATTCTCTTCTACATCTGCGCGGTCATGGCGACGAAGCTCTTCGGCAGCGACTTCGACGAGCTGTTCGGAAACCTCGGGCGCTCACTCTTCACGCTGTTCCAGATCATGACGCTCGAAGGATGGACCGACGGCGTCGTGCGCCCGATCATGAAGGTCTACCCCTATGCGTGGCTCTTCTTCATCCCATTCATCCTGATGGTCACGTTCTCGGTGCTCAATCTCTTCATCGCGATCATCGTCAATTCGATGGAGGCGGCCGCCAAGGACGACACAGAAATGCTCCACGAGGACGCCGAGAAGCTGCACGCCGATGCCCAGCAGCAGACGCGCCAGCATGAGGTTCTCGTCGGAGAGCTCCGCGCGCTCAGGGAGGAGATCGCGACCTTGCGGGGCATGGTCAAACCCGGCGCCTGACCCGCGCCGGGCGCCCTTGCCATTGCCCGGCAAGGGCTTAGACTGAAAGCCTGCCTGTCATTTCTGGAGTGAGCCGATCGATGAATGCCCTCGTCAAAATCAAGACCTATCACGACGATCTGACAGCCTGGCGACGCGATCTGCACGCGCATCCGGAACTCGGGTTCGACGAGCACCGCACGAGCGATTTCGTGGCGAAGAAGCTCGGCGAATTCGGCATCACCGTGCATCGCCATGTCGGGAAGACCGGCGTGGTTGGCGTGATCCAGACCGGCAATGGTCCCACCATCGGCCTGCGGGCGGACATGGACGCCCTGCCGATCGACGAGATCGCGGAAGTTCCCTATAAGTCCACGCGTCCCGGCGTCATGCACGCCTGCGGACACGACGGGCACACGACCATGCTGCTCGGGGCCGCGCGCTATCTCGCCGAGACAAAGAACTTCGACGGCACGGTCTATTTCATCTTCCAGCCCGCCGAAGAAGGCATCGGCGGCGCGCTGGCGATGCTGGAGGACAAGCTCTTCGAGCGCTTTCCCTGCGACAGCGTCTTCGGCATGCACAATAATCCGGGCCTGCCGGTCGGCAAGTTCTCGATCCGGCCCGGTTCCATGATGGCTGGCGGCGCATTCTTCGATATCAATATCACGGGACGCGGCTCGCACGGCGCACGTCCGGAGGAGTCCGTCGATCCGGTTCTGGTCGCGAGCCACATCGTCACAGCCATGCAGGCAATCGTCGCGCGGAACATCACGCCCATCGCCACGGCCGTCGTGAGTTGCACGGCCATCCACTCTGGTGATGCCTACAACGTCATCCCGCAGACGGCGACCATTCGCGGCACGGTGCGCACGTTCAGCCACGAGATCATGGCGCAGATCGAGAAGGCGATGAAGCGCACGGCCGAGAACACGGCAGCCGCATTCGGTGCGACGGCTGAGGTGGACTTCCGGGTGCTATTCGCGCCGCTCGTCAACGACGAGAAAGAGACGGAGTTCGTTGCCGATCGTGCCGCTGAGCTGGTCGGCGAAGCGGACGTCGAGCGCAATCGCAGCCTGGTCATGGCGTCGGAGGACTTCTCCTTCATGCTGGAGAAGTGCAAAGGCGCCTACATCAATATCGGCAATGGTGCACTCGGTACGCCGACGAGCGTGCCCGTGCACAATCCCGCCTACCAATTCAATGACGAAATTCTGCCGCTCGGCTCGGCGCTTTATGCGCGTCTGGTCGAAGGAAAGCTCGGCCGCCTCGGCCGCTGATACTCGTCGCGATCAAAAACAAAGTCCGGAAACGCTCAAATGGCCAAAGCAGCTCGCAAAGTCATTATCACCTGCGCCGTCACCGGCTCGATCCACACGCCGTCCATGTCGCCGCATCTGCCGATCACGGCCGAGGAGATTGCCGACGCGGCGATCGGTGCAGCGGAAGCGGGCGCGGCGGTGGTCCATCTCCATGCGCGCGATCCCAAGGACGGCAAACCCGACCAGTCGACCGAGGCTTTCGCGCCCTTCCTGAAAGTGATCAAGCAGCGCTCGAACTGCGTCGTGAACATCACGACCGGCGGCGCCATGACGATGACGATCGAAGAACGCGTGCGCCCGGCGGCGACCTTCAAGCCGGAAGTCGCATCGCTCAACATGGGCACGATGAACTTTGCGCTCTTCCCGATGCTGGAGCGCCAGAAGGAATTCAAGCACGCCTGGGAGCGGGAGTACCTCGAGGGCTCGCGCGCCGGCTTCTTCAAGAACACCTTCGCCGACATCGAGTACATCCTGACCACCTGCGCCGCCAATGGCTCGCGCTTCGAGGTCGAGTGCTACGACATCGGTCACCTCTATACGCTGCGCCATTTCGCGGATCGCGGCATCATCAAGCCGCCGTTCTTCATCCAGTCGGTGTTCGGCATCCTCGGCGGCATCGGCCCGCACTACGAGGACGTGACCATGATGAAGCGCACGGCGGATCGCCTGTTCGGCGACCAATATCGCTGGAGCGTGCTCGGCGCGGGCCGGAACCAGCTCCCGATCGCGGCCATGGCGGCAGCCATGGGCGGCAACGTCCGCGTCGGCATGGAGGACAGTCTCTGGATCGGCCCCGGCAAGCTCGCGAAGTCGAATGCCGAGCAAGTGACCAAGGTGCGCCAGATCATCGAGGGCCTCGGCCTCGAGATCGCCTCTGCCGACGAAGCCCGCGAGATCCTGAGCCTCAAGGGCGGCGACAAGGTCGATTTCTGAGCCGCGATCAGGCTGCTAGGCGTTCTTAACGCTTCGGAACGCCGGCCGCATTGATGGCGGTCGGCGCTTCTGTTAAGTCTGCGCCAAAGCTCACAAATCCGGAAGGTCGACCGATGATCCCGCGCTACTCCCGCCCCGAGATGAGAGCGATCTGGGAGCCCGAGACCCGCTTTCGCATCTGGTTCGAGATCGAGGCCCACGCAGCGACCGCCATGGCCGAGCTCGGTATCGTGCCGAAGGAAGCCGCCAAGATCATCTGGGACAAGGGCAGCAAGGCCAAGTTCGACGTCGCGCGCATCGACGAGATCGAAGCCGTCACCAAGCATGACGTCATCGCCTTCCTGACTCACCTCGCCGAGCACGTCGGCCCCGAGGCGCGCTTCGTGCACCAGGGCATGACCTCCTCCGACGTGCTCGACACGTGCCTCAATGTGCAGCTCGTGCGCGCGAGCGACATCCTGCTCGCCGACATGGATCGGCTGCTCGCGGCCCTCAAGACACGCGCCTTCGAGCACAAGAACACGATCACCATCGGCCGCAGCCACGGTATTCATGCCGAGCCGACGACCTTTGGCGTGAAGTTGGCGACCGCCTATGCGGAGTTCGCACGTGGGCGCGAGCGGCTCGTCGCAGCGCGCAAGGAAGTCGCGACCTGCGCGCTTTCCGGTGCCGTCGGCACGTTCGCGAATATCGATCCGAGCATCGAGGAATATGTCGCCAAGTCCATGGGCCTGACGCCCGAGCCGGTCTCGACGCAGGTCATTCCGCGCGATCGCCACGCGATGTATTTCGCTACGCTTGCCGTGATCGCATCGTCCATCGAACGCTTGTCCACGGAGATCCGCCACCTGCAGCGCACCGAAGTGCTCGAAGCCGAGGAGTTCTTCTCGCCGGGCCAGAAGGGCTCCTCGGCCATGCCGCACAAGCGCAATCCCGTGCTGACCGAGAACCTGACCGGCCTCGCGCGCATGGTGCGCTCATTCGCAACGCCGGCACTGGAGAATGTCGCGCTCTGGCATGAGCGCGATATCTCGCACTCCTCTGTCGAGCGCTTCATCGGGCCGGATGCGACCATCACACTCGATTTCGCGCTGAACCGCCTTGCCGGCGTGGTCGAGAAGCTCGTCGTCTATCCCGAGAACATGCGGAAGAACCTCGACAAGCTCGGCGGCCTGCATAACTCACAGCGCGTGCTCCTCGCGCTGACGCAAGCCGGTGCCTCGCGTGAGGACAGCTACGCGCTCGTCCAGCGCAATGCCATGAAGACCTGGGAGACGGGCGCCGACTTCCTCGCGAGTCTCAAGGCCGACAAGGACGTCAGCGCACGGCTTTCCGCAGCCGATCTCGAGGCCATGTTCGACGATGGCTATCACCTGAAGCACGTCGACACGATCTTCAGGCGCGTGTTCGGCGCGGCATAAGGGACGCTTATGGCACAGTATGTCGCCGTCATTGCCGGTGCGACTGGCGCCGCAGCAAAGCAGCTCGTCGAGGTTCTTCTGGCTGATCCAGCCTGGGAGATCGTCGGCCTCTGCCGCCGGCCCCCAGCCCTGAAACGCGAACGCCTCACCTACGTCCAGTGCGACCTCACCGATGCCGCGAGCACGCGCCTCGCGCTCGCCCGCTGTCCTCTGGCAACGCACGTCTTCTACACGGCGCGCGCCCAGTTCTCCGACGCGAGCGTCGGTGTCGAGGATGTAGCCGGCAACCGCGCCATGCTCGCGCATCTGATCGACGGTGCCGAGGCGGCTTGCCCGGGCCTCCAGCACGTCCATCTGGTCGAAGGCACGAAATGGTACGGCATGCATATCGGCGCCATGCGCCTGCCGGCTCACGAGGACGATCCGCGGCACATGCCGCCGAACTTCTACTACGATCAGCAGGACCTGCTGAGTGAGCGCGCCCAAGGCAAGCGTTGGACATGGTCCGCCTCGCGCCCCGGTTTTCTCTATGACTTCGCGCCGGAGCGGCCCCGCAATCTCGTCTCTCTGATCGGCGCCTGGACCAGCATCTGCGCCGAACTCGGCCTACCGTTGGATTTTCCCGGCAAGCCCGCCTGCTACAACGCGCTGATGGAGGCGACGGACGCGACCCAGCTCGCGCGCGGCATGAAATGGATGGCGACCGCGCCAGCCGCCCGCAACGAGGCTTTCAACCTTACGGACAGTTCACTTTTCCGCTGGTCGCGCCTGTGGCCGAAGATCGCGCGGCTCTATGGCATCGACTGCGGCGTTCCGCGCCCTCTGAACCTCGGCCGGTGGATGGCGGACAAGGGTCCGCTATGGGATGCCATCGTCAAGCGCCACGGCCTCGTCGCACAGCCCATGGAGGCGGTGGTCACCTGGAACTTCGGCGATTTTCTATGGGGTCTCGAGCACGATATCGTCTCGAGCATGACCAAGATCAGACAGGCCGGCTTCCACGACACCATCGACACGGAAGCCCGCATCCTCGCGCATCTCCAGCGCTATCGCGAAGCGCGCCTCCTGCCCTGAACCGCACTGATCCTGCGTCATTTTAGCGGCGGATTTGGTTGCAAACGGAGGCGAGGACACTATAGTCCGCGCGAAATCACGGCAGACGGTCGATGCGGCGGGCGCGACCGACGGAAGCCGGTCTACGCCCCCGTTCATCATTCAAGACCCCTGGGAATAGCGCGCATGTCCACTTCACTGGTCTACGCTCAAGCCGGCGGCGGCGACTTCATGATTCAGTTGCTGCCGATCCTGCTTATGTTCGTGATCTTCTACTTCCTTCTTCTGCGCCCGCAACAGCAGCGCGTGAAGCAGCACCGGGAGATGGTCGCCAACATCCGGCGCGGAGACGTGGTCGTGACGGGCGGCGGCATCATCGGCAAGATCACACGCGTGAAAGAGGGTGATGCCGAGGTCGAGGTCGAGATCGCGGAGAATACGCGCGTCCGCCTCATGCGCGGCACCATCGCCGAGGTGCGGGTCAAAGGCGAGGTCGCCAAGGCCGGCTGAGATGCCGCGCGCGACGGCTCGCCGTTTCTGAGTTTAGAGGTCCGGGAACGAGATGCTCCACTTTTCGCGCTTCAGAATCATCGCGATCGCGCTCGCCTGCCTGGTGAGCATTTTGTTCGCGATGCCGAACCTGTTCACCAAGGAACAGCTCGCATCTTGGCCGCGCTTCCTACCGACCAAGCAGATGCCGCTCGGCCTCGATCTCCAGGGTGGCGCCCATCTACTGCTCGCCATGGATACGGAGGAGCTGCGGCGCGAGTGGCTGCAAACGCTTCGCGATGATGCACGCCGTACGCTTCGTGACGCCAAGATCTTCCCGACAGGCGTCGGCATCGCCGGCAATCAGGTGCAGGTACGCCTCGCGAAGCCCGAGGAAGCGGATGCGGCCATCCGCGAGCTGCGCAAGCTCATTCAACCGCTCGGCAGTGCCATGCTCGGCACGAGCGGCGAGGATCTGACGATAACGAGAGGCGGCGACGGAACGATCCTGCTGGCGCCTTCGGCGCAGGGGCTTCAGCAGCGCGTCATTCATGCTGCGGGCGCTGCGATCGAGACCGTCAACCGGCGCATCAACGCCCTCGGCACGGCTGAATCGACCGTCGTGCGCCAGGGCGCGGACCGTATTCTCGTCCAGTATCCGGGCCTGACTGACACCAATGTGTTGAAGGATCTGCTCGGCCAGACGGCCAAGCTCTCCTTCCACGAAGTGCATCCGACCATGACGGCCGAGGAAGCACGTCAAGGGCGCGTGCCGCCGGGTTACCGCATCTTTGCGGCGAGCGAGCGAGGGGATGAGCAGGGCTTCTCCTATCTCCTGCGTGAGACCCCCGTCGTCCCAGGTGAAAATCTCGTCGACGCCCAGCCCGGCTTCGATCAACGCACGAACGAACCGATCATCTCCTTCCGCTTCGATCAGGCGGGCGCGCGGCGTTTCGGCCGCTTTACGCAGGAGCACGTCGGCCGGCCCTTCGCAATCGTGCTCGATGACAAGGTGCTCTCGGCGCCGGTCATTCGCGAGCCCATTCTTGGCGGTTCGGGCCAGATCTCCGGCAGCTTTACGGTCGAGACTGCCAATACGCTCGCGGTTCAGCTCCGCTCGGGCGCATTGCCCGTCAAGCTGACGATCGCGGAAGAGCGCACGGTCGGTCCGTCCCTCGGCGCCGACTCGATCGAAGCGGGCAAACTGGCCTCAATCGTCGGGGCCGGCGTCAGTATGATCATGGTGATCATCGCCTATGGAACGTTCGGCGTCTTTGCCGTCCTCGGCCTCATCATGAACGGCACCATGGTGGTGGCGCTCATGTCCGCTGCCGGAACGACACTGACCTTGCCCGGTATCGCCGGCCTCGTTCTGACGGTCGGCATGGCCGTGGACTCGAACGTGATCATCTACGAGCGAATACGCGAAGAGCTGCGCGCTGGAAAATCCGCCGTGAGCGCCATCGATGCCGGCTTCTCACGTGCCATCACGACCATTCTCGACAGCCAGCTCACGACACTCGCTGCTGCGATCATCATGTTCTGGCTCGGCTCGGGTCCGATCCGCGGCTTCGCCGTCACCCTCTCCATAGGCATCTTCACCTCGATCTTCACTGCCGTCACGGTGACGCGCCTGCTGATCGCCCTCTGGCTGCGCGGTGAGCGCGCCAAGGCGGGCAGGATTGCTGTTCCGATCTGACGTCGGCACAAGAGGATCTGAAAGGCCTCACGATCATGCGCTTCGTTCCGCACTTCAAGGGCTTCGACTTCTTCCCGCACGGGACGCACATCAACTTCATGCGTTTCCGCGACATTTGCTTCTGGGGTTCGATCGCCGCGATCGTGATCTCGATCGGCCTGTTCCTCACGATGGGCCTCAACTACGGCGTCGACTTCAAAGGCGGCTCCATGATCGAGGTGCAGACGAAATCCGGCGAGGCGGCGGATATCCAGGCCATGCGCGGCAAGCTCGGCGGATTGGGCCTCGGCGATGTGCAGATTCAGGCTTTCGGAACTTCAAACGACGTCCTGATCCGCATCGAATCACAGCCAGGCGGCGAGGAAGCGCAGCAAGCCGCATTGCGCACGGTAGTCGACGCCCTAGGTGATGGATATATCCAAAGACGCGTAGAGGTTGTGGGTCCGGCCGTCTCGGCAGAACTTCGCCGGACAGGCATCCTCGCCGTCGCCGCCGCAGTCCTGGCCATCATGGCCTACGTCTGGTTTCGATTCGAATGGCAGTTCGCCGTCGGCACGCTACTTTCGCTGGCGCATGACGTGCTGGTTGTGGTCGGTGTGTTCGCCTTCTTCCAACTCGAGTTCGACCTGGGCATCGTCGCGGCGCTGCTGACCATTCTGGGATATTCGGTCAACGACACCGTGGTCGTCTCCGACCGAATTCGCGAGAACCTGCGAAAATACAAGCGCATGGATCTCGGCGAGTTGCTCAATCTGTCCATCAACGAGACGCTCTCGCGCACGATCCTGACCGGTGTGACGACGATCGTCGTGCTGATCGCGCTGTTCGTCTTCGGCGGTTCGGTCATGCGCTACTTCACGTTCGCCATGCTGCTCGGCGTGCTCGTTGGAACGTACTCGTCGATCTTCATTGCAGCGCCGGTCCTCGAATATCTTGGCGTGAAGCGCGAGACGGTGACCGGCGAGAAAGCCGCAGCCAGCGCCCGCAGCTGATCATTCGGCTGGCTGCGCGGCAAGGAGTGCGTATCATGCAGCCCGCGCCGCCACGCTATCCTGGTCGAGCACCGATTGAGGCCTACGGCAATGGCGGCTTCCGCTTTGCCGGCATGAGCCATCGCGGCTCCCTCCTCTGCCTCGGCGAGGCCATTGTCGACTGGCCTGCGACCACCGCCGCAGGCCTCAAGATCGACGATTTCGCGCTGCTGCTCGCTGAACCAGCGGGCGTCGAGTTGCTGCTGCTCGGCACAGGGCGCGACTTCTGCCTCCCATCCGCGGCCCTGCGATCCGATCTGCGCGAAGCCGGCATCCGCATCGAACCGATGGACACCGGTGCCGCCTGCCGCACGTACAATGTTCTCCTCGGCGAAGGCCGGCCCGTTGGCGCAGCCCTGATCGCTGTCGACTGACACCCTCGCAAGAGCCGCCGACAGCGGGCGCTTCCGCGCGCGGCCCGTTCGTGCTCTATCTGCTGCAGTCCAACGAGCCAGCCCGGTGATGCCGATGCCCGCCATCCTTTCGAGTGCCCGCAATGCCCTGCTCGCCGGCCTCGCGCTGACCATAGTGGCGATCCTGGCGGCGATCGCGATGAACGGCACCGACTGGCTGGGCTTCAGCTCGTTCCTGCTTCGCGCCATCCATGTCGTCGCGGCGATCATCTGGGTCGGCATGATCTGGTTCGTCAATTTCATCCAGCTTCCGGCGGTCGTCGGCGCCGACGATGCCGGTCGCGCGACGCTCTTCCGCCTCGTTGTGCCGAAAGTTGCGATACTCTTCCGCCACGCGTCGCATTTCGTCCTGCTCTCGGGCGTGCTGTTGCTCCTGCCGACGGGCTACATGCTTTCGTCGTGGGTGTATGGCGCGCCATTCCACATGCCGCTGGCCAAAGTATTGCTGTTCTGGGGTGCGGCGGCCGGCGCAATCGCCATGTGGATCTTCGTGCACATGATCATCTGGCCGAACCTGCAGGTCGTGCTCGCCGAGCGGCCTGGCAGCACGGAAGAAAAGGCGGCGGCGCGAGCAAAGGTCGCGCTCTATGCCCGCGCCAATCTCTTTCTCGCCATACCGGTGACCGTCCTGATGGTCGCCGCCGCGCATCTTCTCTGACAATGACGACGGCGCCGCTGGACGCGCTGAGGCAGGCGGCCATTGCGCGCGAGCCCGATCGCTACTTCGCCGCCACGCTCGCCCCCGAAGCCCTGCGCTATGACCTCATCGCCTTGACCGCATTCGCGGCCGAGCTCGCCAATATTCCGACGCAGGTGCGTGAGCCGCTGGCCGGCGAGATCCGCCTGCAATGGTGGCGGGATGCGCTTGCCGCAAACGGCGATCAGGCTGCCGCGGGAAATCCCATAGCCGTCGCCATGCGCGACGCGATCGCGCGCCATCACCTGCCGGCAGAGATCATCGACGGCGTGATCGACTCGTACGCCGACATGCTGCACGGAGAGCGGCCTGCGAACGAGCAGGCGCTGATCGACCACCTGTCGGCCGGCGAGGGCGGTCTCTTTCGGCTTGCGGCGCGCATTTCGGCAGGTGATGAAAGCGGCGAACTCTGGCCCGTCACGCGCGCCGCGGGCCTCGCCTATGGCCTGTCCCGTGCCTTGCTGCGCCTCCCGTCCGAAGGCGCTGCACGCCTGCCGATCCCGCGAACACTTCTCTCGGACGCCGACTTCACGGAAGCTGCCGGCGACATCAAAAACCCTGCCGTGTCGGCCGCGATTGGCACTCTCGTCGCGCTATCGTGGGATGCGATGGCGGAAATCTCGCCGCAGCTCGCGAAATTGTCACGGGTACAGCGCCTGCCCTTCCTGCCCCTGGTCATGGTTAGGCCCAACTTGCGCGCCTTAGAAGCATGGTTGCAGCGAGGCGCGGGGGCAACGCCTATCGCCCCCTTGTCGATCACCCGCCTTCTGCGCATGACGTGGGCCCATGCGAGCGGACGCTTCTGACCCAGTGAGGGACATGACACGACGTCGACACGCGAGCACGCTGAAAGGCCAGACCGCTCTGACACGGCTTCTGTGTGCGCTCGCGGCGGCTCTGGGCTTGCTTGCGCTCGCGGCGGATTACGCGGCCGCCGAGCCGCGCATCACGTGGCAAGTCGAAAACCCGTTCCGTCTATTCACGCGCCCATCCGACAGCGAAGTGCATCGCGCGACCTACCGCGACCTTGGCGACAGCGAGCGCGCGACGCCCGTGCTCTCAGCCGAGCGCGCTCTTGCGCGACGCCACCCGGGAGATGGCTGGGCTGCCGGCATGATGGATCACATCTGCTGGTCGGCCGATCGCAATCGCTATGGCTGCAAGGAAGCGCAGGACTATCTGCATCCACGCGCGCATCGCGTTCTCGTCGCTTTGCGCGACGTGCCTGACGCCGATCGCATCGACTGCACGTGGCTGACGACGCCGCTCGCGCGCTCGGGCCTCGGCGGATCGGTGACGGCACGCTGCGATCAGGTCGTTGCGCTGACGATCCCCTATCCCGTCGGCGCGCGCCTGAGCGTAGAGGTCGGCGGCCGCGAAATCGCCAATACGACCGCCACGGTCACAGATCTGCTGATCGTGGCCATGGGCGACAGCTTCGCTTCCGGCGAAGGCAATCCCGATGTTCCCGTGCGCTTCTCTCGCGAGCGCCGCGCCGACTACGGTTTCGGGCCAGCGAGTGAGCCGCTCACTGGCTATCCCGCCCGCGTCGGTCCATGGCGGGCGATCGGCGACAGCGCCTTCATCCGGAATAATGCACGTTGGATCGACCAGGCCTGCCACCGCTCGCTGTACTCCCACCAGTTGCGCACCGCCTTGCAACTCGCCGTCGAGGATCCGCATCGGGCCGTGACGTTCGTCGGCTATGCCTGCTCGGGCGCCGAGATCGTCGACGGGCTTTTCCGCCGCTACAAGGGCCACGAGTGGGTGCCGAATCCGCCGGATGTCTCGCAGCTATCCGCGATCGCACAGGCACAGTGCGGACCTCATCGTGCCGAGGGGCAGGAAATGCCCGAGGCCTATCACATGCGCGGACGCATTCCCGAGCTGAGAGGCGGCCTCGTACTTCGCCGCTGCGACGGCGAGGACGCGCGCAAAATCGACCTCGTGCTCCTCTCGATCGGTGGCAACGACATCGGCTTCGCGCGGCTGCTTGCCAATGCGATTCTCTCCGACGAGTCGTCTCTTCGCCGGCTGAGCGGCTGGTTCGGACAGGTCCACGGCTTCCTCGCAGCTTCGGAGCTTCTGGACGGCCTCGAGGCGCGCCTGCTCGCGCTCCGCCGCGCGATCCACGGCCAGTTGCATATTCCGTGGGCCGAAGCCGACCGGATCATGCTGGTTGCCTATCCGAGCCTCGCGATGCTGCCCGATGGCCGTCAGGTCTGTCCGGACGGACGCGCGGGCATGACCGTCACGCCGGACTTTCTGCTGAGTGAAAATCGCGCACGTGAATCCATGGCAGCAGGTGAGCGCCTCGATGCCGTCATGGAGGACACGAGCAAGCAGAACGGCTGGACGTACGTCGCGGGCCATCGCCAGCAGTTCCGCGGTCGCGGCATCTGCGCCGGCTATACCGACAACGCCTTCACGATCGCCGACGACCTGCGCCTCCCGCGCTGGACAGGCCGCCGCTGGGAGCCCTTCAACCCGGCGGATTGGCAAGCCTATGCGCCGCGCCAGCGCTGGTTCCGCACGCCCAACGACGCGTTCATGACCGGCAACTTCCATGTGAGCGAATCGCTCATCCAGAAAGTGCTCAAGCTGCAGGGTTTCTCCTCGTTCCAGCTCCTGCTCGCGAGCATCTACTCCGGCGCCTTCCACCCGACCGCCGAGGGCCAGGCTGCCATCGCGGACGCCGTCGTCATAGAAGCGCGACGCGTACTGGGGAAATACGCCGCGCAATAGCGCGTTCACCGCTCACGCCTCGCGCACGCCGAGAATTTCGCGGAAGGCGCGCTGGCCCTTGGGCGTGATCATCACCGCACGCGTCGCCTCCGCGCGGCGGATCCAGCCCTTGTCGAAACTCAACTGACAGATCGCGGCGCCGAGCTTGCCCGCGAGATGCGGCCGGCGCTCGCTCCAGTCGAGGCAAGGCCGGCAGAGAAGACGCCGTTTGTTTGCTGGCGGCTCGGCTTGGAAGCGCACGACATCGAGGCCGATGCGCTCGAACAACGCGAGGCCGGAAGAGCTGACGATACCTGCATCACTGTCCAGCTCGACATGACCTGCAGCGACCAGGGCATCCGCAATGGCCACACCGAGGCGTCCCGCGAGATGATCGTAGCACGTGCGCGCGGCCCGAAGCGCCGCGTCGCGCGGGCCCGTGACGACGGTACGCCTCGGCGGCTCGATCTCGGCTGCGACGTGCATGAGGTTTTCGAGCAGCCGCGCCATGCTCGGCGTCGCGAGGCGATGATAGCGATGGCGTCCCTGCTTCTCCATGGCGAGAAGGCCGGCGCTGGTGAGCCGCGCGAGATGACTGCTCGCCGTCTGCGGCGTGATGCCGGCGACATGCGCGAGCTCGGAGGCTGTCAGTGCGCGGCCGTCCATCATGGCCTGGAGCATGGCAGCGCGTGCCGGATCGCCGAGAAGGGCCGCGACGGATGCGAGCTTGGCAGTGGTGGGCATGAGCGATCCTCGAATGGTGCCACACAGAATGCAGCGCAGCCCCTCCTGAATAGTTCGATCAGAACCGTAGCAATCCGAAGGTGCAATATGCAAAGTGCGGCCTCAGAGGGGTGCCGGCACGGGCGATTTGCGGGATGTTCACGAGCACGTTCTTCGGCTGGCGGGTGACGGGTGGCGCCTTTGTCCTCGCCATATTCGGCTGGGGGCTCGGCTTCTACTCGATGCCCGTCTTCCTCGGCGTGCTGCACGAAACGCGCGGCTGGTCACTCGGCGTGATCTCGGGGGCCATTACGCTCCACCTGCTCGTCGGATCGCTCATGGCGGCACGTTTGCCGGTGCTCCACGCGCGGATCGGCCTCGCACGCTACACTCAGATTGGCGCTGCTCTCATCGCGGCCGGGCTTCTCGGATGGGCACTGGCATGGGAGCCCTGGCAGCTCTATGTCGCAGCGGTACTGAGCGGCGCCGGCTGGAGCTCGATGAGCGCGGCTGCCGTGAATGCGATCGTCTCGCCGTGGTTCGTGCGCGCACGACCTGCCGCACTCGGTATGGCCTATAATGGCGGCAGCATCGGAGGCGTCGTCTTCTCGCCACTGTGGGTGGCGGTCATCGCGCTGCTCGGCTTCCCGTACGCCACGGCTGCGCTCGGATTGGCGGCTGCCGTTATCATCTGGGTGATCGCCGCCACGCTGTTCGCCCGTACACCCGAGCAGATGGGGCTTCGCCCCGATGGCGATACTCAAGGCACCACACCGACCAATATCACTTCACCGGACGCGCGCCCTTTGCCGGGTCGCCTGCTCTGGCGGGATCGCCGGTTTCTCACACTTGCAGCCGCCATGGCCCTCAGTCTGTTCGCGCAGCTTGGCCTTGTATCGCACATGTTCTCTCTACTGTTGCCGGCATTTGGCGCCCACTATGCGGGCCTCGCAATCGCCCTGGTGACGGCCATGGCCATAGTGGGCCGCATGGTGGTCGGGTGGCTCATGCCGATCGACGCCGACCGTCGGATCGTCGCCTGTGTCGGCTACGGCGCACAGCTCGCAGGATCGCTCGCGTTTCTGGCGGCAAACGGAACGAATGTGCCGCTGCTTCTGCTCGGCATCATTCTGTTCGGCGTGGGCTTTGGCAATGCTACATCGATGCCGCCGCTCGTCGCACAAGTGGAGTTCGTGAAGGACGAAGTACAGCGTGTCGTCGCGCTCGTCGTTGGCATTGGGCAAATGGTGTTCGCATTCGGCCCCGCGGCCTTCGGACTGATCCGGGAATTGACGGTCGACGGTGCAGCAGCCAGCACAGGCGCCGCGCCGTGGGTGTTCATCGCGGCCGCGATCTTTCAAGGCCTGGCGATCGTGGCCATGCTGCTCGGCCGCAAGACACGACCACTTGTTCATCCGAACCCGTCCTGAGCCTGAGGCGCGCGATGGTCACCCCTATGCCGCTACGAACATTCTTCGGCTGGCGCGTGACGGGTGGGGCGTTTGTGCTCGCCCTGTTCGGCTGGGGTCTCGGGTTCTACGGGCCGCCGGTCTTCCTCGGCGTGCTGCACACGACGCGCGGGTGGTCCCTCGGGCTCGTTTCGAGTGCAATCACGCTGCACTACCTCGTCGGCGCGGCGGTTGTTACGCAGATTCCGGCGCTGCACGCGCGCTTCGGTATCGCCCCCTTCACGCAAGCGGGTGGGATTGCTCTGGCGCTCGGCACGCTCGGCTGGGCTTTAGCCGTCGAGCCCTGGCAGCTTTTTCTCGCGGCGATCGTCAGCGGTATCGGCTGGAGCGCGACGAGCGCGGCCACCATCAACGCGATCATCGCACCATGGTTCGTGCGCGCGCGACCCGCGGCACTCGGCTGGGCCTACAACGGCGCGAGCATCGGCGGCGTCATTTTCTCACCGCTGTGGGTGGCAGCCATCAGCGCACTTGGATTTCCCACTGCCGCGGCGGCCATCGGGATCGCGGCCGTGCTCATCATCTGGCTGATCTCGGCCAGGCTTTTTGCGCGTACGCCTCAGCAGATGGGCCTCGCACCTGACGGAGATGCGCAGGGTACTGCCCCCGTCAGCGTCACCTTGCATCATGCGCGCCCGCTGCCCGGCGCCTTGCTCTGGCAGGACCGTGCATTTCTCACCCTCGTGATCGGTAATGCGCTCGGCTTGTTCGCACAGCTCGGACTGATCACCCACCTGTTCTCACTGCTGCTGCCGGCACTCGGCGCGCAGCGAGCCGGGTTCGCCATGGCATTCGTGACCGTGATGGCGATCACCGGACGCGCACTCATCGGCTGGCTCATGCCTATCGATGCAGACCGGCGGATCGTCGCCGGCATCGGCTATGGCGCACAGCTCTTTGGCTCGCTCGTTCTGCTCGCAGCGGGCGGTTCCAATGTGCCCCTCCTGCTCGCCGGTATCGCGCTCTTCGGCATTGGGTTCGGCAATGCCACGTCCATGCCGCCGCTGATTGCGCAAGTCGATTTCGTGAGGGAGGATGTGCTCCGCGTGGTTGCACTCATGGTCGCGATCGGTCAGGCGACGTACGCCTTCGCGCCGGCGGCCTTCGGTCTCATCCGCGAGTTGCTTCCCCCCTCCGCGAATGCAAGCGCCGGCGCCGCGCCGTGGGTGTTCATCGCCGCAGCGCTATTCCAGAGCCTCGCGATCGTGGCCATGCTGGCAGGACGCAGGCCCCGCTAGATGATCCGCTTGCCCTTCATGCTGAAGTAGCCGCTGCGGCCGACGATGATATGGTCGTGCACCTGCACGCCAAGCGGCCGCGCCGCATCGACGATCTGTCGCGTCATGTCGATGTCGGCCGACGACGGTGTCGGATCACCCGAGGGATGATTGTGGACGAGAATGAGCGCGGAAGCCGAGAGCTCCAGCGCGCGCTTCACGACCTCGCGGATGTAGACGGGCGTGTGGTCGACCGTGCCTGTCTGCTGGACCTCGTCGGCAACGAGCTGATTGCGCTTGTCGAGAAAGAGAATGCGAAACTGCTCTTTCTCATCGAAGCCTTGCGCCGCGCGACAATAATCGAGGACGGCCTGCCATGAGCCGAGAACCGTGCGGCCAACGATCTGAGTTTGCATGAGGCGCAGCGCGGCCGCGCGGACGAGCTTGAGTTCATCGACGACGCGCTCTCCGACGCCATCGACCTCGCGTAAGCGGGCATCGGGGGCGTTGATCACCTCGGGAAAGGAGCCGAATTTGGCAAGAAGGGCTTTGGCGAGGGGCTTGGTATCCCCCTGCGGCAGCGCGCGGAAGAGGATCATCTCGATCAGCTCGTAATCGGGAAGGGCGTCAGCCCCACCCTTGCGGAAGCGATCGCGGAGACGCTTGCGGTGGCCCACGTGGTGGGGCGGCGGTGGCGCGGCTGCAGACGCCTCCCAGAGCGCACCTTGCGACGCGCCGCCGTTCTCCTCAGAGGTGGCAGAGGGCAGAGATGATCTGCTGCGCCGTGCCATCGGTGAGCCCGCCTCCCCCCATCGCGTGCGACCTAGTCGACCTTGTAGGGCGGGCAGTGAAGTCCCGCAGGCGAATAGGTGAAGACTTCGCAGCCATCCTCGGTGACGCCGACAGTATGCTCGAACTGCGCCGAGAGTTCGCGGTCGCGGGTCACGGCAGTCCAGCCATCGGGAAGGATCTTCACCGAAGACTTGCCGAGGTTGATCATCGGCTCGATGGTGAAGAGCATGCCGGGCTTCAGCTCGGGGCCCTCGCCCTTGGTGCCATAGTGCAGAATGTTCGGGCGATCATGAAAGACGCGGCCGAGGCCGTGGCCGCAGAAGTCGCGCACGACGCTGCAGCGCTCGCCCTCCGCGTAGGCCTGAATGGCCGCGCCGATGTGGCCGGTCGTGTGCCCGGGCTTCACGGCCGCGACGCCGCGCATGAGCGCCTCGTACGTCACCTCGATAAGGCGCTCGGCCTTGCGCGGGATCGTGCCGACCCCATACATGCGGCTCGTATCGCCATGCCAGCCGTCGAAAACCAGCGTCACGTCGATATTGAGGATATCGCCCTCACGCAGCGGCTTGGGGCCGGGAATGCCATGGCAGACGACATGGTTGACCGACGTGCAGATCGACTTCGTGAAGCCGCGGTAGTTGAGCGGAGCAGGGATGGCGCCATGATCCATGGCGAACTCGAAGGCGAGATCGTCGAGACGCTCTGTCGTCACGCCCGGTTTGACAAAGGCCGTCAGCATGTCGAGCGCCTCGGCCGCGAGTTGCCCCGCCCGACGCATGCCGGCAAAGGCCTCGGGGCCGTGCAGCGGGATTTGGCCGTCGCGGCGCGCCTGGGTACGCGCGTATTCGAGATTGGACATTCTATAAGCCTGTAAGCGGGTTCGCGGCAGAATCGAGCCCATAGACCGGGCAAGGATCATCGCGTGCATTCGTTGCCAAACAATCTAGTCGATTGGCGACGGAGTGCAATGCGCGGGATGGTTACCAGCCGTGCGTAGAGGTTGCGTAAACGCACCTCGGCGTGGCATGCGGGCCGGCAGCAAGGCACCCCAGAGGCGCGGACAGGACATCATGCAACTGGACAAGCTCAAGACAACGGCAGGGCTAGATGTGGCTGGCAGGCGCGTGCTCGTCAGGGCCGACCTCAATGTGCCGGTGGCGGAGGGGCGCGTCACGGATGCGACGCGTCTGACGCGGCTCGTGCCGGGTATTCTGGACCTCGCTGACCGGGGGGCGAAAGTCATCGTCCTCTCCCATTTCGGCCGACCAAAGGGCGCGCGAGTGCCGGAGATGTCGCTGAAGCCGGTGGCCGAAGCACTTGGCAAGGCTCTGGGGCGGCCAGTGGCCTTTGCTGATGATTGCATCGGCGACACGGCGGCCAAGGCCGTTACCGGTCTCGCCAATGGCGGCATCCTGGTGCTCGAGAACCTGCGCTTTCACAAAGGCGAGGAGAAGAACGACCCTGATCTCGCTGCCGCTCTCGCGAAACTTGGCGATGTGTTCGTGGGCGATGCCTTCTCCTGCGCCCATCGCGCACATGCATCCACGGATGCCATCACTCACTTGTTGCCGTCCTACGCTGGCCCGCTCCTCATGGAGGAGATCAACGCACTCAGAACCGCGCTCGAGCATCCCAAGCGACCGACTGCGGCGGTCGTCGGTGGCGCGAAGGTCTCGACGAAGATCCCCGTGCTCACCAACCTCATGGCCAAGGTCGATTACCTCATCATCGGCGGCGGTATGGCCAATACGTTCCTGCTCGCAAACGGCCATGCGATCGGCAAGTCGCTGGCCGAACCCGACCTCGTCAGCACCGCGCGCGAGATCATGGATGCGGCAACGGCCAAGGGGTGCACGATCGTGCTGCCGGTCGACGGCGTGGTCGCGGCGGAATTCAAGGCCGGCGCGGCGAACAGCGTAGTGGACGTGACGGCGATCCCTGCGGATCAGATGATGCTCGACGTGGGGCCGAAGTCGATCGCTCATCTCTCCAAGGTCATCGAGGGTTGCGGCACATTGCTCTGGAACGGCCCGCTCGGTGCTTTCGAGATCGCGCCCTTCGGCGAGGGGACATTCGCACTTGCGAAGCAGGCCGCAGCCATGACGAAAGCGGGCAAGCTCGTTTCCGTCGCCGGCGGTGGTGACACGGTCGCAGCCCTCAATGCCGCGGGCGTGACGGAGGACTTCACGTACGTCTCGACGGCGGGCGGCGCCTTCCTCGAGTGGCTCGAGGGCCGTGAGCTCCCCGGCGTGGCAGCACTCGCCCGATGAACGACGCTGCACGGAAGTTCCAGCCGAAGGCCATCGTCTTCGATCTCGATGGCACGCTCGTCGACAGCGCACCGGAAATCGCGACTGCACTCAACACGGCGATGGACGAGATCGACCAGCCGCCGTTTCCGCTGACCGAGGTGCAGTCATTCATTGGTGGCGGCGCGAAGGTTGCGCTCCAGCGCGCCCTGACGGCACGCGGCACGCACATCGAAGCTGCCGTATTCGACGCCATGATGGTCTCGTTCTACAAGAAGTATGCAGAAGTCTCCGCAGCCGGAAACGGCCTCTATCCCGGTGTCGTAGAGACGCTGTCCGCGCTCCGCAGCGCGCACATCCCACTTGGGGTGTGCACGAACAAAGCAGCCCACATCACAACGATCGCCCTCGAAGCGCTCGGGATCGCACGCTTCTTCGCGACGGTCGTGGGCGCACGCGATGACGTCCCGCGAAAACCCGCACCCGATATGCTGCTCAAGGCCCTTGGCGATCTTGGAACCCGACCCGGCGAGGGCCTGGTCGTCGGAGACAGCAAGTCCGACGTCGGCTCCGCGCGCTCAGCCGGCTGCCCCGTCATCGCCGTCAGCTATGGTTACCCCCACGGCCCTGTCGCCGAGCTGGGCGCGGATACCGTCATCGACCGGATGCCCGATCTTCTGCGGCACCTCGAGCTTTCTGCAAGGCCTCGCTGAGCGGTAAGCGCTCCTGTCCCCGAGTTTCGAATTGTGCCCAATCTTTGCCGTTTTCGAGATCGGAATATGCTGTTAGACCAAATTCCGAAAATTTCAATGGATCGTGCAAAAATCGCACGGCAGAGGGGAGGATTCGGATGGGGGCGCTCGCCAGCTACATCCGCTTTGCCGAATGGGTGAATGAGAAGGTCGGTCAACTCGTCGGCTGGCTGAGCCTCGTGACGGTTCTGGTCTGTTTCGTCGTCGTCGTGATCCGCTACGCATTTCACACAGGCTATGTGTGGATGCAGGAACTTTATGTTTGGACGTTCGGTCTGTCGTTCATGCTCGGCTCGGGTTACGCGTTTCTCGCCGGCCGGCATGTCAGCGTCGATATCTTCTCCGCGCGCTGGACACCGAAGTTCAGGGCCAAGATTGAAATCTTCTGCTCCTGCGTCTTCCTGTTTCCGTGGCTACTCGTCATCGGCTACTACACGTGGGGCTACTTCCTCGCGTCCGTCTGGCTGCGCGAGACGTCGCAGCAGGTCGGCGGCATGCCGGGCCTCTATGTCCTGAAGGGCGCCATTCTCGGCTTCTGCATACTCATGGGGATGCAAGGGCTCGCAAACTGCGCGCGTGCCATCCTCGTCCTGAATGACGCCGAGCACCTCGCGCCCAAGCGGGCAATCGCCGGTCTCGGCGAGGCGACAACCTCCTAGCCTTCTCCACAGAACAGGTACGTTGCCTATGCTGAGCGCCCTTTCGACCGGCGACATCCTCTCGATCATGCTGTTCATCGGCATCTGCGTCACGCTGATGTTCGGCTTTCCGATCGCCTTGACCCTTGCCGGCACGTCGCTCTTGATTGCCTTTTTGGGCCATGCCCTCGGAGCGTTCGACTATTCGATCCTGAACGGCATCCCGTCGCGCTACCTCGGAAGCATGACCAACGACGTGCTCGTCGCGGTCCCGCTGTTCATTTTCATGGGCTTGATCCTCGAGAGATCCGGCATCGCCGAGCGGCTGCTGACGACCATGGGGCAGCTCTTCGGCAAGCTGCGCGGCGGTCTCGCCTACTCGGTCATCATCGTCGGGGCGCTCCTCGCCGCATCGACGGGCGTCGTCGGCGCGACCGTCATCACGATGGGCCTGATCGCGCTGCCGACAATGCTTCGCGCGGGGTATGCCAATCGCGTCTCGACAGGTGTGATCTGCGGATCGGCAACGCTCGCTCAGATCATCCCGCCCTCGACCGTCCTCATCTTCGTCGGCGATCTTCTCGCCGGCATCAATCAGGAAGCGCAGCTTCGCCGAGGAAATTTCACGCCCGATCCGATCTCAGTGGGCGATCTCTTCGCCGGCGCACTGATCCCCGGCTTCATCATGGTCGGGCTCTACCTGCTCTGGATCATCTACAAGGCGATATTCCAGCCAACCGAAGTGCCGGCGATGAAGATGACCGCAGAGGAGCAGGCCGGCCTCTCCTGGCGCGTCATCTCGGCGCTTCTTCCGCCGCTTTTCCTCGTGCTGGCCGTACTCGGGAGCATCCTGTTCGGCTTCGCGACGCCGTCCGAATCCGCGTCGGTTGGCGCGATCGGCGCCATGATACTGGCAGCGATGAACGGCAGAATGTCGTTCGCGACGCTACGCTATGCTTCGATGAACACCATGATGACGACAGCCGTCATCTTCGTGATCGTGATCGCGGCATCGCTGTTCTCGCTCGTATTCCGCGGGCTCGGCGGCGAGCACATGGTCGAGGAAGCACTGAAGAATGTGCCGGGTGGCGTCACGGGCGCACTGTTCGTCGTGATGTTCATCATGTTCATTCTCGGCTTCTTCCTGGATACGTTCGAGATCATCCTGATCATGCTGCCGGTCTGCGGGCCAGCCCTTCTCGCGATGGGCGTCGACCCCGTCTGGCTCGGCATCCTGATCGGCGTGAACCTCCAGACGAGCTTCCTCACGCCACCATTCGGCTTCACGCTCTTCTACATGCGGAGCATCGCCCCACCGAGTATCGCGACAGGCGAGATCTGGCTCGGCTCGATCTCTTGGACGTGGCTGCAGATGTTTGCCCTGGGGATTATCTGGGCGTTTCCGGGCACCGCGACATGGCTGCCTAAGTATCTGTTTGCCAGCCCAACGCCGGCGGCAATTCATGGTCCGGCGACAGCCGGTGAAAAGCCAGGCACGTCACCATCTCGCTCGCTGGATTCGATCCTCGGCACCACCAAGTTCGACAAGGATGGTATGCCGATCGAAGAAGATAATCCATTCGCCCCGAAGAGATAGAGCGCCGAGAGCATCATGAGTCTAATTGATCTCGAAATTGGTGTCGTCCTGCTGGCTATCTGGGCAGCGACCTTCGTCATCCTGTGGAAGACCATCGATCGCCCTGGGCGCCCAGGCATCATAAAAGGCAAGCTCGTGATCGAGCATGTCATGCTCGCTCACATTCTCCTGCTCATTGTCACGATCAGCGAGCTTGTGAAGGGCTCCGGCTATTTCAACTAGCCGCCAACTCTGGCGCGCCGCTCAACAAAAAAGCCCCGCGGCAGGATGTGCCGCGGGGCTTTGCATTGTAGAGATGCCGCTCGTCAGGTCGGGAACTTGTAGTCGAGCAGACGGGCATTGAGGAAGCCCTGCTCGGCGATCCGGTTCCAGCTCGACTGCTCGCGACGCGCCTTCAGGAACGACTCGATGACCTCCTTGGTCACCGCATCACCACCGTCGCGCAGCTCCTGGATGACTTCGCCGCACTTCTCTCCGTAAACCTGCAGGAATTCGTTCGGAAAGCGCTTCAGCTGGACATTGTGTGTTCCGATCAGCGTCTGCAGCGCAGCGCCGTTGCGGGCGTTGAACTCGGAGGTGAACTTCAGGTTTTCCTGATAGATGCAAGCCTCGAGGATGGCCCGCACGTCCTTTGGCAGCGCCGTCAACTTCTTCTTGTCGATCGTCACTTCGATTTGCGTGCCCGGCTCGTGCATGCCCGGCCAGTAGTAGTATTTGGCGACCTTGAAGAAGCCGAACGTCAGGTCGTTCCAGGGGCCAACCCACTCGGTCGCATCGATGGCGCCGGACTGAAGTGCCGCGAAGATTTCGCCGCCCGGCAGGTTCACGACCGTGAGGCCCATCTTCTTCAGCGCTTCGCCGCCGAGACCGGGGATGCGCATCTTCATGCCGCTGACGCTGGCTGCGCTGGTGATTTCTTTGTTGAACCAGCCGCCCATCTGCACGCCGGTCGAACCTGCGTGATAGCCCTTGAGGCCGAACGGATCGAGGACCTTGTCCCAGAGATCCTGTCCGCCGCCGTACTGCATCCACGCTTCCTGCTCGGCGGTCGTGAGGCCGAACGGCACGGTCGAGTAGAACATGAGCGCCTTGCTCTTGTTCGGCCAGTAGTACGGCGTCGCGTGCATAAGATCGGCGGCACCGCGCGTCACGGCGTCGAAGCTCTCGAACGGCGGCACCAGCTCACCAGCCGCGTAGACGTGAATCTTCAAGCGCCCTTCAGTGGCCGCCTCAACGGAGTTTGCGAAGCGCACAGCGCCCGTACCCTGACCCGGGAAATTCTTTGGCCAAGTCGTGACCATCTTCCATTCAGTTCGCGCCTGGGCGATGGCCGGTGTCACGATCGCCGAGGTTCCCGCAGCGGCGCCCGCGACGGCGGCCCCCTTGAGGAATTGACGCCTCTTCAATGTCTTCGGTACTTCTGCCATTTCTGTGTTTCTCCCTGGACTTAAGTGGACGTGCGCGGATCAATTCCGTAGCCGCCCTGCGAACGGGCGATGTCCGTGTCGAGTATTGGGGGGCAATCGAAATTTGGCAATCTGGACTTAAGTGGGCGCCCAAAAGTTCAGCAGCCCACTGTGCGAGACGCGGGTGTGCGGCGCAAGCTTCTTGACTTCGCTCCGTATCGGCGCCCCCATTCACCATGGACTGCCATCGCATTCGGGGAAAATGAACCATGCTGCCACTCGCCGCCTATGCCGACCGGATGTCCGTCCGGCCAGGGGAGACCATCGCCTTCAAGGTCTCGAGCATGGACGACACGCCCTATACGGCACGGCTGGTGCGCGTGATCTCCGCTGATGCCAATCCGGCCGGCCCCGGCATCGTCGAGGAACCCATCGAAGCGGAGTTTGCCGGCGCGTATAAAGGGCGCTTCCAGCCCGTGCACGCCGGCTCATACGGCATCGTCGAACAAAGCGTCGACCTGGGCACCATGGGCAGCCTGAGCCTTGTCGCCACGATCTGGCCGACGCGTCCGGGCATCGGCCGGCGGCAGGGTGTTCTTTCGGCTTACGACCCGGCTGTGCGGCGCGGTATCGCCGTGGCCATCGGCGAGGATGGCAGTGTCGAGGCCCTACTCGGGGCCACGCGCGTCAAGACCCGCGTGCCGCTGGAGGAGCGCCACTGGTATCGCGTGTTCGCAATTTACGATGCCGCGACCGCGACGCTTACGGCCGGGCATGTGCGCATGGATGCAGGCCGTCCCATCGGAGCGCCACGCACCGCGAGCACCAAGCTCGAAGCGGGCGCTGCTGCCCTCCCCGCGGCCGGTATGCCGTGGGTTATCGGTGCGCTCGGCGGCACGCCCATGAAAGGCCACTTCAATGGGAAGATCGAACGGCCGGTAATCGCTGCCTCAGCCGCCGACGCGGCCGCGGTCGAAAGGCTCTCGGCAGATCCCGCCGCCCCCGGCGTCGTCGCAAGCTGGGATTTCTCGCGCGAGATGGGCTCGACACGCATCATCGACGCCGGCACCGGCGCCCGTCATGGGCGTCTGGTCAATCTGCCCGCCCGCGCCATGACCGGCTCGAACTGGACGGGCCGCGAGATGTGCTTCCGGCATGCGCCCACGCAGTATGGCGCTATCCACTTCCATGAGGACGATCTGTCGGACTGCGGCTGGGGGACCGATTTCACGTGGAAGGTGCCCGCCGGCACGCGTTCCGGCACCTACGCCTTACGGCTCGCAAGCGAGAAGGGTGAGGAAAACGTGCCGTTCTTCGTCGTGCCGCCCAAGGGCACGAAAACGGCCGATCTTGCCGTGCTCGTATCGACGTACACCTACACCGTATATCACAACCACGCGCGCCCCGAGTCCGGCGATCCGAAATGGCTCGAAACGTGGAAGCAGCTCTCAAAGGAATGGGGCGGCTATCCCTATAATCCTGGCGAGCACCGCGACTACGGACTCTCCACGTACAACTTCCACACGGACGGCAGCGGCATCTGCCATGCCTCATGGCTGCGGCCGATGCTCAATGTGCGCGTCGGTTACAATACCTACCCTCATCCGTCGATCCGCGCCTCGGGGCTGCGCCACTACCCCGCCGACTCGCACCTCATCGCCTGGCTCGAGAAGCAGGGCATTGCCTACGATGTCATCACGGACGCCGAGCTCGATGCGGAAGGCGTCGAGTTACTGAAGCCCTATCACGCGGTCACGACCGGCAGCCATCCGGAGTACCACACGGGCGCGATGCTCGATG
This sequence comes from Pseudomonadota bacterium, assembly GCA_023412805.1. Classification (GTDB taxonomy): domain Bacteria; phylum Pseudomonadota; class Alphaproteobacteria; order Rhizobiales; family Hyphomicrobiaceae. Next base: position 205,748 of record JAEZRM010000064.1, on the reverse strand, counting down.
CGCTGGAAGCCTACCGCGATGGCGGCGGGCGCTTCATGTACCTCGGCGGCAACGGCTTCTACTGGAAGGTCGCACGTCACACTGAGGCACCGGCGGCAATCGAGATCCGCCGCGGCGAGGGCGGCATCCGTGCCTGGGCCGCTGAAGCAGGCGAATACTACAACGCCTTCGACGGCGAGTACGGTGGTCTCTGGCGGCGCAATGGCCGCCCGCCGCAGCGGCTCGCCGGCGTCGGCTTCACGGCGCAGGGCAATTTCGTCGGCTCGTACTATCGCCAGCACCCAGATGCACGAAGCTCGCGCGCTGCATGGATGCTCGACGGCATCGGTGCGGACGAGAAGATCGGCGGCTTCGGCCTGTCCGGGCATGGCGCGGCGGGCTTCGAGCTCGACCGCGCGGATAAGCGCCTCGGCACGCCCTCGCACGCCGTCGTGCTTGGCTCATCCGAGGGTCACGAGCCCGATGCGCCGTGGGTGCTCGTGCCGGAGGAGCAGCTCACGCACATCACCACATGGGCCGGCAAACCAGCCGATGAGCTGATCCGTGCGGACCTCACGTTCTTCGAGACGCCGAACAACGGCGCGGTGTTTTCGACGGGATCGATCACGTTCTGCGGCTCGCTGCTGCACAACAATGGCAACAACAACGTCTCGCGACTGATCCGCAACGTGCTCGACCGCTTCCTCGATAAGGACGCGAAGTTCCCGATGCCGGAGGTGTGAGCGCTAAGGCCTCATGCCGAACGTGCGCGGGCCGGGCGTGCGCAAGGGCTCTGCGAGATTGGCGAACTCGCAGAGCAGGCGGCGCGTGTCGCGCGGATCGATGATCTCTTCGACTGCAAAAGTTTCGGCTGTGCGGAAGGGAGATCGAAGCGCGTTGAGCCGCGTCTCGATCTCAGCGAGCTTGGCCTTGGGATCGTCCGCCGCATCGATCTCGGCGCGATAGGCGGCCTCGATACCACCCTCGAGCGGCAGCGAGCCCCACCATGCCGAGAGCCACGCATAGCGCATGGAAAAGCGTCCCGCCGGCACGTGCGCCGCGCCGGCCACGCCGAACACATTGCGGATGATGATCGAGCACCACGGCACCGTCGTCTGGTTGATCGCCGCCATCGCACGCACGCCGAGGCGGATGGTGGCGGCGCGTTCGGCTTCGAGGCCGATCATGAAACCGGGGCAGTCCACGAGATGCACGATCGGCATGTGGAACGTCTCGGCGAGATCGACGAACCGGATCACCTTGCTGCAGGCATCCGCCGTCCACGCGCCGCTCACATGGAAAGGATCGCTCGCGAGTATACCGACCGGCACGCCATCGAGACGCGCGAAGCCCGTGATCACCGGGCGCCCGAACATCCGCCCCATCTCGAAGAACGAGCCGCGGTCGGTCAGCGCCTCGATAATCGGGCGCATCTTGTAGGGCTGATTACGCTCGCGCGGGATGGCCTTGAAGAGCCAGTCCTCACGGCGGCCCGGCGCATCGACCTGGGGACCGCGCGGGGCCACCTCATAGCAGGACGAGGGCAGATAGGAGAGAAAGCGACGCGCGCGCTCGAATGCTTCTTCCTCGCTGTCCACGGCATCATCGACCGCACCGGCCGCGCACTGGATTTCCCAGCCGCCGAGTTCCTGCTTCGAGAGCGCCTGCTTGTCGCCGATGCGCGCGACGACGGGCGGGCCTGCAACGAACATCGCCGAGGTCTTCTTTGTCATGAGCGAATAGTGGCTCGCGGAGACCTGTGCCGCGCCGAGCCCTGCTACCGATCCGAGCCCGAGCGCCACAACGGGCACCAGGCCAAGATTATCGGCGAGATACTTGTAGCGCATGGACGATCCGCCGAGCCCACCCGGCAGATTGGCGCGGCCCGTCGTCTCGATGGTCTTAACCGATCCGCCGCCGCCCGAGCCTTCGATGATGCGGATGATGGGCAGGCGCAGCTCGTTGGCCATGCGCTCGCCGACCACCGTCTTTTCGGGAATCGTTGCATCCGCTGAGCCGCCGCGCACCGTAAAGTCGTCGCCGCTGACAATCACAGGACGACCGTCGATCCTCGCGCGTCCGGTAATACGGTTCGATGGCGTGACGCGAACGAGGTTGCCCGCATCGTCATACTCGGCGAGCCCCGTAAGCGAACCAATCTCATTGAATGAACCAGGATCCACGAGACGACCGACACGCTCGCGGATGGTCAGCTTGCCTTCGCGATGCTGGCGGTCGACCTTCTCGGTGCCGCCCATCTCCTTGGCAAAATGCTCGCGCTGCCGAAGCTCGTCGAGCTCACTCTGCCATCCCAGCGGCGGCGCCACGCCACCCGCATCGTCCTTGGGCATTCGCTTCACTCCCTGCCGCGGCTTCGTTGGCCGGGCACTCGTTGTTCCGTTGACGTCAAGATTAGCGAGCCCCGACGGAGCGGGCCAGCCTCATTGAGGCCGCAGGGTTTCCGCATCGCAGCGGTAGTCCCGCCAGAAGGTCGCCTTCTCCTGATGGTAGACGGCGAGGAGAGCGCGATGCCGCGCCAGCTCGTATGTCCAGTGACGGGCGAGGCCCCGCTGACGCTCGGCCTTGAGATAATGTGCGAGCTTGGCGATCAGGACCGCCCGACCATAGAATGAGCGGTCCACGAGTTCGGACGGCGCCGCGGCCATGAGCCAAGGTAGTGACCTCAGATGACGCGGCAGACCGTCCATGGCCCGATCGTGCGCCCTCCGGCACCAGCGGGGACAAGTCGGTCAGCGAAATGTTTGCAGCAGAGGATCCGCCATGTCGATGGACTGGGACGAGGCGAAGCACAAGATGATGAAGGGCGCCCAGGTCGGCGAGAGCCTCGACACTTTGTCGATCTCGGATCTCGAAGCGCGCATCACGGCTTTCGAGGCGGAGATCGTCCGCGTCCGCGCCGAGATCACGCGCAAGAAGGCGCACGAGGCCGCCGCCGCAAGCCTGTTCAAGCGTTAGTGGCGGAGGAGAACAGGCGAGGCGCCTCTTTCTTCCCCCTCTCCCCGCGTGCGGGGAGAGGGAAGGGGTGAGGGGCGGCCGTTTGCGCTGACGAAGGCGTATGCCGCCGCCCCTCATCCTAACCTTCTCCCCGTGAAGGACGGGGAGAAGGGACCTGTAGAGTATGCGGCACCGTTCGCCCCTTCAGCCTCACCACCCCTTGAAGGGCGTATCCGGCGTCGGCGTCAGCGGCGGCTTGCGTTCCTTGTAGGCGAGCAGATTGTCGACCGTGAGCTGGCCCATCTTGTCGCGCGTGAACTGCGAGCCGGAGCCGACATGCGGCAGCAACGTCACGTTGTCGAGATCCAGGAACGCCGGATCGATCTTCGGCTCGTTGAGGTACACGTCGAGCCCGGCGCTATGGATCGTGCGGTTCTTCAGTGCGGCGATCAGGTCCGGCTCATTGACGACGGAACCACGCGCGACATTGATGACGATGCCGCGAGGCCCGAGCGCTTCAAGCACGGCCGTGTTGATGAGCCCTTGCGTCGCCGGACCACCCGGCAGAATTGCGATCAGCGTATCCACGTCCCGCGCCATGGCAACGAGATCATCGTAGAAGGGATAGGGTACATCCGCCTGCTTCTTGCGGCCGAAGTAGCTGATCGGCATGCCGAAGCCCTCGAGCCGGCGACCGATCGCCTTGCCGATGCGCCCGAAGCCGATCATGCCGACATGACGATCACGCAGCGAGGCGGTGTAGCGAAATTCGCCTTTGCTCCAGTCGCCCGAGCGGAGATAGGCCTCGGCATAGTTGAACTCGCGCACGGTCGAGATGAGCAAGCCGACCGCCATGTCGGCGACCTCCTCGTTCAGCACCTCCGGCGTATGCGTAATGACGATGCCCTGCGCTTTGGCCGCCGGCACGTCGATGCTGTCATAGCCGACGCCGTAATTGCTGATGATCTTCAGGTTGGGCATCCGCTTGATCATGTCAGCGGTGGTCGGGACGTTGGTCAGCGCGCCCGTACACACACCCTCGATGCGCGACCCGACCTCGGCGAACAGGCGATCCCAGTCGGAAACCTTGTTCAGCCAGTGAACCTCGAAGGCTTCGTCGATCTGGCGGGTGACGAGCGGCATCATCCAGCCGGTTGAAATGATTGCGGGCTTCGACATGGAAAGAGTTCGGCTCCTGGGAAATGAAGGCCCGATTGGCCATGAGATGGAGCCTTGAGCATCGCACCGCCACCATAGGGTGACAACCCTTGAGCAAAACTCCTAACCGCCGCATTTTTCGGCATGCGCAGCGCCCCGCGCTCACGCCGGTTGCGCGCGTCGCAGCGATTATGGTTAATTGAGCATATCGATCGCCGCGTGAGGGCCCGATGGGCACTTGGTGCGGGGCCGAGTGCGTGGCGAATTCGGGCAGGAAGGTCCTTCCGTAACTGGGAGGACCTTGTTGTTTCTGGGCGCGATTCCTGCTGACACTCGGCCAGGAGAAAGCACGCGCACATGACCGACCACACCTACGACGTCGCCATCATCGGCGGAGGACACAACGGCCTTACCTGCGCCGCCTATCTCGCACGCGCCGGACTCAAGGTCGTGGTGCTGGAAGCGCACGATGTCGTCGGCGGCGCGGCCGTGACGGAAAGCTTCGCGCCGGGATTCCGCAATTCCGTCGCCTCGTACACCGTCAGCCTGCTCAATCCGAAGGTCATCCGCGACCTCGAACTCGCGCGCCATGGCTTGCGCGTCGTCGAGCGTCCGGTCGCGAACTTCTGGCCGGTCGATGCCGAACGCGGCCTGCTCATGCCCTATGGGCTCGCCAAGCGGCAGCACGCCATTGCGCAGTTCTCGGCCCGCGATGCAGAGCGCCTGCCGGCCTATGACGCCGCGCTCGAACGTGCGGCAGATCTCCTGCGCGATCTCGTGTTGCGCACTCCGCCTAATGTCGGCAGCGGCATCGCCGAGCTGGTTCGGAACGCCGGTCTTGCGCGGCGTCTGCGTGGTCTCGATGTGGAAGGCTGGCGTCTCGTCACGGATCTGTTCGCCAAAAGCGCCGCCGACTTTCTCGATCAATGGTTCGAGAGCGAGATCGTGAAGGCAGCCTTCGCCTTTGACGGCATTGTCGGCGCGTATGCCTCACCGCACACGCCGGGCACGGCCTATGTGCTGCTGCACCATTGCTTCGGCGAAGTGAACGGCAAGCCGGGCGTGTGGGGCCACGCCGTCGGCGGCATGGGGGCGATCTCGGACGCGATCGCGACATCCGCGCGGGCGGCCGGCGCGGAAATCCGCACCCAGGCGCGCGTCGCCAAACTGCGCATGGCCGGTGGATGGGTTGCCGGTGTCGTACTGGAGAACGGCGAGGAAATCCGCGCCCGCGCCGTCGCCTCAGGCATCGGGCCGAAGCTGCTCTTCCGATCGATTGTGCCTGAAGACGCACTCGCGCCCGAGCTGCGCAATCGCTTTCTGCATTTCAAGACCGGCTCCGGTACGTTCCGCATGAACGTCGCGCTGTCGGAGCTGCCGGACTTCCTCTGCCGACCCGGCACGAACAAGCAGGATCATCACGGCGCCGGCATCGTCATCGGCCCGACGATCGACTATCTCGACCGCGCCTATCTCGATGCGCGCCGCGAGGGATGGTCGCGCGAACCGGTCGTCGAAATGCTGATCCCCTCGACACTCGACGATAGCCTCGCGCCGCCGGGCCAGCACGTCGCAAGCCTTTTCGTGCAGCATGTGGCGCCGCATCTGCCGACGCCGCGCACCTGGGCCAATGCGCATGAAAAGGAGCAGTTCGCCGATATCGTGATCGATACGGTCACGAAGCACGCGCCGAACTTCCAAGCGTCCGTGATTGCGCGTCAGGTGCTCTCGCCACTCGATCTCGAAACCCGCTTCGGCCTCGTCGATGGCGACATATTCCACGGTCAGCTAACGCTCGACCAGCTTTTTTCAGCGCGCCCCGTGATCGGACATGCCGACTACCGCCTGCCCGTGCCCGGCCTCTATCTCTGTGGTTCAGGCGCGCATCCAGGCGGCGGCGTGACCGGAGTTCCTGGTCATAACGCGGCGCGCGAGATCATTCGCGATCTGAAATCGAAGTGGCGGCGGAAGTAGCGCGTCGCCGCGCGATCACATATGGATCGGGCGCTTGTCGACGGCGAGAGCTGCTTCCTTGATGGCCTCGGAAAGCGTCGGATGCGCGTGGCAGGTACGGGCCAGATCCTCGGCCGAGCCGCCGAATTCCATGATCACCGTCGCCTCGCCGATCAGCTCGCCGGCATTCGCACCCACGATGTGCACGCCGAGAATGCGATCCGTCGCGGCATCCGCGAGCACCTTCACGAAGCCGTCGCTCGTGCGGTTCACCTTCGCGCGTGCGTTCGCCGTGAACGGGAACTTGCCGATCTTGTAGGGAATGCCGAACGCCTTCAGCTCCTCCTCGGTCTTGCCGACTGAAGCGACTTCCGGCGCGGTGTAGATCACGCTCGGAATGACGTCGTAGTTCACGTGGCCCGCCTGACCTGCGAGAATCTCCGCGACGGCGATACCCTCGTCCTCGGCCTTGTGCGCGAGCATGGGACCGGTGATGACATCGCCGATGGCATAAATGCCGGGAACACTCGTCTGATAGTGCTCGTCGACCGCGACGCGCTTCCTCTCATCGAGTTTCACGCCTGCCGCTTCGAGACCGAGGCCGGTCGTGTAAGGCACGCGGCCGATCGCAACGAGCACCACGTCCGCCCTGATCTCCTCGGCATCGCCGCCCTTGGCAGGCTCGACCTTGACGGTGCAGCCGCTCTTGCTCGTCGTGATCCCCGTGACCTTGGAGCTGAGCTTGAAGGCAAAACCCTGCTTGGCCAGCAGGCGCTGGAAACTCTTGGCCACATCGAGGTCCATGCCGGGCAGAATGCGGTCGAGGAATTCGATGACCGTCACTTCCGAACCGAGGCGGCGATAAACGCTGCCGAGCTCCAGGCCGATCACACCCGCGCCGACGACAAGCAGCTTCTCCGGCACCTTGTCGAGCACGAGCGCGCCCGTCGACGACACGACCTGCTTCTCGTCAATCTCGATGCCGGGGAGCTTCGCGACATCCGAGCCCGTCGCGATAACGATGTTCCTCGCTTCGAGCGTCTCGGTGCCGCCAGCCGTCAGCACGACCTCGACTTTGCCGGCGCCCGCGATGCGGCCGAGACCGTGATAAGCCGTGATCTTGTTCTTCTTGAAGAGGAACTCGATGCCGTTTGTGTTCCCCTTGACGCCTTCGTCCTTGTAGGCCTGCATGCGCGCGAGATCGAACGTCGGCTTGGCATCAATGCCCATGGCGGCGAAGCCGTGCCCGGCCTCGTGATAGAGCTCGCTCGCGTGCAGCAGCGCCTTCGAGGGAATGCAGCCCACATTGAGGCAGGTTCCACCGTGCGTCGCGCGCTTCTCGACGACGGCAACCTTCATGCCGAGCTGGGCCGCGCGGATCGCACACACATAGCCGCCGGGGCCGGTGCCAATGACGACAAGATCGAAGGAAGCGCTCATGATAGGCTCACGTTTTCAGGTGAAGCGCGGGCGCGCCGCCTGTTGACGTTGCGCGCCGGGCAAGATGGTGGGAAGGATCAAAGCTCCAGCACGAACCGCTGCGGATCCTCAAGGCATTCCTTGACGCGCACGAGGAAGGTCACGGCCTCGCGGCCATCGACGATGCGGTGATCGTAGCTGAGCGCGAGATACATCATCGGGCGGATGACGATCTGGCCGTTCCGCACCACTGCGCGCTCCTCGATCTTGTGCATACCCAGAATGCCGGACTGCGGCGCATTGAGGATCGGCGTCGACATGAGCGAGCCGTACACGCCGCCATTGGAGATCGTGAACGTACCGCCCTGCATCTCGTCGATCGAGAGCTTGCCGTCGCGGGCGCGGCGGCCGAACTCGGCGATCTTCGCCTCGATCTCGGCCAGGTTCATGCGATCCGCTTCGCGCACGACGGGGACAACGAGGCCCTTCTCCGTGCCGACGGCAACACCGATGTGATAGTAATTCTTGTAGATGACATCGGCGCCGTCGATCTCTGCGTTGACCGCCGGGATTTCCTTCAGCGCCTGGATGCACGCCTTCACGAAGAAGCTCATGAAGCCGAGCTTCACGCCGTGGCGCTTCTCGAACAGGTCCTTGTACTGGTTGCGCATGGCCATGACCGCGCTCATGTCCACGTCGTTGAACGTGGTGAGCATGGCCGCCGTGTTCTGCGCATCCTTGAGACGCCGCGCAATGGTCTGGCGCAGACGCGTCATGCGCACGCGTTCCTCGCGCGACTCGTCGTTCGGCGCGGAGGGGAGGCGCATCTGCTGCGGCGCGACGGCTGGGACGGATGGCGCATAGGCGACCGCCGCGGATGCGGCAGCAGCGGGCGCCGCATCTGCCTTGGGCCGCGCTTCAGCGGCGAGCACATCTTCCTTGAGCACCTGACCGCGCCTGCCCGAGCCCGCCACGTCGTTCTCGGCGAGGCCCTTTTCCTTCATGAGCTTACCGGCCGCCGGAGAGGGCGACATGGCTGGTCCCGATGAAGCCGGGGCAGCTTTCGGCGGCGCCTTGGCATCGGCCTTCGGCGCTGCCGCGGCAGCCGCAGGCGCGGCCTTGGCTGGTGTTGCCGCTTTTGCCGGCGCGCCACCTTCATTGAGGCGCCCGATCACCGTGCCGACGGCGACAGTCGCACCCTCGTCCACAGCCAGTTCCGCGAGCACGCCGTTCGCCGGCGCCGATACCTCGACGGTCACCTTGTCCGTTTCGAGCTCGCACAGCGGCTCGTCGACGGCGACCTCCTCGCCCGCCTTCTTGAACCACTTGGCAAGCGTCGCCTCGGTCACGGATTCGCCGAGCGTCGGCACCTTGATATCGATCGCCATCTAGTGTCCCGATTCCGAAGTTCGCCTGATCTCGATGCTGGTGTCCCTAGCGAACTTCGGAATCAAAAGGGACACTAGAATTATGAATCTGCGAGTGTGATTCAGATCGAGAAATTCGCTCCGGACTATACCGCACGCACTGGCGAATTTCTCGATCATCACACTCGATCTGCCCTTCATCGCGGCCGCGGATCGGCCGCGCAAGTTTTTCCCTGTTCAGGCGCACGTACCTTAGAGGAGCGCCTGATCGACTAGATTCTTCTGTTCTTCGGAGTGCTTCTTGGCGAGACCCGTTGCAGTAGCCGCCGAAGATGGCCGGCCGGCATAGCGCGGGCGCCGATGCTTCGCCTCGATTTGCTCGAGGGTCCATTCGAGGTTCGGCTCCATGAACGACCACGCGCCCATGTTCTTCGGCTCTTCCTGCGCCCAGACCATCTCAGCACCAGAGAAGCGGGAGAGCTCGGTCATGAGCGCCTTGGCCGGAAATGGATAGAACTGCTCGACACGCAGCAGATAGATATCGTCGATGCCGGCCGCTTCGCGCGCTTCGTAGAGGTCGTAGTAGACCTTGCCCGAGCACATCACGACGCGGCGGATCTTCTTGTCCTCGACAAGCTTGATCTTCTCGCCTTCGCGGTACTGCGCGTCATCCCAGAGCACGCGATGGAACGTCGTGCCCGGGCCCATTTCGTCGAGGCGCGAGGTGACGCGCTTGTGCCGGAGCAGCGACTTCGGCGTCATCAGGATGAGCGGCTTCCTGAACTTGCGGTGCAGCTGCCGGCGAAGGATGTGGAAGTAGTTCGCGGGCGTCGAGCAGTTCGCCACCTGCCAGTTGTCCTCGGCGCACATCTGCAGCCAGCGCTCCAGGCGAGCGGAGGAGTGCTCCGGCCCCTGGCCCTCGTAGCCATGCGGCAGCAGGCAGACGAGGCCCGACATGCGCAGCCACTTGCGCTCACCCGATGAGAGAAACTGATCGAACACGACCTGCGCGCCGTTCGCGAAGTCCCCGAACTGCGCTTCCCACATCGTGAGCGCCATGGGTTCGGACAGCGTGTAGCCGTACTCGAAGCCAAGCACCGCTTCTTCCGAGAGCATCGAGTTGATGACCTCGAAGCGGCCTTGATCCGGCGCGACGTACTTGAGCGGCGTGTAGCGGCGCTCGCTCTCCTGGTCGATCAGCACGGAGTGGCGCTGCGAGAACGTGCCGCGCTCGACATCCTGGCCCGAGAGACGGACCGGGAAGCGCTCCTTGAGCAGGGTGCCGAAGGCGAGATGCTCGGCCATGGCCCAGTCGATACCCTCGCCACTCTCGACCATCTCGCGACGGCGATCGAGCAGGCGCTGGATCGTCTTGTGGGCGTTGAAATCCTGCGGAATGCTGGTGATGCGACGGCCTACGTCGCGCAGCACATCGATCTCGACACCTGTATTACCGCGCCGTGCTTCGTCGTCCGCGAAGCCGATGTCCGACCAGCGGCCATCGAGCCAGTCGGCCTTGTTCGGCTTGTAGCTTTCAGCGGCGGCCATCTCGTCATCGAGGCGCGCGCGGTTCTGTTGGCGCAGCGCCGTCTCGTCCTCGGCTGAGACAACGCCTTGCTCGATGAGCTGTTTCGCGTAGATCTGCGACGTCGTCGCGTGCGAGCGGATCTTGCGATACATGAGCGGCTGCGTGAACGCCGGCTCGTCGGACTCGTTGTGTCCATAGCGGCGGTAGCAGACCATGTCGATGACGACCGGCTTCTGAAAGCGCTGGCGGAACTCGGTCGCGATCTTGGCGACGTGCACGACGGCTTCCGGATTGTCGCCGTTCACGTGGAAGATCGGCGCCTCGACCATCTTTGCGACGTCAGTGCAGTACGGCGACGAGCGCGAATAGCGCGGGTTTGTCGTGAAGCCGATCTGGTTGTTGATGATGAAATGGATCGAGCCGCCCGTACGATGTCCTTTGAGACCCGAGAGGCCGAAGCATTCCGCGACCACGCCCTGACCGGCAAAAGCCGCGTCGCCGTGAATGAGCAGCGGCAGGACCGCGCCGCGCTCGCCCGGCTTACAGCCGTGCTGATCCTGCTTGGCGCGCACCTTGCCGAGCACGACCGGATCGACGATCTCCAGATGCGAGGGGTTGGCCGTGAGCGAGAGATGGACTTTATTTTGATCGAACTCGCGATCAGAGGAAGCACCAAGGTGGTACTTCACGTCACCCGAGCCTTCGACATCGTCCGGCTTGAATGAGCCACCCTTGAACTCGTTGAAGATGGCGCGCAGCGGCTTGTCCATCACGCTCGCGAGCACGTTCAGGCGCCCGCGGTGCGCCATGCCGAAGACGATCTCCTTCACGCCGAGCTGACCGCCACGCTTGATGATCTGTTCGAGGGCGGGAATCATGGCCTCGCCGCCGTTCAGGCCGAAGCGCTTCGTGCCCGTGTACTTCACGTCGGCGAAGGTCTCGAAGGACTCCGACTCGATCAGCTTGTTGAGGATCGCGCGCTTGCCCTCGGGCGTGAACGTAATCTCTTTGTCCTGGCCCTCGATGCGCTCCTGCAGCCATGCCTTCTGCAGGGGGCTCGTGATGTGCATGAACTCGACGCCGATCTGGCGGCAGTACGTGCGGCGCAGGATGCGCAGGATCTGGCGCATGGTCGCCGTCTCGAGACCGAGCACCTTGTCGATGAAGATCGGGCGGTCGAGATCGGCATCGGTGAAGCCGTAGGTCTCGGGGCGCAGCTCCTTGTGGATCTTGCGCTCGCTGATGCCGAGAGGATCGAGGTCGGCGGCGAGGTGGCCCATGACGCGATAGGCCCGGATGAGCATCAGCGCGCGGAGGCTGTCCTGCGTCGCGCGATATGAGGCGGCAGGCGATAGCTCATAGCCGAGCGTCTGGGCCCGCTGGCCGATCTTCGCGCTTACTTCCCGCTCGGTCGCACCGAAATCCGATGTCAGAGCCGCGACGAGCTCACCCGGCGCCTGCAGCTCATCGAGGGTGCGCCCCCAAGACGGACCACCATTCCCGTTGTCTTCTGCCGCATGGCGTGCCTGCTCTTCTTGAAGGCTCTGAAAGAACAGCCGCCACTGATCGCTGACCGAACCCGGATTGCGCTCGTACTGAGCCTGCATCTCCTCGATGTAGGCGGCGTTCACGCCATTCAAAAAGGAAGTGAGGGCAAAGGCTTGGTTGGATTCCTGGCGAGACATCTTCGGTTCTGTCCTGTTGTGGCCTCAAGCGCCGGGCGCACGAATAGTGCCGGAGCGAAGCGCATCCGGCTGAAGATTGCGGCGTTCCTTAGACCATATCCGACCGCGTGAGTAGTCATTACATCGGTACATCCTGTTGAGGATGCAATAGGTGGACGTGCAGCGCCGCGAGCGAAGCTGCGAGACATTACCGGCCACGCGTGACGTTTTGGTGCACGATCTTCAGGCGCCGGCAGAAACGCGCACGCATTTGCGCGCGGAACTCGACACTGAAACGCGCACAAATGCTGACATACAGTGAACTTGGAAGCACTAAGAGCGCGAATCAGCCTTTGGCGGCCGCCAGCAGCGTCGTGCCGAGGCTCGCCGGGCTATCGGCGACTGCAATACCGGCAGAACGCATGGCGTCGAACTTGTCCTCGGCCTTGCCCTTGCCGCCGGAGATGATGGCACCCGCATGCCCCATGCGGCGGCCCGGAGGCGCCGTGGCTCCCGCGATGAACCCCGCCATCGGCTTCGAGCGCCCTTTGGCGGCCTCGCGCCGGATGAACTCGCAGGCATCCTCCTCGGAAGAGCCGCCGATCTCGCCGATCATGATGATCGCCTCGGTCTCGGCATCCGAAAGGAACATGTCGAGCACGTCGATGAAGTCGGTGCCCTTGACGGGGTCGCCGCCGATGCCGACCGCCGTCGACTGGCCGAGGCCCGCGTCACTGGTCTGCTTGACGGCCTCATATGTCAGCGTACCCGAACGCGAGACGATGCCGACATTGCCCTTCTTGAAGATATTGCCCGGCATGATGCCGATCTTGCACTGGTTTGGCGTCAACACGCCGGGGCAGTTCGGCCCGATCAGGCGCGACCAGCTCCCCGAGAGAGCGCGCTTGACCTTGATCATGTCCATTACCGGAATACCCTCGGTAATGCAGATGATGAGGGGAAATTCGGCGTCGATGGCTTCAAGGATGGCGTCCGCTGCAAAGGGCGGGGGAACATAGATCGACGTGGCGGTAGCGCCCGTCTTTTCCTTGGCCTCCATGACCGTATCGAAGATCGGCACGTCCGCGAGATCGGGATCCGCGTGCTTGGAGCCGCCGCGACCGGGCGTCACGCCGCCGACGACCTGGGTCCCGTAGGCCTTGGCCGCCTTGGTGTGGAAGGTGCCCTGGCTGCCCGTGATGCCCTGACAAATGACTTTGGTGCTCTTGTCGACGAGGATGGCCATCCGTGGTTCCCTGGCGGCAGTTCCATGATTGCTGGCACCCTTCTCCGACAGATCGCGGGCGCGATCAAGTGCCGCAATCAGCAGAGGAAGGCTGCTTTTGTCCTAATGCCGCTCGCGGTTGAGCGTCTCGCGCTGCATGTCAGGGCTGTAGAAAACGGCAAACCCCTTCCAGCCCGCACCCGCTTTCGCCATCTTATCGCACTAGGCGTTCCCCCACGAGAAGGACGGGTCGCACGGCTCGTCCAAGATTGCGAGCGGAGGCAAACGGGCATGGTCTTGCGTTGCACCGACGTGCACGCGCCCGGAGCGGAGAACGGCAGCGGATCGCCGGACGCGTACCGCCAGACCTTCCCTGCTGCCTATCGCGCGCAGATCGCCGACTTTGCCGAGAGCAGCCGCAACATCGAGGACCTCGGTGCCTCCTTCCCGGCGCTCCTGTTCGCACTGGCGACCGGATATGCCACGCCCGAGCGCCGACATGATGCGCTCGATGCCGTTCTCGCCGGCCGCAAGCTCAAGGCCGCAGCGGAGCTTCTCGGCCTGCCATTCTGGCTGCGGCGCCTTCCGCCGGCGGCGCTCACGGGTCCGCTCCCGATACTGCCGGATGATCCCGAGTTCGCCCTGATCATCGTGCCGGCGTTGCCGCGTCAGCCCGAAGCGATGCTTCCCTGGCTCGACTTCATCAGCCTCGCGGACCGTCTCGCCGGTCGCGATATCGCGACATGGTTCGCTCGGCACGCGCGGCTCGTGCCGCCCGCAGCCACGACGGCCGATGCACTGTGGATGCTGGCCTGGGCCTTCTATGCCAAGCGCCCGGATACGCTCGCCGGACGCATTCAGCGTCGCGCCTGGAGCGCGCGAACCGGGCCACGTTCCGCACGCGACGAGACGGCCAACTGGCGCAAGCGCATCGAGGGCCTGCTAGCACTCGGCAGCGGCTTTCCCAATACGTGGTTCGCCGACGGATCAGCCATGGGCTACGAGTTCGTCGCGTTGAAGGGCCCCGAGGATCTGTTCGCGGAATGCGCATCCATGCGCAACTGCCTCGACCTCTATGCCCTGCGGCTCGGACACATGCGCTCGCGCCTTTTCAGCGTACGCAACCGCGGCAAGCCCGTCGCAACGCTGGAGCTTGGCCTGCGCAACGACGAGGTGGGCGTGCCCTTCATCGTCCAGCTCAGAGGCATCGGCAATCGCCGCGCGGCTCCTGCCGTCTGGCAGGCCGTTCACGCATGGATGGGCAGTCAGTCGTTTGCCCACCTGGATCGGACGCCGCGGCCGAAGCGCATGTCGCTCGTGCTCAGGCGTGAGTTGTGGGCGCCCCTGACGGCGGCAGCCACCGCCATCGGTATGAGCGACCGCATCGAACCCCTGACGATCGGCCGCGCCCCCGCCCGCCGCAAATCAACGTCACGCTGACGCGCGATCTCCGACCAAGGCCTACTTCTGCAACCCAAAAGCCGTCGCGAGCTGCTTCAGCGTGCGTGTTCGAACTTCGTAGGACGGCGCGATCGCAACGACGACGACTTCGTCGGCATTGAACTCCGTCCTGAGATCGATGATGCGCGTCGCCACCTCGTCGACCGAACCGATCGTTGCGCGCGGCCGCTCGCGGGCGGCGATCGACGCCTCGCGCTCCGACATCTGGTAGGCGGCGGCCTCATCGAGCGTCAGCAGCGGTTTGTTGATGCCCATGGCTGCCCACGCCCAGCGGATGAGCATGGCCTTCTCGATGAGCTGCGCTTCCTCGGGGCTATCGGCGACAAGCGCAATCATGGCGAGTGCCAGGCGCGGCGTCTCGTCATGACCTTTGCGAAAGTGCTCGCGATAGGCGTGCGCGACCTGCGCGCCGGTATAGGCATTGATGAAGTGTGCGAAGGCAAACTGCATACCGAGATGCGCCGCGAAGGACGCACCGCCCGTCGACGAGCCGAGCACCCACATCTCGGGATTGGTCGGCCCGACAGGATTGGCAATCTCCCCATGGAGCGGATGGCCGTCCGGCACCGTCCCCTTGAAGAGTGCCGAAAGCTCCATGAGCTGGCGCACGAAGCCTTCCTCGCTGTCGATGGGCTTGCCATCGAACAGCACGCGTGCCGTTCGTGGATGTCCGCCCGGCGCACGTCCGAGACCGAGATCGATGCGGCCGGGATAGAGCGCTTCGAGCATCTTGAACTGCTCGGCGATTTTGAAGCTTGCATAGTAGGGCAGCATGATGCCACCCGTGCCAATGCGGATGCGCTTCGTCTCGGCACCGAGACGGGCGAGCAGAATCTCGGGGCTCGCATCGGCAAGCCCCAGCAGCCCGTGATGCTCGGCGAGCCAGTAGCGGTGATAGCCGAGCTGATCGGCGAGCCGTGCGAGCTCGATCGTCGATTGAATGGCCTCGGCTGGCGTCGCCCCACCGATGATGGGCGACTGATCGAGCACCGAGATGGGAAAGTCTGCCATCAAGTCTTCGCCGGCTTCTTGACGTACTCTTCGACGGGACCGCCGGCTTCCTTCCAGCCTTTGAAGCCGCCGAGAATGTGCGCGACGGGTTTCAGGCCCATGTCCTGCGCCGTCTTGGCCGCAAGCGCGGAACGCATCGCGCCGGCACAGAAGAAGACGAATTTCTTGTCCTCGCCGAACTTCTCTTTGTAGTAGGGGCTCGCCGGATCGATCCAGAACTCGAGCATACCACGCGTCACGTGGAAGGCGCCGGGCACCTTGCCATCACGCTCGAGCTCGCGCGGATCGCGGATATCGACAAGAACGATATCGGGGTTTCCATGCAGCTTGATGGCCTCTTCCGGCGGGATCTCCTCGATCTGCGCCTTGGCCTCCTTCACCATCGTCATGACGCTGTTCGTGATCTTCTGGGCCATCGATCGGCTCCTCGCTCGAGATGTTCGAAACATGTGTCGAATGGACGATCGCACTGCCTGCAATGAACGGCAAGTGTGCTGTCCTGCGCGCACCGACACGCATCCATGCACTTGACGACGCGTTGTAAGCGGGCTTAACACCCGAAGTGGTTGATGGAGATGCCTATGAGCACCGCCTACGACAGCAGCAACATCTTCGCCAAGATCCTGCGCGGCGAGCTACCGGCGCACAAGGTTTACGAGGATGCCGACACGCTTGCGTTCATGGATATCATGCCGCGTTCGCGCGGACACTCGCTCGTGATCCCGAAGACGCCTGCGCGCAATATTCTCGATGCGAGCCCGGCGCAACTCGCGGCCTGCCTCGCAACGGCGCAGAAGGTCGGGCGCGCCTCGCTCAAGGCCTTCGATGCAGATGGTATCACGCTGCAGCAGTTCAATGAGCAGGCCGGCGGACAGGTGGTCTTCCACCTTCATTTTCACGTCCTGCCGCGCTGGAACAGCCAGAAGCTGCAGCCGCACACGGGCCAGATGGAAAAGCAGGAAGTGCTCGTGGCCAATGCAGAGAAGCTGCGGCTGGCGCTCGGTGCCTAGATTGTTGCCGGCACGGGCGCGCCGCGAGAGCCGTGATTGAAGCGCAGGAACGCGTAGGCTGCGTAATATGCGAGCGCGGCAGCGGCAAGGCCTGCGAAAATGTCGACCAGGTGGTGCCCGCCGTGTACGACTGTGCTCGGCAGAATAAGCAGATTGAGCCCTAACGCCCAGGGGCGCAGCCGCCGGAAAGTCCACCACGCCAGCGCCGCGTGCACGGCCATGATCGTGTGGAACGACGGCGTCGCGATCACTCCCAGCGCATCCTTGGGTGAGATCATTCGGGGGCCTTCGACGATGAGCCTCTGTAGCTCCGTGCCGTACTTCGTGCCGACCACAGGCTGAAGCTGCGACTGCACCGTCTCGTTGATGTCGTATATGATTGCCGTGCCGAACGATGGAAACAGCGTCCAAACGGCGATCGTGATGAGCGTGCCGATGACTGTCGCCATCATCAAGGTATGAAGCTCGAATGTGCGGCCGGTGAAGCCCAAGGCGCCTATGAGCAGACAGTATTGCGGCAGCCAGGAGAGGTACGCGAACCACATGATCTTGCCGACCAACGGATAGCTCGCGGCCAGGTCCATCGCATCCGGCCAGTGAAAGCCGAGCATGGCGTCCATGCTCACCAGCCATGGATCGATCGGCTCGCGCCATACGGGCAAGAACTGATACGTGAAGGCCGTGGCTACGGGCGAGAACATGAGAAAGCACGCGGCCGAGATCAGCGTATTCGCCGTGGCGACATTGCGATCACGTGTCCGATAGTAGAGACCGAGCACGATCAGCGGGACGGTGCATGCGAAGACGATGGCGTAGGTCGCCCAATCGACGCGCGTGCCGCGCAAGCCAACCACCACGACACACACGGTGGCAAGCGCGAGCATGGCCGCGAACATGAACCGCTCGGCCGGCATCAGCAGCGTCGCGTCAACAGATCCTTTACCAAACCGCATCTACGCCCCCCAAGCATCGGGTGGCGCAGCCTAGATCGGCGCCCTTTCAAATCCGTTACGTTCGGCGGTCTAGCCGAGAAGCACGTAGAGAGTGAGCAGCGCCAGCGTGCCGACCACGACACCAGCGCCCAGGCTCTTGCCGAACGCATAGAAAGCCGCGATGCCGACTGCGACGGCGGCATAGCGCGTCGGCGCGCTGAGCATCGCCATGGCACCCGTCGGCACGACGACGAGACGTGCCACGAGCCCGGCGACAATCGCGGATGAAACCGCGCGCACCCAGATGAACACTTCGCCGTTCGGATCGAGATCGCGTCCGATGAGCGCGCCGGCCCAGCGCCACGGCTCGCTGGCAAGAAAGCCCGCAACGAAGAAGGGCAAATAGCCGCCCCACGTGCCCCACACGCCCGGAAGAGTGCTCATGTCCGCCTCCTGCGTCCGAGCGCCCAGGCGAGTGTGCCACCGGCAAGGCCTGTGACCAGCAAATCGAAGCCCGGAACCCAGATGTAGGCGAGCGGTGCAATGATCACGCCCGCAATGATGGCGAGGTAATCCGTTCGGGCGCGCGACGTCTCGATCATCGCGAGGAGGAATGTCAGCGGCATGGTGAAAAGCAGCGCCGCCGACATCCATTGCGGAAGCGTGCCGGCGGCGAGATAGCCGAGCGCCGTCGAGACGAGCGTGCCGGTAAGAATGCCGACGCCGATGCCGAGGTAATAGACGAGGCGCACCTCTGCGGGCGCTGTCGGCAGCCGTCGCAAGCCCTCGATCCACACGGTAACGGCGACGAAATGAACGACCAGCAGCTCATGCCAGCGCGGTCCGCCATGTCCCCTGAGCCACGGCATGAGCACGACGGTCATCGGCAAAAAGCGCACCGC
Organism: Pseudomonadota bacterium; assembly: GCA_023412805.1. Classification (GTDB taxonomy): domain Bacteria; phylum Pseudomonadota; class Alphaproteobacteria; order Rhizobiales; family Hyphomicrobiaceae. The sequence continues at coordinate 187,184 of JAEZRM010000064.1, read as the reverse complement.
GGTGAGGCTGACGGCGAGAGCAGCCGCCGCGAGCGAAGCGCCACGCGCGGCGTGATCGGCGAGAACCACCTGCGCGGGGAGAGCTTGCAGAAAGATCGGCAGTGCGAGCGCTTGGCCGAGTGTGAGCCCGACCTCGCGTGCGAACGCGCCATAGCCGAGGATGCCGGCATAAAGCACCAACGCCGGCACGCCGAACATGGCGAGCGTGCCACGCCAGAAGGCACGTGTCCGGGTCATGCTCTGCGCCGGGGGCTCGGGCGTGGCGGAAGGCTCGGTCATTGCAGCCCGATCGGATTGGAGAGAGCGGGCGAACGCCCAAACATGAAAATGCCCGCCGGCGTGGGCGGGCATTTCCCTGTCTACGTTGCGTCGTGCGAGGCCTCAATCCTCTTTTCGACGGCGCGGCACGCTCGGCACGGCGCCGGACGGCTTCTTCGGACCGGAGATCGAGCGCTTGGGCCCGGCCCCCACCAGAGCATCGCCCGGAGGATCGTCGTCGACGACATCATCGTCGTCCTCTTCTTCCTCAGCCTTGATCTTGGCCTGCTTCACGGCCGGATCCGCCGGGATGTACTCGAAGCCCAGCTTCTGATCCTCGCCCTCACCTTCAGTGGTGATCTTGACGATCCCGCCGTGCTCGAGCTTGCCGAACAAAAGCTCCTCGGCGAGCGGCTTCTTGATGTACTCCTGGATGACACGTGCCATGGGCCGGGCGCCGAACTTCTCGTCGTAGCCCTTCTTCACCATCCACTTGGTCGCGCCTTCGCCGAGCTCGATGGTCACGCCGCGGTCGGCAAGCTGCGCTTCGAGCTGGAAGACGAACTTCTCGACAACCTTGGTGATGACTTCCTCGGGAAGCCCGCTGAACGGCACCACCGCATCGAGCCGGTTGCGGAACTCCGGCGTGAACAACCGGTTGATCGCTTCCGTATCGTCGCCCTCGCGCTTCGTACGGTTGAAGCCGATCGCCGCCTTGGCCATATCGGACGCGCCCGCATTCGTCGTCATGATGAGGATGACGTTGCGGAAGTCGACCTGCTTGCCGTTGTGGTCGGTCAGCTTGCCGTGATCCATGACCTGCAGGAGGATGTTGAACAGATCCGGATGCGCCTTCTCGATCTCATCGAGCAGGAGGACGCTGTGCGGATGCTGGTCGATACCATCGGTCAGGAGGCCGCCCTGATCGAAGCCGACATAGCCCGGAGGCGCACCGATGAGGCGCGAAACCGTGTGCTTCTCCATGTATTCCGACATGTCGAAGCGCAGAAGCTCGATGCCCATGAGGTTCGCGAGCTGCTTGGCGACCTCGGTCTTGCCGACACCGGGCGGACCTGAGAACAGGTACGAGCCGATCGGCTTCTCCGGCTCGCGCAGGCCGGCACGCGCCAGCTTGATCGCGCTCGAGAGCGCCTCGATGGCCTTGTCCTGACCGAAGACGACGCGCTTCAGATCCTTTTCGAGGTTCGACATGACCTCGGCATCGGACTTCGACACGGTCTTCGGCGGGATGCGCGCCATGGTGGCGATCGTCGCCTCGATCTCGGCAACGCCGATCTTCTTCTTGCGCTTGCCTTCCTCGACCAGCATCTGACTCGCGCCGGTCTCGTCGATCACGTCGATCGCCTTGTCGGGCAGCTTGCGGTCGTGAATGTACTTCGCCGAAAGCTCCACCGCGGCCTTGATCGCACCGCGCGTGTACTTGAGCTTGTGGAAGTTCTCGAAGTACGGCTTCAGGCCCTTCAGGATCTCGATCGTATCCTCGACCGTGGGCTCCTTCACATCGATCTTCTGGAAGCGGCGGACGAGTGCGCGATCCTTCTCGAAGTGCTGGCGATACTCCTTGTAGGTGGTCGAGCCGATGCAGCGCACCGCCCCCGACTGAAGCGCGGGCTTCAGCAGGTTGGACGCATCCATCGCGCCGCCGGACGTGGCGCCGGCGCCGATCACCGTGTGGATCTCGTCGATGAAGAGGATCGCGCCCGGATAGGCCTCGACCTCCTTCATGACGGCCTTGAGCCGCTCCTCGAAATCGCCGCGATAGCGCGTACCGGCGAGCAGCGCGCCCATGTCGAGCGAGAAGATCGTCGCGTCGCGCAAAACCTCCGGCACCTCGCCACGAATGATCTTGCGCGCAAGACCTTCAGCAATGGCGGTCTTGCCGACGCCGGGATCACCGACGAACAGCGGATTGTTCTTCTGGCGGCGGCAGAGCACCTGGATGGTGCGCAGCACTTCCGGCAGGCGGCCGATCAGCGGGTCGATCTTGCCGTCGCGCGCCTTCTTGTTGAGGTTGACGCAGTAGGTGTTGAGGGCATCAGCACCGGCTTTCTTGTCGCCCGCCGCGCCTTCCGTGCCGCCTTCCTCGTCCACGCCACGCACTTGGCGCGGCTCGTTCATGCCCGGGCGCTTCGCGATGCCGTGGCTGATGTACTGGACAGCATCGAAGCGCGTCATCTCCTGCTCTTGCAGGAAGAACGCGGCATGGCTCTCGCGCTCGGCGAAGAGCGCGACGAGAACTTGCGCGCCGGTCACCTCCTCGCGGCTCGATGACTGGACGTGCACGACGGCGCGATGGATCACGCGCTGGAAGGCCGTCGTCGGTGCGGCTTCGACAGCGTTCTTCGACACGTGCATGTCGAGTTCCTCGTCGAGGAACTCCGTTACGCGTCGGCGGATCTTCTCGATGTCCACGTTGCACGCGCGCATGACGCCGGCGGCATCGCCGTCGTCGAGAAGCGCGAGCAGCAAGTGCTCGAGCGTTGCATATTCATGCGACCGCTCGTTGGCATACTCGAGCGCGCGATGGAGTGCCTGTTCAAGGCTTTGCGAGAAGGATGGCAAGGGCGTCCTATTCCTTTTCCATAGTGCACTGCAACGGATGCTGGTTCTGGCGTGCGAAATCCATCACCTGGGCAACCTTCGTCTCAGCGATCTCGTACGTGTACACCCCACATATGCCGACACCTTTGTGGTGAACGTGCAGCATGATCCGGGTGGCATCTTCGCGCCCTTTGTTGAAGAAACGCTCAAGTACATGAACGACGAACTCCATAGGCGTGTAGTCATCGTTGAGCAGCAGAACCTTGTAGAGGCTCGGCCGCTTGGTCTTTGGACGCGTCTTGGTAACGAGGCCGGTCTTGCCTTCGCCATCGCCACCATCGCCGCCGTCCGCTCCGTTTCCGTTCTTGCCCGCCATCATCAGTAAACTTCGCTTCAGCATTCCCGAGCCCCAACACTTCCCAAGCTCGAAAGTCCTAACCGTAAGCTCCGCGGCCCCAGCTATAGAGTTCCGGCCGCACATCTCCTGCTGAGCGCATTCTAAGGGCAGCGCACGCGGAACTGCAATTCGTTCGATACTGAAGGCCAGCCCGAGCATCACGTCTTCGCGATCCGGGAACGGCATGACGCCCCCGCTTCCACCGGGACATATCTGGTGTCGCACCCGGACAAAATAAAGACCGCCCCGCTTGCAGCGCACCTCTGCCCCGAAAAAGCGGCACCGTGGCTCCGTAGCTGGCATTCGGGGATCACACGATTCGCTTGCGTGAAGGCCGCTTCGGGACGCTCGCTCTTGACCGGCGGCCCACGATGGCATTCTGATCGCGCCAGCATACCCGTGCGCCTCCTTCGAACCCGGAACCATTCCAATGAAATACGTGATCGATCCGCCGCGTCAGGCGGCCCTGCCCGTCCGCGGCTCGTCCGAACTGTTCCCCGTTCATCGCATCTACTGCATCGGCCGCAACTACGCCGAGCACGCGCGCGAAATGGGGCATGATCCGAACAAGGAGCCACCTTTCTTCTTTCAGAAGAACCCGGACAACCTGCGTACGGACGGCAAGTTTCCCTATCCGCCCGGCACGTCCGACGTGCACTTCGAGATCGAGATGATCGTGGCGCTGAAGTCCGGCGGCCGCGACATCAAGACCGAGGATGCCATGTCGCACGTGTGGGGCTACGGCATCGGCCTCGACATGACACGGCGCGATCTTCAGGGCGAAGCCAAGAAGTTGGGGCGTCCCTGGGAGATCGGCAAGGCATTCGAGCACTCCGCGCCCGCAACCGCACTTATCCCCGCTTCCGAGATCGGGCACCCGACGACGGGCGCCATCTGGCTCGACGTCAACGGCAAGCGCCGTCAGGCCGGCGATCTCAATCAGATGATCTGGGATATTCCAGGCCAGATCGCCTACATCTCGACGCTGTTCGAGCTGAAAGCCGGCGATATCATCATGACGGGCACGCCGTCGGGCGTCGGCGCCATCGTGAAGGGCGACAAGCTGCACGGGCACGTCGACGGCCTCGGTGACCTCCACGTCGAGGTCGTGTAGGGGCCGGGCCGTTCCGAGCAGCTTCACCGGGCATTTCATCCTCCGGCGCGTACCTGCTACAAGGTACGCCAACTGAAAATCGCGCGCCTGCGAGCGCGCCGGAGGAATGTATTTATGACAAGCCCGACCATCCCGAAAACCCAGCGCCGCGTCGTCCTCGCCAATCGCCCTGCGGGCGAGCCTTCGGGCCAGGATTTCCGCGTCGAGGAGGGGTCGGTGCCTGAACCCGGCCCGGGGCAGATTCTCGTGCGGGCCATCTACCTCTCGCTCGACCCCTACATGCGCGGGCGGATGCGCGACGTGGTCTCCTACGCGCCGGTCGTGCAGATCGGCGAGGTCATGCCGGGCGGTATCGTTGGCGAGGTCGTGAAGTCCAACAACCCGGGCTATAAGGTCGGCGATATCGTCGAGGAGCGTCTCGGTTGGCAGGAATACGGTGTCAGCAGCGGCACCGCGCGCAAGATCGACCCGTCCTTGGCCCCGATCTCGACGGCGAACGGCATTCTCGGCATGCCGGGGCTCACAGCCTACTTCGGCCTCTTCGAGGTCGGCCAGCCCAAGCCCGGTGACACGGTCGTCGTCTCGGCTGCTTCCGGCGCCGTCGGACAGGTGGTCGGACAGCTTGCGAAGCTTGCGGGTTGCCGCGCCGTCGGCATTGCTGGTGGCCCCAAGAAGTGCGCCTTCGTCACGAACGAGCTCGGCTTCGATGCCTGCGTAGACTACAAGGCCAGCGGTGATCTCACCGCGGCCGTCAAGGCAGCCTGCCCGGATGGCGTCGACGTCTATTTCGACAATGTCGGCGGCGTGGTAACGGACGCAGTGGTCGCCAACATCAATTTCTGGGCACGCGTCGCCATCTGCGGCTCGATCTCTCAGTACAATTCGGACGCTGTCGAAATGGGGCCGCGTACGCCGGGCTTCTTCGTCGGCCGTCGCGTAACGACACGCGGGTTCATCGTCTCGGATTTCCTGACGCGCTTCCCCTTCGCCATGAACCGCATGGGCAGGTGGGTGCGCGAAGGCAAGCTCAAGTACCGCGAGGACATCGTGGACGGCGGCATCGCCAAGGCGCCCGAGGCTTTCATCGGGCTGCTCCGCGGCGACAACTTCGGCAAGCTCCAGGTGCGCGTCGGCGCCGAACCGGCGGGCCTGCCGAAAGCCTGACGCGGCGTAGCGAGGAGGACAGCGGCATGAATGCTCGACGAATGCCTGAGATCCTCGCAATCGGTGAGCCAATGGTGGAGTTCAACCAGTCGGGCGGCGCGGGCTCGCGCAATTACCTCCAGGGCTTCGGCGGCGATACCTCGAACTTCTCCATCGCCGCCGCACGCCAGGGCGCCAAGGTCGCCTATTTCACGCGCCTTGGCGACGACATCTACGGACAGATGCTACGCGATCTGTGGGCGCGCGAAGGTGTCGACGCGAGCACCGTGGAGAGTGATCCGGATGCCCCTACGGGCATCTATTTCGTGACGCATGGCGAGAATGGGCACCAGTTCTCGTTCTTCCGCACGGGCTCCGCCGCAAGTCGCATGCGCCCCGTCGATCTGCCGCTCGCCGTCATACGCGGTGCCCGCGTGCTGCATCTTTCGGGCATATCGTTCGCCATCTCAGCCAGTGCCGCCGACACCTGCTACGCGGCGATCGACGCGGCGCGCGCGGCCGGCGTCATGGTTTCGTTCGACACGAACCTGCGGCTGAGGCTGTGGTCCAAGGACCGGGCGCGCGCTGTGATGACCGACGTCATCGGCCTCGCCGATATATGCCTGCCGAGCTACGACGACATCGTCGTCATTACCGGGCTCACCGATCCCGACGCACTGGTCGACTACTGCCTCGATCGCGGCGCCCGCACCGTGGCGCTGAAACTCGGCGCGGACGGCGCGCTCGTTGCCGATCGCGATCGGCGCTTCCGCTTCCAGCCGCATCCTTGCAACCCCGTAGATGCCACCGGCGCGGGCGATGCCTTCGGCGGCGCATTCGTCGCCCGCCTTCTCGCCGGTGACGATCTCGCGGCAGCAGGCCTCCACGCAACGGTCGCCGCGGCCCTTTCGACGGAGGGTTTCGGTGCCGTCGAACCGATTCCGACGGCAGAGACAGTACGCCGTGTCATGATGGGAGCTTCGACGTGACGGCACTCAAGGCTGATGCACCCGGCTGGCGCGAGCAGGCGATCATTCCGGTCCTCACCGTGCGCAAGGCGGCCAATGCTACGCGCACGGCGGCAGCACTTGCCGATGCCGGCCTCAAGTTCGTCGAGGTAACACTGCGCACGCCGGAGTCGCTCGCGGCGATCCGTGCCATGGCGGCCGCCGATAGTGGCGCCATCATCGGCGCCGGCAGCATACGCTCGCCCCGCGATATCGACGACGCCGTGGAAGCGGGCGCCAAGTTTCTCGTTTCGCCTGGCCAGACCGATGCAATTCTCGAGGCAGGCCTCGCGGCGCCCGTTCCTTTCATTCCGGCTGCCGCCACGCCCGCCGAGATGATGCATGCGATGGAAGCGGGCTTTCCGTTGGTGAAGTTCTTTCCGGCCGAGGCCTCCGGCGGCATCAAGGCGCTCAGCGCGATCCTGGCGCCTCTCCATGATCTTGCCGTCATGCCGACGGGCGGCATAACACCGGCCAATGCGCTCGATTATCTGAAAATACCGAATGTTGTTGCTGTTGGCGGTTCCTGGATGGTCAAGCCTGACGACATCGATGCGGCACGCTACGATGAGATCGCCGCACTCGCACGTGCCGCCGCGGCGCTCGGCCAGCAGCGCGGCTGATCGCGACCACGGCGGCCATTGATCCATCGCAAGGCACCAGACGCGCTGGCTATCTATCCGTGATGCGTCGCATGAGCGCATCGTGTCGTTCCATACGACGTTATGCGGCCCTCGCGGCTCGACGATCAGCTCATTGCTGGCATCAACCTGGGAGCCCGAATGCCGGATCCTGCTTTCCACGACAGACCCTGGCATTCCCTGCCTGCCGAGAACGCCATTGCCGATATCGCGGGTTCGCGCGACGGCCTGACTACCGCCGAAGCCGCAGATCGCCTCGCACGACACGGCCCGAACGCCCTGCCCGCCGGCGCAGGAAAGTCGTTGCTGAAGCGCTTTCTCCTGCAGTTCGACAACCTGCTGATCTACGTCATGATCGCCGGTGCCGCGATCACGCTGATGCTCGGGCACTATGTCGATACGGGCGTCATCCTCGCCGTGATCATCATCAACGCCATCATCGGCGTGATCCAGGAGAACAAGGCCGAATCCGCGCTCGATGCCATCCGCGACATGATCAGCCCGCGCGCGTCCGTGCTGCGCGAGGGCCATCGCGTAACGATCGACGCCGCAAACCTCGTGCCGGGAGACATCCTGCTGCTCGAAGCCGGCGATCGCGTCACGGCCGACGCCCGCTTAATCAAGGCACGCAACCTGCGCATCGATGAAGCCATCCTGACTGGCGAATCCGTCGCCGTGGACAAGAGCATCGATCCCGCTGCAGAGGCCGCCGCCCTCGGCGACCGCCGGTCCATGGCCTACTCGGGCACACTCGTCGCTTCCGGCCAGGGCGCGGGTGTCGTCGTCGCGACGGGGCCGCATTCGGAGATCGGCCGCATCAGCGCACTGCTGAGCCGCGTCGAGCAACTCGAAACGCCGCTCATCCGGCAAATGAACGAGTTCGCCCGTCAGCTCACTGTGGCCATTCTGATGCTCTGCGCGTTGACGTTTCTGTTTGCGGTATTCGCGCGCGGCTATTCGTTCGATCTCGCCTTTCTCGCGGTCGTGAGCATGGCCGTCTCCGCCGTGCCTGAAGGCCTGCCGGCCGTGATGACGATCACGTTGGCGATCGGCGTCCAACGCATGGCGGCGCGCAATGCCATCATCCGCCATCTGCCCGCCGTCGAGACGCTCGGCTCGGTCTCAACCATCTGCTCGGACAAAACGGGCACGCTCACGCGCAACGAGATGACCGTGACGCGCGTCGTGCTCGCCGACCGCGCGTATGATGTCGCCGGCGTCGGGTATGCTCCCAAGGGCGGCTTCAGCCTCTCCGGCGAGGAGACCGATCCCGCCGCCGATGCCGCACTCATGAGCGCCGCCCGCACCGCCATCCTGTGCAACGATGCCGCCCTGCGCAAACGTGACAACCAGTGGTCTGTCGATGGTGATCCCATGGAAGGCGCGCTCATGGCCTTCGGTCTCAAGGTCGGCTACGAGCGCGACGCCCTCGCGAAGTCACTGCCCCGGCTCGATGAGATTCCGTTCGATGCCGCGCATCGGTACATGGCGACACTGCACCACAGTCACGACGGTGCTGTCTTCGCCTGCATCAAGGGCGCGCCGGAGCGCCTGCTCGACATGTGCCGCGCTCAGGCCACCGGCGGCGGCGAAGCCCCGCTGAACAAGGCCTACTGGCTCGCGGCCATCGACGATCTTGCGAAGAACGGCCAGCGCGTGCTCGCGCTCGCCTCGCTCGACTTGCCCCACGACAAGCGCACGCTAGATTTCGCCGACGTGGAGCAGGGACTGCGCCTCGACGGCCTCGTCGGGCTCATCGATCCCCCGCGCCCGGAGGCGATCGCGGCTGTTGCCGAATGCCGCAACGCCGGCATCAGGGTCAAGATGATCACGGGCGATCACGCGGCGACTGCTGGTGCCATTGCCGACCAGCTCGGTCTCCCCACACACGCGCACGCGAAAGTCGTCACCGGGCGCGATCTCGACGACATAGCAGCCGCCGATCTGCCGGCGCTGGCCGCCGAGACGAGTGTGTTCGCGCGCACGAGCCCCGAGCACAAGCTCCGCCTCGTCGAGGCGCTGCAGGCGGACCGCGACGTCATTGCGATGACCGGCGACGGCGTCAACGACGCCCCGGCGCTGAAGCGCGCCGATGTCGGCGTCGCCATGGGGCGAAGCGGCACCGAGGCGGCCAAGGAAGCCGCCGACATGGTGCTCGCCGACGATAACTTCGCTTCGATCGTCGCCGCCGTCCGCGAAGGGCGCACGGTCTATGACAACCTTACGAAGGTCATCGGCTGGACGCTTCCGACCAACGGTGGCGAGTTCCTGATTGTCGTCGCGGCAATCATTTTCGGCATCACACTGCCGATGACGCCGGCGCAGATCCTGTGGATCAACATGGTCACCACCGTCGGCCTCGGGCTCGTGCTCGCCTTCGAGCCGGCCGAGCCCGACGTCATGAAGCGGCCGCCCCGCGCGTCCGATGCACCAATCCTGTCACCATTCCTGTTGTGGCGCGTTGTCTTCGTATCGGTACTCTTCGCCCTCGGCGCGCTCGGCATCTTTGCCTGGGCCATGGCGCGCGGCCTCGGCATCGAGACAGCCCGAACGATGGTGGTAAACACGGTAGTGGTGCTGGAACTTTTTTACCTGTTCTCGGTCAGGTACCTATATGGGGCCTCGTTCACCTTGCGCGGGATCTTCGGAACTCCAGCCGTGCTGACCGGCATCGCCGTCATCGTCGGCTTGCAGATGACCTTCACCTACCTACCTGCGATGCAGTACCTGTTCCAGACTACCGGCATCGGCTTTCTCGAAGGCACAGCTATCATAGGCACGGGCATTGCGCTGTTCGTGATCCTCGAGATCGAGAAGCATGTGAGCCGGGCGCTCTTTCCGACGCTGAGACCCGACACCGCAAGACTGGAAGTCGCACTGCCTGAGCCGCGCTCCATCCCGGAGCCCATAGTGACGAAAACAGTAAAAGGAAGGGATCACGATCATGGCTTATAAATCCATCCTGGTGCACCTCAACAACGAGGGCCGCGTAGCACGCCTGATGAGCGCGGCCATGCAGCTTGCGCTCCCCTCGAACTCCCATGTCACCGGGCTGTTCGTCGTGCCCGCCGCACCGGCAAAGTCGCCGCTCTTCCCCATGATCTCGGGTGGCGCCATCGCGAGCGCGATCGATGGCTACCGCAAGAGCGGCGACAACATCCGCAGCGCCTTCGATCAGGCGACGAGCGGCCAACCCGTCGTCGGCGAGTTCCGTCTCCATCAGGCGAAGCGCCCGGGTTATGTCGAGGCCGTGCTCGATCATGCGCGCCCCTCTGACATTGTCGTCGCGGCCCAGAAGGAAAGCGATTGGGACTACGCCGACATGTTCGACGTGCCGGACTGGCTGGCGATGGATAGCGGCCGCCCAGTGCTCATCGTTCCCAAAGCAGGCGAGATCAGTTCACTCGGCGAGCGCGTGGTCGTCGCGTGGAATAACAGCCGCGAGTCGTCGCGCGCCGTCTTCGATGCTCTCCCGCTGCTCGTGAAGGCACGCGAAGTGATCGTCCTCTCCGTCGAGGAAGCGGCGAAGCCCGAAGTAACGAATGACATCGCCGGCGCCGAGATTGGCGCAACGCTCGCCCGCCACGGCGTCAAGGTCAATGTGCAGCAGGTCAAGCCGGGCACACGCGGAGATGCCGGCGTCGAGCTTCTGTCGCAAGTTGCGGCACACCGCGCCGACCTCCTGGTGATGGGCTGCTTCGGCCGCTCGCGCCTGCGGGAATTCGTACTTGGCGGCGCCTCACGGCACGTGCTCCAGAATGCGACCGTACCGGTGCTGATGTCGCATTGATCATTCGGCCGCGCGGGACCACGCGAAGCCGTGAACAAGGGGGACGGGCCAAGTAGTGCCCGTCCTTTTTTGCTTTCCGAGCTCAATGCTTCCCGCTTTTTTGATACTGGTACTGAGCACCGCCATTTGTCATGATGCCCCTAACAATAGGCCGAAATGGCCGGGGTGAATGGGAGCATCCAGATGAGCGAGCGGCCACCGGTCACCGACTGGCTGACGGATTGGGATCATCTCGCGCCCCAATGGGTCGATGACCCGTTTCCCATCTGGGCCGAGATCCGCAGCTCCGGATGCCCGATCGCCCACACGGAGCGCTATCGCGGCGCCTATCTGCCGACGCGCTACGCCGACATCCGCGAGATTGCCTACAACCCTGAGCACTTCTCGTCGCGCCAGGTGGTGGTCCGCGACAGCCAGCCCGTCGCGGGCGGCGGCGCGCCACCGATCACGTCCGATCCGCCGAAGCATAGGGCGGCGCGTATGGTGCTGCTGCCCCCGTTCACGCCGCAAGCCATCGAGAAGCTCACGCCCAAGGCGCGCGCCATCTGTAACGACCTGATCGATGCCTTTGCCGAGAAGCGCGGCTTCGATGCCGCCGTCGAGTATGCCCAGCATATCCCCGTGCGCGTCATCGCCGCCATGCTCGGCATACCCGAGAGCGATGGCGATCGTTTCCGCAAGTGGATTCACGAAATCCTGGAGCTCGGCACCACCGACGATGCCATTCTCCAGCGCGGCCTCAACGAGATCACGGAGTATTTCGCCGGCCACATGTCGATACGTCAGAGCGCGCCGGGCGACGATCTGATCAGCTATCTCATGCGGGCCAGATATCCCGACGGCGAACCCTTCAAGCCGAACCACGTGCTCGGCAGTCTGCGCCTGCTGCTGGTTGCCGGCATCGACACGACCTGGAGCGGCATCGGCGCCTCCATCTGGCACCTCGCGCGCACGCCGGCCGACCGCGAGCGGCTCGCGCGCGAGCCTGAACTCATCCCGACTGCAATCGAGGAATTCCTGCGTGCCTATGCGCCTGTCACCATGGCGCGCCTCGTCGCCAAGGAAACAACCGTCAACGGCTGCACATTCGCCGAAGGTCAGATGGTGCTGCTGCCCTTCCCGGCGGCCAACCGAGACCCGGAAGCGTTTCCGGATGCGGACAAGGTGATTATCGACCGCCAGGAGAACCGCCACGCAGCCTTCGGTCTTGGCATACACCGATGCGTCGGCTCGAATCTCGCGCGCATGGAAATGACGGTCGCCATCGAGGAACTGCTGCGCCGCTGCCCCGAGTTCCACCTCGCGGGAGACGTGACCTGGTCGCACGGCTCGGTCCGCGGCCCACGCCGGCTCCCGATCACGTTCCCCTGAGATCGCCGACTATCGGACGCGCTTTGAGCCGCGACGGGGTGGCGCAAGCGGCGCTTGCGGCTTGAAGATGGCTGTCTGAAATGGTTCAAGGAAAGCAGCAATAAGCATCACCGAAGATGGGACGGAAACGGGGCATGACACTCACGCGCAGAGCCTATCTCGGCGGGATGAGCGCAGCGATTGGCGCTGGCTTGATGCCGGGAACGGCAGGTGCGCAGGTGAAGCCGCTGCCGAATCTGCCCTCGACCATGATCTGGAGCGTCGGTGACGATGACGGCCCGCGCTATCGGGAGGCGCAAGCGATCGCTGAAGCGATCAGCAAGGCGCACGGCACGCGCATCCGCCTCCAGCCCTCCGAGAATGCGTTCGGGCGCATGGAGCAGCTCAAGGAGCGCCAGGTCACGCACGGCCTGCTCGGCATGGAGGCCTACTTCGCGGCCGAAGGCCTCTTCTCATATGTCGCACCGACCTGGGGACCGCAGGATCTGCGCTGTCTGCTCGGGCGCATGAGTTCGATGTCGATCGTCGCGCGCCAAGCGAGCGGGATCGCAAAGCTCCAGGACATCAAGGGGAAGCAGTTCGCGCGTACGCCCCGCAATCTGGCGCTGACATTCAGGACGGACGCACTTCTCGATGCGGCCGGCATCGCAAGCAAGGATCTCACCACCGTCGAGTTCGAGCGCACCTCGGATGCGCTGGACGCGCTTGCGGCAGGTGATGTCGATTGCGCCGCTGCCGTAACGACGGCGGCCTCCGCTCAAGCGCTCGATGCATTCGCCGATACGATCACCTGGATAGAGCTTCCCGCCACTGACAAGGACTTCTGGGGCCGGCTGCAGCGTTCACTGCCGCTCGCACTGCCGTTCGTCGAGGATACGGGGCCAGGCATCAGCAAGGCGGCGCCGAAAGCGCTCATGGGCTATCGCGATCCGGTAGTGACGGTCTACGCGGATGCCGCAGAGCTGGAGGTCTATGCCGTTACCCGGGCAATCGCCGACAATTTCGAGCTGTACCAGAGCGCCCTTCCCATTCTGTCGCGTTGGGAGCTGCCGCAGTCCGCGGGCTTCCCCACATCACTTCCCTACCACGATGGCGCGATCCGGTTTCTCAAGGAGAAGAACGTCTGGTCGGCTGATCACCAGCGCTGGCAAGAGGGCATCATGCGGCGTCAGGCCCGCCTGCGTCAGGGTTGGACGGAGATGATGGCCAAAGAGCCAGCCAAGAGCGCCACCGCTGCGGCGCTGACCGAGCTGTGGATCCCCCGCCGGGCGGAAATCCTGAAGTCCCTCTGATCGGAAACTTCGCCAGCGACTGAGCCGTTACGATTTGGCGAGTCCTGATATTGGGGCTGTCCCAAAACGGGGCTGCCCGATCTCTCCATCAGGCCGGTAAATGTCCATACAGGTGGTTGTGCGTGCATCCCGCTCATGCGGGTGTATCTATGCGTGTTCTCCAATGTGCGCTTAATGTTTTCATAACGTTGCCATTACATGCGGCGTTTTGACACCCACTTAACCATGTAACTCCCTGCTGTCGCCAGATTTTGAGCGGCAAAGAGCCTCCCGGCACCCGGCTTGCTTCGGGTGCAGAGAAGTCCCGAGGCCAAAAGAACAGGCCCGGGCAAACGGGTGCAGACTAACGGGGGAGTTCATCCTATGTCTCGCGTACCAACCGTGCTCCGGCTGATCGCTGGTGCATTCATCCTGAGTGTCGTCATGCTGGCGGGCGCCAAGCCCTCGTCGGCGCAATCCTCAACCTCGTGCCTTCCAGGGTCGGTGAAAAGCACACTGAACCAGATCCGCGCCAAGTTCGGCCCGGTCCGGGTGATCTCGACCTTCCGCCGTGGCGCAGTTATCGCCGGCACGGGTCGTCGCAGCCTTCATGCCTCATGCCGCGCAGTGGACTTCCATGCGCCTGCCGGCAAGCGTGCCGCGGTCATCGCTTGGCTGCGCTCGAACCACAAGGGTGGTCTTGGCATATATAGCTGCGGCATGAGCCATCTCCACATCGACAACGGCGGCAACTACACGTGGAACAAGTGCGTCGGTGGCAGCCGCCGGCGCGTTGCATCCTCGAACTGACCGCAAACTATGCCTCAGGCCATGGATGCGGTTTGCGCTGCATCCATGGCCGACTGTTTCCAGAGTGAAACCGTCGCGCGCCTGCTCAAGTTGCCCGATCATACTGGTGCCGCGCTCGCCGCTTAGACAGGCGACCACGACAGATGACCGAGCCGGAGCCTTCGAATGCGCGCCCACTTCCATGCAGCAGCCTCAGCCTCGATCCTGATCCTCCAGGCGTTTGCGGCTGGACAGGCCGCCGCCGCAGCGCAAACCAAGGCACCCTCCGCGCCGCGGACGGCCATCAAGGTCGAGACCATAGCCAACGGGATCGTGCATCCCTGGGCTCTTCAGTTCCTTCCCGATGGCCGAATGCTCGTAACGGAGCGGCCGGGGCGCCTGCGCATCGTCTCACGCGATGGCACGCTCTCGCCGATCATCGCGGGCGTGCCCAAGGTGCACGCGGGCGGCCAGGGCGGACTTCTCGATGTCGTGCTGGCGCCTGATTTCGCGACCTCGCAGGAGATACTGTTCAGCTTCGCCGAGCCGCGCGACAGCGGCAACGGGACGAGCGTCGCGAGCGCCCGCCTCGCGCTCACCAGCAATGGCGGCAGCCTCTCGAATGTGCGGGTGATTTTTCGCCAGCAACCCTCGTTCGCCACAAACCTCCACTTCGGATCGCGCATCGTCTTTGCCACGGACGGCACGCTCTATCTGACGGTCGGCGACCGCTACTCGCAAATGAAGGAGGCACAGAACCCCGCCAATCACATCGGCAAAATCCTGCGCCTCAATCGCGACGGCACGCCTTTCAAGGACAATCCGAAGCTCCCCGGCTGGGATCCCGCGATCTGGTCGATCGGGCATCGCAATGTTCAGGGCGCCGCACGACATCCGGACACGGGCGAGCTCTGGACAGCCGAGCATGGCGCCCGCGGCGGTGACGAGATCAATGTCGTGCGCAAGGGACTCAATTTCGGATGGCCCATCATCACCTACGGACGCGACTACTCGGGCGCCGCGATTGGCGAGGGCACGACGAAGGCTGGCCTCGAGCAGCCAGTCTATTACTGGGATCCCTCGATCGCGCCTTCCGGCGCCGCGTTCTATACGGGCGAATTGTTCCCTGCGTGGAAGGGCAACCTCCTCGTCGGCGGACTGGCGGCGCGTCAGCTCTCGCGGCTCGTGCTCGAGGGCGAGAGGGTCGTCGCGGAGGAAAGGTTGCTGGTCGATCTCGGCGCGCGCATTCGCGATGTCCGGGTCGGACCGGATGGGGCTGTATGGATCCTCACCGACCAGACCAACGGCCAGCTCCTGCGCCTGACGCCGGGCTGAGCTGCACATCCTGCCGCGAAAACGGCCTTATTGCGGATAGACTTGCGGTCGGATGCGCGGCGATAGCCATCGTAGCGTGTCTCCGATCGCAGGATGATCGGCCCCCGCGGACTTCAAAATCACTTCAAAAACCCCGGAGCGCGCCCCGCCCGCCGACCAGCTTCAACACGTCACGTGAGGAGAGCGCGGAGCACGTCTTGATCCGTCGTCACCTTCGACTAGAGTGCGGCGAGCGTTTCTACAGGCACACACACGCGGCCGAAGTTATCACTGCAGCACATTACAAGGACTTTGTTCGATGCTTGGCCCCTTGACCTACCTTGACGCGGCCGTGCTTGCGATCGCCCTGATCTCCGGGCTGCTCGCCATGTACCGCGGCCTGACGCGCGAGCTGCTTTCGATCAGTTCATGGATCGCAGCGCTCGCGGCGGCCGTGTATTTCGTCTTTTATCACAAGGCCACCGCCGAGCAGATCGCACAGCAGTTCCAGGCGCCGGTCATCGTCGCTCAGGTCGTGGTCGGCGGCATCATCTTCCTGATCGTGCTGATCGTCGTGCACCTCGTCACATCGCGCCTCTCGGACACCATCCTCGACAGTCGCGTCGGCATGATCGATCGCCTGCTCGGCCTGATCTTCGGCGCCGCGCGCGGCTTCATCATTTTCGTGATCCTGTACATGTTCTACGTGAAATTCTGGGCCCCCGACCCGGCCACGCAGGTGCAATGGGTCCGTGACTCCGTATCGTTGCCATACCTTCAGGCCGTTGGGCAGACGCTCGAGGAGTTCCTCCTGCGCATCCTGCCGGAAGACGGAAGCCTGCCGACCCGCAGCGGTGGCGGTCAGCCCGGCTAACTACTCTCCAGAAATATAGACCCGTTGAAAACGTGGGCCGAGGCGCGTCAGCACCTCGTAGCCAATCGTTCCCGAGCTGTCGGCAAGGTCGTCCACCTGCACGTGGCGACCGATGAGTTCTGCCCACGCGCCGCGCTGCGCATGAGCCGCCGGAATGTCCGTGACGTCGATGGTCACGACATCCATGGACACGCGACCGACGATCGGTGCGGGATAGCCCGAGACGTAAGCCGGTGGCGGCGGCCGGCCAATTGGGCCGCAGATCGAGCGCAGAAAGCCATCGGCATAACCCGTGGCGATCGTCGCGAGGCGTGAGTTCCGCGTCAGTGTATATGCGGCGCCATATCCGACTGTCTCACCCGCGGGCGCGGCACGCACTTGCAGGATGCGAGCTTCGACACGCACGACCTTGGCGGCCGGGTTGGGACGTCCCTCGACCGCGCGGCCGCCGTAGAGCGCAATACCTGCCCGCACGAGGTCATAGCGAAAGTCCCCGCCGAGCAGGATCCCGGCCGAGTTGGCGAGGCTCGCGGGCGCCGGCGGCAGCTTGGCCCTGAGCGCGTCGAACAGACTCTTCTGCCGCGCATTCATCGGCGATGACGGCGTGTCCCCACAGGCGAGGTGGCTCATGACGAGCGACAACGAAAAGGCCTCGAACGGTGCCGGGTTCTCGGCAAGCGCATCGACCTCGGCTGCCGTCAGGCCGAGCCGGTTCATGCCCGTGTCGATGTGCACGGCAGCAGGAAGTTGCGTGCCAGCGCTGCTTGAATAGGCGGCCCATTCCTCGATCTCGGCGACGCTGCCGAGGACCGGGCGCAGGCCGTATGTGGGATAGAGCGGTGCCGTCCCCGGCATGAGCCCGTCGAGGACATAGACGGTCGCCGCCGGAAGTACGACTTTGACGCGGCGCCCCTCGGTCAGCGTGGCGACGAAGAACGTCCGGCAATCCGCCGCCCAGAGCGCCTTCGCCACGGGCTCGATCCCCATGCCATAGGCATCGGCCTTGACCACGCCTGCGCATTCCGCGCCCCGCGCGACGGCCGCAAGCCAGCGCCAGTTCGCCTGGATACCGGCGAGGTCTACAGTCAACAGACCGCGCGCGGCGGCGCTTATGGCGCCCGGGTTAGGGGCAGGCGGGACAGCAGGGGCAGACAACGCACTACTCTCGCTTACTCGTGCCGCTCGGGCAGATACTGATCAAGCGCCAGATTGCCGAACCGCGTGAACTGGCCTTCGAAGGACAGCGTCACCGTCCCGACCGGACCATGGCGCTGCTTGCCAATGATAGCCTCGGCTTTGCCGCTGACCATCTGCATTTTGTCCATCCAGGTCTGGAATTCGGCCGTTCCCTCGCTCGGCTTGGTGCGCTCGACGTAATATTCCTCGCGGAAGACGAACATGACGACGTCCGCATCCTGCTCGATCGAGCCCGATTCACGCAGATCCGAGAGCTGCGGGCGCTTGTCCTCGCGCTGCTCTACCTGTCGCGAAAGCTGGGACAGGGCAATGATCGGCACGTTCAATTCCTTGGCGAGTGCCTTGAGCCCGGTGGTGATCTCCGTAATTTCCTGCACGCGCCCCTCGGACGAGCGCTTAGCCGAGCCCGTCAGAAGCTGGAGGTAGTCCACGATCAGCAGGCCAAGACCGCGCTGGCGCTTCAGCTTGCGCGCCCGCGCCGCGAGCTGCGCGATCGAGATACCGCCCGTCTGGTCGATGAAGAGCGGGATCGTGGACATCTGCTGCGAGACCTGAACGAGGCGCTTGAACTCGACCTCATTGATCATGCCGCGGCGGATCTTCTCCGAGGAAATCTCAGCCTGCTCGGCCAGAATACGCGTCGCGAGCTGCTCGGCCGACATTTCGAGCGAAAAGAAGCCGACAATGGCGCCGTCGAGCACCTTGTCGGTCCCGTCCGGCTGCTTCTCCGCCTTGTAATTCTTGGCGACATTGAAGGCGATGTTCGTCGCAAGCGCCGTCTTGCCCATGGAGGGACGGCCGGCGAGAATGATCAGGTCCGAGGACTGCAGGCCACCCATCCTGTTGTCGAGGTCCCTGAGACCGGTAGAAATACCGGATAGGCCGCCTTCACGCTGATAGGCGTTGTTGGCCATCTCGATGGCGTGCGTGAGCGCCGATCCGAAACCGACGAAACCCTGCCCGTACTTGCCTGATTCCGCGAGGCTGAAGAGACGGCCTTCGGCATCCTCGATCTGCTCCTCCGGCGGGAAATCGATCGGCGCATCGTAGGCCGAGTTGACCATGTCCTCGCCGATGAGAATGAGCTGGCGGCGGATCGCAAGGTCGTAGATCGTGCGGCCGTACTCGTAGGCGTTGATGATCGATGTCGCATTCGCCGCAAGGCGTCCGAGGTACTGCGGCACGGACAGGCCCGGCTCGATCGGCGGCGCGTTCTCGAAGTAGGTGCGCAGGGTCACCGGGGTCGCCGGCCGGCCCGCGGCAATGAGCTTGCCCCCCGTCTCGTAGATCTGCTGATGGAGCGGATCGAAGAAGTGGTGCGGATCGAGGAAGCTCGAAACGCGCTCGTGGGAATCGTTGTTGACCAGGATGGCGCCGAGCAGGGCCTGCTCGGCGTCGAGATTGTGGGGGGCTGCGCGGAGCGGCAGCGCCTCGGCGTCGGCGTTCGCAGCGCCGGCGGCAAGGCTCAGGAGATCGGGGGCATTACGGGCGTTGTTCATGCGCGTGAAGATCGCCGATTCGGGTGCTGCCTGGAGCCTGACAATGGCTCCAACGCAAGGGGACTCCACGCTTTGCACAGACGTGCATAGGCTAGGCGAAGCGCCGCTTGCCGTGCGACCGAATCGCCGACAGTACGAAATAGTTTCGCATGCTATGGCAGGGGCGAGGCCGCCGGTTGTAGCGACCGCGCCAACGCACTTCACCGAGGAAAGACGCCATGACCGCCCCCCCCCGCATTGCCCGCGCGCTCATCTCGGTGAGCGACAAGCGGGGCGTCGTCGAGCTGGCGCAGCGCCTTGCGTCAACGGGCGTCGAGATCCTGTCCACAGGCGGGACGGCGACCGCGCTCAAGGCTGCCGGCGTCCGCGTCAAGGATGTCGCGGATCACACGGGCTTTCCCGAGATGATGGACGGGCGCCTCAAGACCCTGCATCCGAAGGTGCACGGCGGCCTGCTCGCCATTCGCGGTGACGCCGCGCACGAGGCGGCGGCCAAAGCGCACGCCATCGCGCCGATCGATCTGCTGGTCGTCAATCTGTATCCCTTCGAGGAGACGGTGGCGAAGGGCGCCTCGCTCGAGGATTGCATCGAGAACATCGACATCGGCGGTCCAGCCATGATCCGCGCCGCCGCGAAGAACCATGCCGGCGTCACCGTCGTCGTCGATCCCGATGACTACGAGCGCCTGCTCAATGAAATGAGCGCGCACGGTGGCGCGACGACACTCGAATTCCGGCGTCAGCTCGCCGCCAAGGCCTTCGCACGCACGGCCGCTTATGACGGCGCAATCTCGAATCACCTCGGCGCTGTGTTCGCGGGTGGCGACAGCGCCGAGACCGGCTTCGGGCCGACCTTCACCATTCAAGGCCGCAAGGCGCAGGATTTGCGCTACGGCGAGAACGCCCATCAGCGCGCAGCCTTCTACGTCATCCCCCCCGTCGAGCCCGGCACGATTTCTGCGGCGCGCCAACTCCAGGGCAAGGAGCTCTCCTACAACAACATCGCCGATACGGATGCCGCGCTCGAATGCGTGAAGCAGTTCACCGATCCGGCGTGCGTGATCGTGAAGCACGCCAATCCGTGCGGCGTTTCTGAAGCCGCCAGCATATCCGACGCCTACGACCGCGCCTTTGAGACGGACACCGAATCCGCATTCGGCGGCATCATCGCTTTCAATCGGGAACTGGATGCCGCCACGGCCTCGCGCATTGTCGAGCGCCAGTTCGTCGAGGTGATCATCGCGCCGAGCGTCGCATCCGGCGTCGAGGCGATCGTCGCCGCGAAGAAGAACGTCCGCCTGCTCGTCAGCGGCGACTTGCCCGCGTCCACATTGCCGCGTCTCGATCTGAAGAAGGTCGCGGGCGGTCTGCTCGTGCAGGATGCGGACCTCGCGCTTCTCGATGGCACGCAAGTGGTCAGCAAGCGCCAGCCCTCGGCGCAGGAAATGGCCGATCTGCTCTTCACCTGGAAAGTCGCCAAGTTCGTGAAATCGAATGCGATCGTCTACGGGCGCGACCGTCGCACGATCGGCGTCGGCGCCGGCCAGATGAGCCGCGTGAATTCGGCCCGCATTGCCGTCATCAAGGCCGAGCAGGCAGGGCTCGATGTCAAAGGCTCGGTCGTGGCTTCGGATGCCTTCTTTCCGTTCGCCGATGGCCTGATTGCTGCCGCGGAGGCCGGCGTTACTGCCGTCATCCAGCCCGGCGGCTCCATGCGCGACCGGGAAGTCATTGCGGCCGCCGATGAGCGTGGCCTCGCCATGATCTTCACGGGTTTGCGCCACTTCCGCCACTGAGGCACCCTTGGCAACGATCACGCTGCGCCCTGTCGAACCGCCGGACTGGGAGCGCGTGCGTGCGTGGCTGCAGCAAGCCGAGATCCAGGCGTGGTGGGGCGGCCTTGCCGCCGCCGAGGCCGAGATCGCGATCGCATCGGAGAGCCCGTCGGCGATCTGCCGCCTCATACTCGCGGGCGGCTCGCCCGTCGGTTACGGCCATGCGCTCGATGCCGATATCGTGCGCAGTGGCCGCACGGACGGTCTGCCGGTCGGCGCCTATATGGTCTCGCTGTTCGTTGCGGACCCCGCACATCGCCAGCGTGGTGCGGGCGAGACGGTACTCGCCGCACTGACCGACGAAGTGTTCGCGTCAACGCTCGCGCCGGCTTCGGCGACACTTATCCCACTGCGCTACGAGGCAGCCGTACGCGCGGCCGAACGTGCCGGCTATCGATGGATCGGCGTGCGCGACGATGGCGGAAGCGGACAGAGCTGGTTGATGGTGCGGGATCGGCCCTAAGCCACCACCCGCCCAACAAACGGCAGCTCGCGGAAACGGCTCGCGAGATCCATGCCATAGCCGACGACGAACACCGGCGGACAATCGAACGCGACATAATCCGCCTCGATGGCCACGGACCGGCGCGCCCTTTTGTCGAGCAGCACGCAAGAGATGACGCGCTTGGCGCCGCGTGCAGCGATCAGATCCTTGGCGAACGCCAGCGTGCGGCCGGTGTCCAAAATATCGTCGATCAGCAGTACGTCGCGGCCGGCAACATCGAGCCTCAGATCACGCAGGATATCAACCTGCCCGAGAGACTTGGTGCCGTCGCGGTAGCTCGAGACCGATAGGAAATCGACCTCCGGCGCCAGCCCGGCACGATGCAGGCCGCGCAGCAGATCGCCGGCAAAAACGAAACTCCCCGTAAGGATCGGCACGACGAGCAGCCGGTCGAGCTTCAGCGCGGCGACGGTCTCGGCCAGTTCCGTGATTCTATCGGCGATCGCCTCGGCGGTGTAGATAACCTCGATGGTTTCCGTTCCTGGGGCGCTTTCAGGCATATATTTCGCTCACACAGTGCAAACTCAGGGTTGCAGGCGGATTGTTGCGAGGTATAGCAGGCCGATGACGGCATTGCGATGCGGGCAAGCGCGGCGCTGCGGCGCGCGACCGCACCGAAGGGGGGAAGGGGCCCATTACCGTGCCACATTCCTTGTTGATTGATCGCGCGGCAGGACCACCCGGCATGGTGGTAAGCGGGTGCGCTAGCTGAGCGCCGGCCGCTGCAGGGGGAATACGGGGTGATCAGGCTCCAAAACGTCGGACTGAAATACGGACGCGGCGAAGACGTGCTCCGCGATGTCTCGTTCCATCTCGAACCAGGCTCGTTCCACTTCCTTACCGGCCCCTCCGGAGCCGGTAAGACCTCACTGCTGCGCCTGTTGTTCCTGTCGCTGAAGCCGACGCGCGGCACCATGGAACTGTTCAACCATAATGTCAGCCGCGCCGACACCGCCCGCCGTTCGGAGCTGCGGCGCCGTATCGGCATCGTCTTCCAGGATTTCCGCCTGCTCGATCACCTCTCGACCTGGGAGAATGTCGCGCTGCCGCTGCGCGTCATCGGCCGCCGGCTCGACGAGTACCGCGAAGACGTAACCGATCTTCTGCAATGGGTGGGCCTCGGCGAACGTATGCACGCCAATCCGTCGGTGCTCTCCGGCGGCGAGAAGCAGCGCGCTGCGATCGCACGCGCCGTCATCGGCAAGCCCGAGTTGCTGCTCGCCGACGAGCCGACCGGCAACGTCGATCCGCAGATGGCGCGCCGCCTGCTGCGCCTGTTCGTAGAGCTCAATCGCCTCGGCACATCCGTCGTCATCGCCACGCACGACCACCAACTCATGCGCCAATACCGCGCGCCGCGCCTGGAGCTGAATGAAGGCCATGTCCGGATCGTTTGACAGGCCCAACTGGCAGCGCGGCAGGCCGCAGGCTCCGCGTGACTACGACGATGTCGATGATTACACGACGTCGCCGACCGGCCCGCCGCAGGCCGATGACTACACGCAGCCGCTCGAGCTCGGAGCACACGAACGTGCTGCGCCAGCCGGTGTGCCACCCGTCGACATGGCATCTATCCAGATCAATTCCTCGATCGTGCCGGCAGGTACCGTGACAGGCACATCGCTCACGCTCGTCGTGACGATCATGTGCTTCCTCGCCTGCCTAACGGCGGGCGCGGTCTACATGATCAACCAGTCGGCGTCGGCTTGGCTGCGCAACGTCTCCAGCGAGGTCACGATCCAGATCGAGCCGCGCGAGAACGTCGATACCGAGCGCGTCGTGCGTGATGTCACGGTGTTCCTCGCCGGACAGCCGGGCGTACGTGGCGTCAGGCCGCTGAGCCTCGACACTGCCACCGAGCTGATCGAGCCGTGGCTCGGAAAATCCCAGATACTGAAGGAGCTTCCCGTTCCACGCCTCATTGCGCTGGAGCTAGACCGCAATGCGCCGCCCGACCTGGAGCGTCTGCGCACCGGCCTTGTCGAGCAGTTCAAGACGGCAACGCTCGACGATCATCGCCTTTGGCAACAGCAGATCCGCGCTGTGACCCGGTCTCTTGCCCTCGGCGGGATCGCGATCCTCGTCCTCGTCGGCGCCGCGACCATGGCGATCATTATTTCCGCGACGCGCAGTGCCATGGCCTCCAACCGGGAGATCGTGGAAGTGCTTCATTTCGTCGGCGCGACGGACCGCTTCATCGCCCGCGAGTTCGAGACGCAGTTCCTCCGCCTCGGCATCCGCGCGGGTTTCGTCGGCGCCGTCTGCGCTATGGGCGTGTTCTTCATGATGCCGACGATGACCGAGTTCCTCGGCGGCGGCGGCCTGACCATGGCGGAGCTCCGACGCCTGATCGGTGCCGGCACGCTCGACATGCTCGGCTATCTCGTTCTGGTCCTGGTCGTGCTGATCATAGCGGTGCTGTGCATGTTCACGTCGCGTCTCAGCGTCAAACGGATCCTGCACAGCCAGCACTGATGACCCGGCACTGATGACACGAGGACAACCGCCGATTGCCGCATCGGACACCCGCGCGTTGACATGGCTCGGTATGTGGGCACAAATCCGCTTCGCGCGGAAACCGGCGTCCGCGCCTGGGCATGATCACCCCGATTCTCCGCACTGCGCGGCCATCGGTGCGTGATGCGGCTCGGCACTCCAGGGGGAGCAATCGGATCCAGCCGATGATGCGGCTCATATATGCCCTGCTGAGCCTCGCGATCGCCGGTCTCATCGGCGGCTTCGTCGCGTTTGCCGTCAGCGCCACGACAGAGTCCGAGCTGCCGGCGCCGAAGGCGGATGCCATCGTCGTCGTCACTGGCGGCGAGGACAGGATCAGCGCAGCCCTCGGCCTCCTGCGCGAACGCAGCGGCCGCCGATTGCTCATCTCTGGCGTCAATCCGCGCACCAGTGCGGCCGCCATCCGCGATCAAACCGGCGAGAGGCGCCAGCTCTTCGAGTGCTGCGTCGATATCGGGCGAGAAGCGAACGATACGATCGGAAATGCCGAGGAGACACGCGACTGGGCGGCGACGCATGGATATCGCTCGCTGATCGTCGTGACCTCGAGCTATCACATGCCGCGCACGCTCACCGAGTTCGCGCGCGCCATGCCGCAGATGGAGTTCATTGCGCATCCGGTCGTCTCGCGGCTCATGCGCGATACACCTTGGTGGCAGCACCCGAGGTCGCTGCGCCTGCTGGTGAGCGAGTACGTGAAATTCATCGCCTCCATCACGCGTCTCGGCTGGACGCGCGCCCAGGATGTCCTCGGGGCAACCCTTGCGAGAGCCGCGTAGTAGTGCGTCGCGCGATCGCACGACGTTATCCAAAGCCTGAGATGTTCCGGCCTGGGCCTGTGGACGCCACGGGGCAGCTGACCTATAACGCCGGTACTGCATGTCGCCGCCTGTTCATGCCGTATGCGAGGAGCCGCGCGACCGACTGCAGCGCGCTTTCGAGGGCGTCCGGACCTGAAAGGTAGGCATGACCGAAGTGGCTCGTGAACAGGCCAGCAGAATCGAGAGGCTTTGCGCCGAGCACGGCCTGCGCATGACGGCGCCGCGTCGCGTGATTGCACGCGTTCTTTCGGAAGCGTCCGATCATCCCGACGTGGACGAAGTCTATCGGCGGGTGAGCGCCGTCGATCCTCGAATTTCGCTCTCCACCGTCTATCGCACCGTTGGTCTTCTGACCCGCAAGGGGATCATTGCGCGCCACGACTTCGGGGCCGGCCGGATGCGGTTCGAGGAAGCCTCGGGCCAGCACCACGATCATCTCATCAACGTCGAGACCGGCGACGTGATCGAATTCCGCAATGAGGAAATCGAGCGCCTGCAGGAGCGCGTCGCGAAGGAACTCGGCTTCGAGCTGGTCGGCCATCGCCTCCAGCTCTTCGGCGTTCCCATCAAGCGGCGGCGCGGCTAGGTCGCGCCCAAGCTACAGCATCTCCTGCTGTCTTACTTGCAGCGGGCCGAGCAGCCCATCGCCGCCATTCCTGATCCAGTTCCGTGTTTTGCCATGCAGCGATCGAAGCACCGAGGCCCTTTTCGTTTGCCCGCGCCCTTCTGCTTGCCTCCGCCCCTCCGCTTCCCCCAGCCCCCACCCCTCTTCTTCTGGACGTGGATGAGCGACTGTTCCGGCGCCGTCATTTGAAAGCCGATGGGCGCAGATCTGAGCGTGGGAGCCGTGCCGAGGAGAAAAAGAAAACCACTCGCAATAACGAGCCAAGTGCGCATGGGCGACCCCGAGACAAATCAGCAAGTATGACTGAGCCTAGCAGAACACGCCAATACTGCGCCCGCAGCCGTCAGGGCGTCAATCAGGACAACCGAGGATGAGCGTTAGGGGGCTGCAGCGCAGCCTTAAGAGACTTCCACCATGTCACCAACCGCCAGCTCGCCGCCGCCGATGATCTTTGCATAGATGCCCAGGTCACCATGCCCCCAAGTGCGCCGGATGAGCGTCGGCAGCCCCATATCGCGCGCACCGGTCTGCGGATCCACATTCGTCGCATCGCAGCGCACGGTCCGGTCCACGATACTCGTGCGCACGCCGCCGAGCGTCAGTTCGCCGCCGACCCAGCCGAGCTCTGCCCACGGCTCGATGCCATCGATGTAGACGTTGGCCCGAAAGCGCAGCGGATCGACAGGGCGGCCGACAACGCGCTCGAGATCGCGCACCGATGCAAGATTGACGACGTGCAGACATTTGATGGCAACGTCCGAGAAGCTGTGTCCCGGCGCGGACACGACCTTCGGCGGGCCGCGCAGCTCCGCCTGCATGTAGGCCGCGAAGAACTGCTCGATCATCTTGCGCCCGAGCGGTGTCGTCAGCTGCCCCCGCGCAACCTGCTTGCCGGCGCGGCTCACCGTCAACGTTTCAGTGGCATCGTCGAAGGTCGTGACAAGCGTTGCGAGCCGCTCGTCACGCATCAGCATCAGGAACGTGATCTTCGGCAGATGGCGCGGATTGTCCGGATCGAAGCGCCCCGGCCCGTTCTCGATGGCGTAGGCGCGATCGAAGGGCATGGTGCCGCCCGTTTCGAGCGTCACCCGCTCCCGCGCTTCAGGACTGAGGCCTTTGACGGCATAGCGATAGAGCGCCGTGACAGTCGGCGTCGCAGATCCGGTCATGCTCTCAGCCTCCGCGGCGCGTTACTCGGCCTCGCGCTTCGCCTTTTCGATTTCGACCATGCGGCGATCGACGTACGAGCCGACGATCTCGCTTAATTCCTCGTTCTTGTCCTCGAAGAAGTGGCCCGCGCCCGCAATGGTCGTGTGCTCGATCTTGATGCCCTTCTGCGTCTTCGTCTTGCGGGACATCTCCTCGACGGCGGCAGGCGGCACAACCTTGTCGCGCTCACCGGAAATCACGAGGCCCGACGACGGGCACGGCGCGAGGAACGAGTAGTCGTAGAGGTTCGCCGGCGGCGCCACACAGATGAAGCCGTCGATTTCCGGCCGGCGCATCAGCAGCTGCATGGCAATCCACGTGCCGAACGAAACACCGGCAATCCAGCATGAGCGGCTGTCTACGTTCTGAAGCTGCAGCCAGTCGAGCGCGGACGCCGCATCGGAGAGCTCTCCCGGGCCGTTGTCGAAGTAACCCTGGCTGCGCCCGACGCCACGGAAGTTGAACCGCAGGACCGAGAAGCCGCGCTCCTGGAAGGTGTAATAGAGGTGGTAGACGATCTGATTGTTCATCGTCCCGCCGAACTGCGGGTGCGGATGCAAAATCAGTGCGATCGGGTTCTCGCTGCGACCCTCATGGTGATAGCGGGCTTCTAGACGGCCAGCCGGGCCGTTGATCATGATTTCGGGCATGGGACCTTTCGGGCTTTCTGCGCTCGGCGGGGGTATCGGTCGGGACTGAGCGGCGGCGTCCGTATGCACACGATGCGGCCCAGATCGGCGTCTTCAGGCGCGGCATCGAAAATACTTGACTTGCTCGCTCGGAATTTTCATATACAGGTCAGGATTTAGAAACGCTCAAAACTGAGCGCCGCCGTACCGGGCCTGTGTCGCGCGTGTCTTAGCACGTAACCATGCCTTGAATGCAAGGTCGTTGTGGCCCCACGGCATCGCCCTTAGTGGCAGCCGGGCCCGATGAGCAGCAGGTACGTCGCGTGCAGGTTGCGTGAGACGAGTGAGGCCATGGAACTCAATACCAAAGGGCGGTACGCGGTGATGGCCATGGCAGATCTTGCCAGCCAGAACGCGCGGGACGCGACGCCGCTCCCCGCCATCGCCGAGCGCCAGCAGATCTCCATCGCCTATCTCGAGCAGATATTCATCCGTCTGCGTCGTGCCGGCCTCGTCGAGAGCGCCCGCGGCCGCGCCGGCGGCTATCGGCTCGCCCGGCCAGCAGGTGAGATCGTCATCGCCGACATCATGTCCGCCGTCGAAGAAGACACGCGCATGACGCGGTGCCGCGGCGAGGACGGCGCGCCCTGCCTCCCTGGTCACCGCTGCCTGACGCACAATCTCTGGGAAGCGCTTGGCAACCAGATCGCCGGCTTCCTGTCCACTGTGACGCTGCAGGATGTGCTCGATGGCGTGCCCGCTCATCGCAGGCAGGCGGCCATCGAAGCCTTTATCAGCCCCGTCGAGGTGCGGACGGCACGATGACGAACGAGCGCACATATCTCGATTGGAATGCGACCGCGCCGCTACTCCCCGAGGCGCGGGCAGCCATCGAGCGCGCGCTCGACGTTCACGGCAACCCATCCTCCGTTCATGGCGAAGGGCGCCGGGCACGCGCCATCGTCGAAACCGCGCGCGAGCAGGTCGCGGCCCTTGTCGGCGCGCGACCGTCCGAGGTGGTCTTCACGAGCGGCGCAACGGAGTCTTGCGCAACGGTACTTACGGCGCCCTGGCAGGCCATCCTATTTGCAGGCATCGAGCATGATGCTGTGCGCCAGCCGGCCGATGCTGCGACGGGCGAGTGTGTTGCGCTCCACGTGAGCCACGATGGCCGCGTCGATCCGGCCGACGTGACGGCGAAGCTCCGCTCAGTCGTTGCTTCCGAGGCAACCAGCCGCGCTCTCGTCGCCCTTCAGCTAGCGAACAACGAAACGGGCGTGCTTCAGCCGGTCGCAGAAGTGGCCACGGCCACCCGCGAGGCCGGATCGCTGGTCTTCACCGACGCAGCGCAAGCCGCTGGCCGCATTCCCGTTGATTTCGCCGCGCTAGGCGTGGATTTCATGGCGCTTTCAGCCCACAAGTTCGGCGGCCCCAAGGGCATTGGCGCGCTCATCGTGCGCGACGGCGCGGAGCTACCAGCGCTGATCCGCGGCGGTGGTCAGGAGCGGCGTCGCCGCGGCGGCACCGAGAACATCCCCGGCATTGCGGGCTTCGGGGCAGCCGCCGAGGCTGCGCGCAAAACGCTCGGCGAGCACCATCGTATCGCTCAACTGCGCGATCGCCTTGAGGCGGGCCTTATAGAGCTGACGCCGGATGCCCATATCATGGGTACGGGCGCGCCGCGGTTGCCGAATACGACGTGCGTCGCCCTGCAGGGTCTGGCGGCAGAAACGCTGGTCATCCGCTTCGACCTCGCCGGCATTGCGGTGAGCGCGGGCGCGGCCTGCTCGGCCGGCAAGATCGGCGCGAGCCACGTTCTCATGGCCATGGGCCGCGACGAGGCGACCGCGCGATCAGCCATCCGCATCAGCATCGGCCCGGCGACCGCCGCCCGCGACATCGACCGCTGCCTTGCTGCCTGGCGCGATATCGCCGCCGATCAGCGTGCACGCACGGCAGCTTGAACGAGACACAACAGAAACGACACGATCAGGAGCACGGAGAACAAGATGGCCGCTGTCCAAGAGACCATCGAACAGGTCAAGTCGATCGACGTCGACAAGTACAAGTACGGCTTCGAGACCGAGATCGAGTCCGAGAAAGCTCCGCGCGGGCTCAGCGAGGACATTGTTCGCTTCATCTCCGAGAAGAAGGGCGAGCCGGCCTGGATGCTGGAGTGGCGCCTCGATGCCTATCGCCGCTGGCGCGCGCTCAAGGAGCCGACCTGGGCGAAGCTCGACTATCCGAAGATCGACTTCGACAACCTCTACTACTATTCCGCGCCGAAGGGGACGACAGGCCCGAAGAGCCTTGACGAGGTCGACCCGCAGCTGTTGGCGACGTACGCGAAGCTTGGCATTCCGCTCAAGGAGCAGGAGATCCTGGCCGGCGTGCGCAAGGCCGGCGAGCCTAGCCCGAGCGATGAGGGGAGCGAAGGCGCCGACGGCTATGCGAGCATGAAGGGCAAAGTCGCGATCGACGCTGTGTTCGATTCCGTCTCAGTCGTCACGACCTTCAAGAAGGAGCTCGCCAAGGCCGGCGTGATCTTCTGCTCGATCTCGGAAGCACTGCGCGAGCACCCCGAGCTGGTGAATAAGTATCTGGGCACGGTCGTGCCGCAGTCCGACAACTTCTATGCCGCGCTCAACTCTGCGGTCTTCTCGGACGGCTCGTTTGTCTATGTGCCGCCGGGCGTACGCTGCCCGATGGAGCTGTCGACGTACTTCCGCATCAACGAGAAGGACACGGGCCAGTTCGAGCGCACGCTCATCATTGCCGACAAGGGCTCTTACGTCTCGTACCTGGAGGGCTGCACGGCCCCGATGCGCGACGAGAACCAGCTTCACGCCGCCGTGGTCGAGCTGATCGCGCTCGACGATGCCGAGATCAAGTACTCGACCGTCCAGAACTGGTATCCCGGCGACAAGGACGGCAAGGGCGGCATCTTCAATTTCGTGACGAAGCGCGGTGACTGCCGCGGCAAGAACTCGAAGATCTCGTGGACGCAGGTCGAAACCGGCTCGGCCATCACCTGGAAGTATCCGAGCTGCATTCTCCGCGGTGACAACAGTCGTGGCGAGTTCTATTCGATTGCGATCTCGAACGGTTACCAGCAGGTCGATAGCGGCACGAAGATGATCCACCTCGGCCGCAACACGACGAGCCGGATCATCTCGAAGGGGATTGCCGCCGGCAAGTCGCAGAACACGTATCGCGGTCTCGTCTCGGCCCATCGCAAGGCTACGGGCGCGCGCAATTTCACCAACTGCGACAGCCTCTTGATCGGCGACAAGTGCGGCGCGCACACTGTGCCGTACCTCGAGGCCCGCAATTCGTCCGCCCAGTTCGAGCACGAGGCCACAACTTCGAAGATCTCGGACAACATGCTCTTTTACTGCACGCAGCGCGGCCTCTCGTCCGAGGAAGCCATCGCCCTTGTCGTGAACGGCTTCGTCCGCGATGTCCTCCAGCATCTGCCCATGGAGTTCATGGCCGAGACGCAGAAGCTTATCGGCATCAGCCTTGAGGGAAGCGTGGGTTAGGGTAGGTGAATAAACATCGTTCGGTTGCGAGCTTGCAGGAAAAATTCATGTGCGAAAGCCTGCCAATTGAACCGGGAATGTGTAGGATGGCGACATTCGGCCACAGGTCGGACCAAAAAAGATGGTGTCGGGTCGGGAGGCCCATCACCACGTCGTGCTGGGAGCGAAACGAGGGGGCGCCAATGCGGTGGCTGCCCAATCTTAGGAGCAAGCAATGAGTGACGCAGCTGGATTCGGTCAGGTGACGATGAGGGCACGGCTCACACGCGAGATCGGGGAGAGCGAGTGCAAACAGCGCAACGCCCTGTCGATCAAGCGGCCCGGCCTCACGCTTCGCCTGGGCTCCCAGGTGACGGTCCTTGAGACGCTGGAGCAGGGCCAGGCCTTCCTCGTGGAGTTCGGCCACAAGTCGCCGGACGCCTGTGATTGGCTCGGCGTGCTCTATCCCTCGGAGATCGAGCTGGAAATGGCGAGCCCGCAACAGGCCGCCTGAGCCTCACAAGACTGAGCGAGCTGACGACACGGGGGGTGCCGCGGCAGCGGCGCTGAAGGACGAGTTTTTGCGGTTCGAATGGGCCGCTGAAGTTGAAGTTGGAGAGACATTCCCCTCTCCCCGTTCTTACGGGGAGAGGGTCAGGGTGAGGGGCGGCGGCAAACGCAAACGTCGCGCAAGTTCCCGCCCCTCATCCCGGCCTTCTCCCCGTAAGAACGGGGAGAAGGGGAAAAACTGGAGACTGGTTACGTCATGCTCGAGATCAAGAACCTTCACGCCCGCATTGCCGAGGACGGCACCGAGATCCTGCGCGGCATCGACCTCGTGATCCCCAAAGGCGAGGTGCACGCCATCATGGGTCCGAACGGTTCCGGCAAGTCGACGCTTGCCTATGTCCTCGCCGGCCGCGACGACTACGAGGTTACCGAAGGCGACATTCTCTGGAATGGCGAGTCTATCCTCGAAATGGCGCCTGACGAGCGCGCTGCGAAGGGCGTGTTCCTCGCCTTCCAGTATCCCATGGAGATTCCCGGCGTCGCGACCATGACTTTCCTGCGGGCCGCCCTCAATGCCGTGCGCAAGAAGCGTGGCGAGAAAGAGCTGACGACGCCTGAGTTCCTGAAGTTCGTACGCGCCAAGGCCGCTGAGCTCGGCGTCAGCGACGAGATGCTCAAGCGCCCGCTCAACGTCGGCTTCTCCGGCGGCGAGAAGAAGCGCATGGAGATCCTGCAGATGGCCGTGCTGGCGCCGACACTCTGCGTGCTCGACGAGACGGACTCCGGCCTCGACATCGACGCCATCCGGATCGTCTCCGAGGGCGCGACCAAGCTGCGCGGCCCGGATCGCGCCATGCTGGTCATCACCCACTATCAGCGCCTCCTGAACTACATCGTGCCCGACAAGGTGCACGTGCTCGCCAAGGGCCGCATCCAAAAGACCGGCGGCAAGGAGCTGGCGCTCGAGCTCGAGAAATCCGGTTATGCCGATTTCACCGGCAAGGCCGCGTGAGGCCACAATGAATGTCACCACTCTGAAGACCAAGGCTGAAACCCAGCTGCGCGAGCAGTTCGATAGCGCTGCAGCGAACCTGCCGGGTACCGGTTGGGTCGGCGCCTTGCGCACGCGCGCCATGGACGCCTTCACGGCCAATGGCCTGCCGAACCGCCGTGTCGAGGAATGGAAGTACACCGACCTGCGTGAGCGCCTGCGCGACGTACCCGCGCCTGCGTCGGCGGCATCCAAGCCCGTCAGCGCGGCAGACATCGATGGCGCACTCGGGCCACTTGCCGGGCTGGACGCTGAGCGCATTGTGCTCGTCGATGGCGTCTATAGCGCCGAGCTCTCGAAGGTCACGGCCGAAGCCACGGCTATCGAGCTGATGTCGCTCGCGGCCATGCTGGCGAAAGCGCCGGCGTGGCTCGAAAGCAAGTTCGCTGCTGACGGCGGTGCCGTTGTCGCGCTCAACACGGCCTTCATGAGCGACGGCGTATTACTCAAGGTGCGCAAGGATCAGGATCCCGGGCGGCCGGTGCTTCTCGTCCACGCGCGCACATCGACCGACCCGAGCGCCGTCGTCGCGCGCAATGTCGTCAGCCTGGAAGCCGGCGCGAAACTCACGCTCATCGAGGCGCACGTCGCGGTTGCCGGCGCGGCGAGCAGTGCGCTCGCCAACGTCGTCACCGACGTCACGCTCGCCGATGGCGCCATCTGCGACCACATCAAGAGCCTCGTCGATGCGGCCGGCTCGACGCATCTGGCGACGTGGAACACGAAGCTCGGCAAGGACGCGACCTATCGCGGCTTCCAGCTCACCGCGAGCCCGGCGCTTGCGCGCAACGACATCAACATCACGTTCAACGGCGAGGGCGGGAAGCTCGACCTCTCCGGCGCCTTCCTCGCACGTGGCAACGAGCATATCGACACGACACTCGTCGTCGATCATGCCGTGCCGCATTGCGAGAGCCGCGAGCTCTTCAAGGGCGTGCTTGACGGACGCGCTCACGGCATCTTCCAGGGCAAGATCATCGTACGCCCCGACGCCCAGAAGACTGACGGCAAGCAGATGTCGCAGGCGCTTATGCTCTCACCAGATGCGCAGTTCTCCTCGAAGCCCGAGCTGGAGATCTATGCCGACGATGTGGTGTGCGGTCACGGCGCCACGTGCACCGAGATCGATGCCGAGCTGCTCTTTTACTGTCGCTCGCGCGGCATTCCGCCGGACATTGCGCGCGCCATGCTGACGGAGAGCTTCATCGGCGAGGCCGTCGAGAAGATCGAGAACGAAGCAGTCCGTGAGGCCCTTGGGACGTTGGCGATCGGATGGCTGCGCGCCGAATAACCGAACGAGCGACCGGGCAGCGGACATTGCCCGGATAGGATGAGATCATGGCCACCACCGAAACAACCGCTGAGACGCCATCGGGCGCCGCGGGCTTCGATGTCGAGCGCATCCGGGCGGATTTCCCGATCCTCTTCCGCGAAGTCTACGGCAAGCCGCTCGTCTATCTCGACAATGGCGCGTCCGCGCAGAAGCCGCGCGCGGTTCTCGACGCAATCGATCACGCCTACAAGATGGAGTACGCGAACGTCCATCGCGGTCTCCACTATCTCTCCAACACGGCGACAGCGAAATTCGAGGAGGCGCGCGAGATCGCTCGGCGCTTCATCAATGCGCCGAGCGTCGATCAGGTGATCTTCACGAAGAGCATCACCGAAGCGGTGAACCTTCTCTCCTACAGCTTCGGCGCGGACTTCAAGGAGGGTGACGAGATCGTCCTCTCCATCATGGAGCACCATTCCAACATCGTACCGTGGCACTTCCTGCGCGAGCGCAAGGGCTGCGTGCTGAAGTGGGCGCCGATCAGTGACGATGGTGTGCTGGACCTCGAAGCCTTCGAGAAGCTGATCACGCCGCGCACGCGTCTCGTTGCCATCACGCACATGTCGAACGTGCTCGGCACTGTCGTACCTATAAAGGATGTCGTCCGCATCGCCCGCTCGCGCGGCATTCCCGTGTTCGTCGATGGTGCGCAGGCCGCCGTGCATATGCCCGTCGACGTGCAGGCTCTCGACTGTGATTTCTATGCTTTCACCGGCCACAAGGTGTATGGGCCGACGGGCATCGGCGTGCTCTACGCCAAGAAGAAGCACCTCGATGCCATGCCGCCCTTCCTCGGCGGCGGCGAGATGATCGAGACTGTCACCACCGACAACGTCACGTACGGCGTCACGCCCCACAAGTTCGAGGCTGGTACGCCACCCATTGTGCAAGCCATCGGGCTCGGCGCGGCACTCAGTTACATGATGCAGATCGGGCGCGAGAACATCGCCGCACACGAGGCGGACCTGCGCGGCTATGCCCATCAGCGCCTCGCCGAGTTGAACTGGCTGAAAATCTATGGTCGCGCACCGGGCAAAGGCTCAATCGTCGCCTTCAATATCGACGGTATGCACCCGCACGACATCTCGACGATCATAGATCGCTCGGGTGTGGCCGTGCGTGCCGGCCATCACTGCGCGCAGCCGCTCATGGAGCGCCTCGGCGTCTCCGCGACGTGCCGCGCATCGTTCGCCATGTACAATACACGCGCCGAAGTGGACGCCCTCATCGAGGCGCTCATCAAAGCGCACGACTTCTTCGCGTAATGGAGTGAGCCCCATGGATGGAAAGCCAGTGGAGCGCGATACGCTGACCGTCGGCGCCGATGCGTCCGAAGCACCGGCCCGAACCGCTGTGCCGTCGGTCGCCGAGGGCGGCACGCCCGTCGAAGGCTCGAAACTCTCGGCGGAGCAGCTCGAACAGATGACCGCGGATATCGTCGCGGCCCTCAAGACGGTTTACGATCCCGAGATTCCGGCTGACATCTACGAACTCGGCCTGATCTACAAGATCGACATCGACGATGATCGCAATATCGGCGTCGACATGACACTGACCGCGCCCGGTTGCCCGGTCGCCGGCGAGATGCCCATTTGGGTGGAGAACGCCATCGCCAGTGTCGATGGCGTGGGCCAGGTCACGGTGAACCTGACTTTCGATCCGCCGTGGGACCAGAGCCGCATGTCCGATGAGGCCCGCCTCGCACTCAATATGTTCTGAGTGCGATTCGCGGCACGCCATCAGCAATCCAGCGTCGTCTGGCGCTCCCAATCCGTGAGGTGGCGCGCATAATCGTTCCAGTCGGCGTGGCGCAACTTGGCGTACGACGCGACCGTCGGCTCGCCCCACGCGGCCTTGAGCATATCGCTCGTCTCGAATTTACGGAGCGCATCGAGAAGGTTGAGCGGCAGCTTCTTCACGTCCTTCACCGTATGCCCCTCGGTGTACATGTTGATGTCGAGGCGCTTACCAGGATCGCGCTTGTTGCGCATGCCGTCGAGGCCCGCGGCCAGGATCGCCGCCTGCAGGAGATAAGGATTGGCCGCACCATCCGCGAGGCGAAGCTCGAAGCGCCCCGCATCGGGAATGCGGATCATGTGCGTGCGATTATTGCCTGCATAGGAAATCGAGTTCGGCGACCATGTCGCGCCGGACGTCGTCGGCGGCGCATTGATGCGCTTGTAGGAGTTCACGGTCGGATTCGTGATCGCGGCCAGCGATCCGGCCGAATGCAGAAGCCCGCCGATGAAATGATAAGCTATCTGCGAAAGACCGAGCTCACCCGCTGCATCATCGAATACACACTTACCGGTGCTCGTTGACCAGAGTGAAACGTGCGCGTGGCAGCCGTTGCCAGTGAGGTTCGCGAAGGGCTTCGGCATGAACGTCGCCCGCAGCCCGTGCTTCTCCGCGATCGACTTCACCATGAACTTGAAGAAGGCGTGCTTGTCGGCCGTCCTGAGGCACGTATCGAACTCCCAGTTCATTTCGAACTGGCCGTTCGCGTCCTCGTGGTCATTCTGGTACGGGCCCCAGCCGAGCGTGATCATGGAGTCGCAAATCTCCTTGATCACATCGTAGCGCCGCATGAGCGCCTGCTGATCGTAGCAGGGCTTGGCTTGGAAGTCGGCCGCATCGGAAATCGATGTACCATCCGGCGAGATCAGGAAGTACTCGCACTCGACGCCCGTCTTCATTTCCACGCCGTCGCGCGCCGCGTCCGCAATGACTCGCTTCAGCACCTGACGCGGATTCTGATCGACCGGCTTGCCATCCATGACGAGATCGCCCGTCACCCAGGCAACCTCCGGCTTCCAGGGAAGCTGGATGACGGTCTCAGGATCGGGCGACACGAGCACATCGGGATGCGCCGGCGTCATGTCGAACCAGGCGGCGAAGCCGGCAAAACCGGCGCCGGACTTCGCCACGCTGTCGATCGCGGTCGCCGGAACGATCTTGGCGCGCATGGTCCCGAAGAGATCCACGAACGAGATCAAGAAATACTTGACCCCCTTTATCTCCGCGTACTCTGACAAGGACATGCGATGCGCGCCTCCGACGTTGACGATGTTGTGTGTCTACTTCCCGTCCGCGACCTTCTGCACGAAGGCCTTGAAGCCCTCATCGGTGACAGGCGCGCCGATCTCCTCGGCCTTCTTGAACACCGCGTCCGCGGACTTGCCCTTCCCATCCGCCAGCAGAGCGTGCGTCACAGCCCGACCGCCGGCCGCGCAATGGATGTAGACTGGGCCATCTGCTTCCTCGATCTCCTTGATCACGGCAGCAGCGGACGAAGGATGAAGGTTTTTCGGATCGACGGGAATGTGGGCGTAAGCCATGCCCGCACCCACCACCACCTCGCCTTGGGCCTGCGGATCGAGTGGCTGGTTCTGTTCACCAGGACGGCGCAGATTGATGATCTTGCGATATCCGGCAGCTTTCAGTGCCGCGATATCCTCTTCAGTCGGCTGTCCACCGGCGCTGATCGTGGCGCTCACTTTGGTCGGCTCTTTCATGGGGTACTCCCTAGTTGAGATGCTTCGTGGTTAGTCTTGTGAACTACGGCCGGGTATCCAGTTGGTTCCGGCAAGCGGCACGCCGGCCATGGCCGCGGCTTCCACCGTCAGCGCGACGAGATCCTCGGGTTCGAGATTGTGCACGTGGCTCTTGCCGTTGGCGCGCGCGATCGTCTGGCATTCGAGCGTGAGCACCGAGAGGTAGTTTGCTAGGCGCTTGCCCGCCGCAACGGGATCGAGACGCTTGGTCAACTCGGGATCCTGCGTCGTGATGCCCGCCGGATCGCGCCCCTCGTGCCAATCGTCGTAGCTGCCCGCAGTCGTGCCAAGCTTGCGATATTCCTCCTCCCAGCGCGGATGATTATCGCCAAGCGCAATGAGCGCTGCCGTGCCGATCGAGACCGCATCTGCTCCGAGCGCCAGCGCTTTGGCGACATCCGCCCCCGAGCGGATGCCGCCGGACACGATGAGCTGCACCTTGCGATGCATGTCGAGTTCGGTCAGGGCCTTTACAGCCGGCCGGATCGCCGCGAGCGTCGGCAGACCGCAATGCTCGATGAACACGTCCTGCGTCGCAGCCGTACCGCCCTGCATGCCGTCGAGCACGACCACATCGGCGCCGGCCTTCACGGCAAGCGCCGTATCGTAGTACGGCCGCGCCGCGCCGACCTTCACGTAGATGGGCTTTTCCCAGCCAGTGATCTCGCGCAATTCGAGAATCTTGATCTCGAGATCATCCGGGCCGGTCCAGTCGGGATGACGGCACGCCGAACGCTGGTCGATGCCTGCCGGCAGCGTACGCATGTTGGCGACGCGCTCGGAGATTTTCTGTCCGAGCACCATCCCGCCGCCGCCGGGCTTCGCGCCCTGGCCGATGACGATCTCGATGGCATCGGCGCGCCGGATCTGGTCGGGCTCCATGCCATAGCGCGAGGGGAGGTACTGATAGACGAGCAGGCTTGAAGCCGCGCGCTCCTCCTCCGTCATGCCGCCATCGCCCGTCGTGGTCGAGGTGCCGACGGCGGACGCGCCACGCCCAAGCGCTTCCTTCGCAGGTCCGGAGAGCGAACCGAAGCTCATGCCCGCAATGGTGACCGGGATCTTGATCTCGATGGGCTTCTTCGCGAAGCGCGTGCCGAGCACGACGTTCGTGCCGCACTTCTCGCGATATCCTTCGAGCGGATAGCGGCTGATCGAGGCGCCGAGGAAAAGCAGATCATCGAAGTGCGGCAGCTTCCGCTTCGCGCCGAAGCCGCGAATGTCATAGATACCCGTCGCCGCGGCGCGGTGAATTTCCGCGATGGTCGCACGGTCGAATGTCGCGGACTCACGCGGCGGGGTGTGGATCCAACGGTCGTCGTCGGCCATTAGTAGGATCCCAGGTTGTCTATGTGGAAGTGATAGAGCGTGCGCGCGGAGCCGTAGCGCGTGAACTCCGCGACGTCGACCTCGGGGCCGATGCCGGCAGCATCGAGCAGCCCGCGCAGCAGCGTGCGGTGTTCCTCGCGCATTTCCTTGACCGTACAGTCCGTACCGAGGCTCTTGACCTTGCCGCGCACGAACAAGCGCGCTTCATAGATGCTGTCGCCGAGCGCGTCCCCGGCATCGCCGAGCACCACGATATTTCCAGCCTGCGCCATGAATGCGGCCATATGGCCGATCGAACCTTTCACGACGATATCGAGCCCGCGCAGCGAGATGCCGAGCCGCGCCGAGGCATTGCCGTCGATAACGAGAAGGCCGCCGCACCCGGTCGCACCCGCCGACTGCGAAGCATCGCCTTTCACATGCACGCGGCCCGACATCATGTTCTCGGCAACGCCCGTGCCGGCATTGCCGTTGATCGTGATGCTGGCCTGCTGGTTCATGCCGCCGCAGTAGTAGCCGACATGCCCCTCGACCGTGACATCGATCGGCGTCGTCAAGCCTGCTGCAAGCGCGTGCGCGCCGCGCGGATTTGCGACGACGAAGGCGCCCTCTTCAGCTTTCTGCAGCGTCTCGTTCACCTGCCGCAGCGATAGGCTGGACATGTCGAGGCTGGTGTTGCGCGCCTCGTGCGCTGTCTTCACACCCATCCGCACTGACGGCATCGTTCAGCTCCGGCTCCAGGCATAGACCGTAGCCGGCACCGGCTCCCAGATGCGCGCCCCGTCGATGCCGGGCAGCGCCGCGAGCGCACGGAACTCCGAGCCGAAGGCCACCCAGGCATCCGTCTCCGCCATCACCGCCGGCTTGCACGCGATCGGATCGCGCAACACCGCGAAGCCGTCCCGCGTGCCAACGACGAACGTATAAAAGCCGTCGAGATCGTCGAGCGCGTGCTCCAGCGCCTGTTCGAGGCTGTCGCCCGTCTTCATCCGCCAGGAGAGATAGCCCGCCGCAACCTCTGTGTCGTTTTCGGTCTGAAAGCGCTCGCCATGACGGCGCAGCGTCTCGCGCAGGCGATTGTGATTGGAGAGCGAGCCATTGTGTACCAAGCATGTATCGCGCCCGGTCGAGAAAGGATGCGAGCCCGCGATCGTCACGGCACTTTCAGTCGCCATGCGCGTATGGCCAATGGCGTGCGTACCGCTGAAGGACGCGAGCCGCAGTCGCTCGCTGATCGCGTCGGGATCGCCGATGCCTTTGTAAATCTCTATGGCCTCGCCTTCACTGAGGACGGTTGCTTCTGGAACATTCTCGATGAGCCACGTGCGCGCCGCGGTGCCATCACCATCGATGCGGATGATGGCATGATCCTCGATGGTCTCGTAACTGACTTTGCTACCGATAGCCTGCTCCAGGCGCCTCGGGACGTCCGCCCAGTCGAGGCTCGATGCCCGTCGCACGGCGCAGATCTTGGACGTACCGCCCGCGCCGCCGCCATAGACGGCGAACCCCGCGCTATCCGGCCCGCGCCCGCACATTTCGTGCAGCATGGCCGCCGTAAGGCGCCCAAGCTCCGGCTCCAGCGCCTTGTCCTTCAGAAACAACCCAACGATACCGCACACGTGCGCATTCCCGCTTGCTGCTTTCTGCAACGGCCCATCGACAGCGCATGGCCTGCACCATCACCGGGCATCCGACTACTAATATAGGCAATCGGCGTGCTGGCAATCTGTCCAGCAGGACTGCGATGCCTCTTTTTCGAGCGGCAAGCCCAGGCAACTTCCTCGCTGGTGCGCTTGATCATACCAGTCAGACCATGCCAGCGGCTGCAGGGCCCGCTCATCCGCGCTAATCTCCCAGCAAAACAAACGAAACGCGCCAGGGCGGAACGATATGGGACGGCAACTCCATCTGAATCTGTTCATCAACAGCCGCGGGCATCATGAGGCCTCCTGGCGGCATCCGAAGTCGTCGCCGCGCGCGATGACGGACATCCGCTACTTCCAGGAGCTTGCCCAGAAAGCCGAGGCTGGCCTTTTCGACTCGATCTTTCTCGCCGATCAGCTCGCGCTCGCCGACGATATCGCCAGCGCACCGCGCACCTGGCTGGAGCCGATCACGGCGCTCGGCGCGCTCGCGGTCTCCACTTCGCGCATCGGCCTGATTGCCACGGCCTCGACCACCTACACCGAACCGTTCAACCTCGCGCGTCAGTTCGCGTCGCTCGATCACATCAGCGGCGGCCGCATAGGCTGGAACATCGTTACGTCCTGGATGGCCGCCGCCGCACGCAACTTCGGCGGCGCTGGACAGGTTTCGCACGCCGATCGTTACGCGCGCGGCGAGGAATTCATGCAGGTTGTGCGCGCACTGTGGGACAGCTGGGACGACAATGCTGTGCTCGATAATCGCGCGACCGGTCATTACGCACGCGCCGGTGAGGTGCGGCCTATCGATCACGTAGGCGAGCACTACCAAGTTGCCGGACCACTCAACGTCCCGCGCTCACCTCAGGGCCGCCCCGTGCTCGTGCAGGCCGGCTCCTCTGATACGGGGCGCGCATTCGCCGCGCGGCACGCGGAAGCCGTCTTCACAGCACATATGGAAAAGACGACGGCACAGGCTTTCTATACGGATCTCAAGGCGCGCGTTGTCGCCGCTGGCCGACGCGCGGATCAGGCACTCATCCTTCCCGGCCTCAGTCCGATGATCGCGTCCACTGAAGCCGAAGCACGGCGC
This sequence comes from Pseudomonadota bacterium, assembly GCA_023412805.1. GTDB lineage: Bacteria > Pseudomonadota > Alphaproteobacteria > Rhizobiales > Hyphomicrobiaceae. Next base: position 145,779 of record JAEZRM010000064.1, on the reverse strand, counting down.
CTCGAACGCGAGCTCAATGAGCTGAGCGATCCCGAGGTGGGAAGAAAGCGCCTTTCAGCACGCTTCGGCGGGCACGACTTCTCGCACCTGCCGCTCGACAAGCCGCTTCGCCTGGAGGATTTTCCGAAGCCCGATGCGCATGAGGCTGCGCGCAGCCGCACCGAGGTGATCGTGGGACTCGTCGAACGCGAGCAGCCGACATTGCGCCAGCTTCTCGCGCGTCTTGCCGGTGCGCGCGGCCATTTCACATTCGCCGGCACGCCTGATCAGGTCGCTGATCTGATGATCGACTGGTTCGACAACGCCGCCGCCGACGGATTCAATGTCATGCCACCGATCCTGCCGTGGATGCTGGATGTATTCATCGCCGAAGTGGTGCCGCTCCTGCAGAAGCGCGGTCTTTTTCGCACGGCCTATGAAGGCACGACGCTGCGCGACCACTACGGGCTGGACAGACCATCGGTCGGCGCGAGGTCATGAGGCCAGCGATCTCAATGCGTTAGCGCCGCGGTCTCGATGATGAACGTTCATTCAGATGAATGACCATTAAGCTACTGAAAAAGTTTAGAAAAATCGCGACGGATCGATATTCACCATTGCGTTTCCCCTGTGCACGCCGCGATGAAATTCCGCGGCCGAAACAGAGGAGATGACGCCATGAAATCCGCCATTCTCGCCGCCGCTGCCGCCACCGCTGCCGCATTCACGTTCTCGGCCAGCGCGGCCTTCGCCGACACCGTCAACACCTCGACCTGGCGGCCGCACGGAACGCAGGCCGGCAAAATCTACCGCGCAACGCCGCGCGTTCATCATCAGCAGCACACTTACCGGCCGGTCTATCGCGCGCCCGTCTATCGGCAGACCTACACCCCAAGCCCGGTCCGCCAGAGCGCCGCTGATCTCGCCGCGATGAGGCGTGCCGCCTTTGCCGATGGCCGCATCTCGTTCATCGAAAAGATCAAGCTCAATGCTGCCGAGCGCCGTCACGCAGCTCTGGTGCGCTCATACCGCTAGTGGGCCGCTAACGCGTTTCCAGCGACCTCCTGCATCCCCTGTGTGTGGTCGCTGACTTGGAGGGCCGTACCCCTGCGGCCCTCCATCTTTTTTGGGAGATGAGCTAAGGCGCCACCCACGCTTCCGGCACTTTCGTCGCAAGCCAGCGCGCGAGCGCGACATTCACTGCAACCGGCTGCTCCTGCGCCATCCAGTGGCCGGACGGGATCACGACCTCGGAGAGGTCCGCGCACGCTGCCCGCATGGGATCGGCAAGGCGCGACACTGTCGTCTCGCACACGGCATCGAAATCGCCGTGCAGGAACAGCACCGGCATGGCCAACCGTCCGCCGTTCGGCGCGCGCTTTGCGTACGCGCTATTGCGCTGATGGTTCATGTACCAGCTATCCGGCCCGAAGAAGCCATTGCGCTCGAGCGCCTCCACGTAGACGGCAAGCTCTTCCTCGCTCAGTACGCGCGTATCGAGCGGCAGCGGCGGTGCGCGATCCAAAGGCCCGAACCATCCCCCGCGCCGCCGCACATCGGATGTCCGCGCCGGCTTCCCCTTCCCCGCCGCCGTTCCAGCTCGGAAGAGCGCCTTGATGGTGCTCGCGACGTCCGCCTCGAAATGCCTTCGTGCCTTGTCGAAGTTCTCCTCATAGAAGAGCTGGTAGTCCCACTGCCCGACCGGATACTGCGCCTCGGGATAAACATCGCGATCGACGAACGGCAGCATAGTCTCCGGGCGAAACCCTTCCGGGAAATAGGGCACGCACAGGCTCGCCACGGCCTTGCAGCAATCGGCATGATGGCTCGCAAGGCTCCATACGACCGGGCTGCCCCAGTCGTGCCCAACCCAGATCGCGCTTTCGTGCCCGAGGGTGGCCAGCAGCTCGAGCATGTCCTCGACGATGACCTCGAGCGCATAATCCTCATGGCGCGTATAGATCGCCGATCGCCCGTAACCACGCATATCCGGTGCGATGGCACGAAACCCGAGACTGGCGAAGCAGGGTAGCTGATGCCGCCAGCTCAGTGATAACTCCGGCCAGCCATGGATGAAAATGATCGGCGGCGCGTCCGGCGCACCGCAGGCGAGAAACGACGTCTTGTGCCGTGCGGTTGCGATCGTATGCTCGGTCACAGGAAAGAGCGACTTCATTACACCCCCTCATTCTCGCGTGCGGGCATACCTGTGCCGCATGTGCATTCTCGTGTCATTTCCCAACCAGCGCCACCCGAAACAGGTATAAGCCGCCCGAAGCAGCAGCGATCATCACACCAATATCGGAAGCGGGACACCACGCGCCATGCAGCGCAATGCGGGCGGCGAGACAGCCGAAGCCGGAACCAACGTACTCAGGGGCATAGGCCTCATGTGTGTGGCGCTGGTGCTGTTCTCCGCGCTCGACGCGACGGCGAAGTACATTGCCACGCGGAGCGGTCTTCCAGTCTCACAGGTGACCTGGCTGCGCTTCATGAGCCAGTTCGTCCTGGTTGTGCTCACGTTCGGCGTGCTTGCCGTGCCGCGCCTCCTCTACAGCCGGAAGTGGATGCATCAGACCGTCCGCTCCTTCCTGATGCTCGGCTCCACCATGTTCAACTTCCTGGCGCTGAAGACGCTGCGCCTCGATCAGACATTGACGATCGGCTTTCTCGCGCCGTTCATCGTCGCGCTGCTCGCCGGTCCCTTCCTCGGCGAGTGGATCCGCTGGCGGCGGATGCTCGCCATCATCGTCGGCTTCTGCGGCATTCTGGTCGTCGTGCGGCCGGGCTATGCGACCTTCGAGATCGGTATGATCTTCGCCGCGCTCGGTACGTTGTGCTACGCCGTGTTCATGCTGCTGACGCGCTATCTCACGCGTTTCGACCCGCCAGAGGTGACGATTTTCTATTCCATGCTGGCCGGCGTCTTCGTCATGGCGCCGTTTGCAATCGCGGAATGGATCTGGCCGGCTGATGCCTTCACTTGGGCCTTATTGCTATCGACAGGCCTGTGGGGCGGACTCGGCCATTACATCTTCATCCTCGCCTATCGTCACGCCCCCGCCTCGACGCTCGCGCCATTCATCTATTTCGGGCTGATCACGCACACCGCACTCGGCTACCTCATCTTCGGCCAGCTTCCGGATGGATGGACGATCGCCGGCGCCATGATCGTCATCGCCTCCGGCGTGTACCTCGTACATCGCGAGCACGTGACCGCGATGGAGCGGCGAAAGGCTGAGGAAGAGGCCGCTAAGTCTTAGCAATGCGTGCCTTGGTCTCCGCTGCCCAGTCGGCGAAGCGGCCCTCGCGAATGGCCGTGCGCATGGCCGACATGAGCTCCTGATAGAAGGCCGTGTTGACCCACGACAGCAGCATCGCACCGAGCAGTTCGCCTGACTTTACGAGATGATGGAGATAGGCCCGCGAATAGTCGCGCGCCGCCGGGCACGTGCCTTCAGGATCGAGCGGCGCCATGTCCTCGGCGTGCTTCGCATTGCGCAAGTTTACGCGACCATTCCACGTGAAGGCGAGGCCATGGCGACCATTGCGCGTCGGCAAGACGCAATCGAACATATCGACGCCGCGCCGCACTGCCTCGATGAGATCTTCCGGCGTGCCGACGCCCATGAGGTAGCGTGGCTTTTGCGCTGGCAGGAAAGGCAGCGTCGCTTCGAGCGTCTGCAGCATGACCTCATGCCCCTCGCCGACAGCTAGACCGCCCACCGCGTAGCCTGGAAGGTCCATGCCAACGAGCGTCTCCGCCGAACGCCGCCTCAGATCGTGCTCGACGCCGCCCTGCACGATACCGAACAACGCCTGCCCCGGCTTCGCGAGACCGCTCTCCAGGTTCTTCGCGAACGCCACCTTGCATCGCTCGGCCCAGCGCAACGACAGCTCCATGGCGCGCGCCGTCTCTGCGCGGCTCGCCGGCAGCTCGATGCACTCGTCAAGCTGCATCTGGATGTCCGAGCCCAAAAGACACTGGATCTCGATCGCGCGCTCAGGACTCAGCACATGCCGTGAGCCGTCGATGTGCGACTGGAAAAGTGCGGCATCCTCCGTCACTTTGCGGATTTTCGAGAGGCTCATGACCTGGAAGCCACCGGAGTCCGTCAGGATCGGCCCTTCCCAGCGCATGAACTTGTGCAACCCGCCGAGGCGATGAATGCGCTCCGCGGTCGGGCGCAGCATGAGGTGATAGGTGTTGGCGAGCAGAATATCCGCGCCGGCCTCCTTCACCTGCTCCGGATAGAGCGCCTTGACCGTCGCCACGGTCCCAACCGGCATGAAGGCTGGCGTGCGGATGATACCGCGCGGCGTCGTGATCTCGCCGAGACGCGCATTGCCATCCTCCGCGAGGAGCGTGTAGCCGAAAGCCGGAGCCGATGTGTGTGTGTCGAGCATGGCAGCCCTATAGCGCGGCGCGGGCGCTTTCGCACGCCCGCTTTGCCTTATGCTGAATGCTCAGACCGGCGCGGAGTGCAGCAAGCAGGCGTCACCATAGGAGTAAAAGCGATATTGGTGCGCGATGGCGTGCGCATAGGCCGCCTTCATGGTCTCGAGGCCGGAGAAGGCCGACACCAGCATGAACAGTGTCGAGCGCGGCAGATGGAAGTTCGTCATCAGCACGTCGATCGCGCGAAAGCGATAGCCCGGCGTGATGAAGATCCCGGTCTCACCACGAAATGGCCGGATGGTGCCGTCTGCATCTGCCGCCGATTCGAGCAGCCGCAGCGCCGTCGTCCCGACCGCGACAATCCGCCGGCCGGCCCGGCGCGCGGACATCAGCCGCTCGGCCGTCTCGGGCGTGACTTCGCCCCACTCGACATGCATCTGATGATCGTCCGTATCGTCGACCTTCACGGGCAGAAATGTACCGGCACCCACATGCAGCGTCACAAGCTCAGTGCTGATACCTGAGGCTTTCAGGCGATCGACGAGCGGCGGCGTGAAATGCAGCGCCGCGGTCGGTGCCGCAACCGCACCTTCGCGCTTCGCGAACATGGTCTGGTAGCTGTCGCGATCCTCAGGGCCAGGCGGACGTCGCGAAGCGATGTAAGGCGGCAGCGGCATGCGCCCGAGCGCCTCGATGGCCTCATCCAGAAACGCGCTGTGGAACGAGAAGGCCAGCTCCACCTCGCCATTGTCGTGCTTGGCGGCAACCATCGCATCGAGCGTGCCGAGCAGGCAGACACGCCCGTCTGTCTCAGCCCCGAAACGGATCAGATCTCCGACCTTGAGCCGCCGCGCCGGCTGCGCGAAGGCCCGCCAGCGGCTCTCATCCACGCGCTTCGTCAGATTGAACGCCACGGGCGTCTCATGAGGGCCGCGAACACGCACGCCTTCGAGTGCGGCGGGGATCACGCGCGTATCGTTGAACAGCAGGACATCATCAGGCCGCAGAAGCCCAGGGAGATCGCCCACGACATGGTCTTCGAGCAGCGGCTGTCCGCCTGGTCTCACGACCAGCAGGCGCGCCGCGTCGCGGGGCACGGCCGGATGAAGGGCAATCCGGTCCTCTGGCAGGTCGAAATCGAAATCGGCCGTTCGCATGGGCGTTAGATCAATTTATCGGATCGGTAGAGATCGGGCGATCAAGGCGCCCAAGTTGCTCCGCTCTGTACATCGTTCCGCCCCATGGGTACTAGACAAATGCAGCAGCAGGAAACGCGCTCGCCAAGCCGCAGCCCTTCAGGGAGGACCGCTCATGAAGTCGACCGTCAATGGTATCGCCATCAACTACGAGCTGTCCGGCGTCGCCGATGGACCGGCGGTCGTCCTCCATCACCCGCTCGCCACAAGTCTCCACTCCTGGGACGAACTGACGGCAGCTCTCGAAGACAAGTATCGCGTACTGCGCCTCGATGCCCGCGGCCACGGTCAAAGTGACGCTCCCGCCGGCCCCTATGCGTTCGAAACGCTCGCCAAGGACGTCGTCGATCTCATGACCGCGTGCGGCATCGACAAAGCGAGCTTCATCGGGCTTTCCATGGGCGGCATGGTCGGCCAGTACCTCGGCCTCCTCCATCCTGAGCGCTTCAACAGCCTCATGCTGGTTTCGACCTCCAGCCGCATTCCCGACGAGGCCAAGCCGGTCTGGGAGCAGCGCATTGCCGCCGCCAAAAAGGATGGCATGGCCTCGCAGGTCGACGGCGCCATGGCGCGGTGGGTCTCGCCGCGCGCGCTCGCGGAGAACGCCGCTCTCGTTGAGCGGCTGCGTAAGTTGATCCTCACGACGCCGATCGACGGCTATCTCGGCTGGTGTGAAGCCATTCGAGGGCTCAATGTTACGAGCCGCCTCGGCGCCATCAAACTGCCGACCCGCGTCATCGTCGGCGAACTCGACCCGGCAACGCCCGTCGCCGCCTCGCAAGCCATTCATGAAGCCATCTCCGGCTCCGATCTCGTCATCGTACCGGGTGTTTCGCATATGTTGCACAATGAGGAGCCGGAGCTGTTCCACTCCCATGTCTTGCCGTTTCTCGATATTTACGCAGGCAGGTAGCCGCGCGAAGCGATTGTGTCTCGGGCTGTTCGCCCTCGTGCTCCTGCTTGGTGCGCCGGCTGTTGACGCGCGCGCGGACGAAGCCCTGGCAGCGCGCACCCGAGACGTGCTCGCAGCGCATTGCCCCGCATGTCGCGAGGTCGGAGACAGCACCACCGCACTCGATCTTGCGGCAATCGCACGCGATCCGACGCTCATCCGGCCCGGCAATCCCGATGGCTCTCCGATCTACACGACGCTCCTGCGCCGGTTCGGGGGTAGCGGGCCCGGCGCGAGCGCCGACGAACTCGCCACACTGCGCACCTGGATTGAGAATCTGCCGGCCGAAGCCGCGACATGCCCGTCCGCCACTTTCACCCCGCGTGAGCGTATTGAAGCCGAGGTCGCGCGCGTTGCCGCAAGCAAACGCAAGCCGGTATCGGCCTTTCGCGTCCTGAGCCTCGCTCATCTCGATCTCGGCTGCGCCTCACCGGCCTTGCTCGCCGAGTGGCGGCAAACGCTCGAATTCGTTCTTGGCGCGCTCGCCGGCACGCATCCCGTGCCGAGCCATATTCTCGACGACCAGGGACACAACCTCGCCTTCGACATCCAGGATCTCGGCTGGGACAATATCAAATGGCGTGCCGTCCTGGGCGTCAAAACGCAACTCCGCCGCGTGACGGGTTCGATGATCGTGCGTGCCGACCTGCTCGTCGCCCAGGTACTGCGCGGTGAGTTCGGCACGGCGCTCGCCGGCCCGAATGGGCCCGTACCGGCGTATCTCGCCGACAGTCATCTCATGCAGGAGAACGATCGCGAAATTGCCCGCGCGATCCTCGCTTCCGTGGCGCCACCAGAACAGATCGAGCGCCACGCCGAGCTTATCCTCCAGCTTGCACGCCAGCATCTGGCACCGGTCAATCTGCCGCGCGTCGCGGCTGAGCTCGGTATGAGTCCCGAAGCATTAATCCAGATCCTCGGCCCCGTCGCGCGCGGTGAGCGAAACTTACTGCGGCGGCTGAGCTACGGCACCCTTCTCCGCAATGACATCGAGGACAATTGGATACTGTTACGGCGCCTTCTCAAAGTCACGCCGCCGGATGTTGCAGTGCCGCTTGTACCTCTTGACGTGGTGAGGCCGCACGCCACGGCCGCGACGCCGATCGATCTCATGCTGTATCCCGATCGGCCGCAATACAAAGCCGGCGATGCGATCGAGATAACCGTACGCTCGAATGCCGATTGCATCCTGACGATCATCAGCATCGATACGGCGGGTTTCGGCACTGTGATCTTCCCGAATGATCTCACGACAAATAACCGAATAGCCGCCAACCTCGACATCACGCTGCCTGCTGAAGGCTCGCGTTACAGGTTCCGCTTCAAGGAAAAGGGGCGCGAGCGGATCGTGGCGCTCTGCACGCGTATGGAAGGTTTGGTCGAAGGCATTCGACACGACTTCGAGCGCCAGCGCTTTCAGGAGCTCGGCCCGTATGCGGCTTTCCTCGACGCAAGCCTTCGACGACTGCTGCCTCCAAGGTCCGAGAACGAACGGAAAGAAGGCGCGCCGCAGCCCGGTCCTGCAATCGTGCCGCAGAACCAGATCTGGCGGACAGGCGTCGTGATCGAAGTGCAGTAGTCAGGCCTTCGCCAGGAAGCTCTCGATGACGCGCTTCCTCTCACCATTGTCGAAGTCGATGGTGAGCTTGTTGCCATCGACGAGCGCCACGGTGCCGAAGCCGAACTTCTGATGTCGCACGCGATCGCCTTTCGCGAACGCCGACTCGTGATCGGAGGAAGCGACGAGCGTGCCTTCGATCGTCTGCGGCGGTGGACGTGCAGGGCGCGCGGCTTTCCACTGCTCCTGCGCGCGCTGCCAGCCGGGCGTGGAATAGCTCGTCGCGAACGGCGTCGGTGCATCGTCGAAGCGGCTCTTACCGTAGGGATTGGCGCGGCCATAGCGCGGCTCGCCCCCCATGCTGGCATAGACGCCACCGAAAGGACTGCGCGATTCCTGCACTTCGAGATGCGTCTCTGGAAGCTCATCGACAAAGCGCGAGGGCGCCGCCGACTGATAGAGCCCGCGATTGCGCCGGTTCTGTGCGAAGCTCACCTGCACGCGCCGCTTGCCGCGCGTAAGCCCCACATAGGCAAGGCGCCGCTCTTCCTCCAGGCCGGCAAGACCGCTCTCGTCGAGTGAGCGCTGATGCGGAAAAAGCCCTTCCTCCCAGGCCGGCAGGAAGACCGTTTCGAACTCCAGTCCCTTCGCCGCGTGCAGCGTCATGAGCGACACGCGATCGCCGTCATCGCCTTGCTCGACATCCATGACCAGCGCCACATGCTCGAGGAAACCGCCGAGGGTCTCGAACTGATGCATGAAGCGGATCAGCTCTTTCAGGTTTTCGAGACGTGACTGCGCCTGCGGGCTCTTGTCCGCCTGCCACATGGATGTGTAGCCGCTCTCGTCGAGAATGAGCTCGGCAAGCTCGGTGTGCTTGACGCCCTCGGCCTGCCCGCGCCAGCGCATGAATGCCGCGACGAGATCGGCGAGCGCACGCCGCGCCTTGGGCTTCAGCTCATCGCTTTCGGCGAGCTGGTGCGCGGCCTCGAACATGGGCACGCCACTTGCCCGCGCGAGATCATGGATCTGCTTGATGGTCGCATCACCCAGCCCGCGCTTCGGCACATTGACGATGCGCTCGAACTTCAGATCGTTGGATGGATTGTGCGTGACTTCCAGATACGCGATCGCATCCTTGATTTCCTGACGCTCATAGAAGCGCGGACCACCGATCACGCGATAGGGAAGCCCGAGCGTAATGAAGCGATCTTCGAACACACGCATCTGGAAAGACGCGCGCACGAGGATCGCAACCTCATTGAGCCGGTGCCCACGCTTGGCCAAGCGCTCGATCTCTTCGCCGATAGCGCGCGCTTCCTCCTCATCGTCCCAAACGCCGAGAATGGACACCTTCTCGCCGGGTGCATCGTCCGTGAAGAGCGTCTTGCCGAGGCGGCCGGTGTTGTGCGCGATGAGGCCCGCTGCGGCGCCGAGAATATGGCCCGTCGAGCGGTAGTTGCGCTCGAGGCGAATGACGACGGCGCCCGGAAAATCCTTCTCGAAGCGGAGGATGTTGTCGACCTCGGCACCGCGCCAGCCGTAGATCGACTGATCGTCGTCACCGACGCAGCAGAGGTTGGGCTGTCCGTCCTTCACCTGCGCAATCAAGCGCAGCCACTGGTACTGGACGACGTTGGTATCCTGGTACTCGTCAACGAGGATGTAACGGAAACGGCGCTGATAGTCGGCGAGAACATCCGGATGCTCGCGGAAGAGCCTGAGCGTTTCGAGCAGCAGGTCACCGAAGTCGACGGCATTGAGCTCCTTGAGACGCTGCTGATAAGCCGCGTAGAGCTTCGCGCCGATCCCGGCAAAAGCCTGCGCATCGCCCGTGCTGACTTTGTCCGGCGTCAGTCCCTTGTTCTTCCAGTTGTCGATCATCGCGGCGAGCTGGCGCGCCGGCCAGCGGTCCTTGTCGAGCCCCTCGGCCTCGATGACCTGCTTGATGAGACGGATCTGGTCGTCCACGTCGAGGATCGTGAAACCGTCCTTGAGCCCGACGAGCTCGGCATGACGGCGCAGTATCTTCACGCCGATCGCATGGAACGTCCCGAGCCACGGCATCCCCTCGACAGCGCCACCGATGAGCGCGCCGATGCGCTCTTTCATTTCGCGCGCGGCCTTGTTCGTGAAGGTCACGGCGAGAACTTGCGAGGGAAAGGCCTTCCGGCTCGCCAGGATGTGCGCAATACGAGTTGTAAGCACCCGCGTTTTGCCGACGCCAGCCCCTGCGAGCACCAGCACCGGCCCCTCGGTCGCCTCGACGGCGCGGCGCTGCTCCGGATTCAGCCCATCGAGATACGGCACCGGCGCCTGCGCAACCGCACGCTCGGAAACGCTCAATCGTGCCGGGGCCTCGGGCCTCGCCGGGGACGCATTCGGCGCCATGGGGAGGTCGAACGGCGGCTCGTCGTCGTCCTCGGCCGGGAACCCACTCATTTTCACCTGATTCGCTGACATGACAGGGCCTTATAGCACGGGATCGGCGGCAACAATTCGGCGTTTGTTCTCCATGTCGGCGTTCCGACCGCGCGTGACAAGGCCGCTTCCTTTACTGGACGCCCCAGCGTAGTGTTCGGCCCTAGCAGATCAGGGACTTACGGGGAGAGAAATAGCCGTGCAGCTCAAAATGACCGGCCGAAATGCGCTCATTACAGGGGCCAGCAAAGGCATCGGGCTCGCCATCGCCAAGGCCTTCATAGGGGCGGGCGCCAACGTGGCCATCGTCGCCCGCAATCAGCAGAGCCTGGACGCCGCCAAGGCGGAGCTCGCCAAGCTCGGGAGCGGCAAGGTCGTCACCATTGCCGGCGACGTGAGCAAAGCCGAGGACTGCGCGCGCGTCTTTGCCGAGGCCGAGAAGGCCCTCGGGGGCCTCGACGTGCTCGTGAACAATGCCGGCACCTCGAAGACGGGCCAGTTCGAGACCATCACGGACGAAGTCTGGCAGGCCGATCTCGACCTCAAGCTCTTCGCGGCCATCCGGCTCTGCCGCCTCGCCTTCCCCGGCATGAAGGAGCGCAGTTACGGCCGTGTCATCAACGTCCTCAATACGAGTGCCAAGGCACCTGCGGGCGGGCGCGCACCCACCGCCGTCTCGCGTGCAGCCGGAATGGCGCTGACCAAGGTCCTCGCCGGCGAGGGCGCGCCTCACAATATTCTCGTCAATGCTGTCCTCGTGGGGCGCATCGAGAGCGATCAGTGGGTGCAGCGCCACGCGCACGAGAACAAGGGCCGCAGCCTCTCGGCCTATTACGAGGAAATGGGCAAGGACATACCGCTCGGACGCGTCGGCACGGCGGAGGAGTTCGCCAACATGGTGCTGTTCCTCGCTTCCGACGCTGGCAGCTACATCACAGGCACTGCGATCAACATCGACGGCGGCGCTTGCCCGGTCGTCTGAGAATGCCTGGCGACCGGAATCTACGCACTGGAGACTTGGTAATGCGTACCGACGTTCGGTGGCTGGCGCTGGTGGCGGCCGTCATCGCGCTCACGACCACGCCGCTCGCAGCAGCGGATATAGCGGGGACGTCGACGATCACGGCTGTGACCGTCTTCTCGCGCGGTGCCGAGGTGACGCGCGCGGCACAGCTCAAGATCGAGCCGGGCGAGCATGTCATCGTCTTCAAGGATCTGCCCGCGCAAGCCATCGAAGGTTCGATCAGGATCGAGGGCCGCAGCACCGGCCGCCTCGATATCGGCTCCGTCGATACGCGCCGTGTCGAGATTCCCCGCCTCGATCCTGCGGTCAGCAAGAGCGAGCGGCGCAGGCTCGAGGAAGCCATCGAGAAGCTCCAGGACGAGCGCGGGCTCATCGCAGCGGAAGTGGAGGCCGCCGAAGCGCAGAAGCGCTTTATCGAGGGACTGGTGGCGCTTCCGTCGCGGCCCGCTGCAAAGACAGGCGAAATTGCTGAAAAGCACGAGGAATGGGGCGATATCTTCACCTTGATCGGCAGCCGGCTCGCCGAGGCCGAGAAAGCACGGCTCTCCGCAGGCCTCAAAGTGCGCGAGCTCGATCATCGCATCACCGATCTCGAACGGGCACTGTCCGACCTTGCGCCGGTGGAAGACGCGCGCACGGAAGTTCGCGTGAACGTCACGGCCGCCGCCGCACTCGAGGCGAACCTGCTGCTACGCTATCAGGTGCCTGCTGCATCCTGGCAATCTCTGTACGATGCTCGGCTGATGACCGGGGCGCGCAATATCGCCCCGAGCCTCGCGCTCATCCGACGCGCCGCCGTTCAGCAGCGCTCAGGCGAGGATTGGCGGGACGTCGCGTTAACGCTCTCGACAGCCCGGCCGACGAATGGCGCTTCGGCACCGAGCCTCGATACGACGACCGTCGATTTCGTTCCTGAAGCGCCGCCGCCACGCCCCGTCGCAAGCGCCCCATCACCGGCCGCGCAGGCAACGCGAGAGCGGCGATCCGGCCTCGACGCGAGTAGCACCCCGGCCGAGGCCGGCGCCGCAGAAAAAAGGCAGGATGAGGAGTTTGCGGTCGGCGAGCAGCAGGCAAACGCCGACATCTCCACCTTCCAGGCCCGCTTCGATATTCCCGGCCGCACGACCATCCTCGCCACGGGCGAGGTCAAGCGCGTGCTGATAGACCAGGCGACCGTGGAGCCGGCGCTTGTCGTGCGCACCGTGCCGCGCTTGCGTCCCCAGGCCTATCTCTACGCAAAGCTCGCCGCACCGAAGACGTCGGCGTACCTCCCCGGCTCGATCGCGCTCTTCCGCGACGGAACCTACGTTGGCACTGGCAGGCTGCCGCTGATGGCACCCGGACAGGAGCAGGAGATCGGGTTCGGCGCCGACGATTCCGTCCGCGTCAGATATGCGACCGTCGAGGACAAGCGCGGCGAGACAGGGCTGATTTCATCCCAGCAGACAGACACGCGCACCTATCGCATCTCGGTCAAGAACCTGCACGAGCGCGCGATCGCGATCTCGGTGCAAGACAACATCCCGACGTCCCGTCATCAGGACATCAAGGTGGAGCTGACCGGCAAGACGCCGCCGACCCGACGTGATGTCGACGACAAGCGCGGCGTGCTGGCGTGGGAAGCGCTGATCCAGCCGGACGAGGAGCGCCAGATCGAGTTCGGATTTCGGGTGTCGTGGCCGGCAGGCAAGCGCGTCATATACGGGCGCTGATTCGCCAGCAAAAGCCGTGCTGGCAGAACAAAGGGGCCGCTCACCAGATGAACGGCCCAAGTCTAGGGAGGAAACGCCCGAAGTGGGCAATAGCAACGACAGATCGTCATCGCAGCTACGATTTTGAGCATGCCTTCAGACTACTGATTCGGCAATCGTCAACACAGCAGACGCTTGCGGATAGGCGATTGTTGATAATGCCTATGCGTCAAAACTGTCACATAACATCGTACTGAGCATTGATCAAAAAACCACACGCCTCCGTGCACGACCCATCCCCATTAGAGCAAGTGTGATGCCATCCATGAAGTCGCCTGCCCCCACCTTCGCCACGCTGCTCGAAACCGCACACACGCTTGCCGACCTTTCCGGCGCCGTTATTCTGCGCCGCTTCCGCCGGCCTATAGCCGTAGAGGACAAAGGGAGCGCGCTCGGGTTCGATCCCGTCACTGCGGCCGACCGTGACGCCGAGCGCGTGATCAATCGCTATCTGCAGAGCAACCACCCCTCTCATAGTGTCGTCGGAGAGGAACATGGCAGCCGCTCAGGCGACGGCTCCAGCACCCTGCGCTGGCTCATCGACCCGATCGACGGCACCAAGGCGTTCATCACCGGCAGCCCTCTCTGGGGTACGCTCATCGGTCTGCTCGACGACGAAACCCCGCTCCTCGGCTTGATGAACCAGCCCTTCACTGGTGAGCGTGTGTGGACGAGCCGCTCGGCAACACACTGGCGCACGGCGGACGGGCGCACGCGCCGCGTCCGCACGCGCCCCTGCCCCAAGCTCCAGCACGCCATTCTGACGACCACCAGTCCGAACCTCATTGGCGAGGAGGACCGCAAGAAGTTCTTCGAGATCGCAGGGTGCGCACGCCTGACCCGTTACGGCGGCGACTGCTACGGCTACTGCCTGCTCGCTGGTGGCCACACCGATCTGCTCATCGAGACCGGTCTCAAGCCTCACGACGTCGCCGCGCTCATTCCGATCATCGAACGAGCCGGCGGGCGTATCACCACATGGGAGGGCGAGCCTGCCATCAACGGCGGCCGCATCGTTGCGGCCGGTGATCCAGCGCTCCACGAGCAGGTGCTTAAAATTTTGAGCCGCTGAACGACGCCATTGCGCATTCCTCTGTGCCTCTCAAACGGATGAATGCGCTTTCATCGCAGGGCCAAGATTTCGCGCGTTCTGAGTGTTTCCTTGCGGCTTATCGACAGTGGATCAGCGAGGGAGAACGCTCATGATCAGGAAGTTCGCATTCGGCGCCACTGCGGCGCTCGCGATGGCCATCTCGGCAAGCAGCGCCGCCAATGCACAGGCGTGCTCACGTGCGGTCGTGTCCGCCACGGGCAAAACCTCGATCACGGCCATTGGTGCGCGCGTCAGCGCCCGCAACGCCTGGCGGACGAGTGTCTCGCGCCGGCTCGGCGCTCGATATGCCTCGGTGAGCCGCGCACGCGCGTCACGCGACATCTGCTGGAGGTCCGGCAAGCGGACGACCTGCCGGTTCGTCGGCCGCCCCTGCCGCGTCTAAAGCAACGGACTTGAAATTCACCTCAGTTCGCGACTGCGCGGGGAGTGAATTTCAAGTCCAAAGTTGCTTTAGAATACTATGCCTCTAAAGCGTCTTTGGACCTTAAATGCGACTTTGAGATCGGCACAGGCGTGGGTCGCATTTAAGGTCCGACGCTTTAGCCCAAAAGCAAACGGGGCGCCCGATGGGCGCCCCGAATTCGTTCTGACACGGCGTCTGAGCCAAGTCTCAGTTCAGCTTACCCTTGAGATCGCGAATCGAGCGGTTCAGCAGGTCAGCGCCGCCATCGCCCTTGAGCTTGTCGCCGATGAGGCTCTCCGCCGCCGACATCGCAACATCGACAGCTGCGGCCCGCACTTCGCTGACAGCCTGAGCCTCAGCGCGCGCGATCTTCTCCTCGGCGAGGCGCGTGCGACGCTCGAGCTGCTCCTTGAGGCTCTTCGCGCTCTCGGCCTTCATCGTCTCGGCCTCGCGGCGTGCCTGCTCGATGATGGCCTTCGCCTCCTCGTCGGCGGCGCGCTGCTTGCGCTGGTAGTCCGCGAGCAGATCCTGCGCTTCCTCGCGCAGGCGGCGCGCCTGATCGAGCTCCTTGCGTACGGCATCGGCGCGGTCGTCGAGCGCCTTCGTGATCAGCGACGGCACGCCCATCTTGACGAGGATGCCGATGAAGATCAGGAACGATACCGCGACCCAGAAATCAGGCGAAAAGAACATCTAGCTGCTTCCCCGGTTTCTGCCTCAGCCCGACTTGACCTTGGCAAGCGTCTGGCGGACTTCGTCGACCGTGACACCCTTGCCAGTCAGCAGCGACACGATATCGGTCGCCGTGCTGGCTGCGATCTCGTCGACGCTCGCAAGCGCCCGCGATTTCGTCTCCGCGATGCGCTTCTCGGTTTCGGCGAGCTTCGCGTTGAGCTCACCTTCGACACGATGGCGCTCGGCGTCGGTCTCGGCTGTAAGCTTGTCGCGGGTTTCCTTGGCGAGACCCTGTGCCTTGCCGCGCGCATCCGCGAGCGACTGCTCGTAGGCCTTGAGTGCCGCGTCCGTCTCAGCCTTGAGGCGCGCCGCCTCGTCGAGATCGCGCTGGATACGATCGCGGCGCTCCTCGATCACCTCGCCGATGCGCGGCAATGCGACCCGGGCCATCAGGAAGTAGAGCGCCCCGAAGCTCAGCGCGAGCCAGAAGAGCTGTTTGGCGAACGTCGAAGGATCGAACGGCGGAAACACATCCGGCGCGGCCGCGCTCGGAATGAATTCGCCGGTCGTCACTGCGACCGCCCCGAGAAGCAACATGGACATTGCGCCCCTGCCGTCAGTTCGGCATCGGCCTCGACCGATGCCCGGATACGCGGTGCGGCGACACGAAGTCGCCGCGTCTCAACCCGCAACCTGATCGATGACGATCAGACCACGAAGAGGAGGAGAAGCGCGATGAGCAGCGAGAAGATGCCGAGCGCTTCCGTCAGCGCGAAGCCGAGGAGCAGCGTGCCGCGCTGGCCGTCAGCCGCCGACGGGTTGCGCAGCGCGCCCGAAAGGAACTGGCCGAACAGGTTGCCGAGGCCGATGCCGGCGCCCGCCATACCGAGGCAAGCGATGCCCGCACCGATGTACTTTGCTGCCACTGGATCCATGATGATCTCCCTGGGTTGATCGACTGTGTAGGTGGATTGGGTTGATGCTGTGAGCCCGTTAGTGGTGGGCTCCGTGCACCGCGTCGTTGAGATAGACGCAAGTCAGCACCGCGAAGACGTAGGCCTGCAGGACGGCGACCAGCACTTCGAGCGCAGTCAGCGCAATGGTTCCGAAGAGAGCCAGCGGCGAGATGATGCCCCACACACCGGCCGCGAGCAGCGAGCCGACGAAGCCCGCGAAGATCTTGAGCGCGATGTGCCCCGCCAGCATGTTGGCGAAAAGACGGACCGAGAGGCTCAGCGGGCGCGACAGGAATGAGATGACCTCGATCGGCACCATCAGCGGCAGCAGAGCCGGTGGCACATCGGGTACGAAGAGCTTGAGGAAGTGCACGCCCTGCGTTGCAACGCCATAGACGATCACAATCCCGATCACGAGGAGTGCAAGCGCCGCCGTCACCACAATGTGACTCGTGACTGTGAACGTGCCCGGCACCAAGCCGACCATGTTGCAGATCAGCACGAACATGAACAGCGAGAAGACCAGCGGGAAGAACTTCATGCCTTCCTGGCCGACGTTCTCGCGCACCGTATTGGCGACGAACTCGTAGAGCAGTTCCGCGATCGACTGCATCCGCGTCGGCACGAGCGAGCGCCCGCGCATTGACATGATCAGGAAGGACGAAATCAGTCCCACCGCGATGACCATGAACAACGCGGAGTTCGTGAAGGACGTATCGAAGCCGAAGAGCCTCAGCGGAACGAGATCCTTGATCTCGAACTGCGCGATTGGACTATGTACCCCGTCAGCGCCAGCAGCCACGTGCCCGTGCCCCTTACCTGTTCTCGTCCTCGTCGTCGTCCGGAACGGACGGCGCCGGCGGCGTCTTCTCGCGCATCGCGACCCTGATGACGTTCAGGATGCCCGCGGCAGCGCCCAGCAAAAAGAACAGGACAAACATGACCGGCTTTTCAGTGCCGAGCCACTTGTCCAGATACCAACCGATCAGACCGCCGGCCACGATGCCGCCGATCAACTCAGCGGAAGCCCGCAACCCGCGCCCTGCAGCCGAGGGCCTCGATGGCCGCCGTGCCGCGTCGCGCTCGCGATTGACCGAGCCGAGACGCTCGCCGATCGCCTCCGATCGCCGCCTCAGAGCCTCACGATCGTCCGGCGAAATCTCGCCTTTCGGATCGGGTTGCTTGCTGCCGTCGATCGACATGATGGCTGCCCCGACACGCCCCGAGGACCGGGGCGCGGCCGCTTCCAACTGCGCGGGGGGACCATAGATAGGCCCCCTGGGGGTGTCAAGAAAGCGTGATGGCCCTCTGAAGGCCGCAAAGGCGGCGAAAGCGCGCAGGGTCGCGGGGCGGCGGCGCGATCGCTGCCACCGCTCGTGCATCAGGCCCCGCCGGCGCACTCGTAGTCGCCCGAAAGAAACAAGCGGTAGGCCGGATTTCCCGTCTCATCCCAGTAGGGATAGCCGAGCGCATCGAGCCGCGCGGCGAGCTGTCCACGAGCCTCGGGCGCCACCTGGATACCGGCCAGAATGCGCCCGTAGTCCGCGCCATGATTGCGGTAGTGGAAAAGCGAGATGTTCCACTCCGGCGCCAGGCTCTCGAGGAACCTCAGCAGCGCGCCCGGCCGCTCGGGAAACTCGAAGCGGTAGATGAGCTCGTCCGTCAGGCCCGGCGCGCGCCCGCCGACCATGTAGCGCACGTGCTCCTTCGCCATCTCGTTGTCGCTCATGTCGAGCACGGGATAGCCCTCGGACTTGAGGCGCGCGATCAGCTCGTTCTTCTCGGCTTCACCGCGATGGAGTGCGATCCCGGCGAAGATCTGCGCGGGCGTCGAGGCGTCCGCATAGCGATAGTTGAATTCTGTGATGCCGCGCCCCTGGAGCGTGCGGATGAACCCGCGATACGCACCCGGCCGCTCTGGGAGCGTCACCGCCAGCAGGGCCTCGCGATGCTCGCCGACCTCGGCGCGATCGGCGATCGTGCGTAGGCGATCGAAATTCAGGTTTGCCCCGCTGTTCACCGCGATCAGCGCGCCCGTATCGCCGCCCCCACCCGCCTTTTGGCGCTCGGCGTAGATCTTGAGGCCGGCGAGGCTCAACGCGCCCGACGGCTCGGCAACCGCGCGCGTATCGTCGAAGATGTCCTTGATGGCCGCGCACATTCCGTCGATATCGACGGTGATGATCTCGTCGAGCAGGGAGCTGCACAGGCGATAGGTTTCCTCACCCGCGCGCCGCACGGCGACCCCGTCGGCGAACAGATCCACCTGATCGAGCGTCACGATCTGCTTCTGCTTGAGCGCGGCCGCCATGCTCGCGGCATCCACGGGCTCGACGCCGATGACCTTGGTCGTGGGGCTCAGGAACTTTACGAACGCTGCCACGCCCGCCGCGAGCCCGCCACCGCCGATCGGCACGAAGATCGCTTCGATCGGATCAGGATGCTGGCGCAGGATTTCGAGACCGACTGTGCCCTGCCCCGCGATCACGTCCGGATCGTCGAAGGGATGCACGAACGTCAGGCCCTCGGCTTTTTCCAGCTCGCGCGCCTTGGCATAGGCCTCGTCGAAAGCATCACCGTGCAGGACGGCATTGCCGCCCAAGCGCCGCACGGCCTCGACCTTGATGGCCGGCGTCGTCAGCGGCATGACGATCGTCGCCTTGATTCCGAGCTTCTGCGCCGCCAGCGCCACGCCCTGTGCGTGATTGCCGGCCGAGGCGCAGATCACGCCGCGTTTGCGCGCGTCCTCGGAGAGCCGCACGATCTTGTTGTAGGCGCCGCGAATCTTGAAGCTGAAGACCGGCTGCAGATCCTCGCGCTTGAGGAGCGCGCTGCGGCCGAGCCGTTCGGAGAGGCGCGGCAGCGGATCGAGGGCGGTTTCCTCGGCAACGTCATAGACGCGCGCCGTGAGGATGGCCTGAGCGTAGTCGCTCAGTGAGCGGTGGGTGGTCATGGCTTAGCGGCTCGGTTCGGTGGGCGGATGCCCAGGGCGATCACGCGAGCTTATAGGGCGGATGGGGGCGGAGGGGTATCCGTTATTGTAAGCCGTGGGCGTGCCAAGCTGAGCACTGGTATAGTCCGTCCGGACGCGGGGCGTGCACGCGACACTGCACCGCCAGTTTATTGGGCCTTTTGATATGACCGAAACGCATTTAGCCAAGGAGACACGCCGCTCCGCTCGCTTGATCTACCCATACTGGAGACGTGTTCTCCGCGAGGCTTATCGGGCCTCTCGCGACAATGTCCGCGAGCACTTGGGCTGGGGGGTGGCCAGCGTCGTATTAGTTCCGTTGGCCGCCGTCATTGCCGTGCGCTTTTTTGGAAGTGAAGGCGCATGGTTTGACGATGCGATTGCCGTCGCCGTGGGATTGGCTACAGTAATCTTGGCTTTCGTAGTCCTGTTCATTGTGCATCTGATCGCGATCCCACCTCGAATGCACGAGCAGAGTCTGCTCGACTTGCAAAAAGTCGAGGATGAAGTTGGTCACCTCAATGGCGAGATACGTCGGCTCACCCAGCCTCCAGCCGCCACCCTGATGCCACTCCGTGAACTTTCGCTCCACCTAAATGGGCGAGTGCGGCAGTTTGCCGAGATCGATGAGTGGGAAATGCGCTCTGTTGCCATTGATAGCGCCGTGCGAGATGCCCTCAGTCTCGGGGAACTCCAAGCGAGCGGACGCGACATTGATTGGATAGACAAACTGGCTAGCTTCCAGACGTCTAGGACTTGGATCGGCACTGATTTCTGGAACAAGCGCGGCGATATTGATTGGAACACAGTGGGACATGACGATCCGCATGAGCGAGCAATCGCCATACTTGAAGGCGAAGAACAATTCTACGACTTAGCGTTCAATCGTTCAGACGTAGCTAGACTCTGGCCCGATGACTTTCATGAGCCACTCAACGTCCTTCGACTCGGTGAGCTCGCGGCGGAGTCACTCGGGTATGACTTCCACTCAGGTCGATCCCACACTTTGAGCCTCATTGCCGGAATACGTGAGAGCGCCGCACAGGGTAAACTGGAACTCACCGGTCGCGCGGACTGCTTCGGTAGAAGCCAAAAGTCTGACTATTTCTATCCACTCGTACCAATCGCCAAAGAACACTTTCGGAGCTATTGGATCAATATTCCTGGACTGTTCGTCCTAACTTCGAATCCAAGTAATTGGGATGTCCATACCTATCAACCCGGCAACGATCAGTGGAAGCAGGAAGCCTATCTAGATCTGCATTTTTCGGATCGGCGACAAGCACTTGATTGGCTCCTTTCGTTTAGACCAAAGCGCCTTCAACCCGACAAAGAGCCTATAGAATAAATAAGGACGGCTGCTTTCTTAGCAACCGTCCCTATCAATCCAATCAGAGACTAGAGCCTCAACTGCACCCACTCGTCCCGCCGCAAGTGTCGCACTTGAGGCAGGTGCCGTTCCGGACGAGCGTGAAGTTTCCGCACTCGCGGCAGTCCTCACCCTCGTAGCCGCGCAGGCGCGCTTCGGTGCGGCGGTCGGCGGTGGACATGACCTCCGGCTCGACCTTGAGCGCGAGCGAGCCTTCCGTGACGTGCGTCACCGTCTCGACCGTGCGCTGCTGATAGAGCGCCGTGGCGCCACCGCCAGCAAACGCCGTCGCGACATCCTTCTGCATGGAGCCGACTGACGCGGCCGGCGCGCTCGACCGCACCATGGTGGTCACGTTCGGCACCTGCACGCCGCGCAGCAGACCCTTGCTGACGAAACGCGCGGGCGGCGGGGCGACAGGCGCCTCGTCATCCTCTTCCTCCGACGTATCTTGCGAACCAAGGCCCGTCGCGCCGACGATCTGCGTCGGATCGACATGCGCGAGGTCATGACGCTCGAGGTACGACACGGCCAGCTCGCGGAAGATGTAGTCGAGGATCGAGGTCGCGTTCTTGATGGCCTCGTTGCCCTGCACGAGACCGGCCGGCTCGAAGCGCGTGAACGTGAAGGCATCCACGTACTCGTCGAGCGGCACGCCGTACTGCAGGCCGAGCGAGATCGCGATGGCGAAATTGTTCATCAAGCTGCGGAAGGCGGCGCCTTCCTTGTGCATGTCGATGAAGATCTCGCCGAGACGGCCGTCGTTGTACTCACCCGTGCGGAGGTAGACTTTGTGCCCACCGACCGAGGCCTTCTGCGTGTAGCCCTTGCGGCGGCCGGGCAGCTTCTCGCGATCACGTGCCCGCTCGATGATCCGCTCGACAATGCGCTCGGCCGCAACCGCCGCACGCTGCTGCGCGGGCTTGTCCGATGCCATTTCCGCGGCCACTTCCTCGGCTTCCTCGGGATCATCCGCGAGGATCTGCGAGTTCAGCGGCTGCGAGAGCTTGGAGCCATCGCGATAGAGAGCGTTGGCCTTGAGCGCCAGCTTCCACGACAGCTTGTAGGACTCCTTGCAGTCCTCGACCGTCGCATCGTTCGGCATGTTGATGGTCTTCGAGATCGCGCCCGAGATGAAGGGCTGGCTCGCCGCCATCATGCGGATGTGGCTCTCGACCGAGAGGAAGCGCTTGCCCGTGCGGCCGCACGGATTGGCGCAATCGAACACCGCCAGATGCTCCGCCTTCAGGAACGGTGCTCCTTCGACCGTCATCGTACCGCACACGTGGTTGTTCGCGGCGTCGATGTCCTTCTTCGTGAAGCCGAGGAAGGTGAGCAGGTCGAACGTCGGTTCGAGCAGCTTTTCCGCCGGCACTTTCAGCGATGTCTTGAGGAAATCCTCGCCGAGCGTGAAGCGGTTGAAGACGAACTTGATGTCGAACGCCGTCTTGAGTGCACCTTCGACCGTCGCCAGCGCTTCGTCGGTGAAACCCTTCGTGCGCAGCGTCGTGTGGTTGATGCCCGGTGCCTGCTTGAGCGAGCCGTGGCCGACAGCATACGCCTCGATCTCCGCGATCTCGGCCTCGGGATAGCCGAGCGTGCGCAGCGCCTCAGGAACGGACTGATTGATGATCTTGAAGTAACCACCACCTGCGAGCTTCTTGAACTTCACGAGCGCGAAGTCCGGCTCGATGCCCGTCGTATCGCAGTCCATGACGAGGCCGATCGTGCCGGTCGGCGCAACCACCGTCGCCTGCGCATTGCGATAGCCGTGCTGCTCACCGAGTTCCAGCGCGCGATCCCAGGCGCGGCGCGCCGCCGCCGAAAGCGCCGTCTCCTTGAGCGCCGCATGGTCGAGCGGCACGGGATCGGTATTGAGCTGCTCATAGCCGCCCGCCGCACCGTGCGCCGCACGGCGATGATTGCGGACGACGCGCAGCATATCGCCCGCATTCGGCCCGAAGCCCGGGAAGGGGCCGAGTTCCGACGCCATCTCGGCGCTCGTCGAATAGGCGACGCCGGTCATGATGGCCGAGATCGCACCGCAGATCGCGCGTCCCTGCGCGCTGTCGTAAGGAATGCCCGAGGCCATGAGCAGGCCGCCGATGTTGGCGAAGCCGAGACCGAGCGTGCGATAGCGATAGGAAAGCTCCGCGATCTGGCGCGAGGGAAACTGCGCCATCATCACCGAGATTTCGAGCACGACTGTCCAGAGGCGGCAGCAATGCTCATAGGCCGCAACGTCGAACGAGCCGTCTTCCTTGCGGAAGCGCATAAGGTTCAGCGATGCGAGGTTGCACGCCGTATCGTCGAGGAACATGTACTCCGAGCATGGGTTCGATGCGCGGATCGGGCCGGAGCTCGGGCACGTGTGCCAGTCGTTGATGGTCGTGTGGTATTGGATGCCGGGATCGGCCGACGCCCACGCGGCGTAACCGATCTTTTCCCAAAGATCGCGCGCCTTGACCGTCTTCATGACTTTATTCGTGAGACGTGCCGTCAGCGCCCAGTCCTTGTCGTCTTCCACGGCATTGAGGAACTCGTCCGTCACGCGCACGGAGTTGTTCGAGTTCTGGCCGGAGACGGTCAGGTAGGCCTCGGAATCCCAATCGGTGTCGTAGGTCGCGAAGTCGAGATCCTTGTAGCCCTGGCGCGCGAACTGGATGACGCGCAGAATGTAGTTCTGCGGCACGGAATCGCGCTTGGCGTCCTTGATGGCGCGTTTGAGGGCGGGGTTCTTCAGTGGGTCGAAGCAGGCATCGCCGTCGGCTTCGCAGTTCACGCAAGCGGCCATGACGGCCTTGAGGCGCTTCTGGCAGATCTTGGAGCCGGTCACGAGCGCCGCGACCTTCTGCTCTTCCTGCACCTTCCAGTCGATGTAGGCTTCAATGTCGGGATGATCGACGTCGACGACGACCATCTTCGCCGCGCGGCGCGTCGTGCCGCCAGACTTGATGGCGCCAGCCGCGCGATCGCCGATCTTGAGGAAGCTCATGAGACCGGAGGACTTGCCGCCGCCGGAAAGGCGCTCGCTCTCGGCGCGCAGGAGCGAGAAGTTCGAACCCGTGCCCGAACCGTACTTGAACAGGCGCGCCTCGCGCACCCAGAGGTCCATGATGCCGTTCTCGTTGACGAGATCGTCCTCGACGGACTGGATGAAGCACGCGTGCGGCTGTGGATGCTCATAGGCCGAGGTCGACTGCGTGAGCTGTCCCGTCTGCCAGTCGACATAGAAGTGGCCCTGGCCGGGACCATCGATGCCATAGGCCCAGTGCAGGCCGGTGTTGAACCACTGCGGGCTGTTCGGCGCACCCATCTGGTTCGCCAACATGAAGCAATGCTCGTCGAAGAACGCGCGCGCGTCCTCCTCGGTGGTGAAGTAGCCGCCCTTCCACCCCCAGTAGGTCCAGGTACCGGCAAGGCGCTCGAAGACCTGGCGGGCGTCGGTCTCGCCGCTCGTGCGCTCGTTCTCGGGAAGATCGGCAAGCGCGCGCTCATCGGGGACGGACCGCCACAGCCATGAGGGAACGGTGCTCTCCTCGACCTTGCGCAGCTTCTTCGGAACGCCGGCCTTGCGGAAATACTTCTGCGCCAGGATGTCGGCGGCGACCTGGCTCCAATGCTCGGGCACGCTGAATTCGGCGAGACGGAAAACGATCGAACCGTCGGGGTTCTTGATCTCGGAGGTGGCCTTACGGAAGGTAATGCGCTCGTAGGGAGACTTGCCGGCTTCCGTAAAGGCGCGTGCGATTTTCATGTGCCCTGCTGCTCGTTTTTGGGCACTGCGGAGCCGACAAAGGTACGCGCTACAAAACCTGGTAGCGTCACGGCAGTGCGATTGTTTCAGATGTCCCTCTGCCCAAGCCATGCCCCCATGGCCGGACGATCCCACGCACTTCAACGCAACAGGCACAAGGCTACCGACCGCTGCAAGTCATCGACTCGCGCGCTTTTCACGCTCACAATTTGGAAACTCGTCGTACCCCGCGAAGCGCGGGCCCCTCATTTCCCCCGCCGAAGGGCCCCGCATCCGGGCGCCGCATCAGCTGTCATCAATGTCGATGATTCGAGCAGCTTCGTCACGATCTATTGGGGTTGCCGATGCGCCTCGCCACTACATCTAGTGTGTCTGTACATCCGGTGGAGAAGCTGTGCGTCAGCCGGATGACGGCAAATCGCGGATCGGGATCGGCTGCACAAATTGAACGAGGTGATCCCCGCTCAGCCCCTTAAATTTGCGGCAGTTTTGGGGCATCGAGCGGCCGCCGAACACCTGCGCCGTGCCGGACGACGATCTGTCAAGCTCGTTCAGTGAGCACTCCAGGGCCGCCGCCCGAAGCCTGGTTTTGCCCTACTAGAGGCCAACGATGTCGCCCAAGACGCAGGCGTCCTGTGGCGAGCCTGCATCAGGGGTAAGAGAGGGCCGATCAGGCTCCGCACAACTTCTGCACGGCAGATCAGCGGAGCCCTCAACCCACAATACTACTGCCCAGCCTCAGCGCGCTGCGAATCGCGCTTCGCCTGCGCATCTTTCACGAACTGGGATACCCGCCCGATCTCCATGGGATGGAGCAAACGCTCGGGTTTCTCGTTCTCGACGTTATGCATACCCTTGGATGCTGTTCTGTAGCTCGGCCCGCTATGGCCCTTGCCGCTAGCGCGCTTCAGTTGCATGGCCTTCTTGGCGATACGCACTTGCTCAGGGCGCCCCGAGTGCCGTTCGCGGCGCTCCTTCTCATTGTTGAGACGCTTTAGCGCTCCGGCCAGCACGGCCGCCTTGTGCTTTGTACCGGCATTCTCTCGCGCGGGAGCGGTCCCCGGCCGTTCAGCCTTGCCCCGCATTTCGCGCCTCTGTCGATTTGCCAAGTCGCGCGCCCGCTTGCGCTTCTCACGGACCTGCTTGGTGAGGTCGCGGAGTTCGGAATCCGAGAGATCCAACACCAGCGGGATATGGGTTTTAACGACCAGCTCGAGTTCGTCGTCACTGAGTGCGCGGACTTCATCGCGCATACGCACGGCCATGATTTCCTCCCTAAATCCCCCTTTGCCGAGGGGTTCGATTGCTCCATCTCAAAAGGGCTTGTCGCCCATATGGGTATATGAGGGTATGGCACCGGCCGTTCAACCGCAGCAGGCTTCGCCCCACGCCAGTGAATGGGTTGCAACTCTTTCGCTGAACGCCCCTTTTCGGCCGCCGGATTAACCCCATATGAGGAGAGCGGCGCCGAACTTGGGCCGTAGCACGTTTGCTTACCCATTCTTTCGATGACGGCGCTTACGACCGAGCCTCCAGGGGGCGGTGAAGCGTGCCGAGGAGGAGGACGAATGAACTTCGACATCTACACCGATCGCGCGAAGGGATTTGTGCAGGCTGCACAGTCGCTTGCTCTACGCGAAAACCACCAGCAATTCAGCCCCGAGCATCTTCTGAAGGTGCTGCTCGACGACGATCAGGGCCTCGCGGCCGGCCTCATCGAGCAGGCGGGCAATCCGAAAACAGCACTTCAGGCTACCGAGCGTGCGCTCGCCCAGCGCCCCAAAGTCTCCGGCGGCAGCGGCCAGCTGTACCTTGCTCCTGACCTCGCCCGCGTCTTCGATCAGGCTGAGAAAATCGCCGAGAAGGCGGGCGACAAGTACGTCACCGCCGAGCGCCTGCTCCTCGCCATCCTGGTCGAGGGCTCTAGTCCCGCTGCCAAGATCCTGAAGGATGCCGGTGTAAACGCCCAGTCGCTCAATGCGGCCATCAACGAGGTCCGCAAGGGCCGCACCGCCGACACCGCCTCCGCGGAAGAGGGCTACGACGCATTGAAGCGTTATGCCCGCGACCTCACGGCCGCCGCTGCGGAAGGCAAGATCGATCCGGTCATCGGCCGCGACGAGGAAATCCGCCGCACCATCCAGGTGCTGTCGCGCCGGACCAAGAACAATCCCGTGCTTATCGGCGAGCCGGGCGTCGGCAAGACAGCGATCGCGGAGGGCCTCGCTCAGCGCATCGTCAAAGGCGACGTACCCGAGAGCCTCAAAGACAAGAAGCTGTTGGCCCTCGACATGGGCGCGCTCATCGCGGGTGCCAAGTACCGCGGCGAGTTCGAGGAACGGCTGAAGTCCGTGCTGCAGGAGGTCACGGCCTCCGACGGCGGCATCATCCTGTTCATCGACGAGCTGCACACCATCGTTGGCGCCGGCAAGACCGAAGGCTCGATGGATGCCGGCAACCTGCTGAAGCCGGCCCTCGCGCGCGGTGAGCTGCACTGCGTCGGCGCGACCACGCTCGACGAGTACCGCAAGCACATCGAGAAGGATGCCGCCCTCGCGCGGCGCTTCCAGCCCGTCTTCATCAGCGAGCCCACGGTCGAGGATACGATCTCGATTCTCCGTGGTCTCAAAGAGAAGTACGAGATGCACCACGGCGTGCGGATCACCGACAGCGCCATCGTCGCCGCGGCGACCCTCTCGAACCGCTACATCACGGATCGCTTCCTGCCCGACAAGGCCATCGACCTCGTCGACGAGGCGAGCGCGCGCTTGAAAATGGAGATCGACTCCAAGCCCGAGGAGCTCGACGCCATCGATCGCGATCTCATGCAGATGAAGATCGAGCGCGAGGCTCTCAAAAAGGAAACGGATGCTGCCTCCAAGGATCGCCTCGAGAGGCTCGAGAAGTCCATCGTAGATCTCGATGCGCAATCCGCCGAGTTGACCCGCCGCTGGGAAAACGAGAAGGCCAAGCTCGGCTCCGCGCAGAAGGTCAAGGAAGAGCTGGAGCAGCGCCGCGTCGAACTCGAGCAGGCCGTCCGCCGCAGCGACTATGCCCGCGCGGGTGAGCTGCAGCACGCCGTGATCCCGAAACTCACCCAGCAGCTCAAGGATCTGGAGAGCAAAGAGAGCGCGGATCCCGCACAGGTCATGGTCGAGGAGGCCGTCACGCCGGACCAGATCGCCAGCGTCGTCTCGCGCTGGACGGGCGTGCCCGTCGACAAGATGCTCGAAGGCGAGAAGGACAAGCTTCTCCGCATGGAGGAATCGATCGCCAGGCGCGTCATCGGTCAGGAAGAGGCGGTCACGGCCGTCTCGACTGCTGTCCGTCGCGCGCGTGCCGGCCTGCAGGATCCGAACCGGCCGATCGGCTCGTTCATGTTCCTCGGACCGACCGGCGTCGGCAAGACGGAGCTGACCAAGGCGCTCGCGTCCTTCCTGTTCGACGACGACCAGGCGATCGTTCGCATGGACATGTCGGAGTACATGGAGAAGCACTCCGTCGCTCGTCTGATCGGCGCGCCCCCAGGCTACGTCGGTTATGAAGAGGGCGGCTCGCTGACGGAGGCCGTGCGCCGGCGTCCCTATCAGGTCGTGCTTTTCGACGAGATCGAGAAGGCGCACCCCGACGTCTTCAACGTGCTCCTGCAGGTGCTCGATGATGGCCGCCTGACCGATGGTCGGGGCCGCACCGTGGACTTCAAGA
Source organism: Pseudomonadota bacterium (assembly GCA_023412805.1). Lineage (GTDB taxonomy): Bacteria > Pseudomonadota > Alphaproteobacteria > Rhizobiales > Hyphomicrobiaceae. Next base: position 117,549 of record JAEZRM010000064.1, on the reverse strand, counting down.
ACACGCTGATCATCATGACGTCGAACATCGGCGCGGAGTATCTCGTCTCGCAGAAGGATGGCGAGGACAGCGACGCCGTGCGCGAGTACGTGCTCGCCGAGGTCAAGCTCAAGTTCCGGCCGGAGTTCCTGAACCGGATTGACGAGATCATTCTGTTCCACCGCCTGAAGCGCGAGCAGATGGGCAAGATCGTCGATATCCAGATGGCGCGTCTGACCAAGCTGCTCGCCGATCGCAAGATCACGATCGACCTCGATGACACCGCGCGGACATGGCTCGCCAATCGCGGCTACGAACCTGCCTACGGCGCCCGGCCGCTGAAGCGCGTGATCCAGAAGTTCGTGCAGGACCCGCTCGCGGAGGCGATCCTCGCCGGGCGCGTCAAGGACGGCGAGATCGTCTCGCTCACCGTCCGCAATGGCGACCTCGTGCTCGTCGACGCCGCACAGCGCAAGGCGGCTTAAGCGAAGCTAAGCGTTCACGCTGCGAGGCTTGCTGCCCCTATCCCTCAACGCGAGGGATAGGGGGTTTTTCATTGAGATCGGCGCCAGACAACATTGCCTTCAACCCTCGTGGGCAGATGGCCTCGGGCTCCCGCGCAGATTGGTGTTCAATGAACGCGAATCAGTACTGAGTTCGAGCAACCCAAATACGTCAGTAATGGGGCGCAGCAGTAGAGATGCTTCTGCTAGTCCGCGTTGCAATCTGAGCTGAAGCCAAATTGTTATTCGCTGGACGCCGCAATGCTGAACTACAGATCTTGGTCGCGGATAGTCGGGTTGTTGGCTAGCTGCACGGTGGCACTTACGGCTCCGGACACTGCTGAAGCCAATTGCGTTCAGCCAAACGACACCGTCTGCGAATTTTCAACACCGACGACGTTGTACGATTTTTATAACGGTTACTACGCTCCAGGAGACGTGACTGTCAGCTCCAGCGTAATAGTCTGGTCCGGGTGGATATTCGTCAACGCCTACAACTACGCCGGCACGACGAACATCAACTCCGGGGGCACCTTCACGAATTCCGGCACCTTCTACAACGGCGCCTTTGCTGAGGGCACGCTCGTCGTCAACGATGGCGGCACCTTCTTGAACTCAGGCTCCTTTATCAACGGTTACGACGCCATCGGCAAGGTAGTCGTCAACGGCGGCACCTTTACGAACACGGGAACCTTCCACAACGGATACTATTACGGCGGCCAGGGCGTGGTCACCATCGACGCAGGCACCTTCACAAACGCGGGCACGTTCTATAACGGGTACCATGACTACTATTATTACTACAGCCAACCTCCCAGCACGGTCACCGTAAACGCTGGCGGCGCCTTCACGAATTCAGGTACTTTCTACAACGGGTACTACTCGTCCTACTACAACTCCGCCCCCAACGCCGTGACCATCAATGGCGGCACGTTCACGAATACAGGCGTCTTCTACAACGGGCTCTCCCACCTCGGGACAGTGACCATCGACGCGGGCACGTTCACAAACACCGCCACTGGGACAATCATCCAAACCAGTGGCAGCAGATTCTCCAATTCGGGCACGTTCGCCAACTCCGGCGCGCTGAGCGGCGGCACCTTCACGAACGAGGCGGGTGGATTGTTTGTGCAATCACCCGGTGGTGCGCTCGGCAGTGGCGGCGCCCTGACTTTCCTCAACCACGGCAAGTTCGATATTGGCCCCACATCAGTGTCGGCGCCGATCACTACGACCGCACTCACCGGCAGCTTTACGCAATCTGCGACCGGCTCGCTCGCCATCCGCGCCGACTGGGCTACTGGCACCTCCGATCGTCTCCCCATCTCGGGCAACGCTGCACTTAACGGTACACTCGTCGTCACACCGCTGAACTTCCCGACCGCGCCGGGTCTCAGCAAGACCTTTGAAAACGTCATCACCGCTACGGGCGGCATTACTGACAACGGCATCACCGTGCCGGGCACGGCCATCATCAGCTATGCACTCGAGAAGCCCGACGCCAACACGCTGGATCTTGTCGCAACCATCGACTTTTTGGGACATGGCGCGTCGAAGCTGACGCCCAATCAACGCAGTGTTAGCGGTGCTCTCAACAGCATCTATGCCGGCGGCGGCGCCACGCTCGGTTTCATGCCGCCCCTGATGCACCTCGTGGGCAATTCTACGCTCATCGATGCCTTGAACCAGCTCTCTCCGACTGGTGATGCCGGCGCGTTCTCGACCGCCATGAGTACAGGCGCCACGTTCGGCCAGCAGCTTCTTTCCTGCCGCATGGCCGGCGATGAAGCTGACCCCACGCGTTTCATCAAAGAGGATCAGTGCCTGTGGGCTCGCTTCAGCGCACGCCGCTTCGAGAGTGACGGACGCGGCGAGGCCGGCTTCCACGAGACGTCACTGTTCTATTCAGCCGGCGCGCAGTTCAAGGTCGCACCCGATTGGCGGCTCGGCGGCGGCATCGGCTATCAGAACATCGACCTGTCATCCAACGCCAATGCTACGTCGACCGGCGATCGCGTCTATCTCGGAGGTGTCGTCAAATACACGCCGGGGCCGTGGCTGTTCGCGGCGTCCGTCACCGGTGGCTGGGGATGGCAGGACAACCGACGCAACGTCGCGTTCGGCGGCTTCGCATCCACCGCGACATCGAGCACTGACATGGATTTCGTCAGCTCGCAGTTGACGGCCGCCTATCTCATGAGCAGCGGTGCCTTCTACCTGAAGCCCCAGGTCGATCTTGCCGCCAACTACCTGTCGCGTGACGCCTATTCGGAGACAGGCGCCGGCGGCATCGCACTACATGTCGAGGCGAGCGACTACACCGTGCTGTCGGCCTCGCCTTCGCTGGAACTCGGCGCCGAGCACCGTATGGCCGATGGCACAGTCGTCCGCGGCTTCATCAAGGCCGGCGCCACGTTTCGTGATACCGACACCTTCGTCACGACGGCGAACTTTGTCGGTGCGCCGATCGGCGCGCCCGGCTTCGCCATTGTCTCCAAACTCGACAAGACCGTCGCCGATATTGGCATCGGCCTCGACGTGTTCTCCGTCGACGGCATCGCCCTGCGCCTGCAATACGACGGCCAGTTCGGCGACACCACCACTCTCCACGCCGGCAGCGCCAAGCTCAGTGTCAGGTTCTGAGCCGGCTGATTTGGATATGCTGCAGCATCCGCTCGCCGCTGGGATCTTCGCGGGCCGCGTGAAGTCGACACACCCCCGGGTCGGAGGTGTCGTGCGTTCATCGAAAGCCGCAAGCCGAGGCGAGGCCCGCCCAATCCTCCGAAGTGACATGCATGAGAGGCGAACTCGGGGTTCGCTACATGCTCACAGCGAGTATGCAGCGCGCTCCCCGCCAGTCCGTCCCGGCCTCACTTCTTGCAGATGTTGGTCCAGGAAATTCCTCTTGGTCCCGTGAATGTGCCCGTCTTCAGGCACGCTTTGTATGCCTTAGTGCACTCAGCGCCGAGGCCGCTCCGTTTACAGCGAACTTCGGAGTTTGAACACGACCCCTGGCATCCCTGAGCCCACGTTGATCCATTGGAAGCGAAATACGCTGTCGCGCCCATAGCAATTGTCAGACCTATTGTGAGTAAGGTTCTCTTCATAGGAAATCCCCACGTTCGACCAAAAAAGCAAAATATCAAGCGAGCACCGCTCGCCACCAATAAACCTACATAATTGCAGGGGAACACGCCAAGCGGGAAATCCGCCCGCGCGAGCACCGAATACGTCTCTAATTACGTAGAAGCGATCGCACACGAAGCAACCTAGCCCATTGGGAAATCTGAAGCTCAAAGGCGATGCGTGCGCGAAAATTGCCGTTCGTCGCCTCACCTCACCTTCGACACGTGCAGCTCGGGCACGCGTCCGGCCCACGGCATGGCGCGTTCGAGCGCCGCCCCCAGCGAGATCAGCACGTGCTCCTCGGCCGGGCGGCCGGCGAGTTGCACACCGATCGGCACACCCGTCGAATGCATGGCAAGCGGCAGCGACAATCCGGGCGTACCCATGATGTTGTGCGGCACCGTGAACTGACAGGGCTCGCGGAACAGCTTATCGACGAGGCTCGACGCATCGACGTCCGCCTTGCTGAGGTGATACTTGCCCCAGGGCTCCGAGACGCGCGCATTCGTCGGCGAGAGCCAGACATCGTGGTCCGCATAAAAACGGGCGAGCTTGCGCCGCGCGATGTTGACCTCGCTCAGCGCGGCGAAGAAGCGCGCCGTCGTGATCCCCTTCGCGAACTCGTATACCGACAGCATGACCGGTTCGAGCGTATCGGGCCCGATCTTCTGACCGGTCTTCGCCGCATATCCTTCGAGCCGCGTGTCGAATCCGAAGAAGAAGAGATCGTTGATCTTGTGCAGCGTCTCGATGCCGCCGAAATCCACTTCCGCAACGCCAACATGGTGCCCCATGCCTTCGAGCACCTTGGCGGTATCCTTCACGGCCTGCGCCACCTCCGGGTCCACCGGCACGCCGAAGATCTCCGTCAGCACGATGCCGATCTTGAGGCGCGGGCTCGGCGCGTTGACGAACGACGCATAGGATTGCGTTGGCCGCGGTATCACGAATGGATCACCGATCTGCGACTTCGACACCCAGTCGAGCATGGTCGCTGAATCGCGAACGGTCTTCGCCTGGATGTGATTGACGGAGAAACCAAGCCCGCCCTCGTCCACGACCGGCCCGATGGAAACGCGTCCGCGCGACGGCTTCAGGCCAACGCCACCGCACCAGCTCGCGGGAATACGAATCGAGCCGCCGATATCCGAGCCGTGCGCGATGGGAACCATGCCGCTCGTCACTGCGGCCTGCGCGCCACCCGACGAGCCGCCCGCCGAATAGCCCTTCTTGAAGGGGTTCGACGTATTGCCGAACATGACGCTCTCGGTCGTCGCCGACATGGAGTATTCGGGCGCTGCCGAACGGCCGAGGATGTTGACGCCGGACGCCTTGAGCTGGTCGGTGAAGTAGGTGCCCGTCGTCACGGTCATGCCGCGGCAGAGGCGCGAGCCGAACTCGATGAGGCGGCCCTGCTCGTGGCCGAACACGTCCTTCATGAGGAAGGGCACGCCGCGAAACGGGCCTGCCCCGAGCGTGCTCTCGTCGAGACCATCAATACGGTCGTCGTAGGTCTCGATGACGGCTTTTACTTCGCCGTTCGCAGCTTCGATGGCCGCCGCCGCAGTCCGCGCCAGCTCCTTTGGGCTGACCTCGCCTTTGGCCACGAGCTCGCCGAGGCCGAGACCATCATAGGACGCATATTCGTCGAGCTTCATGTGCGCGCACTCCATCGGCAGGGTGGAACCATGCCGACAAAGCTATGCCCATCGGATCGCGATGTAAAAGCCAAAGGGGGCGGCAGGCTGCCTCAGGAACGGGCGCTCAGGATGATGTCGGCACCATCGCGCAGGACTTCGAGCCGCATCCGGCACTGCTGCGCCAGCCGGCATGTGTAATACGTCTGCACGGTCAGCGCATCGATCGGCGGCATATTCTGGCCGGTCAGGAATTCGATAAGGTGCGTCGGCGGGCGCGCGCCCTGGCCCCGGCAACGCACCGCGAACATGGGATGATCCGGCCGCTGGTCGATCATCACGGTCAGCTCGCCGCCCCGGAGCAGCGCCGAGAGCCCGAGCGAGACCAAATTGAGCACGAGCTTGACCTTGTCCTTGGCCATATAGCCGACAGGACCCTGCCACACGAGCGTGTGCTTGCCGCCCTTGGTCGCGTACTCGCGCGCGATCTCCTCACCCATGCGCAGGTCGATCGAGTCGCCGGCGGAACCTGCTGCGCCATAGGCAAAGCGCGCGAACTTCAGCCGCGCCGTCGCCTGACTCGTGACATTGCGGATCATATCCAGCGCATAGTCGCGCGACTCGGGATCATCCTCCTCGTCGAGCATCTCGAGGCCATTGTTGATGGCCCCCACGGGATTGATGACGTCGTGGCAGACTTTGCTGGCGATCAGCGCCGCTAGCTCCAGATCGTTCGGGAATGCGGGCTGGCTCATGGTCCCCGGCTCGTTGAGAGGATGCGCTGGCGCCGGCTCAAGCGAATGCTACGCGAGCGCTAAGGGGCGACAGCTTGCGAATTTCATCCTAGTTTTGATACACGCCCACGAGATTCGCGCCAAGTGTGGACTATGAACGTCCGGCAATTGACAGAACTCTGATGCAATATCGCCGCATCTTGTAACGAATCACTCAGGCATCCGGCGGCCGGGCATCGAACGGTCGCAATCTCTGGCGGCGGCGGATCAGGAGAATCAATGTCAGCCATCGAGCACACGCGACTTGCTTCGGCGCTGCTTCCCGCAGTGCTGAGGGCCGGCGCGATCGAGATGCGCTATTACCGCGCTGGCGTTGCCGTCGAGACCAAGGCCGACGAGAGCCCCGTAACTGCCGCCGACCGCGAGGCCGAAGCCGTGCTCATTGCGGCAATCGCATCCGCTGCCCCGAACGTGCCGATCGTTGCGGAAGAGGCGGTCGCGTCCGGCCAGATGCCCACCCTTGGCGCCGAATTCTTTCTCGTCGATCCGCTCGACGGCACGCGCGAATTCATCGCGCAGCGCGGTGAGTTCACGGTCAATGTCGCGCTGATCCGCGACGGCGCTCCGGTGTTCGGCATCGTCTATGCGCCGGCGTGCGACGAGCTTTATGTGACGCTTGCGCGCGATGTCGCGGCCATGGCCCGGATTGAACCGCGTGAGGGACAAATCACGCTCGACGAAATCGGGCTTCGGACCATTCGCACGCGCGCACCTGATCCCACGGCGCTTGCCGCGCTCGTCAGTCGCTCGCATTCCACACCAGAAACCGAAAGCTTCCTTTCGCGCTTCAACATTGCCTCGCGCTGCGACGCTGGTTCATCCCTGAAATTTTGCGTCATTGCGCGCGGTGACGCCGACATCTATCCGCGCCTGAGCCGCACCATGGCCTGGGATACGGCGGCGGGACATGCCGTACTCTCGGCGGCCGGCGGCAGCGTCACCATGCTCGACGGCCAGCCTCTGCGTTATGGCAATACCGCAGCGGCGCTTGCCAATCCGAGCTTCGCCGCCTGGGGCACGCCGCGGCCGATCGCACCGCGCAGTTAATCCTGCCTCTTTCTTCCATCGCTCGCACGACACAGCCGCGCACATCGTCGTGCCGCACACGCGAAATCGTTTAACGACGCGTGAACCTTCCTCCACGTCGCTGCGACACATGAGCAACCGGGCACGCTGATCAAGCTCAGCGATCTCCCGGGAAGCAGAATGCGACAGGAGAAGGAAATGCGTCCCCGCATACTCAAGACCTCGTTGGCACTCGCGACATTGGTCGCCGTGATGCCGATGCTCGCCGCTCCCGCGGCTGCGAAGACATGCAAGCCCTACAACGTCTCGGCCAACGGCGAGAAGAAGTACACGAACCTTACTGCCCGCATCAGCGCCCGCTGGCACTGGCACCGCAAGGTTCTCAAGAACCACGGCTTTGTGTGGTCCACGTATGCCCTCGCTTCGAGCAAGTACTACCAGTGCAGCCGCTCAGGTCTGAAGTGGAAGTGTTCGGCAAACGCCAAGCCCTGCAAGGCCTGAACACAATCAACCCCAGCTACGTCGATCAACAGCACAGCAATCAGGAAACCACCATGTTCGCCAATCGCAAATCCATCCTCCGGGCATCGGCCGCCGCTGCCGGCCTCTTCGTTGCGGCGACGTTCGCCGCTATCGCTGCCTCACCTGCCAGCGTTGCCATCTCGGCAGATCGCCCGGCGCTCACCAAGAGCTTCGTGGAGAAGGAGATCATCCGCCAAGCACAGGCTCAGGGCGTCAAACTCTCCCCGAGTGAGGCGCGCGGCGCTGCGACCCAGGCCATGAATGAGCTGACCGGCAAGGGTCCGGGGCCGCAGAAGCTGATCATTCACCTGAAGTTCAAGCGCTTCACGATCTGCATCTCGACCGGCGCCGATAAGGGCTACTGCAAAGGCGGCGGGAAGAACAGGAGCTAGGCCCCTGCTAAGCGTCACTCGACTCGATGGCATCACGCGATGCCATCGAGTTCCGATTTGCCCTCTATCAGTCGATGCCGTGCAGGGCCTCTGCCAGGAATGCCACGGCATACGGCGCGAACGAACGCGCAATCTCCATGCGGAAAGCGTGGCACTCGGTTCTCCAGAGCACGATCTCGGCCTTCGCGAGGATGGTGCGCGTACACATGCCGACAGGGAACGCGGACTCGTCGATATCGAGCGGACAACCTGCATTCAGCAGCGTCGCCGCACGCGGGCCCGACACCGTGAGACCGACCTGACGGTGACCGACATCGACGAGCGCAGCTGGCTTACCAGCCAATGCGCTGGAGAGCGTGATCGCGATGCTCGATTGCTCATCCGCCACAGCCAGCAGCAACCATTCGTCCGGCCCGAGCCATAAAGCTGCGCACGAGCCTGACGTGTGAGCCCGCATAGGCGTGGTCGGGAGCGCCATCCCCAAAGTATCGCCAATGAGGCCTGCATCCCCGCGATAAATGAACCGCGCCGCAGGTGCTGCCTCCATGACCGAGACGATCCCCTCCCGTGCTGGCAGTATCAGCCCTTCGAGCACCGAGCGACGCGACATAACTTGATCAACCATTGAGCCGCTCTCCCTTGGGATCGAGAAAGATCGGCATGACGACATCAACGGCAACATCACCGGACGGCATGGGGATGTTGAGACGCGTGTCGACACGCGCGCGCCCATCCACCACCAAGGCAAGTGCGATCGAGCGCCCGAGTGCCGCGCTCCAATAGGCCGACGTGACATGCCCAAGCGCGGGCGTGCCGACGGGCGGCTTCGCTTCGGCCGTCACCTGTGCGCCTTCCTCGAGCACCAATTCCGGATCTGTCGTAAGCAGCCCGACGAGCTGCTTGCGTCCGCCGCGAACAATGTCCGGCCGCGATAGAGAACGCAGGCCGACGAAATCGCGCTTATTTTTGCCAATCGCCCAGGCGAGACCAACGTCATCGGGCGTAACCGTGCCGTCCGTCTCCTGGCCGACGATGATGAAGCCCTTTTCGGCACGCAGGATATGCATACTCTCAGTGCCGTACGCGCATCCACCGTGCTTTTGCACCTCGCGCCACACGGCTTCCCACACAGCGGCGCCGTAGTCCGCCGGCACATTGATCTCGAAACCAAGCTCGCCCGTGAAACTCACGCGGAAGATGCGCGCATCGACACCGCGGATGCGCCCGGCTTTGACGCTCATGTGGGGGAAAGCTTCTGCACCGAGATCGACGCCCTCAACGAGGGGCGCCAGAACCTCGCGCGCCTTCGGTCCCTGCACCGCGATGACGGCCCACTGTTCGGTCGTCGATGTCAGCCATACCTTCAATGCGGGAAATTCGGTCTGCGCGTAGTCTTCCATCATATTGAGGACGCGCGCAGAACCGCCGGTCGTCGTGGTCACATGGAAACGATCGGCTGCAATACGGCCGATGACTCCATCGTCAATGATGAAGCCCGCCTCATTCAGCAGAACGCCATAGCGGCAGCGCCCGACGCCGAGCTTCTCGAAGGGATTGATGTAGAGGCGCTCGAGAAACTCAGCGGCATCCGGCCCCACAACCTCGATCTTGCCGAGCGTGGACGCATCGAACATGCCGACGGCGCTGCGCACGGTTTGGCATTCGCGCGCGACAGCGGCGTGCATGTCCTCGCTGCCATTAGGAAAATATCGTGCACGCTTCCATGCGCCGACATCCTCGAAGACAGCGCCGGCCGCTTGCGCCCAGGCATCACACGGCGTCCGCCGCACGGGATCGAACAGATCACCGCGGCTTGTGCCGGCAATCGTGCCGAAAGTCACAGGCGTATAGGGCTGACGGAATGTCGTGAGACCGACGGTGGGAACGGGCTTGCCAAGATGATCCGCGACGATGGCCAGTGCATTGAGGTTCGACGTCTTGCCCTGGTCGGTCGCCATGCCGGTCGTCGTGTAGCGCTTCACATGCTCTATGGAACGGAAGCCCTCCTGCGCCGCGAGCTTCAAATCGCGCACCGTCACGTCATGCTGGAAATCGACGAATGCTTTGCTCTCGTGCGCGCCTGCGCTCAAGGCGCCAAGCATCCCGCCGAAGTCCGTCGAATCGTTCGAGACTTCGAATTTGCGCGGATGCGAAACACGCCCGGCAGCTTCGCTGCCCGCCGCAAAGCCATCCTCGAGTGCCGCGGCAATGCCGAACGCACCGCGACACGCGCCGACCGATCGCTGCGATTGACCGGGCGCCACCGACGCAGGGAGAAATGCCTGCACCGCCTCATCCCAGGCGAGTTTGCCGCATGATTGCGAAAACAGATGCACGGACGGCGTCCAACCGCCGCTCATGAGCACATGATCACACGGCACCCAAGCGGCGCCCATCGCGCCATCAGCACCCGCGCGCCCTATCTGCACCGCCGACACGCGCTGGCGCCCGCGCGTTGCGATCACCGCTGCGCCGCTCTCGACGCTGATGCCTGCAGCCTTCGCGGCGCTGACCAGTGCGCCGCCGCCGCTCGGTCGCGGATCGACAACCATTGCGACTTCCACTCCAGCGCGCCGAAGATCCAGCGCCGCTCCATACCCGCTGTCGCACGCCGCCACGACCACAGCGCGCGAACCAGAACGCGCACCGTAACGATTGACGTACGTGCGCGCGGCATCCGCCAGCATGATGCCCGGCCGGTCATTGTCCGGAAACACCACCGGACGTTCGATGGCGCCGGTCGCCAGCACGACGTGTTTCGCGCGCACCTGCCACAGTCGCTCACGTGGTGCCGATGGCTCGGGCTTGGCGAGATGATCCGTAACCCGCTCCGCCAGCGCGACGAAGTTCTGTGCGAAGTAGCCGAAGGCCTGCGTACGCGGCAGCAGCGTCACGCGCGGCGAGCCAGCAAGCGTCCGCACGGCCTCTGCCAGCCATGCTGCAGCCGGAACATCGTCGATCTCGACGGACCACTCGCTCAGCAGCGACCCGCCGAGTTCAGCCTGCTCATCACACAGGATCACACGTGCACCAGCCTCCGTCGCAGCGAGCGCTGCAGCAAGCCCTGCAGGCCCGGCACCGACAACCAGCACATCACAATGCGCGAAGCAGTTCGCGTAGCGATCCGGATCAGCTTGCGTCGGGGCCCTGCCGAGCCCTGCTGCGCGACGGATCAGCGGTTCGTAGATCTTGTGCCAGGCCCAGTTCGAGCCGAGCAGGCGCGGCCCCATGAATGTCTTGTAGTAGAAGCCGGCGGCCAGCAGCGACGAGAAAAGACCATTGACCGCACCGAAATCATAGGCGAGCGACGGCCAGCGGTTCTGGCTTTCGGCAACGAGGCCGTCGTAGAGCTCTACCTGAGTTGCGCGCAAATTCGGCGCATCCCTCCCGTTTCCGCGATCGACCGTGACAAGCGCGTTCGGCTCCTCGGCGCCGGCAGAGAGAATACCGCGCGGTCGGTGGTACTTGTACGAACGCCCGACAAGATGCACGCCATTCGCGAGCAGTGCCGACGCCAGCGTATCGCCAGCAACGCCCTCATACAGCTTTCCGTCGAACTTGAAGGAAAGACGCTTCTTGCGATCGATGCGGCCGCCGCCGTTCGTGCGATGAAGACCGGCCATCAGCGATCACCCTGAGTAGGTACATCGAGGTCAGGCCATGGCGTTCCGGCCGGATAAGTTTTCAAGATCTGATCCGTCACCGTATTGCGCAGCGCGTTGAAGAACCGCCCGCAGCCATGGACATGCCGCCAACGCTCGGCGTGAATGCCTTTAGGGTTGGCGCGCATATAGAGAAAGGCCGCCCACTCTGCGTCGCTGACATTCGCGGGCTCAGCAGGCCGCGCAACATGCGCCTCGCTGCCATACCGAAACTCGGACTCGGGGCGATCCATGCGGCAGTACGGGCAATGTATCAGCAGCATGGCATCCTCAGTGCGCAACAGCAGCGGCAGCGGCTTCGTCGATCAGTCGCCCCGTAGTGAAGCGTTCCAGCGCAAAGGGCGCGGCAACCGGATGCGGCTCGCCGCGCACCATGGTTGCCGCGAATACATAGGCCGATCCCGGCGTCGCCTTGAAGCCGCCCGTGCCCCAGCCACAGTTGACGTAGAGGCCCGGCACCGGCGTGAGCCCGATTATCGGCGAGCGATCCGGCGTGACGTCGACGATGCCGCCCCAGTTGCGCATCATCCTCATGCGCCGGAAGGTCGGGAAAAGATCGCAGATCGCATCGAGCGTGTGCGCCGACACGTGCAGGCCGCCCGTCTGGCTGTAGGACGTGTAGGCATCCGTGCCCGCGCCGATCACCAGCTCGCCTTTGTCGGACTGCGAGATATAGGCGTGCACCGTGTTCGACATCACGACACACGGCAGCACGGGCTTGATCGGCTCGGAAACGAGCGCCTGAAGCGGATAGCTTTCGAGCGGCATCCGCACGCCCGCCATGCTCATGAGCACGGACGTGTGCCCGGCCGCGACGACACCCACCTTTTTCGTCTTGATCGTGCCGCGAGTCGTCTCGACGCCTTCGACGGCACCATTCGCATCGCGCCGGATAGCCGTCACCTCCGCATTCTCGATGATGTCGACACCGAGTGCGCTCGCCGCACGCGCATAGCCCCAGGCGACAGCGTCATGCCGTGCTGTGCCACCGCGCCGCTGGAGCGCCGCACCGAGCACGGGATAACGCAGCTTCGGCGAAATGCTCAACGGCGGGCAGAAGGCCTTGGCCTCTTCGGGTGTCAGCCACTCGTTGTCGATACCGGCGAGACGATTCGCGTGCACGTGACGCTTGAAGACCTGGATATCATGCACAGTGTGCGCCAGCATCATCACGCCACGCGGCGAATACATGACGTTGTAGTTCAACTCATCCGACAGCGTCTCCCAGAGCTTCACCGACAGCTCGTAGATCGCCTCGGACTCCTCCCAGAGGTAGTTGGAACGGATGATGGTCGTGTTGCGGCCCGTATTGCCGCCGCCGAGCCATCCCTTCTCGACGACCGCGATGTTGCGAAGCCCATGCTCTTTCGCAAGGTAATAGGCCGTGCCGAGCCCGTGCCCTCCGGCGCCGACGATCACCGCGTCATACGCAGCCTTCGGCTCCGGCGAACGCCACTGCGCCGGCCAGCGCGCATGACCGCCGAGCGCATTGCGCGCCAGAGAAAGAAGCGAAAACCGCATCGACTACCCCACGCCCCTCGCGGCAATCTCACTCACTGAACTTGCCGCCACGTCCCGCGCCATCCGCAAAACGCGCCGCGCCCGATTGCCCCTCGGCGGCAACCGCCGCGATGCCGTGCGCAAACTCCGCCTTCATGGCGTGACCGAACGGCAGCTCCCACTGCCGATAGACCGACGCGCGATCCAGGTTCATGCACATCTGCGGAAATTCAGCAAGCTGGCGTGCCAGTGCCTCCGCCGTAGGCCGCGCCTCGCCCTTGGCAACGACGCGGTTCGCAAGTCCCATGCGCAGCGCCTCTTCCGCACCGACCGGACGTCCGGTCAGGATCATATCGAGCGCATGGCTCTGGCCGATCAGACGCGGCAAACGCACGGTTCCACCATCGATGAGCGGCACGCCCCAGCGCCGGCAGTAGACGCCGAAAACGGCATCCTCCTCAACGACGCGCATGTCGCACCAGATGGCCAGCTCCAGTCCGCCTGCGACGGCATGGCCGGCCACAGCGGCGATCACCGGCTTCGAGAGTTTCAATCGCGACGGCCCCATGGGACCATCTCCCTCGAGGCTGTAGCGCTTCTTGCGCTCACCGGACGCAATCGACTTCAGGTCCGCGCCGGCACAGAAGGCGCCACGAGAGCCCCAGAGCACCGCGACGCGCTGCTCGGGATCGGCGTCGAAAGCGCGGAACGCATTGGCCAGCGCATCCGCCGTCTCGTTGTCGACAGCATTGCGAACCCCTGGACGATTGATGATGACTGTCGTCACGGGACCAACGCGCTCAACGTGGACCTTCGATGTCATGATGGCGTCCTCTGTCCATTGAGTTACGGCGAGCGCGCCGCGCATAGGCGGATCGCGTGGTGAGACTTTTCTTCTCATTCACAAGCGACTATAGCTCTCGTCAGAAATTGCATAGCGGGGAGAAGGACGATCTCGCAACCGGGCATAAGCGCGGATCGGGGTCGCGAGCGGTGGGGCGCCCAGGAAGTGTTATATAAGACTTTGAAGCCGCGTGACATTGTGCGCGGCTCTGCAGCCGTGCCGCATCATGCGATACATGGAATGCCATTCCGCAAGTGCGCCAGCGAGGCGAACGCAGCCATCCGCGATAGCTGCTTGCTCAGTGCAAACATTCCGCCCCCAGGGTTGAACATTCAAGGGATGGAATATACTCAAGACTATGAACGAACCGGCGTTGATCGCCCAAAGGACGCATGAGCCTAGTGTGATGATCGAGCGGCGAACTTCGGAATCAGGACACTAGACCGTGCAGGATCGAGCGACAGCCAAGACTTCCAACTCATCCGCGGGCGCCCGCAAGTCCGAGCCCGATGAGCACGGCGTCATCCTCAGCGAAAATCCCGCTGACCGGATCGAGAAGACGACCTGTTACATGTGCGCCTGCCGTTGCGGCATCAACGTCTATCTCAAGGACGGCAAGGTCCGTTACATCGACGGCAACCGCGATCATCCGGTGAACAAGGGCGTGCTGTGCGGCAAGGGCTCCGCCGGCATCATGCAGCACTATTCGCCGGCGCGCCTCAAGGCACCGATGCTCCGCGTCGGCCCGCGCGGCTCGGGCCAGTTCAAGGAAATCTCCTGGGAAGAAGCTCTGCAGACCGCGACCGGGTGGCTCGCCAAGGTCCGTGCCGATGATCCGAAGAAGCTCGCGTTCTTCACGGGCCGCGACCAATCGCAGTCGCTGACCGGCTGGTGGGCCATCAAGTACGGCACGCCGAACTACGCGGCACACGGCGGCTTCTGCTCCGTGAACATGGCCGCTGCCGGCCTCTACACCTTCGGGGGGTCGTTCTGGGAGTTCGGCGAGCCCGACTGGGATCACGCGAAATACTTCATGCTCTTCGGCGTGGCTGAGGATCATGGCTCGAACCCGATCAAGATCGGCCTCGGCAAGCTCAAGTCGCGCGGCGCGAAGGTGGTGTCGGTCAATCCCGTGCGCACGGGCTACAATGCCATTGCCGATGAGTGGGTCGGCATCCGGCCCGGCACAGACGGCGCGTTCGTCGGCGCGATGATCCACGAACTCCTGCGCACGCAGCGCATCGATGTCGACTATCTCGTGCGCTACACGAATGCCTCATGGCTCGTCATCGAAGCACCGGGTGCTGCCGACCACGGCATGTTCGTGCGTGACGAAAAGGGCAATGCGCTCGCCTTCGATAAACGCACAGACGCCCTCGTTCCCGCTGAAAGCGCAGACGTCGTCCCGCAGCTTTCGCGCCCGGTAAAGCTCGCCGACGGCCGCACGGCCATCCCCGTCTTCCAGAAGATCGCCGAGCGCTATCTCGGCGAAGAATATTCGCCCGAGCGCGCGGAAAAGGAGTGCGGCGTCCCGGCCGACACGATCCGCCGTCTCGCTGACGAGATGGCCAAGGTCGCCTTCGAGCAGACTGTCACGCTCGACGTGCCCTGGACGGACATCTACGGCCGTCGCCACGAGAAGATGGTTGGTCGTCCTGTCGCCATGCATGCCATGCGCGGCATCTCGGCCCACTCGAATGGCTTCCAGACCTGCCGGCTCATTCACTTCCTGCAGATCCTGCTCGGCACGATCGATGTGCCCGGCGGCTTCCGCTACAAGCCGCCCTATCCCAAGGAAATCGCGCCACGGCTGAAGCCAACCGGAAAGCCCGGTCAGGTCAAGGCTGGCGAGCCTCTGCCCGGCCCACACCTCGGCTTCCCGACCGCGCCGAGCGACCTACTGATCGACGCCGCCAACACGCCGCAGCGCATCGACAAGGCCTACAGCTGGGATGCGCCGATGGCCGCCCATGGCCTGATGCACATGGTCATCACCAATGCGGGCCTTGGCGATCCGTACCCCATCGACACCCTGTTCATGTACATGGCAAACATGAGCTGGAACTCGTCGATGAACATCCGCGATACGCTCAAGTATCTGACGGAGAAGAATCCCGAGACCGGCGAATACAAGATCCCGCGCATCATTTACTCGGATGCCTACTACTCCGAGATGGTGCCCTACGCGGATCTCATCCTGCCCGACACGACGTATCTCGAACGGTGGGACTGCATTTCCATTCTCGACCGGCCGATCTCCGAACCCGATTCCGCCTGCGACGCCATCCGCCATCCAATCATCGAGCCGGATCGTGACGTGCGCGGCTTCCAGTCGGTGCTGCTCGATCTCGGCGCGCGCCTCAATCTGCCGGGCCTCGTCAAACCGGATGGCTCACCGCAGTTCCCGGGTGGCTATGCCGATTATCTCGTGAATCACGAGCGTGCACCGGGCATCGGGCCGCTTGCGGGCTGGCGCGGCAATGGCGACAGCTTCGGCAAGGGCGCGCCCAATCCGGATCAGCTCAATCGCTACATCGCCAATGGCGGCTTCCACGCGCACCACATTCCGCCGAGCCAGCGCTACTTCAAGCACGCCAACAAGGAGTATCTGGACTGGGCGGCGTCGGTCGGCTTCCGCGCCGCCGATGCGAAGATGACCTTCCAGCTCTACTGCGAACCTTTGCAGGCCTTCCGCCTCGCTGCCGAGGGCCATGGTCCCGTGCAGCCGCCGGAGAGCCATCGCGAGCGCATCGCGAAATACTTCGATCCGCTGCCCTTCTGGTATCAGCCCTTCGAGGGGACCATCGTCGACACCGACGAATTCCCCATGCACGCAATCACGCAGCGCCCCATGCACATGTACCACTCATGGGGTTCGCAGAATGCGTGGCTGCGCCAGATCACCGGCCAGAACCGCCTCTACCTGAGCCGCGCGCGCGGCGCCGCACTTGGCATTTCGGATGACGACTGGGTCTGGATCAGCAGTCATCTCGGGCGCGTGCGCTGTCAGGTCCGCCTCATGGAAGGCGTGAACGATCAGACGGCCTGGACCTGGAACGCCATCGGCAAGCGCAGTGGTGCCTGGGGCCTCTCGAAGGATGCGCCGGAGTCCGAGCGCGGCTTCCTCCTGAATCATCTCATCTCCGAGCTTCTGCCTGAGAAGGGTGGCGGCTATCGCTACTCGAACTCGGATCCCATCACAGGGCAGGCCGCGTGGTACGACCTGCGCGTCCGCATCGAGAAAGCCGAGCCCGAGGACGTCGAACGCAGCGAGCCACGCTTCGAGCCGTTCGCTGATCCGATCGGCCGCGGCCATCCGGATACCCTCGCGTACGGCGCGGACTTCAAGAGGGCACGCCGATGACGTGCCTACCGACACATACCGAGCGCAAGCTCGGCCTCGTCATCGACCTCGACACCTGCGTCGGCTGTCACGGTTGTGCGACGAGCTGCAAGGAATGGAATACGGGCGGCTATTCTGCGCCGCTCTCGGACATCGATCCTTATGGCGCCGATCCCGATGGCGCATGGCTCAACCGCATTCACGGCTATGAGGTCGGCGACGGCACGGAAAGCCGCACGGTCCACTTCCCGCGTTCCTGTCTGCACTGCGAGACACCGGACTGCGTCACCGTCTGTCCCACCGGCGCGTCCTTCAAGCGCGCCGAGGACGGCATCGTGCTTGTCGACCCGGATCTCTGCATCGGCTGCAAGCTCTGCTCATGGGCGTGCGCATATGGTGCGCGCGAGTACGATCCGAGCCACGGCGTCATGAAGAAGTGCACGCTGTGCGTCGACCGCATCTATAACGAGCACTTGGCACCCGAGGATCGCACACCGGCTTGCGTGCGCGCCTGCCCGACGGGCGCCCGTCACTTCGGCGATCTCGGTGATCCGGAGAGCGCCGTCTCCAAGCTTGTCGCGGAGCGCGGCGGCTTCGATCTGCTCGGCGCCTTCGGCTACAAGCCCGTGAACAAGTATCTGCCGCCGCGTCCACGCCGCGATGCCCGCACTGTTGACGCGGTCACATCCGACAAGGCGCCGCAGAAGCAAAAAATCGCGGCCCCGACGAACGCGATCGAAAATCTCTTCTCCTGGGTCGATCGCGCGCTCTCGCGTTAGACCGCTCAAGTTGCCGTAACGGATCCCCGATGCATCCCGCCTACTCGGTCATCCTGTTCACCACCGCGTCCGGCGCCGGCTATGGCCTGCTCGTCTGGCTCGCGCTGCTCTCCGCCATCGGCGTGCTGCCCGCGGATCGCTGGCTCGGCTTCACCGGGGTTGCGATCTCACTCGGGCTGATCACGGTCGGCCTCCTCGCGTCGACATTCCACCTCGGTCACCCAGAGCGGGCATGGCGCGCATTCTCGCAGTGGCGCAGCTCCTGGCTTTCCAAGGAAGGCGTCGCGGCAGTCGCGACTTATGTCCCCGCCGGCATCTTCGGCATCGGCTGGGTATTCCTCGAGCGCACCGACGGCATCTTCGCGCTTCTCGGACTGCTCGCTGCGGCGCTCGCACTCGTGACCGTCTACTGCACGGGCATGATCTACGCCTCACTCAGGACCATCCGGCAATGGAACCAGCCGCTGGTTCCGTGGATCTACATCGCTCTGGCTCTTGCGACGGGCGCTGTGCTCATGCTCGCGCTCATCCATGTTTTCGGCATGCGGAGCTCATGGTTCTCACTGCTCACCGCAGCACTTGTCGGGATCGCGCTGTTCATGAAGCAGCGCTATTGGTCGACGATCGACACCGAGAAGAAGACCTGGACGATCGGCGACGCGACCGGCCTCGGCAAGCATGGTCAGGTGCGCGTGCTGGACCAGCCGCATACGCAAGCCAACTTCGTCATGCGCGAGATGGGATATGCCGTGGCCCGCAATCATGCGGAGAAACTGCGCGGCTATGTTCGGCTTCTGGCGTTCCTTGTTCCGGGGGCGCTTTGCCTGATCACCATCGCGCCAAGTGCGCTTCTCGGCACGCTGGCCGCCCTACTCGCGGTCGGTACCGCGGGAGTGGGCATCGCCGTCGAGCGCTGGCTCTTCTTTGCAGAAGCCGAGCACGTCTCCATGCTCTACTACGGCCGGCCTGCGGCGTAGATCTGCGCCTCAGCGACCGTAATACTGGCGATACCACGCGACCAATTCAGCTACGCCCTTCGCAACCGGCGTCGTCGGCGCATAGCCAACGGCCTTCGTCAGCTCCGATACATCAGCGAACGTATCCGGCACATCGCCTGGCTGGAGCGGCAGCATCTCCTGCACGGCCTTCTTGCCGAGTGCATTCTCGATGGCCGCGATGAAATCCGCAAGCTGAACCGGCGCGCTGTTGCCGATGTTGTAGATGCGGAATGGCGCGTTCGAGATTGCCGGATCGGGCTTGCTGCTATCCCACGCCGCCGCCGGTGTTGCCGGTGCGTCCGAGGCGCGAATGACACCCTCGGCGATGTCGTCGACATAGGTGAAGTCCCGGCTGTGATTGCCGTGATTGAAGACCTGAATGGGCCACCCTTCGTCTATCGCCTTTGTAAATACGAATGGCGCCATATCCGGTCGTCCCCACGGCCCGTACACCGTGAAAAAGCGCAAACCCGTTGTCGGCAGGGCGAAGAGGTGGCTGTAGGAATGCGCCATGAGCTCGTTCGCGCGCTTGGTCGCCGCATAAAGTTGAAGCGGATGATCCGCATCGTCGTGCTCCGAGAACGGCATCCGTGTGCTGGCGCCATAGACGCTCGACGTCGAGGCGTAGGTCAAATGCGGTGTCCCGGCGTGGCGACATGCTTCGAGAACATTCACGAACGCTACGAGATTGGACTGCACATATGCATGCGGATGCGTCAGGCTATGGCGGACGCCCGCTTGTGCCGCCAGATGAATGACGCGGTCGAACGCGTGCTCTGAGAAGCACGCGTTCACCGCATCGGCGTCGGCAAGATCAGCGCGAATGAAGGACCACGCGCTGTTGGCACCGCCCGCCGCCTGGTTGAGAACCGAGAGGCGTGCTTCCTTGAGCGTCGGATCATAGTAGTCATTGACCACATCGAAACCGACGACCGTGTCGCCCCGCTCAAGCAATCGCTTAGCGACATGAAAGCCGATGAATCCTGCGGCACCTGTGACGAGGACTTTCATGCCGCCGCGTCTCCTAGCTGGCGACCACCTTGTTCTTCAGCGTGCCGAGGCCGCTCCATGAGATCTCGAGCTCATCACCCGCGACGAGAAAGCGCTGAGGCACGCGGCTGCCGCCAGCGCCGTCCGGCGATCCGGTCGATATGATGTCGCCCGGTTGCAGCGACGCGAAATCCGACACGTAAGCGATGATCGTCGGGATATCGAACACCATCTTGGCGACGGTCGTCGACTGAACGCGCTCGCCGTTGAGCTTGGTCGAAAGCTCCATGGCGCTGATATCGGCGATCTCGTCGGCGGTGGTGAACCAGGGGCCGCTCGCGCCGGAGGCATTGAAATTCTTACCGGCGCCGACGGAGTGCTTCTGCCAGCCACGCACCGAGCCGTCGTTCATGATCGTGTAGCCGGCGATGTGGTCGAAGGCCTTATCCTTCGCGATGTGGCGCCCCGCCTTGCCGATCACGAGCACGAGTTCACCCTCGTAATCGAACGTCTTTGCTGGCTCGCCCTTGGGATACTCGAGCGGCTCGTTGTGCCCGGTGAGCGCATCGTGCGTCTTGATGAAGAGCGAGATGTCCTTCGGCGGCGGAACGTCACCGTCGACGGGATGGCGCTTCGGGTAGTTTACGCCAATGCAGATGATCTTGCCGGCATCGTGGAGCGGCGGCAGATAGCGGATTGCGTCGAGCTTGACGGTCGGCTTCTTGCCTGTTGCCCACGTCGACACCTCGGCAAGCGCGCCGGCCGCGAGCACGGCCCGGATCGTCGGATATTTCGCAGAGAGCGCCGCGTCCGCCGGGATGATGCCGCCACCCGCTGCATCGGGCTCCACGACCACGCCCCAACCCTTCCTACCGCCCTGCTCGTAGCTGATCAGCTTCATGTGGTCTCCGCCCTGTCTGGAAGATTTTGCTGGCTATTCATGCCCCAAGGCAGCCGGTGCACGCAAGGTGGCCGCCGTCATAGCGGCTTTTCGCCAGCGCGGCGCTCGAGCTCGGGAATGATGGTCGCGCGCTCTTTCAGATAGGGATTGACGGCCAGCGCCTGATTGTAGGCTTCGAGCGCCTCCTTCCAGCGCCCGGCATGGGCATGGATCATGCCGCGGCCGGCGAGTGCCCCGAAATGGCGCGGTTCCAGCGCCAATACCCTCTCGATGTCGGAAAGGGACTGTTCGTGCTCCCGCATGAGGAAAAGCACGGTCGCGCGCTTGTTCCAGGCCTCCGCAAAGTTGGGCGCCGCCTCGATGGCCTCGGAGAAGCGGTCATGAGCCGCGCCGAATTGGTGAATGGAGAGATAGCCGACGCCCTCTTCCATGATCCGGTCGATATCCGCTCGCCCCGAGCGCATCCACACCTCCCATATGCGTGCAACCAGCGCATCAGCTTCGTCGTCGCCACCCGCCGTCTTGAGGCTCTTGAAAAGTGCGTCGAGCGAACGTCCTCGATCTTCCTTTTCCATGGGCGGCGCGGACGGCGTCTGAGCTCTCGATGGCAATGCGGCCGCACCGCACGCTGCCAGTGCGAACATCGCGATCCGGACCACCTTCATCCAGCTCCCGACACGTCCGTGCATCCACATGGCTCACCTCCTGCCACGCACAAGGCCGATCATGCTGCACGAAGACGCTAACGCAGACCACTGAAGTCCGCTAGATTTGACGGCAAAACGATCACAAATGGGTGGAGACGAGCGGCATGACCATTCCGCGCACGGTATTCGGCGAGGAGCATGAGATGTTCCGCGCCACGGTGAAGGATTTCATCGAGCGCGAGATCGCGCCGCACCACGACAGGTGGGAGAAGGAGGGCATCGTCCCGCGGGAACTCTGGCGGAAGGCAGGCGAAGCGGGACTGCTGTTGACCGGCATTCCCGAGGAGTACGGCGGCGCCGGCGCCAACTTTCTCATGAGCGCCATCCTCATCGAGGAAATGTCGAAAGGCCTCTATTCCGGTCCCGGCTTCCGCCTCCACTCGGATATCGTCGCGCCCTATATCCTTCACTACGGCAGCGAGGAGCAGAAGCGCTCGCTGCTTCCGCGGATGGCACGCGGCGAGATCGTAACAGCCATCGCCATGACAGAGCCCGGCACCGGCAGCGACCTGCAGGGCATTCGCACGACCGCCGTGCGGCAAGGCAACGAGCTGATCGTCAACGGCCAGAAGACGTACATCACCAACGGCCAGCTCGCCGACATCATCATCGTCGCCTGCAAAACCGACCCGAAGGAAGGCGCCAAAGGCATTTCGCTCGTCATCGTCGAAGCGGACCGGCCCGGCTTCGCGCGCGGACGGAATCTGGCGAAGCTCGGCAACAAGGCGCAGGATACGTCTGAGCTGTTCTTCGATAACGTACGCGTGCCGCCGTCGAACATTCTCGGCGCCGAGGGCAAGGGATTCTCCTATCTCATGCAGGAGCTGCCGCAGGAGCGGTTGATCGTCGGTTTGGCGTCCGTCGCGATCATGGAGGCGGCGCTGGAGTGGACGCTCGCCTACACGCGCGATCGCAAAGCATTCGGCCGCCCGATCGCCGATTTCCAGAACTCGCGTTTCAAGCTCGCGGAAGTCGCGACTGAAGTACAGGTTGCGCGCGTGTTCGTCGACAAGTGCCTTGAGCTGCATATTGCCGGCAAGCTCGACGTCCCAACCGCGGCCATGCAGAAATGGTGGCTGACCGAGCTCGAAGGACGCGTGCTCGATATCTGTCTCCAGCTCCATGGCGGGGCGGGCTTCATGTGGGAATATCCGATCGCGCGCGCCTACGCCGACGCGCGCGTCCATCGCATCTTCGCCGGCACGACGGAGATCATGAAGGAGATCGTCGCGCGCTCGCTGATGGTGGGGAGGTAATCACTTCTCCCTCTCGCCGTCTTTACCGGGAGAGGGAGAAGTTGCTACGCAAACGTGACTGCATAAACCGGCGGCAGCGTGTGCGAGACACACGCCCAGCTATCACCCTGATCCTCGCTCACCCAGAGGCCGCCCGTCGTCGAGCCCATGGCTAGGCGATCACCCGTCTCGTCGAGTGCAAGCGCGTGACGATAGACCACGTCGTAGGCGTGTGACTGCGGCAAGCCCTTCGTGAGCGTCTCAAATGTCTTTCCACCATCGCGTGTGCGCGACACGACGAGCTTGCCGTCGACGGGAATGCGCTTCTCATCCTTGATTTCAGGAACGAACCACGCCGTGTCCGGCTCGCGCGGATGAACCACCACGGGAAAGCCAAACGCAGAGGGCTTTACATCCATGAGCTCGGTGAAGTTCTGCCCTTCGTCTGATGAGACGAAAATGCCGTTGTGATGCTGCACCCACATCCGCTGGGGCGCCGCTCGGCATTGCGCGAGGCAGTGCACATCCTGGGCGATGGGGTCGTTCGTCAGCTCCGGCGGCACATGCTCCGCGCGCATGCCATAGCCGCGCTGCGACCACGTTTCGCCTGCATCTTTCGTGTGCCAGATGCCGCCCGTCGACACCGCGATCGATACGTGACGGGAATTGCGCGGGTCCACGCAGATGGAGTGAATACCGGGAAGATCAGCCCCGCCTCCCATCCACTGTTTGCGCGCGGGATTGTCCCAGAGCGAGCGCACGAACTGCCAGCTCTGGCCGTCATCGCCCGAACGAAAGAGGCCCCCAGGAAGCGTCCCGCACCAGAGCACGCCCGGCTGATCCGTCCCGCCCGCGACGAGTGACCATATCCGCACGGTGCTCCACGGGAGCGGCCGCCCCCACATGTCGTTCTCTTCGAGACCTTCGGGCTTCTCAGGGTACGCAGGCGTCGCGATTTCCTCCCAGCCATCGGCGGTAGAGCGGTGCACCTTCACGCCGAAATGACCGTGATCGAGCGCCGCATACTTGCGGCCGCTACGCTTGTCGCTCAACGCCAGCGTCACGTTGTCGGCGAGGAAATCGACCTTGGCGATCTCCCAACAACTGCCGCAGCGATCGACCGTGAACAATCCCTTTCGCGTCGACACGAGCAGTGAGTCGCTCATGAACTTAGCCTCCCGAGAGTGCCTGAAAAACATAGATCGTGCTCACCTCGCCGACTGCATCGCCGAGACCTTTGCGATCCGAGATCATCACGCCATCGACGAAGATGGTCATATGCCGACGCAGAGCCCCCTGGTCGTCGAGTACATAGCTTCGCGCCTGTGGGTTCGCCGCGAACACCGCATCCAGCACCTCGCGCACGGTCGCACCGCCGGTCTCGGCTTCCGGACACGCGACGTGGCGCTGGATATTCGGCGTGAACACGACGCGGGGCATCAGGCGCCTTCCTTTGCAGGAACGGCATTCGCATCCATCCAGAATGGCTCCCATACGTGCCCATCCGGATCGGCGAATGCGCGCCCATACATGAAGCCCATATCCTGCGGCTCGCGCGCATCCTTGCCGCCGGCCTCGACGGCTTTGCGCACGATCGCGTCGACGTCTTCGCGAGAATCGCAACTCAGCGCGACGAGCACCTGCGTCACC
Organism: Pseudomonadota bacterium; assembly: GCA_023412805.1. Lineage (GTDB taxonomy): Bacteria > Pseudomonadota > Alphaproteobacteria > Rhizobiales > Hyphomicrobiaceae. Next base: position 92,961 of record JAEZRM010000064.1, on the reverse strand, counting down.
TTGTTCGGGTCAGCGATCTCGTTCTTGATGAAGGTCTTGAAGTAGTCATGCCGAAGCAGCATCGCATAGCTGTGACCTTCACTGATGATCATGCCGGCCGCATCGTCATTGGTGAACCGCTCGTCGAACTTGAAGCCGAGAGCCGTATAGAAGGCCATGGTCCGCTTCAGATCCTTGACGGGGAGATTGACGAATACACTCTTGCTCATGATGACCTCAGCTTCGGATTTCAGATGTTGGCGCTCGGCGCGTTCAAAACTTTACGAGCGGCGTAAATCCGCCCCAGAACATGCGCTTGCCGTCAAACGGCATGTTCTCCGGGCTTTGCTTGAGACGCGGATCATTCATTACGGCCGCATTGATGCGGTCGCGATCCTCGCGCGACTTGTAGGTGATCCAAGAGAAGATGACGGTCTCACCTTCCTCGAGCTTCACCGCCTGAGGGAATGACGTGTGTACACCCGGCTTCACGTCCTCCGCGACGCATTCGACGTAAGAGAGCGCGCCGTGGTCCATCCACACTTTGCCAGCCAACGTCGCAAGCTCGCGGAACTGGTCCAGGTTTTTCTTGGGCACAGGAAGCACGTAACCATCGATATACATGTGTATTCTCCTTTGCTGGAACAGGCGCACGCGCCGCTTCACTTTACCGAGGCGACCGACCAGCGCACGCCGAACGGATCGCGCAGCACGCCATAGCGGTGGCCCCAGAACATGCGCTGCACCGGCATGACGATCTCCGCGCCAGCCTCGACGGCGCGTTTCCAGACCGGATCGACGTCGTCGACCTGGAGGTGCAGGTCGTAGCCCTGGTGCTTGACCGGAGGATGGCCGTGCTCGGGGAAGAAATCGGCGAGCATCAACGAGCCGCCGTTCACGTAGAGATGAATATGCATGTAGCGGCCCTTTTCATCGGGCGGCATGCGCGCCATCTCGGTCGCGCCAAACGCGCGAATGTAGAAATCGGCGGCCTTGCCCGCGCCTTCCACGTTCAGGTACGGCGTCACACCACCCCGGACCTCAATATCGCCTGCGGGGCACTCTTCGGTCTTCCTGGCTGCTTCAGGCATGTATTTCTCCGTGGCTGCAAGCTGCAAATGGCCGTATGTCCTCCAAGGACGAACCTGCACGGCCCCATCCGACACCTGCCGTCAGGAATTTTTTGCGCTTTCCTTTTTCTTGCTGCCCGACCGGGCCGAACCTTCGAGACGATCGAGCTGAAGGCGGATGTGCGCGGCCTCTGCTGGCGTATTGGCGAGCGCTATCGCGCGGTCGAACGCGACCTTGGCCTCGGCTGCCCGTTCGAGTTCGAGCAGGAAAGCGCCGCGGGCACCATGGAAGTAGAAATAGCCATCCAGTTGATCGGCAAGCGGCTCGATCATGGCGAGCGCAACGGCCGGGCCATCAGCCTTCGACACGGCCACGGCGCGATTGAGCGTGATCACCGGCGAGGGCTGCATAAGCTCAAGTGCGCCATAGAGCAGCGCGATCTGCGCCCAGTCCGTATCCTCGGCGCGTGCGGCGCGCCCATGAAGTGCCGCGATGGCCGCCTGCACCTGGTAAGGCCCGGGCCGACGATGGCGGAAAGCCTTGTCGACAAGCGCAAGCCCTTCCGCAATCAGCTGCGAATTCCAGCGGCTGCGATCCTGGTTCGGCAGCAGCACGGCACTTCCATCGGCATCGAAGCGCGCATCGGCACGTGCGTGCTGGAGCAGCATGAGCGCCAACAGTGCCTGGATCTCCGGTTCGGCAGGAAAAAGCTGGAGCAGCAGTCGCCCGAGGCGGATGCCCTCCTCGCACAGGACGGCACGTGCGCCCTGCTCCGCGACATCGCTCGTATAGCCCTCGTTGAAGAGCAGGTAGATGACGCTGGCGACGGCGGCAATGCGTTCACTGCGCTCGACAGCGCCTGGCGCCTCGAACGGTACATGGGCACCGCCGATCCGCCGCTTGGCCCGCGTTATGCGCTGCTCCAGAGCCGCTTCACTGACGAGAAAGGCGCGCGCGATCTGCGCGACCGAGAGGCCCGAGACGATGCGCAGCGCGAGCGCGATCTGCTGCGTCGCCGGCAGCTCGGGATGGCAACAGACGAAGAGGAGCCGCAGAATATCGTCGCGATAGTCGGCCGCATCAACGCGCTCCACGGTCGCCGCCTCGTTGTCCGACAAATCCGATATCGAATCTTCGTCAGGCAGCGCCGTCAGGCGACGCTGGCGGCGCGTCGCATCGATTGCCGCATTGCGCCCGACCATGATCAGCCACGCAGCGGCGTCGCGCGGCGGTCCCTGCGCAGGCCAGAGCCGGAGCGCCCTGAGACAGGCTTCCTGGCAGGCCTCCTCGGCCATGTCGAGATCGCGGAAGTGGCGGAGCAGCGCCGCAACAACCCGCGGGCGCGCGGATGTCAGAACGGCGTTGATCCAGCGCGTATCGGTCACGGCACCCGCTTCCCGTCTTTGAACACACCTACCGGGCGAATTTCATAGGAACCGCCAGGATTGACTTCGGCCAGTTCGCGCGCGAAGCCCAGAACCTCTTCGAGGTTCTCAGCCTCATAGATATAGAAGCCGAGAAGGTGCTCCTTGGTCTCGGCGAACGGGCCGTCGATGATGACCGCCGGTTCGCGATCCTTTCTGAGCGTGGTTGCCGCCGTTGTGGGCAGCAGGCGGGCGACAGGCCCCAGCTTGCCTTGCCGCGCGGCCTTTTCCTGAACGACCGCCAGCTTCGCCATGACGGCCTCATCGTGCTCCTTGCTCCAGGCGCAGACGACGTTCTCGTCGTGGTAGCAAAGAATGGCGTACTGCATGGGACCGTTTCCTTCCATGTGGTCTCCCCTCTAGGACGAACAGGGACAAAGCGTCCCGACAGCCCCCGACAAATTTTGTCAGGAGCGGATGAATTGCTGCCTCGCCAGACTGTTAACCGGCTGTTTGCCAACTTGTGGTTAGCCTCCGGCATGGCGCGTCTTCTCATACTGCTGGCTCTCGCGGCGATTACCTACACGGTCATCCTGCCGGGCTCTCCCGACGGGAGTTTGCCGGCTGACCTCACGGCTGCCGCCGCATCCCCCGCACCATCGAGCCTACCCGGCCTCGATCTACTTTCACTCGCGATCGGCGCCATTGGTGGCTTCATCCTCGGATGGTTGTGGCAACTGCCGTGGCGCACCGTACCGGAGCTGTTTCGCGAGGTGGCTTTCCGCTCCATTCGCGGGGTCGGTCTCGTCGGGCTCGCCATGGGCGCAGCAGCCATCCTGCTGTTCTACTGAATCGACGCACCTCATCCCGGACCGGTTCCCGTGGCCCAGCGCCTGTGACTGCCGGCCGGGAAGATCCACTCGGGCGTGACGAACGGCTGCCTCGGATCGAGGCGATACCAAGCTGAACCATCCGGCGTATCGCGTCCTTTGAGGACGTGCATGTCCTGCGCCGGCATGAAGCTCTGAATGAGAAGGAAGCGGCGTTCGCCCGTCGCTGCGTGCTGGGCAACATCCGCGATCAGCACCGCATGACCCGGAAAGCCGCCTTTAATGATCACATCGCCGATTTCGACGCGGTCATCGCGCACGGGCACCAACTCGCGCTCGAGCGAGTGCGTACCGGCCCACGTGAAGACGGCATCCATATAGCGGCGGAACGAGGCATATCCTGCATCCGCCGGGGCACGCTTGGCCCAAACAAGCGAACGCCCCTGCGCACGTGGGCGCTCACCCAATGCCCAGCGGCTGAACGCCATGGGCTTGCTGCCACCCGTATCATTGAAGGCAATACGCCGCCCATCGCCGCGCGCGAATTGCCACTCGGCCCTCAGTCGCATGACTGCATCGGCGCACTGTTGAAGATCGCGCGGGCCCGTGTCGATGTCGATGACGGCGGCGTGCACGTCCTGGCGCCACTTGGGCAGGCTGTTGTGGAGGAGAACCGCCGTCCCCTCGGGCTTGAGCGGTAGTCCGCGCAACCAAGCAGCAAAGCTGCCCTCGGGTGCCACGATGCGGACGAAGCCGTCGGGCGGCTGAAAGCGCTGCTCTAACCTGTCGGCCGCAGGCGTGAGCGCAGACCGCCATGCATAGGTCTCCGCAATCGCCCCATGCCCTGCAAGCAGCATCAGCGCAAACGCGAGACTTACAATGCGCATCATGCATCTTCTGCGCACGCCCGTACCTCCCGGGGGTTACCACCCGACAACGCGGCCACAGCCCTGGGGCAATCTAATGACCGCCACTGACAGCATGGCGTCAGGAGGCGTTGTTGGAGGATGAGGAAATCTACCGGCAGGGCAGCCGGCGCCCACGCGTCTCACTGCACGAGACGCGGCGAACTACCAGATAGGCGTGATTATCGGAGCATAGGGGAGGAGATCGCGTCCTCCCAAGCCTCGACGGCAAAGGCGAAATCGTACTTCGCCTCGAACAGCCCTCGGGCTCGCCGTCCCATCGCCTCACATCGCTCCGGATTGGAGGCGAGATCACGGACAGCACGTATCAGCGCGGGCCCATCGCCTTCGGCGACGGCGATCCCAGTATCGCTCTCTTTCAAAATGCGCGCGATCTCTCCATCGGGATCTCCGATGAAGATCGCCGGCCGGCCCGCGGCCGCGATGCCGTAGTATTTGCTCGGCACGATCAAGCCTTCGAGCGCGGGCCTCAGCGTAATGAGATGCACGTCGGGCACTGAAAGACTCTCGGACAGCACCTCCCGCGGCTGATAGGGCTGAAACATGACCTCGCAGCCGCTGCGCCGATCGGTTTCCGCTTTCAGCTTTTGAAGCTGCGCGCCACCGCCGACGAATAGCCAGCTCACTTGCGCATCCCTTGCGGCTGAGATGCCGTTCGCGTCAGTCGTCGTCGACGCCGCGACCAGGCTGACCATCCCCTCTCTCGCATTCATCCCGATGGCGTCGAGAATTGTCGCGATATCGTGCGCGCGACCGAGATTGCCGGAGTAGCCGACGACGAACTTGCCCTGAAGTCCCCATTCGGTCCGCAAGTGGTTGTGCTGAGCGGAAATGGGACGGATCGAGCGCCCGTCAGACCAGTTCGGAATAACGCGAACCTTGCCGGGAGCGACGCCCAGGCGGCGCACCTCCATGGCCATGCGATCGCCAATAGCGATGTTCAAGGACGCCTTGCGCAATGCGCGATTGCGCAATCGGTGGAGGATCGCAAGCGCTGCTCCGGACAGTCGACCGCGCGCCATGCCGAGTGCCGTCGCCACCTCGGGAAAGACATCCTGAAGCCAGTTGACCGCGCGCGCACCTCGAAGCCGCGCGATCGGACTCGTGACGAGTGAGAGGAGCGGCGGATCGGTCTTCGTGACGACGATGTCGCCGCGCCGGAGCCGCCACAGTAGCAGCCACGCTGCCGCGAGCCCAAATGTCACATAGTCCGCGGCGCGACCGACAAGACCGGCGCGTCCGAATCCGGTCGTTGCGAGCCGCACGACATCGACGCCGCGCACCGTCTCCCGCCGCGTAAGTCGCGCAGTGGGATCATCATAACTGAGGCGGGAGGTGACCACAGTGATCGAGTGGCCACGCTCTGCGAGCGCGAACACCAGATCCGACAGCAATTGGCTGGTCGCCGAATGATCGGGGTAGAAGTAGCGATTGATGAAGTAGAGACGCATCCGCAGCGACGACCGGATCACCGTCCGCGTGCGCCGTCGTTCTCCAGGAACCAGCGATAGGTCGCTGCGATGCCGGCCTCGAGCGGGATGGATGAGCGCCATCCGAGTGCGGTTAGCCGCGAGACGTCGAGCAGCTTGCGCGGCGTGCCGTCGGGCTTCGACGTGTCGTACACGAACCGCCCCTCATATCCGACGACACGGGCACAGATCGTCGCCAACTCAGCAATCGAGACATCCTCGCCGACGCCGACATTGACGTGCTCTTCTTCGTCATAAACCTTCATCAGATGCACCAGCGCATCAGCGAGATCGTCGACGTGGAGAAATTCTCGACGCGGCTTTCCGGTCCCCCACAGCGTGACACTCTCAGCCTGAGCGGCCTTGGCCTCATGCATCTTGCGCACAAGGGCCGGTAGCACGTGGCTCGATGTCAGGTCGAAATTGTCATTCGGGCCATAGAGATTGGTCGGCATCGCCGATATGAAATGCCGGCCGTGCTGGCGCCTGTAAGCCTGCGCGAGCTTGATCCCCGCAATCTTGGCAATTGCGTACCACTCGTTCGTCGGCTCGAGCGGACCAGTCAGCAGTGCGGTCTCAGCGATCGGCTGATCGGCCAGCTTCGGATAGATGCACGACGAGCCGAGAAATAGCAGCTTGTCGACACCGACCTCATGCGCGGCGTGGATGATGTTCGCCTCGATCATGAGATTGTCGTAGAGGAACTCGGCTGGCCGCGTCGCATTGGCGTGGATTCCGCCGACCGTTGCCGCGGCGACGAACACTGCATCAGGCCGCTCCCGGGACATCCACGCGCGCACCGCCGCTTGCTCTCGCAGATCGACCTCGCTGCGCCCCACTTCGACGAGTGCGCAGCCCTCCGACGCGAGTCTGCGCGTCAACGCAGCCCCGACCATGCCACTGTGTCCGGCGACCCATACCCGCCTGCCGGCGAGGTCGAACATATCGCTGCTAGCCATGGATATCCTTGCGATCCTGATCGCGGGCGATGAGCTTCAGATCCTCGCGCACCATCTCCGCGACCATTTCGCGGAACGGCACCGTGTGACTCCAGCCGAGTTTTTCGCGAGCCTTGGTCGGGTCGCCAAGCAGAAGATCGACCTCGGTCGGACGGAAGTATTTGGGATCGATCGCAACAAGCTCGTCTCCGTTCGTGGCATCGACGCCTTTTTCATCGATCCCCTTCCCGCGCCAAACGATACGTCGACCGACCATCTCGAAGGCCAACTCGACGAATTCGCGCACGGAATGCAGCTCACCCGTCGCGAGTACGTAGTCGCTTGGCTCATCCTGCTGCAGGATGCGCCACATGCCTTCGACGAAGTCCCGCGCATGGCCCCAATCGCGCTTGGCATCGAGATTGCCGAGATAAAGCTTCTTCTGAAGCCCCCATGACGATCGCCGCCACCGCGCGCGTGATCTTGCGCGTCACGAACGTCTCGCCGCGGATTGGGCTTTCGTGATTGAACAGGATGCCGTTCGAGGCGTGGATGCCGTACGCCTCGCGGTAATTGACGGTGATCCAGTAGGCATAGAGCTTGGCAGCGGCGTACGGACTGCGCGGATAGAAAGGCGTGGTCTCGCTCTGCGGCACCGCTTGCACCTTCCCGTATAGCTCCGAGGTCGATGCCTGATAGAAGCGCACTCTATTCGTCAGTTCCAGGATTCGGATCGCCTCGAGCAGGCGCAGCGTGCCCATGCCGTCGGCATTGGCCGTGTATTCTGCCGTCTCGAAACTCACCTGGACGTGACTTTGGGCCGCGAGATTGTAGATCTCGTCAGGCTTCGTCTCCTGCACGATGCGGATGAGATTTGTCGCATCGGTCATGTCGCCGTAGTGGAGATGGAACCGTGTCTCGCTCTCGTGCGGATCGACATAGAGGTGATCGACGCGCTGCGTGTTGAACGACGACGATCGGCGCTTGATGCCGTGAACGATATAGCCTTTATCGAGCAGCAACTGGCTCAGATAGGCCCCATCCTGCCCCGTGACGCCGGTAATGAGAGCAACCTTGCGTGTCATATGCCTTCCTATCGTACGCCTGTAGCGAGGACAGTGCTAAGCGGCAGTGCGAGAATCGTCCTCTGTCCCAAAATACCTGGACAACCTAAAGCATACCTCGACTACAGCTCCCCTCATCTAAAACTTCTGCTCCGTCAGCGCTTCAACGACAACGATCGGACGAACGCTATCAGGCTCGCCACTAATGTTGATCGGACCGGAATCATTTCCGAGGAATATGTCGAGTTGCCCCGGCAGCCACACACCCCCGGTTAAGTCTTCGAGGTTCGCATCTCCGGGCTGGGCGCCCGTCACGCCGTCCGGAGTGATCATTCTCTCTCCTGCGCTTCGGAGATTGATGATGAAGTTCGTTCCCTTGCCTGTCTTGTCAGCGTTGACCAACCCATAGCCAAACTGCCCCAGCTTGAGCGTGTACTTTGATGCGACATTACCAGTATATGGTTGAATGACATTGATCTTCAGGTGCACGAGGCGGCCGCACAGATATCCCGTTCTAACACCGACTTGGGAATGCGGTGATCCCGTGTAGGTGCGTCGCGTGAAGATGCCGAACGGCGAATTCGGCGGAACGAGAGACAACTCCTCGGCGGCAGGCCCCCCGGTACAGCGCTCGACCGAATTGGAGGCAGAGACGGTGAGGGCCGCGCATCAAGACGGCTGATGCGCATCACGCGATTTATGCCCACCGGTCATGAGCTGGTCGAAGTAGATGATTGTTTGGCGCAAGCCGTCGCGCAAAGGGATGGTCGGCCGCCAGTCGAGTTTCTGCTCGGCAAGACTGATGTCCGGCCGGCGCTGCTTCGGGTCGTCTTGCGGTAGCGGCAGGAATGTTAGTTTGGATCGAGAGCCGGTCATCTCGATCGTGAGCTCCGCAAGCTCTCGGATGGTGAATTCGCCCGGATTGCCGAAATTGATCGGTCCCGTCACCTCAGTCGGGCTCTCCATCAGCCGGACGAAGCCCTCGATCAGATCGTCGACGTAGCAGAATGCGCGTGTCTGGCTACCGTCGCCGTAGATGGTGATCGGCTCGCCGTTCAGGGCCTGAACGATGAAATTCGAGACAACGCGCCCGTCGCTGGGATGCATGCGCGGTCCGTAGGTGTTGAAAATGCGGGCGACTTTGATCTCGAGGCGATGCTGGCGGTGATAGTCGAAGAACAGCGTCTCAGCGCAGCGCTTGCCTTCGTCGTAACAGGAGCGTGGTCCTATCGGATTGACATTGCCCCAGTAATCCTCGGTCTGAGGATGGATCGACGGATCACCATAGATCTCCGAGGTAGAGGCCTGGAACACACGGCATTTGAGGCGTTTTGCGAGGCCCAGCATGTTGATCGCACCATGCACGCTCGTCTTGGTCGTTTGCACGGGATCATGCTGATAGTGGACGGGCGACGCGGGGCAGGCGAGGTTGTAGATCTCGTCGACCTCGACATAGAGCGGAAACGTCACATCGTGACGCATCAATTCGAATCGAGGGTGTGCCATCAGGTGCTCGACGTTCTGCTTGGCGCCGGTGAAGAAGTTGTCGAGGCATATGACGTCGTGGCCAGTGGCGATCAGGCGATCACAGAGGTGCGAGCCGAGAAACCCAGCGCCTCCAGTCACCAGAACGGTCTTGCGTGGAACCGCGCGACCATCGCTATGGCCGACGCCGGCCGTCATCCTATTCTTCACTCGGACACTCCGCTTAGACAAAAGCTAGCGCACACCGCGGGGAACACGCACTCGAGCTTAACTCACTCCCTCGCGCCGCCGCCCCTCGAAGAGGGCCAAGGGACGGTCTCGGCAGATATGGACGCATCTGAGCGAGGCGGGGAGCACATACCACAGACGCAAAGCCATCTTCTCGATCTTACGAACGTCTATTTGTGCTCGCCGTTGCAAAAACAACACGTGACGGCACGAATCCTAGCCGAAAGTGGTACGTCGCTTGCGAAAGTGTACGCCGATTGCAGCCGCCGATAACGGGAGCCTTGCGCGCGCTAAAGGCGACATCGTCCCCTGATCGATGCCCGCACTGCTTGCCAGCGACAGCAATTGACAGCTCGACATCAGGGGCCATTCTCAGAGGACGAAGCAATCTGGCGGGGGCCGGGGAGACCAAGACTATGTCGTCGCTGCTGACAGCAGCCCAGAGGGAGACATTCGTGCGCCTTGTGCGCATCGAAATGGCCAAACGCGGCCTGACGCGAACGGCGCTTGCAGAAATCGCCGGCTGCAAGGAGCGCACGCTCGGCAATCTGCTGGCGGGACAGCCGGTGCGCGATGCAACCATCGCCGGCGTTGCACGAGGCCTCACCATCGATCTCGACGCGCTGCTCGGGACGCCGTCCGCCAATGGTGCGGCGGAGGGCGGGCTCAAGGGGCGCGCCGACGAGAGCTACGGTGGCTATCTCCTCGCGACCTACGAAGACTATCTCGGCCCTTATCTCGCCTATCGGCGAATCTTCTCGCGCCGCAACGCGCTCTATCGCTCGGTCTACGAACTCGATTGGGACGAGGATCTGTCGCGCCTGCGCTTTCTCGAGCTGCAGGGGATGCCGAAGGGTCGCGGCGCCGATGCCTCCACTCAGCACGCGGGTGGTGTCTATATCAGCCCACATACCGGGATGCTTCAGCTTCTCACGACCTTTCAGGGCGCCCTGCGGCTCGTCACGCTCAATCGCTTCCAGCGCGGTGGCGACAAGCTGCGCGGCGTCATTCTCACGCAAAGCGATCGCGAGCGCTTCTACCAGCCAGCGGTGTCGGCCATCTTTCTGCACAAACTGTCCGGCCGCCAGCGCCTCTCGGAATTGGAGCGGCGCATTGGGACACTCAATGACGATCACGCGGATTTCGCGGCGGCCATGACCGAGATCGAGGAAATCGAGCGTTCGGAGATCTTTCTGGCGGGGCCGGTCAGCGGGAAATAGCCGGAAAGGCGCGTGTCAATTCTCGCCGACGCGCCTCAGATGGTCGCGCGCGGTCGCGTGCCCAGGCTGGATATCGAGCGCCGCTCGGTAGTCGCGGATGGCTGCTTGGAGATCGCCTTTGCCTTCCCAGGCACGGCCGCGCTCGATGAGGGCGTCCGGCGAGCGGCGGAAGATATCCAGCGCCTTGTCGGCATCGGAAATCGCCTGGTCATAAGCCCCCGTCTCGACGTAACTGCGCGCTCTGCGAATATGGGCGAGCGAATTGCGCCCATCGAGCGCGATGAGCTGTGTCAGGTCCTCGATCGCGGGGAGATGATTACCGAGCGTGGCATGGATATCGGCGCGCAGTGTCAGCGCAGCTCCCAGTCGCGGATTGAATTCGATCGCGCGCGAGACGTCCTCCAATGCGCGTTCCAGCCGCGGACCATCGGCCTGATGAAGCCGCGCGCGATTGAAATACGCGAGCGCATATCGCGAATTGAGCTCGATGGCCTTGTCATAGTCGGCGAGCGCCCCAGGGTAGTCCTTGTTCATCATCCGCGAGAGGCCGCGATTGTTGTAGAGCGCAGGATCGCTCGGACGCGCATCGATAGCGCTCGTGTAGTCCTCTATTGATCGCTCGAAGGCGCGTATCGAATGGAGCGCATATCCGCGCTGCGCGTGGGCACGCCACTCGCTCGGATCGAGCTCGATCGCCCGCGAGAGATCCGTGATCGCGCGCCCCCACTCGCGCCCCTGATTGCGGGCCCAGCCGCGCACGAAGTAGGCCTCCGCAGCGTCGGGATGCTGCTTGATGACGTCGTCGCACGCAGTGATGGCCTGGAGGTAAGGACGGTCGAGTCGGCAGGCCGTCGAGCCGAGATCGGGCCTCGATGCCGGTGTGCGAGCTGTTTCGTTCGCCGTGGTTGCCGGGGGCTGGCGCGCAGCAGTCTCGGTTTCACCTGCCTTGCCGGAACGGCGATCGAGCTTGCGGCGAATGTCCTCGATCAGATCCTTCTGGCTCGGCGGTTTCGAGTCGCGTGGCGGCGCCGGTGGATCTGCTTGAGTCGAAGGCTGCGTGGCATCCACGCTCGGCAGGTTCTGGCTGGCCTCCTCCTGAATGCGGCGCACCTGCTCCATGATTTCGCGCGGGCTTGCAGGCTTCGTCGCCGGCTCACGGGATGGCACAGCGTGCGAAGCCGGCGGCCTGTCGGGAAGGCTCGGGTGCCTCGGCAAAGCAGCCGAAGGCGGTGAGGCTGGCGGCTTGGCTGCTGTCTCCGTCCCGCGGCGGCGTGTGTCCTCGGCGGCCTTGGTCGCTTTTCCGGCAGCACGCTTTTCGTCCTCCTGGCGCGCTGCAGCCGCGCGCTCGGCGGCCTTGCGGGTCTCCTCGGACTGTCGCGCGGCTTCGCGTTCTGCAGATTTCCTCTCTGCTTCCCTGCGCTCTTCTGCCTTGCGCCGAGCTTCCTGCCGCGCCTCGGATTGTCCGGGCAGTGACCACAGACCAAGCACATTCGTCGCGCCGGCAACCAGTACCAGCGCTATGCCGAGCACCAGAAGGAAACGCGCCGGCGAGGTGCCACGCTCGCCAAGCGATGCCGTGTTCTGCTCCAGTGTCGACCGCGCGCGCCGCCCCATGCGCCTCTCATCGGCGGCTTGGCCTGTATCCGCACTGGCCTGCGCACTGGCATCCGTATTTGGATCGCTCTCCGTCATATTTTCACACCAAGCCGTGTCAGGTTTTCGCGCGCGGTCGTGAAATTGCGATCGGCCTCCAGAGCCCGCCGATAATCGGCGATCGCGCGGTCGCGGTTTCCTTGGCGCTCGTAGGCGACGCCACGCGCGTTGAGTGCACGTGCAGAGCGTGGATTGAGCTCGAGCGCCGTTTCGAAATCGGCAAGCGCTTTCGCGATATCCTTCAACTCGAGGTGGCTGAGGCCGCGGTTCTCGAAGGCGAGCGCGTATTTCGGGTTGAGCTCTATCGCGCGATCGAGATCGATGATGGCAGTCATATGATCGCTCGCGCTCAGGACATAAGTGCGCGCGCGATTGTTGTAGGGCACGGCATAGCGCGGATCGATATCGATGGCGCGGTTGAAATCAGCGAGCGCGCGCGAATAGTCCTTCACATCCAGATAGGCCGCGCCGCGATCGTTATGAATGGTCGCGCTGCGCGGGTTCAATTCGATAGCCTTGTTGTAGTCCGCCAGCCCGCGATCGAAATCGCGCATCCGCACATAGGTCAGCGCCCGTTGCGAATAATACGCGGGCTGCTGCGTCGGCTGGAGTGAGATCGCACGATTGAAGTCGGTGAGCGCGCGCTCAGGTTGATGGCGTTCGCGCAGTGCCCACGCCCGGATGAAATAGGCATCGGCATAGTCGTTGTGTTGCGCGATGATCGCTGAGCACGCAGGCACGATGGCGGAAACCGGCTTGCTCATCTGGCAGTCGGTGTCCGCGAGGTTCGGGCGGTCGGAACTTGGACTCACGGGCACGGGAGCGGCAGGCGGCGGAACCGGCCGGCCTTCCTCCCCGGCTTTGCGTTTGGCGGCTTCCTCATGTATCCGCCGCGCCGCCTGCTCGAGCGCCTTTTTGACCTCGGTCTCGGGCTCGCTGCCGGACTTGTCGGACTTGCGCAACGGAGGCTCTGGCCGCGACTCCGGCGGCTGTGGCTTGGCAGGCACCTTCTCCGGCGTCGAACGCTTGGCCTCAATGCGATCGCGCGCAGGAGGCGACCCTGGCGTTTCCCAGAGACCTGCGTACTTAGAGCCGAACATCAGCAGCGCGATGCCGATCACACCGGCCACGACGAAGCCCCCCAGGCGCTTGTCGCGCTCCGCAGCGATCCGTTCGGCGCTGCCGAACTGCTGGGGCAAATGATATCTGGCGTGCGGCTGGACCACCGAAACGCGTGGCTTGGCGACAGACGACGCGGCTGCTGCCTTGGGCACCGCTTCAGGCTTGGCTTGAGGCTTCTGCGCACCCTGTCCGGCTTTGGACTTGGCAACCAAGGCACTGGCTGCCTGCGCGATCCCCCACTTGGATGATTTCTGGCTGCTCATGAACCGGTCAATCTCCGGCGGGATGGTCGGGGCTTAGCCCCCAATGATTCGCCCAACACGCGCAAACTGTTGCACCAGGGCCGGACCGCGCGCAATGGTGGCGCAAAGCGGCGGCCGAATGATGGATGCCGCGTCACATCACCGGGGAGGTTCACATCATGCCATCACTTGATGGGCGGGTCGCGATTGTCACGGGCTCGGCCCGCAATATCGGGCGCGCGACCGCGCGCGCCCTGGCCGCGGAGGGGGCATCCCTCGTCATTCATGCGCGCAAGGACAAGGAAGGCGTCGACGAAGCCGTGGCGCTGCTTGCCGCCGAAGGCGCCACCGCCATCGGCCACCTCGCTGACGTCTCGACCGAAGCTGGCGCGCAGAGCCTCGTAGAGGCTGCCGTAGGGCGCTTCGGGAAGGTGGACATACTGGTCAACAACGCCGCCATCCGCCGCAACACGCCGCTCGTCGAGATGTCTTACGCGGAATGGCGCGAGGTGCTGGCGAACAGCCTCGACTGCGCCTTTCTGTGCACGCGTTATGCCGCCCCGCACATGATCAAGGGCGGTTGGGGCCGGATCGTGAATATCGGCGGCATTTCCATGTTCAAGGGCACGCCGGGACGCACGCACGTCTCGGCAGCCAAGGCCGGCATGATCGGCATGGCGCGCTCACTCGCCTCGGAGCTGGGTCCGCACGGCATTACAGTGAACGTGGTCGCCCCTGGCGCCATCGATACCGTCCGCAGCGGCGCGGCGGGGGCCCGTCCGGCGGCTACGGCGACGGCCGCCAATCCCGTGGGGCGTGATGGCCGGCCCGAGGAGATCGCCCATATCGTGACCATGCTCTGCCGACCGGATGCCGCCTACACCACGGGCCAGACCATCGAGGTGAACGGCGGCGCACATTATTAGGGCCATCCGCGCGATTATTTGAGTTGTGCGCACTCGCGCACGGGTCGCAGTTGAAAGCGTCTTCTGCGGCCGGTATGAGATGCGGATCATGCTGCTTCGCGCGTTCATAGTCCGCCCAGGGCGAATTCGAGTCCCGGCTGCCTCCGGGCGCCGGGTCAGGGCACATCTGCGCCTCAGAAGTGCACGTGAAATCAACGCGTAAAGGCTTCCCGGCCGCATCAGGGACCGGAATGCCCCAATCGAAGACGGAGCGTGCCCGCGTTGGGCCGCATCCCGACCGTCCGAGCCCCCGAGGCTGACCTCATGACCGACACCAAGACCGAAGCGCGCGACTGGGGGAAGACCCTCTTCCTCCCCAAGACGGATTTTCCGATGAAGGCCGGGCTCCCGCAGATGGAGCCGCGAATGCTGGAGCGGTGGGCGAAGATCCGCCTGTACGACAAGCTCCGCGAGAGCGCGAAGGGACGCGCCAAGTTCATCCTTCACGATGGCCCGCCCTACGCCAACGGCAACATCCACATCGGCCACGCGCTCAACAAGATCCTCAAGGATCTCGTGACGCGCTCGCAGCAGATGCTCGGGCACGATTCTAACTACGTGCCGGGCTGGGACTGCCACGGCCTCCCGATCGAGTGGAAGATCGAGGAGGAGTACATGGCCAAGGGCAAGGCCAAGCCGAACCTCAAGGATCCGGCGGCCATGAAGGCCTTCCGCGCCGAGTGCCGCGCGTTCGCCGAGCATTGGCTCAACGTGCAGCGCGAGGAATTCAAGCGGCTCGGCGTCGAGGGCGACTGGGATCATCCCTACACGACAATGACGTTCCCGGCCGAGGCACAGATCTCGCGCGAGCTGATCAAGTTCGCGGAGACGGGACAGCTTTACCGCGGCTCGAAGCCGGTCATGTGGTCGGTCGTCGAGAAGACCGCGCTGGCTGAAGCCGAGGTCGAGTATCACGACTATCAGTCGGACATGGTGTGGGTGAAGTTTCCGATCGAGCGGCTGGTCGCCAGCACGCCGACAGGCAACTCCAAATCTGCGATCGCCGAAACGGACCGGCAGTTCGTCCTCGCCGACAAGCTCGTTGGCGCCTTCGTCCTCATCTGGACCACGACACCCTGGACGATCCCGGGCAACCGCGCGATCTCATTCAATTCCAAGATCGAGTACGGCCTTTACGAGGTCACGGCGTCGCCGGAGGGCAACTGGGCAAAGGTCGGCGACCAGCTCATCCTCGCCGATAAGCTGGCGGCCGAGGTGATGAAGGCTGCCAAGGTCGAGGCTTTCGAGAAGATCGCTGCGGTCAGGCCCGAGGATCTCGCCAGCATCATCTGCGCCCATCCACTCCGTGACGCAGGCCTCGGCGGCTATCAGTTCAACGTGCCGCTCCTCGATGGCGACCACGTCACCGACGACGCGGGCACGGGTTTCGTGCACACGGCACCCGGCCATGGCCGCGAGGACTTCGATATCTGGACGGCCTCGACGCGACTGCTGCAGGCGCGCGATGTCGATCCGGCGATCCCCTACACCGTCGACGAGAACGGCGCTTTCACGAAGGACGCGCCGGGCTTCGAGGGCAAGCGCGTCATCAACGACAAGGGCGAGAAGGGCGACGCCAACCAAGCCGTCATCGACGCACTCGTGAAAAGCGGCATGCTGCTCGCGCGCGGACGCCTGAAGCATCAGTATCCGCACTCGTGGCGCTCGAAGAAGCCGGTGATCTTCCGCAACACGCCCCAGTGGTTCATCCACATGGACAAGGCGATCCCCTCGCTCGGCAACCGCTCACTGCGCGAGGTGTCGCTGCAGTCGATCCGCGATACGGAGTGGGTGCCGAAGTCGGGCGAGAACCGCATCACCGGCATGATCGAGGCGAAGCCCGACTGGGTCATCTCGCGGCAGCGTGCCTGGGGTGTGCCGATCACCGTGTTCGTGCGCAAGAGCGACGGCGAAGTCCTCGTGGATGCCCAGGTCAACCAGCGCATCTACGACGCCATGTACGCGGAGGGCGCGGATGCGTGGTTCTCGGACACCGACGGCGCGCGCTTCCTGAAGCCTGATCACAATCCCGCGGACTTCGAGAAGGTCAATGACGTGCTCGATGTCTGGTTCGACTCGGGCAGCACGCACAGCTACGTCCTCAACGACCTCCACTTCCCGAGCCTGCAAGGCATCGAGCGGCAGGTCGATGGTGGACGCGATCGCGTCATGTATCTCGAAGGATCGGACCAGCATCGCGGCTGGTTCCATTCCTCGCTGATCGAATCCTCCGGCACGCGTGGACGTGCGCCCTTCGACGTCGTTCTGACACACGGTTTCTGCCTCGATGAAAAGGGGCAGAAGATGTCGAAGTCCGTCGGCAACGTGACGGCGCCGCAGGATGTCATCAAGAATTCGGGCGCGGACATCCTGCGCCTGTGGGTCGCCGCGTCCGACTACTCGGACGACCTGCGCATCGGGCCGGAGATCCTCAAGAACTTCGTCGAAACCTACCGCAAGATGCGCAACACCCTGCGCTGGATGCTCGGCACGCTCGCACACTACAAGCCCGAGCAGGAAGTGGCGCCGGCAGATATGCCGGAGCTGGAGCGCTACATGCTCCATCAGCTCGCGACGCTGGAGCCGCTCGTGCGCCGCGCCTATGCGGAGTACGACTACAAGCGCGTCGTCTCAGCCCTCGCGCAGTTCATGAATACCGAGCTTTCGGCCTTCTATTTCGACGTGCGCAAGGACGCGCTCTATTGCGACGGGCCTTCGAGCTTGCGCCGTCGCGCGGCGCTGACGTGCGTCGAGCACATCTTCCAGTGCGTGACGACATGGATCGCGCCCATCCTCGTCTTCACAGCCGAGGAAGCCTGGTTGCAGCGCTATCCGAGCGAGGACGGCTCGGTGCACGTCGAGACATTCAAAGCCGCTCCCGCCGAATGGCGCGACGACGCGCTCGCCACAAAGTGGGAACAGGTGCGCCGCGTACGCTCGGCCGTGACAGGCGCCCTCGAAATCGAACGGGCCGCAAAGCGCATCGGATCGAGCCTCGAAGCTGCCCCCATGGTGCACGTAACCAACGGCGAGCTTGCTGCGGCCCTCAAAGGCATCGACATGGCCGAGGTCTGCATCACGTCGGGCATCAGGATCGTCGATACACCGGCACCGGAGGGCGCGTTCGCGCTGGCCGAAGTGTCGGGTGTCGGCGTGGTTCCAGCACGTGCCGAGGGCAAGAAGTGCGCACGCTCCTGGCGGGTCACAACCGACGTCGGTAGCGATCCAGCCTATCCCGAGCTTTCGGCTCGCGATGCCGCCGCAATGCGCGAGCTTGATAAGGCATGAGTGAAATCGAGGAGCGCACCGTCCTGGGCAGCGCCGCAGATGAGCGCCGCGGCTGGCTTTGGGGCGGCTATGCGCGCCTCGGCCTGACACTGGCGCTCGCGACCCTCGCGATCGATCAGGTCCACAAGTGGTGGATGCTCAACGTCTACGACATCGCCGCGCAGCAGCCAGTGCATGTGGCCCCGTTCTTCGATCTGGTGTTCGTGCTCAACAAGGGGATCAGCTACGGCCTGCTCGCCCAGGACGGACACGGCGGACAGTGGGCGCTCGCCGGATTTGCCACGCTGACGTCGATCGGGCTCTGGATCTGGCTGGTGCGCGGCCGCGTCAATCCGCTGATGGCCGCCTCGATCGGGCTGATCATCGGCGGCGGGCTCGCGAATGCGCTGGATCGCGTCATTCGGGGCGGTGTGGCGGATTTCTTCCACCTCTATGCCAATGGCTGGAGCTGGTACGTGTTCAATATCGCCGACGTGGCCATTGTTGCTGGCGTCGTGGGGCTGCTATATGACTCTTTCTGGCCGAATCGTAATGATGCCGCAAAAGGCTCATAGGTAAGGAACATTCCGCCGACTGGCGCGCCGGGGATGGGGCAGCAGCCGGCAAATCGGGGGTGATAGTCATGGCCGCGAGAACATCACGCATCAGCCGGCGCGCCCGGGTGGGCATTGCGAGCGTCATCACCGCCGCCGCCTTGCTCGGTGGCTGCGCCGACGGCGTCGAAATCAACAGTCCGCTGTTGAACAGCCTCGGTGTCGCGACTGGCGCCCTGGGCCAGAAGGAAGAGCCGAAGCTCGCACCGCGCGCACCGCTCGTCATGCCGCCGAGCACGCAGCGTCTGCCGGAGCCCGGACAGCCAGCGGCGGCCGCCGCCGTTTCCCCCGCCGCCGATCCCTCATGGCCGAAGGACAAGGACTACGAGCGCGTCGCCTCCGCCGCGGAAAAGAAGCGCCAACACACCCAGTACTGCCGCGACGGCAACTGGAAGGAGCGCGCGATGGACGACAATGCCGGCGGCATGCAGGGGCCGAACGGCAGTTGCAATACCATCATCGACTGGGTCGGCAACATCTTCAGCGGCGGCTCCGAGAGCGCTCCAGGCGATTCGCCCTGACCTTCCAAGCCACCTGATGTAAGTATGAACGGCGCGCCGCTTGGTCGCGCCGTTTTGCGTTGCGGGATTAATCTTGCTGCAATGCAAAATAGCGCTTATATATCCCTGATCCTGATATCTCAGCGCAATGCCGAGGCGTTATGAGCACCAATGCATTTTTGCCGATGACCTTCGCCCAGCTCTGGGTCGATAGCTCGACCCAGCTCGTGCGGGCGACCGTCGAATTCTGGTCGGGTGTGCTCGGGACGACACCGGCGCGCAAGCTCACGTCCACTGCCTCGCCCTGGTGGATGCCGCCGCAATCCCTTCAGACAACGGCCAATCCTGCGCTCTGGCCCGCAAGCATGGCCGCCAACCTGATACCCTGGCGGGCCCCGGCCGGTACCGCAAACCCGTTGCTGCCCTGGTTGCCTGCGCAGCCCACGGCCTCGACGGGCAACCCGTTCGCCTTATGGCAGCAGATGTGGCTCGACGCCGCGGTACCCATGGCGCAGCGTGCGCTGGTCGGCAATAGCAGCCCCGCTATGTCTCCCCTCTGGCAGCCGTTCGCCGCTGCCTACCGCACGGCCAACGGTCACGCTGCGGCTGCCGTGCTCCGCACCATGGCCGACGTCGTCGAGCCGAAGCCGCAGGGCTTCGCGCCCGCGCACTATTGGCCAACGACGCTCGGCACGCGGCACTGAGGCGTCACGCCCTCAGCCCTTCTGTTCCCAACGTCCGCTGTCGCCCTGGCGCCAGTAAGTGGCCTTGCACCCTTGCGCCTTGACGCGCTGCCACTGGGAGCGCGCGGCAGCAAGAGCATCACCATCGCGTCCGTCAAAGATGACGACGATGCGCGCATAGCCCGCGTAGGTCTCCATATCGGCCCCGTCGAGCAGGAAACGCACGCCCGCGCCGTTCTGGTTCTCCTCGCCGAGCGTGAGCAGGATAGGCTGGCGATCAGGCGCCCCTTCCTTCACGGTGCCGTGCGGGAGAAAGCTATCCTCGGCGAAGGTCCACAAGTGCGCATCGATCGCATCGAGGCGCTCGGCACTACCGACCTGGACGACAGCGCGCCAGCCCCGCTCGAGCGTGCGCTGGAGCAGGCTCGGCAGGATCCTCTCGAGCGGCTGGCGTTCGAGGTGGTAGAATAGAACTTCAGTCGTCGCCGCCTCGCTCATGCACCAACCCTCGCAAGGTTTCCCGCAATGTATCAGAAACCTGCCGCACACCGTGTCGCTTGAAACCGCCCGGCGCGCTCACGTATGCTGTATGCTTATGCGAACCCACGAGAGGGCGGCGCTAGGTGACCGAACAACAGAAGCAGTTCCCCGAGTTTTACGTTACGGCACCGCAGGCCTGTCCCTACCTGCCGGGGCGGGCGGAGCGCAAGCTCTTCACGCATCTCACTCATGATAAGCCGCGCGCCCTCATCGACAACCTGCTGAAAGGCGGCTTCCGGCGCAGCCAGAACATTGCCTACATGCCCTACTGCGAGGGATGTCAGGCGTGCGTGTCGGTACGTGTGCTCGTCAATGAGTTCGAGCCCGGTCGCAACTTCCGCCGCATCATCGACCGCAACAGCGACCTCAAGGCGCGCCGTATCCAGGCCGTCGCGACGTCGGAGCATTTCAGTCTCTTCCGCAGCTACATCGACGCGCGCCACGGCGATGGCGGCATGGCCGACATGAGCGTGCTCGACTACGCGATGATGGTCGAGGACTCGATCGTCGACACGTTCCTCACCGAGTATCGCGTCGGGCCCGACAAGCCGCATCTGCATCGCGCCGAGAGCGCGCCGCTCAAGGCTGTCGCGCTGTGCGACCAGCTCTCGGACGGCATCTCGATGGTCTACAGCTTCTACGATCCCGATGATCAGTTCCGCAGCATCGGTAGCTACATGATCCTCGAGCATATCGAGTATGCGCGCCGGCTCGGTCTGCCGTACCTTTATCTCGGCTATTGGATCGAGGGCTCGCGCAAGATGAGCTACAAATCCCGCTTCGCGCCACAGGAGCGTCTCGGTGCCGATGGTTGGACGCGGGCTTGACCGGCCGCGCGGCTCAGCTCATACGAGTCTAGCACGCGCTCAACGAAGCACCTACTGAACGCGTCAATTCGACAAAAATAGAAGCGCTTCGCTTGGGCGATCCAACTCGCTCTCGCAGAACATCGCGAGTGCCGCGGCAAGCGGCGGGGAAGAGACGCGGTCGTACGTCATGCCGATCTAACAGCAGCATGTCGCGCGACGGGACGGGATCGAGTGACGGAATTCCTTGCCGCGCTGGCGGACCTGCCTTTTGCCGCGCTCGCGGTACGGATGGCGGCGGTCGCCGTGTTCATAGTCATCGTGGCGATGATCTCCGAGCGGACCGGGCCGTTCTTCGGGGCCATGGTCGCGTCACTACCGGTCTATACCGGACCCGTCTATGTCTTCCTGGCACTCGACCATCCGCCGGAATTTCTCGAACGCGTTACGACAGCGTCGGTGGCGGCATTCGCCGTCATCCCGATCTATCTTCTGATCTACGGCCTACTGGCGCACGCTGGAAAATCCATGCTGCTGAGCCTTGCGACAGGTTCCGCAGCATGGCTCGCCTGCGCCGTGTTCGTTCAGCTCTACGACTGGTCACTTCCCGAGGCGTTACTGTTCGCCGTTCCGATTTTCACCGCCTCCCTGCTGCTTGCGCCGCGCTTTACCGATGCCGTGCCGTTGAAAGCCGGCGCGCGCTCGTGGATCGATCTCGTCGTTCGCGTCCTGCTCGTGACGATCGTGGTCGGCGCTGTGAATGCACTGAGCCCGTTCGTACCGGCGCAGCTCACCGGGATTCTATCGATCATGCCGACCGTAACGACGAGCCTCATCGTGGTGCTGCACAACCGGATCGGCGGCCCCGCCACCGCGGCACTGCTAGCGCACTCGATCGGCGGTCTCATTGGCATGCTGCTGGCGATCACATTGGTGGCCGCAACGGTCGTCCCGTGGGGGCCAGCACTCTCGCTCTCACTGGCACTCGCCGTCAGTGTGTCGTGGAACCTCATGCTGATCGCAGCCAAGCACGGCCGCGCACTCTTCAGGCGTCGGCCGCGCTGAGTGACATTCTCAGGCGACCACAGCCTGGCACTCGATTTCGACCTTCATCCGCGGATCGACGAGCCCCTTGACCTCGACCAGTGTCGAAGCCGGCCGATGCTCGCCGAAGTACGCGATGCGACGCGGGTTGATGGACGCCCGCTCGCTGATGTCCGTCATGAAAACCTGAACCTTGGTGACATGCTCGGGCCCCGCGCCTGCGGCCCTGAGGCATTGGTCCATGACATCCATGGCAATGTCGAACTGGGCGACCGTGTCCGGCGGAATGTGGCCGTTCGCCTCCATACCGACGACGCCGGAAACCCACACGAGATTACCGGCCCTGACAACATGGCAATAGTGACTTACCGGGGCCATGATGCCCGGAACCATGATGCGCTGGATCATTTCGTTACCTCCCGATGCAGTTCGGATCTGCATCAATCGACTATAGCGCGCCACACGCGCTAGTCGATCTTTGGACGCGCAAGCCCTAGTCTCGGGCGCTCAGGAGGAAGCACCCCATGATCGAAGAAACGCTCGATATCCAAACACGCGACGGCGCCATGGAAACATTCGTCTGCCAGCCGGATCGCGGCACGCATCCCGCCGTACTGTTGCTTATGGATGCGCCCGGCATCCGCGAGGAGCTGCGCGACATGACGCGCCGCCTCACGTCGGTCGGCTACTGCGTTCTGCTACCCAATCTCTACTATCGTGCCGGCCGCGACTCGAAGTTCGATCCGGCCACCGTGCTCACGCACGGCAGTCCGGAGCACACGCGCATGCGGGCGATCCGCACGAAGATGACCATCCCGCCCGTCATGGACGATGTCGCGGCGATGATGTCATTCGTCGATGGCCGCGGGGGCGCGAAAGCGGGCCCCATCGGCGTGCACGGCTACTGCATGAGTGGGCCTTATGCGCTCGCCGCCGCTGCCCGCTATCCGGACCGCGTCGCAGCCGCGGCTTCCTTCTACGGCACTTGGCTTGTCAGTGATGCGGAGGAGAGTCCGCACCTGACGCTCAGGAAGGCCAAGGGCGAACTCTACATTGCCTGCGCGGAGATCGACGAGTTGGCGCCGCTGCCCATGGTCGCTGAGCTGAAGAAGCTCTTCGACGCATCCGGCAATCCGGGCGAGCTCGAGATCTATCCCGGCGTGCACCACGGTTTCGGCTTTCCGCAGCGCAAAATCTACGACAAGGCTGCCGCCGAACGGCATTGGGAGCGCTTGATCGCGTTGTATCGGAGGCGATTGGGCTAGTCAGCGCGAACAGCGCGCATCGAATGGCAGCGCGCGGCAGCGGCGGTCAGCTGCACATCTGCACGAGACGCCAGCGCACGACCCTGCACCGCTCGCGACCGCGCTTGTCGGTGCTGCATTCACGGATGGGTTCACGCCGGTATGAGCAATAAACGCCAGGAGCGGGGAAGCCCTCGTAGCCGCGCCGCGGTCGCTTGCTTTCGGACTGCCACTCCTCGTAGGGCTGATCCCAAATAGGTTGAGCCCGGACCGGTTCGCTGGTCGCGAAGAATGCTGCGCCCGTCCCCAGCAGCAAGCCACCAGCAACAATGAGCCGAACAAATTTGTTGGACATGGCAACACACTCACGTTGATCGAACTAGCAGCCACACCATAACCGCCGCTCAGGCCGTAACGCCCACGAAGAAATTTGGGTTCCGACGCTTTCGCGGCCGCTACCCGATGAGCTTCTGCGCCACCTCAGCCACGCGCTCCGGCGTCAGGCCGAAGTGCACGAAGAGCTTGCCGGCCGGTGCCGAGGCGCCGAAGTCCGACAATCCGACGAACGCATCTTCCGGCCGCAGCCACTCGCGCCAGCCTTGTTCGACGGCGGCCTCGATCGCAATGCGGGGCGCATCACCGAGCACCGCCTGCCGATAAGCTGCAGGCTGCTTGCGGAAGAGTTCGAAGGAAGGCAGCGAGACGATCGCTGCGGCCACGCCCTTCGCCGCAAGCGCATCCGCAGCCTTCGCAGCAAGGCCGACCTCGGAACCGGTGGCGATCAGCGTCACCGCACGCTTGCCGCCCTCGGCCTCGCGCAACACATAGCCGCCCCTGGCGCTCTCATTCTCGCCAACAGGTCCTTTACGCAGGTTCGGCACGTTCTGGCGCGTCAGCGCGAGCACGGACGGCGCCTCAATGGATGCGGCGGCAAGCGCCCAGCACTCTGCAGTCTCGACGCCGTCGGCCGGGCGGAACACATTCAGATTGGGAATTGCACGTAGCGCGGCCAGATGCTCGACCGGCTGGTGGGTCGGCCCATCCTCGCCGAGACCGATCGAATCGTGCGTGAAAACGTAGACGACCTGTTGGCGCATGAGCGCAGCGAGCCGGATCGACGGACGGCAGTAGTCCGAGAACACGAGGAACGTACCGCCATAAGGGATGAGCCCGCCGTAGAGCGCCATGCCGTTCATCGCGGCGGCCATGCCATGCTCGCGAATGCCGTAATAGACATAGCTTCCCGAGAAGTCGCCTTTCACGATCGGCTTCTGACTCTTGGCCTTGGTGTTGTTGGAGCCCGTGAGATCCGCCGAACCACCAATCAGCGCCGGCTGGGCAGCGACCAGAGCTTCGAGCGACCGCTCAGACCACACGCGGGTCGCGCGCTCGGCCGTATCGCCAGCAGCCGCCTCGCGAAGATTGATGACAGCCGTGCTCACATCGGCCGCACACGCCGCAGCCGGATTCTCGAAGGCCTCGCGCGCACGCGCGTCGACCTTGCTCCACTTCTGCTCCCAAGCCTCACGCACCGACCGGCCGCGTGAACCGGCCGCGCGCCATGCCGCCAGCACGTCCGCCGGAACCTCGAAAGGCGCGCTCTTCCAGCCGAGCTTTTCACGCGTGCCGGCAATCTCTTCCGCGCCCAGCGGTGAGCCGTGCGTCGAGGCGGTGCCAGCCTTCTTCGGTGCGCCATAGCCGATCACTGTCTTGCACGCGATCAGCCACGGCTTGCTGTCATCACCCCGCGCGGTGGCAAGCGCCTTGCGCACCGCATCCATGTCGTGGCCATCGATGGCCAGCGTGTTCCAGCCGGCGGCCTTGAAGCGGCCGATCTGATCCTCGCTCGTCGAGAGCGAGGTCGGGCCGTCGATCGAGATGCCGTTGTCATCAAACAGCACGATGAGGCGACCGAGCCCGAGGTGACCAGCGAGCGTGATCGCCTCCTGTGAAATGCCTTCCATCAAACAACCGTCGCCCGCGATCACGTACGTGCGGTTGTCGAACAGCTCACCATGACGCGCATTCCAGATGCGCTCGGCAATGGCCATACCGACGGCATTCGCAAGCCCCTGACCGAGCGGTCCCGTCGTCGTTTCGATCCCCTCGGCGTGACCGTGCTCGGGATGCCCGGCAGTCTTGGCGCCGAGCTGACGGAAATTCTTCAGCTCCTCGATGCTCATGCCCGGATAGCCGGTGAGATGGAGGAGAGAATAGAGCAGCATCGAGCCGTGACCGGCCGAGAGCACGAAGCGGTCGCGCGCCGGCCAGCGCGGCGCGGCGGCGTCGTACTTCAGCACCTCCGCGAACAGCACGGTCGCCACATCGGCCATGCCCATGGGCATGCCCGGATGGCCGGACTTCGCCGCCTCGACGGCATCCATTGCCAGCGCCCGGATAGCGTTCGCCATCTCGCGGGTCGCCAGCGCGGCGCCCTTCGCCTTGTCAGTCATGCGCGCAGTCCCTGCTGGTCGTGTGCCCCAAACTTATTGAGGACCGGAAAGCGGAAAGATGGCGCACCATTAACGGGGCGCCGCGCAGGCGTCCACCATCCATGGCCGGCTTATCCCGTTCATGCGGTCGCAGCGGCCACCAACTGCCTGAGATCCACGAGTGAACGCCGTGTCGCCCCGACCGGATCATCGGGGACATGGGTCTCCACCGAAAGCGTCAGCGCCCGCCCTGCGGCCGCTGCGAAGCACGCCTCGATGAAAGCGCCAAAGGGTATGTCCCCCTCGCCCACGGCGACATGGCGACGCCCGGCGCCAATCGAGAAGTCCTTGAAATGCATATGATCGACGAACGGCATCAGGGCAGCCATTCGGGAGGCCTCGGGCGCGACGCCCTTGGCGTAGATATTGCCGATGTCGAGAAGTGCCTTGAGGCGCGGATGGCGGCGCGCCTGCATGAGCGCCATCAGGTCCACTTCGTCCTGGATATTGCAGACGGGCTCGTTCTCGACGTGGAAGACGAGATCCTCGCGCTCGGCCAAGGCGAGCAGCTCATCCAACGCCGCGTCGAGATCGGCAAGCGTGAACCCGTCATAGGTCAGGAAGCTGAAAATGCGCACATTGCGCGTGCCGAGGCGATGTGCTGCGTCGGCCGTCAGCCGTGCGATGTCACCGAGCGAGCGTGAGCCGATCTCGAAGCCGAACTGATCGCCCAATCGACCGGCAACGCGCCCCGGTGCCGCCCATTTGAGCAGAGGCGAGGCCAGTCCCACAACTTTGATCCCGGCATCGGAGATCCGCCGTGCCGCGTCCTGCTGCTCAGCCGCCGAGAGGGCGAGGAAGTTGCGACCGTCGATCGACCGTACTTCCAGCGCCGACACGCCATTTTCCTGCGCGAAAGCAATCGTCTCGCCCAGGGGCGCCTTCAGCTCGTCGTTGACGAAGGCAATGGTGTGCTGATCGGTCATGTGCGCCCCCCGTCCCACGATGGCGCCCGGAGGGTCTCAGCCCTCGTGAAGCGCGATGAAAAGCTCGAGCTCGCTTCGCGTCGGCAGGCCCGCACGGCTGCCAAGACGCGTGCATTTCAGCGCCGCCACAGCCGCTGCCCGCCGGACATTGGCCTCGATGGCCATACCCTCGGCAACGCCGAGCGCAAAGGCACCGTGAAAAGCGTCGCCGGCCCCCGTCGTATCGACAACGTCGACGCGAAAGCCTGGCTGATGGCCCGTCTTTCCGTCGCGTTCGGCCCAGAGATAGCCGCGCGCTCCGAGCGTGACGCCGGCATGACGCGGGCCGTGGCGCAGCACCTGCTGAAGGGCATCGGCATCGCTCATGCCGCGCGCAAATTCATGGAGCGACGGCGCCGAGAACACCGCATAGTCGACCAGTCCCAGCAACTCCGGCAGCGCCTCGCGGCCACCGAGATCGGCGTCGAGCACCGTCGGCACACCCTCTCGCCGCGCACGAGTCAAGACCACCCGCACGGCCTCCAGCCAGCGCAGGTCGCAGAGCACCGCATTGGCCTCCGCCACACGCTCGATCGGCAGCCAGCTCGTGCCGGCAGGGATCGAGGTATCGCGCTGCGTGATGATCATGCGCTCGCCCTGGCTGTCGACGATGACAGCCGAGGTCGACGAGCGCGCCTCCTCGAAGGCATGGACGTAGCGGATGTCCACCTTGTCGGCCTTGAGCCCATTCCGAATGGCGACACCGGCCTGATCATCACCGACACGCGACCAGAGCTCGGCCCGTGCGCCGAGGCGCGCAGCGGCAACCGACGCGTTGGCGGCCATTCCACCGCCGACCTCGATGTGCTCGAGCGCCCGGATTTTGGTGGGCTCCGGCGGAAAGCCCTCGATCCGGTAGATCCGGTCGAGCGCTGCATGTCCGACGCAGATGAGGGAAACCGGGACTGCCATGGCGTTCCGCAGGATCAGGGCACGAGCGGCCGAGGGGACGATATTGGCATCGAATTTCGCACCGCAGGCGGAAAGTCCGAACCAATTCCGGCATTTCAACGATCACAGGCGAGGCTCAGGGTGGTGACAAATGCGCGCGCCACCAAGGCGCCGCAGGACACAGGCCCCACGTCCGAACCGCCGCACAAACAGTCAGGACAAGCATAACGTGCGCGGCGAGCCATGGCCAGCTCGCACATTAGAGCCATGAAAGGAAAGAGAAGGCGTTTTACACAGCACCGCGCTCCCATGTCCCAGGACAGGAGAGGCCAAATCGTGCTTCTACACCGTGAGGGAAAGCCTCGGGGGGATGAAATGGTTCCGGGGCATAAACACAAAATTTCAGCCGCGCCCGGAGGCGTCCGTCACTGTGACCACGACAGACCGATTTGCACAGCAGCCACCAGCGGCGCGCCACGATGCACCGAACGACGTCGCCGCCCTCAAAACTGAAGCGCGAAAGCTCGCCGCGCACTGCGCCAAATACCGGGGCGCCGACACGCGCCGCGCCATCATTCAGATCATCACGACCACCATCCCGTTCCTGGCCCTGCTGGCCGCCATGTGGATGACCGTGGAGCACGCCTACTGGCTGACGATCCTGCTCGCCGTGCCGGCTTCGGGCCTTCTGGTGCGCTTCTTCATCATCCAGCACGACTGTGGACATGGCTCGTTCCTGCCGTCCGCGCGCGCTAATGACACGCTCGGGCGGCTCATCAGCGTCATGACCATGACGCCATACGGCCTCTGGCGGCGCGTGCACGCGAAGCATCACGCGACATCGGGCAATCTCGACCGGCGTGGCTATGGCGATATCGAAACCCTCACCCTCGCCGAATATCGCGCCTGCTCGCCTTGGGCCCGGCTGCGCTATCGCATCTATCGACATCCGCTGTTCCTGTTCCCGATCGGCGTGCCCTTCTTCTTCGTCGTGTTGCAGCGCCTCCCGTGGGGACATCCACTCGAGCCTCGCGAGGGCTGGCGAAGTGTCGTGGGCCTCAACATCGCGATGATCATCTTCTATGGCCTCATTGGCGCGGCCATCGGCTACGCGACGCTGGCGTGGATCATCGCGCCGATGATCCTCATGGCGTCGGCGCTCGGCGGCTGGCTGTTCTTCATCCAGCATCAGTTCGAGGATGGACACTGGGACGACAGCGACGAATGGGACTTCCAGGTCGCCGCGATCCGCGGCTCGTCCTACTACGTGCTGCCGAAGCCGCTCGAGTGGTTCACCGGCAATATCGGCCTCCATCACATCCACCACTTGAACAGCGTCATCCCGAATTATCGCCTGCACGACTGCCTCGCGGCCTCTCCGGAATTCCAAGCCATGAATCGCGTGACGCTCTGGGAGAGCATCAAATGCGCCCGTCTCGCCGTATGGGACGAGGCACAGCGCCGGTTGCTCACCTTCCGCGAAGCGCACGCAGCCTTGGCAGAGGAAGTCTCCGGCAACCGCAGTTCGGCGAGCGCCTGACGACGCGCCATCGCCAACCATTTGCAACTACTTGCAAAAGCGAATTCTCAAGTTGCTTTTCGATGCTCCAGCGTGTTGAAGGGGCTGAGCACGAGACCATTGCGGTCAAAGCAACCGCGGACCGACCGGACTTATGCCGACGATCGAAGCGCGCACTCACAGGATGGCCGCCGCGAGCATTGTCGTCGCCTGTGTGGTGCTGGGCATCAAGTATGCAGCCTATTGGGTGACGGGAAGCGTCGCCCTCTACTCCGATGCGCTCGAAAGCATCGTCAATGTCGTTACCGCATTGGTTGCGCTTCTCGCCGTTCGCATCAGCGCACGTCCCGCCGATCGCCGTCACCAGTTCGGCCACCACAAGGCGGAGTACTTCTCAGCCGTCATCGAAGGCGTGCTGATCATCCTCGCCGCCATCATGATCTTGCACGCTGCCTGGCAGGCCGTGCGCGCGCCCCGGGCCTTTGACGAACCCTGGCTCGGCCTCGCCATCAGCGGCGTGGCCACCGCGATCAATGTTGGCTGGTCGTGGGTGCTCATCAACTATGGCCGACGTTGGCGCTCGCCGGCGCTCGTCGCGGACGGTTGGCATCTCTTCGCGGATGTCGCCACGTCTGTCGGCGTCATCATCGGGCTGGCGCTTGCCGTGCTGACAGGCTGGACGATCCTCGATCCGGCCATGGCGGCGCTCGTTGCGATGAACATTCTCGTGGCGGGTTGGCGTGTCGTCAGTTCATCGATCAGCGGACTCATGGATGAGGCGGTCGACGGAGAGATCGGCCAACGCATTCGGACCGTGATTGCCGAGAGTGCCGATGGCGCTATCGAGGCACACGACATCCGAACGCGCACGGCAGGACGCGCGACCTTCATCGACTTTCATCTCGTCGTGCCAGGCAAGATGAGCGTCGCAGACGCCCATCGCATCTGCGACCGTATCGAACGTGCGCTGGAAGCCGAGATCGATGGCGCCGAGGTCGTGATCCACGTCGAGCCCGAGGGCGAAGCCCAGCACCGCGGCGTACTCGTGCTCTGACGCAGCTCTTCCCCTTCTTCCCGCGCGCGGGGAGAGGGGATAAGCTCTACATCGACAGCGACGTCGTCTCGCCCTGCTCGTTGACGTAGGCAATGCGGACCATGTTGGTCGTCCCCGGCGAGCCGAGCGGCACACCCGCCGTGATGATCACGCCGCTGCCCGCGCGCACGAACCCTTCCTCGAAGGCGATCCGGCACGCCTTCTTGACCATGTCAGCGAGGTTCTCGGGATCGCTCGTCAGAACGCAATGCATGCCCCAGACGACAGCCAACCGCCGCGCGGTCGCGACAACCGGCGTCAGGCCGATGACGGGCAGTCCGGGCCGCTCACGTGCGACACGGAGCGCAGTCGAGCCGGTCGCCGTAAAGCAGATGATGGCCGAGAGCTTCAGCGTATCGGCAACGGCGTGCGTGGCGGCAGCAATCGCGTCGGCTGCCGTTTCCTGAGGCGGCGTGCTCGTCGCATGAACCAGCACGTCGTAGGTCGGGTCGGCTTCGGCTTCGATGGCAATACGATCCATCATGCCGATGGCCTCGATCGGGAACTTGCCGACCGCGGACTCGGCCGACAGCATGATGGCATCCGCGCCGTCGAATACGGCCGTCGCCACGTCCGACACCTCGGCGCGCGTCGGCACCGGCGAACTGATCATGCTCTCGAGCATCTGCGTCGCGATGACCACCGGTTTGCCGGCCGCGCGCGCCTTGCGCGTGATCTGCTTCTGCAGCCCAGGGACGCGCTCGACGGGCATCTCGACGCCGAGGTCACCGCGCGCGACCATCAGCCCATCGGACTGCGCGATGATCTGGTCGAGATCGGCAATCGCCGAAGGCTTCTCGATCTTCGACATGATCGCCGCGCCCTGGCCGATCATGCGGCGGGCAAGCGCGACATCCTCGCCACGCTGCACGAACGACAGGCCCACCCAGTCGACACCGAGCTTGAGGACGAAGTCGAGATCGGCCTTGTCCTTGTCCGTCAGTGGATTGATGGGCAGGATCGTATCGGGCATCGAAATGCCCTTGCGGCTCGCGAGCGGACCGCCGACCATCACTTCTGCGGCGATGCGCGACGGCGCGACCTCTGTCACGCGCATCCGGATCTTGCCGTCGTCGAGCAGCAGCGAATGCCCCTCCTCGACACCATCGAAGATCTGCGGATGAGGCAGGAAAACGCGCTGGTCGTCGCCTTCCTGCTCCTGCGAGTCGAAGATGTACGTCTGCCCGGTCTTGAGATCGACGCGGTCGCCGCCGAGCTTGCCGACCCGGAACTTCGGACCTTGCAGGTCCGCGAGAATGCCGATCGGGCGACCGTGCTTCATCTCCGCGGCGCGCACAGCGCTGTGCAGGCCGCGGACCATGTCGAAGCTCGAATGGCTCATGTTGATGCGGAAGACATCGACGCCCGCGAGAAAATAGCTCTCGATCACTTCGGGCGCAGACGACGCGGGCCCGAGCGTCGCGAGGATCTTCACTCTCCGGTTTCGTCTCATCGTGCCTTCCCGCCGTTATCGCCCGGATCTGTCAGGCGGATCGTCCAGTCATTGGAGTTCTGCGTGTCGACCTCGAAGAAGCCTGTGCGTTTGAAACCGCGCCGCGTGCATTCCTCGACCCCGCGGATCGTGAAGACTTTGTCAGCCGTGCACATCATGTTCGTGCCGCCCCACTCGCCGCCGCGGTCGTAGTCTACGGCATGCACGTAATAGAATCGGCTGCCAAGCTTTCCTTTTAACAACGTCTCACAGGTCTGTGACGCGATGTTCCACCAGCCTTCGGTCGCCCAACCTTTGGGGTCCTGATAGCCGATGGCAACACCGATCCGGCTCGCGGTCGCATTGCAGAGCTTGAGATCCGCGTGCGCAGCATCAGCTCCGGCCGCCATACCGAGGCCCACGACGGACGAAACCAGCAGAAAGCGGAAGAAGTTCATTTTGGAGAAACGCGGCACATGGAGATGCGCCCGGCCGCAGTCGGCCCGTTCACTTAGCTGGATCATGCTGTCAGGCCGGCTCGACGAGGATCACGCGGAAATCATTGACATTCGTATGGGTGGGTCCCGTGTGGACGAGATCACCCAGCGCCTCGAACAGGGTCGTGGCATCGTTGTTATCGAGGGCCTTTCGGGCGTCCGCGTGGCAGTCTCTGGCACGCGCGAGCGTATCGGGGCTGATCACGGCGCCAGCAGGGTCGGCGACGCTGCCGTCGCCGCCATCAATCCCGTCCGTATCCGCACCAAGTGCCGATACGCCTGGAAGACCATCGAGTTCACAGGCGAGCGCGAGCGCATATTCCTGGCTCCGCCCACCGCGGCCGGCGCGGTTGCGCACCGTGACCTCGAGTTCGCCACCGCTGATAATGGCAAGCCGGCGTCCTGCCGCGCGGGCCTTTCGGGCGAGTATGGCGTGTGCGGCAGCAACGTCGCGCGCCTCGCCAGTGACCTGATCGCCGAGACTTTCGACTTCATACCCACGCGAACGCGCCAGAGCCGCCGCAGCTTCCAGAGCCACAACAGGCGTCGCGATGATCTGGTAGCGGTCGCCGGCGAAAAGTTCGGTGCCAGGCTTCGGGGTTTCGTTGGCGGGGTTCTCGAGTGCCCGATAGACACCGGCCGGAACCGGGAGACCCAACTCCGACATGCGCTCGACGCGCCGCGCGATCACCTTGCACGCATCGGCCAGCGACGTCGGATCGGCCACCGTCGGCCCCGATCCGATGGTTTCGGGATCATCGCCCGGCACGTCGGAGATCGCGAGCGTGATGAATGTGCCCGCTTGTGCCGCCGCCGCGCGAAGCCGCCCGCCCTTGATGCGCGAGAGATGCCGGCGCACGGCATTCATCTCATGGATATCGGCGCCGGATTTGAGAAGCCCCCGCGTCAGCGCGGTCTTCTCCGCAAGCTCGAGCCCGGCAGCAGGCGCGGCCCACAACGCAGAGGCACCGCCTGAAAGGAGCACCAGCACGGTGTCGTCAGGGTCAGCCGAACGCGCCAGCGCAATTGCGCGCTCGGCGGCTGCCAGAGAGGATGCGTCGGGCGTCGGATGGCGGCCTTCGAGAATCTCGAGTTGCACGGGCCTCGAACCAGCGAATGCCGCTGCGTAGCCGTGCGGTGCTGTCGCGACGCCCGTCAGCCGGTCACCGATACCGGCTGCCCCGTAATGCGCCTCGGCCACGGAAGCCATGGCGATCGCAGCCTTACCCGCACTGAGTATGATGAGGCGGCCCGTGGCCGGAGCCGGCGGCAGATGTGGCGCGAGACATGTGCTCGGATGTGCCGCAGCCACGGCAGCATGAAACATCTCGAGCAGGAGCCCGCGCGCCTCGGCCGACATATTTTTAGAAGCCCTCGAGCAAAAAGTTCGCCACCAACACTACTTGCGGTCGGCGACCTGTATGCGTCAAGGGCCGAAAGCCGGACCGAACCGGTTGGACCGCGGGAAGCCCTTGGGCGCCGTGCGACCGGCCTGGGCCCGCTGACCGATCCACTCCATCATATCACTGCTGGCCAGGGTATACGTGCGCCCAGCAGCATCGAGCCACGTCAGTCCGGCCTTCTTCACGAAAGGCCGTACATCCGAGAGCCCGCCATCCTTGAAACGCTGCAGGATGATGCCCTTGCCACGCGTCATCTCGTTGATTTCATCGAGGGTGAAGACCAGCATCCGCCGGTTCTCGCCGATCGTGGCGCACATGTCGGCGCCAGGCGGCACGGGCACGCAAACCCGCGCCTCGGCGTCGGCATCCACATTCAGCACCTGCTTGCCCTTGCGCGTCGAAGCCAGCACCTCGTCCTCGGGCACGATAAAACCATGCCCGGACGTCGAAGCCACAATGAGCTTTCGGCCCGGTTCGTGGACGAACAGCTCGACGATCTCGTGGTTCTCTTCGAGATCGACCATGAGGCGTACCGGCTCGCCGTGCCCGCGACCGCCTGGAAGCTGATTGCCTTCCAGTGTGAAGAACTTCCCGTTCGTCGTGAAGACGATGAGCTTATCGGTCGTCGAGGCGCGCACGGCCCGCTTGAGGCTGTCGCCATGCTTGAAATCGAGCTTCGAGAGGTCGTCAGGATGGCCTTTGAGCGCGCGGATCCACCCCTTCTCGGAGAGAATGACCGTGATCGGCTCCTTCTCGATGAGCGCCTGATCAATATCGACCTCGATAGCGGGCGCATCGGCCAGCTCCGTACGCCGGCGGCCGAGTTCGGTTTTCTTGGAGTAGGTATCGCGTGTCGCCTTGATCTCGGCTGCAATACGCTCCCACTGCAGGTCTTCGGACTTCAACAGCGCCTGCAGGTCGCGCATCTCGCCGCTGAGCTTGTCGTGCTCGGCGCGGATCTCCATCTCCTCCAGTTTCGACAACGACCGCAGGCGGAGGTTCAGGATGGCTTCGGCCTGCACGTCGGAAAGTTTGAACTTCGCGATCAGCTTGGCCTTGGGCTCGTCCTCGAAGCGAACGATGCGAATGACCTCGTCGATATTGAGGTAGGCGATCAGATAGCCGTCGAGCACCTCGAGACGGTGCTTGATCTTGGCAAGGCGATGCTCCGAGCGCCGGATCAGCACTTCCTGGCGATGCTCCAGCCAGTGCTTGAGCACATCGCGCAGCGACAGCACGGCCGGTATCTGCCCCGCCGTCAGCACGTTCATGTTGAGGCCGAAGCGCGTCTCCAGCTCGGTGACGCGGAACAGGCTCTCCATGAGCACGAGAGGATCCACCGTGCGGCTCTTGGGCTCCAGGATCAGGCGGACGACATCGGAGCTCTCATCGCGAATGTCACCGAGCAACGGCAGCTTCTTGGCCTGCAACAGCTCGGCGATCTTCTCGACGAGGCGGGCCTTCTGCACCTGATAGGGAATTTCGGTGACGACGATCTGATAGCCGCCGCGGCCGGTATCCTCTTTCTCCCATCGCGCGCGCAGGCGGAAGCCACCGCGCCCCGTGCGATACGTCTCGATGATGCTGTCGCGCGGCTCGACGAGGATGCCGCCGGTCGGGAAATCCGGTCCCGGAATGAAATCGACCAGCTTCTCGACGGTCGCATTCGGATGCTTGATGAGGTGCAGCAGCGCCGCGCACAGCTCATCGACATTGTGCGGAGGAATGTTCGTCGCCATGCCGACGGCAATGCCGGAAGAACCGTTGGCAAGCAGGTTCGGGAAGTTCGCCGGGAGGACGACCGGCTCCTTGTTGGTGCCGTCGTACGTATCCCGGAAATCGATCGTGTCTTCATCGATGCCGTCGAGCAGCGCCTCCGCGACCCGCGTAAGGCGGCTCTCGGTGTATCGCATGGCCGCCGGGTTATCGCCGTCGATGTTCCCGAAATTCCCCTGGCCGTCGACCAGCGGATAACGTACGGCGAAATCCTGCGCGAGGCGAACGAGCGCGTCATAGATCGCCTGGTCGCCGTGCGGGTGGAAGTTACCCATCACCTCGCCGACGATCTTCGCGCACTTCTTGAAACCGCCCGTGGGATCGAGCTTCAGCTCGCGCATGGCGTAGAGGATCCGGCGGTGGACCGGTTTCAGGCCGTCGCGCACATCCGGCAGCGCGCGATGCATGATCGTCGACAGCGCGTAGGCGAGATAACGCTCTTCGAGAGCCTCGCGCAGGTTGACGGGTTCAATGGGGCCCGGGCCGGGCAGAATCGGTCTGTCGCTCATGGCCTGGGGACTTAGCGCCCCGCCCGGCTTCCCTCAAGTGCTTGCATAGCCACACCGACGGCAAGCACACAACTACCGCAGCGTCTCACGCTTGCAACGCCCGGTGGAAATTTGGCGCGCTGACGCCGCAGCACCCCCTCCTGCCCCATGCGTGTGCCCCATGCCTGCGCTAGAATCACCGGCAAATCACTCACATCGCGAGACCGCCTTGTCGCCGCCGAGAACCAATACCCCCGTCCTCCCGCTGAGCCAGACCGTCTCGGCGAAGCATCCGGGCGATGCGGCGGCGCTGGCAGCGGCCTTCGCCCGGCACGAAGCCGAGGACGCCACATTCAGCTACACGACGGGCAGCGGGGCGGGCACTTTTCGCATCGAGGCGGCCACGATCAAGGACCTCGCGGCTCGTATCGCCCATTTGACATCGGTTGCCGGCTGCCCGGTTGAGACCGGCCAAGTCGAAGTCCAGTCCTGCTGGACACCGGCACGTGTCGCCGAAGCCGAGCATCGCCTGGGAACTGCGGACGGTGGCTCGGGAGATTTTGCCGTCGTGCGCCTCAGGATCGTCCCCCGGCGCTCGGGCGAGGGCAATCTCTTCGAAAGCGAGTTCGCCGGCCCGCCGGAGATTGACGCTTTCAATGCCGCCGTTGGGCGAGGCGCAGCTCGGATCTGCTCTGAAGGCCCGGCTGGCGAGGGCCCCGTGATCGACACGCGGATCGTGTTCATCGATGGGGCATTTCACCCGAGACGCTCGTCGCCAGCCGGATTCGAGAAGGCCACGGTGATGGCCATGCAGGAGGCCTGCCGGACAGCCAGCCTCAAACGCCTCGAACCGCTCATGGAAGCAGAAATTCTTGCTGAGCGGGATCTGGTGCTGCCGGTCGTCAACGATCTCGCAAAACGGGGGGGCAAAGAGCTGCGCAGGCGTCTTGCCCCCAAGGGCGTCGTCGTCGCCGTCGAACTGCCGCTGAGGATTCTCCTCACTTATGATGTCGATCTCGCCGCCCTGACCCAGAACCGCGCGAGGATCCTCGGCGAGCCGCAGCTCGTCCGCTGGACTGACGCGCCACGGCTCTAATTGAACGGCAAACAGTGTCTTGCGCGCTTAACCAAACGGCCAGCTATGCGCCTGAGTGTGGTTAAGGCCCACTCATCATGAAGACATTGTTCATGAAATTCCTCTTCCACTGAAACGCGCCCGGTTCTGGCAGACGACAGGGCAAAAGGAGTGGGGATCATGAAGCGCGGTGTCATCTCGGTGGCTGCGGCCATAGCCGTCGCCGTTCTTGCGTTGCCGGCAGAAGCCAAGACCTTCCGGTTCGCCTTCCAGGGTGATCTCAACGCGCTCGATCCTTATGCTCTAAATGAGACTTTCACGCTCGGTACGCTCGGCAATGCGATGGAGGGCCTCGTCACGCGCGACAAGGATCTCAAGATCGTGCCCGCGCTCGCCGAACGCTGGGAGATCGTCGAGCCGACGCGCTGGCGCTTCCACCTGCGCAAGGGCGTGAAGTTCCACAATGGCGAGGATTTCACGGCCGACGACGTGCTGTTCTCGCTCGATCGCGCACTCTCTCCCGAGTCGAACATCCGCACGCGCTTTGCCGCCAAGCTGAACGCCGAGAAAGTCGACAGTCATACGGTCGACTTCGTTCTGGCCGTGCCGAACCCGATCCTGCACGCCGAGTGGGATTCGTGGTTCATGATGTCGAAGTCCTGGGCTGAGGCGAATGGCGCGACCAAGGTCCAGATCAAAAGCAATCAGTTGAGCCCGTTCGCCCTCAAGGCCAACGGCACCGGCCCCTTTATAGTCGTCAGCCACGAACCGGGCGTGCGCACGATCTTCAAGGCCAATCCGAACTGGTGGGGCAAGCCCGAGCACAATCTGACGAACGTCGTCTTCCAGACCATCAAGTCGGACGCGACGCGTGTTGCAGCCCTTCTCTCGGGCGAGGTCGACATGATCGATCCCGTGCCCGTGCAGGACATCCCGCGCGTCAAGGCCAGCGCTGGCACGGACGTGCTGACCGGCCCGGAGTTGCGCACGATCTTCCTCAATATGGATCAGGTGCGCGACGAGCTGCTCTACTCCGACGTCAAGGGCAAGAACCCCTTCAAGGACGCGCGCGTGCGCAAGGCCTTCTATCAGGCCATTGATATCGATGCGATCCAGAAGCGGATCATGCGCGGCAATGCTACGCCGTCGGCGCTGCTGATCTATCCGCCGCTGTTCTCGCGCGCGGCGGAATTCCAACGCCATCCCTATGATCCGGCGGCAGCGAAGAAACTCCTCGCGGAAGCCGGATACCCCAATGGCTTCGCGCTGGAGATGGATTGCCCCAACGACCGCTATGTCAATGACGAGGCGATCTGCCAGGCCACCGTCGCCATGCTCGCCCGCATCGGCGTGAACGTGAAACTCAACGCCATGTCCAAGGCCCGTTACTTCGATAAGGCCGGTGCGCCGCAGAAGTACGATAGCTCCTTCAACATGGCAGGTTGGACGGCGAGCTCGCTCGACGGCCTCAACATTCTGCGCTCGATCGCGGGATGCCGCGATGCCGACGGCAAGGGCGCGACATTCAATTTCGGCGGCTACTGCAATCCCGTCGTCGACGAGCTCGCAGGCGCCATCGCGGTCGAAAACGATGTCCAGAAGCGCGATGAGATGCTCGCCAGGGCCTTCCGCATCATCCACGACGAAGTCGGCATGATCCCGCTCCACCAGCAGGCACTGAGCTGGGGCGTCTCGAAGAAGGTCAGCATGGCTCAGCGCGCCGACAACCGCATCCTCTTCTACTGGGTGCGGATGCAATAGGTCTCGCTTGTGCCGAACACCCGCTGTTCGTGAAGCGGGCGTCCGTGCGCGGATCAGCTAGACCACCGGCTCGGGATACGACAGTATCGGCGCTATGGCCGGCTCACGG
The DNA here is from genome assembly GCA_023412805.1 of Pseudomonadota bacterium. Classification (GTDB taxonomy): domain Bacteria; phylum Pseudomonadota; class Alphaproteobacteria; order Rhizobiales; family Hyphomicrobiaceae. The sequence continues at coordinate 54,206 of JAEZRM010000064.1, read as the reverse complement.
GGCACGCAATAAGCATCCCGGGCCGGCGCATGAGTTGCGCTCAGATCCATAACCGAGCCGTCGGGAGTAGAATTCTATGAAGCTGCGCATCATGACGTTGGCTGCGGCCCTTGCCGTGGCCGTGCTCACGCCAACTGCCGAAGCCAAGACGTTCCGATATGCCTTCCAGGGCGACCTCAATGCCCTCGACCCCTACACGCTCAACGAAACCTTCACGCTCGGCGCCATGGGCAACGTCATGGAGGGGCTCACGAAGCGCGACAAGGATCTGAAGATCATTCCCGGTCTTGCCGAGCGTTGGGAAATCGTCGAGCCGACGCGCTGGCGCTTCTATCTCCGCAAAGGCGTGAAGTTCCACAATGGCGAGGATTTCACGGCCGACGACGTTGTCTTCTCCGCCGAGCGCGCGCTCTCGCCCGAGTCGAATATCAAGAGCCGCATCGCAGCCGGCACCAAGGTCGTGAAAGTCGACGATCACACCGTCGACTTCATCACCACCGGCCCCAATCCCATCCTCCACTACGAGTGGGACACCTGGTACATCTTCTCGAAGAAGTGGTCCGAGGATAACGGCGCCACGAAGGTCCAGACCAGCTCGAGCCAGCTCAGCCCCTTCACGCTGAAAGCCAACGGCACGGGCCCCTTCATCGTCGAGAGCCATCAGCCCGGCGTGAAGACCGTGTTCAAGCCGAACCCCAACTGGTGGGGCAAGCCCGAGCACAATCTCACCGAAGTCATCTTCCAGACCATCAAGTCCGACGCGACCCGCGTCGCCGCCCTTCTCTCGGGCGAGATCGACATGATGGACCCCGTACCGGTGCAGGACATTGCACGCGTCAAGGCGAATGCCAGCACGGATGTCCTCACGGGGCCGGAGCTGCGCACGATCTTCCTCAATATGGATTCGCTGCGCGACGAGCTTCTCTACTCGGATGTGAAGGGCAAGAACCCCTTCAAGGATGCGCGCGTGCGCAAGGCCTTCTATCAGGCCATCGACATGGAGGCGATCCACTCGCGCGTCATGCGCGGCAATTCGGCCAACTCCGCGCTGCTGATCTCGCCGCTGCTGTTCTCACGCGCCGCGGAGTTCAAGCGGCACGCCTATGATCCCGACGCCGCGAAGAAGCTGCTCGCGGAAGCCGGTTATCCCAATGGCTTCGGCGTCGAGATGGACTGCCCGAACGATCGCTACGTCAATGACGAGGCAGTCTGCCAAGCTGTCGTCGCCATGCTCGCGCGCATCGGCATCAAGGCCAAGCTCAATGCGATGCCAAAAGCGAAGTACTTCGAGAAAGCTGGCGCCACGCAAAAGTACGACAGCTCGTTCAACCTTCTCGGCTGGACGCCCGGCTCGTTCGACAGCCACAATGTGCTGCTGAACCTCGTCGGATGCCGCGACGGCAAGGGTTCGGGTGCGTTCAACTACGGTGGTTACTGCAATAAGCAGGTCGACGACCTCGCCAATCAAATCCTGGTCGAGACCGACAACACGAAGCGTGACGATCTGATCGCACAGGCTTTCCGCATCGTGCACGAGGAAGCCGGCCTTATCCCGCTGCATCAGCAGGCTCTGGCCTGGGGCGTGTCGAAGAAGGTCAAGATCGTCCAGCGCGCCGACAACCAGATCCTCTTCTACTGGGCGCAGAAGGAGTAGGGCGTCATTCAGTTCATGCGGGGCGAACTCCGGTTCGCCCCGCACTGACTTCAAGAGACTGACCGTCGCCCATGCTCGCATTCACGATCCGCCGTCTCCTGGAAGCCGCCATCGTCATGCTGACTGTGGCGTTGCTCGCGTTCGTGCTTTTCCGTTTCGTCGGCGATCCCGTCAATCAGATGGTCGGACAGGACACGACGCTCGCCGAACGTGAGGAACTGCGCGAGCGGCTCGGCCTCAACGATCCGGTGATTGTGCAGTTCGGCCGCTTCATCTGGAATGCCGCGCGCTATGATTTCGGCATTTCGTATCAGGTCAAGCGCCCCGTCACCTCGCTGATCGCCGAGCGCTTTCCGGCGACCTTCGAACTCGCGCTGACGGCGGCGCTCTTCGCCGTGCTGCTCGGCATTCCCATGGGCGTCTACACGGGCATTCACCGAGATAGCTGGCTCTCGAAACTGTTCTTATCCGTATCCCTCATCGGGATATCGCTGCCCACGTTCCTGATCGGCATCCTGCTCATCTACGTCTTTGCCGTTCAGCTCGGCATGCTCCCGTCCTTCGGACGCGGCGAAGTCATCAGGATCGGCGGCTGGACGACCGGCTTTCTCACGGCTTCCGGACTCAAGGCGCTCATACTCCCGGCAATCACGCTCGGGCTCTTCCAGATGACCCTCGTGACGCGGCTCGTGCGATCGCAGATGCTCGAGGTTCTGCGCACCGACTACATCAAGTTCGCACGCGCCCGCGGCCTCTCCGATCGCGCCGTGAACTTCGGCCATGCACTCAAGAATACGCTGATCCCCGTCATCACGATCATCGGCCTGCAGCTTGGCGCCATCATCGCCTTCGCCATCATCACCGAGACCGTCTTCCAGTGGCCGGGCATGGGGCTCATGTTCATCCAGGCCGTGCAGAACGCTGATATACCGGTCATGTCCGCCTACCTGCTGCTCGTCGCCTTCCTGTTCGTACTGATCAATCTCATCGTCGATCTGCTCTATGTGTGGATCGACCCGCGCGTGCGCATCTACGGGCGGGAAGCATGAGCACCGAGGAACAAGGGCTGCCGACCGTCGAGACGCGCGTCGCACGTGCTGCGCCGCGAAGCCTTATCACCCGCTTCTTCGACAGCGATCTTTGGTGGAGCTTTCGTTCCTCGCGTCTTGTCATTGTCGCGGCCGCCATCACCGTACTCATGGTCGGCGCCGCGCTTCTCGCACCTGTCATCGCACCGCACGATCCCTATGATCTGCGCGCACTGAACCTGATGGACTCGGATCTGCCACCTGCCTGGGTCAAGGGCGGCGACCCCCGCTTTCTGCTCGGCACCGACGACCAGGGCCGCGACATCCTCTCGACCATTCTCTACGGCACGCGCAGCTCGATCGCGATCAGCGTACTCGCGGTCTTCCTGGCGATCGGCATCGGCGTCAGTCTCGGCCTCGTCGCGGGCTACTACGGCGGTATCGTCGATACGATCATCATGCGCATTGCCGACGTTAAGCTCACCTTCCCTGCGATCCTTGTCGCACTCCTCATCAACGGCATCGCGCAGACACTGTTCCGGGGGCGCCTCGGCGGCGCGGAGTTCTGGATACTCGTGTTGTCGATCGGCCTTTCGTTCTGGGTGCAGTATGCGCGCACCGTGCGCGGCATGACACTTGTCGAGAAGAATAAGGAATACGTGCAGGCCGCGCGTCTCATCGGCATGAGCCGCACTGCCATCATGTTCAAGCACGTGCTGCCGAATGTGCTCTCGCCGGTGCTGGTGATCGGCACGATCAACCTCGCGCTCGCCATCATCACGGAGGCCACGCTCTCCTTCCTCGGCGTCGGCCTGCCGCCGACGGAACCCTCACTCGGCACCATGATCCAAATCGGCAACAAGTATCTCTTCTCGGGCTCCTGGTGGATGGTCGCCTTCCCAGGCATCACGCTTGCCGTGCTGGTCCTCGCTGTGAACCTGCTCGGCGACTGGTTGCGCGACGCCCTCAATCCGAAGCTGCGCTGATGCGGGAAACACCAACGCTCTCCGTCCGCAATCTCCGTGTTGAATTTCCGACGCGGCGCGGCACGCTCGTTGCCGTCGATGATGTCTCGTTCGATATCGCACCGGGCGAAGTGCTCGGCGTCGTCGGCGAGTCGGGCGCGGGGAAGTCGCTCACCGGCACAGCTATCATTGGGTTATTGGAACCGCCGGGTCGCGTCGCGGGCGGCGAGATCCTTCTCAATGGCCAGCGTATCGACAATCTCTCGCGCGAGGCCATGCGCCCGATCCGCGGCAAGCGTATCGGCATGGTCTTCCAGGATCCGCTGACGAGCCTCAATCCGCTCTATCGTGTCGGCGAGCAGATCATCGAGACCATTCGTACGCATCTGCCCATGAACGAGCGCGAGGCGCGCGCCCGTGCCATCGAGCTGCTGACAGAGGTCGGCATTCAAGGCGCCGAGCGGCGCATCGATTCCTATCCGCACGAATTCTCGGGCGGCATGCGCCAGCGCGTCGTGCTCGCCTTGGCACTCTGCGCCGAGCCCGATCTCATCATCGCCGATGAGCCGACGACCGCGCTCGATGTCTCGATCCAGGCGCAGATCATCCAGCTCCTGAAGCGCCTGTGCCGTGAACGCGGCACCGCCGTCATGCTCATCACGCACGACATGGGCGTTATAGCCGAGACGGCTAACCGCGTGGCGGTGATGTATGCTGGGCGCATCGCCGAAATCGGCCCGGTGCGCGAGGTTATCCAGTCCGCGCACCACCCCTACACGCGCGGGCTCATGGGCTCGATCCCGTCGATCGAGGGGACAGGTGACCGCCTCACGCAAATACCCGGCTCCATGCCGCGCCTCACAGCAATTCCCAATGGTTGCGCTTTCAATCCACGGTGCCCACACGCATTCGATCGCTGCCGCGTCGAACGCCCCGACCTCATGCCAGCCGACCACTCGCTCGCTGCCTGCTGGCTCGTCGCCCGCGAAGGCGCGGAGGCGCCGCGATGAGCGCTCCGCCTTTTGTCGAAGTCAAAAATATCTCGCGCGTCTTCGACGTGTCCAAGCCGTGGCTCAATCGTGCGATCGAGCGCGAAGAGCGCAAATTCCTGCGCGCCGTCACCGATGTCTCTTTCAGCATCGGCAAGCGCGAGACGGTCGCGCTCGTCGGCGAGTCCGGCTCCGGCAAGTCCACCGTCGCCAAAATGGTCGTCGGTCTGCTCCCGCCGACCGAGGGCAGCGTCACCATCGACGGCGTCGATATGTGGTCGCTGGCCGATGCCGAGAAGCGTCAGGCGCTCCGACGGCGCATCCAGATGATCTTCCAGGACCCGTACGCGAGCCTCAATCCGCGCTGGCGCGTCGGCAGCATCATCGCCGATCCGATCCGCGCCTTTGGCCTCGCAACGGACCGTGCCGAGATCGAGCATCAAGTCGGCGAGCTGCTTCGCCTCGTCGGCCTCGATCCTGCCGATGCCGCCAAGTATCCGCACGAGTTCTCGGGCGGTCAGCGCCAGCGTATCTGCATTGCCCGCGCGCTTTCATCCAAGCCCGAATTCCTCGTCGCAGACGAGCCGACGAGCGCGCTCGATGTCTCCGTGCAGGCGCAGATCCTCAATCTCATGCGCGAGTTGCAGGACCGCCTTGGGCTCACGTACCTCTTCATCAGCCACAACCTCGCCGTGGTCCGTCACATGGCGGCGCGCATCGGCGTCATGTATCTCGGCCGCATTGTCGAGATCTCTCCGACGCAGGAGCTTTTCAGCGCGCCACGCCATCCCTATGCGAAAATGCTGCTCGACGCCGTGCCGGACCTCGCCATGACCGGCCGCCCGCGCAAGATGGTCGAGGGAGAAATCCCGAACCCGATCAGCCCGCCGCCGGGCTGCGCCTTCAATCCGCGCTGCCCAAATGTGATGGACCGCTGCCGGCGGGAAGTGCCGGAACTCGCCGCGACCACCTCGGCGGCACACGCGGTCGCCTGCCATGCTGTTGCCGAAGGTCGAATCTGACGGCGAAACGCTTGCCGATCGGCGCTCGGGCACTATGGTTATGTCCGGACCTGCCATACTTTATGGAGACGACTGATGACCGAGACGATTGCGTACACGGGCCGGATCGAGGACGAGCGCCTGGCAACCGGCCGCGGCCGCTACGTCGCCGACCTGCGCCTGCCGCGCCTCGCTCATGCGTTTACGGTTCGCTCGGTCTACGCGCACGCCAAGATCAACAGTATCGATACCGCGGCCGCAAAGGCCGCGCCCGGTGTGCTCGCGGTGCTGACCGCTGCTGATCTCACAGCGGATGGCATCGGCGATCTTCCCTGCGGCGTCGAGCTGTCGAAGTCGGATGGCCAGAAGGCGCATCAGGCCAAGCGCCCTGTCCTCGCGCGCGATCGCGTCCGCTTTGTCGGCGAATGCGTCGTGCTGGTCGTGGCAGAGACAGTCGAGCAGGCCGAAGCCGCGGGTGAGCTGGTCGAGATCGATTACGATGGGCTCGATGCCGTCCCCGATGTTGCGCCCGCTCTTGCCGCCGGTGCACCCGCCGTGTGGGACGAGGTGCCGGACAATATCGCCTACGTCTGGAAGAAGGGCGACAACGACGCCTTCGAGAAGGCCGCAGCAGGCGCTGCGCACGTCGCGCGTCTGACGTCGCATGTCTCACGCGTGACGGCGTGCAGCATGGAACCACGCGGCGCGCTCGGCCTTATAGACGACGAAGGCCGCTACGTCATTCACGCCTCGACGCAGAGCCCGTTCGCCATGCGGCCGACGCTGGCGGGCCTCTTCAAAGTTGACCAGTCGAAGATCCGCATCCTCGCAGGCGATGTCGGCGGCTCGTTCGGCATGAAGAGCGGCGCCTATCCCGAAGACGTGCTCGTGCTCTGGGCAGCGAAGCGTCTCGGTCGCCCCGTCCGCTGGATCTCGGAGCGGCGCGAAGGTTTTCTGTCGGACGATCATGGCCGCGATGTGCACATCGATGCGGAGCTCGCACTCGACAAGGACGGCAAGATCCTCGGCCTGCGCGGCAATTTCGACGTGAACATCGGCTGCTATCTTAATGGCCGCTCACTGTTCATGATCGGCAACCTCGGCGGCATCGCAGGCGTCTACCGCATTCCGACCATTGTCGCGAGCGTGCGCGGCATCTTCACGAACCAGCAGGGCACGGCACCCTATCGCGGCGCCGGTCGCCCCGAAGCGACCTATGCCATTGAGCGCCTGATCGACATCGCTGCACGCGAGATGAAGATTGATCCCTATCAGCTTCGCCTGCGCAATCTCGTGCCGCCGACGGCCATGCCGTACGATACGGGCTTTACGTTCGTCTATGACTGCGGCGAGTTCGAAGGCAACATGACCGGCGCGGCGGACCTCGCGGATCGCACGGGCTTTGAAGCGCGGCGCGCTGCATCGGCGAAGCGCGGCAAGCTGCGCGGCCTCGGCATCGCGAACCCGATCGAGGTCGCGGGCGGCCCCTTCGTCAAGCCCGGCAAGGACTACTCGTCGATCCGCATTTCGAGCGACGGAACGGTGACGGTCAACACCGGCGTCATGAGCGTCGGACAGGGCATCGAGACGATGATGTCGCATCTCGTCGCGCAGCGTCTCGGCGTGCCCGTCGACAACGTGCGCTACGTGCAGGGTGATACGGACCTGCTGCCCGGCGGACGTGGCAATGGCGGTTCGAGCAGCACGGGCGTCGGCGGGGCATGCGTTGCGATCACGCTCGACAATGCCATTGCAAAGGGCCGCGAGATCGCCGCGGAAATGCTCGAGACCAAGCCGGATGATGTCGAGTTCGTGGACGGCCATTTCAGGCTGACAGGCACGAACCGCGCCGTCACTCTGTTCGAGGTTGCCGATCACGCCGAGAAAGAGAGCGACGATGGCTTCTCCGCCGCCGGCGAGTTCCAGCCGCCATCGGTCACGTATCCGAACGGCTGCCATATGTGCGAGGTCGAGATCGACCCGGACACTGGCTCGCTCGAGATTGCGCGCTACACGATCGTCGAGGACATTGGCACGGTGATCAATCCGACGCTCGCGCGCGGCCAGATCCACGGCGGCGTTGCCCAGGGCGTCGCTCAGGCCATCGGCGAGACCATCGTCTACGATCCGGAAACGGCGCAGCTCGCGACCGGCTCGTTCATGGACTACATGATCCCGCGCGCGCATGACCTGCCGAACATCAACATCCGCACGCGCGAAGTACCGACGAAAGTGAATTCGCTCGGCGCCAAGGGCGTCGGCGAGGCGGGCACGGTCGGATCTCTCGCGGCCACCATCAACGCCATCTGTGATGCGCTTGCTCCGCTCGGCGTCACGCATATCGAGATGCCGGCAACACCCGCGCGCATCTGGGAAGCCATCGAGAACGCGCGTAAGGCGAAGGCGGCATAGGACCGCCCGCGAGGACTGTGCCCAGGGAGGGCGCCCATGCTGCTCGGATGCATCGCCGACGACCTGACCGGCGCGACTGATCTCGCGCTCATGCTGACGCGCGCCGGCATGAAGACCGTGCAGGTCATGCAGGTGCCAGACAAGAGCGCCGATCTCTCCGGCTACGATGCCGTCGTCGTCGCCCTCAAGACACGGACCTGCCCCGTGGGCGAGGCGGTGTCGCTCTCACTCGCAGCTGCGGACGCGCTACTCGCAGGGGGCGCAAAGCAGCTCTTCTTCAAGTACTGCTCGACATTCGACTCGACGGACGAAGGCAATATCGGGCCGGTCGCAGAGGCGCTTCTCGCGCATCTCGGCGCGCGCCAGGCGATCGTCTGCCCCGCCTTCCCGACGAACAAGCGCACGGTCTATCAGGGCAATCTCTTCGTTGGCGACGTGCCGCTCGCCGAAAGCCCGATGAAGGACCACCCACTGACGCCGATGCGCGATTCCAATCTGGTGCGCGTACTGCAGCGGCAGACGAAGCTCAAAGTGGGCCTCGTCCCGTTCGCGGTCGTCGATGCAGGCCCTGAGGCGATCAAGGCTGCCATGGCTGCCGCCGACCAGCGCGACGAGCGGTTCCTTGTTCTGGATGCGATCACCGACCGCCATCTCATCGACATGGGCACAGCCGCGTCAGGCATGAAGCTCATCACGGGCGGCTCCGGCGTCGCGCTCGGACTTCCGGCCAACTTTGTCCGCGCAGGCCTGGTGAAAGCCGCAGAGGCACCGGCATCCATGCGCGCGCCACAGGGTCGCGCGCTCATTCTCGCGGGAAGTTGCAGCGCCGCGACGCGCGGACAGGTGCAGGCCGCGATCGCTGCGGGCCTGCCGACCCTGCGCCTCGATCCGCTTGCGCTCGCGTCGGGTGAGATGAGCGCCGCGCGCATTGTCGCCTGGATGAAGGACCAGCCCGCCGACCGACCGCCGCTCGTCTATTCGAGCGCCGATCCGGATGCTGTTTCGGCGGCGCAGGCGAAGCTCGGCCGCGATAAAGCCGGTGCAATCATCGAAGAAGCGCTGGCTGCCGCGGCTATCGGGCTCGCGGATGCCGGTTTCAGCCGCATGATCGTTGCGGGTGGCGAGACATCGGGGGCTGTCGTCAATGACCTCGGTGTCACCGCTCTGGAAATCGGTCCCGAGATCGATCCGGGCGTTCCATGGACGCGCGCGATCGGTGGGCGCGACATTGTTCTCGCGCTCAAGTCGGGTAATTTCGGCGCTTCGGATTTCTTCCTGAAGGCCTGGGAGAAGCTGTCGTGAGCGAGAGCCGCCTGCGCGAAGATATCGTGAGAGCCGGCGCGTCGCTCTTCAATCGAGGGCTGACGCACGGCTCGACGGGCAATATCTCCATCGCGCTGCCTGATGGCGGATGGCTCATGACGCCAACCGGCTCATCGCTCGGTACGCTCGATCCCGCGCGGATTTCCAAGCTGGACGCATCAGGCAAGCTCATCGACGGCGACAAGCCGACCAAGGAAGCCTTTCTGCACACGACCATGTACGGCGCGCGCCCGGGCAGCGGTGCCGTTGTCCACCTGCACTCTACGCACTCCGTTGCGGTGAGCTGCCTCGATGGCATCGATCACAACAATTGCCTGCCGCCGATCACGGCCTATTACGCCATGCGCATCGGACGTTTGCCGCTCGTGCCCTATTATCCACCGGGTGACGAGACGCTCGCGAACGCTGTCGGCGCACTCGCAGGCAAGCATCACGCCGTACTGCTCGCGAACCACGGCCCTGTCGTCGCCGGCTCGAGCCTGTCGGCCGCGCAGGATGCCATCGAAGAGCTCGAGGAAACGGCCAAGCTCTTTCTCATGCTGCGCGGCGAACGCCTCCGACTCCTGACGGACGCGCAGGTTGCCGAGCTCGAACGCCGCTTCCGCTGAACTCACGCAAGAACAACATCCGAGGAAATCCCCATGGCCAACGCAATCGATCTCAAGAACCGAATTGCCGTCGTGACCGGCGGCGCGCAGGGCATCGGCCGCGCGATTACGGAGCGCTTTATCGCTTCGGGCGCAAAGGTCGCGATCTGGGATCTCGATAAGGCTTTGGCCGAGAAGACAGCCAAGGAGCTGGGCCCATCCGCGAAGGTCTATGCTGTCGACGTAACCGACCCAGCGTCCGTCGAGGCCGCCGTGAAAGCAACGGTCGGCGATCTCAAGCGCATCGACATTCTCGTGAACAACGCGGGTATCGCGGGTGGCAATGCGCCGACCTGGGAGCTGCCCATTGCCGACTGGCAGCGTGTGCTCAAGATCAACCTCGACGGGCCCTTCTACTGCTGCCGCGCCGTCGCGCCGACGATGATCGCGCAGAAGTACGGGCGTATCGTCAACATTGCCTCGATCGCCGGCAAGGAGGGCAACCCCAATGCCGTCCACTACTCGGCCTCGAAGGCGGGCGTGATCGCGTTGACGAAGAGCCTCGCGAAGGAACTCGCGCAGTACGACATCTCGGTGAATGCGATCACGCCGGCAGCGGCGAGAACCGCCATCTTCGACCAGATGACGCAGCAGCACATCGACTTCATGCTTTCGAAGATTCCGCGCGGGCGCTTCGTGAATGTCGAGGAGATTGCCGCGCTCGCAGCGTTCGCCGCATCCGAGGATTGCTCGTTCACGACTGGCAGCGTGCTCGACATCTCGGGCGGGCGGGCGACATATTGAATTAGCGCTTGCGCCGCGGTTTGGAGCTGCGGCGCTGCCCGCCATCGGCATCATTCGCGGGGATGGTGCGAGCGCTCGCTTTGAGCGCCTCGCGCAGCGTCACTGGGCGCCGATGTTTCTTGAGTAGATCGCGAAAAGCCTCGTCCGCCAGTTCCTGGACACTGGCGAGACTGTCGCACGAAAGACCTTCCAGTGCACGCCACGTCTCGCCGTCGAATTCAATGAGCTTGCGGACCGAGCCGCCTGCCTTTGTTGCCATGCGACCTCCGCGAAGATGCGCGGTTACGTGCTCGCCGTATCGATGACCCGCTCGAGGTAGATCAGGCAGCGCTCCAGCTCGCTGATGGCGACGAACTCGTTCGCCTGATGCGCCTGATCGATGCTGCCCGGTCCGCACACGACAGACGAGGCGCCTGCTGCCTGGAAATGGCTGGCTTCGGTCCCGTAGGCCACGGCGAACGTCTCGTTCTGTCCCATGAGATTGAGGACGAGCGATGTCGCCTCGGAATTCTCGCCCGAAGAGAACGCTGGCAACACGCCCGTCGGCGTGGTCACGATCGCGCAATCATCGCTCACCGCCCGCATCGGCGGCAGAACATGCTTCTGCGCATAATCGTCGAACTGCTTGACGAGCGCCGGAATGTCGAGCCCGGGGAGCGCACGCACGCCCCAGTTCATCTCACAGTGCGGAGGAATGATGTTGTGTGCCACGCCTCCCGTAATCGAGCCGACCGAGATCGAGGAATAAGGCGGATCGAAGCGTGGATTGATCTGGCGCGTCTTTAGCCGTTCTTCCATGCGTCGCAGCTCCATGGCGAGATCGGCTGCCGCGAAGATCGCCGACGCGCCGAGCTGCGGCTTCGAGGAATGCGCAGCCTGTCCCGTGATTTCCGTGCGGAAGCGATAGCCGCCCTTGTGCGCATCGACGACCGTCATGAGCGTCGGCTCGCCGACGAGCACGATGCCGGGCATCGGCAGGGACTTGCCGAACTCGGCTATCATGGGCTTCACGCCCGTGCAGCCAACTTCCTCGTCGTAGGAGAACACCACATGCAGCGGGCGCTTCAATCCGCGCTTCTTCATTTCCGGCACGAGCGCGAGTACGCACGCAAGATAGCCCTTCATGTCGCACGTGCCGCGACCGTAGAGCCGCCCGTCCTTCTCGACCATCTCGAAGGGGTTCGTATCCCAGGGCTGGCCCGCGACCGGCACGACATCCATGTGCCCCGAGAAGGCAATGCCGCCGTCGCCCGGCGGGCCGATGGTGGCGAATAGATTGGCGTGAATGCCGTCGTCCGAAGGAAGCAGCTTGGCCTCTACACCGTGCCCTGCGAGATAGTCACGAACGAACTCGGCGCAGGGAATGTTGGTCTTCGCGCTGATGGTGTCGAACGACACCAGCTTCGCGAGCAAAGCCTTGGTGTCGGAAAGAAGGGACGACATTCAAACTCCTTGGTTGATAAGGCCTGATGCTCAGTTCAGGCTGCGCCGCGCGAATGGGCTGTCGAGCGAGAAGGCTGGGATTGCGATATCGATGAGCGCGCCGTTGGTCTTGGCCATTTGATAGGAGCCGACCATGATCCCCGACGTCGTCCTTAGCGGGCATCCCGAGGTGTACTCGAAGGACTCGCCCGGCCCGAGTACCGGGGTCTGCCCGACGACACCGGGACCGCGCACTTCCTCGATATGACCATTGGCGTCGGTGATGCGCCAGTAGCGCGAGCGGAGCTGAACCGTCTCGCTGCCTTCATTGAGAATCTCGACCGTGTAGGACCAGAAGTACCGCCCCTCATCGGGAGCGGACTGTGCTTCCAGATACTCCGGCCGGACGCGCACGCGGATGGAGCGCGTGACCTGTTCGTACATGTGATGTGCTCGGTGGATTGGCACGAGCGGCCGCAGCAAAGCGACCGTCACGATCTTACGAGGTCGCGCGGGGGCTTGTCTCGGTCAAATCGTGCAATGCAGAAGGCCTATTGAGCAGCTTTCGTGCCGTAGCGCTTTTCGATGTAATCCTCGACGATCACTTTGAACTCGCTCGCAATATTCGCGCCCCGCAGCGTCATGGCCTTGCGCCCGTCGATGAATACGGGGGCCGACGGCGTCTCGCCCGTGCCGGGGAGCGAAATACCGATATCCGCATGCTTCGATTCGCCCGGACCATTCACGATGCAGCCCATGACGGCCAGATTCAGCGCCTCGACGCCGGCATACCGCGCCCGCCACTCCGGCATACGCTCGCGGATCATGGTCTGCACGTCGCGGGCGAGTTCCTGGAAGACCGTCGAGGTCGTGCGGCCACAGCCGGGGCAGGCGGCGACGATGGGCATGAACGTCCTGAGGCCCATCACCTGCAGCAGCTCCTGAGCGGCCTGCACTTCAAGCGTGCGGTCGCCGCCGGGCTCGGGGGTCAGCGAATAACGGATCGTGTCACCAATGCCTGCCTGCAGCACGATGCCCATGGCAGCGGACGAAGCGACAATGCCCTTCGAGCCCATGCCCGCCTCGGTCAACCCGAGATGCAGTGCATACCCGCAGCGCTCGGCCAGCATGGAATAGACGGCAATCAGATCCTGCACCGCCGAGACCTTCGCCGAGATCACAATGCGGTCACCGGCGAGGCCCAATTCTTCCGCGCGCTCAGCCGAAAGCAGCGCCGACTGCACGATCGCCTCATGCATCACCGCGCGGGCGGTCTTGGGCGTTGCGCTCTTGGCGTTCTCGTCCATGAGGTGCGTCAGCAGCGCCTGATCGAGCGAGCCCCAGTTGACGCCGATCCGCACGGGCTTGTTGTGCCTCAACGCGAGATCGATAATCGCGGAGAACTGGCGATCCTTCTTGTCCTTGAAGCCGACGTTGCCGGGGTTGATGCGGTACTTGTCGAGGGCTTCGGCGCAGGCGGGGTTCTCGGTCAGCAGCGTGTGGCCGTTGTAGTGGAAGTCGCCCACGATCGGCACGCTGACGCGCATCTTCGCGAGCTTCTCGCGGATCAGCGGAACGGCCTTGGCGGCCTCGTCCCGGTCGACTGTGATGCGGACGATCTCGGAGCCCGCACGCGCCAGTGCCGCGACCTGCCGCGCCGTGCCTTCGGCGTCTGCAGTGTCGGTGTTCGTCATGGACTGAACGACGATCGGGGCGCCGCCACCAACGATCACCCCGCCAACGTTCACGGCGTGGGTCTGGCGGCGCTCTGCGGGGCTCGTCAGCATGTCTCAGCCTGTCTCCACTTCGGATGGCCCTGCTTGCCACACCTTCGTGTCACAGCCAACTACCGCCTCTGCAGCGAGAATGCCGCGGCCAGTGAGGCTAGGCAGAAGGCCGAAAGAACCACGACCACGGCCGGACCGGCCGGCACGTCCCAGGCGACCGATAAGGCAAGACCGCCCGCTGTTCCCAGAATGCCGAAGCCGGCCGCCCCCACAACCATGGTTTCGGGTGTCGCCGAAAAGGGCCGGGCGGCCGCCGCCGGCATGATGAGGAAGGCGACGATCAGCAGTACCCCGACGACCTTCATGGCCACGGCGATGATGAACGCCAGCAACATGATCAGCGCCGCCTCGGCCCGAGCGGTGTTGTGCCCTTCGGCGGCCGCGAGCTCTTTGTGCACGGCAACAGCGACCAGTGTCTTCCAGAACAGTGCGATCGCCGCAAGCACGAGCGCCCCGCCGATGAAGACCCAGAGGAGGTCGCTTTCATTGACCGCCAGGATATCCCCGAACAGATAGCCCATGAGATCGAGGCGCTGGCCCGAAAGGCGCGCGGCTGCGATCAACCCGAGCGCCAAGGCGGCATGTGAGAGAATACCGAGCAGGCTGTCCACGGGCAGCAGCGGCTGGCGTTCGAGCACGACCAGCATGGCGCCGACGGCAAGCGAGACCAGGATCACGCCCAGCGTCAAGTCAATGTCGAACGCGATGCCGAAGGCGACGCCGAGCAAGCCCGCATGCGCCACCGTCGAGCCGAAATAGGACATGCGCCGCCAGACGACGAGGCAGCCGAGCGGGGCCGCCACGATGGCAATGCCGAGGCCGGCAACGAGTGCGCGCAGAAGGAAGGGCTCCATCATGGCCGAGACTTTTGGTCCGCGCGGCCGCCTCTGTAAAGAGCAAACGCAATAGTGTTCTATCCGCGTCCCGCGCCGCGCGCAGAGCCGAGGAGGCATGTTCGCCTTGCGCCGCTGGCATAGCAGGCAGTATTGCGTTCGCTCCTGATCCGTTTCGTTCCTGGAGCCGCTCCATGGCCAAAGCCGATGCCGCCGTGTCCCCGTTCGCCCCCAAGGCCCTCCCCAACGTCCCCGTCATCGACGGCGTGCGCTTTGCCGCGTGCGAAGCCGGCATCAAGTACAAGAACCGAAAAGACCTCATGATCGCGGTCATGGACGAGGGCACGGTTGCGGCCGGCGTGCTCACGCAGTCCAAGACCTGCTCGGCGCCAGTGCTCTGGTGCCGCGAGAGCCTGAAGTCCGGCAAGGCGCGGGCACTCGTCGTGAACTCGGGGAACTCCAATGCCTTCACGGGCAAGAAGGGCCGCGAAGCCGTCGAGCTGACGGCCGAGTTCGCCATGAATGCCGTGGGCTGCGGCAGGAGCGACGTGTATCTCGCCTCGACGGGCGTGATCGGCGAGCCGCTCGAAGCCGGCAAGTTCGCCCATCTGCTCGATGGGCTGGCAAAATCGGCAACGCCCGATGCGTGGGGCGATACAGCCCGCGCGATCATGACGACGGACACGTTCCCGAAGCTCGTGACGCGGACAGCGACAATCGGCGGCGTGTCCGTCACGATCAACGGCTTCTGCAAAGGCGCCGGCATGATCGCACCCGACATGGCGACCATGCTGTGCTTCATCTTCACCGATGCGGCCATCGCGGCGCCGGCACTGCAGAGCCTGCTCGCGGCCGGCGCGCAAAAGAGCTTCAACTGCATGACCGTCGATGGCGACACCTCGACCAGCGACACGATGCTCATGTTCGCAACCGGCAAGGCGGCAGGGCGTGGCCAGAAGGCCATCGAGCGCGCCGACGATCCAGCCCTCGCCGACTTCACGGCCAAGGCGCACGATCTCATGCGCGAACTGGCGATCATGGTCGCGAAAGACGGCGAAGGACTGTCAAAGTTCGTGACCGTTGAGATTCAGGGCGCCGAAAGCGACAAGGCCGCGCGCACGATCGGTCTCTCGATCGCCAATTCCCCCCTGGTGAAAACGGCAATCGCCGGTCAGGATCCAAACTGGGGCCGCGTCGTCATGGCCGTTGGCAAGGCTGGTGAAGCCGCGGATCGCGACAAACTCACCATCTGGTTCGGGCCGCATCAGGTGGCGAAAGATGGCGAGCGCTCACCGACCTATGTCGAGGAGACCGTCGCCGACTACATGTTGAACCCCGAGATCGTCATCAAAGTCGATATCGGTCTCGGCGCTGGCAAGGCGACAATCTGGACGTGCGATCTGACGCACGGCTACATCTCGGTCAATGCGGATTATAGGAGTTGATGGAACCGTCGCCTTCCGCTCGATGTCTCTGCATGGCGGCCGCGGTAATATCGCCACGGAAAGAGGCGATAGCACCTCTTTCCAGCAACCCGCGGCGCTCAAATCACCTCGCCGTCCAACCACCGTCGATCGAATAGTTCGCGCCCGTAATCGACGAAGCAAGATCGCCCGCAAGAAATACCGCAAGCGCGCCGATCTCATCGATCTCGACGAAGCGCCCCGTCGGCTGCGCTTCGAGAACTTCCTTCTGCGCTTCGGCTTCCGTGATGCCCTTGCTCTTGGCAAGGTCGGGAATCTGCTTGGCAACGAGCGGCGTCTTCACGAAACCCGGTGAGATGGCATTGACGGTGACGCCCGTCGTCGCCAGCTCCAGCGCGACAGTCTTCGTGAAGCCCGCCAGGCCGTGCTTCGCTGCCACGTACGCCGACTTGAACGGCGAGGCGACCAGCGAGTGCGCCGAGCAGAGGTTGATAATACGGCCATGCTTGCGCGCCTTCATGCCGGGCACGGCCGCGCGCGTCGTGTGGAACGCAGAACTCAGATTGATCGCGATGATCGCATCCCACTTCTCGATGGGAAACTCCTCGACCGGCGATACGAATTGAATGCCGGCATTGTTGATGAGGATATCCAGCGAGCCGAACTCCTTCTCGGCGCGCGCCACCATCTCAGCGATCTGGTTGTGCCTGAGCATATTGGCTGGATCGTAGAGAACGCGCGTCCCGAAGGCTGAGACCTCCTCGGTCGCCTCCGCGATCTCCGTCTCGCTGCCGAGGCCATTGATCATGACGTTCGCGCCGGCCTGTGCCAGCGCCGTCGCCATACCGAGACCGATTCCGGACGTGGAACCTGTCACAATCGCATTCCGGCCTTTCAAGCTCATGATTTTTGCTCCGATCCTGAAACCGACTGCCTACGTCCCCGTCCGGCCAATCTCACTGAAGCGCAATCGGTTCCCTCAGGCCAGCGGCCATGCCGCCGCATGCGTGCCGAGCGCCACCGATGGGCGATCCCATCGCGGCGGCGTTTCGGAAAGCCGTCCGGCATGGCTCATCACCGACATGGTGCCGAAAGCACTCGGCAGATCGACGAGCAGATCCTGCGCGGCAGCACGATCGATCTTGGCGGCCTTCTGGCCATCGGGAACGCGGCCGAGGCCCGTCAACCAATGGCCGACCTGGGCAAGCGAGACGCGGACGAGCCACGATCCGCCGATCTCCACGCGCCGCTTGAGCGCCATCATGGCACCGGCGGCCATGAGGTATCCGGCGCCGTGGTCCAATGCCTGGCAGGGAAGCTCGACAGGGCGGTCGACGCCTGCAACCTCGGCTTCGGCGCGGTTGATGCCCGTCGCCGTCTGCACGAGTGAATCGAAACCGCGCCGCGCGGCCCACGGCCCGACATGGCTCCACGCGCTCAGCGTTACGTAGACGATGCCGGGGCGGAGTTTCGCTGCCCGCGCAGGCGAGAACCCGCGCTCGGAAATACCGCCCGGCCGATAACCCTGAACGAGGATGTCGGCGCCTTCGAGCAGCATCGACAGCGTTGCCTTGCCCTTGCTCTCGCGCAAATCGATGTGTGCCGAGAGCTTGCCGCGCCCGGTATCCACATCGAGGCCCGGAATATCGGGGAGATGCGGCCCTGTCACGCGCAGCACATCCGCACCATGCGCCGCCAGCGTACGGCCGCATACGGGTCCGGCAAGCACCCGCGTCAGGTCCAGCACACGCACGGCGGAGAGCGGCCGAGCGCCGGGAGACAACGGACGCGCCGGTGCGTCGCCGATCTGCACGATCTCGATAAGAGGCAGGCCCGCGACGGCCATGCCCTGCGGATGGGCTGCCCATTCCGCCGGCGTGCGCATCATGGTGCCGACGAGACTGCGCCGCGCGACCTCGTTCTCATAATCCTGCCCGCGCCAGCCTTTGAGCGCGGTCGCGACCGCCTCGCGCTCGTAGGGCACACCGAGCATGTCGAGAATGCCTTGGCGATGATGCGGGAAATTCGTATGGAGGCGAACCCAGCGGCCATCGCCCGTCTGGTAGGTTCCGGCGATCTTATCCCAGCCCGTCGGCGGCGGCTTGCCATCGATCGTGTACAGCCGTTCGCTGATGAACTCGGCGATGGCATGGCGCATGTCGACGCTCACCCGTTGCGCGCGACCATTCCGCACCCGGTCGACCTCGCTTGCGGCCAATGCCGACGCCGCGATGGTTGCCTGGGCAATGGTGCCAGTCCGGAATGAAGAGGGCAGCGCCGGTTCGGTTCCGGAGAGCTGCACGCGCGCGAGAGCTGCATGATCGCCACCGATCGTGCGCCAGATATCGGCCAAGGCATCGCTTGGGTTCGTCATGGCTTCAGCTCCATCAGGCACCCGGATCGGGGACGTGATCCCTGCAGTAGAACGGACTTGCCATAGATGGAAGAGCAGTCTCGCTCGCCCGTGAAGCTGTCACGCAGAATTGGCTATTCGCTCCGTCAGGCAGTCCCGCCCCAGGCAGGCTGAGCGAGAGCCCCGCTCGAAAGCCGGTGTTGTCGAAGAACGCACGACAATCTATAGCCCAATGTGCCGAAGCCGGCCTTTCATCAGAGCCCGGCTTCGCGCGGACGTGGTGGAACTGGTAGACACACAGGACTTAAAATCCTGAGACGGCAACGTCGTGTGGGTTCGATTCCCACCGTCCGCACCATATCGCCGGCACGGCAGGCCGCAGACCTGGAGCCGAGAGAAAATTGAACCATCCAAGAACGCCGGCATCAGCGAGCCACGAGCACGACTGCTGAGTGCCGACGATTGCACGATCAGTTTCGCGAATGCTGATCGGATAGCTTTGCCAAGACCTGATCGACACTCAGGCTGTCGGACTTCTGGCTGGGCGGGAATTCCCTGAAGGTGTCGATGAACTGCGCGACGACCTGCTGTGCCGGAACGAATGTCCACATTTTGTCCGCCATCCATCTCAGATACATGCGCGATTCGAATGCGAACCGTTCGAATGGATCCTGGCGGAGATTGATCACGATCGGCCACGAAGGTGATTTGCGATAGGCTTCCGTGATGTCACCTTCCATCAACGTGAAATGGATCTTCCAGTTCATGTAGCGCACGGCATTCAGATTGCCGCCCGCATCGAAATAGAAGATCTCCTTGCGCGCGCCCGCGCCTTTCCCGTTGATGAGTGCCGTTTGATCGTAGCCATCAAGGTGCACTTTGAACTTCTTGTCGCCTGAGGTGTAACCCTTCTTGAGCTTCTCCTTGATGTTCGGCTCGCCGGCGGCCGCCAACAGCGTCGGGAACCAGTCCTCCTGGGAAACGATGTCGTTGATGATACGGCCTTTGGGCCATTTCGCCGGCCAGCGAGCCACGCATGGCACGCGGAATCCGCCTTCCCAGGTCGTGCCCTTCTCACCCTTGAACGGCGTGTTGCCACCATCCGGCCAACTCACGACTTCAGCGCCATTGTCGGTCGAGAACACGACGATCGTGTTCTCGGCGATGCCGAGGTCGTCCAGCTTGTCCAAGAGCTTTCCGACGACATGATCGAGCTCCGCGAGGCCGTCGGCGTAGAGTCCGAAGCCGGTTTTGTTCTTCCACTTCTTCGAAAGATGCGTCCACACGTGGCAGCGTGTCGAGTTATGCCATAGAAAGAAGGGCGTTCCTGCCTTGTGACTACGTTCGATGAAATCAAGCGAGGATTGCAGAAGATCCTCTTCTACCGTCTCCATGCGCTCGGTCGTAAGCGGACCGGTATCTTCGATTGATTGCTTGCCGACGCGGCCCCAACGCGGATCCTGCGTGGCATCGTCCTTGTCCGTCGCCTTGCTCTTGAGCACGCCGCGAGGGCCGAACTTCTTGTGGAACTCCGGATCCTTTGGATAGTCGGGATCTTCCGGCTCCTCTTCGGAATTCAGGTGATAGAGATTGCCGTAGAATTCATCGAAACCATGCACGGTCGGAAGGAACTCATTGCGGTCGCCGAGGTGATTCTTGCCGATCTGAGCGGTCGCGTAACCGAGCGGTTTCAACGCTTCCGCGATCGTGATGTCGCCGGGCTGAACTCCCTGCTTCGATCCCGGCATGCCGATCGTCAGCATTCCAGTGCGGAACGGATGCTGCCCCAGGATGAATGAAGCTCGCCCGGCAGTGCAGGACTGCTGAGCATAGTGATCTGTGAAGAGGACGCCTTCGTCTGCAATCCGGTCGATATTTGGTGTCCGGCCCCCCATCAGACCGCGATGATAGGCACTCACGTTATACGTACCGATATCATCGCCCCAGATGACGAGAAAATTCGGCTTCGACGATTTGTCGGCCATGTTGCTCTCCTGCTGGCTTACTGCGCAGCAATGCTTGCGTATACGCTGCCGCAGGAGCCATCCGGAGTAGTGCTGAGATGTTGTGCGGGTTTCCCGCTATCGGTGCCGCGAGCAATCACCATCGGGTATACCGCGCAAACCCGACGGTATCTGCTCGACAATGCCAACGGCCTCTACCGCCAGCCCTCCTTCTCGTAGGCATCCGCGAGGAAATCGATGAACGCGCGGACCTTGGGGGAATTCTGCCGCCCTTGTGGCACAACCGCGTGAAGCTGCACCGCCTCGGGCACGTGGTCCGCTTCGAGAACAGGCACGAGACGGCCGACCTTGAGCGCCCGCGCCGCCTGCTCGTTCGACAGCCGAATGATGCCGACACCCGCAAGGCTCGCGAGATAGCAAGCCATGCCATCGTCGAAGCGATAGCGGCCGTTGACCTTGATCCGACGGACGCGCCCGCCATCCTTGAACGGCCAGAGATCGAGATCGGCCGTTGACGAGGCGAACAGGCACTCGTGCTCAAGAAGATCATCGGGCGCGACGAGACGCGGCGCGTTGGCCAAGTAAACCGGCGAGGCACAGAGTAACCGATGGAAAGTTGCAAGCTTCCGCGCGACAAACGAGCTGTCCGGTAGGCCACCGAGCCTGAGCGCGACATCAATCTGGTTCTCAACAAGATCGATACGGCGGCTGCCGATCGCAAACTCGATGCGGATATCGGGATAACGCTCGCGGAAGCGCGGCAAAGCACCGACGACCGTCGCAAAACCCACGCCCGTCGCGCACGCCACACGAAGCTCTCCTCGCGGAGCCGCGCCTTGCGCCATGACATCCGCTTCGCACTCGTCGATGTCGGCGAGAATTTTGCGCGAGCGCGCGACGTACCGCTCACCTTCGGCCGTCAATGTCACGCGACGAGTCGTGCGATTGAGCAGGCGCACACCCAGGCGCAGCTCAAGACGCTGCACGAGTTTCGCCACGGCAGACGGCGTAAGGCCGACATCCTCCGCCGCGGCAGTGAAGCCGCCACGATCGGCCACGCGCACCATCACCAGCATTTCGTCAGGCTGTCGCATTGCACACCTGCTGCCTCGGCACAGTCACGGTTTTGCAGGCGCGCGCATCTGCTCTCGGGCGCCCGCCTCAATTCTAGGCGGGCACTTTCGGCGCCTGTTTATTTCGCACTTGGGATGGGGCTGTTTAGCATGAAGCACAGCGCATCTGCGAATGAAATTCCGCAATGTTTGTCCTCGGCGCTGGATTATCAAATCGACCGGAACATGAGATTAACCCGATCCGCGCGGAGGGCCTCGACCAGCGCGGAAAACACTCAGAGGAGATGATGAGCATGAGCAACAAGCACACACACAGCGGCGCACACCGGGCGGGTGCAGGCGCTCCGAAATCGACGAACGTGGCACTTGCCGATTTTCCGGGCGCGCCTGTAACGCTGCCGAAAACGCAAGCACACGTGGCTGTCGAGCGCGTGGTGCGACGTGACATGCACGTGGGCCTGAAATTTCTCGGCATGAAAGCGGATCACATCCGACGATTTACATTCGTCTGATCACGTTTTCACCAACCCACAATTCATCCCGAAAAGAGATCTAAATCCCATGAATGCCCAGAAGCTGGAAATAGGCGCGCCTTATGGCGGCGCCGAAGGCAAGCTGCCGTCTTCTTTTGCCGGCGCAAGCTCAACAATTCTTGGTTTTGTCGCGAAGGTCGCGGCCGGTTACATCCGCTACCGGTCCTTCAGGGCAGCCGAGAAGGAATTGCACGCACTCGACGACCGGATGCTGAACGACATCGGCATCGACAGGAGCGAGATCACCTCGACGCTGATCAACGCAGCCAACGAACGGCGTAACGGCTGGCGCGTCTAGACACCCGAACCGTCAACGCAGTTCCGAGCGCTTGCCGCGCCGTGCTTATCCGCACGGCGCGGCATTCGTCGTTGTCCTCATGCCGTCGCGATATAGTCGCGCATGGCCATGGCTTCCATCTCGACTTCGGCGATGTGATGCTTGACCACGTCCCCGATCGAGATGATGCCGGCAAGGCTGCGACCATCCACCACCGGCAGATGCCGGCAGCGCCGCGCCGTCATGCGGCTCATGATCTCGTCGATGGTGTCGTCCGCCGAGCAGGTCAGCACCTCGCGCGTCATGATCTCGGAGACCGGCCAGTCGAGGCAGCCCGCACCCTCGCGAGCGAGCGCATGGACGATGTCGCGCTCGGAGACGATGCCGGCAATGGATCCGGTCTTGTCGGTCACCACCACGGCGCCGATGCGCTTATCGGCGAGGCGGCCAGCGACGGCCGACAGCATGGTGTCCGCACGGACCGTCTCGACGGCGTGACCCTTGACCTTCAGTATCGAGGCAACATGCATGGGTGTCCTCCCGTTCTCCGGTCGGATGACCCAATCGCGCGGGTACAGGGCGCCCCGCCCCCCTCAAGCCCTGTCGCTGCACGAACCGATCACCGTGGCCGGCGAAACTGTTCGTCGCTTCGTAGAGGCGCCACAGTGCCGATGGCACAGCGCGCCGCTGCGGTTAAGGTGGGACATGGGACGGGGCCTTGCAAGGAAAAAGGTCCGTTCTCGCACGACCTGTACGTGCGGCGCACAAATCGGCCTCGCTTAGCAAGTCGTTGATCAGCCGAGCCCCACGGCCTAAAGCTGGCGCCAACGGTGATCGCGCGCTAATGCAGCGCAGCAAGATCTCAACGGAGAGCAAGCATGAATTTGAACAAGGGCCTGCAATACTTCATCAACGGTTCCTGGGTCGATCCCGTCAGCGCGACTACAATTGACGTCATCAATCCGGCAACCGAGCAGCCCTTTGCCAAAGTCGCGCTCGGCACCAAGGCCGATGTCGATCGCGCCGTAGCAGCCGCGCGCGCGGCGTTCCCTGCCTTCGCTGCCACCTCGCGCGAGGAGCGCCTTGCCCTGCTCGAGAAGATCGCCGCGATCTTCAAGCGCCGCTTCACGGAGATGGGCGAGACCATCAGCCGCGAGATGGGCGCGCCGATCTCGTTCGCAACGCGCTTCCAGGCTGGCGCCGGCATGGGCCACTTCCGCACCGCCCACGGCGTACTGAAGACTTACCCGTTCGAGGAGGCGCACGGCCCGACGGAAATTCTGCGCGAGCCTATCGGTGTCGTCGGCATGATCACGCCGTGGAACTGGCCCGCCAACCAGATCTCCTGCAAGGTCGCGGCCGCGATCGCAGCGGGCAGCACCATGGTGCTCAAGCCGTCGGAAGTGGCGCCTTTCTCCGCGATCCTGATCGCCGAGATGCTGGAGGAGGCCGGCGTTCCGGCGGGCGCCTTCAATCTCGTGCACGGCGACCGCGTGGTCGGTCAGGCGCTCGCCGAGCATCCCGACGTCGACTGCATGTCCTTCACCGGCTCGACCGGCGCCGGCATCGATGTCGCGATCCGCGCCGCGCCGACCGTCAAGCGCGTCAACCAGGAACTCGGCGGTAAGTCGGCGAACATCCTGCTCGACGATGTCGATTGGCAGAAGGCCGTAGCCGAAGGCGTGAAGCTCTGCTTCCGCAACAGCGGCCAGTCGTGCAACTCACCGACGCGCATGCTGGTGCCCGCCGCTCGCATGGCCGAGGTTGCCGCGATCGCGAAGACCGTCGCGGAGAGTATCAAGGTGGGTCTCCCGACGGATGCCGACGCCGAGATGGGGCCGGTCGTCTCCGACGTGCAGTGGAACAAGATCCAGGATCTCATTCAGTCCGGCATCAGGGACGGCGCGACGCTCGTTACGGGCGGCCCTGGCAAGCCCGATGGCCTGGGCACCGGCTACTTCGTCAAGCCGACGGTGTTCGCCAACGTGACGCCCGACATGCGGATCGCGCGCGAGGAGATCTTCGGTCCGGTGCTCTCGATCATGGCCTACAAGGACGAGGCGGATGCCATTCGGATCGCCAACGATCACATGTTCGGCCTTGCGGGCTACGTTCATTCCGCCGACCGCGATCGGGCAAAGCGCGTCGCACGGCAGATCCGCGCCGGCATGGTGACGGTCAACATGGCCGTTGCCGATCCTTCAGCACCCTTCGGCGGATATCGCCAGTCCGGCAACGGCCGCGAGTGGGGCCGCCATGGCATCGAAGAGTACCTCGAGACCAAAGCCGTTATGGGCTGGAACGCGGCCTGAAATCCGCTAACCGGATCATCGCGAAGTCCTTGACGGGGGCGCTTCGGCGCCCCTTATGTCTTTCATGTCAGCCGGCCGGACGGTCGCTGCCGGGTGCCGCAAGGCTGCGTACCGGTGGAGGAAAGTCCGGGCTCCATGGATCGACGGTGGCGGCTAACGGCCGCCGGGGGCAACCCCAGGGAAAGTGCCACAGAAAGCAAACCGCCGAAGCGGGTTCGCCCGTGGCAGCAAGGGTGAAAGGGTGCGGTAAGAGCGCACCGCGCCTCTGGCAACAGAGGTGGCAAGGTAAACCCCACCGGGAGCAAAACCGAATAGGGGCGGCAGGGCGCAGCGGGCTTGCTCGTTGCGCCAAGCGTGGTCCACGCCGCTGCCCGGGTTGGTTGCACGAGGCACCGAGTAATCGGCGCCCCAGATGAATGGCCGTCGCGGAGGCTCGCCTCCAGACAGAACCCGGCTTACAGGCCGGCTGACATGATTTTTCTTGCCCGCGCCTGCTGGAAAGAGGTGCTGTCGCCTTCCGACGTGGTGCTATGGCGCGGGCGGCTGGAACGAGAGGTCGCAGTTCGTGGCCGCGGGCCGCTGGGAAGAGGGACAATCATTCCCTCTCCCCGCACGCGGGGAGAGGGCCGGGGTAAGGGGAAGAAGTGCGTGGCGCGTTGAAGTGGGCGCCTCAACCGCGCACGTCTCCGCCCGTCGCCTTCTTCACCTCGGCGATCACCTTCTTCGAGACTGCATCGATTTCGGCGTCGGTGAGCGTCTTCTCGGCCGGCGAGAGCGTCACCTCGATCGCGAGCGACTTCTTGCCCGCGCCTAGCGCATCACCCTCGAAGAGATCGAACACGCGGACGTTCGAGATCAGCGCTTTGTCAGCGGCCGAAGCGGCCCTGACCACATCACCTGCCGCCACGTCTCGATCGAGCAGGAAGGCGAAGTCGCGCGTCACCGGCAGCAGATCTGCGGATGCCAGCGGCGCACGCGCACGCGACTTCCGCTTCTCCGCCGGAAGCGCGCTGACGAACAGCTCGAAGGCCGAAGCGGGGCCCGTCACGTCGAGCGTCTTGAGTGTCGCTGGATGAACTTCGCCGAAATGCGCGAGCACGACCTTGGGCCCGAGACGCAGCGTTCCGGAACGACCGGGATGGAACCACGCGGGCGCATCGCGTGTGACCTGCGCGCGAGCCGGATCGACGCCGAGAGCCGCCAGCAAAGCCGCCGCATCGGCCTTCACTTCGAAGACATCCGCCGGTTTTGCCGCGCCGTCCCAGTGCCGGCCGTGCCCCATGAGCTGCGCTGCACCGACCCGGACGCCGGACGCGAGCAGGAGCTGATCCTCGGGCTGGTCGCCCTTGTAAGCCTGGCCGACCTCGAAGAGAGCGACATCTGCAAAGCCGCGATTACGATTGCGCTGCGCCGCCGCGAGCAGTCCCGGCAGCAGGCTCGGACGCATGGAGCTCATCTCGGTGGAAATGGGATTGGCAAGTTCGAGCGCATCGCTGCCGCCGCCAAAGTGCTCGGCCCACGCGCGCGGCGTGAACGACCACGTAATCGCCTCGACCATGCCCCGCGTGGCGAGCACGCGGCGCGCACGACGCGCGCGACGCTGCACCTCCGTGAGCACCGACCGTGTCACACCATGCTGGCGCGGCATGGCAACCGCAGGCACCTTGTCGAGACCGGCAATGCGCGCGATCTCTTCGACGACATCGGCAGCGCCATGAATGTCGGGCCGCCAAGTCGGTGCTGTGACCTTCACCACATCGCCTGGCCCATCGATTTCGAAACCGAGTGCATTGAGCGTCTTGCGTGCGTCTGCCGTCTTGATGTCCAGCCCCGCGAGCTTCTTCACGCGCGAGAACGCGAATGAAATGACCGTTTTCTTGATCGGTTCCTTGCCGGCGATCTTGGCCCGCGAGGGCTCGCCGCCAGCGAAATCGAGCATCAGCCGCGTGCCGAGATCGAGGCCGCCACGAATGAATGCCGGATCGACGCCGCGCTCGAAGCGGTAACGCGCATCCGTCTGCAGGCCGGCCTTGCGGCCCGTCGCCGCCGTCAGCAGCGGGTCGAAATAGGCGCACTCGATGAGGATGTTGGTCGTCTCGTGTGTCGAACCCGACTCCTCACCACCCATGATGCCGCCAAAGCCAAGAACGCGCTGCGTATCGGCAATGACGCACATGCCGTCCTGGACATAGTGCTCTTTGCCGTCGAGGCCGAGGAAGCGCTCGCCATTGCGGCCATTGCGGGCGCGGATGGCGCCGATCACCTGGTCGGCGTCATAGACGTGCAGAGGCCGGCCGCGATCGATGCTGACGTAGTTCGTCACGTCGACGACGGCATTGATCGGTCGGAGCCCGATAGCCTTGAGCCGCTGCTGGACCCATGCGGGCGATGCGCCGTTCTTGATGCCGCGGATGTAACGCCCGGCGAAAATCGGGCAGGCGTGCGCAAGCTCGGGCGGGAACTCGAGCAGGATGTCGATCGGGCACTCGTACTTACCCTCGACGCCGGGTGTCGGCAGTTCGGGCTTGAGCTTGCCGAGACCGCACGCCGCAATGTCTCGCGCGATGCCGCGCACGCCCGTGCAGTCCGGACGGTTGGGCGTCAGCTTGACCTCAACGACCGGGTCATCGAGGCTCATGACATCCACGTAGCGCTTGCCGACGTCCTTAGCGTGGGCCTTGCCGAGATCGATGATGCCCTCGTGATCCTCGGACAGCTCCAGCTCTCGCTCGGAGACGAGCATGCCGTTCGAGACGACGCCGCGGACGGGACGCTTGTCGAGCGTAATGCCCGTGCCCGGGATGTAGCTGCCGATCGGAGCGAACACACCGATCATGCCGGTATGCGCATTGGGCGCGCCGCAGACGACCTCGACGACCCCGTTTCCTGTATCCACCTGGCAGACGCGCAGCTTGTCCGCATTGGGATGCTGCTTGGCATCGACCACGCGCGCGACGACGAACGGATTGAGCGCCTTCGCCGGCTCCTCGACGCCCTCGACCTCGAGGCCGATGATCGACAGCCTGTCGACGATCTCGTCGAGCGGCGTGCTCGTGTCCAGGTGATCCCGGAGCCAGTTGAACGTGAATTTCATGAACGGTTCTCGCAATGAGGCGCGACCGCAGGGGCAGCCCGCGGCGCCACTTCATGGAACGATTTCAAGGGAAATTCAACCGCACGGGCAGGCGGCGGCCCCATCCTGGTGCCGCCCGGCCTGCACCTCAACGGCCGCCGGAGCCGAACGCCGGCGGCGGCACACGGTTATTTTGGCGCCAGCACCATGACCATCTGGCGGCCTTCGAGACGCGGCTCGGACTCCACCTTGCTGATCTCCTGCACCTCGGCTTTGACCCGCTGGAGCACGGCCATGCCGAGCTGCTGGTGGGCCATCTCGCGGCCGCGGAATCGTAGGGTCACCTTGACCTTGTCGCCATCCTCGAAGAAGCGCTTGATAGCGCGCATTTTCACGTCGTAGTCGTGATCATCGATGCTCGGACGCATCTTGATCTCTTTGATCTCGACGATTTTCTGCTTTTTGCGGGCCTCGGCCTGCTTCTTCTGCTCCTGGAACTTGTACTTGCCGAAGTCCAGGATCTTGGCCACCGGCGGGTCAGCATCGGGCGATACCTCGACGAGGTCCAACCCGGCCTCCTGGGCCTGCCGAAGGGCTTCGAGCGTCTCGACGACGCCGACATTGTCGCCATCCGCATTGATCAGGCGAACTGTTCGCGTGCGGATGCCATCATTTGTTCTGGGGCCGGAAGGCTCGCGCTCCGGGCCTGCGCGCATTGGACGGCGTATGTTGCGTCTCCTGGAATAGGCCGATCATTGAAAATTTCGAGAACCTGCTCGAGCAGATCGTGTCACCCCGGCCGCAGGCGACAACTCGACGCAGAAACGGCCCTAGAGAAGGGCGATTTTCCGTCGCCTGTCAAGCTGAAGCCCCGACTTGGCGGGTGACAGTTGCATGAGCCGCGGGGCAGGCGCGCATTGTGCGGCGCACAGCACGCAATCCGGCCCCAAAACGCCGACTTCCGTGCTCAGGGATTGTCTCAGCCAAGCGTTTGACCCACTCTGTCCGGACATTTGACTGAGTTAACAAATGCGAGCGGCAATTGAAGCCGCCGAGCGAGGAAACCGCGAGCCCCCACGCTGGCCCCAGGAGCGCACCCCATGAAGCTGATGTGGTTCCACCTCATGCCGTACACCGAGCTCCCGGACGATTTCCGGGACAAGCATCCCTCGGTGTGGGTCGATATCCATTCCTCGCTTTTCGATCCCAAGCGCGCCCACCATATGTACAACGACTTCATGGATGAGATGGAGTTTGCGGCCGACTGCGGCTTCGACGCCATCTGCTGCAACGAGCACCACTCGAACGGCTACGGCCTCATGCCCTCGCCGAACCTGATCGCGACAGCCCTCGCACGCCGCACGACCGACACGGCAATCTGCGTCATGGGCAACAGCCTCGCGCTTTACAATCCGCCGACGCGCGTCGCGGAAGAGTTCGCGATGATCGACTGCATCTCGGGCGGGCGCCTGATCGCGGGCTTCCCCGTCGGCACGCCGATGGACACGACATTCGCGTACGGCCAGAACCCCTCCATGCTGCGCGAGCGCTATCTCGAAGCGCATGACCTCGTGATGCGCGCATGGCAGGAGAAGGATACGTTCGCCTTCAACGGCCGCTTCAACCAGCAGCGCTACGTAAACATCTGGCCGCGCCCTATCCAGCAGCCGCATCCGCCGGTCTGGATTCCGGGCGGCGGTTCCGTCGAGACGTGGCGTTGGTGCGCCGAAATGGACTACGTCTACTGCTATCTCTCGTACTACGGCTACAAGGCCGGACAGGCGACGATGCAGGGCTTCTGGAGCGAGATGGACCGGCTCGGCAAGGACCGCAATCCGTACCGCGCAGGCTTTCTCCAGTTCGTCGGTGTTGCGGAAAGCCGTTCGGAAGCCATGGAGCGCTATGCGGAAGCCGCCGAGTATTTCTACGGCCGCTGCCTGCACGTCGATCCGCGCTTTGCCTCGCCGCCCGGGTACAACACCGAGGCCACCATGCGCGCCGGCCTCGAAAGCCAGGTGAAGCGCGCCGCCGAGGAAGCCGCGCAGGCGAAGGCGGCGGAGGCTCAGGCCGGACACAACAAGCCCAAGGACCAGCTTGCTGGCTCGACGACGGGCACCACGGCCGGTACGCGCTTCAACATGGTCGCGCGCAACATGGAGGACATCGTCGAGCGCGGCTATGTGGTCGTCGGCTCGCCGAAGGACGTGGCCGAGCAGCTCGAATACGTCGCGAAGACGCTCAACGTCGGCCACTTCATGTTGTTGCTCCAGTACGGCAACATGTCGAAGGAGCTGACCAAGTACAATACGAAGCTCTTCGCCGAGCAGGTCATGCCGAAGCTGAAGCCGCTCTTCGCCGAGTGGGAGGACAGGTGGTGGCCGAAACCCATGGAGAAGTCCGCCCGCGCCGCGCTGCCTGCATTCCGGCCGGTGGCAGCGGAATAAGCGTCACCTGAGCACGTGCGGCGCAAGACTTGGTCATTCATATGCAGCGCGTGCTCATACTCGGCAGCCCCGGCGCGGGAAAATCCACATTCTCCCACCGTCTCGCGGCGCGATGCGGATTGCCTGTCGTGCACTTGGACCAGCATTACTGGCAGCCGGGCTGGACAGAACCCGACCCGGATGCGTGGCATGATAAGATCCAGCAACTTCTCGCGCAGCCACGCTGGATCATGGATGGCGACTACGGCGGCACGCTCGACATGCGATTACACAATGCCGACGCGGTCTTCCTCTTGGATCTACCGCGCTGGCTCTGCATCATCCGCGTGATGAAGCGGATCAGTATGGGCTACGGCCGCACGCGCCCCGACCTGGCGGATGGATGTCCTGAAAGATTCGATTGGGCGTTCCTGAAGTATGTTTGGAACTATCCAAACAATCGGCGCCCCGGATTGGCAGCGAAGCTCGAGATTTTCAAAGGTCAAGTCGTGATCTTCAGAAACCGCCGGGAGATCGAGAGCTATCTCAACGCTCGCCCGTCGCCGCCGCGCGTTCCATGAGCGCCACGAGGCCCTGTAGCATGGCCGTCGGTGTCGGTGGGCACCCGCGAATGTGCAGGTCGACGGGGATAACCTTGTCGACGCTGCCGACCGTTGCGTAGCCATCGAACAAGCCGCTCCCGCACGCACAGTCGCCGACCGCAACGACCCATTTGGGGTTCGGCGTCGCATTGTAAGTCCGCTCCAGCGCCTCACGCATGTTCTTGGTCACCGGCCCCGTGACGAGCAGAACGTCCGCATGGCGCGGCGACGCTACGAAGCGAAGACCAAAGCGCTCCAGGTCGTAATAGACATTATTGAGCGCGTGGATCTCGAGCTCGCAGCCATTGCATGATCCCGCATCCACCTGCCGGATGGACAGGCTGTGACCGAGAGCACGGCGCGCGGATTTCTGGAGCCGGTCCGCGAGTTCGGTAAGCATGGCATCGTCGTCGATGGGCCGCGCCTCGGTGAGCGGCGCCTTCAGCAATCCCTCGATGAGCAGTCGGCGCATGGGGCAGCCTCAGAGATCGTGCCCGGAATAGGAGCAGTTGAACGACTTGTTGCAGATCGGGAAGTCCGCGACGATGTTGCCTTCTATGGCCGCTTCGAGCAGTGGCCACTGCAGCCAGGACGGATCGCGGATGTAGGCATCGGCAATCGTCGCGTCAGCGCCGAGCCGCGCCCAGGCAAGCACCTCACCGCGGAAGCCTTCGACGAGTGCCGTTGCCTCCTGTCCGACGGAAGCGGCCAGCGCTGCATCCAGCGCGACGGTGATCGGTCCGTCGGGCAATTTCTCCAGGCACTGCTCGATGATCGACAGACTCTGCGTGATCTCCTCGATGCGGATCCAGACGCGCGCATCGACATCACCTTCGGTGCGCACGGGCACCTCGAAACGCAGGGCATCATACGGTGCATAGGGCACGCCGAGCCGCGCATCGAAGGCGCGCCCCGAAGCACGTCCGACGTAGCCTCCGGCTCCATACTGCCTCGCCAGCTCGGTCTTCAGAATACCCGTCGTGACCGTGCGATCCTGCAGTGAGGCCGAGTTGTCATAGACGCGCACGAGATGCGGTAGATGCTGCCGGATATGCGCAATGAGCGCGCGAATATTGGCGGCACCCTTCTCGTCGAGATCGTGCGCGACACCACCCGGCACGACGCGGTCCATCATCAGTCGATGACCGAAGCCCGCATGTGAGCACCTGAGCACCTGCTCGCGAAGCGCACCACAATGTGCCTGGATGAGCGAGAAGGATGCATCGTTGCAGATGGCGCCGAAGTCCCCGAGATGATTGGCGACGCGCTCCAGCTCAGCCATGACAGCGCGGAGGATGACGGCGCGTGGCGGCACATCGACACGGGCCGCCGCCTCGATGGCACGGGCGAATGCAAGCGCGATGGCCACCGTGCTGTCGCCCGACACGCGCCCGGCGAGCTTAGCCGCACGCGGCAGCGGCGCGTCCCGCATGAGGCCCTCGATACCCTTGTGCACATAGCCGAGCCGCTCCTCGAGACGCACGACCGTCTCGCCGTTGGCATGAAAGCGGAAGTGGCCGGGCTCGATGATGCCCGCGTGAACGGGCCCGACAGGTATCTGGTGCAGCGGCGGCCCTTCGGCGGGAAGGAACGAATATGGAAGCCCTTCGGCAGCGTCGGGCTCTGCGCGTCCGAGCGGATGGCGAACGCCCCATCGGCCATGATCGGGCCACGGGCGCGTGTCGTTCGCCTCTTCAGCGACGAGACCATACAGATCGGCAATGGCACGTTCGAAGCGCACGGCGGGCGGGTGTGTCGTGCCCACGGAAGGAAAGCGCCCATCGCGCGCAGCATAGCTCGCGATGCTGACTTCGTTCGCAGCTTCATCGAGCACGGCCATGTGCACATCGCGGCCGTCGCTCCAGAGTGCAAGCAGCGTCACATGCCCCTGCGCGACCTCCAGTGCCACGCGCCGCCACACCTCGCCGTCAACCGCCACGCGCGGCCAGACGCGATGCGCCGCGACCACTGTTCCAAGCTCGAGAAGTGTCGATCGAAAGCTCATGCGTCGCAACTCCCTCAGCCCAGCAGCCGTGCGACATTCTGGAACCACGCGACGAGTGGCCCGGGCAGATAGATCCCCGCACCAGCCACGAGCGCCAGATGCGAATAGAGCGGCACGTACGATGCCTCGACAGGCGCCATGCCGCCGTCCGGCTCACCGAACGCGACCTCGGTCAACCGCAACATGAGCGCACCGAAGCCGACGAGCAAACCGAATACAAGCGGCACCGCCAGCAGCGGCTCGCGCGCGAATGTCGAGCTGACGACGAGAAACTCGCTCATGAAGATGCCGAGCGGCGGCAATCCGGCAATGGCCACAACACCGATCACGAGCCCCCAGCCAAGCATGGGGTGGCTCTCCGTGAGGCCGCGAATCTCGGAAAGTCGCTGCGTACCCTTGACCTGCGCAATGTGCCCGACCGCGAAGAAGATCGCGGACTTGGTCAGGCTGTGCATGGTCATATGCAGGAGGCCGGCGAAATTCGCGAGTGGTCCGCCCATGCCGAACGCGAACGTGATGATGCCCATGTGCTCGATCGAGGAATAGGCGAACATGCGCTTGATATCGCGGCGCCGGTACAGCATGAACGCCGCGAAGACCAGCGAGACGAGGCCGAGCAGAACCATCAATGGACCGGGCGCAATCGCATTCGGGTTGGCGCTGATCAGCATCTTGAAGCGCAGCACGGCATAGAGCGCCACGTTGAGCAGGAGGCCGGAGAGCACCGCCGAAATCGGCGTCGGTCCCTCGGCGTGCGCGTCCGGCAACCAGGCATGGAGCGGCGCAAGGCCCACCTTCGTACCATAGCCGAGCATGAGGAAGACGAAGGCGACATTCAGGAGATCGGGGCTCAGCTCGTGCGCCTTTGCGACGAGTATCGTCCATACCATGGAGTCGTAGCCCTCGCCGACGACGGGTTGGGCCGCCATGTAGACAAGGATCGTACCGAACAGCGCAAGCGCAATGCCAACACTGCCGAGGATGAAGTATTTCCACGCCGCCTCAAGCGCCGCGTGCGTGCGGTACATACCGACCATCAGCACAGTCGTCATGGTCGCAAGCTCGATCGCGACCCACATGAGACCGATGTTGTTGGCCAGTAGCGCGAGGTTCATCGAGAACATCAGCGCCTGATACATGGCGTGATAAAAGCGCTGGTTCGCGGACGTCAGCCGGCCGGTTTCCAGCTCGTGCCCGATGTAGCTCGCGCTGAACACGCTCGTCGTGAGGCCGACGAACGTGCCGAGAACGATGAACACCACATTGAGATCGTCGACGAAGAGATATCGGCCCGGTTCCGGGCGAACGAACAGCAGCGCTATGGCGGACAGTAGCGTGAGGCCGGCCGCAAGCACATTGAGGCGTGATGCGGCACGATAGCTCGGCAGCACGAGCAGTAAACATGCCGACAGAGCCGGGATTGCCAGAACGGCCGTAGCCGGGCTGATCCGATGAAAAATGGCGAGCAGATCCATCATCGCTGCTGGCCTCGGTAG
Source organism: Pseudomonadota bacterium (assembly GCA_023412805.1). GTDB lineage: Bacteria > Pseudomonadota > Alphaproteobacteria > Rhizobiales > Hyphomicrobiaceae. The sequence goes on along the minus strand of JAEZRM010000064.1, from coordinate 19,866 downwards.
TCATCGAGCACCTGGACGTCGACAGAATCGAACCGCTCACGGATGCGGAAAAGGAACACGCCGATCACAATGAAGGCCACGAGGACGGAGAACGCGACGCTGATCTCCACGACGAGCGGCATGCCCTTCGCGCCGGTGGCAGCCAGGATCAGACCATTCTCGATGGACATGAAGCCGACGATCTGACTGACGGCATTGCGCCGCGTCACCATCATGAGCAGGCCGAGCAGCACAACGGAAAGCGCGAATGCGAGATCCTCGCGGGCGAGCGGATCCGCCGTCGCGGTTGCCTTCAGCATGACCACCATCGACAGCGCCACGAGACCCATGCCCGCGAGCATGGTCAGCCCGATGCCACCGACAGTCTCGATCGAGCGATGAATGCCGAGGCTTCGGACGACGCGGCTCAGCGCGTATGGAATGATGAGCGCTTTCAGGACGAGTGCGATGGCTGCTGTAATGTACAGGTGTGGCGATCCCTGCACGTGCGCTTGCCATGCGACGGACAACGTCAGCACGACGGCATGCAGCGCAAACACCACGAGAAGGCTCGACATGCGCGTCTGATAGAGCAGCATGAAGCTCACGAGCACGAGGCCGCCGGCGAGCATATGCGCGACATCGAGAAGGAAGGGCTCCATCAAAATGTCCTCGAGACGAAGAGCAGAAGCGTGCCGAGAAGACTGAGCATGAGCGCGGCGCCGAGAAATTCCGGCACCCGGAACACGCGCATCTTCGCGATCGAAGTCTCGAAGACGACCATCAGGAAGCCACCGACAGCGAGTTTTACGAGATAGGTGGCCGCGCCGATCGCATAAGCCGCCGGTCCCGATGCAGCGCCGGCAATGCCCCAGGGGAAGAAGATGCAGCCGATGAGCGAGATATAGAGAAGTAGCTTGAGAGCGGCGGCGAGCTCAATCACGGCCAGGTGACGACCCGAGTATTCGAGCACCATGGCCTCATGGACCATCGTGAGTTCGAGATGGGTTGCCGGATTGTCGACGGGGATGCGGGCGTTCTCGGCGAGCGCCACGATCACGAGAGCGACGAGCGCGAGACCCAGCGATACTCGAAGGCTCGCGTGCTCCTGCATGAAAATGGCGATGTGCGAGAGCTGCGTCGAGCCCGCCACCAGCGCGACGACGAAGACGATCATGATTGTCGCCGGCTCGGCGAGCGAGGCAAACATCATCTCGCGACTGGAGCCGATGCCACCAAAGCTCGTGCCGACGTCCATGCCGACGAGCGCAAGGAATACACGCGCGGTTCCGAGCAGGGCCGCAATCGCGATCAGGTCTGCCGTCCAACTGAAGTGCAGGCCGGTCGCAAAGGTCGGCACGAGCGCCGCCGCGACCCAGGTCGCAGCAAAAATCAGATAGGGCCCCGAGCGGAAAAGCCATGAGGCATTTTCCGCCATCACGACTTCCTTGCGCGCCAGGCGGATAAGATCACGATAGGGCTGCAGCAGCGGTGGCCCCTGCCGGCGGAGAAGCCGCGCCTTGACCTTGCGCGTGAAACCCAGCAGCAGCGGCGCCAGCGCAAGCACCAGCATCATCTGCACGCCCTGGATGGCGAGTTCGAGGATCAGGCCCAAATCGCGACCCCCAGCAGCAGAATGATGAGCGCGCCGAACACGAGACTCAGATACCGCCGGATGCTCAGAAACTGCAGATGATTGAGCTGCTCGGCCGCGCGCGAGACGATATTACTAAGTGGCGCGTAGGCCGCCTCCCAGATCGGTTCGCGAATGATGACCGTGAGCCGGGCCGGTCGCGGATCGCCGGGCGGCGGCATTTCGACCTTGTCGCGCGAGAGAAAGACGGTCTCGCCGAACACGCGGCGGACCGGCTGCGCGAAGCTGTCAGCCGTGTACTGGGTCGCGGGATCGGCATTGGGAAAGCCGCAATCCCAGGGCGGCGCGCGCCGAAGCGCATTGCTGGCGAAGCGATGGATGAACCGGATGGTGGCGAGCGTCGACACCACAATGAATATGAAGACGAGCAGGCCGTTGTAGGAACTGCGGCTCTCCGCGACGGGCACGATCGACCACCCCGAGATGGATGCTTGCGAGGGCATGCTCCTGCCAATTTCGCCTGCGACGACCGGACCGATCGCGTCGATCAGCAAGCCCGGAAGAAGCCCCGCAGCAAGACAGAGCGCCAGCAGCACGAGCATGCTCGCGCGGGACGCCATGTCGGTCTCGCGCGCATTGGCGGCCTCGGGCGAGCGGGGCCGACCGAGGAAGGCAATGCCGAATGCCCGCACGAAGCACGCTGCCGACAACGCCGCCGCCAGCGCAAGCATGGCACCGACGGCAGGCACGGCGAACTTCAGTCCCCACTGCGGCAGATCCGGGCTCAGCAGGATGGCCTGGAACATGAGCCATTCCGAAACGAAACCGTTGAGCGGCGGCAGTGCCGAAATCGCCAGCACACCACCGAGGAACACGAAAGCCGTCTGCGGCATGCGCAGAATGAGCCCACCGAGCTTTTCGATGTCGCGCGCGCCGGTCGCCGTCAGCACCGCACCTGCCCCGAAGAACAGCAAGCTCTTGAACAGCGCGTGGTTGAAGGCGTGAAAGAGCGCCGCCGTGAAGGCCAGCGCGGCCGGGGCGACCATGTTGTTGGCCATGAAGGCCAGCGCGAGGCCGAGACCGATGAAGACGATGCCTACGTTCTCGACGGTGCTGTACGCGAGCAGGCGCTTCAGGTCGCGCTGCATGAGCGCATAGAGGACGCCGAGTACAGCCGTCACGCTTGCGAGCCCCAGCACCGCGAGGCTCCACCACCAGCTCGGCGAGCCGAGCAGATCGAAGACGATGCGAATGAAGCCGTAAATGGCGACCTTAGTCATCACACCGCTCATGAGCGCGGAGACGTGGCTCGGCGCGGCCGGATGCGCGAGCGGCAGCCACACATGCAGCGGCACGAGGCCCGCTTTCGAACCGGCGCCGATCAGGGCCAGCACGAGCACGAGACCTTCGAGCCAGTCCGCATGCGCCATGCCGCGAATATCGCCGAAAGCATATTGGCCGCTTGCGCCCGCCAGCAAGCCGAAGGCCAGCAGCAGCGCAAAAGTCCCGAAGCTCGCCATGAGGATGTAGACGTAGCCCGCATTGGCGTTCTCGCGATCATGATGGTGCGCGAGCACGAGCGCCCACGACGACAACGACATGAACTCCCAGGCAACGAGAAACGTGAAGGCGTCGTCGGCCACCAGCACGAGGTTCATGCCCGCGAGGAACACGGGATAGAAAGGCAGCACGCGGCCAGGTGCTTGCTCGTGGCGGCCATAGCCGAGCGCATAGAGGCTCGCCGCCGCAGCACCGAGGTTGATGACGATCTGGAAAAAGGCGCTGAGCGCATCGATGCGAAAGCGTGCGCCGAGCCAGGGCAGACCGATCGGCAGCGTCAAATGTCGAGCCGGCGCGCGCTCGAGGAGGCCCGAAACTGCCAGCGCGAGCAGCACGAGGCTGACGCCAAGGCAGATGCCATAGATCAGCGCCGTCGCGAAGGGGCGACGGTGAAGCGCAATAGCCAAAGCAGCCGTCGCAAGCAGGACGGCTATGCCCGCCAGTGTGGCCGATAGTGCCATGTACAGTCGCCCCCCTGCACCCACGAAGCGATGCAGAAATGCACTAGCAACGATGTTTCCGCCCGCACGCAGCCAGCAGGACACCGGCCCCGCAAGATGCCGGAGCCTCGATCGCCGATGGTTAGGTGGCGCGTTCGGATGACAGCCGGCCCCGCATCAAAAGCAGGACACCGCGGGCGGCAATATTCGTTGCGTCGATCAAAGTCTGCACAACCCGACGCACAAAGCAACCGTCATTGCTGCGCCTTTTTGCCCAGATGCCCGAATTGGCCGAGCGCAATGCAGCTATGGCCATGCACTTCACCGGCAGGACTTGCGCCGTGCGCAGACTTCCCACAAACTTTCTGCAAGCAACGAAGATAAACGCGAGGGCGGTCACGCACCGCCAAGCCGGGAGAGCGCGCCAAATGAAGATGCTCTGGTTCCATCTTATGCCCTATACGGAACTGCCGGACGACTTCAAGGAGAAGCATCCGTCCGTTTGGGTCGATATTCATTCCTCGCTGTTCGATCCCAAGCGCGCCCATCACATGTACAACGACTTCCTCGATGAGCTCGAGTACGCGGCGGAGTGCGGCTACGACGCCATCTGCTGCAACGAGCATCATTCCAACGGCTACGGCCTCATGCCCTCGCCGAACCTGATCGCGACAGCGCTCGCCCGGCGCACCACCGACACCGCGATCTGCGTCATGGGCAACAGCCTCGCGCTCTACAATCCGCCAACGCGCGTCGCGGAAGAGTTCGCGATGATCGACTGCATCTCGGGCGGGCGGCTCATCGCCGGCTTTCCCGTCGGCACGCCTATGGACACGACGTATGCCTATGGCGCCAATCCGAGCCAGCTCCGCGAGCGCTACAACGAAGCGCATGACCTCGTCATGCGCGCGTGGCAGGAGAAGGACACGTTTGCCTTCAATGGCCGCTTCAATCAGCAGCGCTACGTCAACATCTGGCCGCGGCCCATCCAGGAGCCGCATCCGCCGATCTGGATTCCCGGCGCCGGTTCCGTCGAGACATGGCGGTGGGCCGCCGAGCGCGACTACGTGTTCTGCTACCTCTCGTACTACGGCTACAAGATGGCCCAGAATGTCATGAAGGGCTTCTGGGCCGAGATGGATCGACTCGGCAAGGACCGCAATCCGTATCGCGCGGGCTTCGCTCAGGTCGTCGGCGTCGCCGAGAGCCGCCAGCAGGCCATGGATCTCTACTCGGAGCCCGCCGAATACTTCTATGGGCGCTGTCTGCACGTCGATCCGCGCTTTGCCTCACCGCCTGGGTACACGACGGAGGCAACGCAGCGCGCCGGCCTCGAAAGCCAGGTGAAGATGGCGGCGGAAGCATCCAAAGGCGGGGTGTCGACGCAAGCGCCGTCTGCAATGAAGATGCAGATGCTGGCGCGCGACATGAAAGGCATCGTCGACAACGGCTATGTCATCGTCGGCTCGCCGGACGACGTGACCGACCAGCTCATGGAACTCGCCAAGACGCTCAACATAGGCCAGCTCATGCTGCTCATGCAGTTCGGCAACATGTCGAAGGACCTCACCAAGTACAATACCCGCCTCTTCGCGGAGAAGGTCATGCCGCGATTGAAGCCGCTGTTCGACGAGTGGGAAAACAAGTGGTGGCCGAAGCCCATGGCGAAATCGACTCGCGCGTCGTTGCCGGCATTTACCGGATCAGCACCGGCTGCAGCGGAATAACCAGTCCGCAATTCATAAGAAACGCACCACGGGAGAGCGTCCATTGAGCGAGCCCACCACGACCACCGTCGACGTCAACGGTCATCCCTGCCGCGTGTGGAGCAAGGGCAGCGGCCCAAAAATCGGCTTCCTCGCCGGCTTCGGTGGCCTGCCGCGCTGGATGCCGTTTCTAGACCGCCTCGCCGAGAGCCGCACGGTGATCGTGCCGTCCATGCCGGGCTTTCCCGGCGCGACGGGACACAACATCCTCGACACGCACCTCGACTGGCTGGTCGCGACACGCACGCTGCTCGAAAAGGCCGGGCTCGATGGCGCGGACCTCGCAGGCAGTTCGGTCGGCGGCTCGTTCGTCGCGGAGATCGCGGCGCTGTGGCCGCGGAGCGTGCGCCACATCGCGATGATCGCGCCGTTCGGCTTGTTCGATGAGAAAGACCCGGCAACGGATGTGTGGGCGCAGCGTGCCGACGACGTGCCCAGCCTGCTGTGCGCCAATGGCGAGATCTACAAAGACATGAAAGCCATGCCCGCCGGCGCCAACTCCGTGGAATGGCCCATCGAACAGACGCGCGCGGCGGAGAGTGCGGCCCGCATCTTCTGGCCACTCGGCAATACCAAGCTCGAGCGGCGCCTGCCGCTGATCACCGCACCGACGCTGCTCATCTGGGGCGAGGCGGATCGCGTCATGCCGCGCTCATATGCGGACAGAATAGCGAAGGCGATCCCCGGCGGCGCGAAGATCGCTACCATCGCAGGCGCAGGCCACCTCGCAGAACTGGATCAGCCCGACGCCGTGGCGAAGGCGGTGCTGGGGCACGTGGGGTAACCCAAAGCAAAACGGCGCCCGGAGGCGCCGCTCAACCTCTCCGAGTTGTGTCGCTGAGCCTCAGTAGATCTCCGGCTCTGGCACGGGCGCACCGTGATCCGTCTCGAGGAAGTCGAAGTCGCAGCCCTCGTGCGCCTGACGAACGTGCTTCGTAAACATCCAACCGAAGCCGCGCTCGTAGCGTGGCTTGCGCTCAGGCAACTCCGCGCGGCGGCGTGCTAGCTCTTCGTCCGACACCTTCATGTTGATCGTGCGAGCGGCCACATCGAGCTCGATCATGTCGCCCGTGCGAACAAGTGCGAGCGGCCCGCCGATGAAGGACTCCGGCGATACGTGCAGGACGCACGCACCGTAGCTCGTGCCCGACATGCGCGCATCGGAGATGCGGATCATGTCGCGCACGCCCTGCTTCACGAGCTTCGTCGGGATGGGCAGCATGCCCCACTCCGGCATACCCGGACCGCCGTGCGGTCCCGCATTGCGCAGCACCATCACGTGATCAGGCGTCACATCGAGATCCTCGCGATCGACAGCCTTCTTCATGGCGGGATAGTCATCGAACACGATCGCGGGGCCCGTGTGCTTCAGGAGGCGCGGCTCGCAAGCGGACGGTTTGATCACGCAGCCGTCCGGCGCGAGGTTGCCCTTGAGCAGCGCGAGCGCTCCCTCGGCATAGATCGGATTATCGAGCGGACGGATAACGTCGTCGTCGAAGACCTTGGCGCCGTCGATGTTCTCACCGACCGTGCTCCCGCCTACCGTCAGCGCATCGAGATGCAGATGGCCCTTCAGGCGCCCCATGAGCCCGAGGATGCCGCCAGCATAGAAGAAGTCCTCCATGAGGTATGTCTTGCCGCTCGGCCGCACGTTGGCAATCACGGGCACCTTGCGGCTCAGGCGATCGAAATCCTCGAGCCCGACAGCGGCTTTCGCACGCCGCGCCATCGCGATCACATGGATCACGGCATTCGTCGAGCAGCCCATCGCCATCGCGACCGTGACGGCATTCTCATAGGCATCACGCGTCTGGATACGGTCCGGCGTCACGTCCTCCCACACCATGTCGACAATCCGGCGACCAGAGGCGGCCGCCATGCGCATGTGGTTGGCATCCGGCGCGGGAATGGATGAGGCACCCGGCATCGTCATGCCGATCGCCTCTGCGATGGCGGTCATGGTGCTCGCCGTGCCCATGGTCATGCAGGTGCCGTGGCTGCGCGCAATGCCGGCTTCGATCTCGAGCCAGTCCTTCTCCGTGATCGTGCCCGCACGGCGCTCATCCCAGTACTTCCAGCTATCGGAGCCGGAACCTAAAATCTTGCCGTGCCAGTTGCCGCGCAGCATGGGACCGGCGGGCACGAAGATGGCGGGAAGCCCGGCGCTCGTTGCGCCCATGAGCAGCCCGGGCGTGGTCTTGTCACAGCCGCCCATGAGCACGACGCCATCGACCGGATGCGAGCGGATGAGCTCCTCCGTCTCCATGGCGAGGAAGTTGCGGTAGAGCATGGTGGTCGGTTTCACGATCGGCTCGGAGAGCGAGATCGCCGGCAGCTCCATCGGGAAGCCGCCCGCCTGCAGCACACCGCGCTTCACGTCCTCGACGCGCTGCTTGAAGTGGGCGTGGCACTGGTTGAGATCCGACCACGTATTGATGATCGCGATGATCGGCTTGCCAGCCCAGTCTTCGTGACCGTAGCCCATCTGCATGGCGCGCGAGCGGTGACCAAAGGCGCGCAAATCATCGGGGCCGAACCAGCGGTACGAGCGCAGCTCTTCGGGTTTCTTGCGGCGGGTGGTCATGAATTTGTCACTCCGGATGGGATGCGCTCAAAGCTGGGTGCCCGGTGCAGTAGCAGCCGGACTCTCAAACTTCAATTCGGCTGCACAATAGGCGGCGAACAATCGTGTTCAAGCCGAGCGCGAGGCGAGACGCGAAAACGATGGGGCAAGCTCCTCTGCTGACTTGACTTATCATTGGGCAAAAGTCTCAATGCAGCTAACGGGCGAATGCAGCGCAGCCGGCACGACCGCTGCACTGCACAAATGAAACAAGCCCAACGAGGAAACGTTTTGCAGGGAGGTTCTACGCATGATCATTTCACGCTTGTTCGCGTCATCTGCTCTGGTGGCAGCCATGGCGGCAGTATCGTCGGCTCCGGTGACAGCGCAGGAGCGCGAGGTGCGCCTGACTGGTTTCGGCGCGCTGTCAGGCGTCGTCCGCGTCTTCGGCGTCAATGGAAAGGCGTCGCTCGAAGCCGCTGCCGACGTCGTCAACAGATCAGGCGGCGTCAAGCTTGGCGACGGGACCAAGGGCAAGATCGTCATCGACTACATGGATGACCGCTGCAACGCCGAGGAAGGCATTTCCGTCGCGCGTCGCATGGCGGCGACCTCTACCCTGGTCGGCATCGGTCCGAGCTGCTCGAACGTCGCCGAGCCACTATTCGGCATCCTGCAGAAAAAAGTCGGCGACGCTGGTGACAGCGGCCTGCAGTTCCCGATCTTCACCGATGTCGCGATCAAGGGCGGACTGGCCAAGATTTCGGAATGGGCCTTCCGGAATACGCCGGACGAGGGCGCAATGTATCAAGCGCTCTTCCAGTGGATCAAGAAGACCAAGCCTGAGATGAAAACCATCTTCGGCGGCGTGGAAGAGGACTTCGCTCATTCGCGCGCGACCTGGTACGCCGTCATGAAGGAAGTGGCGGCCAAGGAGGGCTTCGAGATCAAGGGCGAAGCGAAGTGGCTGCTCAATGACACGAACTTCACCAACCAAGCCCGTGAAGCGCGGCGCGCAGCCGCCGACATTATGGTCATCTCGGCCCACCCGTTCACCACGTGCGGCATGCTGAAGGAAATGTCGCGTCAGGGTGTAAAGCCCAAGCTTCTCGTGGGACTGACGTCGTCGTCGAGCCTCGAGACGCTCCAGGGCTGTGCGAAAGAAGCCGAGACGATCATCATCCCAACGAGCTTCGCGCCCGTCACGCCAGAAGCCCAGGCAGCGGCTGACAACGCAGCCAAGTTCAATGGAAGCCTCGATCTCCATTCGGCGGCCGCCTACGAGAACGTCATGATCTTGAAGCAGGTCATCGAGAGCGAGGGTGTCATGGCGAAGCCGGACACGCTCCAGGAAGATCGCAACAAGATCCGCGCCGGTCTCGCGAAGCTTCAGCAGACGACGGGCCTGCTCGGCATAACGAAGCGGACACCTGATCGCGAAGCGATCAAGCCGTTCCTCTTCGTGCACGCGAAGGCCGGCAAGTGGGAAGTGCTCCACAACCCGCTGAACTGACGATACCGCTCGACATGATCCGGCCGGCACTTCGTTACGAGGTGCCGGTCTCCCTTTTCTGCGAGCTACCGCCCCCATGCTGTTTGTCGATCTCGCCCAGTCGATCCTCGACGGGATTCTATTTGGTGCAACCTACGCCCTGATCGGTATCGGCTTCACGCTCGTGTTCGGCGTGCTGCACAAGATCAACATGGCGTATGCCGCTGCCTCCGTCGGTGCTGCTTATGCGGCGCTCCGCCTCCTGACGCTTTTTTCCGGACCTGCCTGGGCTTCGTTGATCCTCGCGGCCATCGTCGGCGGCATCTTCGGCTTTCTGATCTACTGGATCTGTTTCCGCTTCATCCCGCTTTCCAATCCCCTCGCCACCTTGATGTCCACAGTCGGCATGTTTCTGCTGGCAGAGGAGATCATCGTGCACACGACCGACGGGATGCCCCAGAACTACCCTGTCGTGGTCGGCGGGGTCGTCGATATCGGGGAGTTCATGATCCGCGGCGATCTCGTCTTTGTCTTCGCCTGCGCAATTCTGGCGATGCTCGTTCTGCTCTATCTGCTGTATCGGACCAAGCTCGGCACCGCGACACGCGCGGTTTCGCAGCAGCCGATCGCCGCGCAGCTCGTCGGCATCCGCATCAATCACGTCAATGCGCTGACGTTCGTCGTGACAGGGATGCTCGGCGGCTTCGCCGGTGCGCTCATCGGTTCGGCAGTCGGCCTTCTCTCGCCACTCCTGGTCGTTCCATTGACCATCAAGGGCTTGATCGTGACCGTGATCGGCGGGCTCGGCAGCATTCCGGGCGCCATCATCGCCGGCCTGCTGGTCGGCATGGCAGAGAACGTGTTTCAATACTTCCGCGGCGTGACCGAGCGCGACATCTACGTGATGCTGCTGCTCTTCATTTTCCTCGTCTTCAGACCAGGAGGCATCTTTTCAACCTCCGTGAAGCGCGATTGAAGCGAGGCTCGCTATGGATTTCTATCTCGGCCTCCTGCAGATCATGGGCGTGCACACACTGCTCGGCCTCTCGGCTTATGTGGTGCTGCAAACCGGCCAAGTCTCGCTTGCGCAAGCGGGCTTCATGGCGATCGGCGCGTACGTTGCCGCCATGCTCACTGTGCTCGCCGGTTGGCCATTGTTTGCGGCGCTCATTGTCGCTTCTCTCGTAGCTGGCATCACGGCATGTCTCGTCGGCTTTCCCGCACTGCGCGTGCACGGGCTGATGCTGGTTGTCGCGACGATCGCGTTCACCGAGATCGTCCGCCTCTTCTTCTTCAACTTCGACTACCAGATCTCGCGCGGGAACCTTCAAGTGGGCCCGCTCGGCGGCGAAGGCTTTCGTCAGATCCGCTACTTCCCCGAGAACGGCTGGACGACCCTGCATGTCGCCATATTCATATGGACCGTCGTGGCGCTCGTCATGGCCGCGCTCTGGTGGATGGACCGTTCGCGCGCCGGTGCCGTGCTGCGCGCCGTCGGAGAGGACGAGATCGCCGCACAGAGCTGCGGTATCAACCTGACGGCCGTCAAAGTCTCGGCCATGACCGCAGGCGGCGCGATAGCCGGAATCGCAGGCGGGCTCTACGCGCATTACACCACGCACATCGAGCAATCGAACTTCACCATCCTCCTCGCGACGTTCGCGATCGCCTATCCGATCCTCGGTGGGCTCTCGAGCGTATTCGGCACGGTTGCCGCCGTGATCTTCATCCAGGGCTTCCTTGTCGAGGGACTGCGCTTCCTCGGCGACTGGCGCAATCTGCTGTTCGGCGCGCTCATCGTGCTCGTGATGAATATCCGGCCGAGCGGGCTGCTCGACGCGCGGACGATGGCCACCCTACGTCGCCTCTTCGGCCGGAAGGAGGGGTGAGCCATGCTCGAACTAGCCAACCTCTCCAAGCACTTTGGCGGCGTGCGCGCTGTCGACAGTCTCAACCTCAGAATCGAGCCCGGACAGATCTTCGGCCTCATCGGCCCCAATGGCTCGGGCAAGAGCACGACCGTCAATTTAATCACCGGCCTGCTCGACGTGACACACGGCAGCATCACGCTCGCTGGCGAAGAAATCACGCGCCTGCCGACGCACGCGCGCCTCAGCACCGGCATCGCCCGCACATTCCAGAATATCCGCCTGTTCGGCCAGCTCACGGTCTGGCAGAACCTGTGGGTGGCCGAGAACGCGCGTGCACAGCGTCAACGCACGAACTTCTTCGCGCGCTGGATGGGCGGCGATCGCGGCGCGCGTCAGCGCATCACGCGCGCGCTGGAATTCTCGGGTCTTGCCGATAAAGCCGATGAGCTTGCCGCAAATCTGGCCTTTGGCGAGCAGCGCCGCCTCGAACTCGCGCGCGCCCTCGCTGCCGAGCCCCGGTTGCTTCTACTCGACGAGCCTGCCGCCGGCATGAACCCCGAGGAGATCGGCGCGCTCGATGACCGCATCCGCCAGATCCGAGGCAGCGGCATTACCGTGCTCCTGATCGAGCATCACATGGAGCTGATCATGGCCATCGCCGACCGGATCGCGGTGCTCAACTTCGGCCAGAAGATTGCGGAAGGCACGCCATCCGAGGTGCAGGCGCATCCGGCGGTGCGAGAGGCCTATCTCGGCACGGCCGGGTGAGATTCAAGAGAGGCAGTGCCTTATGCTCGACGTCCAGGATATCGTCACGGCCTACGGCAAGATCGAAGCGCTGAAGGGCGTCACGCTCAACGCAGCGGAAGGGCGTATCACGTGCCTGCTTGGTCCCAACGGCGCGGGCAAGACGACGCTCATGTACTCGGTCGCCGGCGTGCTGAAGCCACGCCGCGGCACGATCAAACTCGCAGGCGATGACATCACCGGACAGTCGCCGGCAGCCATCGTGGCGCGCGGACTAGCGCTCGTGCCCGAGAACCGCCTCGTCTTTCCGCAGATGTCGGTCGCCGAGAACCTCGATGCCGGCGCCTACCAGCGTCGCGACAGCGCTGAAGTCGCTGTCGACATCGAGCGCATGTATACGCGCTTCCCGCGCCTCAAGGAGCGGCGCGCGCAGCTCGCCGGCACGCTATCTGGTGGTGAACAACAGATGCTCGCCGTCGCGCGGGCGCTGATGAGCCGGCCACGCATCCTGCTCATGGACGAGCCGTCACTCGGCCTTGCGCCGCTGATCGTCGATGAGATCTTCCGCATTGTCGGCGAGCTCAACAAGGATGGCGTGACGATCTTTCTCGTCGAGCAGAATGTGCATATGGCGCTGAAGGTCGCGCATCACTTCTACCTCATGGAACAGGGGCGCGTAACGTTCTCGGGCGAACCCGGCAAGCTTGCCGAGGACGAGGTGATCCAGCGCGCCTACCTCGGCACCAGCCGCGAGACGAGGTGACATGGCGGCGGTCGATCTCGCCCAGAACACGCTCGATGGGCTGATGATCGGCTCCTCCTACGCGCTGCTCGCGATCGGCTTTACCTTGATCTTCGGTGTCATGCGGCGGCTGAACCTCGCCTATGGGCCAACAATCATGGCCGGCGTGTATCTCGGCACTGCCGCGTTCATATCCTTCGGCGCGCCGATTCTTATCGTCCTCGCGATCGTGGTTGCGGGCGCCGCGATCGTCGGCCTCTATGTCGAGCGGCTTTGTTTCCGCCCGTTCGGCGAGGCTGCACGCACAGCCTCCATGGTCGCGAGCTTCGCGCTCTGGATGCAGATCGAAGAAGCGGCAATGCATTTGCTGCCGCGGCACATGAACCCCTTCCCGCCGCTCGTTACGGCACCTCCGCTCGAAATCGGCCCGCTGCTGCTTCGTGCGGACCATCTCGTCATGCTCGCCGCGACGCTGCTGATCGCCAGTGCCGTCACATACATTCTCGCGCGCACGAAGCTCGGCCTCGCCATCCGCGCGGTGATCGATCAGCCGCGCGCGGCGGCGATCGTCGGCATTCATGTCCAGCGCGTGATGATGCTGACATTCGTGCTCGCCTCGGTCATCGGCGGCCTCGCCGGCTTTCTCATTGCCGCAACGGACGCGCAGGTGACCGCCATGATCGGCATGTGGGCAACCACCAAAGGCCTCGTCGCGATGATGCTCGGCGGCCTCGGATCGGTGAAGGGCGCCATTGCCGGCGGGCTGCTGCTCGGCGTGCTCGAAGCGCACGCGCAATGGTTCCTCGGTCCACAGGTGCGCGACATGGTTGCCTGGGGACTGCTTTTCGTGATCCTCGCCTTCTGGCCCGGCGGCCTGATGGGTGCGAAGGCGCTCGACCGCACGATGGCGGTCGGCCGACGGGTCTGATCGGCGGAGGTCGGTCGATGGACAGCTATCTCATCACGATCCTCAGCAATATCGGGATGGTCTCCTTCGTCGCTCTGTCGGCCTACATCCTGCTGCTTTCAGGCCAGATCTCGTTCGGACAGCAGGCCTACTTCGGCATCGGCGCCTATACAGCCGGTATCGCGACGGTCATGTGGCAGTGGCCGTTCGCAGGCGCGCTCGTCCTTGGCGCCGTGACCGCAGGCGCCGCGGCGGGCCTCGTCGGCCTCGCGACGCTCCGCCTGAGCGGCATCTATTTTGCCATGGCGACGCTCGCCTTTGCCGAGATGATGCGCATCGCCGCCGAACTCTTCGTCTATCGTCGCGACATCGGCGGCGTCGAGAGCGGGCCGGATGGCGTCGATGGCTTCCGTGATATCCGCTATTTCTTCGTCAACGATGTTTCGCCGCTCGAAACGTGCCTGATCGTCTACGCGCTGCTCGCGGCAGTGCTCGCCATCCTGTGCATCATCGAGCGCACGCGCGCCGGTCGGATGCTGCGCCAGATCGGCGAAGATCCATTGCTGGCGGAAGTCCACGGCATCAACGTCATGCGTGTGCGCATGATCGCGGCGGTCTCGGCAGGAGCCGTCGCCGGGCTCGGCGGCGGCCTTTATGCGCACCTCATGACGTATGTCGAGCCGAAGAGCTTCGACATCATGCTCGGGGTTCACGCACTCGCATACGGCCTGATCGGCGGCCTCGGGACGGCTTTCGGTCCGCTGCTCGGCGTGCTCATCGATATCGGGCTGCTCGAATCGACGCGGATCTTCCACGGCTATCGCATGATCGTGTTCGGTGGACTCGTTGCAGTGCTGCTGATCGTGCGTCCGCGCGGCCTCCTCGACGAGGTCGCGGTCAGCCGCATCCGGCGAGCCTTGCGGAGGCGGCGTCATGCTGAAGATTGACGACCTCCGCGTCCGCTTCGACGGCGTCGAGGCCCTGGCGGGTCTCACCGTCAGCATTCCGGCAGGCACGCGCATCGGCGTGCTCGGACCGAATGGCTCGGGCAAGACGACGCTCTTCAATGCCATCTCCGGACTCGTTGCGCTTGCCGGCGGTAGCATTCGTCTCGACGGGCGGGCGATCTCGGGCCTGGCACCACATCGGATCGCCGCCGCCGGCGTCGCGCGCACGTTCCAGAGCGTGCGCCTTTTTCATCGTCTGAGCGTGCTCGACAATGTTTTGCCGGCTGCGGGCGCGGCCGCGACAACCTCCCACGCTGCGCGCGAGGCCGCGCTCGCCGCTCTCGATATCGCCGGTCTCAGCCCGCGGCGCGATGCCCTTGCCGGCGACCTCGGCTTCTACGACCAGCGTCGCCTGGAGATTGCACGCGCCGTCGCACAACGACCGAGGCTCCTGCTCGCTGACGAGCCGACGGGCGGGCTGTCACAGGCTGAGTCCGATCAGGTGGTGGCACTCATCGGTCGTGCATTTGACCCCGATACGGCAATCCTGCTCATCGAACACCAGGTCGCGGCCGTCGAGGCCCTCTGCCCGCGGTCCCTTCTGCTCGCCGAAGGGCGCGTCGTCGCGGACGCAGCGACAAGCGACATGCGCCGCGACCGGAGCCTTGCGGACGTGTATTTCGGAACGCGGCTGACGCATTAGGGCAACAACTCCGGCAGAAAATGCATCAGACCTTCTGCAAAGAGGCCGATATTCTCGCGGCATGAATAAGTGTTCATCGTGAATATTGGGCCTGCACTTGCAACTAATCACACAAACGACGAGTTTCTGCCTTACGCCGGGTTAATCTTGGACAAGTTCGGAGGACATTCGGATGTTCAGAACTCTCGCATTGTCGGCGGTGGCCGCTGCGGGGCTCATGCTCATGCCCGGGCAGGCGACCACAACGAATGCGGCGCCATCAATTGCACCGAAAATTGCTACGCCAGAGAGTGCGGTGGAGCAGGTGAGGCGGCGCGGCGGCCGCGGTTTCCGTGGGGGCCGTAGCTTCCGTGGGCACAGCTTCAGGGGTGGCCGTAGCTTCCGAGGTAGCCGCAGCGTGCGTCGCGGTGGCTTCTATGGCGGACGCAGGTTCAGCAGCCGCCGCTACTACGGCGGCCGCAGCTATCGCCGTCATTGGGCCTACTACGGCGGGCGACGCCACCGCCATCGCGGTTGGCGCCGCAGCGTCATCATTGGTGCCGGGATTCCGTTCTTCTACGGCGGCGGCTACTACTATGGCAGCAGCTGCCGGTATTACTATCGCAAGTGGCAGCGCACCGGCAGCCGGTACTGGCGCAATCGCTACTACAATTGCCGTTACTGGTAAGAGCTTCGACTGAGATCAAAGAGAAAGGCCAGCCGCAAGGCTGGCCTTTTTCGTTGTCGCCGGTCTCCCTATCCGCGCGCATTGATCGGCACGTAAGGCCGCGCCTCCGGCCCCGTGTAAAGCGTCAGCGGACGTATGAGAATGTTGTTGTCGAGCTGCTCGATGATCTGCACGGTCCACCCCGGTACGCGGCCGACGGCAAAGATCGGCACGAACAGGTCCTTCGGAATTTTGTGCAGGTAGTAGATAACGCCGGAATAGAAGTCGACGTTCACGTTCACGCCGTGCCGCGCGTACGGCTTCATCTCGGCGACCAGCGACTCGAGGATCTCATACCACTTCGGCTCGCCCATTTCCTTCGACAGGCGTTTCACGCCTTCGCGCATGTGACGTGCGCGCGGATCTTCCGCGCGATAGACGCGATGACCGAAGCCGGTAATGGGCTCTTTCGCGGCGCGCTTGGCCTTCACGTAAGCGGCCGTGTTGGCCGGATCACCGATCTCCTCCGCCATGCGCATGACGTCCTCGGCAGCGCCACCGTGCGCAGGCCCCGAGAGCGCCGCGATCGCCGCTGTGATCGCCGCATGGATGTTGGCATCGGTGCCGATCACCACGCGCGCGGTGAACGAGGATGCGTTCGAGCCGTGCTCGGCGTGAAGCACGAGGTCCGTATCGAGCAACTTCGCCGCATCGCCTGAAGGCTTCTCACCTTTCAGCAGCCAGAGGAAGTTTGCCGCATGGCCCAGCGCGGGGTCGGGCACCAGGGGCGCGAGACCGTTGCGGATGCGCTCGTGCGCGGCGACGATCATGGGTACCTGCGAGGAAAGCCGCACGCCCTTGCGGATCGTGGCCGCACGCGAGGTATCTGCTGTCTCGGGATCGAAGGCCGCGAGCGCCGAAACCGCGGTCCGCAGCACGTCCATGGGATGCGCGTGCTGCACGAGCCGGATCACGTCGAGAATCTCGGCCGGCAGAGAGCGCGCGGTCTTGAGCTCCGCGTCGAAGGCCGCGAGCTCCGCAGCGGTCGGCAGCTCACCGTGCATGAGCAGGTAGGCCGCCTCCTCGAAGCAGGAATGGGCCGCGAGATCGTGGATCGAATAGCCGCGATAACGCAACTCTCCGGCCTTGCCGTCGATGAACGTCGTGCCCGACCGCTCGAAGTAGACGTCCTTGAGACCCCGGTAGATGCGGGGCTCGTTCGTTGGTTCGGTCATGGTCTGTCTCCCGAGCCGTTTCGTATCAAATCCCGGACCGGTACTTGCACCATTCCTGCCATCACCTACAAGAGCATTCGAGATTCGAGCCCAGTTTCGCAGGGCGGTCCGGGGAGACGCGTATGGATATCATTGCCTCGTGCATGGCGGCCGTAAAGGGACGTGGATTGCGCGTGGTCCTGCCCGAGGGCGAGGATGGGCGCATTCTGCGCGCCGCGATCGAACTCGCGCGCAATGGCATCGCCCGCCCGATCGTGCTGACCGGGGATACCAACGCCGCGCGGGCCGAGCTCGAGGCCTTGGGCGCGCCTGCGGATGAGATCATCATACTCGATCCAGAGCACGACGCCGCCAGTTCCGAGCTCGCCGGCCATGTCGCGGCCACCCGCGAGCGCATGAACGAACGGACGGCGGCACGCCTCGTGAAGAAGCCGCTCTATTTCGGCGGCGCTCTCGTTGCCGTAGGCCGAGCCGAGGCGCTTGTCGCCGGCGTCGCCAATCCGACACGGCGTGTCATCGAAGCCGGGCTCATGACCATCGGGCCCGCGCCCGGCATTGCCACGCCTTCGAGCTACTTCCTCATGATGATACCTGCCCGCGCAGGCATCGCCGAGCGCGCGCTCATTTTCGCCGACTGCGCAGTGAACGCCGATCCCGATCCGGAAGAGCTGGCAGATATCGCCATCGCCTCGGCAGCAAGCGCGGAGGTCCTGCTCGGCGTGCCCGCGCGCGTCGCGATGCTGTCTTTCTCCACGCATGGCAGCGCTACACATCCGCGCGTCGATAAAGTTCACGCCGCACTCGCGCTTGTCAGATCGCGCGCGCCGGCGCTCATGATCGACGGCGAGCTGCAGGCCGACGCCGCACTTTCAAGCGCCGTTGCGGCCAAGAAGGTGAAGGACGAAAGCGCCGTCGCCGGACAAGCCAATGTGCTCGTCTTCCCTGATCTCGATTCCGGCAATATCGGCTACAAGCTGACCCAGGAACTCGCCGGCGCGCAGGCCATCGGACCTTTCTTGCAGGGCTTTGCGCGCCCTGTCTCGGATCTTTCGCGCGGCGCCAGCGTCGCGGACATCGTGGCAACGGTCGCTGTGACGCTCGCGCGTGCCATTCGAAATTAGCGATTCCAGCCGATCCAGTCGCAGACGGCGTCGCCCATCATGAGTTTTTTGTCCGCTTCAGGTATCCAGTCGATCTCCTGGAAGTGCGTGACGCACTGCTGCCACGAGCAGGGCATCTTGGTGATGTCCGTGCCCCAGAACAGCCGGCGCGGACCGAACGCGTCGTAAAGCGCGCGATAAGGCGCGTGCAGGCTGAGGAATGGATAGGCATCGTCAGCGTAGAACGGCCCGCCCGTCAGCTTCACGGCGATGTTCGGATGCCTCGCGAGTGCGGTCAGCTCCTTCATGCTGGCGAACGCCGCATCGCCGCCCTTGTAGATGCGCTCGGCCCCCATGTGATCCACGATGAGCTTTAAGTCAGGATGCTGAGCCGCGATCTCACCGAGGCGCGGCAGCCAGTAGTCGGCGAGCACGGCCACGGGCAATCCCGCTTTCTCTACGGCTGGCCAGAGCCAATCGATCGTACCGTCGAGCGGCCAGCTACGCCGCTCGGGTGAGCTGAAGTAAAAGCGCAGACCGAGCATGCCAGGCCGCTGCTTCCACGTCGGAACGAGCGCGCGGCTCTCCGGTTTGTTCAGCGGAAAATTGCCGAGGATGGCAAAGCGTCCCGGATAGGCTTTTACCGCTTCGACAGCGAGCTCGTTCGAGTCCGGATCCCACATCGGCGGGTGGAGGATGGCACCATCGATGCCGGCTTCGTCCATGCCACGAATGGCCTCATCGGCAAGATAGGGCCGTTCGAGATGCAAATGCGTCGGCGTGCCTTTGGCCCAGAGATGTACCTGGGCATCGATGATGGCCATTCCTTCGGGCTCCCTGCGCTTTTTTATCCCTTCTCTTTGTCGCGAGATTATCTCCGCAGATGCCGGTTCACAAATGCGAACGCGCCTGCCGAGGTATCGGCAAGCGCGCTCCAAGCTTAGAAGATGCTACGCGAGATCAGGGATACATGGGTACGCCGTAGTGCTCATGCGTCCGTGTCTCCCAATTGCGATCGCCCCAGATGTCGTCGCTGAATTCGGGCGCATCGCGGAGCTGCTGCTCGGTGATACCGGTGCGATAGCCACCGATGGCAGGATCGTACTTCAGCGCGGCCCAAGGCACCGGGTAGTGACTGTGACCGAGGCCGAGGAAACCGCCAAAGCTCATGACGGCATAGGTTACTTTGCCCGACAGCTTGTCGATCATGAGATGATCGATCTCGCCGACCTTTGACTCACCGGCGCCGTAGACGTTCGTGCCTTCGACATCTTCGCTCGAGATGAGCTGATGATTGGGATGCTGTGTTGCCGAGGCCATGTGGCCCTCCTTTTATGTTCGAGTTGCCGGTCTCAACGCAATAGGGGCAATGCCCCGCATCGCGTGCCTTAAGCAGAAGGGGCGCCGCGTGGCGCCCCTTCAGTCCACTTAGCGGGTCGTCCCGCCCCCGGCGCCGGTGGGCGTCGGGGCCTGACGTGCGGCCTTTGCCGGCCTCACATAGTCGGGCGCCGCCATAAGCTGATCCTTGGTGGCGTTGACTGTGAAGTAGGTCTGGCCATCGCTGTGCACCATGC
>JAEZRM010000033.1 GCA_023412805.1 Pseudomonadota bacterium | reverse complement strand
ACGCACGCTCCGCCGCGGGGCTAGTCGTGGGCGGCTGGGCGACGCGCTGGCGCACCCGGCCGCCGTGGCGCGTCTACCTCCTGTACTCCGGGTTCGAGCGACGCATCCCGCCTCGGTACCGGGCGTGGGCGGCCGACGACCTCGAGGGCCGGTTCTACGGTCTGCGCCTCGCGCTGCGCGGTCCCGGCGCGGCGATCCTCGCGATGGTGCTCACGCAGCGCATCCTCCGCGGCGGCGCGAACTGGGCGTTCGTCGGCCTCTTCGCCGCGCTGTCGGCGGTGCTCTGGCTGACGATCGGGCGCTGGCGCGTCGAGCAGTCCCGCCGCAGGCACCTGGTGCCGCAGTACGGCGAGGCGGTCGTCGACGGGAGCCGCGGGTACGACTGGGCGCCGCGCGAGCGGGTCTCGGCCCGGGCGGGGACCGCGACGACGCTCGTGGTCGCCGCGGTGCTCGCGCCGACTGCGGTCGTCGCCTGGCTCACCGCTCCGCGACGCTTCGCCACGGTCGCGTGCGACTACGGGGACGGGTGCTTTGAGACGACGAGCCTCGCGCGGCAGGGCGCGGTCGGTCCGGTCGTCGGCGGGCTGCTCGTGGCGCTCGTCGTCGGCGGCGCCGCGGCATGGCTCGCCTCCTGGCGGCTGCACCGGCTGGTCCGGGTGCGGCCGTTCCAACCGGCCCGGCAGGTCGTCGGGCTGGGCCTGCGCCGTGCAGCGGCGACGATCGTCGGGGTCGGGCTGGCGCTCGCCGACCTCGCGGCCGAGGCGGCCGGGCGGATCGACCTGTGGGCCGCCACCGCGGTCGCGCTGGTCGCGGTCGCGCTGCTGCCGGCCTGCGCCGTGACGTGGCGGTTCGCCGCCCGTGGACCGGCGAACCTGGCGTGGTCGGACGTGCGCCGCATCGTCTGGACGGGCCGCCTCCCGGCGGTCGACCAGCACGTCACCGCCCTGGTGCCGGTCGTCGTCGCAAGATCCGCAGCCGCCGCGGGGGAGGCTGTCCCGCAGGCGGGCGCACCGTCCGCGGACACCGCCGAGGGCCTCCGTCCCGACTGGCTACACTGACCGCCGACCCCCCACCGCCGCGCGAACACAGGAGCACCCCCGTGGGACGAGTCGTCGTCGACGTCATGCCGAAGCCCGAGATCCTCGACCCGCAGGGCAAGGCCGTCGCCGGTGCACTGCCGCGGCTGGGCTTCGGCCAGTTCGCCGGGGTGCGCCAGGGCAAGCGGTTCGAGCTCGAGGTGGACGGCCCGGTGACGGAGGAGATCCTCGCCGCCGCGCGCGCCGCCGGTGAGCAGGTCCTGTCGAACCCCGTCATCGAGGACGTCGTCGCGGTGTACGAGGACACCGAGGTCACGGCCTGATGGCCCGCATCGGCGTCGTCACGTTCCCCGGCACGCTCGACGACCGGGACGCGGCCCGCGCGGTCCGGCTCGCCGGTGCCGAGGCGGTCTCCCTCTGGCACGCCGACGCCGACCTGCACGGGGTCGACGCCGTGGTGCTGCCCGGCGGCTTCTCGTACGGCGACTACCTGCGCGCCGGGGCGATCAGCCGCTTCGCGCCGGTCATGGGCGAGATCGTCGACGCCGCAGGCAAGGGCCTGCCGGTGCTCGGCATCTGCAACGGCTTCCAGGTCCTCACCGAGGCGGGCCTGCTCCCCGGTGCGCTGCAGAAGAACCGGGGCCTCAAGTTCCTGTGCGCCACCGTGCCGCTGCGGGTCGAGTCCACCGACTCCGCCCTCACCCGCTCCGCCGAGCAGGGTGCGGTGCTGCAGATCCCGGTGAACCACTTCGAGGGCAACTACACCTGCGACGACGAGACCCTCGCGCGCCTCCGGGACGAGGACCGCGTCGTGCTGCGCTACGTCGACAACCCGAACGGCTCGGTCGACGACATCGCGGGCATCTGCAACGAGGGCCGCAACGTGGTCGGGCTCATGCCCCACCCCGAGCGGGCGTCGAGCGAGCTGCTCGGTTCCAGCGACGGCCTCCCGCTGCTCCGCTCCCTCGTCGCCTAGGGAGCTAGGCGCGGCCGCGGCCGATGCCGGCGGCCTTGAGGGTGGCGGCGCTCACGCCGGCCTCCCGCCACGCCTCGTAGGAGATGCCCTTGCGGACGGCGTAGTCCTTGGCGACGGCGACGAAGTCGGCCTCGAGCCCGGAGAGGTCGACGGTGGTGCCCATCTGCTCGAGCTCGGCCTGCAGGTCGAGGCGGCGCTGCACGAGCTCCAGCCGGCGCAGCGCGTCGGCGGTGAGGAGGTCCTCCTCGGTGCGGGTGAGGTCCCGCTGCACCGAGTCGGCGGTGCGCTTGCGGCCGCGCTTGGGCTTGTTGGTCTCGAGCGCCTCGAGGTACCGGCGCACCGCCCGACCCTGGTTCCGGCCCTCGGCGAGGGCCGCCTTGTGCTCGTCGCTCATGGGGGTCTTGGTGCGCTTTGACGTCGGCATGACCATGAAGTGGAGCACAGTTCGGCGGCGAAGCTCAACCACCCCCGGCCCTCCCATATGAGGAGTTGCCACCACCGGGCATTCACGGCACCGCGCGCGCTCACATTTGGGCCATTCCCCGCCCCGTCCGGCGCGGTCCTCGGGCAATGGCGGCCGAACCCATTTGGCGCCGGGCCGGCGGGGAGGTGCCGCCGGGTAGCGTCAGGGCCATGGAGGACGCCATCCACCGCTCCCTGGGGCTGACCGACGACGAGTACGCCAGCATCATCACGCTGCTCGGTCGCCGGCCCAACCACCTCGAGCTGGCGATGTACGCCGTGATGTGGTCGGAGCACTGCTCCTACAAGTCGTCCCGCATCCACCTGAAGCGGCTCCCGACCGAGGCGCCGTGGGTGCTGGTCGGCCCGGGCGAGAACGCCGGCGTCGTCGACGTCGGTGACGGCATCGCCGCCGCCATCCGCATCGAGAGCCACAACCACCCGTCGGCCATCGAGCCCTACCAGGGCGCGGCCACCGGGGTCGGGGGCATCCTCCGGGACATCTTCACCATGGGCGCCCGCCCGATCGCCCTCATGGACCCGCTGCGGTTCGGTCCGCTCGACGACCCCCGCAGCCGGTGGATCGCCGAGGGCGTGGTCAGCGGCGTGTCCGGCTACGGCAATTCGGTCGGTGTGCCCAACGTCGGCGGGGAGACCGTCTTCGACGAGACCTACAAGGGCAACCCGCTGGTCAACGTCCTCTGCCTCGGCGTGCTCCCCACCGAGCGGCTGGTGCTGGGCCAGGCCACCGGCGTCGGCAACCTGGCGGTGCTGCTCGGCTCGACCACCGGCCGTGACGGCATCGGGGGCGTGAGCGTCCTGGCGTCCGCCGGCTTCTCCGACGAGGAGACCGACGCGGCCAAGCGCCCGTCGGTGCAGGTCGGCGACCCCTTCGAGGAGAAGCGGCTGATCGAGGCGTGCCTCGAGCTGCTCGACGCCGGCCTCGTGGTCGGCATCCAGGACCTCGGCGGCGCCGGCCTCACCTGCGCCACCAGCGAGACCGCCAGCCGGGGCGGCATGGGCATGGACGTCGACGTCACGACGATCCCCCGCCGCGAGCAGGGCATGGAGCCCTTCGAGGTCATGACCTCCGAGAGCCAGGAGCGCATGCTCGCCATCGTCGAGCCCGAGGGTCTCGACGCCGTGCTGGAGATCTGCGAGCGGTGGGAGGTGCGGGCCACGGTCATCGGCAAGGTCACGCCCGGCCCCGCCACCGGCGATCCCGACGGCGGCCGCCTCCGCATCCTCGACGGGTGGGACGGCGAGGTCCTCGCCGACATCCCGGCGGCGACGCTGCACGAGGACGCCCCGCTCTACCGCCGGCCGTGCACCGCGCCCGCCGCCTTCGACGAGGTCAGCCGGGTGCTCGACACCGGGGCACCCGCTCCGACCAGCGCCGATCCGGGCGCCGAGCTGCTCGAGATGGTCGCCGACACCCGGTGGGTGTGGTCGCAGTACGACCACCAGCTCTTCCTGAACACGGTCGAGGGCCCCGGGGGCGACGCTGCGGTCCTGCGCCTGAAGCACCCGGCGACCGGCGCCGACACCGGCCGCGGCCTCGCCCTCACCACCGACGGCAACCACCGGTGGTGCGCCGTCGACCCGCGTGCGGGCACCGCGCTCACCGTCGCCGAGTCGATGCTCAACCTGGCCTGCGTCGGTGCGCGACCCCTCGCCGTCGTCAACTGCCTCAACTTCGGGAACCCGGAGCACCCCGAGGTCATGTGGCAGCTCTCCGAGGCCGTCGACGGCATGGCCGAGGCCTGCCGGGCGTTCGACATCCCCGTCATCGGCGGCAACGTCAGCCTCTACAACGAGTCGCTCGGCGCCGACATCGACCCGACCCCGGTGATCGGCATGCTCGGTGTGGTCGACCGCCTCGACCGGCGCCCGCCGGGGGTCGGTCTGGTCGACGGTGGCCGCCTGCTGCTCGTCGGGGTCACCCAGCCCGAGGTGTCCGGCTCTCGCTGGGCCCACGCCCGGGGTCACCGCGGCGGTCGGCTCCCGGTCCTCGACGTCGACATGCACCAGAAGGTGTCCGACGTGGTGCGCACGCTCGTGGCGGGCGGGATGCTCGCCGGCGCCCACGACCTGGCCAACGGCGGGCTCGGCCTCGCCCTGGCGGAGATGGCGGCCCGCTCGGGCCTGGGGGTCACCGTCGCCCGCGTCGCCGATGTCGCCGAGCTGTTCTCCGAGAGCCCGTCGCGCGTCGTGGTGTGCGTGGCGCCCGACCGGCTGACCGCGGTCGAGAACGTCCTCTCGGAGGCGGGCGTGCCCTCCAGCCGGATCGGCGTGGCCGGCGGCGACCGGGTGTCGGTGAAGGGCCTGCTCGACCTCCCGCTGGCCGAGGTCGAGGGGTCGTGGAACGGCCGGATCCCGGCCGCCCTCGGCTCCGGCACCGCCCAGGACTGAGCGATCGCGGCGGACACCGGGACGAGCCCGCCGGCCCGGTACGATGAGCTCGTGCGCGCGCCGATCGCTGGTCCAGCCCTCGACCGAACTGCGTGCGGAGGAAGGGATCCGGGCCGCGACCTCGGCGCCGCGACGGCGGACGACGACACGCCGAAGGAGGCCTGTGGCGTCTTCGGCGTGTTCGCACCCGAGCAGCCGGTGTCGCATCTGACCTACCTCGGCCTCTACGCCCTGCAGCACCGGGGCCAGGAGTCCGCCGGCATGGCGGTCAGCGACGGCCAGACCGTGACCGTCGTGAAGGACATGGGCCTGGTGTCCAACGCCTTCGACGACCGCACCCTCGCGGCCCTCACCGGTCACCTGGCGATCGGCCACACCCGCTACTCGACCACCGGCTCGAGCACGTGGCGCAACGCCCAGCCCGTCTACCGCGACATCGCGGCCCACACGGTGGCGCTGGCCCACAACGGCAACCTGGTCAACACCGAGGAGCTCGCCGACGAGCTCGGCATGCTCCCGGGCACCATCACCTCCGACAGCGACGTGATGACCGAGCTCATCGCCGCCGAGCTGGGCAAGCACCCCGAGACCAGCGGTGACGGCCGGGCCCTCGAGCGGGCCGTCGAGGCCGTGCTGCCCCGCCTCAAGGGTGCCTTCTCGGTCGTGGCGATGGACGAGAACCACGTCGTCGGCGTGCGCGACCCCCACGGGTTCCGGCCCCTCTGCCTGGGCAAGCTGCCCCACGGCTGGGTGCTCGCCTCGGAGAGCCCCGCCCTCGACGTCGTCGGCGCCCACCTGGTGCGCGAGCTCGAGCCCGGGGAGATGGTCGTCATCGACGCCGACGGCCCCCGCTCGGTGCGGCCCTTCGAGCCGGAGTCCATCGACCCGAAGCTGTGCCTCTTCGAGTTCGTCTACTTCGCCCGCCCCGACACCCGCCTCTACGGCCAGAGCGTCCACCAGGCCCGGGTGCGCATGGGCGAGCAGCTCGCCCAGCAGGCGCCGGTCGATGCCGACCTGGTGATGGGCGTGCCCGAGTCGGGCCTGCCCGCCGCCGAGGGCTTCGCCCGGGCGACCGGCATCCCCTACGGCCAGGGCCTGGTCAAGAACCGCTACATCGGCCGCACGTTCATCGCGCCGAACCAGGAGATGCGCGCGCTCGGCGTGCGCATGAAGCTCAACCCGCTGCGCGACAACATCGCCGGGCGCCGGCTGGTGGTCGTCGACGACTCGATCGTCCGGGGCACGACGACCCGGGCCATGGTCTCGATGCTGCGGGAGGCCGGGGCGCTCGAGGTGCACATGCGCATCTCGTCGCCGCCCTACAAGTGGCCGTGCTTCTACGGCATGGACACCGGCTCCCGAGGCGAGCTGCTGGCGGCGAACATGGGCGTCGAGGAGATCCGCGAGTACCTCAACGTCGACTCGCTCGCCTACCTCACCCTCGACCGCCTGCGCACCGCGACCGGCGCCGTCGGGGCCGGGTTCTGCGACGCCTGCCTCACCGGGCACTACCCGGTGGCCGTGCCGGTGAGCCTGCGCAAGGACGTCCTGGAGGTCACGCCCGGAGCGCCGGCCCCGAGCGGTGACTCGCCGTTCGCCGACCTGCTCGACGGCGAGGCCTCGCTGCCCGTCGACGACGCCCGCGTCCGGGCGGACGGCGAGCCCGAGATCACCGTCGTGCACGACGGCAAGGGCGGGCTCGGGCAGGACCACCTCCGTGCCTGAACCGAGCACCCCCGCCTCGGGCGGGGAGACCTACGCCGGCGCGGGCGTGAGCATCGACGCCGGCGAGGAGGCGGTCGAGCGGATCAAGGGGAAGGTGCGCTCCACCTTCCGGCCCGAGGTCATCGGCGACATCGGCGGGTTCGGCGGGCTCTTCGCCCTCGACCTCGCCCGCTACCGCCAGCCCGTGCTGGTCTCGTCGACCGACGGGGTGGGCACCAAGGCGCTGGTGGCGCAGGCCCTCGGGCGCTTCACCACCATCGGCGTCGACCTGGTGGCCATGTGCGTCGACGACCTCGTCTGCCAGGGCGCCGAGCCGCTGTTCTTCCTCGACTACATCGCCGTCGGCCGCCTCGATCCGGACCACATCGAGCAGCTCGTCGAGGGTGTGGCCGAGGGCTGCCGGCAGGCCGGCTGCGCCCTGATCGGCGGCGAGATGGCCGAGCACCCCGGTGCCATGGACGCGGGGGAGTTCGACCTGGTCGGCTTCTCGGTCGGCATCGCCGAGCGCGACGAGCTGGTCACCGGCGCCACCATCGTCCCGGGCGACGTGCTGATCGGGCTGCCCTCGCCGAACCTGCGCTCCAACGGCTACTCGCTGGCCCGTCGGGTGCTGCTCGACCGGGCCGGGCTCCCGCTCGACGGACCGGCCTTCGAGGGCGCCCACCACACCCTGGGCG
>JAEZRM010000015.1 GCA_023412805.1 Pseudomonadota bacterium | reverse complement strand
CATGAAGTGGTGCCGACGCCTCTTGCCGTCGTGGTGTGCCGGCTGGGCCCGCAGAGAGCCGCGGCTCATGCTGTCTTCTTCCCCTTCTCCCCGTAAAGGACGGGGAGAAGGTCGGGATGAGGGGCGGCATACTCGCAACGTCGGCGTATGCCGCCGCCCCTTACCCGATTGAAGAAATGGGGAGAGGGAGAAGTCCTGCCCAAACCTTCGGTAACTGAGCTGAATGCGCCGGACAACCTTGCCGGACCGGGCATTTCCCGCTAAGTCGACGCCGACGATGCCGCCGCACCGGCCCGACCGACGCTCTGCGCATTGCCACCCATTCCAGCTCGATTTCTCGCGAAGGAGACACTCACTATGGCGCGCACCAAGATCGCCCTCGTCGGCGCCGGCATGATCGGCGGCACGCTTGCCCATCTCGTTGGCCTCAAGGAACTCGGCGACGTCGTGCTGTTCGACATCGCGGAAGGCGTTCCCGCCGGCAAGGGGCTCGATCTCATGCAGTCGGGCGCGGTCGAGGGTTTCGACTCCGCCATGAAGGGCACGAGCTCGTATGCCGATATCGCGGGCGCGGACGTGGTGATCGTCACGGCCGGCGTGCCGCGCAAGCCCGGCATGAGCCGCGATGATCTGCTCGGCATCAACCTCAAGGTGATGGAATCGGTCGGCGCGGGCATCAAGCAGTACTGCCCGAATGCCTTCGTCATCTGCATCACGAACCCACTCGATGCCATGGTGTGGGCGCTGCAGAAGGCGTGCGGCCTGCCGAAGAACAAGGTGATCGGCATGGCGGGCGTGCTCGACACGGGCCGCTTCCGCTACTTCCTCGCCGAAGAGATGAAGGTCTCGGTCGAGGA
This sequence comes from Pseudomonadota bacterium, assembly GCA_023412805.1. GTDB lineage: Bacteria > Pseudomonadota > Alphaproteobacteria > Rhizobiales > Hyphomicrobiaceae. Next base: position 13,221 of record JAEZRM010000015.1, on the reverse strand, counting down.
CGTGACGGCATTCGTACTCGGCGGTCACGGCGACGACATGGTGCCGCTCGTGCGCTACTCGGCGGTCGGCGGCGTGCCGCTCCCCGATCTCGTGAAGATGGGCTGGATCAGCCAGGAGAAGCTGGACTCGATCGTCGACCGCACGCGCAAGGGCGGCGGTGAGATCGTGGGCCTGCTCAAGACCGGTTCGGCGTTCTACGCGCCGGCGTCGTCGGCGATCCAGATGGCCGAGAGCTATCTCAAGGACAAGCGCCGCATCCTGCCGTGCGCGGCATACCTCACCGGCCAGTACGGTGTGAAGGACATGTACGTCGGCGTGCCGGTGGTGATCGGCGCCAACGGCGTCGAGAAGATTGTCGAGATTTCGCTCAACGATGCCGAGAAGGCGATGTTCGAGAAGTCGGTCGCCTCCGTCCAGGGCCTGGTCGATGCGTGCGTGAAGATCGCGCCGCAGCTTGGTTGATCAAATTCTCCTTCTCCCCGCTTGCGGGGAGAAGGTCGGGATGAGGGGCGGCGCCAGGTGCAACGTCGGCGTATGCCGCCGCCCCTCACGTCGTGCTGAAAGCACGTCTCCGGCATGGCCCTCTCCCCGTAAGCACGGGGAGAGGGGATAGAGGCAGCTCAGGGAGCCATCTCCGAACATGACTCGCAAAGCCATCACCACCCCGAAGAGCAAGCCGATCGGGCCCTATTCCGCGGCTGTCGCTTCCGGCGATTACGTCCATATCTCGGGGCAGATCCCGCTCGATGCGGCGACGGGCAAGCTCGTCGAAGGCGATATCGCCGCGCAGGCGAAGCAGTGCCTCGAGAATCTGAAGGCGATCCTCGAAGCGGCTGGCCTCGGCTTCGGCAATGTCGTGAAGACGACGATCTTCCTCATGGACCTCGCCGACTTCCAGGCGGTCAACGGCGTATACGCGACGTACATGAGCGAGCCTTATCCGGCGCGCTCGACGATCCAGGTCGCGGGCCTGCCCATGGGCGCCCGCGTCGAGATCGAGATGATCGCTTACGCCGGCAAGTAATGGCGCAAGCGCGTCACGCCTTGGCGTGGCGCGCCATGGCCGGCGTTCCCTTCAGATTTGACGCGTACTTCGTTGCGATCTTCTTCAGGCGCTCGGGGGCGAAGTCGAGCTGCGCGAGCGGGATCGAACGGTCGAAGACTTCGGCATAGTGCTTGATCTTGCCGCCCTCGAGCCTGAACCGGCTCATCCCCTCGAAGACGACGCGCGTGCCTTTGACCTCGGGCAGCTTGGACGAATAGCTGAAGCGATAGCTCGCATAGCCGAGATCGCCTGTCTCGACGATATCGTAGAAATCCCAGCGGAAATTTTCGCCGCCCTCATAGAAGTGCGCGAGCATCTCGACGATGCCGTCGCGTCCCGCTTTACTCGGACCGAAGAAGTAGTCGTCGTAGATGCCGTCGGCGGTGAAACAATCGGCGAGCGCGCCGCCATCGTTCCTTTCGACGGCGGCGGTGAAAGCTGAGAGCAGCGTCGTAAGCGACATGGCGATCCTCCGGAAGCGTCGTTGAGTGGCTTTGCTTCCGTTGAACGATGCGGGACGGCGAAGGTCAACCGCTTTACGCTTCTCGATGCCGTGGACCAACCCTCATTCGAAGATATTCTTCTTTGGACGTGCCTGAGACTCTTCTTTCGAGGCAAATGGATTGAGTGACTTCAGCAGCTTCACCATCGTCGAGGGCTCGACTTCCCTTACTTCCGACGACGAGGAGCTCGTGCGCAGGCCCTGGCGGCGCGTGTCCCACTGTTTGCGCTGAGAACTCTGCGCGGTCTTGGAGTTCTGCGTAGATTTTCGTTCAGGACTTGTCCGTCGCTTCTGGGCTCGAGGTTTCGTGGCCGGCGCCGCCTTTTCATAGGCCGTCGATATCTGCGTGCCGTGTGCGACGGGTGCCTTGTTCGCGCGTTGTGTCGGCTCCGGCTTCACCTGTGCTTTCGGTATGGGCAGGGGGGGGGTGGCCGACGTCTCAGCCTCTACGGTTGGTGGCACTGACGGTGCAGCAGGTGGTTCGGTGATGAGCGCGGCCATGCTGTCGCGATCGAGTGTGGAGGCGGGCCGTGCCGGCGGAGCTGATGACTGAGGCGATGCAAGCGGTGCGGCAGATGGCTCGCCGGCCGTAGCAGCCTCGGCTGCTGTGGGCGGCGGCGCCTGAAGACCCGCGCCCAATTGGACGGGAACGGTGCGCACGGTCTCGATCACCGGACCCACAGGCAATACTGGCTCGGCCGTGGGCGATTGGCCCTCGCGGATCAGCACCGGCGAGTTCAGCATGATGGGCTTGAAGGTTTCGGTCTCAGCCGCGGACGTAGCGAGCGAGCCCGTCACGAAGGGGGCGGGTGCCGCGCTCGCCGCCATCTCGGGAATGTTCGCAGGTCGCGAGAGTGCCGTTGAAAGAAGACTGGCCGTCGCCGTGATGCCCAGCAGGCCGATGCCGATGCGATAGCGCGGCGTTCTGCGCACGATGGGGCCTGGCGCGCTCATCCGCGCTGCGCGGTTCGGGGCGTAGGCAATCGGGGCGCGCCGCTCGATCTCCGCGGGTGGAATGGGGGGCGGCTCGGTTGGCAGCGCTCGGCTGTCGGGAGACTCGCGATCGACGTCGTGGAGTGCGCTGATGAGCTGGCGACGCCAAGAGTCGGCTGGCTCCTGATCGTCGTCGGATACGATGAGGATGTGCGTGCCGGACTCCTCGTCGTGGCGCGCCGCTTCGGGCGCAGGCGCACCGGGCGCATCGATCTCCGCCGGCGTGGTCCTGTTCTCCCAGATGAACTGCTCCATCGGGTCGGACACGGCAGCTGTGGGCACGGCAGAAGATGCCGTGGCCGGTCGAGCTTGCAGACGGGCCCATTCATTCGGGCCAGACGGCGGGTTCATACGCAAACACCCCTCGTTCGGCAGCCGGCCATCCCCTGACCTGACTGCAGCGCTGAGCGCCTGCCCCGCCCTACCCCGCATGTAGAGTCGGAAACTCGCCGGCACCTCGCGCCGACGCACGTTCAGCCCCGTCAGGGTTGGAAATCCCGATGGCTGAAATGCGGCGGCGGGAGGGTAAATCTTTGTGGGATTATTACTGGTTATTACAGTGAGAGGAGAGTGCGTGCGAGTTACGCGCGCCGCTTTTCGACGAGCACACCGGCCGCGATGAGGCGCTCGATGCTGGCTTCATCGAAGCCGTTCTCGGAGAGCACCTGGCGCGTGTGCTGGGAGAACTTCGGCGGCGGCGCCTTCACGCTCGCTGGCGTGCGCGAGAGCTTCACCGGCGTGCCGATGCCCTTGTACCAGTCGGATTCGACGATCGCGCTGCGGGCCGTGGCATGGGGATGGTTCAGCGCTTCAGCCGTGTTCAGCACCGGGCCGCAGGGCAGGCCTGCCTTCAGCAGCTTCAGCGCGAACTCCTGCCCGTCGACCTGAGCGAGACGCTCGGTGATGATGCGGTTCAGCTCATCGCGATGCTTGATGCGGTCGCCATTCGTCGCGAAGCGCGGATCCTCGGCCATCTCCGGCACGCCGAGTTCTTCGCATACACGCTTGAAGGAGCGGTTGTTGCCTGCGCCGATCATGACGTTGCACGTCTTGGTCTTGAACATGCCGTACGGCGCGAGATTGCCGTGCGTATTGCCCGAGAGGCCGGGGATCTTGCCCGAGAGGAAATAGTTTGCGGTGTGCGGGTGCATGAGACTCATCGCGCTGTCGTAGAGCGCGGCATCGATGAATTGCCCTTTGCCGGAGCTGTGGCGCTCGTGCATGGCGAGCATGATGCCGATCACGCAATAGAGCCCGGTCGTGATGTCGACGACGGGGAGGCCGATGCGCATCGGGCCCGACTCCGGGCTGCCGTTGACGCTGTAGTGGCCGGCCATGGCACCGACGATGGCGTCATAGCCGGGGAAGCCGCCGAGCGGGCCTTCGGCGCCGAAGCCCGAAACCTTGCAGTAGATGAGACGCGGGAATTTCTTGGCCAGCTCGTCGTAGCCGATGCCCCACTTCTCCATGGAGCCCGGCTTGAAATTCTCGATCAGCACGTCGGCGCCCTCGAGCAGGCGCAGCAGCACCTCGCGGCCCTCGGGCTGCGCGAGATCGAGACCCACCGAGCGTTTGTTGCGGTTGATGCCGATGAAGTATGAGGCGTCCTCGCCGTGGAAGGGAGGGCCCCAGTCGCGCACCTCGTCACCCTGCGGCGGTTCGAGCTTGATCACGTCCGCGCCGTGATCGGAGAGGAGCTGCGTCGCGAACGGGCCTCCCAGCACGCGTGTGAGATCGATCACTTTGATGCCGGCAAGGGCGCCGGCGCTGCTGGGGGCGGTCATGAGGCGTTCCTGGGTCGTTTTTGGCGTGTGGCGACAGCGAAAGAGCGGCCGCACCGGTCTGCCGGCACGGCCGCCCAGGAACTGTCTACAGCCTCACGCGCATCGCGCAAGGGCCCGCCTCAGTGGCCAGGGCTGCGTCAGCTTTCCTTGCGCAGGATACGGTCCAGGCTCAGGGGACCGCCGCCCGCCGCTGCGAGATAGAGAAAGACGAACGCGTAGAGCGCGGCCAACTCGCCGCCATTCAGGATCGGATAGAAGCTCCGTCCGGCGTGAGCATAGAAGTAGGCCACGGCGCACATGCCCGAGGCGATGAATGCGGCCGGGCGGGTGAACAGGCCGACAACCAGAAGGACTCCGGCGACGAGCTCGATGATACCGGCGGCACCGCCCATGGTGAACGGAGAGGCATTGTTCATCGGCCCGACGGGAATATTTAGATACTTGATCGTGCCGTGCTGCAGGAGCAGCAAGCCGGACATGAAGCGCAACAGGCTGAGAAGCTGGGCCGAGTAGGGGCGCAGGAAGTCCATGATCGTCCTTTCAATGTTCTTCAGTTAGCGCGTGACGCGCCGGCGGCCTTGTGATTCGTATCCCGTCGGCGTGCGAACCTTCCGTTGTCATTGTGACGTTCGCAATGCCTGCGCGCTTGGGACACGCTCAATTGATGGGCCGTGAGCGTGCCGGAGTGGCGTGGCGCGCTCGAATCGGGCTGGCCAAGGGCGGCATAATCGCCAATTCGTCGGTTGCAGGGTAGGGTGAATAAGGCTAGATCAGGGGCCGTCAGCGCCAAGCTGCGCAAGCTGCCGTAGCTCAGTGGTAGAGCACTCCCTTGGTAAGGGAGAGGTCGTGAGTTCAATCCTCACTGGCAGCACCATTTTTTCGCTCACGCCAGCATTCGCTTCGCTCATGGGCTCCGCGGGGGCGGCGCTGGCGCCGGGTCGCCTTGCTCCCTGATCGCCTTCGGCGATGCTGGCGGTTCAGCGCCATTGTCGGGCTCACGCCAGCATTCGCTTCGCTCATGGACCCGCGGGGGGCGGCCCCTGGGCCGACACGCAGTCGCGCGCTGGTCTGCGGCGCTATGCGATATGCAACACGGCTGCTCGAAGAGGCGGTTCGTTATATGTCTTCCATCGCCGTGGGCGAGGGAGCAAGGCGAGCGCCGCGAGAAGCGGCGTGAGCGAAATACACCGCCACGAACCCGCCTATTTTTGTGAATAACCATTTATAAACCATAGTTGCTGTAGTCTGGTGCATAAGGGCACTTGCACAACCTACGGTAATGCTCGATGGTTAATCGAGCTCCGTGCTGTGCGATGGGGGTCGCCACACGTAGGAGGCCGCTGACCGGGAGGGACGCGGCAGGTGGACTGATATGATCTGGATAGCTCTGGTTTCGTTGCTGTTCTCTATGGGCTTCTTCTGCGGCGCCGTATGGGCGGCGCGAGATAGGCTCTGAGAGGTCGCTTTCGGGGTCTGGCCGTGGCTCGGTCAGGCTGAGGAGTGCGCCTGAAGATGCTCAGGCGGCGCTGTCCTTGGCGGAGCCGAGGGTGGGCATCCTGGATGCAGAGAATTCGCGCAACGTCGGACTGCGACGCCGGGCGATGAGCGCGCGAGAAATTCCCGCAACGGCATCGATCTTCGCGGCATCGCGCGATTCGTCGGAGCCCGGCAGCGCGGTACGACCATCCACGTACTGACCGCGCAGTGCTTCCGCATCTGCTTCTGTGGCCAGCCAAAGCAAATCGCCGGACGAGCGCGCGACGGATCGTGCGCCGGGGAGAATAGGCGCAAGCGCGGGCAGCAGATACTTCCAGGACAGAATCTGAAGCAGGTTTCGCTCCCGGGCGATGTCGGTTCCGGGAACGACGCTCGGATTGAACGCGAACGTCGAGAAGCGCAGCTCCGCGCTGGCGAAGTAGCGCGCCGACATGAGATTGAGCAGCTTCGAGGCGCTGTAGCGTGCCTCGCCGCGCTCGACCCCTTCCGCCAGATGCATCTGGGCACGCGCACCGTCGGCAAGCACGTCCGGGGACTGCCACTCGGCCCGCGCAATGCCCATGAGGCAGAAGGCCTGCGGATCGTGGACCTCGCTCGACGTGAAGATCAGGCGGCCGCCGGTGCGGATATGGGGCGCAAGGCTCGCGGCAATGAAGAAATGTGCGAGATGATTGACGGCGAAGGTCAGCTCCAGGCCGTCGGCTGAAAGGCGATCGCCCTCGACGACCTGAACGCCCGCGTTGAGCACGACCGCGTCGATCGTCTCGTTGCCGAGACGGGCGACAACGGCCTCGATGGCCCGCGCAACGGAATCGAGGCTCGCCAGATCCGTATCGACGACGCTGAGGCGATCGGCGCTGGCCACCGAGTTCACGAGATCGATGAGTTGCGTGGATTGGCGCGCCAGAAGGATCACCTTCCAGTCAGGCTGCTCTGTCAGGAGGCGTTCGACCATGCGCCGGCCAAAACCTCTCGTACCCCCGGTCATCACCAGGACGCGGCTACTCGACATTACGTTGTTTCTCGGATGCGTAAGGGCTGAGCCCTTGGGGTTGCGAGAAAAGTGGGAGCGGCAAAAATCGCGCTTTGGTCGTTCAAATTACTTCATGCGTGCAGGTGATGTGGCGCGCACCTGTCCAATCTGACAAGGCGACCAACCGCAGGGGAGATATGCGATGGTCGTAGCGAACCTATTCCATCGCTAGGATCATATTCCGCACGACCGGGTAGATCTCCTTCTCCCATCGCTTACCGTTGAACACGCCGTAATGGCCGACATTGGCTTGAAGATGATGGCGTTTCAGATGAGGACGGAGCGAGCTGCAAAGATCATGCGCGGCCGCGGTCTGGCCGAGCGCGCAAATGTCGTCGCGGCCCCCTTCGACCGTGAGCAGCGCCGTCTTGCGGATCTGGCTCGGATCGACTTTGTGTCCGCGATACGTGAATTGGCCTTGCGCCAGCTCCGCCTTCTGGAAGACCCGGTCGATGGTCTCCATGTAGAATTCTTCGGTGAGATCGAGAACGGCGAAGTACTCGTCGTAGAAGTCCTTGATTTTCGCGGCTTCCTTTTCCTCACCCTTGGCGAGGTGATTGTAGAGCTTGCGATGCGCGGCGGTGTGGCGCGCCATGTTCATCGACATGAAGGCGACGAGCTGAATGAAGCCCGGATAGACGCGCCGTCCGCCGCCCGCATAGCGCTTGGGGACGGCGTGAATGACCGAGTTCTCGAACCAGGCGAGTGATTTTGCGACCGCGAGCTCGTTGACCTCGGTCGGGCTCTCGCGCGGATCGATCGGTCCTGCCATCAGCGTCATCGAAACGGGCGTCGCCGGATGATTGGCCTGCGACATGACGGCGACCGCGCCCAGCGTCTGAACGCACGGCTGACACACGGCGAGAACATGACCGCCGGGCCCCATGCGGTCGATGAACTTGATGAGATAATCGAGATACTCGTCCATGCCGAAGGAGCCCGCCTCCAGCGGCACATCACGCGCATTGGCCCAGTCCGTGAGATAGACGTCGTGATCGGGCAGCATGGTGCGGACCGTGCCGGCGAGTAGCGTCGAGAAGTGCCCCGAGAGCGGCGCGACGATCAGGATGCGCGGCTGCGGCGTATCGATATCTTTCGCGAAATGGAGAAGCTTGCCGAAACGGAGATCGAGCGTGATCTCCTCGGCGACGGGGACGTCGCGATTGCCGACGCGGACGCTGGCGATATTGAACGCGGGCCGCGTGTGGGTGAGCTCGAAGCGCGAGATCATGGCGAGCGCGGCCATGAAATGACCGCCGAGTGGGGCGGGGAAGCTCAGGCCATTCCCCAAGGCGCCCCCAAAGGCGCCCATGGCCCAGCGGGCACTCGAGCGCATGACGGCGGCCAGGTCGTCCTGCAGCTGGTAGGCCTGATAAAGCATACGTGCCCGGCTCCTAACCGCTTCGGCTTGCTTGACCGGTCAAGGCTAGTGCAGTCTATTGTGCAGCGCGAGAACTAAATTTGTGCAGCGCGGCGGTACCCGCAGGACAGGTTTGCAGTGATGGCGCAGGCAAGGCTGACGATATCCTCGAAAAACTATTCGTCGTGGTCTTTGCGTGGCTGGCTGCTGTGCCGGATGGGTGGCCTGGACGTCGTCGAGGAGCGGGTCGATATCGACGCTCCGGAGGCCCGGCAGGAGCTGCTGCTGCTGTCTCCCTCCGTCCTCGTGCCGAGGCTGGTCCACGACGGGGTCACCGTCTGGGATACCCTCGCGATCGCGGAGTATGTGAACGAGATCGCGCCCGACGCGGGGCTTTTTCCGGCGGATCGTGTCGCGCGGGCGCACTGCCGGGCGGTTTCCGGCGAGATGCATTCGGGGTTCCACAATCTCCGCTCGGCTCTGCCGATGAACCTCAAGACGCAGCACAAGAAGTTCAAGATTTTCTCGGGTGCGCGACCGGATGTGGAGCGCGTCAAAACGATCTGGGCCGAGTGCCTGGAGAAGTATGGCGGGCCGCATCTGTTCGGCGACAAGCTCACCGTCGCCGACGCGATGTACGCGCCGGTGTGCACGCGTTTCCGCACCTACGCGGTGGAGCTGGATCCCGTGTCGGCGGCCTATTGCGAGGCGATTTTTGCGTGGCCGCTCATCCAGGAGTGGACCGAAGGGGCGCTGGCCGAGCCGGACGAGATCATCGAGCTCGAGGTGGAGTTTTAGCGTCGGCCTATTGTCGCTCCGCCTACGCCGCCCCCTATGGTGTGGTACGACGTCCGCAGTTAGAACCGATATCTGTGGATGGATGACTTGAACGATCGATCCTCGACGGTCCAGCCGGCGCGCGTTCCGGGAGATTTCTGGTTTCCTCTCTTTGCTGCGTGGGTGCTGTCGCTCGCCGCCACGCTTTCGGCGCTCTTCATCGGCGAGGTGATGGGGCAGACGCCGTGTGTTCTGTGCTGGTATCAGCGCATATTCATGTTCCCGCTGCCGATTTTGTTGGGGATCGCATTGCTGCGCGATGATGCCGAGGTGTGGCGCTACGCCCTACCGCTTAGCCTTATTGGGGCGGCGATCGCGGGATATCATATGCTGGAATACGCGGGGATCATTCCGGCCGGCCTCACACCATGCACCGCCGCGGGGCCCTCCTGCTCCGGTCCTGGCATGACCGTGTTTGGTTGGGTTTCAATACCTGTTCTGGCTCTCGCGTCGTTTGTAGGTATTAGCGCCGCACTCGTGCTGGCACGGCGGAAATCTGGACCATGAACCGACGTTCGATTATTCTGGCGACTGTCGCGGTTGCTGCTGGCGCATTTGCAATCGGTGCCGCAACGTACCGGCCTGCAACAAATACGACGGAGGGCTTGATCAGGGCGCATTCGCCGATCATGGGGGCCCCGAATGCGCCGGTCACCATTGTCGAGTTCTTCGATCCGGCATGCGAGTCGTGCCGCGCCGTTTATCCGTACCTGAAGCAGATTCTCGCGCGCCATCCGAAGGACGTGCGCGTTGTGGTGCGCTATGCCGCGTTCCATCCGGGGTCCGATGAAGCCGTGAAAATCATCGAAGCCGCGCGACTGCAGGACAAGTTCTTGCCGGTCAAGGAAGCGCTTCTGGAGCAGCAGCCAGCATGGGCGGATCACGGCAGGCCCGATATCTCGAGGGCATGGGCTGCTGCTGCCTCCGCGGGCCTGGATATTGCGCGGGCGCGCGCCGACGTGCGGCTCCCCCGCTTCGATGAGCTTCTTCGGCAGGAAAATGCCGATATCGCGACGTTCGAGGTCAAGCAGACACCGACGTTCTTCGTGAATGGCACGCCCATTCGGCCGCTGACGCTGCGGGGGCTGAACGCTGCGGTCGACGACGCGGTAGCCGCGGCACGTAAAACCGCTGGCCGCTAGGCCGCATTCCTGACGGTCTGCTGTCAGGAGCCGGCCATTGTGTCGCCGGGCGCCCGAGGCCATATTCCGGGCGATGGCCAAATCACCCAAGCTCCCGCCGAAAACGCCGAAGGACTCCGACACCACGCCGCGTCCCCGCCCCTCGCGCGGCCGTTCGGGAAAGCCGGTCGGTCCGCCGGTCGAGACGACCGCGCGAACACCGGGATTCGGCGAGGCTGCGCAGGCGCCGTTCCTTCCGAACACCGAGGTGGCGGGGCCGGCCGGCACAGGCATTCTGCCCGCACTCCGTCAGGTCAAGCCGCGGCCGGAGGACTTCTCGCCCTCGGCGACGCTGAATGCGATTCTCGCGCGGCCCGACGAGCGGTCCGATCGCGCAAAGGAGCTGATCGCCCGGCAGCCGATGATCGCCGCGCATCCGCTGGTCAACGGCAACCTGCCGATGTTCATGCCGCATCGTCCGGATCGGCCGGAGAAGTCGGAAGGCGGCGTCGCCTTCAAGCTCGAGTCGGACTACACGCCGCGCGGTGACCAACCGCAGGCAATCGCCGAACTCGTCGAGGGCGTGAACCAGCAAGAGCGCAATCAGGTGCTGCTCGGCGTCACCGGTTCCGGCAAGACCTTCACGATGGCGCACGTGATCGCCGCGACGCAACGCCCCGCGCTCATTCTCGCGCCGAACAAGACGCTCGCCGCGCAGCTCTACGGCGAGTTCAAGAGCTTCTTCCCGTCGAATGCCGTCGAGTATTTCGTCTCTTACTACGACTACTACCAGCCCGAGGCGTACGTGCCGCGCACCGACACGTACATCGAGAAGGAAGCCTCGGTGAACGAGCAGATCGATCGCATGCGCCACGCTGCGACGCGCGCTCTGCTCGAACGCGACGATGTGATCATCGTGGCGTCGGTATCGTGCATTTACGGTATCGGCTCGGTCGAGACCTACACGGCGATGACGCTGCAGGTGCAGGTCGGCGATCAGCTCTCGCGCGATCAGCTTCTCGCGGATCTCGTGGCGCTGCATTACCGACGTAACGATGCAGCGTTCCAGCGCGGCGCCTTCCGCGTGCGCGGCGATACGGTGGAAGTGTTCCCGGCGCATTTGGAAGATCGTGCATGGCGCATCTCGCTGTTCGGCGACGAAATCGAGACCATCACCGAGTTCGATCCGCTCACCGGGCAGAAGACCGACGATCTCAAGCTCGTGAAGGTCTACGCGAATTCGCACTACGTGACGCCGAAGCCGACGCTGCAGCAGGCCGTCGCGTCCATCAAGGTCGAGCTCAAGCAGCGCCTCGAAGAATTGTACGCCGCGGGCAAGCTGCTCGAAGCGCAGCGGCTCGAGCAGCGCACGCTGTTCGACATCGAGATGATGGAGGCGACGGGTTCGTGCGCGGGCATCGAGAACTATTCGCGCTATCTCACGGGCCGCAATCCCGGCGAGCCGCCGCCGACACTGTTCGAGTATCTGCCGGACAACGCGCTCGTCTTCACCGACGAGAGTCACGTGACCGTGCCGCAGATCGGCGGCATGTTCCGTGGCGACTACCGGCGCAAAGCGACGCTTGCCGAGTTCGGCTTCCGCCTGCCTTCGTGCATGGACAATCGTCCGTTGCGCTTCGAGGAATGGGACGCGATGCGCCCGCAGTCCATGTACGTCTCGGCGACGCCGGGCGGCTGGGAGCTGGAGCAATCCGGTGGCACGTTCGTCGAGCAGGTGATCCGCCCGACGGGGCTCGTCGATCCGATTGTCGAGGTGCGACCGGCGAAGTCACAGGTCGATGATCTTCTCGACGAGGTGCGGCAGGTCACGCGCGCGGGGTATCGTACGCTTGTGACGGTGCTTACGAAGCGCATGGCCGAGGATCTTACCGAGTACATGCACGAGAACGGCATCCGCGTGCGCTATATGCATTCGGACATCGAGACGCTGGAGCGCATCGAGATCATCCGTGACTTGCGGCTTGGTGCGTTCGACGTGCTGATCGGCATCAACCTGCTGCGCGAGGGCCTGGATATTCCGGAGTGCGGCCTTGTCGCGATCCTCGATGCGGACAAGGAAGGTTTTCTGCGCTCGGAGACGTCGCTCATTCAGACCATCGGGCGCGCGGCGCGCAACGTCGACGGCAAGGTTATCCTCTACGCCGACCAGATCACCGGCTCCATGGATCGCGCCATGGGCGAGACCGATCGCCGCCGCGAGAAGCAGATCGCGTGGAATGCGGCGAACGGCATCACGCCGGAGAGCGTACGCAAATCCATCGGCGATGCCATGGCGTCGGTCTACGAGCAGGACCACGTGACGGTCGATCTCGGCCTCGCCGATCAGCCACTCGTCGGCCACAACCTCGCGAAGGTCATCGAGGACATGGAGCGGCGCATGCGCGATGCCGCCGCCGATCTCGAGTTCGAGGAAGCCGCGCGCCTGCGCGATGAGGTCAAGCGTCTGCGCGAAACAGAGCTTGCGATCTCCGATGATCCGCTTGCGCGTCAGTCCGACGTCGAGGATCGTGCGGGCTCATTCAAGGGTGCACGGAAGTACGGCGCGGCGGCGAACGTGCTCACTTCCCCTTCTCCCCGTTCTTCACGGGGAGAAGGTCGGGTTGAGGGGCGGCCGCAAGCCGCAGCATCTGACGCCGCCCCTCACCCTAACCCTCTCCCCGTAAAGGACGGGGAGAGGGGACAGTCGCGTATATCCGCGGGCTACGAGCCCGTACAACCTACCTACGCGCAGTCGACCTCGCGCGTGCGCAAGCCGACGCTCGATGAGATGACGGTCGGCCGCACGGAAGTGCCGGTCGGTGGCACGCCGCCACCGAAGCCGACGCGCACGATCGACGTGCCGACGCAGGCGGAGAAGACGGGCCGCCGTGGGCGGCCGCGGAAGACGGGGCGGCCGGGGATGTGAGGGAGCAAGGCGGCGCGGACTGGGGAGCCTACCTTCTCCTTCTCCCCGTGCTTACGGGGAGCAGGTCGGGATGAGGGGCGGCCGCAAACCGCAGCGCAAGGTTCCGCCCCTCACCCTAACCC
>JAEZRM010000011.1 GCA_023412805.1 Pseudomonadota bacterium | reverse complement strand
TTCCGGCGCGCTGCGCTTGGCGCGCGCGATCGAACCCTACGATCCGCTATGGTTCGAGGAGCCGGTACCGCCGGACATGCCCGAGGTGATGGCGCAGGTGGCGCGCGGGACCTCGATCCCGGTGGCGACCGGCGAGCGCCTGACGACGAAGTGGGAATTTGCTCGTGTGATCGAAAACCGTGCGGCATCGATCATCCAGCCCGATCTCGGCCGCTCTGGCGGCATCCTCGAGACCAAGAAGATCGCGGCGATGGCGGAAGCGTTCCACATCCAGGTCGCACCGCACTGCTATTGCGGACCGCTGGTCGGCGCAGCCAACATCCAGCTCGCGGTGACGCTGCCGAACTTCCTGATCCTCGAATCGCTGAAGCAGTGGGACGGCTTCCACGCGAAACTGCTGAAAAAGAAGATCGAATGGCAGGACGGGCATGTCATCCCGTCCACGGAACCCGGCCTCGGCGTCGCGCTCGACGAAGGCGTCTGCGAGTCGCATCCCTACGACGGCGAGCACCTGCACCTTCAGATGGCGCAGGAACCGCTGTTTCCGTAGCGCATTGATTTCAATCCCCTAACGCCGAAACGCGATTCAATTCCGCAAGTCGTTGAATCAGTTTCTCAGCGCACTGCTGCGCCGGCCTGCAAGCGGTGAACGAGATCGCGAACCGTCTCGCGCAGGCGTCTGGCGCCGCCCGGCTTCCAGCCGAGGCTTGTGATCTTCTCCGTCGTCATGACATTGAATCGCGAGGTATCGGACGCGGGCGGAAGCGGGTTGGAACATCCCGTCGCCTGCTGCACCATCACCAGCAGATCGCACCGGTCGACCATCAGATCGGAAACGTTGAAGACCTGCCCGGATACGGCATCGAAGGACGCATCGAGGACCACCGCCACCGCAGCGCCGACATCCTCGCCATGGACTTCGCTGCCTGCCCGCGGCTCGACAGGCCTGCCGGCGAGCCAGTCCCGCAGCAGCGGGGTCCATTTGTCCTCCGGACTGTCGCGTCCGGCCAGCCCATAGACGCCGGTCACGCGCAGCGAAGACGGCGCGAACCCCTCGCCCGCCATCGCATGCAGCCGCCGCTCGACGGCAAGCTTGACCTCGCCGTAGAGCGTGTCGGGATGCGGGCGCATCGCCTCATTGAGCTGCGTGCCGGGCGGCTGGGTGCCGTAGACCGCGCGTGAGGACAGGAACACGGCGCGCCGCACACCCGCGGCACGCGCCTGCTCGAAAAGCGCCATCGAGCCGTCGACGTTGCGCAGGCGGAAGCCTGCCGGGTCGTCGCCCTCGCCGCCACGGTAACGGCCCGGGAGATGATCGAAGGCGGCGTGCACGAAGCTGTCGACGCCGGCAAAAGCCGCCGATTGGTCGCGGTCTGGATCGAGCGAACCTTCCACGAATTTCACCGGCGCCACAAAGGTGCCCGGCGGCGGCGCGCGCCGCCCCATCACGACCACGTCGTAGCCGCGCTCCAGCAACACATTGACAATAAAACGCCCCACATAGCCCGCACCGCCGGAAACCAGCGTTGTCGGCATCGCTACTCCTTACGCTCGGGATTGGGCAGCCGGTCGATGTCCGGCGGGGAACCTTCGAGATAGCTCTGCCAGAGGTCTATCAGGGGTCGCAGCAGGTCTGCCTTGGGGTGTTGCCGTTCCCAAGGCTTTTCGTACTGGTAATGCACGACGTGAACCGACTTCCAGTCCCACAGTTCCGGCAGGTTGAACCAGACATACTGCAGCATGTTGTAGAACACTGGCAGGCCGTGCCAGTTCGGAAAGAACGACTGCAGGAATGTCTGGTCCGTGCGGGGCCAGTACGCGTCGGGGCCATCAAGGCGCGATAGCATCTTCTCGAAGGTCACGCGCGAAGGCTTGGCGACAAAGACGCCGGAATTGAGACGGTGGAAATCCGCCAGCCCTTCATAGACATTCGGGGCCGCGCTGAACTCGGGATAGAGGAACAGCCGGTCGATGTTGCGCACCACGACAGCGTCGGCATCGATGAAGCCGACGCTGTCATAGTCTTCCAACTCCCACAGCCGCAGCTTTGCGAAATTGTCGAGCGGCGTATGGAAGGCGGGCTTACGCCCCTTGGTGAACGGGTTCTCCGCGTGGATGCGCTCGCGCTGATGGCGGGCATTGAACGCATCGGAGGTCGGCAGCAGTTCGGCGAGGTGAAGCCGCGCGCCCAGCGCTTCCAGCGGCGCGAGCGTCCCCGGCTCGACACCGCCGGTGTGCATGACGACGATGTCGGCCGTGGTTGCCGTGGCACGCAGCGACCGCACAAGCGCCGTCGCACCGAGCACGTAGTCGGCGTTTGTGACGAGTGTGACGTAGGCACGAGAAATCATCGGGACGGCAAAGCAAGTGCTCTACGTTGCCCCCCTCTGTCCTGCCGGACATCTCCCCCACGTGGGGGGAGATCGGCCTTCACATCCGCTGCCGCCCATCGCCAGCGTGGCAGGGAGAGCTCGGGCAGCGATGAAAGCTGATCTCCCCCCTTGCGGGGGAGATGTCCGGCAGCACAGAGGGGAGCAACGTAAGACACGGACGTCCGCAAGAACGAATTACCCCACGCTCTTCAAGCGCTTGCCTTCCGGGTCGCGTTCGATGACCGGCTCGATGTCCTTGGTCCACGCCGAGACGGCTGGGATGCGGCTGCGGTCGACGCGGTAGGCGTATTTCTTCGCCACCTCGATCACCTCCTCGAGCAGCCCCTCGGCAAGCGTGGTCGGGTTGAGACCGAGCTTGAGGAACTGCTCGTTGCGCACGACGAGATCGTTCTCGGCCGCTTCCTTGCGCGGATTTGGCAGCCACGCGATCCGCGCGCCGGTGATTTTCGCAACCAGCTCGGCAAGATCGCGCACGCGGTGCGTCTCGGTCATCTGGTTGAAGATCTTCACCCGGTCGCCCTTGGCCGGCGGGCTCTTCAGCGCGAGCTCGATGCAGCGCACCGAATCCTGGATGTGGATGAAGGCCCGGGTCTGGCCGCCCGTGCCGTGCACAGTCAGCGGATAACCGATTGCCGCCAGGATCAGGAAGCGGTTGAGCACGGTGCCATAGTCGCCGTCATAATCGAAGCGGTTGATCAGCTGCGCGTGCCGGCGCGTCTGCGCAGTGTGCGTGCCCCACACGATGCCCTGATGCAGGTCGGTGATCCGCAGGCCGTCGTTCTTGGCGTAGAACTGGAACAG
>JAEZRM010000100.1 GCA_023412805.1 Pseudomonadota bacterium | reverse complement strand
CCTCCGTGGAGACGCCGACCCCGGCCACGCCCATCGTCGAGACCGACCGGCCACCGAACCACTGCGCCATCGGGATCTCGATGAGTCCTCCGCAGAGCCGGCCACCGCGCTTCAGGGTGCGGATGTTCTCGATCCCCGAGCGCTCGAACCACAGCTTCGCTTCCTCGGGAGGGAAGCCGAAGGCGTGAGCGAGCGCGTCGCCGAGAGAGGCGAGATCCGCCTCGAGGGCGGCGGTGAGCTCGAGATCGTCGTGCGATGCCATGGGACGCGAGACCATAACCAGCGGTCAGCCGGTCCGGGAGTCCCACCCCCAACGATTGCCGCTCAGCCCTCCCTCCCTTGCGCGGGCAGATGCTACCGTCGAGCTACGATGGGTCGAGAGGTCCTCCCTCGGCTCTGCGCCCGTGCACGCAAGGCGTGGCCCGAGCTCGGGGCCATCGTCGATGCGGAGCTCGAGGCGTTCATCCGGGCCCGTGTGCCCGACGAGCGCCTCGACGACGACGTGCGCGCCGAGGATCTCCTCCTCGCGCATGCCTGTGCGAAGGGCATTCGCGCCGCGCACGATGCGCTGCAGGCGTTGTCCGAGCCGGACATCGATCGCGCTCACGCGCGCATCCGTCCGCCGCTCACGCTGGCTCAGGCCCGGCAGATGGTCTGGAGCCACCTGCTCGACATCCCCGAGGGCGGCGCCGCGCGGATCGCGCTGTACAAGGGGGAACGGGAGCTCGCAGCCCACGTCCGTGCGCTCACGAACCGGCTCATCCTCGAGCGTGTCAGCGACGACAAGCGCGCCTGGTCCTCGCTCGAGGACGCCATCCTCCATAGCCCGGCCGGCGCGAGCGCGCTCGATCCGGATCACCAGCGCGTCAAGCAGACGTACCTCTCCGGGCTCCGCGCGACGCTCGCTTACACGCTGTCATCGCTCGCCCCGCGCCAGCGCGCGCTGCTCCGCGACGCGATCGTCGAGCGGCACGACGAGGACGCCCTCGCGCTCATGTACGCGACGTCACGTGACGCGGTCGGAGAGGCGATCGCCGCCGCCCGCGACAAGCTCGAGTACCTGCTGAAGAACCGCCTGGCCGAGCGGATGCGAGTATCCGATCGCGATCACGCGAGCCTCGTCGCCTTCGTAGCAAGGCAGCTCGATGCCGCGTTGTCTCGCACGCGGGGCGGCTGAAGCGGGCGGCCCGCTCAGAGCGACGTCTCGGCCAGCTTCAACACCACCGCGAGCTCCGCGTCGGTCACCGGCGTCACCGAGATACGGCTGCGCTTCACGAGCGCCATCTGCGAGAGGACGGGATGGGCCTTGAGCACGGCGAGGGTGACGGGCTTCTTCAGACGCTTCACCGGCGCCACCTCGACCGAGCTCCAGTCGCCGTCGGTCGTCGGGTCCTGGTACGCCTCCTTCGAGACCCGGGCGATGCCGACGATCTCCTTGCCCTCGTTCGAGTGGTAGTAGAGGAGCGTATCGCCGTTCTTCATCGCCGGGAGCGTATTGCGGGCCTCGTAGTTGCGGACGCCGTCCCAGGACGTCTTCTTGTCGGTGAGGAGCTGGTCGAACGAGTAGACGAATGGCTCGCTCTTCACGACGAAGCAGCGGCCGGACCCTTTCGAGGGAGAAGTCTTCGCGGAGGCCATCGGGCGGAGCAGTGTAGAGTCGCACAGGAGTGAAGCGCTACGTCGCCGTCGCAGGCACCATCGGATCCGGCAAGACGTCCCTCGTGACGTGGCTCGTCAAGCGTTACGGGCTGGTCCCCTATTACGAGCCGAACGACGAGAACCCGTACCTCGCAGACTTCTACCTGGACATGAAGAGCTGGGCATTCCACTCCCAGCTGTTCTTCCTCTCGCACAAGCTCGAGCTTCACCAATCGCTCCTCTCGGCGAAGGAGCCGGCGGTCATCGACCGGACGATCTACGAGGACGCCGAGATCTTCGCTCGCAACGCGAAGAACCAGCGCTTCATCGGGGCGCGCGACTGGGCCGTCTACGAGCGGCTCTATGAGGGCATCAAGCGGACGCTGCCGCCGCCCGACGTGCTCGTAGCGGTCACGTGCAGCCTCGCGACGACGAAGAAGCGAATCGCGCGACGCGGCCGCGAGATGGAGCAAGCGATCCCGGACGCCTATCTCCGGCGACTGCATCGCCTCTACGAGTCGTGGTTCGACAGCTACGACCTCGGACCGATCGTCCGCATCGACACCACGAACCTCGACTACGTCGAGAACCTCGTCGATCTCATCGAGCTCCAGCAGAAGCTCGACGAGGTCCTCCGCTGACTCGGCCTCCCTCGCCGAAAGCTGCGCTGACTCATCCCCTTCCGAGGGGCCTCGCTACGTTCACTTCACGTCCCCCGTCGGCGCGATCGTCGTCGACCCCGCACCGCGAAACGCGAGATCCGCTGGCGCGTTCGGGACCGTGAGCATCGTGGTCTCGAGCTTGTCGCCGTCGAGCTTCACGAGGACGACTTCTCCGCCCTCGGTGAAGGCGTAGAGCTCCCCTCCCCAGAACGCGAGGCCGTAGGCGTCGGCGAAGCCGAGCGGCCCCAAGTTCTTCACGAGCGCGCCCGTCTTCGGATCGAACTCGACGAGGCAGTCGGCGCAGTCGGGGCCCTTCACCGTGAGGAAGGACTTGCCGTCCCTGACCGACACGAGATCGCCGCTCGACTCGAACCCGCCGCCGAGCTCGCCGACCTTGACCGTCTCGCCGGTGGCAGGATCGATGCGCACGTACGCGCTGCCCTGGTAGCCGACGAGCGTCTCCTTGCCCGGCTCGAGCGTGCCCGCCGGGACGAACGACAGCGAGTTCGGGAAGCTGCCGGTGGCAATGCGCGTGCAGCGCCCGCTGCCGTTCTCGATGAGAAACAGCTCGGCCCCCGTCGATGCATAGATCGCGGACGACTCGTCGAGCGCGATGTCGGCGACGTGGGTGCAGCCCTGGAACGGGCCGATCTCGCGGACCGCGTGCGTCTTCGTGTCGACCACGTAGAGGACGGTGTCGCTGTGCCCGTAGACCTCGCCCGACGGCTCGTCCGCAGGACCGCCGTCCGTGACGAACCCGGTCTCCGGCTTCTTCTCGGGCCCTTCGAACCCGTCACGCCCCGAAGTCGCGCACGCGACGGAGAGGACGAGGACGGCCGCCGAGACTGCGAGAGCTCCACACTTCACGTCCTCACCTCGACCCCGCCTCTACCATGGCGGCCGATTTTGCCCAACGGCGGCGCCGGTCCATAATGCGGAGCGCATGAACGATCCGAGCCCCGAGACCACGTCCGAGGACCTCGAGATCGAGCGGCTCGCGCGTGCTCGCCGTCAGGCGCGCGGCCTCAGCGTCGCTGCGCGCCGCGCCATCGCGCTCGCGCGCCGCTACCGTCGCGAGGAAGGCCCGCACGGCGCGCGAG
>JAEZRM010000083.1 GCA_023412805.1 Pseudomonadota bacterium | reverse complement strand
GCTCGCGGCCGGCCAGCCGCGCGAGGCTCGCGGTCAGCGAAGCCGGCAGTGTCGTCTCGCGGATGGTGTGCGGCAGCGGGCGCGTCCCCTGCGTGCGCGGCGAGGGAACCGGCCCCGGAATGGGCGGCGGCATCCGTTGCCCGTCGTGCGACGGCGGCGGGCCTGGCGGCCGCTGCTCATGCGGCATCGGCTGTGGCGACTCGGGTGGCCCACCATTTGGAGCAGCGACGGGCGGCGGCATGACCGGGCGGCTTTGCGGCGGCGGAGCCGGGGGCGCACCAGGCAGCGGACCGGGCCCGGACGTCATTGGCGACTGCAAGGTCGGCTGTGCGGATGTGGGCACGCCGGGCAGCGTCGGCCCTCCCTTGGGCGGCGGCGTTTCCGTCAGCTTCGGCCCAGAACCGTTCGGGATCCCACCATTGGGCCTTCCGCCGTTCGGAATTCCGCCGTTGGGACCAGTGCCATTCAGCGCGGGGCGCCCGTTCGGCGGACCGTCAGCGGCATGCAGAACGGCTGCAATCGTGTTGGGTGGCGGTGGCGCGGGTGGTCTTGCCGGGATCGGCCCGGGAGGTGGTGCAGGCGGCGGCATCGCGCGCGGTCCCGGTGATGTACCGGCAGCCAGCCCCGGCGGCGGCATGACGGGCGGTGGCGCGCTGCGAGTGCCTGGTCCGGGCATGGGCGGCGGCGGCATGGTCTGCGAAGGGATCGTCGGCGGACCGGCACCATTCGTGGCGAAGGCGGGGTTAGCAGGCCGCGGCGACGTCCTGACGGGCTCGGGAGGCGGGGACGCGCCATTAGTTCGGGCTGCTATTGCAGGCTGGGTCACGGGTGCCGGCGCTTCCTTCTCCTTGCCGGCCGCACCATTGGCCCCGCGCTGCGCGCCCATCTTCATTGCGCGCCGGCCCATCTTCTTCTCGGACTTGGCGACGAGGCGGATGAGCTGCTGCGCATCGCGCTCCGACATCGGATGCCCGTAGTAGAAGCCCTGAGCGTATTCGCAACCAAGCGCACGCAGGAAGGCCGCATCCTCGGGCGCCTCGACACCTTCGGCAATCACCTTGTGGCCAAGCTCATGGGCGAGCAGCACGATGGCACGCACGACGGCCGCACCGTTGTCGCTGTCGGTAGCCCCCTGAACCAGCGCCTTGTCGATCTTGAGCGTATCGAACGGGAAACGCTGAAGATAGGCGAGCGAGGAATACCCTGTCCCGAAATCGTCGATCGCGAGATCGGCGCCGGCACCCTTGATGAGCTCGAGCACGTGCGTCGCGCGCTCCGGATTCTCCATCACGAGGGATTCGGTCACTTCGAGGCGCAGCGATCCGCGCGGCACGACATTGCGGCCGAGCAGGTGACGTATCTCCGGCACGATGTCGGCCTTGAGAAGCTGGCGGCTCGAGACGTTCACGCTCACGAACAGTGGCTGCTCGGCGCGCGGCAACACCGCCTGCCATTTCGCAACCTCGCCGATGGCGCGCGAGAGCACGTAGGAACCGAGCTTGACGACGAGATCGGTCTCTTCTGCGACAGGAATGAACTCCGCGGGACTGAGCTGCCCGTAGCGCGGATGTTCCCAGCGCACGAGGGCCTCGAAGCCGACGAGGCTCTCGTTCGAAAGTGCGACAATCGGCTGGTAGAGCACCGTGAGGCGGCCCTGGTCGATGGCGCGTCGCAGATCGCTCTCGATGGCGATGCGTTCGTCCTTCTCGCCGCGCATCTGCGCCGTGAAAATCTCGATGCGGTCGGTGCCGGCGCGCTTGGCGCGATACATGGCCGTCTCGGCTTCGCGAAGAAGCTCGCGCGCATCCGTCTGGTTCTCGTCGGCGGTCGCAATGCCGATCGAACCCGTGAGGATGATTTCCTGGTTGGCGATCTTGATCGGCGAGCGCAGCGAGCGGCGCAAGCGCTCGGCGAGCATGGCAAGCTCACGCGGATCATGCTGGGCGGGAATGAGGATCGCGAACTGGTCGCCGCCGATGCGGGCGAGCGTGTCGCTCGTATTGAGCGTGCGCTGCAGGCGGCGCGCGACCGTCAGCAGCAAGCTGTCGCCGACAACGAGACCGAAGGCGCTGTTCACACTCTTGAACTTGTCGAGATCGAGCAGGAGGATCGTCGGCCTGAGCCCGAGATCGCTGCGCCCGCGCTCCATGGCCATGGCAAGGCGATCGATGAAAAGCTCGCGATTCGGCTGGCCGGTGAGGCTGTCGTGCACGGCATCATGCATGAGGCGTTCGCGGGCACGCCGCGAATCCGTGACGTCGCGAATGAGGCCGACACAACGGAGCGAACGGCGATCGGACGTCGGCACTGCAGCGCCGTCGATCTCGAACCAGCGGTACGTGCTGTCGGCGTGGCGAATACGGAAGTCGAGGTTGACCGTACCGCCGGATTTGTCCTTCACGCCCTGAAAGAGCAGCAAGAGACGCTCGCGATCGGCCTGATGGAGATAGCTCAGCAGATCGTCGACCTTGCCCGAGAGATCGCCGGACCTGAGCCCCAGCGTCGCCTCGATGAGCGGATCCATCTTGATCTCGTCGCGACGCGCATTCCACTCCCACACACCGACGCTGGCCATTTCGATGGCCGTCGCGCGGAGCTGGCGGTCCGATGGACTGTTCGCAAACGCGGGTTCCGTGACGCGGAAGGCGAACTGCGTCACGGTGAAGCCGATCAACAGCGTGATCAGCACGAGGCCGGCGAGCAGACCGGAGATGGCGATCTCGCCGGAGAGGCGCCCCGTCAGCGTCATGGTCGCGCCGAAGAGCCAGACAGCCAGCAGTATCCAGGTCGGTGCCAACGCGAGCGCACGATCGAGCCCGCGCAGGCAGAAGTAGAGAATGACGAGACCGCCGACCAGGCCAATGGCGCCGAGCGATAGGCGCGCAACGGTCGCGGCAAGGCGCGGATCGAGCACGGCCGTCGCAACGATGATGAGCTGGCCGGCGATCCAGATCAGGAACAGCATCCTGAGGAAGCTGTTCCACAGGTTGCCGCGCAGGAACGTGAACAGGAATATGACAAGGCTGGCGGCAACGGCAGCCTCCGCCACCGCACGGTATTGGGCGTTGTCCTCGGGCCGCATGGGAAAGAGCCGCGGCCAGAATCCGAAGTCGACGCAGAGCAACGCCATTACGCACCACGCGACGAGCGCGGCGCTCGGAAAGATCATCTTGTGATTGGCCGCGAAGACCGCTGTCAGGAAGATCGCAAGCAGGCCGGTGAAGCCCAACAGAATGCCGTTGAAGAGCTGTCGATCACGGTGGCGCTGCTCGTAGGCGACCGGCTTCCAGAGTTGCAGCGGCGCGACGCGCTCCGAAGCCAGCTCGACGACAAAGGTCACCGTGCGACCGGGCTCGATGCTGATACGGAAGACGTCCGCGCTGTCATTCCTGATGCGCTCGGGAACGAAGCCCTCGGACTGCGTGATGGCCTCGACACGCCGCGCGTCGAGATCGGGCCAGATCACGCCGGAGCGTGTCGTCGAATAGCGGTTGGCAGTGAGCCAGCGCTCGATGGTCTTGTTCGTCGGGTTACGCAGCGCAAAGACGAGCCAGCTGGGATTTGTACCCGGCGTGGTCGCGCGCACGTTCATGCGGAACGTGCCGCCAGTCGCATCGGGCGCCGTTTCTGCCTGCAGGCTGTCGCCGCGCCCCTCGTACAGTTCGCCGTGGCTCGTGACGTCGATGCGGTCGGCATCCTCCGAGATCTCGACCGGTTCGAGCGCAAGTGCCCGCGGCGTGACGGCCGTGAAGGCGACGAGGACTGCGATCATCATCGAAAGCACGGCGAGCAGACTGCGCAGGACGGCGCGCCCGCCAGGCTGTTGCCCGGCAGAACCTCCCCCCTTGCACATGCCCCCCGGCATCATGCGTTCCAGTCCTCCTCGATCAACCCGAAGAGCACATGATCCTGCCACTCACCGTTGATGCGCAGATAGCGGCGCGCGAGGCCCTCGCGGATGAAGCCATTGGCTTCCAGGACGCGCTGCGAGGCGAGGTTGTGCGGCAGGCAAGCGGCTTCGAGGCGATGCAGGCGCAGATCCTCGAACGCGAAGGGCAACACGGCGGCAAGGCCGCGGCGCATGTGGCCATGCCGGACATAGGGCTGGCCGATCCAGTAGCCGAGCGAAGCGGCTTGTGTGATGCCGCGCCGGACATTGGAGAACGTGATGGCACCGATGAGCTGGCGATCCTCATCGCGGAAGATGAAGAACGCATAGCCGAGGCCATCGCGACGGTTGCGCTGATAGAGGCGCACGCGCTCGCGAAAGGCCGCGCGGCTCAGCTCGTCGATCGACCATTGCGGCTCGAAGGGCACGAGATGATCGCGGCTGATGCGGCGGACATAGGCCCACTGCTCGTAGTCGGCCATGGACGGCGGGCGCAGCCAAAGGCCGTCGCCACGGATGAAGGCACTCGCCTCTTCGATGAAGGAGGGCCTCAGGAATGCCATGTCCGCCCTCCTCCCACGGCAGGGACAGCAGTCACCATTGCGATCGCCGCCAGCGCACCCGTGCGCCGATGCCGCTCGATCCGATGGTGCCCCAGTCCCGTGAGCCCGATCAATGACGCACTGCCCGTTGTTCGACGTTGTCCACGATACCCCGCCCGGCCTTGCCGGCTCCAGCGAGCGCGAATGAGAGCTTTGATCCCGTGACGAGCCGCTCGGCGAGCACGCGAACCTGCTCCGCATCGACAGCGTCCACCTTCTCGACCAACTCGGCTGTCGGCACGAGGCGGCCGAGCGCCAGCATCTGGCGCGCCATCTGCTCGGCGCGCGCGATTGGGCTCTCAAGGCTCATGAGCAGCCCGGCCTTAAGCTGTGCCTTGGCGCGACGCACTTCGCCCTCTTCCGGGCGCGCGCCGGCCGCCTTGTCGAGCTCGGCCGAGACGACGTCGATCAGCGTGCTCATCGTCTCCGGCCCGGTAGCGGCATGGACATTGAACATCCCCGTATCGCCGAGCCCCCAGGCGCTCGAATAAATCGCGTAGCAGAGGCCCCTCTTTTCCCGCACTTCCTGGAAGAGCCGGGACGACATCCCTCCACCGAAGAGCCCGGAGAACACCTGCGCGGCGTAGAAGTCGGGCTCGTGGTAGGACGGACTCTGGTACCCCATGACGACGTGGGCCTGCTCGAAGCGGCGCGATGACAAGCGCACCCCGCCTGCGTACTTCGCAGGCTTGGACACGACTCGCTTACCTCCACGAAGCGCTCCGAATAGGGCTTCAGCATGGCGCACGAGCGCCGCGTGATCGACGTTCCCTGCGGCAGAAAGCACCATTCCGCCAGCATGATAGCGGGCCTCCCGGAACGTGTGCATATCCGCCGAGCTGAAACGCCCGACAGTCCTGACGGTGCCGAGAATCGGCCGCCCGAGCGGCTGGCGTGGAAAGGCGGCGTCCTGGATGAGATCCATCACGATCTCCTCCGGGCTGTCGCGCGTGGCGGCGATCTCCTGGAGGATCACGTTGCGTTCCCGCTCCAGCTCATCACCCGGGTAGGTCGGGTTGAGCATGATGTCGGCGAGAATTTCGAGCGCGATGGCGAGATCGTCCTTGAGCAGGCGCGCGTAGAACGCCGTCGAGTCCAGGCTCGTCGCGGCATTGAGCTCGCCGCCGACCTCCTCGATTCCCTCGGCGATGGCGCGAGCCGTACGCCGCGCCGTGCCCTTGAAGGCCATGTGCTCGATGAAGTGCGAGATACCGTGCTCGCGCGTACCCTCGTGCCGGGCGCCTGTCGCGACCCACACACCAAGCGCCACCGTCTCCATATGCGGCATGTGGTCGGAAATGATGGTCAGGCCGTTCGGGAGGCGCGTCTCGTTGAGATGCATGTCACACGCGTCCTGCGCGCGCGTGCTCGCCGACATGGCGCGCGATGGCCGCGACATCGTTCGGCAGCACGGTAACGCGCTCGGCGAGCGTGCGCTGGCGTGTGACGACCTCGGGCTCGGCCGGCGCTCGGCCGACGGCCTTGCGGATGGCATCGGGGAATTTCGCCGGGTGTGCGGTTGAAAGCGCAATCATCGGCACATCGGTGCGGCGCGCGACGCGACGCGCGGCGGACACGGCAACGGCCGTGTGCGGGTCCGCGAGATAGCCCGTCTCGGCTTCGAGCGTGCGGATCATGGCGAGCGTTGCCGCTTCATCCGTGCGTTCGGCGTCGAAATCTTCGGTGAGCTGGCCATGCTCGCCCTGCGTCAGCGCGAAGCCACCACGCTCGGACAGATCGCGCATGAGACCGTTGACGCGATCCGCATTGCGCCCCGTCAGCTCGAACAGCAAGCGCTCGAAGTTCGATGAGATCTGGATGTCCATGCTGGGGCTGTAAGTTGCAGCAACCTCGCGGCTCTCGTAGCGCCCCGTCTCCAGCATACGCGTGAGGATGTCATTGACGTTCGTAGCAATCACGAGGCGATCGATCGGCAGGCCCATGCGCTTCGCTGCATAGCCCGCGAGCACGTCGCCAAAGTTCCCTGTCGGCACGGCAAAGCTCACCGTCCGCCCCGGCGCGCCGATCGCGACGGCCGAGGTGAAGTAATAGACGATCTGGGCCATGAGACGCGCCCAGTTGATCGAGTTCACACCCGCAAGACCGAGACGATCGCGGAACGGTAGATCGTTGAAGAGCGCCTTCACGATGTTCTGGCAGTCGTCGAACGTGCCCTTGACCGCAATGGCGTGGACATTCGCCTCCGTCGGCGTCGTCATCTGGCGACGCTGCACATCGCTCACGCGTCCCTCGGGAAACAGCATGAAGATGTCGATGGCCTCGCGCCCGCGGAAGGCTTCGATGGCCGCGCCGCCCGTATCGCCCGAGGTCGCACCAACGATCGTTGCTGTGCGCTTGCGCCGCGTGAGCGCGCGATCCATGAGGCGCGAGAGCACCTGCATCGCCACGTCCTTGAAGGCAAGCGTCGGCCCGTGGAAAAGCTCGAGGATCCAATCCGACGGACCAACCTGCACGAGCGGCGTCACGACACGATTGTTGAAGGTGGCATAGGCATCGGCAACGATTGCCGCGATCTCCGCATCCGGGATCTCGCCGCCGACATACGGCTTCATGATGCGGACGGCGACATCCTCGTAGGACTGCCCAGCGAGCGCGGCTATTTCCTCGCGCGTCAGCGTCGGCCACTGCTCGGGCAGATAGAGGCCGCCGTCGCGGGCGAGCCCAGTCAGCAGGACATCCTCGAAGCCGAGCGCCGGCGCGGCGCCGCGTGTGCTGATGTATTTCACGAACGATCCGTCAGGTGGTTACTGGCTGCAGCAGTGAGAGGCTGCCGACGATGGCATAGCCTCCGTTCGGCACAAAGCACATAGCACGGGTTCGCGCCGACAATATCGGGGCAAATTGGCCTGTAACTTGCGGCCGCACCCGGAAAATCGACCCAGCGGCCACCGGGGCTGGATTTCACACCTTCGGCGTCTCGCCCGCCAGCACCTTGGCGAAGACTTCCCGGTCGACATTGCCGCCGGAAAGAACGACGCCGACGCGCTTGCCGGCCATCTTGCCGCGCTCCTGCATGAGGGCCGCGAAGGCTGCGGCTCCCGCGCCTTCGGCGAGGTTGTGCGTATCCTCGTAGTAGGCGCGCATGGCGTCCGCGATCTCGTCCTCGCTCACCTGCACGATGCGGGCCGCACCACGCTTGAGAACATCGAGCGCCAGTGGATCCGGCACGCGGCACGCCATGCCGTCGGCGAACGTCGCCGCGGTGTTCGTCACCACCGGCTGGCCAGCCGCGAGCGACAGCGCGATGCACGGTGCATTGGCCGCGATAACGCCCACCACGTCGGTCTTAGAACCGAGAAGGTCGCGCGCCATGATCATGCCGCATGCGCCCGAGCCCATGCCGATCGGCACGTAGACGGTGTCGAGATCCTGAAGCGCGGTCAGCATCTCGCGGCCAGCCGTCGCGACACCTTTTACGAGCATGGGATCGAACGGCGGCACGATGTGCAGGTTGCGCACGTCCGCAAGGCGGAACGCCTCATCCTTGGCCTCGTCGAAGTCCGCGCCATGTTCTATCAGCTCGGCACCGAACGCGCGCATGGCCGCATTCTTCTCGCGCGAATTTCCATGCGGCACGAGGATGACGCTCTTCAGCCCCACGGCCGTTGCAGCACGTGCGACCGACTGACCGTGATTGCCACGCGTCGCCGTGATGACACCCCCGATCTTCGCGCCGGATTGCCGAAGCTCGTTCATATAAGTAATGCCGCCGCGCACCTTGAAGGCACCAATCGGCGTGTGGTTCTCGTGCTTTACGAAAACCTCGCACCCGGCGCGGCGCGAAAGAAGCGGCCAATTGTGCTGGGGCGTCGGCGGCATGTGCCGGCCCACGACTTCTGCAGCGGCTTCGAGCTCGGGAAGTGTGAACATGCAAAGATCTCCAGGGCACGCACTCGCCGGAGAGAGAAAGCCGGCATTGTGGCGCGGCGCGGTCTGCCCGGGTTTATCAGCCACTGGGCCCGAGCGGAAGGCGACGCAGACCCGCGCCGCGATTATCGCACTCGCACCCCAGCTTCAAATCTGATCTTTGTGACAAACCCGCGGAAACAAGCGGGATCTGGAGGACGACGCGCGTGGATACCGTCTCCGAAAAATCCCTCGAAAGCTGGCCGTCGAGCCCCGCGCTCGGTTATCTCGCGGCTTTCGGCCTCTCACTCGCCATGGCAGTCGGAAACAGCCTCGCGCGCTTTGCCTACGCGCTTGTACTGCCGGCAATGCGGAATGATCTCGGCTGGAGCTACACCGAAGCTGGCACGCTCAACACGATCAATGCCGTGGGCTATCTGGCAGGTGCCATTGTCGCCGTCGTGAGCATCCGTCGCCTCGGGCCCAAGCTGCCGTTCATCGTCGGGCTTTGGGCAACCGCCATCACCGTGCTGGCAACGGCTTTCGTGCGTGACTTTACAGCCATCGCCGCGATCAGGACGCTGACCGGGATCGCCGCCGCCTATGTATTCGTCACGGGTGGTGTATTGGCCGCAAGCGTGTTCCCCAATGACGCGCGTCGCGCAGCTTCGGCCATTGCGATCTATTTCGCCGGTGGCGGCCTCGGCCTGCTCGTGACCGCGCTGACCATCCCCTGGCTGATGGAAGTGCGCGGCGATGCGGCGTGGCCTGAAGCCTGGGTGCTGCTCGGCGCCATGTCGATCATCATGAGCCTGCTTGCGACGCTTGCAGCGCGGCCTGTGCCCGTCGCGGCGGCCACACCTCAGGTCATGCCCTGGTCGAAAGGGCCGCTGCTCCCGCTCTATATCGGCTATGGCTGCTTCGCGCTCGGCTACTTCGCCTACATGACCTTCATCGTTGCCTGGATGCGCGAGCAAGGCATGATCGGCACCGACATCGCCATTGTTTGGGCAGCGCTCGGGCTTTCGACCATCCTCTCGCTGCGCATCTGGGCGTGGCCCTTCGCGGTCTGGCCGGCGGGACGACCGTTCGCTGCGGTCATGGCGACCGTAGGCATCGGCGCCGTGCTGCCGCTCGTCGGCGGCGGGCTCCCCGTCATGACCGTATCGGCCCTGCTGTTCGGCTGCTTCTTCATGGTGCCTGCGGCGATCACGGCCTTCATCAAGACCTCACTCCCACCCGCGCTGTGGGGTGAGGTCTTTGCGTCCTTCACATTGGTTTTCTCGGTGCTGCAATGCTTTGGCCCCGCGGCGACCGGCGCACTCGCCGACATCACGGGCAGCCTTGCGGCAGGTCTCGGCGCATCGGCCGCCATACTACTTCTCGGGGCTGTGGCGGGCTGGACACAGCGTAAGATTGAGTAACCGCTCACTGCAACTATAAGTTGCTTAATGGGTGGAGTTGATGCACTGAATGCAACGTCCACTTGTGTCCGCTGCACGTGTGGTCCAGACCCGAACTTGAAATGAGGCGCCAACGTAATCGCATTACGGCGCCTCAATTTTTTATCAACCACATTGTGACGAAGCAGTGGCGAGCCGCCACGATTAAGTCTCTACCAGACCACGCGAATCATCGAGCTTTCCCTCCGAAAGGAGAAAGCCAATGCGTGGTCGGATCATCTCGTTCCGTCGTCTTTATCGAGCCAGTCTGCCCCGGAGCCCCCGCCGGAGCGCGGGGCGTGCGCAGCTCCATGCCAACCCCTGGGTTGTGGTGGCTGTTGCCGCTCTCGTACTGGCCGTGCCCGTAGCCGTACGGAACGCCACATTCGCGCGCGCACCGGATCAGCCCGCCTTTCAGCAGGGCACCATGCTGCCGGGCGCGCCGGCTGTTGAAGGCTTCGCGCGCGTGCTCGACGGCGACACCATCGAAATCGCCGGGACGCGGATCCGCCTTGAAGGCATCGACGCGCCGGAAGGCGGCCAGACTTGCGCCCGCGCCGGCGGCGGAACATGGCGCTGCGGACAGTCCGCCTCGACCGAGCTGCAGAAGATGATCGGCCGCGCGCAGGTCCGCTGCGAAAGCCGCGGAACGGACAGCTTCCGGCGTATGCTCGGGATCTGCTTCGTCGGCTCGATGGATCTCAATGCGGAGATGGTACGGCGCGGATATGCCTGGGCTTTCGTCAAATACTCGCGGACGTACGTGACACAGGAAGAGGATGCGCGGACGCGGGGCGTCGGCATCTGGCAAGCCCCGACCACGACCGCCTGGGACTATCGTGCCGGCCGCTGGGCTTCGGCGGACGAGGCCATCCCCGGCGACTGCCCTATCAAGGGCAACATCACGTCGGGCGGCCGCATCTACCACATGCCCTGGAGCCCCTGGTACGACAAGGTCCGCATCGATCCCGACAAGGGTGAGCGCTGGTTCTGCTCCGAGAGCGAAGCCATCGCCGCCGGATGGCGTCCGGTGCGCATCAACTGAACGAGCGAAACCTCGTCCGGCGCGGCCCTCCGCGCGGGCGCAGAAATGGGCCGTGTACCGGCATGATTTCGCTCGCCTCGCCTGCACTTTCGTGTATAAGGCTGCGGTCTTGCGCACCCCTCCCGAGGGGACGCAGCCCGTAACGCGACCCGGCTGGACGACATCCCGGCCGAGGCCGCAGATGCGGCGCGACATCTGACCCAGATGCCCTGCCTGCCATCATCCGAAAAACTTAAGCGCGCCCGGCCCAGCCGGACGCCAGAGCAAAAGGACAACCCGATGTCGCTGACGACCGAGCGTAAGCAAGAAGTGATCAAGAGTTTTGCGACCAAGGACAAGGACACCGGCTCGCCGGAGGTCCAGATTGCCATCCTGACCGAGCGCATCAACGGTCTGGCCGATCATTTCAAGACGCACAAGAAGGACAATCACTCGCGCCGTGGCCTGCTCAAGATGGTGAGCCAGCGGCGCCGTCTGCTCGACTATGTGCGTGGCAAGGACGAAGCCCGCTACCAGAAGATCATCGAGCGGCTCGAGCTGCGGCGCTGATCCCAAACGAGGTGAGGCGGGATATGAGCTCGAACCCGCTTTCCAGTTGATGCGAATAGGCGCCGCGCCCATGGGGGGCTGCGGCGCTTGAGCTGTTGATGAAGGATACGTACGGAAATGTTCAACACCCACAAGGTCGAAATTGACTGGGGCGGGCGCAAGCTGACGCTCGAGACCGGCCGCATGGCGCGCCAAGCCGACGCCGCGGTCTATGCCCAGTACGGCGAGACGAGCGTGCTCGCGACAGTCGTTGCCGCGAAGAGCCCGAAGCCCGGCATCGATTTCTTCCCGCTGACCGTGAACTACCAGGAAAAATTTTACGCCGCCGGCAAGATCCCTGGCGGCTTTTTCAAGCGCGAAGGGCGCCCGACCGAGAAAGAGACGCTGACGTCGCGCCTCATCGATCGCCCGATCCGCCCGCTGTTCGTCGAGGGCTTCAAGAACGAAACACAGGTCGTCGTCACGGTTCTCAGCCATGACCTCGAGAACGATCCCGACATCCTCGGAATGGTTGCGGCATCTGCTGCGCTGACGCTCTCGGGCCTGCCGTTCCTCGGCCCGATCGGCGCTTCGCGTGTCGGTCTCGTCGGCGGCGAATACGTACTGAACCCGATGATCGACGAGATGGCGAACAGCGATCTCGATCTCGTCATCGCCGGCACGCAGGATGCCGTGATGATGGTCGAGTCGGAAGCCAAGGAGCTCACCGAGAAGCAGATGCTCGATGCCGTCGTGTTCGGCCAGCGCGGCTTCCAGCCGGTGATCGAGGCGATCATCAAGCTCGCCGAGAAGGCCGCCAAGGAGCCGTGGGACTTCCTGCCGACCGACACGAGCGCCGAGAAGGCGCAGATGAAGGGCCTGATCGAGGAAGATCTTCGCGCAGCTTTCGCCACGCCCGAGAAGCAGAAGCGCTACGCACTCATCGACGCGGCGAAGGACAAGGCCATGACCGCGATGGTGCCGGCCGATGCCGACGCCACGCTCAAGGTCAAGCTCGGCGGCGTGTTCAAGGCGCTCGAAGCCGACGTCGTGCGCGGTGACATCATCCGCACCGGCAAGCGCATCGACGGCCGTGATCTCAAGACGGTTCGCCCGATCGTGTCCGAAGTGCACGTGCTGCCGCGTACGCACGGCTCGGCGCTCTTCACGCGCGGCGAGACACAGGCCGTCGTCGTCGCGACGCTCGGCACGGGTGACGACGAGCAGATGATCGACGCGCTCGAGGGCACGCGCAAAGAGCGTTTCATGCTCCATTATAACTTCCCGCCCTTCTCCGTCGGTGAGACGGGCCGCATGGGCTCGCCCGGCCGCCGCGAGATCGGCCACGGCAAGCTCGCCTGGCGCGCTGTGCATCCGCTACTGCCGTCGCCGGAGGAGTTCCCGTACACGATGCGCATCGTCTCGGAGATCACCGAGTCGAACGGTTCGTCCTCCATGGCGACCGTATGCGGCACCTCGCTCGCGCTCATGGACGCCGGCGTGCCGCTGAAGCGGCCGGTTGCCGGCATCGCGATGGGTCTCATCAAGGAAGCCAACGACTTCGCCGTGCTCTCCGACATTCTCGGTGACGAGGATCATCTCGGCGACATGGACTTCAAGGTCGCCGGTACCGAGGTCGGCGTCACATCGCTCCAGATGGACATCAAGATCACCGGCATCACCGAGGAGATCATGCGCATTGCTCTCGAGCAGGCGCACGCGGGCCGCATCCACATTCTCGGCGAGATGTCGAAGGCGCTCACCGGCGCCCGCGACGAACTCGGCGAGCACGCACCGCGCATCGAGACGATCAAGATCCCGGTCGACAAGATCCGCGACGTGATCGGCTCCGGTGGCTCGGTCATCCGCGACATCGTTGCGGAGAGCGGCGCCAAGATCAACGTCGAGGACGACGGCACCATCCAGATTGCCTCCGCGAACCGCGAGTCGATCGAGAAGGCGCTGAAGCGCATCCGCGGCATCACGTCCGAGCCCGAGGTCGGCCAGATCTACAAGGGCAAGATCGTGAAGATCATGGAATTCGGCGCGTTCGTGAACTTCTTCGGTCCGAAGGACGGCCTCGTGCACATCTCGCAGCTGACCCGCGGGCGTCCGCAGACGGTCGGCGAGGTCGTGAAGGAAGGCCAGGAAGTCTACGTCAAGCTGCTCGGCTTCGACGATCGCGGCAAGGTGCGCCTATCCATGCGCATCGTCGATCAGGAGACCGGCCAGGAACTGCCGCCCGAGCCGCCCCGCGAGGGTGGTGAAGGTGGCGAGGGCGAAGGGGGCGGCGAGCGTCGCGAACGCCGGGATCGTGGTGGTGACCGCGGTGGTCGTGGCGGCGGCGGTGGCCGCGAGCGCCGTCCGCCGCGCGACTTCGATTGATCTAAAGAACAGTGCAGCGCCTGAGCGCGCCGAAAACTAAGGAGATACCGTGATGTCGAACCGTGCAGCACGTTCGCCGCGCAACGCCGAGAAGCGCAAGAAGAAGAATGCCCACGCCATTCCTCGCAAGAAGGCGGGCCCTCTTGCCGGCAACACCATCGGTGCGCGCACCAAGGCGAAGAAGCTCGCCGGCCAGCGCCGTGTCGCGCTCGCCAAGGCCGCTGCGGCCGAGGCGTAAGTCTTCGCGTAACGCGAGAACAGTCGAGGCCGCGGGCAACCTGTCCGCGGCCTTTCTTTTTGTACCGCGGGCTGCTGGGAAGAGGCGCTTCGCAACCATTGCATGGCGGTAGGCCCGCGGTAGCCATGCGGATAGCGGTCACGCATGACATCGTGCTCGCGCCGCCAGCGCGACGGGGCTTTCGCCCGGACCCGCTTCCCCTCGCCCTTCACGGTGTGCGGCCGGCGCGCAAGCGCGCCGAGCCTGCGGCACCAATCCAAAGGCTTGGACCTCAACCATGATGGGCGAGGTGTTGAGGTAGCCTGCCAGTTAGGTTGTGGAATACCGCGCCTTGATCGCGGCGACGATCGGCCCCATGCGTGTGCCGAGAGAACCCTTCACCATCACGACGTCACCAGATCGGAGCGCGTCGACGGCCTGCGGTACAAGTGTGTCGGACTCCGGCGTCCACGCTCCACGCTGTGCGCGTGGCAAAGCTTCATAAAGCTTCTGCATATAGGGCCCGCACGCAAAAACGATATCGGCTTCGGATGCCGCAAGCGGACCGGCAAGATCGAGATGGTAGGATTCGGAACCTTCTCCAAGCTCGCGCATGTCACCGATGACAGCGACGCGCCGTGGATAGTTTGCGCGCGAGACTGCGCCGAGCACGGCGATCGCCGCCCGCATGGAAGCTGGATTGGCATTGTAGCTCTCGTCGATCAGCAGAATCGAACCACCATCGACCTTCAGCACCGTGCGCGCACCGCGCCCAACGGGCGGCGTGATGGCGCTGAGCGGCGCAGTTGCTGATCCAAGGGGCAAATGCAGCGCATCGAGCGTCGCGATAACGGCGAGTGAATTGACCGCGATGTGCACGCCGACTGTGCCGAGCCGGTAGGACAAAGCGCGCCCAGCAATCTCTGCGACGATCTCGCTGCCTGTATCGCCGAGCTTGATCTCGCGCGCGCCGACATAAGCGTCCGCCGTCGTGCCGAAAGTTACGATGCGCCCACCGCGCGCGACGACGGCTCGATCCAGCAGACTGTAATGCTTGCTGTCTCGCGGCAGAACGGCAGTGCCGCCGCGCTCCAGTCCCTCGAAGATCTCGGCCTTCGCCTTCGCAACGCCCTCCTCGCCATCGGGAAAATTCCCGACGTGCACGGGCAGCACGTTCGTGATGACGGCGATGTGTGGGCACGCCATGCGCGTGAGCGGACTGATCTCGCCCGCATGATTCATGCCGATCTCGATCACGGCGAAATCGACGTCGGCCGGCATCCGCGCGAGTGTCAGCGGCACACCCCAGTGATTGTTGAACGACTTCTCGGGCGCATGCACCTTGCCCGCTGTTGCGAGACACGCGCGCAGCATTTCCTTGGTGCCGGTCTTGCCGGCGCTGCCTGTCACGGCGACGACGCGTGCATCAGGTCGGAGACGTGCGCGCGCTGCCACGGCAATACGACCGAGCGCCGTCAGCGGATCGTCGACGCGGATAAGCGCCCCTGCATTTGCCGGCGCGTCGAAGTCGCGCCGCACGAGCGCTGCGACTGCCCCTCGTTCGAAAGCAGCACCGACAAAATCGTGCCCATCACGCGCATCGGTGAGCGCGACGAAGACCTCGCCCGATGCGAGCGAGCGCGTATCGATCGAAAAGCCGGTTATGGCGCCGGATGGCGTGCCTTCCGCTGTTCCCCCGGCTGCTGCGACGAGCGCATCCCAGGTCCAGAGCGGCGCGCGGTCAGCCATGGAGGTGTTTCCTGATCTCGTCGTGATCGCTGAAGGGGTGTGTGAGGCTGCCGACAATCTGGCCGGTCTCATGACCTTTGCCGGCAACGAGCAGCACGTCACCTGTTCCGAGCATCGCCATACCGGAAGCAATGGCCTCGGCTCGATCGCCGATCTCGTGCGCGCCGACGGCACCGCGCAGCATCTCTGCGCGGATAACGGCGGGATCTTCGCCACGTGGATTGTCATCGGTGATGATCACGACGTCGGCGCGATCGACTGCGATGCGGCCCATGATCGGCCGCTTGCCACGATCGCGATCGCCACCACAACCGACAATGCAGACGAGCTTGCCGGTCGCGAACGGACGCAGCGCATCCAGCGCCGCAATGAGTGCCTCGGGCTTGTGCGCGTAATCGACAACGGCAAGGCCACCTTTGTGCTCCGCGACGATCTCAAGGCGACCGGGCACGCCACGGAGCTGCTCGAACGTGCCGAGTACGGCATCGATTTGCTCACCCGCGGAAATCGCGAGGCCTGCTGCGACGAGTGCATTCTCGACCTGATAGCTGCCGAGCAGGGGGAATCGCAGGGCGATATCGCGCCCTTCGGCATGGATCGTAACGCGCTGAGCGAAGCCGTCGCGCGCAACTTGGACAAGCTTCAGCGTATCGCCGCCGAATCCAGTCGTGATGAGGCGGATGCCGCGTCGCCGGACGGCATCGATGACGCGGACGGCCTCGGCACCATCGGCATTTACGACGGCAGTACCGTCGACCGGCAGAAGCTCGGAGAAGAGCCGCAGCTTGGCCGCGAGATAGGCATCGAGTGTCGGATGATAGTCGAGGTGGTCGCGCCCCAGGTTCGTGTACGCCGCCGCGGAAATACGCACACCGTCGAGACGATGCTGATCAAGACCGTGCGATGACGCCTCGAAGGCGACATGCGTGATGCCGTCACCCGCGAGTTCGTCGAGCGTCGCGTGCAACGAGATCGGATCGGGCGTCGTGAGCGAACCGTAGAGTGCGCCATCGGGACGCACGAGACCGATCGTGCCGACCGACGCTGCGGCGCGCCCGAGTTGCATCAGGATCTGGCGGGTGAAATCGGCGACGGATGTCTTGCCGCTGGTTCCCGTGATCGCGAGCATGTGCGCCGGCTGACGTGAATGATAGCGCGCTGCGGCGAGCGCCAGCGCGCGGCGCGGCTCACGTGCGCGCACGATAGGCACATGCGCCGGTGCATCGATCGCGGCACCTTCAGCAGCGAGGATCGCGACCGCACCTTTGGCCAGGGCATCGGCGATGAAGCGCGCGCCGTCCGTGCGGCTGCCCGCCAGCGCGGCGAATAGAAAACCGGGCTTCACCATCCGGCTGTCCGCCGTGAGCCCCGCGATACCGATCGCTCGGGCGTTCGTCGGCACCACCACGTCGTCCGGCACGATTTCCGAAAGCAGCATGACCCCGCCTCGCTCGCTGCACCGCGCACCCCTCTCGGGTTTCTGTAGGTCTAGGAGGGGAGTGCGTCAAACGCGAGGCTCACGGAAGACGTGGATCAATCCGCGAAGGGCCCGAAATAAAATCGCGGAGCAACGGCTCGGCCGTGCTCCGCTGAAATTATGGCGCCAGTACGCAACACCTGAAATCCGGCGCTGAAGCCATATTGCCATGCCAGATGTTACGAATGTGCGAACGTCGCGAACTTGGTAAACGCGGAGAACTCAGACGGCCGCGAGGCGGCCCTCGACCCAGCGGCGCAGCATCTGGTCGAGCCACGAATGCACACGCGGCGCATGAACGAGATGCGCGGCGAGCTGATCCTGGCGATGGTGCGCACCGCGCATGAGCAGACGCACGGGGTTCGACCCCGACCAGCTGTTGATCTGCGTGTGCATGATCTCGGGATGGAACTGAACGCCGAGCGCCGCAGGCCCGTAGAGGAACGCTTGATTTGCGAACGC
Source organism: Pseudomonadota bacterium (assembly GCA_023412805.1). Taxonomy (GTDB): domain Bacteria; phylum Pseudomonadota; class Alphaproteobacteria; order Rhizobiales; family Hyphomicrobiaceae. Next base: position 15,448 of record JAEZRM010000083.1, on the reverse strand, counting down.
GCCGTCCGACGTCGCCAGCAGATCGGCCCCACTCGGCAGCTCGAAACCTTCCCGGTGCCACTGATAGACGCGCTCCGGAAGCGCACCGAGCACGCGACCCTGATCGATCTGCTGCACCGGATGATAGCCGATCTCGACGCGGCCATGATTGCAGCAATCCACGCGCGCACCGAGATGGTGCGCGAGCATCTGCGCGCCTAGGCAGATGCCGAGATAAGGCTTCTGCTCCTTCAATACTACGCCGAGCCAGTCGATCTCGCGCTTGATGAAATCGAGGTTGTCGTTTGCGCTCTGCGCGCCGCCGAAGATCACGGCGCCCGTGTGATGCGCGAGTGTCGTCGGCAGCGGATCGCCTTCGAATGGCCGGCGGATGTCCAGCGGATACCCGTTCTCGACGAACCATCGGCCGACATGGCCGGGCTTGGCGCCCGGCATGTGCAGGACGATGACGACCGGCTTCTTCTCGGTCGACCGGACAATGGCTGTGTCAATGCCAAGGTCATGGAGCGGCGCTTCACGGGTCGGTTCGGCGTCGAGCATCATCGCATCATCGGTTGCGCGGATAGAAGAGAGTGCCCTGGATGATCACAGAAATTCGGTGCGGCATGAGTCGCAAAGATAGAGCCAGAATGTTGTTCAGGAAACCGGGCACGACGACGCGGAAGCCCAAATTGTGGGCCGTCACTGCCCAACTCACGACCGTCTCCGGCGCCAGTGAGGGGATCAGCCAGCGATAGAGATCCCGATCGGCGCCCATCTTATCGTGAAAGTGCGTGCGCACGGGTCCTGGTGCAACGGCGGTGATCCGCACGCCGTCCCGCGCGACCTCTGCCGCTACGGCCTCCGATAACGAGAGCATGTAGGCACGGCTCGCATAGTAAGCCGCCTGATAGGGGCCGGGCGCAAAAGCGCCGAGCGAGGCGAGGTTGATGATGCCGCCGCGACCTCGCGCTCGCATGCCGGGGAGCACATGGTGCATGAGACGGGTCGGCGCCGCGGCGTTGGTCGCAAGCAGCCGCTCGATGTCTTTCGAGGGTAGATCATGAAAGGCGCCCGAGAGGCCGATGCCGGCGTTGTTGACCAGCAGCTCACAGTGCGCGCCCGCCGCCGCGAGCACATCGTCGATCGCGCCGGGCGCATCGAGAGCCGTCAGATCCTGGGCGAGCGGCTCGGCCCGGACCGCGTGCGCGGCGCGGAGCTCCTCCGCCAAGCGCACGAGCGGCTCGGGCCGGCGCGCGATCAGCAGGAGATCGCGCCCGCGCGCCGCGTAGTATTCCGCAAAGGCGCGGCCGATGCCCTCGGAGGCGCCCGTGATCACGACCATGGGCCGCGTCGCCGGTGCGCTTCCGGGAGTGTCCAGGCTCAATTCACGCGCTCGATAGCAACTGCGGTTGCTTCTCCGCCACCAATGCAGAGCGAGGCAATACCCTTGGTCTCGCCGCGCTTGGCCATAGCGTTGATCAGCGTCACGATGATGCGGGCGCCGGATGCGCCAACCGGATGACCGAGCGCACAGGCACCGCCGTGAATGTTGACCTTGTCGTGCGGCAGGTCGAGGTCGCGCATGGCGGCCATGGTCACGACCGCGAACGCCTCGTTGATCTCGTAGAGGCCGACGTCCTTGGCGGCCCAGCCGGCCGCTTCGAGCACCTTCTTCATGGCGCCGATCGGGGCCGTGGTGAACCAGGCCGGCGCCTGCGCATGGCTCGCCTGGGCGACGATGCGGGCGAGCGGCTGCAGCTTGCGGCGCCTGGCCTCGCTCTCGCGCATGAGAATGAGCGCGGCGCCACCATCCGAGATCGAGCTGGAATTGGCGGGCGTGACCGTGCCGCCATCGCGGAAGGCCGGCTTGAGGGTCGGGATCTTCGAAGGATCGGCCGTGAAGGGCTGCTCGTCACGGGTCACCTCGACCGTACCCTTGCGCGACTTCACGGCGACGGGGACGAGCTCGTTGGCGAATGAACCGTCCTCATTCGCGGCCTTGGCGCGGCGCAGGCTCTCGATGGCATAGGCATCCTGCTGCTCGCGCGTGAACTGATAGTGCTGAGCGGTATCCTCGGCATAGGTGCCCATGAGGCGGCCCTTGTCGTAGGCATCCTCGAGACCATCGATGAACATATGGTCATAGGCCTGCGTGTGGCCGAGGCGCGCGCCCGAGCGCATCTTCGGCAGGATGTACGGCGTGTTCGTCATGCTCTCGAGCCCGCCGGCGATGATCACATCCCTGGGGCGCGCGTGCAGGGCCTCGTAGGCCATCATCACGGTCTTCATGCCCGAGCCGCACATCTTGTTCACCGTCGTGCAGGGCACGCTGTCGGGCAGACCGCCGTAACGCGCAGCCTGACGCGCGGGTGCTTGCCCCTGACCGGCCGGCAGCACGCAGCCCATGAGCACCTCGGCGATCTCGTCCGCCGCAATGCCAGTGCGTCCGAGTGCGGCCTTGATCGCGGCAGCGCCAAGCTCGGGCGCGGTCATGGCCTGCAGACTGCCCTGGAAGCTGCCCATGGGCGTGCGCGTGCCCGCGACGATGACGACGGGATCGTTCGTTGGATTGGCCATCAGGGGCTCCTTATGTCTCGGGATCAGGTGGGGATGTGTTGGTGCGCAGCATACACCCGGTGTCTATTCCGCTCACGCCGAAATTCGCTTCGCTCATCGGCTCCGCGGGGGCGGCGCTCGCGCCGGCACGCGGTCGCGCGCTGCTTGGCCGCTCCTTCGGAGCGACCACGCGCTGTGGGCGTCGGGCAACTCACCGCATCCAGGGCGGGCGGAGGTAGCTTGCGTTGGACCAGCCGCGGATGCCGCGATAGGTCACGGGACACCATGAACCCCGGCACGGACCACCGACGGCGACCCCGCAGGCATTGGGCGGAATACCGCCGACCTCGCGATGGTCGACACCGGGACCACTGCGGATGCGCAGTGTATCGCCCGGTCGCACCCCCATGACGCAGTGCCCTTCTCGATCCTGAGCGGCGCCAGTCGTGGCGGGAGGCGCAGGGCGAGGCGGCGGCGCCGGGGCGGCCAGTCGTGGCGCGGGCGGCTCGTCGCGCCTCGGTGTAGCGGCTCCGCCACCACCCTCCTGCACGATCACTTGTCGCGCATCGACCCAGCCACGGCGCTGCCCCAACTCGACATGGCACCACCCGGACATGCACTGGCCAACGACCTGGATGCCGCATGAGCCGGCAGGCAGGCTGCCGACCGGATTATCGCGCCAGGAGGGACCGGAGCGGAGCAGTACGGAGTCCTTGCCGACGCACAGTGTCCGCGCATCCGCAGGGCTGGCATCGAATACCGTGACGGCGAGCGCCGCCGCTATGGCCAAAAGCAGCGCCAACGTGCGCCAAGTCCGCATCAATTCGCTCTTCCCACCTGAAACTGATCGCTGCCATTAACCTAAGCGATGGCGTGCGGTCGCCACAAGGGCTGGCATCAACCCTTCGCCTTGGTTCGCTTGGCGGCTTCCTCGGCGACCAGCTCCTTCTTCGAGAGCTTGCCGATCATGGTCTTCGGCAATGCCGGGCGGATTTCGATCTGCGACGGAAGCTCGATGCGCGAGAGTTTCGGCTCCAGGTGCTTCTGAAGGTCGGCGACTGTCGCGGTGGCGCCGGCCTTCAGCTTGACGAACGCCTTGGGTGCCTCGCCGCGATACTCGTCGGGAATGCCGATGACGGTCACTTCCTCGACGGCCTCGTGCTCGTAGAGCGCCTCCTCGATCCGGCGCGGGTACACGTTGTAGCCTGAGCAGATGATGAGATCCTTGATGCGGTCGACGATGAACAGGAAGCCCTGCTCGTCCATGATCGCGACGTCGCCGGTCCGCAGGAAATCGCCGACGAACTGGTCGGCCGTCTCCTGCGGCTTCTTCCAGTAGCCCTTCATGACCTGCGGGCCCTTGACGCAAAGCTCGCCCTTCTCGCCGCGCGGCACCTCCTTGGTCGGGTCGTCGAGCGCGCGCAGCGAAACGATCGTCTGCGGAATGGGCTGGCCGATCGAACCTTCCTTGACCGGGCCGCCGAGCGGGTTCGCCGTGACGACCGGCGAGGCCTCGCTGAGCCCATAGCCCTCCACGAGATTGCAGCCCGTGAGCTGCTCGAAGCGCTGCTTGATCTCCAATGGCAGCGCCGCGCCGCCCGACAGGCAGAACTTCAGCGACGAGAGGTCGAAGCTCTTGAGCTTCGGGTGGTTCATGATGGCATTGAACATGGTCGGCACGCCCGGCATGACCGTCGGCTTGCCTTTGTCAATGAGCTTCATCGCATCATCGAGCACGAAGCGCGGCATGATGAGAATCTCGGCCGCCTTGGCGATGGCGAAGTTCATGACCACCGTCATGGCGAACACATGAAAGAACGGCAGCGCCCCCATGACGCGCTCGGTGCCTTCGGCCAGCTCAGGCGCCCAGGCCGCCGTCTGGAGCACGTTCGTGTAGACGGCGGAATGCGTGAGCATGGCGCCCTTGGGCGTGCCGGTCGTGCCGCCCGTGTACTGGAGGACGGCCACGTCCTCGGTCGGCGCGATGGCCGGCGCCTGGAAGCGGCCATCGTTGGCTAGGACCGTCTCCTCCCAGATGACCGAGCCGGCAACCTTGGAGCCGCGCACGTTCGCGAGCTCCTTACCCTTGAAGAGCCGGAAGAGGACCGACTTCGCAGTCGGCAGGAGGGCGGGGAACGGCGCGACGATGGCCCGCTTCAGCGTGCCCGCCGCCATCAAGGCCTCGACCTTGTCGAAAAGCACCTTGAGGTCGAGCGTGACCATGAGATCGGTCTCGCTGTCCTTCACCTGGAAGGTCAGTTCCTCGACGGTATAGAGGGGGTTGTAGTTGACGACCGTCCCACCGGCCTTGAGCGTCGCATAATAGAAGACGATGAACGTCGGCGAGTTGGGGAGGAACAGGCCGACTTTGGTCCCCTTGGTCACGCCCAGGGCCGCGAGCCCGGCAGCGGCCCGGTCCACGAGGCGCGACATCTCGCCATAGGTGATTGTCCGGCCCAGGAAGTTCGTGCAAATACGCGACGGATGCCGCTCAGCAGCACGCTCGAGCAGCTGGTAGAGGGGTGCCGGGGCGATTTGCTGGTGCCAGTTCACGCCAGCCGGGTAGTGCGCAAGCCAGGGATAGCTCAGGTGAGCTGGCGCGGCCTCCCCCGCAGATGCTGTCGTGCCTGCAGACATGGTCTTGATGCCTCCCTGAATCACGTCCATTTAGGACGGTAGGCTTGGGGCGCGCACGGGCGCCAGTTTTACGGCCGCAGCGAGCGAATGCATCGTCGGAGAGCTTGACGCGCATCCAATGATGAGCCTGCTCGCGCAGCCTATGCGATCACGGTAAACGACTTTGAACACTTTTGTTCCGGAGCGCCAGCCTTGATGGTTGTACTGCACACGCATCTGAAGATCTGACCGCCGGACGCCGGGCACAACTGTCCGTGACCGTATGGACTTGAATAGTGTTAACGGTTATGTCAGGCGCAACTTGCGGTCAGATGGGCTTTGCCGTAGCTAAACCGAGACATCAGCACCTGTACCCGCAGAGTACTTGGGGGTGGGAGAGAGATATGGACGACGTTGCCACCAAGATCATCGATATCCTCAAGAAGCACATGAAGGAGCCACGAGACGACATCGGGCTCACGACTGCGCTGACTGACCTGAAAATCGAGTCTCTCGATCTTGCAATGATCGTTTTCGACATCGAGGATTCTTTCGGCATCCAGATCCCCTACAACGCCAACGAAGAAGTTGAAGACTTCAAGACCGTCGGCTCGGTAGTGGATCGCGTGAAGGCCCTGCTGGAGGGTTCGGGCGCGCCCGCCAAGGCGTAACCCAGCGAAGACGATCTCCACGCGAGCCGGAAAGTTCCGGTCGCCAATAGGAAGTATTGCGTCCCATGACACAGTCTAAGGGCGAGCGTCGCCGCGTTGTCGTAACAGGCGTCGGCGCCGTCACCCCGATCGGCCTCGACGTACGCGAAACGTGGTCGTCGATGCGGGAAGGGCGCTGCGGCGTCGGTCCGATCGAGAGCTTCGAGCTTCAGGATCTCTATATCCACATCGCTGCCGAGATCAAAGGCTTCGATCCGGCCAAGCACGTCACGAGTCGGAAGATCCAGTACGGCGACCGCTACTCCTGGTTTGCCGGCCGCTCGGCCGAAGAGGCTTGGAAGCAGTCAGGCCTGCAGGCGCCCCTCGCCGATCCCTATCGTGCAGCCTGCATATTCGGCTCAGGTGCCGGTGGTTTCAATACCATCGAGACCGCCTATCACGACCTCTTCGTGAAGGGTAAGAAGGCGACGAACCCACTGACGCTGCTGCGCATCATCGGCTCGTCGGCTTCGGCGCATGTCGGCATCGAATACGGCATCAAGGGCCCGACGTTCGCTACCTGCTCGGCCTGCTCCACCGCAACGCACGCAATTGCACTCGGCGCCGACTACATCCGCAACGGCCTCGTCGATGTTGCGGTTACCGGCGCATCCGAAGCCGTCGTCACGTTCGGCTCCATGCGCACGTGGCAGGCCATGCGCGTCCTCTCGCCCGAGGGCTGCTTCCCCTTCGCGAAGAAGCGCAACGGCACCGTCCTCGGCGAGGGCGCCGGCACCCTGATCCTCGAGAGCCTGGAGCACGCCCGCGCCCGCGGCGCGACGATCCTTGCGGAGCTCGAGGGCGTCGGCATGTCCTCCGACAGCAAGGATATGGTCAACCCGGATGTCGAAGGCCCCCGGAGCGCCATGCAGATCGCGCTCGACGATGCAGGCCTGAAGCCTGAGGACATCGGCTACCTCAATGCCCACGGTACCGCCACGGCGCTCAACGACGTGAACGAGACCAACGCCATCAAGATGGTCTTCGGCGAGCACGCCCATAAGCTGCCCATCTCCTCGACCAAGTCGATGACCGGCCATCTTCTCGGTGCCGGCGGTGCGGTCGAGGCCATTGCCAGCATCAAGGCGATGCAGGATGGCTGGCTGCCCCCCACGATCAACCTCGACGAGGTCGATCCGAAGTGCGACCTCGACTACATCCCGAACGTCGGGCGCGCGGCCAAGGTCGACCACGTCATGTCGAATTCTTTCGCCTTCGGCGGCCTCAATGCGGTGCTCATCTTCGGCAAGCCGCCGGCCTGAGCGACGAACGCGAGAATTCTCTCCTGACTGCGAAGCGGGCTGCCCTTCTGGGTGGCCCGTATTCGTTTCTGGTACGAGTGTGATGATCGAGAAATTCGCCTTGCCTGGCGGCTTGGTGCCGAACGAATTTCCCGATCTAAATCATACTCGCAGCAATCTGATGCCAGTATCCCTTTGTTTCCGAGGTCCGCTTCAACCCGACCGTCCGGCTCAGGCGAACCTCGGAAACGGGACACTGGACGGTCGCCCTGTTTGGCGCCACCCTGCGCGACAAATACAGACAGGAGGAAACATCGAATGCAACCCGGACCAAGGCTCGCCGGCAAGGTCGCCATCGTGACAGGCGCTGCATCGGGCATCGGCGCCGAGACGGCACGCGCCTTTGCACTTCACGGCGCCAAGGTGCTGCTGACGGATACCAACGCCGCCCTCGGCCGGAGTATCGCGGAAGAAATCACGGCGAAGGGCGGCACCGCCGCTTTCGCCGAGCAGGATGTGGCGAGCGAGACGCGTTGGGCCGAGATCGTCGCTGACGCCGAGAAGCGCTTCAGCCGCGTCGACATCCTCTGCAACATCGCCGGCATCTCGGGCCGCGATCCGCGCCAGAACATCCAGACGGGCATGGTCGGCGGCGGCAAGATCCTGGATCAGTCGCTCGAGATCTGGAACAAGGTGCTGGAGGTCAACGCCACGTCCATCTTCCTCGGCACGAAGGCTGTGATCCCCGCAATGCAGCGCGCGGGTGGCGGCTCGATTATCAACATCTCGTCGATCTGCGGCATCGTTGGCTCGCACGCCAATGGCGCCTATCATGCGTCCAAGGGTGCCGTGCGCATTTTCTCGAAGGCCACGGCCCTGCAGTACGCCGCGGACAAGATCCGCGTGAACTCCGTGCATCCGGGCTTCGTCGACACGCCGATGACCAAGCCGGGCCATTCCAATCCGGAAGTGGCGCAGCATCGCCTCGCCGTTACGCCGCTCGGCCGCTTCGGCACGCCCGCGGATATCGCCGCCGGCTGCCTCTATCTCGCCTCCGACGAAGCGTCGTGGGTCACGGGCAGCGAATTGGTCATCGACGGCGGCATGACCGCCAACTGATTGTCGGCATTGCCAAGCAGGCGCGGGCTTCCTACGGTCCCGCCTGATTTTTCCGAAACGACTGAGGGAGCGCCTGCATGTTCATCAGGTCGGTCGAACGCGATACGTCGCTCGATGCCTTCCGTGCCGAAGTGCGTACCTTCTGCGAGCGCGAGCTGCCGCCGGAGGTCCGTCGCAAGCAGGCGCTCGGACAGCATCTCGAGCGCCACGAGTACGATACTTGGCTGAAGCGACTTGGCGCCAAGGGCTGGATCACGGGCAAATGGCCCAAGGAGCATGGCGGCCTCGGCTGGAGCCCTGCACAAACGCTCGCCTTTAATGAGGAGCTCGGGCGCGCTGGCGCGCCACCGCTCGTGCCCTTCGGCGTAAACATGGCCGGGCCGGTGATCTACACCTTCGGCACGGAAGAGCAGAAGCGCACCTACCTTCCCGGCATCATCAAGAACGACACGTGGTGGTGCCAGGGCTACTCCGAGCCGGGTGCCGGCTCCGATCTCGCAGCGCTCAAGACCAAGGCCGTGCGTGACGGCGATCACTACGTCGTCAATGGCCAGAAGATCTGGACCTCGCTCGCGCACTGGGCCGACTGGATGTTCTGCCTCGTTCGGACGGACGACAGCGGCAAGAAGCAGGAGGGCATTTCCTTCCTGCTGATCGACATGAAGACGCCCGGCATCACCGTGCGCCCGATCATCGCGATCACCATGAGCCATCACCTCAACGAGGTGTTCTTCGACGATGTGCGCGTGCCCGTCGAGAACCTCATCGGTCAGGAAGGCAAGGGCTGGACGTATGCCAAGTTCCTGCTCGCCAACGAGCGCGTCGGCAATGTCGAGATCTCGCGCCTGGAGCACGCGCTCGAAGCGCTGAACCGCCTACTCGCCGAGACGCGCGAAGGCGGGAAGCCACTCGCCGATGATCCGCTCTGGCGCCGCAAAGTCGCCGAGCACGAGGTCAATCTCGCAGCCGTCAAGGCGCTGATGGCCGATCAGCTCGCGGCCACCGCAGAAGAAGGCGGTGCGCCGACTCTGATGGGCGCGGCGGCTCTTAAGCTGCGCGGCACGGAATTGCAGCAGGCACTGCATCAGTCGGTCATGGATGTGCTCGGTCGCTACGGCCAGATCTACCAGACGGACGCGCTGCACAGTGGTTGGAACGGCGAGCTCGTCGGGCCTGCAGAAACAACAGGCCTCGTCTACGAGCATCTCTATCGCCGTGCCGCCACGATTTACGGCGGCTCCAGCGAGGTGCAGAAAAATATCATCGCCAAAGGCGCTCTCGGTCTCTGAGGTTGAACGTAATGCCGGCATTTTCCAGCGAGGAGCGTCAGCTCCTGAACGACAGTCTCCGTGACCTGCTCGCCGACAAGTACACCTTCGAGCACTTCAAGAAGATTGCGCGTGCCGAGGACGGCGATGGCTTCGGACGCGCCGAATGGGCAACGTATGCCGAGATGGGCTGGCTCGGCGTATCGCTGCCCGAGAGCGCCGGCGGCGCGGGCGGCGGCGCGACGGAGCTCGGCATCGTCATGGCGGGCGCAGGCCGCTTTCTCCTGCTCGAACCGCTGCTCGGCACGATTGTGCTCGGCGCGGGCCTCATAGAAAAGGCCGGCACGCGCGATCAGCAGAGGCTGCTCGGCGATATCGCCGAAGGCAAGCTGACGCTCGCCCTTTGCCACTATGAGCCGGACAGCGGCTATGCCCGCGACTACATACGCACGATCGCGCAGCACGATGGTGATGCCTATGTCATCAACGGAGCGAAAGCGCACACGATCGCGGCCCATGGCGTGGATACGCTCGTCGTCAGCGCACGTGTTGGATCCGAAACCGGCCCGATAGCACTGTTCCTCGTGCCGCGTACCAGCGCGGGCATCAAGCTTTCGCCAGCACCTGCGCTCGATGGACGACGCGGCGCTGCCCTGACGCTCACTGGCGTGCGCGTACCTGTGAGCGCCAAGCTCGGGGACGGCGACAAGGATCAGCTCAGCACAATCGCGGACATTCTCGATCGCGGCGCCATCGCCGTGTGTGCCGAAGCTGTCGGCGCGATGGCCGAAGTCACACAGATCACGGTCGACTATCTCAAGACGCGCAAGCAGTTCGGCCAGCTTCTGTCGCAGTTCCAGGTGCTGCAGCACCGGCTCGTCGATATGAGCGTGACAACCGAAGAAGCGCGCGCGCTCGTTCATGCGGCGCTGCAGGCGCTCGACGACAACGAGCCGCACGCGCGTCAGGCCATCTGGAAGGCGAAGGTCAAGACCGCGCAATGTGCGCGCTTCGTTGGCGGTCAGGCTATTCAGCTGCACGGCGGCATGGGCATGACCGATGAGCTGGTCGTGGGTCACTACTACAAGCGCCTCGCGCTGTGCGAGACGCTGCTCGGCGACGGCGAGTGGTACCTGAAGCAGCTCGCCGCGGAAGTGGCCTGAAACAAGAAGCACACAAAGGAGCAAACGCCATGAACGACAAACCCGTCGTCCGCTACGATGTCGAGGATGGCATCGGCGTCATCACCATCGACAATCCGCCCGTCAACGCGCTCGGCCCAGGTGTAACCGAGGGTATCGTCGCTGCTCTGGAGAAGGGCGATGCCGATCCGAACGTGAAAGCGTTCGTGATGATCGGTGCCGGACGCAGCTTCATCGCTGGTGCCGACATTCGCGGCTTCGATCAATCGCGCCCCCCGCCGAAGCGGCGCAGCTATGAGTTGCTCGACGAAGTGTCGAAGCCCGTTGTCGCGGCGATCCATGGTTTCGCACTCGGCGGCGGACTCGAGCACGCGCTCGGCTGCCACTACCGCATTGCTGTGCCTGAAGCGAAGGTCGGCCTGCCCGAGGTTCTGATCGGCATCATTCCCGGTGGCGGCGGCACACAGCGCCTGCCGCGCCTTATCGGACCGAAAGCCGCGCTGGAGCTGATAACGACGGGCCGTCACGTGCCCGCACCCGAGGCCAAGGAACTCGGCATCATCGACGACATCGTCGATGGCAAGGACCTGCGCGGTGCCGCGATCGCCTACGCGAAGCGCGTTGCGGATGTAGACCCGCTCCCGCGCGTGAGTGCGCGCACGGACAAGATTGCCGAGGCCAAGTCCGATCCCGGCATGTTCGATGCCATGAGAAAATCGATCGCGCGCAAGGCCCGTGGTCAGAAGGCGCCCTATCACTGCATAGCCGCCGTCGAAGCCGCGACCATGCTGCCCTTTGCCGATGGCATTGCCGAGGAGCGCCGCCTGTTCCTCGAACTCGTCAGCTCCGATGAGGCCAAGGCGCTGCGCTATGCCTTCTTCGCTGAGCGCGAGATCAATCGCATTCCAGGCCTGCCGAAAGATCTCAAGCTTCCCGAGATCAAGAGCATGGCTGTCGTCGGCGCCGGTACCATGGGCGGCGGCATTGCCATGAGCTTTGCCGATGCAGGCATTCCCGTGAAGCTGCTCGATGCTTCCAAGGAAGTGCTGGAGCGCGGTATGAAGCGCATCAGCGACAACTACGCTGTGAGCGTCAAGCGCGGCAGTATCTCGCAAGAGGAAATGGACAAGCGTCTCGCTCTCATCACACCCGTCGAGACGTACGAAGAGATCGGCGACAGCGATGCCGTGATCGAAGCCGTCTTCGAGCAGATGCCCGTCAAGCAGGAGGTCTTCCGCCAGCTCGACGCTGTCATGAAGCCTGAAGCGCTGCTCTTCACGAACACCTCGGCACTCGACATCGATCAGATCGCCGCCGTGACCAAGCGGCCGGAGATGGTCGCCGGTACGCACTATTTCGTGCCCGCCAACGTGATGAAGCTCTTCGAGGTCGTCAACGCGAGCAAGACGGCGCCGACGACGCTTGCCGCTGCCATGAAACTCGGCCGCGATATCGGCAAGGTCAGTGGCTATGCCGGCAACTGCGACGGCTTTGCCGCCAATAGGAGCCGCATCCCGTTCGGCGCCGAGCAGAACCTGATGATCGAGGAGGGCGCGCTGCCCGAGCAGGTCGACAAGGTCATGGTCGAATTCGGTTATCCCGTCGGGCCGTTCGCGGTGGCCGACATGTCGGGCCTCGACATCGGCTACGACACGCGCAAGCGCCGCAAAGCAGCCGATCCCAACTACCGCATGTCGCCAATCCCGGACCGGCTTGTCGAAGCCGGCCGCAAGGGCCTCAAGACATCGGCCGGCTGGTACGACTATGAGCCGGGCGACCGCACGCCGCGTCCGTCGACCGTCGTCGGTGAGATCATCCGCGAGGAAGCCGAGAAGCTCGGCAACAAACCGCGGACGTTCAGCGATCAGGAAATTCTCCATCGCCTGCTGTTCAGCTCCATCAACGAGTTCTGCAAGATCCTCGAAGATGGCAAGGCGATCCGCGCCAGCGACCTCGATGTGATGTGGCTGCACGGCTTCGGCTTCCCGCGCTGGCGCGGCGGGCTCATGTTCTGGGGCGACACCATCGGCGCGCGCGAGATCTATAATCAGATCGCGGCTTGGCATCAGCAGTACGGTCGTCACTGGAAGCCATCGGCGCTGTTGCGCGAGACGGCCGAGCGCGACGGCAAGCTTTCCGAGATCAAGTCGAAGGCATTCGGGGGTTGAGGAAACGACGGGCGCGGTCTACAGGACCGCGCCTATCGCCGCACGCGACGGCGGAATGTCGGCTCGCTCTCACCCTGGGGCGCGGCTTGGCCCGCAGCGGGCGCCCGCGGCGAGGCGGCTGTACGGGCTGGATTGGTGCAATCGGTCAGCCAGAGATCGAACACGGGATGCTCGAGCGCGTTGAGGCCCGGGCTCTCGGCAAACATCCAGCCCGAGAAGATGCGCCGCGTCGAACCATCGAGGAGCACCTCGTCGATCTCGACGAAGGCCGAGGTCTTCGGCGCCTCCGTCGACGCCCGCGAGTAACAGGCACGCGCGGTTACTTTGAGCGCCCCGAATTCTTCGGTGTTGTTGAGTGTCGCATTGAGCGGGCTGATGCGCGCCGTCACCTTGTCGAGCGCTGCGAACACTGCCGTCTGGTTCTCGATGCGCTGCGCCTGAGCGCCGGTCATGCCCACCATCAGACCGAGCATCATACCCAGCGCCGCGCCGGCGCCGCGCCATGCTGCAGATCGATGTCGCGCCTCGAGTTGCATCCAACCTCTGTTCGAAGCCGTGAACGTGTTCAGCACGCAATCACGCAAAATGGGCCACGCCGTGACGAGGCCCGTCTGACAGGGCAGCCCCCCGCTTATTGCGGGCGCCACGGCTTGTAGTCGCCGGTTGCGCGCGGACGCGTACCGGACGCGAGGATCGAGCCGGCCGGCCTGTGAGCCGCTGGCGTTCCCGTCAGGTTCGGCTGATGCGGCTTCTGCCAGGGGCGGGGCGTGTACTTCTCTTCGGTCGGCGGCGTATCGACGGTGTAGTGCATCCAGCCGTGCCAATCGGGTGGAATTTTCGAGGCTTCCGCGCCGTCCTTGTAGATGACCCAGCGGCGCGGCACGCCAAGCGGGCCGACGCCCTTGCTCTGCACGAAGTAGCGGTTACCCTCTTCATCGGTGCCGACATGGCGCCCCCGAAGCGCCGTGTAGATGCGGTTGGACCAGGTATTGCCGCCCCACCAGCTGAAGATTTCGCTGAAAATGCCCATGGCCACCTCATGCGCCAGCCGCAAGCGGCCGGTCGTGTTGGAGCCGCTTATCGCACCCGGAGCACATCAAGTCCAGACGACACAATGACTTGTCCGGCACCTTGTCTCGACCTAGCCGCCAAGATGCAGCACGATCTCCCGGTGGTGGGGGCGCTGCCGGTGCTCGAAGAGATAAATGCCCTGCCATGTGCCGAGCACCAGGCGGCCTCCGGTGACCGGAATGCCGATCGACGTTTGGGTCAGTGCGGCCTTGATATGCGCGGGCATGTCGTCCGGCCCCTCGGTCGTGTGGACGATCCAGCGCATGGAAGGGTCGTCAGCGGGCGGCACCAAGCGCCGAAAAAAAGCATCGAGATCGCGCCGTACATCAGGATCGGCATTTTCCTGAATGAGGAGCGAGCAGGACGTGTGCCGCACGAACACCGTGAGTAGGCCCGTGTCCGCGCCCGCTGCCTGGACAAATGCCTCGATGTCACGGGTCAGTTCGTAGAGACCAGGGCCACGGGTGGTATGAGTAAGCGTCTTCTGGGGCATGTTGTCACGCGCTCCTGCACTTTTCGGGCATTGAAGTCGGGCTGTTGCGTCACGACATTGTGTTGCAATCCTGGCGCGTTCACAGGATAGTGCGCTACCTCGATGTGGGCGCTACCGGCGCGTAGCTCAGGGCACGCACGCGCTTCCTGCTCGCGTGAGGGGAACACAGTTCATGTTCGGCCGCTATGGCGGCATGGACGCGGAGCACTATGGCAGCGCCGTCCGGCGCGTCGCCAGAATTGCTGTTGCCGAAATGTTCACACGTCCTGCTTCGGAAGGGCGCAACGGTCCATCGAGACCGCAATAGGGGAAGGATCCATTACGAATGTGGGAATCGTTACAGCCTCACCTCTGGCCTCTTCTCCAAATCATCATGATCGATGTGGTTTTGGCCGGTGATAACGCCGTCGTTGTGGGTCTGGCGGCGTCCCGCGTCAATCCTGCGATCCGCGGCAAGGTCATATTCTGGGGCATCGCAGCCGCGGTCATCCTGCGCATCTTGTTCGCCGGCATCACGATGCAGCTGCTCGCCATCAAGGGCATCATGCTCTTCGGCGGTCTGCTTCTCTTCTACGTGTGCTGGAACATGTACAAAGAGCTGCGCCGCGGTCATGAGCCCGAGCCGCATTCACTTGGATCTGCCGCGGTCGAAGAGCCCAAGGGTGATGGATCGAAGATCAAGGAGATGACCTTCTGGGGCGCGGTCATCCAGATCACGATCGCCGACGTGTCCATGTCGCTCGACAACGTGCTCGCCGTCGCCGGCGCCGCCAAAGGCAACACGACCATCCTCGTCATCGGTCTCGCGATTGCGATCGTACTGATGGCCGTCGCAGCCAACTACATCGCCAATCTGCTCGCGAAGTATCCTTGGATCAGCTGGGTTGGCCTCGCGATCATCGTCTATGTCGCCGCGCAGATGTCGTGGACTGGCATTCATGACCTGTCGTGCCTGTACGTCTCTCCGGAGGTCTGCAAGCAGGGCATGATCACGACGCTCCGAACTATCATGAGCGGTACGCCCTGACCTGGGCAGCGCTCTGCGATAAAATTGAGAACGGCGCCCCGGTAAGGCGGGGGCG
>JAEZRM010000063.1 GCA_023412805.1 Pseudomonadota bacterium | reverse complement strand
ATATGCACCAGCGGGCGATAGGCGCTGCCGTCGCCGTTCATGCGGATCGCCTTGTCGGTCCAGGCGAGCCCGGCGAGGTTGTTGAGTACGATGTCGAATCGCATGCGCGGCGACGGGCCGAACGCCGTAGCATTGCGCATGAAGGTCGGCGAGAAATCGTCGTCGGCCATCGCCGAGACGTCGCGCTCGACCATGATCTTGCATTCGGCGTAGGTCGTCTGCGGGTTGGTGGCCGACTCTTCGGTCTTCACCTCGTTATTGCCGGCGCCATAGACGCTGCAGGAAGACGCGTAGATGAAGCGCTTGGCGCCAGCGGTCTTGGCGATCTCGGCGAGCCGCACTGAAGCGCGGTGATTGATGCCGCGCGTGATCTCTGGATTGTGCTGTCCCAGAGGGTCGTTGGACAGTTCGGCAAGATGCACCACGGCATCGATACCGTCGAGGTCGCCCTCCTTGATATGCCGAAGGTCCTGACGATGGACGTCCGGGAAATCGTCGATGCCGTTATAGAGGCAACCGTCGCGATAATAGCCTGTATCGAGCGCCACGACCTCATGGCCGCGGCTCTGTAGAAGCGGCACCATCATGACGCCGATGTACCCATCGACGCCGGTAACAAAGACCTTCATGGTCGATCCTCAATAAGATGTAGAAGAATCCGCACGTGCGCCGTTATGCGGCCTGCCTGCTGTCCCAAACCTTCCAGGGGGCCTTCCCGGAAATCCACAGATCCTCGAGCACGTGCTTGTCGCGCAATGTGTCCATCGGGTGCCAGAACCCATCATGACGGTACGCCGACAGCTGGCCCGAACGCGCCAGCTCCTCCATCGGCTCCCGCTCCCAAACGGTTGAGTCCGATTTGATGTAGTCGGCCACCTTGGGCTCCAGAACGAAATAACCGCCATTGATCCAGCTTCCGTCCTCGCGCGGTTTCTCGCGGAAGGCATGGATGCGACTGTCGTTGTGACCCAATGTGAAGCTGCCGAAGCGGCCAGGCATCTGTACCGCGGTCAAGGTCGCCAGCGTCTTTTCCTGCCTATGGAAACGTACGAGATCGTCGATGCGGATGTCGGAAACGCCGTCGCCATAGGTGAAGCAGAAGCTGTCATCGCCGACACGGTCGATGACCCGCTTCAGGCGGCCGCCCGTCATAGTTGCCTCGCCGGTGTCGATCAGCGTTACGCGCCACGGCTCGGCCGACGAGCGATGCACCTCGACCCGATCGGTACGCAAATCGACGGTGAGATCGGAATGGCGGTGCAGATACCGCGTGAAATAGTCGACGATTACGAAACCCTTGTAGCCGCAACAAACGATGAACTCGTTGATGCCATAGGTCGAATAGATCTTCATGATGTGCCAGAGGATCGGCTTGCCGCCGATTTCGACCATCGGCTTCGGACGGACCCCGCTCTCCTCGCTGATGCGCGTGCCGAAGCCACCCGCCAGGATCACAGCTTTCATTGCGGGAGACCCTCCCTCCACAATCAAGGATAAGTAACGGACCGAATTGCCGCGAATAATGCCGGAGCGATTCTTCCAGCGGCAAGGTCGTCGGCGACGTACTTCCAACAGGGCGGTCCGCACTCCGATTTGCTAGCGTTGCCGTAAGCCGCGCGCGAATTGGCTAGGCAATACGCCCATTGGCCCGGATAAGCGCATCCCTTTGCCGCAACGCTTGGCGGCCGAAGCCGTTACCTGGCACGCCGAAGTACTAACCCGCTTAATGGGCTGTTCGCTCGTTGACGGGCTTAACTATCGTTGCGGACCGAAGCGAGACAATCGCGCAATCAGTTCCGAGCCCTACGGCGAATCCCGCCGGCAACCACTGGGAGAGAATGAAGTCAGCCCATAAACGCATCTTGGTGACGGGGGGCGCGGGCTTTCTGGGCTCGCATCTGTGCGAGCGGCTGTTGCAGGACCGGCACGACGTGCTGTGCGTGGACAACTACTTCACCGGCACCAAGGCCAATATCGTCCACCTGCTGGACGACCCGCATTTCGAGGTGATGCGCCACGACGTCACCTTCCCGCTCTATGTCGAGGTCGACGAGATCTACAACCTCGCCTGCCCCGCTTCGCCGATCCACTACCAGTTCGACCCGGTGCAGACCACCAAGACCTCGGTCCATGGCGCCATCAACATGCTGGGCCTGGCCAAACGGGTGAAGGCCAAGATCTTCCAGGCCTCGACCTCGGAGGTCTATGGCGATCCCACCGTCCACCCGCAGACCGAAGACTACAGGGGCAACGTCAACCCGATCGGGCCTCGGGCCTGCTATGACGAGGGCAAGCGCTGTGCCGAGACGCTGTTCTTCGACTATCACCGCCAGCACAAGCTCAGGATCCGGGTGGCGCGGATCTTCAACACCTATGGCCCCCGCATGCACCCCAATGACGGGCGGGTGGTGTCGAATTTCATCGTCCAGGCCCTTAAGGGCGAGCCGATCACGGTCTATGGCGAGGGCAGCCAGACCCGGGCGTTCTGCTATGTCGACGATCTGATCGACGGCTTCGTGCGGCTGATGGAGGCGCCGGACAGCGTCACCGGGCCGGTCAACCTTGGCAATCCGGTCGAGTTCACCATCCTGCAGCTGGCCGAGAAGGTGATCGAGCTGACCGGTTCGCGTTCCAGGATCATCCGAAAGCCGCTCCCCGCCGACGACCCGACCCAGCGCTGCCCGAATATCGGATTCGCGCAATCGAGACTGGGATGGGAGCCGC
>JAEZRM010000042.1 GCA_023412805.1 Pseudomonadota bacterium | reverse complement strand
CCGCGGGATCGACCGCGGCCCGACGCAGAGCAGGAGCCGCCGGCGGTATGAGCGCACCGATACTCCAGGTTCGCGGCCTCACGACACGCTTCCGCACGGATCGGGGCGAGCTGACGGCCGTTGACGATGCTTCGTTCGACGTTGGTCGCGGTGAGACGGTGGCGATCGTCGGCGAGTCCGGCTCTGGAAAGAGCGTGACGGCGCTCTCCATCCTGCGCCTGATCCAGTCGCCGCCGGGTCGTATTGCGGGCGGCGAGGTCATCTTCGAGGGACGTAATCTTCTGGAGCTGGACAACGCCAGCATTCGCGACATTCGCGGCAACAAGATCGCGATGATCTTCCAGGAGCCGATGTCTTCACTGAACCCATCGCTCTCCGTCGGCATTCAGGTCGCGGAGCCGATCCACGAGCATCGGCGCACACCATGGGTCGCTGCCCTTCAGAAGGCAGCGGAGCTGATCTCGCGTGTGCGCATTCCGGATGCCCAGAGCCGTCTCGCATCCTTTCCGCATCAATACTCGGGCGGCATGCGTCAGCGGATCATGATCGCCATGTCGCTTGGCTGTGCGCCGAGCCTCATTATTGCCGATGAGCCGACGACAGCGCTCGATGTCACCGTGCAGGCGCAGATTCTCGATCTTTTGAAGCAGATCACGAAAGAGACCGGCACGGCGCTCATGCTGATCACGCACGATCTTGGTGTTGTCGCGCGCTACGCCGACCGCGTCATCGTGATGTACGGCGGACGCATTGTCGAAACGGCTCCAGCGCGCGAGCTCTATAAATCGCCGCGACACCCCTACACCCTAGGATTGCTCACATCAGTTCCGCGGCTCGATGGCGACACTGCCCAACGCCTCATTCCGATCGATGGTCAGCCACCCGATCTCGCGCGCCTTCCCCCTGGCTGTGCGTTTGCGCCTCGATGCCGCGCGGCTATCGAGCGCTGCCATCATGAGCGACCGAAGCTCAAGGCTGTATCCCCGACCCACCAGAAGGCGTGCTTCGTCGATGCAAACCTCGACCCGTGAAGCGCCGGCCAAAGCCGGTACAAATGGCAACAACGAGGTGCTCCGCGTCAGTGACCTCAAGGTGCACTTTCCGATCATGAGCGGCGTGATCTTCAAGCGCGAGATCGCGACTGTGAAGGCCGTCGATGGGGTGTCGTTTGCACTCGAGCGCGGTGAGACACTCGGGCTCGTCGGCGAGTCCGGCTGCGGCAAGTCGACGACCGGTCTTGCCGTGCTCCGCATGCTCGCGCCCACCGCGGGCCGTATCCTGTTCGAGGGCGCTGATATCGCCCAGCATGATGCTACGGCCATGCACGCTGTCCGCCGGCGCATGCAGATGGTCTATCAGGATCCGTACGGCTCGCTCAATCCGCGCATGACCGTGCGCGACATCATCCTGGAGCCGTTGGAAGTTCACGGTCTCGCCAATGATCGCGGTGCAGCGCGCGCCCGCGTCGACGAGCTGTTGCGGCTCGTCGGTCTTCTGCCCGACATGGCGGATCGCTATCCGCACGAATTCTCCGGCGGCCAGCGCCAGCGCATCGGCATTGCGCGCGCGCTGGCACTCGAACCAACACTGATCGTATGCGATGAGCCGGTCTCCGCCCTCGATGTCTCCATCCAGGCGCAGGTCGTCAATCTGTTCATGGATCTTCAGGAGCGGTTGGGTCTCACCTATCTTTTTATTGCCCACGACCTCGCAGTCGTCCGCCACATCTCGGATCGTATCGCCGTCATGTATCTTGGCCGGATCGTCGAGATCGCGCGGCGTGATGAGCTGTATGCAAGTCCGCTTCACCCTTACACGCAGGCTCTGCTTGCGGCTGTTCCCGTTGCCGATCCGGAAGTCGAGGCCGCCCGTCCGCGCATGATCGTGAGCGGCGAGGTGCCGAGTGCATTGAGGCCGCCGCCCGGATGCCGCTTTCACACGCGCTGCCCTTCGGCCATGCCCGTGTGCAAGACGATCGATCCACAACTTACAGACCTGAGCCAGGGGCGCGCCGTCGCCTGTCACCTTCACACGTCACCGAGCAGATAGCTGGTGCTGCGAAGGTTTCCTGCGGAGATGTCGGCTCACGTGAGCACCCACGCATAGCGAGGCTAGCATATTTAAACTTGACTCAAGTGGTAAAGAATAATCTATGGTCCGATGCGCCGTTGCCGGCGCTCCAGCGGTAACGCAATCGGGCTGCAACTACATGAGTGAGCGCCGCTATCTTCAGGTCGTGACGTCGGACGGTGAGGTACTCGAAGGCACCTGCCATCACCGAACCCGTGATCTGCCGCCCATCGAGGCCATGCAACTCGATGTCCGGGAGCAGCTATGCCTGACGCTGCTTCGCTATATTTGCGAGAGTCTAGCGGCCAATACCGCACACGGCGCGAGAATCGCACATCAGCTCGCAGAGCGAGAGCTGGGCGAGGCGGATGGCTCAGCTCTTGTCAGCAACATCACGGCGCTTCTGCACGCCATTCGCGCGGAGCGAACGCGCGACTTCGCGTTCATGCCGGCCGACTGTCCCGTGTGCAGCCGCCATCTCTGCAGTGAGGAGCTGGCAATTCTCGAGCTCCTGAGAGCCGCACGCAAATCGGACGGCGCTGCTCTCACGGACTGGGCCTGCGATCTCGTCGGTGAGGGCATGGTGGTCTGTGTCGTGCTCGCGGCGAGCGAGCTTGTCGCGCAGTTGGATACGCTGGGCGGAAATCAGTCAAAAAGAACGAGGTATCAGTCATGAGCGCGCTGCAATCCCGATCCGAAGCGATGAATGGTGCGCAGCCGGGCAAGAATGTCGATGCGCCCATTCTGTCTGTTTCGAATCTCACGACGTCCTTCCTTCGCGACCGTGTGTGGAACCCCGTGGTTCGCGACGTATCCTTCGAGATCGCGCCACGCGAGACGGTCGCTGTTGTCGGTGAATCCGGCTCGGGAAAGAGTGTCACGGCTCTTTCCGTCATGCGGCTCATTCCGGAGATCAACGGTCGGGTAGAGGGCAGCATCCGCCTGGATGGTAAGGAGCTGACGGCGCTCTCGGACAATGAGATGCGCCATGTCCGCGGCAATCAGATCGCCATGATCTTCCAGGAGCCGATGACCTGCCTCAATCCGGTGCTGACGGTGGGTTTCCAGATTGCGGAAGCACTGCTTTGCCATAAGGACATGACGCGGCAAGCAGCCGAGGCCGAGACGGTGCGCCTCCTTGAGCGCGTTCGCATTCCCGCGGCCAAGACGCGCTTCCACGAGTATCCGCACAATTTCTCCGGTGGTATGCGCCAGCGTGTGATGATCGCGATGGCGCTTGCGTGCAAACCGAGACTGCTCATCGCCGATGAGCCGACGACGGCGTTGGATGTCACGATCCAGGCGCAGATTCTCGAGCTTTTGAAGGAGCTGCAGAAAGAGGAGGGCATGTCTGTCCTCTTCATTACGCACGACATGGGCGTCGTCGCTGAGATCGCGGACCGGACGATCGTGATGCTGAATGGTAACGTCGTCGAGACCGGCGCGACAGAGCAGATATTCGCGGGCGCGCAGCATCCCTATACGCGTGCACTGCTATCGGCCGTTCCCGTGCTCGGATCGATGGAAGGGCGCCCGCGGCCGATGCGTTTTCCCGTCGTCGATAAGGAAACAGGGCTGTCGGACGTGCCGACGGAAGCCGCGGATACGGTCAAGCCGGCGCAACGGCCGATCCTCGAAGTCTCGGGATTGACGACGCGCTTCAATATCAACGCGGGCTTGTTCGGAGGCGTTGTCGGTCGCGTGCACGCCGTCGAGAACGTCTCTTTCAGTGTCCAGGTCGGCGAGACGCTCGCGCTCGTCGGTGAATCCGGCTGTGGTAAGTCGACGACGGGACGTTCGATTCTGCGGCTTATCGAGCCGAACAGCGGTTCGGTGGTGGTTGACGGTCAGGATGTGCTGGAGATGCGCGCATCCGAGCTTCGCGAGATGCGGAAGACGATGCAGATCATCTTCCAGGATCCATTTGCAAGCCTCAACCCGCGCATTACGGCAGGCGGTGCCATCGCAGAGCCCCTGTATGCGCTGGGCGTTGCGACTAAATCGGAGGCTCATGACAAGGTGGCCGATCTGCTGACCCGTGTCGGACTGCAGCCCGATATGGCGAGCCGTTACCCGCACGAGTTCTCCGGCGGACAACGCCAGCGGATCTGCATTGCACGTGCGTTGGCGCTCGGCCCCAAGCTCCTCGTGGCGGACGAGGCGGTCTCGGCGCTCGATGTCTCCATCAAGGCCCAGGTGATCAACCTGATGCTCGATCTCCAAGCGAGCATGGGCCTTTCGTACTTGTTCATCTCGCATGACATTGCGGTTGTGGAACGCGTCAGTCACCGCGTCGCTGTCATGTATCTGGGTGAGATCGTCGAGATCGGACCGCGCGAGGCAATCTTCGGCAACCCGCAGCATCCCTATACCAAGAAGCTGATGGCGGCCGTGCCGATCCCCGATCCATCCCGTCGCAATCTGGAGCGCGGCGTATCGAACGACGAGATCAAAAGCCCGGTACGGCCAGCCGACTATGTGCCGCCACAGCGCCTCTACCGCGAAGTGTCGCCTGGGCACGTCGTCCAGATCTGGGGCGAGGAGTGGGCGGCGTAGGCTCATTGCTCAATGACGCCGCCCTATACTGTCCTGTCGGTGCCGCAGCTATCGACGCTGCTCGTACGGGGGCTCGATGTCCTCTCCCAGCAAGAATGCCGTAACTTCGTCTGAGAACTGCTTACGCTTGCCGGCGATAAGAACGCATGTCGGATCACTTGGATCGCGCTGTGCCGTCGGCAGGCCGTGCGCTAAAAGCGCCGCCGCGCAGGCGACCCAATCGCCATCCGCGACCGGTTCGTTGAGCGACGCCCAGCTCAATGTGCCGCACGCGTTGTCACCGAAGCCATGTTCTTCGGTCCACGAGGCTCCTCTATTGAGCAGGTACTCCGTGAGTGCAGCGTCGCCACGAAAAACCGCATGGTTCAGCGCGCTGGCGCTCCAGTCGCCGCCACGAACAGCAATCGGCCAACCGAGTTCGACCATCACCCGAACGGGCGCGGCACAGCCCGCTGCAGCCAACTCGGGTAACAGTCGGAGCTGGTTCTCATTCAGTGCTGCCGGGAGATCGCTGCGACGGGATTTGATCTGCCGGGCCGCGTCGATGTCGCCGCGTGCGCACGCGGCCACAAACAGATCGTTGTCCGTGAGAGTCTCTTTCACGCCTGCTCGCTGCAGGATCTCCGCCACTTCCGGCAAACCATAGCGCAATGCTTGGACATAGGCGCTGAACCCGTCCTTCGTTTTGACCGCCGGATCGACGCCTGCTGCTAGTATTGCCTCGATATGGTGCGGCGATCGCCGGCGCCGGATCGCCCACAGCAAGAGCCGCCCTTCTTTCAATTCACGCGCACCCATCGCGTGCGACAGGAGCAGCCGGAAGGTGTCGAGATCGTCAAGATCGAGCGCGCGATAGAGTGCGTTCGTGCCGGTGACGATGGCGCCGGCATCGAGAAGCGCACGTGCGCAGGCAGGCACCTCTAGCGAGTGATACAGGGACTCATTGTCGTTCGGATCAGCGCCCGCAGCGAGGAGCTTGCGTGTCAGCTCCACATCGTGGTTCACGCCAGCCGCGCCGTAGAGTGCAGAAAGCGCGTGATCCTTCGATGGCGCGGCGAGCGACGCGGGCGGCCATCGATTGCCGACCGATTGATTGGGATCGGCACCTGCTGCGAGCAGCAGATCGACCGTCTCGTGCAGCCGGGCTCTATACTCCGCCAAGCGCAGCAGACCGGAGTGAGCCGTCGCAACGAGCGGAGGCAAAGCGAGCGGGCCGTCGGATTCGTTGACCCACGATGGGGCCGTCTCGATCTGGCGCCGAACGATGGCTATATCTCCGACGGCACAGGCAATCCAGAGGTTCTGCGCGGCAAGTTCAGGATGGTCCGACAGCAATCGAGCTGCCGCGGCCGGCCGGGAGCGGTTCATACCGCCGGCGATGTCACCCGCATAGGCCAAGCGTGCGAAGGCTTCTGTGAGCGCCGCCGGATCAGATGCTTTGTGCGAAAAGTTGATCGTCTCGACGAAGATTCTGAGATCTTCCCAGGACGCGAAGCCGTATTCACGTGCGATGCAGGAGTGCGCATCACGCAGCCGCAGATGGAGTTGTGCGATTGCTGTGTCGTCGCGACCAGCGGCTGCGGGTAGCGACTGGCGGAAGCGTCCGATGGCTACGGCATCGCCACGCTTGTAGTCGGCCAGCAGCCCCTTGGCCTGCTTCTTCAGTTGATCGATATGGGGCCGGCTCGGCAGGGGTTTCATGGGAACCTCCGTGCATTTAGCGCCGACGACCCGCAACACGGCTGCACAAAGGTTGGAATTTGTCAGCTTATAGCTGCAAGTGGGCTCTGCCCTTCCCGCGGGTCCGGTTGCGGCTTGCACCGCCGGGCAAAATTATGAGAGCCGATCCGTGATGTCAAATTACGAGTGTTTCGGCCACGTCTACGAGGCACGCCACCAGTTTCGCCTTACTGGAAAGCAAATGAACGCGGCCGACATCAGATAATGGCAGCGGACGGAGAGTGTGCGTTCTCGACGAGTGTCTGAATATGCGGAACGGACGCATTTTTCGGCCAGGGCGTAAATGTGTTGCCTGTCGGCTCGTAGAACGCGAAGAACGCAATCGCGAGCAGCACAATTGCCAAGCAAATGGCGATCAAAGCCCCGCTGACGCGGCGATCTCCAAGCCCCGCCACCTCGTCTCCCCGCTCAAAGTCACTTCTCGCCATTGCAATACTCCTCGATTGGGTAATTTCCCCTCGAACGCACTGGCGGGAGGCGATGTTCCGCGCAAGTGCCTGGTCGCGAACAGGCAGTGCCGGTGATTGCCCGCTCGCCCTGCGGGAACTGGTGCCGTCAGGCCTTCGGCACTGCCGCGGAACCAAATCAGGATTCATGCGTTTCATCGGGTTGGACGAGGACCAGCTCCTTGAGTGCAGGGAGCTACTTGCACGCGCGCAGGCGTACGCGTGCATGATTTGGGCATTTTCGAGAGGGGCACTTCGACGATCTGAGCCACCACCAGTCTGAGCCACCACCAGGGCTGCACGCGCTGGCGCATCCTGAATGGAGCCGTGCCAATACCCGGTCCGCGGGTGTCATGGCCTTATGCATGGCCTTTCTTATGTCGCGGTGAAAACATGACGGACACAGCACTACCACGTTTGCGTAGAAATCAGAGCGCGACCGCTGAGCGCGATACCGCGGCTCCAACAGCCCCGCCAAGATCAGTAAAGACCAGAGTCAGGGAAGCGCGATCCCGCAGAATTCTGTCGGCAATGATTGCATTTCGCGAGGGCGATCTGTCCGCGCGTCTGCCCATGGACTGGGAGGGTCTCGACGCACGCATAGCGGAGGAATTCAATCGAGCCATCAGTGATCAGCAGCGCATCTGGCGGGATTTGACCCGACTGAGCATTACCGTCGGCAGAGAAGGGCGTCTCCGGCAGCGATTGCCGGTGCAGGGGATGGATGGCGACTGGGCCGCCAAGGTCGACTCCATCAATACGCTGCTCGATGATCTCGTCCGGCCAACCACCGAAATTTCACGCACGATCGGTGCGGTGGCCAAGGGCGATCTTGGTCAGTCGATGGAACTTGAGGTCGATGGCCGCGCTCTCAAGGGCGAGTTTCTGCGCTCGGCGAAGCTCGTGAACGCAATGATCGAGCAGCTTTCTGTCTTCTCGTCCGAGGTCACGCGCGTGGCGCGCGAAGTGGGTACGCAGGGCAAGCTCGGTGGACAGGCGCAGGTCAAAGGCGTCTCTGGCGTATGGCGGGAGCTGACCGAGTCCGTCAATCAGATGGCGGGCAATCTGACCGATCAGGTTCGCAATATCGCCGAAGTAACAATTGCGGTTGCCAATGGCGACCTGTCCAAGAAGATCACGGTCGATGTCCGCGGCGAGATCCTGCTGCTGAAGGACGCCATCAACACGATGGTGGATCAGCTGCGCGCATTTGCTTCCGAAGTGACGCGTGTTGCCCGCGAAGTCGGTACGGACGGACGTCTTGGCGGTCAGGCCGTGGTGCCAGGCGTTGCCGGGACGTGGAAAGACCTCACCGACTCCGTCAATGCCATGGCCACGAACCTGACCACGCAGGTCCGCAACATTGCGCAGGTGACCACGGCCGTCGCACGAGGTGATCTTTCCCGCAAGATCACGGTCGACGTGAAAGGTGAGATCCTCGAGCTGAAGGAGACCATCAATACGATGGTCGATCAGCTCAATGGCTTCGCGGCCGAGGTGACGCGCGTCGCGCGCGAGGTCGGCACCGAAGGTAAGCTCGGCGGACAGGCGGCAGTTCCGGGTGTCGCGGGAACCTGGAAGGATCTCACCGACAATGTGAACTCGATGGCCAACAATCTCACGGGCCAGGTGCGAAACATCGCCGAAGTGACGACGGCCGTGGCGCAAGGTGACTTGTCGCGCAAGATTACGGTCGATGTGAAGGGTGAGATTCTCGAGCTGAAAGAGACCATCAATACGATGGTCGATCAGCTCAACGGCTTCGCATCCGAGGTGACGCGCGTCGCGCGCGAAGTCGGTACCGAAGGTAAACTTGGCGGACAGGCCGAAGTGCCGGGTGTCGCCGGTACGTGGAAAGATCTTACCGACAACGTCAATTTCATGGCCTCGAACCTGACGGGGCAGGTGCGCAATATCGCCGAGGTGACGACGGCCGTCGCCAACGGCAACTTGTCGAAGAAGATCACCGTCGATGTGCGCGGTGAGATTTTGGAGCTCAAGAATACGATCAACACAATGGTTGATCAGCTGAATGGCTTCGCGGCCGAGGTGACGCGCGTCGCGCGCGAGGTCGGCACCGAAGGTAAGCTCGGCGGACAGGCCGCAGTGCCGGGTGTCGCGGGAACCTGGAAAGACCTCACCGACAATGTGAACTCCATGGCCAACAATCTCACAGGCCAGGTGCGCAACATTGCCGAGGTCACGATCGCAGTCGCGAACGGGAATCTCTCGAAGAAAATCACGGTCGATGTCCGAGGTGAGATCCTGGAACTGAAAGAGACCATCAATACCATGGTCGATCAGCTCCGCTCCTTTGCCGCGGAAGTGAGCCGTGTTGCTCGCGAGGTCGGCACCGAAGGTAAGCTCGGCGGGCAGGCCGCAGTGCCGGGCGTCGCCGGAACATGGAAGGATCTCACCGACAATGTGAACTCGATGGCCTCGAATTTGACAGGCCAGGTCCGGAACATTGCCGACGTCGCGACGGCCATCGCCGGAGGTGATCTCAATCGCAAGATCACCGTCGACGTGAAAGGGGAGCTTCTCGAGCTGAAGAACACCATCAATACGATGGTCGACCAGCTCAATGCCTTCGCCGGCGAAGTGACGCGCGTCGCGCGCGAAGTCGGGACAGAGGGCAATCTCGGCGGACAGGCGGAGGTGCCTGGCGCTGGCGGCACATGGCGCGATCTCACCGACAACGTCAACTTCATGGCCTCGAACCTGACCGAGCAGGTGCGAGGTATCGTGAAAGTCGTGACGGCGGTGGCCAACGGCAATCTGACCCAGCGATTGACCGTGCAGGCCAAAGGCGAAGTTGCGGCACTCGCCGATACGATCAACAACATGACCGACACGCTCGCCATATTCGCCGAGCAGGTGACGAACGTTGCGCGCGAGGTTGGCGTGGAGGGCCGGCTCGGCGGACAGGCCAATGTGCCCGGCGCGTCCGGAACGTGGAAGGATCTCACCGGCAACGTCAACTTGCTCGCGGCGAACCTCACCAGTCAGGTGCGCGCGATCGCGGAAGTCGCAACTGCGGTGACCAAGGGCGACCTGACGCGCTCCATCCAGGTCGAGACGCGCGGCGAGGTGGCCGAGCTGAAAGACAATATCAATACGATGATTTCGAACTTGCGCGAGACGACGTCGCGCAATCGCGAAGAGGACTGGTTGAAGACCAATCTGGCGCGCTTTACCGGCATGCTGCAGGGCCAGCGCGAGCTCAACACGGTCGGTCAGATCCTCCTAAGTGAGCTAAGTCCGCTCATCAAAGCCTATCAGGGCACCATCTATCACCTCGACAGTGGTGGTGGACAAAGGGAGCTGCATCTTCTCTCCAGCTACGCTCATCGCGGTGCGATTATCGAAAGGCTCGCTCTCGGCGAGGGGCTCGCTGGCCAGTGCGCGCTTGAGAAGAAGCGCATTCTCCTCAGCGACGTTCCGAGTGAGTTCATCACGATCTCATCCAGTCTCGGCGAAGCCAAGCGGATCAGCATTATCGTACTACCAGTGCTGTTCGAGGGTGAAACGAAAGCCGTCATCGAGCTTGCTGCGCTGCAGCCGTTCTCTGAGGCCGATCTCGCGTTCCTCGATCAGCTCACGCCGACCATCGGCGTCGTATTCAATACGATCGAAGCGACGATGCGCACCGAGGGCCTGCTTACGCAGTCTCAACAGCTCACGGCGGAGCTGCAGTCCCGGCAAAGCGAGCTCCAGGTAAGGAACGAAGAACTCGGCACCAAGGCGCGTTTGCTGGCCGAGCAGAATGCCGAAGTCGAGCGCAAGAATGCCGAGGTGGAGCAGGCGCGCTATGCGCTCGAGGAAAAGGCCGAGGAACTCGCGCTGACGTCGAAGTACAAATCGGAATTCCTGGCGAACATGTCGCACGAGCTGCGCACGCCCTTGAACTCCATTCTCATCCTCAGTCAGCAGCTTGCCGCGAATGCATCTCGTTCGCTCTCAGATCGCGAGGTGGAGTTCTCCCGCAATATTCATGCGTCGGGCTCCGATCTGCTGCATCTGATCAACGACATTCTGGATCTCTCCAAGATCGAATCCGGAACAGTTACCGTCGAGGTCGAGGAAATTGCTTTCTCCGGCTTGCGCGACACCATCGATCGAAGCTTCCGCCACGTGGCCGAGGCGAAGCGGCTGCCATTCTACGTCGACTTCGCGAGTGACCTGCCACATGCCATTCATAGTGATCCCAAGCGGCTCCAGCAGATTCTCAAGAACCTGCTTTCCAATGCGGTGAAGTTTACGGCCAGCGGTCATGTCACCGTGCGCGCCGAGCTGGCGAGCGCCGGCTGGTCGAATGATCATCCGGTGCTCAGCAAGGCAGAACAGGTCGCTGCCTTCTCGGTGGAAGATACCGGCATTGGCATCGCGCCGGAGAAGCAGAAGCTCATCTTCGAGGCTTTCCAGCAGGCCGATGCCGGTACGTCGCGCAAGTTCGGCGGAACCGGTCTCGGTCTTGCCATCAGCAAGGAGTTGGCACAACTGCTCGGCGGAGAAATCAAGCTCACGAGCAATCCGGGAGAGGGCAGCACCTTCACGTTGTTCGTGCCAGTGCGCTATTTCGTTCCCGAGAACCATGTCGATGTATCCGGCAGTTCCAGAGGCGCTACTGCTGCTCATCACCAGCTGATCAATCTGCCCAAGCCTCGAGTGGAGCAGTTTGATGACGATCGCAACGACATAGCGAAGGGTGACCACGTCTTCCTGATCATCGAGGACGATAGCCACTATGCTCAGATCCTGCTGGGCATGGCGCGTGAGCGGGGCTTCAAGGGTATCGTCGCCGGCATGGGTGGTGCGGGACTGGCTCTCGCACGCCAGCTACGACCGACGGCGATCTCCTTGGATATTTCCTTGCCGGATATGCTCGGTTGGACGGTGCTCAATCAGCTCAAGGTGGATCCGGCAACGCGTCATATTCCCGTACAGATTGTCACTCTCGAGGATGAGAGGCGACACGGCCTCGCACATGGAGCGCTCTCATATGTCGTGAAAGGGCCGACCACCGACGCCCTGGAAGCGGCATTCGATCGGGTCACGCAGTTCCTTGCGCCGCGCAAGAGGCGCCTCCTGGTTATCGAAGACGGCGGCGTCGATCGACAGTCCATCGTGGACATACTGAGCCACGACGATATCGAGATCGGGGTCGCGACCAGCGGTGACGCGCTGGGCGCTCTCGACGACAATCCGGCCGATTGCCTCGTGCTTGACATGCGCTCCTGGGATAATGCGAGCTTAGCGCTGCTCGAGAGAGTTGGGAGAAGCCCCAAGTGGGCTGACGTCCCCGTCGTGGCGCTCACCGACCAGGCACTCGTTGCCGAAGAGCAGGCAGCGATAAGGGCCGCGGCCAGAAATCTTGTCGTCAAGGATATTCAATCGCCCGAGCGGCTGCTTGATGAAACCTCCTTGTTCTTGCATCGCGTGGCGACCGATCTGCCGCCGGAAAAGCAAGCCATGCTGCGGCGGCTTCACACTTCCAACGAAGTGTTGAAGTCGCGCAAAGTTCTGGTCGTTGATGACGATGCGCGAAACATCTTCGCGCTGACATCCCTTCTCGAGAACTACGAGATGGAGGTGCTCAACAGCACCAATGGCCGTGGCGCGATAGAGATCGTCCAGAACACACCGGACCTCGCCATCGTCCTCATGGACATCATGATGCCCGATATGGATGGCTATGAAACGATGCGGAGAGTTCGCGCCATGCCGGAACACCGCACCTTACCGATCCTGGCTCTCACGGCCAAAGCCATGAAGGGCGATCGAGAGAAATGCCTGGATGCCGGCGCCAGCGATTACATATCGAAGCCCGTCCATTCCGAGCAGCTTCTATCGCTCATGCGCGTGTGGCTATTCCGATGAGCGTAAGAAGTGATGACGCGTGGCAGCGTGGTCGATTTCTGCCGCTGCCGCGCTGAGATCAGACGGAACAGAAGTGATGCGAACGCTTGGTAATGATGCGAGTGACGGGCTGCATGTCGGCATTGCAGGCCGGTCGGGAGGCGTCGATTTGGCGACGGCAGAGGAAGTGCCGATCAATATACTTGTCGTCGACGACGAGCCCAAGAATCTGATGGTGCTTGAGACGATACTCGACGATCCACGATATCGGCTTGTTCGAGCCGAGTCCGCGGATCAAGCGCTCCTCGCTCTCCTGGCACGGCAATTCGCCTTGATCATTCTCGACATACGGATGCCTGGGACGAGCGGCCTCGAACTCGCGAAGATGATCAAGGAGCGGAAAAAAAGCTCTCTGATCCCAATCATTTTCCTGACTGCCTACTACAACGAGGATGAGCACGTTCTCGACGGCTACGGCAGCGGTGCCGTCGACTATCTGTACAAGCCCGTGAATTCAGCCGTCCTTCGTTCGAAGGTCGCCGTGTTTGCGGACCTCCACCGCAAGCAGCGGCAAAGCGAGCTGACCAATCGAGCGCTGCAGGCGGAAGTCGCCTCTCGACGCAGCGCGGAGGAGCAGCTCCGTCAGCTCAACACGACGCTGGAAGATCAGGTTGCCGAACGCACGAAGGACATCGAGACGCTCCTGAACGAGGTCAATCATCGTTCGAAGAATATTCTCAGCCTAGTTCTGGCGATTGCAAACCAGACGGCGGTCAGCGCGCCGAATGATTTCGTGCAGCGGTTTACGCGTCGTGTTCAGGCACTGTCCACACACCAGGATCTTCTGCTCAGCAGTCAGTGGCGGAGTATCGACTTCTCGACGCTCATTCGCGCTCAGCTTGCGCACTTCGAGGACATTGTCGGAGAGAGGATTGTTCTGAGCGGTCCTCCGCTCAGGGTTTCCGCGCGGGCTGTGCAATCGCTTGGCATGGCCGTTCATGAGCTCGCGACCAACGCCGTCAAGCATGGTGCGCTCTCCAACCAGAAGGGGCACGTGGATATTGCGTGGCAATTGGCGGGCGGCGACGATCGCGGACGCTTTGTCATGAGCTGGAACGAAAGCGGCGGCCCCTCTATCCGTGCCCCGAAGCGACGGGGCTTTGGCTCCAAGGTCATAAAGAACATGATCGAGTTGAGTCTCAGCGGTGACGTCAAACTCGACTACGCACCTACGGGCTTCAGCTGGGAGCTCGTGTGCCCTGCGCGAAAGATTCGAGATAGCGAGATCGGCGACGACGGGAAGGGTGCGCAATGAAGATGCCGCTTGCGAGCCATCGCGCGTTGGTGGTCGAGGATGAGCCGTTTCTCGCCATGGACGTCGCGGATCTGCTTACCGATGCAGGCTTTGAGGTCGTCGGCCCCGCTACTTCGGTGGCTGATGCCCTGAACTTTCTGGACGACGTCGGCTGCGACATCGCGGTCCTCGATATTCATCTCGGCGAGGAGAACTCCGAGCCGGTGGCACTGGCGCTGAAGTCGAGGGGAACACCGTTCGTCGTCGTGTCCGGAAATTCGAAGAAGCATTTCCCGGCGGGATTTGAAGGCGCACCCTTTCTGTCCAAGCCGTTTTCGCCATCGATACTCATAGCTCTCCTTCGGAGCATCGTCGGCTCCGACGTGGAGTGAAAACCGGGGCGTGCATGAGCGAAGCTCCGTATACAGCAGTCGCACGGGCTATTTTGCCGGCAGTCGCACGTTCTGCAAGTGTTCTCGACTGAGCGGAGCTAAGTGCTTGATTTTATGGTACCGCCTCCCCGGCTCGAACGGGGGACCCCCAGATCCACAATCTGGTGCTCTAACCAACTGAGCTAAGGCGGCACAGGCGACGGCAGCCCGGAACAGGGCGCTGGACAGTCGGTAGGGCGTTCTCTAACGCGCTTCCCGTGCCTTGGCAAGGCAAGGGAACCCGGGCACTCGATAATGCGGGCATTGCCTGCGAAAATGGTGCGTATCGCAGGTCGGCCGCGCGATCCGCACATGACGGACGAAGCGGCGCGCGTGGACGGAATGCTCTATAAAGCTCGCCCGCGGCCCCATCGGGTCGCCCAGCTTCCATGGGGCGGACCAGCGCCCGGGAAGCCCAAAGCGGTACGGAGCTTGTCCTGTGCCCACACCTGCTTCTCCCATATCCGACGACGTTGAGCCGAGCGCTTCCGAAGGTCCTGAGATTGCCGGTTCCGAAGCCGGGCGGCTTGTCGCACTGACGGTCGTCGGCATCGGCGTCGTCTACGGCGACATCGGCACCAGCCCGCTCTATGCCTTCAAAGATGCCGTCGCGGCGGCGTCGGGCGGCGCTGGCGTCGCGCCGCGTCCCGAGGCGGTGCTCGGCATACTCTCGCTCATCCTGTGGGCGCTGATCATACTGGTCAGCATCAAGTATGTGCTGATCCTGCTGCGCGCGGACAACCACGGCGAAGGCGGCATCCTCGCCCTCATGGCGCTTGTCCAGCGGGCATCATCACGCAAGGCGCTGCCGGTGCTCGTGCTCGGGGCGATTGGCGCCGCGCTCTTCTACGGCGATGCCTTGATCACGCCCGCGATCTCAGTGATGTCGGCTGTCGAGGGCGCGAAGCTCGCGATGCCGGTATCACAGGCCGGCGCGCTGTTCGCAACGATGGTCATCCTCGTCTTGCTGTTCGCCGTGCAGCGTTATGGTACGCATCGTGTCGCTGGCGCCTTTGGGCCAGTGATGATCTTGTGGTTCCTGGTCATCGGTGGTGCCGGCCTCTATCAGATCCTGCTCAATCCGCAGGTCATCGCGGCCGTAAGTCCGCATCATGCTGTCGTCTTTCTGACGAGCAATATCGCGATTGGCCTCGTAACGCTCGGTGCGGTGTTCCTCGCAGTGACCGGCGCGGAAGCGCTCTATGCCGATCTCGGTCATATCGGCCGCAGGCCCATCACCATCGCATGGTTCTTCTTAGTGCTGCCATCACTGGTGCTCAGCTACTTCGGGCAGGGTGCGGTCGTGCTGGTGGATGCTTCGGCGATCGATAATCCGTTCTACCGGACGGTACCGCAGGGCTACCTGCTGCCGATGGTCGGGCTGGCGACGCTCGCCACGATCATTGCCAGCCAGGCGACAATTACGGGAGCGTTCTCGCTGACGCGACAAGCCATTCAGCTCCGACTGCTGCCGCGCATGAGCATCCAGCACACGTCGGGCGAGCACGCGGGGCAGATCTACCTGCCCGCCGTGAACTGGCTCATGATGGCCGGCGTTCTGACGATCGTCTGGAATTTCCAGACCTCGACTGAACTCGCGGCCGCATACGGCATCGCCGTCACCGGAACGATGATCGTCACGGCGATCCTCGCCATCCTGATGATGGCTTCGCATTGGAAATGGTCGCCGCTGCGCATTGCGCTCGTCATGACGCCGTTCCTCGCGCTGGACGTGGTGTTTCTTTCGGCGAACCTGCTGAAGGTCTTGGACGGCGGTTGGGTGACGCTGCTGATGGGCGCCTGCATGCTCACGGCCATGCTCGTGTGGTGGCGCGGATCGGGTATCCTGCTTGCCAAGACTCGGCGCAGTGAGCTGCCGATCGCCGATCTCATGCCGAGCCTCGAGCGGTCGAGCATGGCGGTCGTTCCGGGAACTGGCGTCTATCTCACGGCCAATGCCAACAACACCCCCACTGCACTCCTGCATACGATCAAGCATTTCAAGGTCATGCACGAGCAGATCGTGGTACTGACGGTGATCACGTCCAACTGGCCGTACCTCAGCATGGCTGAGAGCGTGTCGATGGAGAGGCTCTCCGAGCGGCTCGTCCGTGTCAGCGTGGTCACCGGCTTCATGCAGCAGCCCAATGTGCCGGCTGTTCTCGACTATTGCCGCCAGCAAGGACTGGCGGGCGACAGCGCGTCAACGTCCTACATGCTCTCACGACGCGAAGTGAAAGCCGAGCGCCCGTCCGCCATGCCGATGCCGGCCACGGCGCTGTTCGTCGTGCTCGCGCACAACGCCGCCGACGCGACGGATTACTTCGGCATTCCGAAGGATCGCGTGGTCGAGATCGGAATGCAGATCGGATTGTGAGTGAAGTGAACGCCGGCAACGGCGTGCACGATCAAATCTGGGGGAGCACCCTTCACGCGCTCAGTCCTGGAATGGATCCCGCATGAGGATCGTGTCGTCGCGCTCGGGGCTTGTCGAGAGGAGCGTCACCGGACACTCGATCAGTTCCTCGATATGACGCACATACTTCACGGCCTGCGCTGGCAGATCGCCCCAGCTCCGCGCGCCTTGCGTCGATTCCGTCCAGCCCTCGAAGCTCTCGTAGATAGGTTTGACCCGCGCCTGCTCGTTCATGCCGGCGGGAAGGCGGTCGATGCGCTTGCCGTCGAGTTCATAGGCCACACAGACCTTGATCTCGGGAAGAGCATCGAGAATGTCGAGCTTGGTAAGCGCAATGCCGGTGATCCCGGCAACGCGCACGATCTGGCGCACGAGTACGGCGTCGAACCAGCCGCAGCGCCGGCGCCGGCCGGTGTTGACGCCGAACTCCTTGCCGCGCTCGCCGAGAAGGCGGCCGATCTCGTCAGGCTCGCCATCGGGGCCGAGAAGCTCGGTCGGGAAGGGGCCTGAGCCGACGCGCGTCGTGTAGGCCTTGGCGAGACCAAGTACGTAGCTCAGTGCTGCCGGACCCATGCCCGAACCTGCAGCCGCCTGCCCGGCGACCGTGTTCGACGAGGTAACGTAGGGGTATGTGCCGTGATCGACGTCGAGCAGCGCGCCCTGCGCACCTTCGAAGAGAATGCGCTTGCCGGCCTTGCGTGCGTGGTCGAGCGTATCCCAGACGGTGTCGATATAGGGCAGAATCTTCGGCGAGATCTCCGTGAGATCGTCGATGAGCGCCTGTTTGCTGATGAGCGGTTTGCCGAGACCGCTTCTGAGAGCGTTGTGGTGGACGAGCAGCCGGTCAATCTTGGGGCCGAGATTGTGCAGGTTGCGCAGGTCCTGAACGCGGATGGCGCGACGGCCGACCTTGTCCTCGTAGGCGGGGCCAATGCCGCGCCCTGTCGTGCCGATCTTCTGGGCGGCCGCAGCCTCCTCGCGGAGCTGATCCAGCTCGCGGTGAAGCGGGAGAATGAGCGTGGCGTTCTCGGCGACCTTGAGCTGCTCGGGTCCGATATCGATGCCGAGTTTGCGGATGGTCTCGATTTCGGCGACCAGATGCCAGGGATCGACGACGACGCCATTGCCGATGACGGAGAGCTTGCCCGGGCGCACGACGCCCGACGGCAGGAGCGCGAGTTTGTAGGTCTTGCCCTCGATGACGAGTGTATGGCCGGCATTGTGGCCACCCTGGAAGCGCACGACGATGTCGGCACGCTCCGAAAGCCAATCCACGATCTTGCCTTTGCCCTCGTCGCCCCATTGGGCGCCGACAACCACCACGTTCGCCATTGTCTGATGCCTCTTGTCCGCAGCGTACGGCTGCCCGATGGCGTTAGCCCGGGGCGGGGGCCGGCGCAAGGGCGAATGTCCGGTGCCTTTCCATGGGAGGCCCTTTGCCTTCCTTTGTTGAGACAAGCTATGCGCTGGACAAAGGTCTAGTTGGGATACCGGCGGCGCACATTCGGCGTGTAACGGTCATCGACGCCGGGTTGTTTCGGCTCGCGTCCGTCCGCCGGCAACTTGCGATACGAGGGCGGTGGATCGGATTGCTCTAGAAGTACGATCGATCCGTAACGGGCCGACACTCGAAAGCCCGCGGGAATTGGTCGATCGCCGCGATCCAATATGTGGCTGAAGTAGTTTTTATATTCATCCGTGGAAAGCTGCTTGACATCCCAGCGAAAAGCGTAGGGCACGTTGTGATGGAAGTAATAGAAGCCGCCAGTGTCGATCCACTGGGATGTCAAATCGAGAAATCCTGCCACATTGTTCCGCTTCGACAGGTCCAGAGTCGCAAGTAAGACGTCGTCCCTTTTGAGGATATCTCCGCGGCTGCCGCCGATGATGGAGAGCAGGGAAATAATTCCGATCGCAATCCAGGTACTGGAATAGCGCTGCGCGAGCCACGATTGAATTTCGACTGATGCCCTGGCTAACAACACAAGCAAAAGAGGGATCGCGAGAAATACGAAGCGATACTCTTTGTGAGGCACCAGCATATGCGGCAGCACCACGCTGCTGATCAGCAATACGAGTGGCCAACTTCGTTTCCATTTCAGCACGCCAAAGATAAAGGCGAGCGCGTGCAGCCCTACGGACGCTTCGGTCATTCGCCCGACGTACCAAAGCAGTGACGAACGTCCGAATAGGTCGCTAACTCCATAGACGACATTAAACAAAACATTATTGTAGTATGAGATAAAGGGGACGCCCCAAGTCAGGGCGTCGATCATGCCCGCGAAAAGCAGAATAGCTGCACCGGCAAGGGAGACTTGGAGTGCAGACCGCCAACCCCACCAGATAACAACGAGCGTCCAGATGACGGCGCCCGCAATGGCGTACTGCAGGCGGAGTGCGACCGCGAGACCAAGCAGCAGTCCGACGATGGCCGGTGCCCACCATCTTTGGCGATCGGTCGCCAGCGCGAAGGCGGTCAGGACGGCGTAGGCGCCCAACACTTCCGGCGTTGGAATTGTCGAGTAAAATATCAGTTCGTGCCATACGGCCCCATAGACCGCCGCGATTCGGCCCGTCTGTTCATCGAAAACGTTTCGGCCAATCACATAAATGGCGTAGACGGCCGAAAGAGATAGGGCCGCAAAGAAAACCTCGAGGGTCGGCACGTAAGCCGTCGGATAGTCGAAGCCCAGTATTCTCAGGGTCTCCACCAGGCCCGCGATCATGCCTGGGAGAAGCCAATTCCTGATACCAAATCGATATTCCCATGTGACAAAACCATAGCCGTAAATCAGGCGATGCGCGGTATCAAGATATTGGAAGATCTCGTCGGGATGATGTATGCGCTCCGACCATAGGGCAACAAACAGTCGCAAAAAGAGCGCGATGAATAGAGTGGCAAGGACCGGCACGGCGGATAAATCGCGGGGCGGATTGGGACGTGAAATAGTGCCGCTGATCGCCATGAAAAACTCGAGGGGGGTCAGGAGAGAAAAAGAGAAAACACGAAGAGCCGCCTTGTGCTAGCAGCCCGCAATCAACGCGATTGCCAGACGTAATGTCAAGATCCGGGGCACCGCAAAACTGCGGTCGATCCGAGTGCAGCGTCGGCCCGGCTTCTTGCCCCGGTAGCGCGGAGGCCTACCGCCCCTCGCGCCACCAGGCGAGCGTCAGGAAGGCCAGCAAGGCGGCCAATGCCAGGAGGCCGGTGAACATCGGCGTGATGCGGACGCCACGCGTGACGTACGCCTCGCGGTCCTTGAGGCCCATCCAGCCCGAGCCGGCCAGAACGCGCGCGTTGGCGAGAAGCGACACGCGGGGCACGTCGACGGCCGTCGCGCTGGCGCTGGAGAGCAGGCCGCCGCCGCGCGTCCAGAACGTGCCACCGCCCGTGGCATTGATGAGGGGGCGGAGCTTGGCGTCCGTCGCGGTGACCTCGCTCATTTCGCGAGCATCCTCGAGCCCGGCATGGGCAACCGCGGTCAGCACCCGGCGATCGGGCGGGGGACCATTCGACTGCATCTTGTAGAGCCCGGGCTGGCGCACATCGATGGTTGTGCGCCAGACGCCGTCGCTTGCCGGTTCGAGTTGGACCTCGCTCGATTCGCCGCCCGGCGACTGCACGGTGACCGGCGGAACGCTCGTCTCCATCGAGCGGCGCTCGATGGTCAGCTTGAGGCCGCGCGCATCGGCGAGGAGGCGCTCCTCCTCGAGATCGGGCTCTTTCATGAGCCAGTGCGATGTGCGCCGCAAGAGATCGGTGTGCGGTCCGCCGCCGTCGTAGCCGCGTGCCCAGAGCCAGGCATGGTCGGAAAGCATGAGCGCCACGCGTCCGCGCCCGACGCGATCGAGCACGAGCAGTGGTCGCTCCTCGACGCCGCTCATGAGCGTACGCCCGCGCGTGACATTCGTCTCGACTTGGCGGAACCAGCGGCCCCAATCGGGATCCTGGGTACCCTCGCGCACGCCCGGCAGATTGCGCGTCACGGGGTGCTTGTGACCTTCGGTCGTGATGCGCGCCTTGAAGGGCTGCTCGATGACGCGGCCCGAGGGCGCGGCCGGCAGGACGGGCGCAAGCGCTGTGCGATAGAGGCTCGCGTTTTGTGCGTAGTCGTCGCCGGAGGCAACGAGCAGTGCGCCACCGTTGGCGACATAGCGCGCGATGTTGTCGTAGTAGATTGGCGGGAGAATGCCACGGACCTGATAGCGGTCGAAGATGATGAGGTCGAAGTTCGAGATCTTCTCCGAGAAGAGCTCCCGTGTCGGGAAGGCGATCAGCGAGAGCTGATGGATCGGCGTGCCGTCCTGCTTCTCGGGCGGGCGCAGAATGGTGAAGTGCACGAGATCGACGGCGGCGTCGGACTTCAGGAGATTGCGCCACACGCGCTCGCCTGCGTGTGGTTCACCCGACACGAGGAGAACGCGCAGGTTCTCGCGCACGCCTTCGGCTGCGATCACGACGCGGTTATTGAGGTGCGTTAGCTCGCCGGGCACGGTATCGAGCTCGATCTCGACGATGTTCTGCCCTGCTGTCGGGAAGGGCATGGCAACGCGCGTGCGTGCGTCGATCTCCGTGCGAACGGTCTCGTCGGGTCGCCCTTCGCGGCGCACGCGCAGATTGACCTGACGTCCGGCCTGGCCGCTCTTGCCAGTCTCGCGAACGGCGATCTCGATGTCACGTGCTGGGCCGTTGACGATGCCGAACTTCGGCGCCGTGATGACCTCGATGCGGCGATCGAATTCGTCCGGGCGACCGGTGATCAGCGCGTGCACGGGTGCGTTGAAGCCGAGGGCTGCGACGGATGCCGGAATGTCGTGCACCTGCCCGTCGGTGATCGTGATGACGCCGGCGAGGCGGTCGGGCGCGATCTCGGCGAGTGCCCGGTTGAGATCCGTGAAGAGGTGTGTGCCGGATGTGCGCTCGCCGGTCGGCCGCGAGGCTTCGATCCACTTCACTTCGAGGCCCGGCAGCCGTTTCAGCTTCTCGTCGAGATCGGCGCGGATCGCGGCCGTCTGTGCAGGCCGGCCAGCAATGGACTGGCTCGTGCTCTCGTCGACGAGGACGACGGCGATATTGGCGAGGCCCTCGCGCTCTTCCTGCCGGAATGATGGATTGGCGAGTGCGGCGACGAGTGCCGCGAGCGCGAGTGCGCGGAGTGCTGCGCCGCGCGTGCGCCGGAAGAAGAGGACGCCGATGAGCGCGAGCGCAACGAGCCCCGCGGCTACCAGCACGGGCAGCGGCACCATCGGGGCAATGTCGATCGACCAGGTCATCCGGACTTAGAACTCCGTCGTTACTGTCGCCGCGCGCGTCGCGCTTACTGACCGAGACGCTCGATGAGCGCTGGGGCGTGCACCTGATCGGCTTTGTAGTTGCCGGTCAGTGCGTACATGGCGATGTTGATGCCGACACGAATGGCCATCTCGCGCTGTTGCTCGCCGCCAGGAACGACGGGGAACATCGGCCGGTTCTGGCCGTCGAGTGCCCAGGCAGCGGCAAGATCGTTCGGCGTCACGAGAATGCTGCTGACGCCGTCGGCGCGGCGTGCCTTGCGCGTACCGTCGTCGGCGGATTCGGCACTGTCGGCCTCGACCCACATCTGTCCGCCGTCCCAGCGACCCGGGAAGGTGCGCAGGATGTAGAAGGCCTTGGTGAGAACGTGCGTCTCGGGCACGGGCTCGAGGCGTGGAATGTCGAGACGGCCGAGGAGGCGCTGTAACGGCGTGCCGCCTTCGCGCCCCATGCCGATGCCGGTCGGGAGCCCCGAGCCGAAGTCGCGGGTGTCGAAGATGATCATCCCACCCTGCTTCATGTACGTGTCGATCTTGGCGAGCGTCGCATCGTTCAGCGGGTTCGCGTTGGTGAGCACCGGCCAGTATAGGATCGGGAAAAAGGCGATCTCGTCCGTTGCGACGTTGACGCCGAAAGGCTCACCGGGCTCGACCGACGTGCGCGCGGCAAGATGGCGGCCGATGCCGACGAGACCCGCGCGGCTCGCCTCGTCCGTCGCGCCATCGCCAGTGAGGACGTAGGCGAAGGAGACCTTGCCAGTTGCCTGGATGGCGATTTGCAGATCGCGGCTCGATGGCATGGCGGCGCTCGGTGGCGCCTCGGGACGGCGCTGGGCTTCAGCATGATGGCTCGTGAGTACGAGAGCTGCTGCGGCCGCAAGCAGCAGTATGGACGCTGTCGCTGCAGGACGCATCCCAGTGCGGCGCCTCAGCAGGCCCTGCAGCAAGAGCACGGCGATGATATCCGCGAAGATGAGTGCGAGAGCGGCCGAGAGCAGCCAGGGCTTGAGTGGCTCAGGATTTGTGCCCTCGTATGTGCGCTGCTCGACGTTGGCGGGCAATGTCGGCAGTGGACGAAGCTCGGTGCGCGGCGTGATGACATTGAGCGCACGCGGGCTCGCGGCGGGACCGTAGTAGCCGGGCGGATGGTCGAGCGATGGCGTCGCCGTATCGATATTGCGGGCCGGGATGGCCTGGGCGGTCGGTGTCGGCGGGCGCAGTGTGCCAAAGCCGTCGAGAACCTGCGTCGGTGCCAGCACCTCGGCGGTCTCGGGCGTGGACGCGCTTCGTGCTGCCGGTGCAGCCATGGTCTCCGCGCCGCCGACGGCAATGCCGCCGCTGACGCCGAGCGTTGCAATGCGCCGCAGCATCTCGACGAACAAGCCGGAGAGCGGCAGGTTCGACCAATCCGAGTTTGCCGTGATGTGGAAGAGCACGATTTGTCCTTCGCCCATGCGGCGGGCAGTGACGAGCGGCGTGCCGTCGGCGAGTCGCGCCCACACGCTCACGTCGTCGGTCAGATAGGCCGGATCGGCGAGGATCTGCCGGTTCACGGCGACGTCTTGCGGGATCGTCAGGCCCGCAAACAGGCTCGAATCCTCGAAGGGCGCGAGCGGCTGCGGTGTCGACCAGGACAGAGCGCCGCCGAGTGTGCGCCCACCCATACGCAGACCCACCGGCAGCAGATCATCGCCGCCCTTTTCGAGGCGCGGGCCGGCGAAGCGCACGAGCACGCCGCCCTTGTTCACCCATTCTTCGACGCGCGTGCCGAGGTCTCCGGCAATGGTGCCGATGTCGGCCATCACGAGCACGGATGAGCGCTGATCGAAGGCGCTGGTGACGGCGCCGGCGAGGTTGACGTCCTTCTGGCGGACCAGCTCGGCGAATGGCGCGAGTGCGCGCTCGATGTAGTAGAGCGGGGCCAGCAGCGGCTGCGCCTGCTCGCGGCTCTCGCCGGAAATGAGCGCTATGCGATGCCAGCGCGAGCGATTGTCGAGCAGGTGCACGGCACCGGCGCTACGCTCGCCGGCAAGCTCGACGCGCGCGACCTGATTGCGCAACTCGAGCGGCAGGTCGAAGCGCGCCGTCGCGCGGCGGCTGCCGGCGGGGATTTCGTATGAGGTCTCGGCGAGGCGCTGACCACGCGCAGAGAAGGCCAGCGCACTGCCATTGCGGCCGTCACCTTCGGCACGCACGACGAAGGCTTCGAGACGCCCATCACGATCGAGGCCCGCACTGAGACCGAGAGGCTCGTCGCCGGGGCGGTTGCTAACCACCTGAAGTTGTCCGCCGCTCGCGAGTTGGCTCAAGGCGGTCGCGAAGGCGCCGGTCTTGCCGTCGTGGTCGATGCCGTCACTCAGCCACACGACGTCGAGGCCCGACTGGCCTGTGAGCGTGCGCGTGAGTTGCTCGACGAGTTCAGTGCGTTGCGGAGCGAAGGGTTGCGGCTGGAGAGCGGCAGCCGTCGTGCGCGCCGCGCCGGGCGCCTCGATGCGGAGCGTGGTCGTCTTGGCGCCCGAGGCCGTCGGCGCGACGACAACCGCGCGATTGGCGCTTTCGGCTTCCGAGATGAGCTGGTCCACGAGGCGGGCACGTTGCGCGAAGTGTCCGCCGCTCGACCAACCGTTGTCGACGACGAGAACGAGCGGGCCACTGCCGGAGAGGCCGGCCTCGCGGTTCGGATTGAGCACCGGATCGGCGAGCGCGAAAATCACGAATGCTGCGGCGAGCATGCGGATGAGCGTCAGCCACCACGGCGTCTTGGCCGGCGTCTTGTCCTTGTTCTCGAGCCCGACGAGAATGCGCGTCGGCGGGAAGTTGATCTGGCGCGGGCGCGGCGGCACGGTCCGCAGCAGCCAGTAGATCACCGGGAGCGCGGCGAGCGCGGTCAACAGCCATGGGCTCAGAAAGGCGAGCGCGCCGATGCTCATGCCTGCCCTCCTGCTGCCGCCGGTGTATTCATGCGGTAGCTGCCCGCCTGGCCGCCGAGGCGCATGATGAGGCTCAGCAGCAATTCGTGCGGCGGTCGATCCGTGTGATGGACGAGCAGTGACCATCCGAGGCGGCGCGCGAGTTCGGCGAGACCGTCACGGTGTTCGGCAAGGCGCTTGATGTAGTCCTCCCGCATGGTCTCGACACGATCGACGATCCAGCGTTCGCCGGCAACCTCGGGACCGAGGAACTCAGCGCGTCCCTCATAGGGGAGAGTCTCCTCCGCCGGGTCCATGACCTGCACGAGATGGCCGCCGACGCCTGCACCTGCCAGTTCCTCGATACGCGGCCCGAGCTTGTCGAGGGGATCGAGGAAGTCACTGATCAGGATGGCACCCGAAAAGCGCGGCAGACGAATCTTGGGCGGCAGGCTCGTGGTCAACAACGGCGACGTGATGTTCGTGAGGACGGTCTCGGCGATCACGGTCGCAGCCTTGCGGCTTGCAGTCGGACGGCCAAGGCCGAGCAGAGCGACGCGCTCGCCGCCGCGCACAAGCAACTCGGCAGCAGCCAGCATGAGCACGATCGCCCGGTCGCGCTTGGTGACCGTCGCGAGCTCGCTGCTGAAATCCATCGAGGGCGAGAGATCGGGCCAGAGCCAGACGGTGTGTGCGGCTTCCCACTCGCGCTCGCGCACGTACAACTGATCGGAGCTTGCCGAGCGGCGCCAGTCGATGAGGGTTGCCGCATCGGCGCCCTCGAACTGGCGGAACTGCCAGAAGGTTTCGCCGGGGCCCGCACGACGACGGCCATGAATGCCGTGCGCGACCGTGCTCGCCACGCGGTTCGCCTCGATGACGAGATCTGGCAGGCGATCGGCGAGGCCATGCGCCTCAAGCTCGAGCCGGCCGACAGCAGCCCGGGCCGGACTCATGCCCACCTCCTCGGCAACAATCTCCACCGGGGTCGCATGGCGTTTATGGTCTCCGCCAACAGCAGGCTCCAAGGGCAGGCGCGCGGGGCGTCTATGCTTCGCCTCACGCGATGTTGGCGGCCAACCGGCCGATGACGGCGCCGATCTGATGACCCTCGGCGCGAGCCGCGAAATTCAGGGCCATGCGATGCTTGAGAACGGGCTCGGCGAGTGCGACCACGTCGTCGACCGATGGTGCCAGCCGTCCATCGACGAGCGCCTTGGCGCGAACGGCGAGCATGAGCGCCTGGCTTGCGCGTGGGCCGGGCCCCCAGGCGACGAATTTATCGGTCTCGCTGTCGGCGCCGGTGCCGGGACGTGCTGTACGCACGAGCGTCAGAATCGCATCGACAACCTTGTCCGGCACGGGGATCTGGCGAACGAGGCGCTGGATGCTCATGAGTTCAGGGCCGGACAGGATCGGCTCAAGGCGGCGCTCCTCGGTGCCCGTGGTCGAGAACAGCATCCGCCGCTCCGCGACCGTGTCAGGATAGTCGACATCGACCTGCAGGAGGAAGCGGTCGAGCTGTGCTTCGGGGAGGGGATACGTCCCTTCCTGCTCGAGTGGGTTCTGCGTCGCAAGCACGTGGAAAGGCGAGGGCACGTCATGGCGCTGACCGGCGACCGTGACATGATGCTCCTGCATTGCCTGCAGCAGCGCCGACTGCGTCTTTGGCGAGGCGCGGTTGATCTCGTCCGCCATGAGCAGCTGCGTGAAGACCGGCCCGCGGATGAATCGGA
Organism: Pseudomonadota bacterium; assembly: GCA_023412805.1. Lineage (GTDB taxonomy): Bacteria > Pseudomonadota > Alphaproteobacteria > Rhizobiales > Hyphomicrobiaceae. The sequence goes on along the minus strand of JAEZRM010000042.1, from coordinate 117,191 downwards.
AGCTGCGCCGTCCGCCCTGCGCATCCTCGAGCACTTCGGCGCCGATGATGTCGGAGGGCATGAGGTCCGGCGTGAACTGGATACGCTTGGCATCGAGGCCGAGCACACGCCCGAGCGTCTCGACGAGCAGTGTCTTGGCGAGGCCGGGGACGCCGATAAGCAGCGCGTGGCCGCCGGAAAGGATCGTCACGAGCGTCTGCTCGATGACCTTGTCCTGGCCGAAGATGACTGAGGCCGTAGCCTCGTGGACGCGCCGTACCCGCTCACCAGCGGCCTCGACGCGCGCGACGATGTTGTCCTGGGTATCGATTACTGTTGTCATGGCGCGATTATACTGCCGTTTTTCTGAGGTTGCGAAATTTTGAGGCAGCGAAGATGTTCAGAATATGGAGCGCAGTGCCGATCAATTGAGCAGCCGGGCCAAAATGGAACGCCGTCGATCAAGAATAACGGGGCCGCCGCCGAAAAGTTCGCGGAACCGGCCCCACGCCGGACTGTTGAGATTGTATGGTGCCAAACGCGAGCTGCGCTATGCAAGCAAGGTCGCCTCATGAGTCCACACGATATGCAAGGCAGTCGCCGGGAAACAAGGCAGGTTGACGCAGGGTCGGAGGGGCCGCGGTCCGGAGAAACGGCGCCGCTCGCGGGTCTGGAGGCCATGCTGCGCGCCCAGGACAAGGATCGCCTACCGCCGGTCGACAGCTGGAATCCCCCTTATTGCGGGGATATCGGCATGGCGATCGGCGCCGATGGGACATGGTTCTACCAGGGGAGCCCGATCGGCCGGAAGCCGTTAGTGAAGCTTTTCTCGCGCGTCCTGCGGCGGGATCTGGACGGCCGTCACTTTCTCGTGACCCCGGTCGAGAAAGTGGATGTCGCGGGCGCCGATGCCCCCTTTCTGGCGGTGGAGATGGAAGTCTCGGGGGAGGGGAGGGCACAGGAGCTCATCTTCCGGACGAATGTGGACGACGTCGTGCGTTGCGGACCCGAGCACCCCATGCGATTTGCACCGGAGGCGGGGACCGGCGGACTGAAACCCTATGTCCTCGTCCGCGGCCGGCTCGAGGCTCTGGTGACGCGAGCACTCTACTACGACCTCGTGGAGATGGCCGTCGAGGACGATGCTGGCCGCCTCGGCGTGTGGAGCGGCGGGGCCTTCTTCGCGATGACATGAGTTTCGCATGAGGTCGTCTGCCCGCGGTCGCGGCAACCTGCTCGAACAATGAGATGCCGAGGCACTTCCCTGCAGCACAAATGCCGGGGATAGTTCGCTCCGCAATGTCTGCTGCGGAGTCTTCCTTCATGAGCACGAACCTCTCCATCAATCCCGATCGCCTCTGGCAGTGCCTCATGGCGTCCGCCGAGATCGGCCGCACGCCGGCCGGTGGCATCCGGCGTCTCACGTTGAGCGACGAGGACAAGGCCGTGCGCGACATGTTCGCGGGCTGGGTGCGTGCCGAAGGCTACAGGCTCACGATCGACCGGCTCGGCTCCATGTTCGTGCGCCGCGAGGGGACGGATCCGAATGCCGCGCCGGTGCTGATCGGAAGCCACCTCGACACGCAGGCCAAAGGCGGGCGCTTCGACGGCATTCTCGGCGTCATGTCGGGACTCGAAGTTCTACGCACGCTCGACGAACGCGGCATCAAGACGCGGCGGCCGATCGAGGTCGTGAACTGGACGAACGAGGAGGGGGCGCGCTTTCCGCCGCCGATGCTGGCATCACTCGTGTTCTCCGGCGGTGCCGATATCGAATGGGTGGAAGATCGGCGCGACAAGGAAGGCGTGCGTTTTGCGGACGAGCTCTCGCGCATCGGCTATCGCGGCGAGGTGCCGGTCGGCGGGCGCGACATCGACAGCTATTTCGAGCTGCACATCGAGCAGGGGCCGAAGCTCGATGCCGTGGGGCTGCCGCTCGGCATTGTCACGGGCGGCTTTGCGATGCAGGGCATGCGCATCGCCGTACGCGGCGAGACATCTCACGTCGGCCCGACGCCGATGATGCTTCGTCGCAATGCACTCGTCGGCGCGTCCTATGTGGCCGTCGCCATCGACGACATCGGCTGGCGCTATGCACCGGAGGACGGCAAGACCAGCGTCGCGCGCCTCGATCTGAGACCGAACCTGCCGGGCATTCTCTCGGACGAAGCGGATCTGTGGATCGACTTCCGCCATCCCAAGAAGGAACGCCTGCCCGATATGGTCGCCGAGGTCGAGGCGGCCGTTGTCGAGTCCGCGCGCCGCTCGCACACGAACATCGAGATCGCCGAGCGCTGGGGCTTCGGCGGTCTGACGTTCGATCCGGGGCTGATTGATCTCATCCGCGAAACGGCGGAGCGCCTCGGCGTTCCGTCCATGGATATCGAGACGCAGGCTGGGCACGATGCCTACAACATGACACGCGTGTGCCCGTCGGCGATGATCTTCACACCTTGCAAGGGCGGGATCAGTCACAACGAGGCGGAAGACATCGATTTTGCGGCGACCGTGCCGGGCGTCAATGTCCTCCTGCACGCGGTGATCGCGCGGGCGTCGTGAGGATCACACTTTGATCCACGTTTCCGAGAAGGCGAGCATGGCCGTCGTGATGGTCTGGCCTGCAACCTGTCGCGGGATCGGCTTACCGGGTAGGCGGCGGCCGTTGACGGTGATCGAGGCCTCGCTGCAGCCGACAAACAGGCTCGGCATCCAGTGGCGGCCCGTCGCTGATTTGTCGGGCGGCAGCGCGAAGCAGAAAGGTTCACCGAGGCCGCTCCAGGCGAGTTCGACATCGAGGTCGCCCGCCTTCAGCGTCTCCTTATAGGCGGAGCCTGGATCGCCCGAAGCAACGACGCTGTCGAGCTTCTTGTAGGTCACGCCTGCAAGGCCGGGCAGCCCTTGGTAGCTCCCGAAATTCGAAACGAAGTCCGAGACGAGGTAGCGTGCCAGCGCTTCGTTGTCGTGCAGGACGTAGTTGGCGCGTGCGGCGGGCGGGTTCGCTTCCTGTGGTGATTGCATGAGCACCAGCGCATGGCCGCGGCCATGCGGCGAGAGCACGACGCGGAAGAAGCTCGCAAGGCTTACAAACGGTCCGTCGGGTGCCTCCTTGAGGGAGATGCCGGGGTTCTCGCCGGACCATTCGACAAGGCCTGGAAATGTCGTGGGCTCGGGCATGATTTCCTCCTGTTCAATGCCATGAATGTACTTATTGGACGGGTGCCAAGGGCATCTTAGGGGAGGGACTTGGCGGCGGCTATCTCCGTCCAGGGTGATCCGAAGGCTACCGCAATGTGCGTGCAATGCAGCCCGGCACCATCATTCGAGTACTGGTCATCCGCGGCCTGAGATTGGTAGGAATGGCGCGACAGTGGGCGTGAAGCTCGCGACATACGGGGCAGGGAGCACCATGGAGCAGTATGATTATATCGTTGTCGGCGCTGGGTCTGCGGGTGCCGCGCTCGCATCGCGTCTGAGCGAGAACCCCAAGAACAGCGTGCTGCTCGTTGAAGCGGGACCGGCGAGCCATATTTACTCTTGGCTCCCCGTCAGCTTCGGCCTTCTGATCCACAACCCCGCTGCCAACTGGCTGTACGAGTCGGAGCCCGAGGAATGCACCGGCAACCGCAAGATCCCGGTGCCGCGCGGCAAAGTGGTTGGCGGGTCGAGCGCGATCAACGGGCTCGTTTGGGTGCGCGGCCAGCCGCTCGACTATAATACCTGGGCGCAGATGGGCGCGCGGGGCTGGAGCTGGAACGACGTCGCGCCGGTCTTCACGAAGATCGAGAACTATGAGGGCGGCGCGGAGAACGGCCGCGGCACCGATGGACCTCTGAAGGTGTCGGTCGTGCCGGATCAGAATCCGCTTTACGATGCGCTCTTCAAGGCCGGCGAGCAGGCGGGCCACAAGATCACCAAGGACTACAACGCCGAGGATCAGGAAGGCATCGGCAAGACGCAGACGAGCATCCACAAGGGCATCCGGATGAGCGTCTCGCGCTGCTACCTCAAGCCCGCGATGAAGCGGCCGAACCTGCGCGTGATCGCGGATGCGCCGACGCGGCGGATCGTGCTCGAAGGAAAGAAGTGCGTCGGCATCGTCTATGAGCGTTACGGACGGCAGATCGAGGTGCGGGCGAACCGTGAGGTGATCCTCTCGGCGGGTGCGGTCGCGACACCGCAGCTTCTCGAGCTTTCGGGCATCGGGCGGCCCGAGGTCCTCAAGCAGTTCGGCATCGAAGTGAAACATGCGCTGCCGGCCGTTGGCGAGAACCTGCGCGATCACATCAATGCACGCGGTATCTGGCACGTGAAAGTCCCGAGCGTGTCCTACAACACGCGGGCGCGCGGCTTCGGTGCCGTGAGAGAAGCCTTGAAGTACGCGACGACGCGGGGCGGCTTCCTCAGTCTGCCGTCGGCGCCGCTGCTCGCCTTCCTCAAGACGCAGAAGGAAATGGAGACGCCTGACGTCCAGATGCACATCGTGCCGTACTCGGTGAAGGATCCGAAGAAGCGCATCCTGCAGGAATTCCCGTCGATGACGCTGTCGGTGTACCAGTTGCGTCCGGAGAGCCTCGGCTCGATCCATATTCGCTCGGCTGATCCGAACGACCAGCCGAAGATCCTGTTCAATTTTTTGACGAACCCGATCGACCAGCAGTGCATGGTCGACGGCTTCAAGATGGTCAGAAAGATCGTGAGCCAGCCGGCGCTGGACCCGTATCGCGGCGACGAATACGATCCAGGTCCCAAGGCAAGGACGGACGATGAAATCCTAGCCTGGATCCGCAATAACTCACAGACGGCCTACCATCCGATCGGTACATGCCGCATGGGACCGGCGGGACCGAACACGGTTGTCGACGATAAGCTCAAGGTGCACGGCATCGAGGGGCTCAGGATCGCCGACGCCTCGATCTTCCCGACCATGCCCTCCGGCAATACGAATGCGCCGTCGATCATGGTGGGCGAGAAGGCGGCGGAGATCATCAAGGCCGCTGCGTGAGGAGGAGAGAAGCATGTCCGCGGAGGCTGCACTCATCGCGCATCTCATGGACGTGCTTCGCCCGCTCGGTGGCGTGTCGCCGCGCCGTATGTTCGGCGGTGCGGGCATCTTCAGGGATGGGCTCATGTTCGCGCTCATCTCCGACGATACGCTGTATCTGAAGGCTGACCCGGCGACCGTCCCGGATTTCGAGGCAGAAGGGCTCGGACCCTTTACCTACGAGATGAAGGCGGGCACGCGCTCGCTTCCATCGTACTGGCGCGCGCCCGAGCGCCTGCTCGACGATGACGAGGAGATGCTTGTCTGGTGCCGGCGCGCCGCCGAGGTGGCGACGCGCGCGGCGAAGAAGAAGTCCGGGGAGAAGTCGTCGATCACGCGTAGCCCGGCGGCGGCACGAAGCCGCCGATCTCGCGCTCGACAAAGCGACTGAACGCGACGGCCGTCTTGTCGTGGCCATGGCGCGCAATCGCCTGATAGCCGACCGGCAGGCCCGACTTCGTGAGCCCTGCGGGGCCAACGGTCGATGGCAGATACACGACGCCGGAATAGCCGGCCCAGAAGAGCTGTGATGTCGTCGGCTGCGGTTTGCCGTTGATCGGAATCGTACGCCGCCAGCGCTCGCCGGACTGGTCGTGGGGCCACGCCGCGGAGGACGCCGCGGGGCAGAGCAGGATGTCCCAGTCTTTGAAGAAGGCATCGAAGGCAAAACGCAGCTTGTGACGCTCGTTGTTGAGCGGCAGCCACGCGCGATGGGGAAGATCGACGCCTTTCACCATGAGATCGAGATACTGATCGGGGTTGGCACCAGCGGCCGCGAGGGCAGCCTTCCACCCCGCAATATCGGCATCGGGTGTGCGGGCAGAGGTCGCCGAGCGCAGCAGCAGCACGTAGATCTCGTGCAGACGCTTGGTATCGATCTGCGGCTCGATTTCCTTCACGGTAGCGCCGGCTTTTGCAAGCTTCTCGACGAGCGTCTGCAGGATACTCGCGTATTCGCTGTCGATCTCGCAGTTCGGATCGCTGAGCTTCACCGCGACCTTGAGGCCTTTGAGCGAGGTTGCCTTGGCCTTGGGAAGTTGGAGCTTCCAGCAGTTCTCCTCGATCTCGTCGGCGCCGCTCATGACATCGAGCATGACATCGAGGTCCGCCGCGCCGCGTGTGATCGGGCCGACGCAGGAGATATCGCCCGGCGCGAAGCTCCCCGGCAGCGAGTGACGGCGCAGCGGAATGATGCCGTACGTCGGCTTCAAGCCAAACACGCCGCAGTAGTGCGCGGGATTGCGGATCGACGCGCCGATGTCGCTGCCCGCTTCGACACCCGTGAGCCCTGCCGCCAACGCCGCCGCCGAACCGCCCGAGGATCCACCGGGAGTCACCGCCGTGTTCCACGGGTTGTTCGTCGATCCATAGACGGGATTGTAGCTCTGCCAGTCGGCGAGGAGCACCGGTACGTTGGTCTTGCCGAAGAGATTGACGCCGGCCTTCTCCAGGCGCTCCACCGCGATCGCGCTCGTCTCTGTGACGTTGTTCTTGTACTCGGGAAGGCCCCAGGTCGTCGGCGAACCCGGTACCTGGTAGCTCTCCTTGATCGTCATAGGCACGCCGTGCAGCGGACCCCAGACCTCACCGCGGGCCAGCGCCGCATCGGCATCCCGCGCGCGCTTGCGTCCGCGCTCGGCATCCATCCAGATCACGGCATTGAGCTTGGGATTGTACTTCTCGATGCGCGCGAGAAAGTGCTCCAGCACCTCGACGGCGGACGCCCTCTTCGTGCGGATGAGCTCGGCAAGTTCGACGGCCGACTTGAAGTGCAAGTTGTCCATGCGTGGCTCCGAGGTGAGGTGATGTTACGCTTCGTGCTGGAGTGAGCGAGGCAGAACGCCGCTCATGATGCCGCCGTCGATGACGAGCTCCGATCCGGTGACGTGCTTCGACAAGTCCGAGGCGAGGTAGAGCACGCCATCGGCAATATCCTGCGCGGTGCCGAGTTCGCCGATCGGGATCATCCAGAGCGAACGGGCGCGCGGATCAATCGGCGCATTGTTGTGCGAGCCGGTGGCGCCTGTCGGGATCTTGTTCCAGATCGGCGTGTCGATCACGCCCGGATGGACCGAGTTCACGCGAATGCCGTCGCGCGCCGCGGCGCATTCGAGCGCGACAGACTTGGCGAACAGGCGCACACCGCCCTTGGTTGCGGAGTAGCCCGCCAAACCCACAGAGCCCCTGAGCCCCGCGATCGAGGACATCATGATGACCGAGCCGCCAGGACCGCTTCGGCGCATGGCGGGAATGCCATACTTCACCGAGAGGAAGACGCCGTCGAGGTTGATGGCATTCTGACGCTGCCAGTCCGCGAGCGTCATATCGAGTATGGGGACCATGACGCCGATACCGGCGTTGGCCACCAGAATGTGGAGACCGCCGAAGGCTTCCTCCGTCGCCGCGATCACTTCCGGCCAGCGTGCTTCGTTGGTGACGTCCTGCTTCAGGAAGATGGATTTGCCGCCATTGACGGCGATCTTCTCGACGAGATCCTTGCCACGTGCCTCGTCGATATCCGTGATAACGACGCTGGCACCTTCTCGCGCCAGTGTCAGGCAGCATGCCTCGCCGATGCCCGAGGCCCCTCCCGTGACGAGGGCAACCTTGCCTACGACCTGACCCTGCTTCTCCGTCATCGTTCCTCTCTCCTGGATCATGCTCCCGCGCGAGCGGGGGTGCTGTGAGCAGCACGTTAGGCATTTTGGCGGGCTGACGCCACACGAGGAGCGCGCGCGAATGGCGCACTTCCGTTTTTGCGGGCCTCCTGTCCGGCTCGGCCGGACTTGCGCCCCCGGGAGCATTCGGTCAATTGTCCCTCTCAAATTGTCGGTCGATCCGGGGAGAGGAAGCAATGCAGGCATTCAGCGGGCTCAAGGTGCTCGATTTCACGACCACGATCGCGGGCCCTCACTGCACGCGCCTGCTCGCCGATCTCGGTGCGGATGTCGTGAAGATCGAGACGGCCGAGGGTGATCTCATGCGGAGCCGGCCACCTCTTCGGAATGGCGCGAGCACATCGTACGGCCAACTCAATGCCGGCAAGCGCAGCATCGTCCTCGATCTCAAGCGGCCCGAGGCCGTGGCCGCCGCGCGCAAGTTGACCAGCAGCGCGGATATCATTGTCGAGAATTACCGACCCGGCGTGACCAAGCGGCTCGGCATCGACTATGCGAGCGCGTCCGCTGAGAACCCGCGCCTCGTTTACTGCTCGATCTCCGGTTACGGTCAGACGGGGCCTTCCGCCGACAAGCCCGCGTATGCGCCGGTCGTGCATGCGACATCAGGTTACGAGATGGCACACATTGCCTATCATCCCGGACGCGAGCGGCCGGATAGCTGCGGCATCTTCACGGCGGATGTACTCGCGGGCACGTATGCTTTCGGTGCGATTTCGGCCGCGCTCTATCAGCGGTCCGTCACAGGCAAGGGCCAGCATCTCGATGTCTCCATGTTCGAGGGGATGCTCTCGCTGATGACGGTGGAGCTGCAGGCTTCGCAGTTCAAGGTGCCGCCCATGCCGAAGCGCGCCCTCTATGGGCCGGCGGCGACTGCTGACGGCTTCGTCAACATTGCCGTCGCGAGCGAGCGGACGTTTCAGGAATTGGGCAAGGCCGCCGGTCAGCCGTGGGCGACCGACCCGCGCTTCGCGAAGTATCTCGATCGTCGCGCCAATTGGGCGGAGTTCATGGATGAGCTCGAAGCATGGACGCGGACGATGACGACGGAAGAGCTCATGGCGGTACTGGAGCGTGCCGGCGTGCCGGCAGGGCCCTACCGCACGATCAAGGAGGCACTCGCCGATCCGCAGCTCACCCATCGCGGTTCGCTGCAGGACGTGCATGATGCGGCCGGGCCCTTCAAGGTGCTGAACCCGGCCTTCCGCATGTCCGCATCCGAAACCAAGGCAGGCCCGCGCGCGGCGGCACTCGGCGAGCACACGCGCGAGGTTCTGACGGCGGCGGGCTTCAGTGAGAGCGAGATCGCGGCCATAACCGGGGGCTGAGCCGCACTACTCGTATTTGCGCGGCTTCCACCACGGGAAGGTAGACGGCAGATCACTCGACACGCGGCCTGGAAAGCGCGCAGGCCGCTTCTCGAGAAATGCTGCGACGCCTTCGCGCGCATCCGCGCCTGCGCCTGTCTGCACCATAAGGCGGCTGTCGATCTTGTGCGCTTCCATGGGATGGTCGGCGCCGAGCATCCGCCATTGCATCTGCCGCATGAGCGCGACGGAGATGCCCGATGTGTTATCCGCGATCTCACGAGCGAGTGTGCGCGCTGTAGGCAGTAGCTGATCCGGCGGCAGCACCTTTTTCACGAGCCGGCCTTCGAGCGCTTCGGCTGCATCGAACACGCGTCCTGTCATGGTCCATTCGAGAGCTTGCGAGATGCCAACGATGCGCGGCAGAAACCAGCTCGAGCAGGCTTCCATGACCACGCCGCGGCGCGCGAACACGAAACCGAAGCGAGCCGTCTCCGACGCGAGACGGATATCCATGGGCAGCAGCATGGTGGCGCCGATGCCGACGGCAGGGCCATTGACGGCGGCAATGACGGGTTTGAGGCATTCGAAAATGCGCAGCGTCAGGCGTCCGCCGCCGTCGCGCGCACTGTCATCCGATAAGTCTGCGCCGGCGAGCGTACCACGCGCGGCGTAGTCGAAGGTCTTCGCACCACCGGAGAGGTCCGCACCCGCACAGAATGCACGTCCCTCGCCCGTGATGATGACGGCGCGGACGCCATCATCGCGGTCGACCTCATCGAAGGCCGCGATGATCTCGCGGCCCATGTCGCGGTTATAGGCGTTGAGCTTCTCGGGACGGTTCAGTGTGATCGTCGCAACGCCGTCCTCGACCTCGTAGCGAATGGCGGTGAAGTTCATCGCAAACCTCCCATCAAAACAGCGCGTAGCCGCCGTCGATGAGAAACGTATCGCCGGTATGGAAGCGCGACGCCGAGCTCATGAGATAGATCGCGATACCGCCAAAGTCATCGCCCGTGCCCCAGCGGCGCATGGGGACGCGCTTCAGTACATTGTCGTGAAATTTTTCGTTGGCGATGAGATTGGCGGTCATGTCCGTCTCGATCCAGCCGGGCAGAACGGCGTGCGCGCGAATGCCGTAGCGCGCGTACTCCACAGCGAGCGAGCGGATGATTCCGATCATGGCGCTCTTGGTCGCGGCGTAATGCTCGTTGCGCGGCGGGCCGGAGATGGCGGCGAGCGAGGACGTGCCGACGAGAACGCCGCCGCCACCACGCGCGACCATGTGCTTGGATGCCGTGCGAAACGTATAGAACGCGCCGTCGAGATTGATGCGCGTCACGCGCTTCCATTCGTCTGTCGGCATGTCGCTGAAGGAGGTGTGTCCGCCGCGGCCGCTGACGCCGGCATTGGCAAAGCAGCCGTCGACGCGACCGAGCACCTTGACGGTTTCGGCAAAGCCCTGCTCGACGGCAGCCTCGTCACCGACATCCACTTGCAGTGCCAGCACACGGCGGCCGGTCTTTTCGAGCTCGGCCTTGGCCGCCGCATTCTTGGCCGCGTTCGTGCCCCAGATCGCGACATCGGCGCCTGCTTCCGCGACGGCCTTCGCCATGCCGAGGCCGATGCCGCCATTGCCGCCGGTCACGAGAGCAACCTGCCCGCTGAGGTCGAATGCCTTGTATGCCATGAGTGCCTTCCCGATCGATGCAACTTTGGGCGCCATCATGCCCCGTAGGCGGCCGCGCGCAAGTCCGGATCGCGTATCAGGCCTGATGACGCCCGCCGGGCAGGGCGATAGGTTGGGGCCACGCAATATCCAGCAACGGGGCACCACCAATGACCGATCACGTTCTCAAATCCCGCGTCGGGACTGTCCATTGGGGCTATTTCGATGCCGAGGAGAAGCCTGTGCTCTCCATCAAGAGCGGCGATCGCGTGATCATGGAGACCATCAGCGGCGGTCAGGATGTGATGCCACCGACCTCGTCTGGTTTCAAGATTCCGCCCGAGCTGTTGGAGGTGCACGCTGAGGTACCGCGCAAGCTGCCGGGCCATATCCTGACAGGCCCCGTTGCCATCGAAGGCGCCATGCCCGGCGACATCCTGCAGGTCGACATCGAAGCCATCGAGTGCCGCCAGGACTGGGGATACAATGCCATCCGGCCGCTCGCAGGCGCGCTGCCGCTCGAATTCGATCGCGTACGCATCGTGCACATTCCCATGGATCGCGAGAAGGGCGTGGGCAAGCTCTCGTGGGGCGCGGAAGTGCCGCTGAGGCCGTTCTTCGGTGTGATGGGTGTAGCGCCGCCGCCCTCGTGGGGCATGATCACGTCGCTCGCGCCGCGCCAGCACGGTGGCAACATGGACAACAAGGAGCTGGTGGCGGGCACGACCGTGTTCCTGCCGGTGCATGTGCCGGGGGCGAACTTTTCAGCCGGCGACGGCCATGGCGCGCAGGGTGATGGCGAGGTGTGCGTGACCGCCATCGAGACGGCGCTCAAGGGCACGTTCAAGTTCACGCTGCACAAGGGCGGCAATCTCGACTGGCCGCGCGCCGAGACGCCGACGCACGCGATTACCATGGCCTTCGATCCTGATCTCGACAGTGCGGCGCGGGCGGCCTTGCGCGACATGATCAAGCTCATCGGCGAGAAGAAGGGGCTCTCGCGCGAGGACGCCTACATGCTCTGCAGTCTCGCCGCGGACCTGCGCGTGACTCAGCTCGTGAACGGCCACAACGGCGTGCACGTCATGCTGGAGAAGCGGTATCTGGAGTAGGGTCGAGCGGCTCCCCGAAGCCTAAACCTTCCCCTTCCACGGCACGGCCCAGCGTTCGAACCAGCGCATGAGCAGTTCGAACGCGAAAGCCACGACGCCGATCAGCAGAATGCCGAGGATCACGACATCGGTTCTGAGGAAATTCGAGGCATTGAAGACCATTTTGCCGAGGCCTGCGTCGGCCGCCACCATTTCCGCCGCGACGAGCGTCGTCCAGCCGACGCCCATACCGATGCGCAAGCCGACGAGGATCTCCGGCAGCGCACCCGGCATGATGATGTGACGAATGACCTGCGTACGCGAGGCACCCATGGAGAGGGCGGCCTGGATCTGCTCCTGTGAAACGGAGCGGACACCGGCACGCGCGGCGAGCGTCACCGGCGCGAAGATCGCGAGAAACAGCAGGATGATCTTCGATTCCTCGCCGATACCGAACCAGACGATCATCAGCGGCAGATAGGCGAGCGGCGGTAGCGGCCGGTAGAATTCGATGGGCGGATCGAAGATGCCGCGCGCGATCCGGCTCGTGCCCATGAGAATGCCGATCGGGATACCGAGCGCGACGGCGAGGGCGAATGCACTGAATACGCGGCCCATGCTGGCGAGGAAGTGGCCCCAGAGCGTGGCATCGTCGAGCTCACCGTTTATCGCCTGGATGAAGGCGCTCCAGATGGCTTCGGGCTTCGGTAGGAACAGCCGGCTCACCCAGCCCATATGCGTCACGAACCACCATCCGCCGAGCAGGATTGCGATCGTGACGATGTTGATGGCGAGCGTAGAACCTTCGCCGAGCACGCGATAGCGGCTCGTGTAGACGCGGCGGGCGGGAGCAGCAGGCGCGCCCGTAGCTTCGCTCACAGCCATAGCGATCTCCCGTCAATCACGGCGTTGAATATCGCCCAGAACCTGCTCGCGCATGGCGATGAAATCGGGGCTCGCCTTCACGGTCCGCGCATTCTTGGTCTCGATGTAGCGGCGTCCGAAGTCGAGGTCATAGCTTTTCTCGATCTTGCCGGGACGTGGTGTCATCACGATCAGCCTGGTCGCGAGGAAAATGGCCTCTTCGACCGAGTGCGTGATGAAGAACACCATCTTTCCCGTGCGGTGCCACACATCGAGAATGAGTTCCTGCACCTGCTCGCGGGTGAGGGCGTCGAGCGCGCCGAGTGGTTCGTCCATGAGCAGCACTTCGGGATCGGAGGCGAGCGCGCGGGCAATGCCGACGCGCTGCTGCATACCGCCCGAAAGCTCGTAGATCATTTTTTCGGCGAAGTCTCCGAGGCCGACGAGGGCGAGCTGCTCGCGTGCGATGGCGTAGCGCTCGTCCTTGCCGACGCCACGCATCTTGGGGCCGAATGCGACGTTGTCGATTACATTCAGCCACGGCATGAGCGCGTGCTTTTGGAACACGACGCCGCGATCGGCGCCCGGTCTCTCGACGGGTGCGCCGTCGAGCAGAATCTCTCCATCCGAGGGTGTGAGAAATCCGGCCATGCAGGAAAGAAGTGTCGTCTTCCCGCAGCCCGAGGCGCCGATGGCGACGACGAAATCACCGGCCCTCATATCGAGGTTCACGTGCGACAGGGCTTCGACAATGCCGTCGCGCGTGGCATAGCGGACCGAGAGATCCTGAACGTTGAGCGTGGCGCTGGTGGACCGTCGCTCGGCGGCGGGCCGTGTCATCGTCACCATGAAACCTCTCGGTCCTGTGTGCTCAGTGTCTTGTCACTTCGCGGCCGCGGCAGCGAACTCCGGGTTGACGAATTTGCCGAAGTCTTTTGGGATTTCGGTAATCCGCTTCTGCTCCAGCAGGAACTGCGCGGTATTCGCGAGAGCCTTGGCGATGCCGCCGTCGGCCCCACCGCCGAGCCACTTGTCGGAAGCCTGTTCGGCTGCCGTCGGGAAGGCATAGTCGGCGAGGACGGCTGGCACGTCATCGGGCTTGGCGCCGACGATCTTGGCAATCGCGGCAGCATTGTCCGAGCCCTTGGCGTACTTGCCGGGGTTGGCCTTGTAGTCCGCGTCCGCTTCAGCCAGGATTTTGACGAACGCCGTGAGGAAGTCCTTGTGCTGGGCCGCCCAGGCGCGGTTGGCGATGATGCCATCGAAGGTCGGTGCACCCTGCTTGCCCACTTCCGCCGACGACGTGATCACGGTGCCGTCGGCCTTCACTTTGGAGAGGACGGGCTCCCAGATGAAGGTTGCGTCGAGATCACCGCGCTCCCAAGCAGCAGCGATCTCCGGCGGCCGGAGATTGAGGATTTGAATCTCCTTCGGGTTCACACCGGCTTTGTTGAGGGCGAACAGGAGCTGATAGTGCGCCGTCGAGACGAAGGGCGTCGCCACCTTCTTGCCCTTGAGATCGGCGAGCGTCTTGACGCCTGATTTCTTCGAGGCAATGAGCTGCTCGGCATTGTTGATGTCGTCGAGAACCCAGATGACTTGGATATCGATGCCTTGGGCCGCCGCTGCTGTGATCGGGCTCGATCCTGCTTCGCCGATCGGTACCTGCCCGGAGGCCATGGCCTTGATGACGTCGCCGCCACCGGCGAACTGCTTCCAGGCGATCTTGTAGCCCGTGGCCTTCTCGATTGCGCCCGCCGATTGCGCGACGCGATAGGGCACGATCATGTCCTGATAGGCGATCGTGACTTCCTTGGTTTGTGCGACGGCGGTGCTGGCAGCGACGGCGAGAGCCATCGGGATCGAGAGGAGAAGTCTCGGATTTAGCTTCATTTATGCCTCACTAAAGATGCTGAGCATTTATGCTTCGCCGACGGATCGTACACACGGAGCGAGCGCGCGCCATACGAGTGGATCGACGAATTTCTACAAAGCTTATCTCCTGTCCGGCGCGGTTATCCGCCGCCGGACGCAATAATCCTACACGGGCTCAATCAAATTGCCAGCAAATGAGACGACTCGTTCTGCCGGATGAAACGGCAGCACGCTGGGAGATGGCGGGAATATTGGGCGGAGGCAGAACGTGCTGACGTTACCCGGCCAGATCGGGATCCTCGCGGTCGTGCGCATGGCCAATGGCTTGAAGAACGTCCCGGGTAAGTTTTGCTGGACTGACGATGACCTTTCCATCGTGAACGCCGACAATCGCTGAGCCAGGAATGTCGAACTCGCCGGCGTTCTCTATGAACAAGACAAAACGGTCCCCCCTGATCTCACGCACCGCACCAATGCCCTCTTGGCCCTCGGCGAGGAACACCATGTCTCCGATTGCGACGTCTTTGATCATAGTTTTCTCTCTCCAAGCTTTGTCGGCTCGCCGCGGCGCAGCAGCCTGCGGCATCAAACTCCGTGCTGTCGCATGGCCGCCGCGGGCATACTGCCCCATGTGAATGCGTCAGCACCCCTTCCCAGCAGCCCGCGGCAAAAAGCTAAAACGCTCTCGCCTGCATGCCTTCCTGATAGCGCTTGAGGTACTGGCCGACGAAGTCGTAGCCGACATAGCGGCTGTAGGCATCGGCGAGGCGCTTGGTGATCGGCCCCCACACCTGGGCTGCGGGCCCGATATCGACGCCATTGATCTTCGTTACCGGGCAGATGCAGAGTGATGTCGAGGTAAGGAACATCTCGTCGGCCACATAGCTGTCGTAGAGGTCGATATCGGCCTCGGCGACGGGAATGCCCTCCGCGCGCGCGAGGTCGATCACGGTCTGGCGGCTGACGCCCGGCAGCACGAATTTCTCGCGCGGTGTCAGCACCTGTCCATCGCGCACGGTGAAGATGTTCGAACCCATGCCCTCGGCGAGATTGCCATTCATATCGAGCAGAACGGCCCAGGCCTCGGGATCGGCGCTCTGCACTTCTTGATTGGCGACGATCATGTTGAGGTAGTTGTGCGTCTTCGCGCGCGGCGTGAGCGACTCCGGCGGCGTGCGCCGATGCGAGGGGACGATCACGCGAATGCCTTCCTTGAAAAGCTTGGCGCGCTGCACGAGCGGGAGCGGCGAGCACTCGAGCACGACATTCGGCCCATGATAGTCAAGATTGTCCCCCGGCACTTCCTTCACGCCGCGGCTGATGCGCTGGCCGATCCAGTAGTCGTCATCGGGACCGAGCAGATGACGATTGCGCTCGAAGAGCTCTTCCGTGAGCGCAACCATGCGCTCGGGGCCGAAGCCCGGATCGATGCGCAGGTACTTGAGCGAGCGGTAAAGGCGGTCGACGTGCTCTTTCACTTTGAAAAGATTGTGGTGAAAGCTGCGGGTCATGTCGAAGCAGCCGTCGCCGTAGACCCAGCTCAGGTCGCGGAAAGGAATCCGGACTTCGCTCTCCGGTACAAATTTGCCGTTGAACCACGCAAGGCGGACGTTGCTGCGCTCAGCCATTTTTGGATGTATCCCTCGGTCGTTGCCATTCAATCGCGCCTTCCGCGCGAACAGGGCTGCCGCCCTATGACCCGCTCGGGGGACACCCCCGAACCCCCGTTCTTTATTGATTTGCCACCTGGCCCACCCACCAAGTCATAAAGGCGGGTGGGCTCGGGAGGGTGTCCCTCCCGGTGGAGCGCGAGGCGAGCTTCGCTCGCGCCGAAGGCGCGAATTACAGCCCGCCCATCAGCATGTACTTCAGCTCGACGAACCCATCGATGCCGTGCGCGGAGCCTTCGCGGCCGAGGCCTGACTCCTTCACGCCGCCGAAGGGTGCGACCTCGGTCGAGATGATGCCTTCGTTGATGCCGACCATGCCGTATTCGAGTCCTTCGGCGACACGCCACACGCGGCCGATGTCGCGTGCATAGAAGTAGCAGGCGAGGCCGAACTCGGTGTCGTTGGCCATCGCGATGCCCTCCTTCTCGGTCTTGAATTTGAAGACCGGAGCGACGGGGCCGAACGTCTCTTCGCGCGCACACTTCATGTCAGGCGTGACGCCGGAAAGTACCGTCGGCTCGAAGAACGTGCCGCCGAGCTTGTGGCGCTTGCCGCCGGTGACGATCTTGGCGCCCTTGGAGACGGCGTCGGCAATGTGCTCCTCGACCTTCTCGATAGCGGCCTTGTTGATGAGCGGGCCCTGCACGACACCCGTCTCGGTGCCGTCACCGACTTTCATGGCGGCAGCGGTCTTGGCGAGCTTGGCGACGAATTCGTCATAGACGCCTTCTTGGACGAGCAGGCGGTTGGCGCACACGCACGTCTGGCCGGCATTGCGATACTTCGACGCCATGGCGCCTTCGATGGCCTTGTCGATGTCCGCATCGTCGAACACGAGGAAGGGCGCGTTGCCGCCGAGCTCCAGCTCGACCTTCTTGATGGTCGAAGCCGACTGCTCCATGAGCACCTTGCCGATTTCCGTCGAGCCGGTGAACGTGATGCCGCGCACCTTGGGGCTCGTCGTCAGCTCCGTGCCGATCTCGGCGGATTTGCCGGTGATGACGTTGAACACGCCCGGCGGGATGCCCGCCTGACGCGCGAGTTCGGCGAGGGCGAGGGCCGTGAGCGGCGTCTCGGTTGCGGGCTTGACCACGACCGTGCAGCCGGCGGCGAGCGCGGGCGAGACTTTGCGCGTGATCATGGCGTGCGGGAAGTTCCACGGCGTGATCGCGCCGATGACGCCGAGCGGCTGCTTGATGACGACGATACGCGTGCCCTGCTTGAAGCTCGGGATGGTCTCACCGTAGATGCGCTTGGCTTCCTCGGCGTAGAACTCCGTGAACGAAGCGCCGTAGATGATCTCACCGCGGGCTTCGGCGAGCGGCTTGCCCTGCTCGCTCGTCAGCAGCAGCGCCAGTTCGTCGGCGTGGGCGACCTGCAGGTCGAACCACTTGCGCAGGATGGCGGCGCGCTCCTTGGCGAGAAGCTGGCTCCAGGGCTTGAAGGCTTTCTCGGCCGCGTCGATGGCCTGCTTGGTCTCGGCCGTGCCGAGGCGCGGCACCTTGGCAATTTCCTCGCCGGTCGCGGGGTTCGTGACCGGGATCTCGGGCGTGCCGACCCATTTGCCGTCGATGAAGCACTGCGTCTTCAGGAGTGTGATAACTTTCTTGTCCATGGGAATCCTCCTGCGGGATTGATTGGGGGCGTGCGCCTGCCTTGGCCCGAAATGGGGCCGGGTGGCGGCTTCGAGAAGGATCATAGCGCCTGCAGCGGGCGCTGGCCCGTGTTTTTCAGGAGGTCTGCTGATCACCCATTGCGGGCGAGGGCCACCACATCGGCGGGTTTGCGGGTGCGCAGAAGCATGTCGGTCAGGCGGCCACGCACTTCGGGCAGGGTCTCCTCTCGAGGGCTGAGAATGCGGGTCTGCAGGAAATGCCCCGTGAGTGCAAAGCCGGCGGCGATATCGCTCTGCGAAACGGAACCCTGGCTCCGTCCGCGCAGGAAGGGCGGCAGCGTCAGCAGGCGGTCGGCATAGGGCTCGCCTGCCGAGGCGGAGACGGCGCGGCCGCTCTTGGGCGAAACGTAGATCAGGTCGTCGTTGGTGCCCGTGGCGGCGCAGGCCGTGAGATCGAGGCCGAAGCCCAACTCATCGAGCAGCGCCAGCTCCCAGCGCACAAGCAGAGCCGGCCAGACCTCGGGCTCGTCGAGATAGCCCAGGACGAAGAGGCTCACCTCATAAAGGCTCGGGTGCGGATCGCGCTCGGGGAGCAGATGGGCAAGGGCAGTCAGGCTCGCGAGACCGGCGAGCGGCAGGGGGTGATCCATGACCTCGGCGGCAAAGGCGCGGCGGCTTTCCAGCGCCATGTGCCCAAGCTGCTCGGCGAGGCGCGCCTTCCAGCTCACATCGACATGATTGCCGGGCTGGAGCACCGGCCGCATCCGGCGCGAGCGCCCGCCGTGGACGAGCCCCAGATGGCGTCCATGGTCGCGCGTCAGCACCTCGACGACGCTTGCCGTCTCGCCGTGCGGGCGGACGCCCAGGATGATGCCTTCGTCAGTCCAGTCCATCAGATGAATATACAGGAGTCGGGGGCGTCAAGTCAGGTGGGCCGGTGGCTGAACTGGCGCCGGTTCAATAAGCGGCAGCGGCGATCGGCGGAAGGGCGCTCGCAGGCTCCAGTGTGTCGCGAACCTCTTCAGCCAGCGCGAAAAAGCGCTCACGGACGGCGGCTGCGTGCGGATTGGCCCGCTCGATGGCCTCGTACACGGCGGGAGCATCATGGCGGACCATGTCGGTTGCCTGCAGGATGAGGTCGAAGCTCTTGGTGGTCATACGGCTCGGCAGGGGCTCCATGCGCACGAGCACCTTGGCGATGAGGTGCGTCAGGCCCTGGACGACGGCCATCTGTCGGTCGTGGGCATCGGGCGTCGTGCGGATGACGTCGAGCTTGAGCACGTGGCGCAGGAAGGCGGCGATGCGGCCTGCCGAACGGCCGCGCACCGGACACCACGCAATGCGATGCCCGACCACGCCATCCTTCGCGCTTTGTGGACCGAACAGCGGATGCGTGCCGACGATTTCAACGTGCTCGGGAAGTTCGGCCAGCATGGCGCGCACGGGTTCGATCTTCACGGAGCCGACGTCGATGACGATCGCGCCGGGCTGCAGATGCGGTCGCAGCGCGCGGATAGTCTCGGCCATGCAACTCACCGGCACGGCGAGCACGACGACGTCGCAGCGCGCGCTTTGCGGAAGATCGCAAAACGCGACGGGGAGGCCAACGGCATCACGCGGCGATGGATCGAAGGCCAGCAGTCGGCAATGGCCGGCGAGGTGCGTGGCGATCAGCGCGCCGAATGCGCCGAAACCGACAATGCCGACGGTTGGTTTGGATTTTCGCTTCAAGGGCATCACACGTCTCCGAGTGGAGCTGCGATGCCGACGTTCGCCTTTCATGATCAACCGCCGGAAACGCAGCGGGTTGAGCATGGGAGTGCAGCCGCCGTTATGTGGACGGCGCGTAATACCGGCTGGCGATGTGCGCGGTGGTCTGCATGGGTGAGCGTATAAGCCTCCGTGCCTGCGAATGTCAAACGGCGCCGCGCCGCAGGGTTTGTGGCACGTTACTGGAAGAGATCGGCGTCCGGATCTGTTTTGCCCTCGACCCACACGCGAACGACCTCCGCCGCGATAACACTGAAGGTGATGCCGTTGCCGCCGCAACCGAGAACGGCGAAGCAGTGCCTGAGGTCCGGCGCGGGCGCGATGTAGGGGAGGCCGGTCGAGCTGTCGGCGAAGGCACCTGCCCAGGCATAGTCGAGCTTCAGGGAGCGGCCGGGGAGTAGCATCTGTACCTTGGCGAGGAGGCGCTGGGCCTTGACAGCTGTGGCCTCGTCGCGCCGCTCGGGACTGTTGAGCTTGGAGTCTTCGCCGCCCGCCAGAATGCGATTGTCCCAGGTGCTGCGCAGATAGAGATAGGGATCGGCCGCCTCCCAGATGAGGCAGCGGCCCGGCCAGAAGGCGTCCGCCGGGAGCGGCTTGGTGGCCATGGCCCATGTCGAGACGAGCTCGAATTTGTCGCGCGGGAGGCCGGGCATGACCGCGTAGCCCGTTGCGAAGACGGCGCAGCGCGCGGAGATGACCGTATCGCCCGCCGTCACGAGATCGACGCCGCGGGCGTGTGACTGCGCTTCCTTGATCTCGTGGTCGCTGTAGAGACGCGCGCCAAGACGCTGGGCCGCGCGCAGACAACCGGCTGCGAGCTGTGCTGGATTAACTTCCGCGGCACCCTCGGAAAGGATCGCGCCGGTGCGCGCGATGCCATACGTCGCCGCAAGCGTGTTCTTGTCGAGGAACGATGAAGGCAGGCCGATGCGCGCGCGATACGCGGCCTCATCCTGCAGGGCGCGCCAGCCGTGCTCGTTGCCTGCGAGGTACAGCGCTTGCCGCTCCTTCCACGCGCACTTGATGTCATGGCGTACGATGATATCGCCGAGCGTGCGCACAGCTGCGAACGATCGGCGATAGGCGCGCTCAGCGTGCGCCGAGCCTTTCTGATCGGCAAGTTCGATGAGGGGCGTATCCAGCTCGAACTGGATCATCGCCGTGCTGGCGAGCGTACTGCCGCGGCAAGGCTCGTTGCGGTCGACGATGACGACATCATGCCCGCGCTCGGCAAGAGCGAGGGCAATCAGCGCACCGCTGATGCCGGCGCCGATCACGGCGACATCGCAGTTCTCGTTATCAAGGCGTGTGCGATATCTGACATCGATACGCGGCGTGTCGGCCCAGATGGGCCTGCCGCCGCGCAGATCCTTCTTCGGCGTGGGCACGTGTACCTGCTGCAGGAAGCACGGGCACGAGAACGCCCGCTTCTGCAGAACGCCGATCGCTGACAGTCGGTTGCGGCGTGCTAGCCTTTCCGAAGCGTCTCGAACAGGAACCAGACGCGCCTTTCGCCTTCGTCGATCCAGTTCTCGATGAGGCTGGTCGTTGCCGGATCTCCGGCTTCGTCCGTGAGCGTGTGGAGCGCGCGCAGAGACTCGACGAGCTGTTTGTTGTCGTCGCGAAGTTCCGCAAGCATGTCATCCGGCGCGACGAAATCGGCATCGTTGTCGAGAATGCGCTGGAGCTTCGAGATCTGCCCGATGGACTTGAGCGTATTGCCGCCGATCTTGCGCACGCGCTCGGCCATGTCGTCGGTCATGGCGAAGAGCTGGGCGGCCTGCTCGTCGAGGAGGAGGTGATAGTCGCGAAAGTGCGGACCCGACATATGCCAGTGGAAATTCTTGGTCTTGAGATAGAGCGCGAAGACATCCGCAAGGGCTGCGGTGACACCGGCTGAGATGTCCTTGACGGCATTATCTGAAAGGCTGGTCGGTGTTTTCAGGGCGGAATGACGAATATCGGCGGCGGTTCTTTTGGACATGACAGGGCTCGCAAGGTTCGGGGAGGAGGATGAACACTCTGGATTTGGGGGCATTCGCGCGCCGCTTAAAGACATACGTCTGTATATTGCCGGCCGACCTCTCCGAGATTTGAACGTGGGTGGCGCAGGGCCGATGCTTACGCCCGTTCAATGAATCGTCTTGGATCTGTCGAATTCGCCCCCTAGACCGGCTGGATCCACTTGGGGGGCCTCATGAAGCGATATTTTGTGCTGCTTGCGACGTTGATTGCCAGCCTGCTGCTCACTGGTCCGGCATGGGCCGAAAAGCGCGTGGCGCTGGTCGTCGGCAATGCCGCCTACGTCAAGAGCTCGGTGCTGGCCAATCCGGTCAACGATGCCTCCGAAATCGCCAAGGCGCTCACGGAGGCTGGCTTCGAGGTCATTCTCGGTCTCGATCTCGACAAGCGTGGCTTCGATGGCAAGGTGCGCGACTTCGCACGCGCGCTCAACGATGCGGATGTGGCGCTGTTCTACTATGCCGGTCACGCCTTGCAGGTATCGGGGCGCAACTACCTCGTTCCCGTCGACGCTTCCATGGAGCGTGAGCGCGATCTGGATTTCGAGACGGTCGGCGTTGATTTCGTTCTGCGGCAGATGGAGATCGATCGCGAGAACAAGACCAACCTCGTGTTCCTGGATTCCTGTCGCGACAATCCGCTGGCGCGCAATCTCGCGCGCACCATGGGCACGCGCTCGGCAAGCGTAAGCCAGGGCCTTGCGCAGGTGCAGACCGGCGTCGGCACGTTCATCGCCTACTCGACGCAGCCGGGGAATGTCGCGCTCGACGGTACAGGCAGCAACTCTCCGTTTACCGCAGCGCTCGTGAAAGGCCTCCGCACGACCGATCGCAATCTGACGTCGGTAATGGTCGAGGTCCGCAAGGATGTCCTGGCCGCGACAGGCGGTAAGCAGGTGCCCTGGGATCATTCCTCGCTGACGGGGGATTTCTATTTTCATCGCGCGGCGGCGCCGGGCGCGCTCGCAAGGCCCGGCATTCCGGCGCCGGGAAGCGACATGCAGAAGCGGCTCGATGAACTCGAGAAGGAGCTTCAACGCAAGAGCGATCAGACGGCCAAGGTCGTCGAGCTCGCCCAGGCCAAGGAGCGTCTGCAGCGCCTTGCCGAGGAAAATCGCGAGGATCAGCGCCGCATGTTCGATGCGCAGCGGGAACGGGGACGCGGCAGTTCCGATTCAGCAGGATTTTCCGAGGTCGGGCGCATTCAGATGCGCATGGTTCGGCGCAGCCAGGAAATGGGCCGGTTGCGTCCGCGCATCGCCGAACTGGAGGCGGAGCTGGGCTTGCCATCGAGCGCGGCAGTTAAATAGCGACGGATGGGGTTGCAACCGACCGCCGGTCGTGGTCGTTTTCGAGCCGATGCTGCGTGTGATCCGAAAGTTCGCGTTGGCGCTCTGCGCGCTGGGCCTCGTCGGGGAGGTCGATAGTGTACGCGCCAACGAGAAGCCGCGTCCGCTCGTCGAAACCATTTGTCCGTTGATGGAGAAGGAGGCCGAGGCCAACGGCATCTCGCCCGCGTTCTTCGTGCGCCTCATATGGCGCGAGAGTGCCTTCCGACCGAATACGGTGAGCCACAAGGGCGCCCAGGGCATTGCGCAGTTCATGCCCGCCACGGCCAAGGAGCGCGGGCTCGAGGATCCATTTGATCCTGTTTCCGCGATATCGCATTCGGCGCGTCTGCTCGCGGATCACAAAAAGACTTTCGGCAATTTCGGGCTCGCGGCGGCTGCGTATAACGCAGGCCCCGAGCGCGTGCGCGGCTGGCTCGAAGGTCGTCGAACGCTGCCGGCCGAGACACGGGCCTATGTGCAGTTCATCACGGGACATGCCGCAGATCGGTGGAAGGAAACGGGAGAGGCACCCAACGAGCCGGCCGTGCTGACGTCGCAGCAACTTCAAGAGGGGTGCATGAAGCGCGCGCCCGCACTTGTCCACGTCGCCTTACGAGCAGGGACCCGCACCAAGCCGCAGAATACGCCACCACCTTGGGGCGTACAGATCGCGACGCATTTCTCGCAGGCCAAGGTCGCCGGCATGTTCAATGTGCTCAGGCAGCGTCACGCGAAGGTGCTCGCCGATGCGGAGCCTCTCTATATGTCCGACCGCAATCTGAGCCGCGGGCGCAAGGCCATGGTGGCGCTGCGCATCGGCGCGGGAAGCCAGTCGGATGCACTGAAACTCTGCGAGCGCCTGCGTGCCGATGGCGGCATCTGCACGGTGCACAAGAACTGATTGCCGCGGATTACGGCTTCAGGCGGTAGCCTGTTCGGAAGATCCACCACACGATCACGAGACACAGCACGAGAAAGCCGAGCGTCATGGCAAAACTGATGCCGACGCTGACGTCGGATATCTCGAAGAAGCTCCAGCGAAAGCCGCTGATCAGATAGACGATCGGGTTGAGCAGGGCCACGTTCTGCCAGAACGGCGGCAGCATGTTGATGGAGTAGAATGTGCCGCCGAGAAAGCTCAAGGGCATGATGACGAGCATCGGAATGACCTGCAGCCTCTCGAAGCCGTCGGCCCATATGCCGATGATGAAGCCGAGCAGGCTGAAGGTGAATGCCGTCAGCACGAGGAAACCGAGCATCCAGAAAGGATGCGCAATGCGCATGGGCACGAACAGGCTTGCGGTCGCAAGGATGATGAGCCCGAGGATGATCGACTTTGTGGCGGCGGCCCCGACATAGCCGAGCACGATCTCGAATGCCGAGATCGGTGCCGAGAGAATTTCGTAGATGGTGCCGGAGAACCGGGGGAAGTAAATGCCGAACGAGGCATTCGATGTGCTTTCCGTCAGGAGCAGCATCATCATGAGGCCCGGAACGATGAAGGCACCATAGCTCACGCCGTCGATGTCCGGTACGCGCGATCCGATGGCCGCGCCGAATACGATGAAATAGAGCGACGTCGAGAGGACGGGCGCCACGATGCTCTGGAGCAGCGTGCGGCCCCAGCGCGCCATCTCGAACATGTAGATTGCGCGAACGGCAGTCAGGTTCATGATGCCTGCCTCATGAGACCGACGAAGATCTCTTCGAGTGAGCTTTGGTGGGTCTCGAGGTCCGTAACCATGAGACCAGCGTCGCGCATGGCATTGAGAAGCGTGGTGATGCCTGTACGCTCGGCGCGCGTGTCGTAGGTGAAAACGAGCGCGCGGCCGTCGTCCGCCAACGTCAGCGGATAGTTCGACAGCGCTTCGGGTATGGTGGTGATCGGCTGGCCGAGCCGCAGCACCAGCTCCTTTTTGCCGAGCTTGCGCATGAGCTCGGCCTTTTCCTCGACCACGATGATTTCGCCACCCCGGATGACGCCGATGCGATCGGCCATCTCCTCGGCTTCCTCGATGTAGTGCGTGGTGAGGATCACGGTGACGCCCGCTTCGCGCATCTCGCGCACGACCTCCCACATGCCGCGCCTGAGTTCGACGTCGACGCCGGCTGTCGGCTCGTCGAGGAAGAGAATGCGCGGCTCGTGCGCGAGCGCCTTGGCGATGAGAACACGGCGCTTCATGCCGCCGGAGAGCGTGAGGATCTTGTCGTCCTTCTTCTCCCAAAGCGAGAGCTGACGAAGGGTCTTCTCGACGTAGGCGGGATCGGCTTTCTTTCCATGCACGCCGCGGCTGAAATTGACCGTCGCCCAGACGGTCTCGAACATGTCGGTCGAAAGCTCCTGCGGCACGAGACCGATCAGCGTACGCGCGGCGCGATAGTCCTTGATGATGTCATGACCATCGACCGTGACCGTTCCCGAGCTCGGCGTCACGAGCCCGCAGATCGTATTGATGAGCGTTGTTTTGCCCGCGCCGTTGGGACCGAGAAGGGCGAAGATCTCGCCGCGACGGATATCCAGGCTCACGCCCTTCAGGGCCTGGAAGCCCGAAGCGTAGGTCTTTGTCAGGCCTGAAACACGGATGATGGGGCTCATGGACAACTGGAGGTGATCCCGTTGGGCCACAGTGGGGCTGAGCTGATGGGAGCCGTTGGTGGGCGATGGAGGCGTGGCTGCTGAATCCGGCGGAGAGATGGCTCTCTGTCAGATAGGTCAACCCTTCGGGAAATCCAGCCCCATGTTGCGATAGCGCTCTGGGTCGTCGCTCCAGCCTTCCTGGACCTTCACGTGCAGAAAGAGATGCACGGGGCGTTCGAGCAGCGCGGTCAACTCCTTGCGCGCGCGCATGGATATATCCTTGATCGTGCGGCCGCCCTCGCCGAGCACGATGCTGCGCTGGCTCTCGCGCTCGACGAAGATCGTTTGCTCGATGCGCGCGGAGCCGTCCTTGCGATCCTGCCAGGCGGTGGTCTCGACAGTTGCGGAGTACGGAAGCTCCTGATGCAGGCGCTCGTACAACTTCTCGCGGGTGATCTCGGCCGCGAGCTGGCGCTCGGGAACATCGGAGAGATCGTCGGCGGGGAAGTGCCAGGGCCCTTCCGGTACGTTGAGCGCGAGATGGGTCTTGAGATCCTCGACGCCGCTCTTTGTGAGCGCTGAGACCATGAACGTCGCCGGAAATTCGAGACGCGCGTTGAGATCGGCAGCGAGCGCGAGAAGCTGCTCTTTCTTCACGCGGTCGACTTTGTTGAGCACGAGAACGCGCGGCCGATCGACGTTCGCGAGCTGACGAAGGATGCGGACGACATCGTCGCTGACGCCCTTCTGCGCATCGACCAGCAGCACGACCATGTCGGCATCGCCGGCGGCGGTGGAAGCAGCTTCCACCATGGCGCGGTCCAGGCGGCGGCGAGGCGCGAAAATGCCCGGCGTATCGATGAAAACGAGCTGGCTCGCGCCGGCAATGGCAATCCCGCGCACCGGCACGCGCGTCGTCTGCACCTTGTGCGAAACGATCGTGATCTTGGCGCCGACGAGCGCATTGACGAGGGTCGATTTGCCCGCATTCGGCGCGCCGATGACGGCAATGAAGCCGCAGCGCTGCGGGGCTGCACCCTCGCCTGTCGGACTGTGTTCAGGGTTGCTCATGGGAATCCGATGCCGCGTCCTCTGGCCAGACGCCCTTTGCGCGCAGGAGCGCGGTTGCCGCAGCCTGCTCGGCCGAGCGCTTGCTCGCGCCGACGCCTTCAGCCGGACTGTGCCGCCCGACACGGACCTGCGCGGTGAAGCGCGGTGCATGATCGGGTCCGTCGCGTCCGATCTCGACGTATTCGGGCAATGGCAAACCTTGTCCCTGCGCCCATTCCTGCAGCGCCGATTTGGGATCGGCGGTCGCGCGGGGGGCATTGTCGATGAGCGGCATCCACAGACGGCGGACGACGTCGCGTGCCACGTCGAAGCCCGCTTCGACGAACACGGCGCCGAGCAGTGCCTCGCAGGCATCCGCGAGGATCGTATCCTTGCTGCGCCCGCCGCTGTCGGCTTCGGAGGCCGAAAGAATGAGCGCCGTTCCCAACGCCAGATTGCGGGCGACGGTGGCGCAGGCCTCACGACGCACGAGGCGGTTGAACCGGCGCGCGAGCTCGCCTTCGGTGGCGTCGGCATCCATCTCGACGAGCAGCTCGGCAATGGCGAGGGCGAGGACGCGATCGCCGAGAAACTCCAGGCGCTCGTTGTCGTCGCTCTTCTCGCGCTGGGAGCGGACGCTCGCGTGCGTGAGCGCGCGCCGCAGCAGCGGGCGCCCTTTGAACTTGTACCCGAGCGCCTTCTCGAGCGCGGCGGACTTCAGTTTCTCGACAGGCTTTTTGGCAGCAGCAGCCTTGCTCACGATTTGCCCCCTCGGCGTGCCCGACGAGGTGCTTCGGGTGGCAATGCAGCTTGCACGATGGCGGGCGCGCACTCCCGCATCTTCAGCGGCGAGGCCGGAAGAAGCAGATGCTCCCGCGCATCGATCAAAAGACTGTGCCTCGTTATCTCACCAGGCTGAAAATGCGGCTCCAGCGTACGTCGAAGGGCCATGTCCAGGGGCGGGTTAGCTCGAAACGCCCCGGCTCGTCGACGGCCATGGAGAAGAAAATGATATCTGCTCGTCCAATGAAATTCTCAAGAGGTACGTAACCTACGCCATAGCGGGGTGACTGATCGCGGCTGTCCGTCGAATTGTCGCGATTGTCGCCCATCATGAAATAGTGGCCTTCCGGCACTTTGTACGGTCCGACGTTGTCGTAGTCCCCGTTCGGCCGCGCATCGAGCACGTAATACTTGACGCCCTCGGGCAGCGTTTCCTCGTAGCGGGGAATGCGCCGTTCGCGCCCGTCCTCGCCGATCTGCACGAAATCGTCGACGCGACGGCGCGGCACTTCCTTGCCATTGATGAAGAGGACGCCGCCGCGCACCAGGATCTCGTCGCCCGGCAGGCCAATCACGCGCTTGATGTAGTCGGTGGAGTTGTCACGCGGCAGCTTGAACACGGCAACGTCACCGCGCTTCGGGCTGGCCCCCCAGATGCGGCCTGAGAAGACGTCCGGACTGAAGGGCAGCGAATGCTTGGAATAACCGTACGAAAGCTTCGAAACGAAGAGATAGTCGCCGATCAGCAGCGTCGACTGCATGGAGCCGGAGGGGATATTGAACGGCTGGTAGAAAAAGACGCGCACCACGAAGGCGATGATCAGCGCGTGCACAAAAATGCTGATCATGTCGCGGAGGCCGCCGGCCTGGGACTTCTGCGTACCTGATTTCAAGTCGTTTTGCTCCCAAGCCAAGGCGGGCATCAACGCCCTGCAACGGGCGCGTCGCCGGCCCCACCAGTATCGGCGCGGGCCGTCAGCGGCAAGGCGCTCCTTGCAGTTCACAAGCTCCGCGCGCGGATGCGTACGGAAAAATCCCCCGACACGTCCATTGTCCAGCCGAGCTTCCGGCGGCCGACCCGTGGTTCCGGCAGAGTGGCATTTCTGCGTGCCCTATAGCCGGTCCATGGGGGCGGCGCAATTGACAGCGGCGTCGCTCCTCCGGGTTGACCGCGACGGTACGGGATGGACGAACCCAGGGCGAAGGTCGGACACGGGGTCAGAAAGCGGCGTGCAAAGACCGATATTCAGCTTGGGCCGAACCATACAATTTTACGGCGAGGCCTACCCGATTGCGATCTGCTGATCGATTCCCACGCAACGAAATAGGCGCCGGCATTTCTATTCGTCCTGCTGGCTCTCCATCCATCGCCTGACATGCGGAATGCGCGGCACGATGATCGCGTAGATGGAAGCAATCACGGCGATCACATACCAGCCGATCCCGATGGCCATGCCGATTGCGGCGGCAAACCAGACGGCGGCCGCGGTTGTCAGGTTTCTTATGGTGTTGTTCTCGCTCTTGAGGATCATGCCGGCCCCGAGAAAGCCCACGCCTGACACGACCTGAGCTGCAATCCGGGCGGGGCTGTTGGGATCGGCGACGGTGGACACGAACGTGAATAGGCAGGCGCCTGCCATCACGAAGCAGTGCGTGCTGATGCCTGCGGGCTTGTTGCGAAGCTCTCGCTCCACACCGATCAAGCTGCCGAGCAGCAGGCAAAAGGTGAGCTTGAGCGCGAACGCACCTTCCAATCCGGTCAACCAGCTCGACATGGGCGCTCCTGGGTTACGTGGGGGGCAAGCGACGAACCCTCGCGGGTTGCCGGCTCGCATATGGATGCTTCGCCATCCCACGGCAACGTCGCAGTTCATGTGTCCAAGGGTTCAGGGAAGTGCGACGAAGGCCTGGATGGGAAATTGGTGGAGAGGGTTGATGGTCGATGGTCGTATAAGTAGTTGATAATTAACGATAAATTATTGATCCGTGGACGTTTTGACCCCCGTTTGGAAATCGTTAGAGCAGGTCAGCAGTCGAGCGCGGTAGCGCTATGAAACTGCTTGGGAAAAACGGCAGACAATTCATCAGCCAAAACCAATGAAAGGGGGCCGTCGAAAAATCCGTTTGTCCCCCTTTGCGGTTTTATCCGTTGATGGATTGATCCGTCACGGCTATGGCGGATTCGGCTTTGCGGGGACCCAATATGATTCTCGTATCAATCTATTTTCTTGTTGGGATTTGGCTAACCTCCAGCCAAAAAGAGGCGATAGCGGCAGAATGCTATCCGAATGATGTGTTGGCTGTCGCGGTTGTCGCTGGTCGTTATGTCCTTACATGGCCGTTCTGGTGGAGGCCGTGAGTAAGATATTGCTTCCCGCGCGACCCAATTGCATTCCGCACGTTGGGCTGATGCTCGACATCATCGATCTCGTTCACGCCGTCTCTTGCCGCACTCCTTCAGTCCGACCAGCACAAACGTGCCGCAACGGCCTCGTCGATCAAATCGGCAACCTCGCGGCGGCGCTTAGTGCTCTCCACGTCGAAGACGTCCGTGGCCTCCGCGAACTCAGTATTGCAGAGTGGCGTGCTTGCCCTTGTACTGTCCTGCGACGCCGCCGCGGCCCAGGTCTTCACCAAGCGCCCACACCATCGGGTCGCGGCGCATTTCCTCGGCAATCGCCTGCTTCGAGGCTTCCAGGTAGGTCAGTTCAGCCACGGCGCTCGCTCCACATTTCCGCGCCGACATCCTGCACGTCGTCGTACGCAATTTCGGGCGCTGGCCATGGCGCCTTCTTCGCCTCATCAAGTGCGGCCTGCATTTCCGCTTCGGCTTCCTGCTGGATTGACGCCAGGACGTCATCTTTGACGCCGGCGGCCTTCAGCAACACAGCACAGCGGCTAATCGGCTCATGCGCCCATTGCGCATCGACCTCGTCGCCTGATCGATAGTTCAGCCCACGATCAGCGCCTGCATGTCCTAGCAGCCGGTACGTGCTCGCCACGAGAAGTTGCGGTTGGCGATCTGCCCGGATTTCGGAGACCATCTCGCGTGCCGTCTGGTCGACGCCGACAATATCGTTTCCGTCGATCTCGCGCGCAGGCATGCCGAGACTGCGCGCTCTCTCTGCTGCGCCCGTACCCGATGTCATCGCCGAGGTCTTCGTCGTGGCGGAATAACGATTGTCCTCGCAGACGAAGAGCACTGGAAGTCCATAGACCTTCGCCCAGTTCAAGCCTTCGAGAAAGGGACCGCGATTGATCGCGCCATCGCCGAAGAAGCAACTGAAGATTCTGTCATCCCCCTTCAGGGCGATTGCGTGTGCCGCTCCAGCTGCAATACTGATGTTGGCTGCAACGACGCCGTTGGCTCCCAACATGCCGACGTCGAAGTCGGCGATGTGCATTGATCCGCCTTTGCCGTGATTAGTGCCTCCTTGCCGTCCAAGGAGCTCCCGCATCATGGCGGCAGCGCTGGCGCCCTTGGCCATCGTGTGCCCATGTCCGCGATGCGTTGAGAGCAGCAGATCATCGCGCCTCAAATTCTCACAAACTCCGACGCAGACCGCTTCTTGGCCAACAGAGGGGTGAACAGCGCCAAGCACAAGCTTCTCATTGACGGCACGAAGTGCAGCCATTTCAAATGCCCTTATCCGATACATTCCCCGGAACTGACCGAGATAACGATCGACATCGAGATTGTGGCTGGCATGAGCCTCTGCCATTAGACGTTTTCTCCTTGTTGGCGAATGCTTACCGGCACATGCCGAAGCTGCTTAGCTTCGTGCTCGAGCAGTTTGACGATCATGGAAATGCGCTTCTTGGTCATGCGTTGCGCGATCGATGCCACACTCAGCGTAGCAATGACGTTGCCCTTCGCATCTGTGACGGGTACGGCGATGGCGTTCATCGCTCGCAGCACACGCCCATCGTTATAAGCGTAGCCGTCGGCTCTCGTGCGCTGCACGAGCTTACGTAGGATTTCTGGAGAGTACCGGGGGTAGGTCTCGAGCTTGCCTGCGTTTGCTGCAATGGCCGCAGCGACCTCAGTATCCGATAGTGCCGCGAGAAGCATGAGGCTTCCGGCACCAACGCCGAGCGGGCGCCGGTCGCCGATATTGAGGGTTAGCGTCTTGATAGGATAGTCGCCGATTTGCCGATCCAGGCAAATGGCATCGGGGCCTTCGCGAACTGAGATAAAAACGGTGTCGCCTGTTTCCCTCGTCACACGCCGCCTGCGAGCCGCGGGGGCTGCACACGGCGGACGAAGCCACCGGCGCTGCGCGTCCGATGGCTCATCGAATAGATGCTCTCGTCAAAAGCAATCAGATGCCCCGGCCTCGCGCCCTAAGAAGTCGCCGAGTGTGGGATCGCCTCGAAATCGATTGATACTTCGCCATGCTGCCATATGACGATGGAGCGCATCCGTCAGGGCCACAAGAGTGTGATGTCTGGAGCCGGGTCGCGCCTTGATCAGAACTTGATCTGCTCATCGTCGCTAATCTCTGGCCAGATCGCCCGCCGCGGTTCATAAGGCGCTTGCAGGATCCTTCGCACTGGCTGCGGTCCTTCCACCGGCGAGCCCACGATGGGATACGCTTTCTGACTCTCGCTTCCGTGTGTCTCAGAGCGACACTGGCCGCTCTTCTCGCCGCACCTGACGCAGCGCAGCCGCTTGTTGACGAGCGCGAATGTCGTCGATCCATCGAGCCGGTGGAAAGCTACGAACTCATCGCGCATGACGATGTAGCTGCGCTGGCAGGCATTGCAGATAAGCCAGAGCCTTTCGGCGTGCGGCGCGAGCCTGCGAGCGTCGCCGGCTTCCAGGCCCCGTCTTTGGGATTGCGCACGTCGGCTCAGTGGACCAGTTACCCGCTGGCGTCCCGCTTCTTGGCTTCACCCCGCAAACTCGCGCACCGCGTTCGCTTGAGCGCAGAGTTCATCGAGATACCCGACGAACGACGGATCATCCAGGTCGCGATCCATAGTGATGCCCTCCCTCTGTTCGATTGCCAAAGGATGGCTCGTAGGCTCAAGCTCAACGGGCGCGCCGCTCTCGGGCTTTAAGGCGCTGAAGTCGCGATCTGACGGCATTGAGAACAGCATCGACTTCTCGAAGCGGCAATTTTACGGGGGCACCACCGCGCGACGACGAATACCGCATTGCCGTCAACAGCTCCATGTCATTATAGCCGTTATCGGCACTGTAGGGCGACGCGCCGCCGAACAACACGGCGTTCTTCATCTTCTGAAGTGACGTTGCTACCCCGATGCGCTCATCGTCAAAGTCGTGCTCGGCAAAGGGATTGCACCACGAAATCTCCCCGAGCGGGGTCTTGACCGCTAGTGTGTGAAGTCGCCCGTTGCGCAACTCGCGCCTGATAGGGGCGTGCGTGATGGCGCCATTCTCGCCTTCGAAGCTCACCACGTCGTCGACGATGGAGCCCGAACTACCATAGAGGCGAAGCATCTTTGGCTGACGGAGCTCAGACATGAAGTACTGGTCGCTATAGTGATGCACGAGCGTACAGCCATCAGCGCACGTCAAGGTTCCAAGAGTCCAGGCATCATTGACAATCTCGCCGGCGCGCCTGAATGGATGTTCGATGCGCGTCGCGCTTACGCTTGCTGGCTTCTGCTCACGCCCGAGATAGGCCTTGAGCGCGGCTACGCCGTGATAGTCGAACACCGCGAAGTCATTGTGGACCGAAACGACGGCGCCGAGAAGGCCATGATCGAGGAGGAGCCGCTTGAGTTGTTCGACAGGCAAATACGGCGTCTGCTCGGCGACACCCAACAAAAAGCCGCTCTTCTTGATGCGCTGAAGGGATTCGCGCCCGTAGCGAAGGCTCCAGCAGAATGGCGTCTCGATGAAGAGTGGAGTGCCAAGGTCCAGAAGACCCGGTAGCACATGATCAATCCCTGCGACGGCAGCAATGAGGAGATCCGGCTTCTGTGCGGCTACGAGAGCTGCCGAACTGTCGAAGGGTGCGAGGTGGGTTTCGCTTGCCAAGATTGCTGCCTTGTCGGCACTCCGGGTGGTGAAGCCCACGATCTCGAAATCGCGTTCGAGCGCTTGGAGAATGGGCAGATAGATCGAGCGTACGCGCTCCCCGCTGCCGACGAGACCAACGCGGAGCCGGCGACTATCGACCTTGAGCGGCGTGCTCGCGAGCGATTGGGACACTGGTATCGCCTCCAGCGCAGATTTAAGGTGATCGGCCAGCCTCAGACTAAGGCTTACGATCATCAGTGTCGGATTCATGTAGCCCGAGGTCGTGAACACAGAGCTGCCCGCGACGTACAAGCCCGACACGCCATGGACCTGACAATTTGCGTCGACGACGCCTGTGGCGGCGTCGGCAGACATGCGTGTCGTGCCCATGGGATGGGCCATGTCGTGGATCAGTCCGCGAAATGCACCTGAGTTGTCATTGAGCCAGTCTGCAAATTCAGGAGGCTCGTAACCGAGTCTATCAAACTCCGACTTCAAGACCTCTGCTATCCGCTTTGCTGTTGCAAACTCGCGATCCGATATGCGCCAGTCGAGCTTGGCACGCGGCATACCTACGGCATCGCGCTCGTCGGACAGCAGGATGCGGCTGTCAGGATCGGGAACTTGCTCGACGCCGACGCCGAACTGCACGAGATCGGGGAAGGTCAGCGCCGGCTCGTTGAATATGTACCGCGAGTAGATGCCCGAGGCGAGCGCTGACGGATTACTCAGAGCCGACGTGATCTCATTCACCAGCTCGCTGCCGTACTTGCCTTGACGTGCGAGGCGAAGCGCAGTGCCTGCATGTGAAATGGGCGGCCGCCGCGTGCCGAGCTCGACAATGTGGACGGCAGCATTGAGTAGCTGTCCCTGGCGCTGCAATTCGGGGCTGAGGCGGAGGCCGAGCGTGTAGACGTGTCGGGCTCCGTGGCGATCGTACCAGATTGGGCCGAATGCGCGCCGGAGAGCCTCGCTGCCTTTGCCGCGGTAGGATGCGATGGGCCAGAAGGGATGATCCGTAAGAAATCGGCCGACGAGATCCGTTTGATTGCCAAGCCCTCTTGGATTGGCGGATTGCGAGTTCAGCAGCAGACGCGCGTTGTCGATGCCGCCGCAGGCCAGCACTACCCGGCGGGCGGCAATACAGCCCTTCTTCCCATCGAGCGACGCGACGGCAACCGAGCGCACTTCCGCACCTCTCTCGTCCGTCCCGATCGAGATGGCATTTGCGTGCAACAGAACATGGATGTTTCGAGCGCTCCGAAGGATCGGCGCAGCGGCTTCGCCGAAATGACGCGGCTTCGGCGCGCCCGAATGCTGCAGCATTCCGAGATTGCCGGCCTCCTCGGATGAGCCCTTCGCATAGTAGTTCAGTGGCGCGCCAGACGCTTCGCCATGCTGGCTGAATTGCCAGACTACTGGTCGAAGTTTGTGGGCGTCCCATGCGCCATGCGTGTTGCGCTGTTGCAGAATAGAGGACTGCAATTCCTGATAAATGGCAGGGCCCAATCCTAGAACCCGGCCGGCGCGATCATGATACGCCTCAAGGTCCGCCGCTGTGATCGGCCACCCACTGTGGGGTATCCAGTTCCGGCGCTGATAGTCGATCGGATCAAATACACCGCAGCGACCGCTCCACAGCGCAGAGGTTCCGCCGAAGCCGCGCCAGCGCGTTTCCCTCGACGGGACACGGTGCGATCCCACATTCTCGATGGCGTTCAAATCATTGATGCGGGTGTCAGGTTCCAATCCGCCACTTTCGACGAGACATACCCGGATCTGCGTTTCAACGAACTGGAGTGCAATGGTTAAGCCCGCGGGACCTGCACCTACGATGCAAATGTCGCATTCAATGACGCCCGGCGGAGCCGCACGAAAATCAACTATTGCCATAAACTCTACTTGCCTATGCTTATGGCGCACGATTCCCGGCTGCGACTTACATGCTGCCCGTAGCCGGAACCCAGCGCTGTCCAATGCGCCTTTCACACTTCGCAGTGCCCTGAGCGGAAGTATAGATGCGACCAGGGTCACTGTCATTGCTATTGCGGCGATGGAGAGCGGCTATCTTGGCTTTTGATTACCGCTCGAACCGCTCGGAATTGATGCGGTGCGGATCGATAGTGGCATCGCCGAGGCGGCGCTTCTTGTCCTCCTTTAGTCGGCGAAGTTGCCGACCCGCGCTTCAATAGTGCGCCCTCACTGACCTACCCAGTCATCGTGACCGACAAGGATGCGAGCAGCGGGAGCGTCTCGACAGCCAAATGGGACTGGTCCCCTCATGGGTGAAGGAAGCTAAGCCGAAGGTGCAGCCGGCGAATGCCCGCTGCGAGACCCTGAAGACGAACGGCATGTTCCGCGGAGCGCATCGCTTGAGGCGATCAGTTCTATTTGGATCTATTGATTATAGTCCGATAGACTGCTGAGTAGTTCCGCTAGGGCGCTCGCCATGTTCTCTAGCGTATACGGCTTCTGAAGCACCTGACGGTTCCGATGTTCCATAGGGAGAGAGGCCGGCTCGCCGTAGCCGCTCGCGAACATGAAAGGAATGCCAAGCTCCATGAGCCGGTCGGCGATGGGAAAGCTGTTGCGATCCGCGAGATTGATATCGAGGACAGCAACAGATGACGCTCCTGTCTCGAGATGGTCGAGAGCTCCCTGAGCCGTGGCGTGTATCGTCACGCTCTCTGCGCCGAGCCTGAGCAACACGTCTTCGGCGTCGAGAGAAATAATAAGACTACCCTCCACCAGCATAACAGTTCGGTTCGCAAGGAACTTCGGTGGCGGCTCGACAGGATGCGTTGACGTCGATCGTGCGAACTTGAGGGCTGGTCCAGCGAACGACTTTGGGTCGGAGACATGGCGCGAAGGAATACAGAATTCGGCTTCGAACCCATTCTCGCTGTAGCGAGCTTCGGCATTCCCACCGAGATCATAGGGTACGGAGCGCTCAATGATTGTCGTGCCAAAACCCTTACGGTTCGGAGGGCGAACCGGCGGGCCATCACGCTCGCGCCACGTCACGATGAGGTCGCGGCCGCTATTTCTATGCCAGCCGACTTCAACAAAGCCGTTGGCTGACAGGCTACCGTACTTTGTCGAGTTTGTTACGAGTTCGTGGACGACCAGCGCCATAGAGGAGTAGGCCTGCGGATTGAGAAGGATAGGAGGGCCACCACCGACAATCCGCTCGACACCATCTGGAAATGCAGCCCGCTCGGCGTCGATCAGTGCCTGCAGCGGCGCCGGCCCCCAATGGTCATCGGTAATCTGATTGTGCGCCCGTGCTAGTGCGTGGATGCGACCGTCCACGAGCTTCACGAACTCCTTGACAGACTCTTCGTCCGGCTGTGATTGCCGGATCAGTCCCCTTATCACGCCCAAAATATTGCGGACGCGATGATTGAGTTCGGCAATCAGCAGCTCTTGGCGCGCGCTCGCCTGATGTCGCTCAGCGGCAGCCTCGTCAGCGAGGCGAAGCACGACTTCAATCAGGGTCGCACGCAAAGTCTCGGCGACGCGAAGTTCCGAAGACGTGAAAGGCTTCGACCGCCCTTCCACAAGTTCCTTCCACTCTGCAAAGCTTTCCCGCGGCGTAAGACGCGGTCCATTCGGCCCGTATTCAACTGGTTTATGCGGATCGCCGGCCCATCGCACGGATCGGATCATCTCCGAGCGAAAAAGCACGACATAGTCCCGCGGCGATCGCGAGGTTGGTATAGCGAGCAAGCCGGCCGCCATTGAAACATCTTGTTGGTCGACCTCCACAAGGCCAGATAGCTGGTCAGTGGCAAACACTTTGCCAGCAGCCGTTCCGTTGAGCGCGCGCACAATCTTTCGGAAAAGATCCGTCGAAGATGTGAGGCCCGAGAACGCGTAGCTGCCATTGATCCACACGCCGACACCGTCCGCAGGAATGGCGTGCGTGAGAATGTCGGCAAGCCAGTCAGGATCCTTGAGCAACGTCTCATCTGAAGCCACAGCGCCCAAGAGCTGATCCGAAATGTCACGCGCCCGCCGCTCGTACTCAACGATTGCGCGCCGCTCGCGACTTTCGAGCCGCATGGCGAACATCTGCGCAAACAGCTCGCTGACCGAGCGCATTTGAAAGCTCGGGATGCGCGGCGCGTAGTGGTGGCAGGCGAAAAGCCCCCATAGCTCCCCATCGACGATGATCGAAATGGACAGCGACGCGCCGACGCCCATATTTTAAGGTACTCGATGTGAATGGGCGAGACAGACCTCAACATCGAGAACGAAAGATCCAGCGGCCTTCCGAACTCGTCGAGTGCGGGGGCGATCTTTACGGGCGTGGCGTTAACGTCGGTGATGATGCGCAGGAGATTGCGCCGATAAAGTGCGCGTGCCTGCTGAGGTATGTCACTTGCGGGATAGTGCAGGCCCTTAAACGAGCCAATGCCGCTCTTGCAGGCTTCGCCGACGACTTCGCCCGAGCCATCGGCATCGAACTTGCCTTGAACTTGGTGAAGACAAATCGAGCTGGAGGCTGCGAATTGCTTCCGCCGAACAGCTCGCGAAGGTACTCATCAAACGACTCGAGCCCCCAGAACGACAGGTGGTCTGGGGCAATGGGACACAGCAGCAAATCCGATCGTTGAATGGCCGCCTCCGCGAGGGCTGTCTGTCCCGGCGGCGCATCGATGAGTACATAGCGATACGAGCGGGCCAACTCGTCAATCACTTCGGTCAAGGCAGCTTTCAGCTTCGCTTCCCCGGGTTTCCGGAGCCCTTTGCGCTCCACATCCCAAGCACGAGCTTCGTTGGCCAAGAGCGAATAGGTGAAGCCTGCCGGACCGACGCCGTGGGTAAGGTATTCCTCAAGGCGCCGCTGCCCTCGCCTTAAACGATCATCGATCGCGCTGGCGAGTGTTCTTCCCTCGTCCAGCGCGGCCTTGAGACGGCCACCCTCACTAGGCCCGCTTGAATCGTAGAGTAGTGCCCGCGTCAGGCTGGCCTGAGGATCGAGGTCCACCGCCACGACAACCGGTCGCGCCGGATCATAGGGTTGCTCCGTCTCGCCGACGAATGTGTCTGCGAGAGCGAGTGTCAGAGTTGTCTTGCCGACGCCGCCCTTCCGGTTGACGATGCTGACGACCTTGCCACTCACGACGGCGTCCCCTTGGCGTAGGTCTGTAGCTTCGAGCGATTTTCATCGCACAGTCGGCGCTCGAGGTGTCGCTCCACCAATTGAGGGTCTGGGACCGCCTCGCTGCTTGGCGGACAACCTGAATTGCCCCGACTTCGAAGCTGCGACCGATCGGTACGACAATGTCGAACGTGATCAACCCGATACCTTCCCGGACACAGGCATCGAAGATCTCGCTATTGAAGGCCGGATCGAATCGGGACCGCGGGCAGACGAGATAAGGGTGATGAGCAAAGCGGCCATGGGCGACAGCCTCATACACGGCCGACACTGACGCGCCGGCGCGGTTCTTCACTTCGAAGCTGTAAACCTCAAGGGTGCGCTGTGGGTCGAAGCGCCAGGATCGTATTGCCGCGAGCGTGAAGTCCGGGCGCGAGAGCCGGCCATCGCCGAGAAGCCCGCCTGTCGCAGTCTTCTGAAAAACGAACTCGCGACTGGCAACGCCGATGCCCTCGAACACCGTCGACGTCTGCAACATCGCTTTAGCGGGCCATAGAGATCCAATTCTCGCCTGTCGGGCTCGGACAGCCATATTTGCGCTCCGCTCCGCTCGACGAGCTCCTGGCTGCATAAAGCTCTAAGGGCAACTTCTACCTCGTCGCGTGAGATCAGTCGCTTCGCTCTATTTGCGAGGTAGCCGTTCAGAACGTCGATGTCGCCGCCTTCGACTAAGGGAGGCCATGCAAGAATTTCGTCCAATAGCGACACGCACAATCCCCCCCGACGCGCAATGTCAGTGAGGATAGTGTCGCGGTAGGAAAAACGCTAGGCCACGTGCGCCGGTTCGATCCGGGCCAACTCGGCGCCTATTGATCGCTCGGCGTGCCAGAGGTCATAGGCCTCCTGCATCCGGAGCCAAAGCCCAGGACCGTTGCCGCAGAAGCGTCCGAGCCTGAGCGCCATCTCGGGCGTCACGGAGGTCGTCTCCGAGAGTAGCCGATGTAGCGTCTGGCGCGTCACGTTGATGCGTCGCGCTGCTTCTGTGACGGACACGCCCAGCGCCGGCAGCACATCCTCACGGAGAAGCGCTCCAGGATGCGTCGGGCAGCGGTCCGGGTTCTTGCGGGCGGCATATTCAGCCATGGCCTTGCCTCCTAGTGGTACTGCTCGAGGTCAACCCTCTCGGCGTTGCCATCGTCAAACTCGAATGTGATGCACCAGGGTCCGTTCACGTGGACCGTGTATCTGGTCGGACTATGCCCCTGCAGCGCGTGGAAATCGAAGCCCGGCAGATTCATGTTTTCGGGGCGCGTGGCTGCATCGAGAGCATCCAACCTCTTCATGATACGCGCGTGCATCACGGTCGAGATCCGCCTTGATCGCCCGGTGGACCAAAGCTCGCTCAGTCCTTTGCTGGAACGATACGATCATGCGACCTGTAACATATGGTGTTACAGTGCATCAGTTGATCGCAGGCTGCGGGATTGTCAACGCGTGGGGCTCGCGGGTTTCTGCGTCGATACGCGCGTGCGCGCGAGCGTTACGCCATCAGCGGTTGTGCGGAGCGGCGGCGTCAGCTGCGCAAGCATCCGCGCGCGTCCATTCCCGTCCGCCCTGGGGTGACGCACGCGTGCCGGACGCTATCATTATAATATTCAAGACGATTTCCGGAAAATTGGTGGAGAGGGTTGGATTCGAACCAACGTAGGCGAAGCCAACGGATTTACAGTCCGTCCCCTTTAGCCACTCGGGCACCTCTCCACGCACAGCAACGGGCAGCAAAACCGCTGAAGGAGGCTGAAGCCTCCTGGCCTCGTCCCGTGCTGGAAGCCCGCCTTATCGGGGCCGCAGCCCGCGCTGTCAATGCCTAACAGGCACGCGGGGGTAGCGGCCCGCTCAAACGGCGGAAATCAACCGGTCGCCTTATCCCGTAAGGGCACCACATTGTGCATGGATGCCGCGCCCTGGGACAGGAAGCGCTTGATATTGCGCGCAGCCTGGCGAATACGGTGCTCATTCTCGACGATGGCGATGCGGACATAACCCTCGCCATGCTCGCCGAAGCCGATGCCGGGGGCGACGGCGACCTCGGCCTTCTCGACCAGAAGCTTCGAGAACTCGAGGCTGCCGACCTCGCGGAAGGCCTCGGGGATGGGCACCCAGGCAAACATGGACGCGCTGGGCGGCTCGAAGCTCCAGCCGGCGTTGCCGAAGCTCTCGACCAGCACGTCGCGGCGACGCTTGTAGGTGGCGCGCATCTCGTGAATGCAGTCCTCGGGGCCGTTGAGGGCTGCGGCGGCGGCTACCTGGATCGGCGTGTAGGCGCCATAGTCGAGGTAGCTCTTTACGCGGGCGAGGGCGGCGAGCAGGCGCTCGTTGCCGACCGCGAAGCCCATGCGCCAGCCGGCCATGGAGTAGGTCTTCGACATGGAGGTGAACTCGACGGCAACATCCATGGCGCCGGGAACCTGCAGAAGCGATGGCGGCGGGTTGGCGTCATCGAAGTAGACTTCGGCGTAGGCCAGATCCGAGAGCAGGATCAACTCGTTCTGCTTCGCGAACTGGACGAGCTCGCGATAGAAATCGAGGCTCGCGACGTGCGCCGTCGGGTTGGCCGGATAGCAAACCACAAGTGCGATCGGCTTCGGGATCGAATGCTTGACGGCCCGCTCGAGCGCCGGGAAGAACGCAGGCGTCGGCTCGGCCGGCACGGAGCGGATGACGCCGCCGGCCATCAGGAAGCCGAAGGCGTGGATCGGGTAGCTCGGGTTCGGCACGATCACCACGTCGCCCGGCGCCGTGATGGCCTGCGCCATGTTGGCGAAGCCCTCCTTGGAGCCGAGCGTGGCGACGACCTGGGTATTGGGGTTCAGCTTCACGCCGAAGCGGCGGCCGTAATAGGCCGCCTGCGCCTTCAGCAGGCCGTTGATCCCCTTGGAGGCCGAATAGCGATTGGTCCGCGGCTTACCCACGGTCTCGACGAGCTTTTCCGTGATGTGGCGCGGCGTCGGCAGGTCCGGATTGCCCATGCCGAGATCGATGATGTCGGCGCCGCGAGCTCGTGCCTGGGCCTTGAGCTTGTTGACTTCCGCAAAGACGTAGGGCGGGAGGCGCTTGATGCGATGGAAATCCTCGATCACGGCGGAACCTCGGTTTTGCTCAAGGGATACATGTTACTCGGCCGCCGTGCGTCAGGCGACCGGGCTGGCACGGTCTACTCTATTGCGCGGATTCCCGCCAGAGTGAGGCGGGGACAGCTAACTGAGGTAATATCGTAAGCATGGAGCCGGCCCGCGATTGCCAGTTTGGGGGGGCACGGCTAAGAGTTGGACTAACGTGCGCTGATTAGTCCCTCGCGCGATCCGCGGGAATCACCCTCAGTCGAGTGGTGGCTTCAGGTGGTGGCGCTTGCTCTCCCGGAATGCCTGCATGCCCAAGAAATCACCGGAAGTGCCCGCAAAGTCCCCTGCAACTCGAGTGGACTGGACACAGTACATGGTCAACGATCCGGAAGCCTTCACGCGCAACATGGTGCGCCTCGTCGAGGAGGGCGGAAAGGCCTGGGCGGCCTTGATCGAGCGCTCGGAGAAGTCCAACGGCGGCGCCATGAGCCCGCCGAGCGACATGAACGAGGCCACCCACATCGTTGGCGAGATCATGCGCCAGTGGTTCAGCGATCCCGTCCGGGCCGCCGAATCGCAGAGCGAGCTCATGCGCGGCTACATGGACGTGTGGAACACGACCGTGCGCCGGATGATGGGCGAGGAGGTCGAGGACGTCGCCAAGCCGGAGCCCGGTGATGCCCGCTTCCGCGATGCGGAGTGGACCAGCAACCCGTACTTCGATTTCTGGAAGCAGGCCTATCTCGTGACGTCGCTCTGGGCCGAGAAGGTCATCGACGATACCGAGGGCTTCGACGAACGCACGCGCCAGCGGGCGGAGTATTATTTCCGTCAGGTCGCGAGCGCGCTTTCGCCCTCCAATTTCCCGCTGACGAATCCCGAGGTCCTG
The DNA here is from genome assembly GCA_023412805.1 of Pseudomonadota bacterium. Lineage (GTDB taxonomy): Bacteria > Pseudomonadota > Alphaproteobacteria > Rhizobiales > Hyphomicrobiaceae. The sequence goes on along the minus strand of JAEZRM010000042.1, from coordinate 74,759 downwards.
CGCGAGACGTTCAAGTCCAACGGTGAGAATCTCGTGCGCGGTGTCGGCAACCTCCTCACCGATCTCGAAACGTCGGGCGATCTCATCAAGATCAGCCAGACGGACACGAGTGCCTTCGAAGTCGGCCGCAATCTCGCGATCACGCCCGGCAAGATCGTCTTCCAGAACGATATCTTCCAGCTCATCCAGTACACGCCCTCGACACCCAAGGTGCGGGAGGTGCCGCTGCTGATCGTGCCGCCGTGGATCAACAAGTTCTACATCCTCGATCTTACCGAGCAGAAATCCTTCATCCGCTACATCGTCGCGCAGGGCTTCACGGTCTTCGTCGTGTCGTGGGTCAATCCCGACAGGCGCCTCGCGAACAAGACCTTCGAGGACTACATGCGCGAAGGTATTCATGCCGCGACCGATGCGGTGCAGCGCGAGACGGGCCAGGAGAAGATCAATATCGTCGGCTACTGTGTTGGCGGCACGCTGCTCGCGACCACGCTCGCCTATGACGCTGCGACCGGGCGCGACAACTATAATTCGGCGACGTTCTTTGCAGCGCAGGCCGACTTCACGAAGGCCGGCGATCTGCTGCTCTTCATCGACGACGCGCAGCTCAAGGCGCTCGAGGAAATGATGGCCGAGCGCGGCTACCTCGACGGCTCGCGCATGGCGACGGTCTTCAATCTGCTGCGGCCGCGCGATCTCATCTGGCCGTACATCGTCAACAACTACATGCTCGGCAAGACGCCCTTCCCGTTCGATCTCCTGTACTGGAACCAGGATTCGACGCGGATGCCACCGGCCAATCACAGCTTCTATCTGCGCGAGTTCTACAAGGATAACAAGCTTGCCAAGGGTGAGCTGAAGATCGGCGGCATCACGCTCGACATGAGCAAGGTCAAGCTGCCGATCTACGAGCTTGCTGCGCGCGAGGATCATATCGCGCCGGCGAAATCTGTCTTCATCAGCTCGCGGCTCTTTGGCGGGCCCGTAGAGTATGTGATGTCGGGATCAGGCCATATCGCCGGCGTGATCAATCCGCCGCTCGAAGGCCGCCCGCCGAAGTACCAGTTCTGGACGAACCCGGATCGCGTCGACAGCATCGAGGAATGGCTCGAAGGTGCCAAGGAGACGCCGGGCTCCTGGTGGCCGCACTGGATGGGCTGGCTGAAGAAGCGCTCGGGCAAGGAAATTGCGGCGCGTGACCCCGGTGCGACGCTCGGCGTGATCGAGGATGCCCCCGGCTCTTACGTGCGTGCGAAATCCTGATCTCCCTCTCACCATTTCTTCATTGGGGAGAGGGTCGGGGTGAGGGGCGGCGGCAAACGCCAACGTCAGAATCTGTCGCCGCCCCTCATCCTGACCTTCTCCCCGTGAGCACGGGGAGAAGGGGAAATAGGATCAAGCCTTGTTGCGGTTGAAGACGTACGACGCGAGCATCCCGGCGCCGACGGCGATGAGCACCGTCAGCACGCCGTAGAAGAATGAATGATCGAAGGCGAAGCGGTGGACGAAATGCTCGAGGCCCTCGCGCTCGAGGTCGAGCTTCGTCGTGTAGGTGCTGAGCAGTTCACCGTCCCGGAAGAGATAGACGCGGGTCTCGAAGGCGCCGACCGTGACGGTCGCCGGCATATCGAAGGCTGAACGGAAGAGACTGCGACCGACGAACGCCACGCCGTACTCGTCCTGCTGATACAGCCGATCGCGCCGCTTGAGCCGCACCACCGCGTCGCGCCATTCGCGGATCTCGTCTGCCGTCAGGTTACGGGCCGAGCGGTGAAAGGTCATGGGGACGAAGTCGAAGCCGATGCCGCTCGACTTGAGCACGTCGTCGGAGGCGACCTCGTCGAGCGGACGGGTCGAGCTGATCGCGTAGTAGCTCGGTACGCTCGTGAAGGTCGTCGAGGAGGTGTTGATCCAAAGGCCGCCGACATTGCTTTTCTTGCGTGCGACGAGCCGCGAGGGCGCGCCCGAGATGACGATCACGACGTCGTAGAGGCCGGATTCCGCGCTCGTCTGGCGGCTGTTGTCGACGGCGCCGAAGACGATGATGCCCGTTCCCGAGAAGGTTGAGGTGACGGCAATGCGGCGGGTGGAAACATCCGCGTGGACGGCTTCGCGGGGGAGCGGCGGTGCTTCCGGCGCGCGAACCTCGGGCGCCACCGGTGTCGGCGGTGCGATTTGTGGCGAGGGAACCGGCTGGAGCGGTGCTGTCGGCGGTTGCGATGGAGCTGGTGTTGGCGGTGTCTGGCCGACGGCAGGCCACAACAGCGCGCACGCGGTCAGCAGGCCGGCGGCGAGCGCCGCGATCGTACCTCTATGTCTGGCGCGCACACCCATCACGGTCTCCCGAGCGGCGTGAGCGAGAAAAGCTCGCCAGGATGCACGACGAGGCTCCAGGCGAGACGGAGCGACACCAGCAGCACAATGCCGGCCAGCAGAAAGCGGAGCTGCTCGCCCCTGAGGCGTTGGCCTGCGATGGCACCGAACTGGGCCCCGATGACGCCGCCGACGATGAGCAGCAGCGCGAGCGTCGCGTCCACGGTCTGGTTCTGCGTCGCGTGCAGGATGGTCGTGGCGGCGGTCACGAACGTGATCTGGAAGAGCGAGGTGCCGACGACCACATTGGTCGGCACCTTGAGCAGGTAGATCATGGCGGGGACCATGATGAAGCCGCCGCCCACACCCATGATGGCTGCCAGAAAACCGACGAAGACGCCGAGCGCGAGCGGCGGGAGAGCGCTGATGTAGAGCTTCGAGCGGTGAAACCGCATCTTGAACGGCAGGCGGTGCACCCAATTGTGCTGTCCGCGCTGACGGCTCGCAGGCACGACGCCCGATTGCGCCTGCCGGAGCGCGTTGATGCTCTCGATCATCATGAGCGTGCCAATGACGCCGAGCATCGTTACGTAGCTGATGATCACGAACAGATCGAACTGACCCGCGCGGCGGAGCGCTTTCACGGCCTCGACGCCGAATACCGACCCTACGATACCGCCGGCGAGCAGGATCGTGCCCATCTTGAAGTCGATGTTGCGCCGCCGGTATTGGGCGAGCGCCCCCGAGACGGACGACGCCACGATCTGCGCAGCCTCGGTGCCGACGGCGACGGCCGAGGGAACGCCGGTGAAGATCAGCAGCGGCGTCATCAGGAATCCGCCGCCGACCCCGAACATGCCCGACAGAAAGCCCACCGACGCCCCCATCCCGATGAACAGGAAGAGGTTGGCGGACATCTCGGCAATCGGGAGATAGATGTTCACTTTGCGGCGCTGGATACGGATGCTGCGGGGTTGAAGATTGGGCGAGAAACACGCCAACGACGACGACATTGCCCAGGTCGGAGCCTGGACCTCGTGTCGGCCGGACGCATTCTCGGGACTAGATACCGGGTGCTATAAGCCCTGAGGACGCGCGGCGCGTCAATGCGTTGTTGAGATCGATTGTTCCGTTTTTCAACGGAGTCATCCGCTGGCTGCGCAGCTTGCGCACCGGCGCCGCTTGCATCCTAGAGGCGTCACGGTTTTTTGCGATCGCGGTGCGGCAGCGCAGGGCTCGCTAGTGGCGCACGGACTGCCAGCCTTGGCCTGGGATACGGCTGTCGTTGGCGTCCCCTTCGACGGCCTTGGCGCGCCACTGGATGACCAGCACATCCGCCGATTTCACACTGGCGCTGTCGAGCTTCGAGCGGACGGCGTCGCGGCGTCGCGTTGCATCCTTGTCGCCGCTGCGTGCGGCGAGCGCATACCATTTGTAGGCTTCGATGTTGTTGGCCGGCACGCCGAGGCCGCTCTCGTAGAGAATGCCGAGATTGTACTGGCTGTCGGCGAGACCGCGGCTCGCGGCTTCCGTGAACCATTGCACCGCCGAGGGATAGTCGGGGCTCATGCCCGGGCGGCCGGCGCTGAGGACGGCGAGATTGTGCATGGCGCGGACGTTGCCTTGCGCGGCGGCGCGATTGTACCACACGCGTGCCCGTGCCGGATCGGCGGTGACGCCGAGACCGCGCTCATAGAGGGCGCCGAGACGGTATTGCGCGGCGGCGAGGCCCTGGGTTGCGGCGCGCTGATACCAAGTCGCGGCCTGGCCGAAGTCCTGCGGAATGCCCTTGCCTTCGGCGAAGCGCGCAGCCACCTCGAATTGGGCCCTCGGATCGCCCTTCGACGCAGCATGGCGGAGCGAGAGCGGGCCGAGCAGGGCGGGCGGCATTTCAACCGATCGCGACATTGTCGGCATGTCGCCCGTCGCGGCCGGGACAGCGACGACGGGTGCGCTTACAGGCGCCGGTCCTTGGCCGATGGTGGTGATGAGATCGGACGTCGTGGTCGTGACCAGGGTCGTCGGCGTGGATGACGGAGCGACCGGCGTCGAGAGGTTCGCCTTCTGGATGGGCTCGACCGGCGCCGCCTTCTCCGACACTGCGTCGTCACTCGGCTCGTCGACCGCAGCCTGTGCGGGTGATCCAATCAGGTGGGAGGCATCGCCGGTCCGTGTCGTGCCCGCGCCGAAGCCTGGGAGGTAGCCCCGCAAGCTCGAGCTTGCGACGAGCCAGAAGCCGGCGAGGAGGAACGCCGCGAAGCTTGCAACCAGCAGAATGCTGGGACGGGGCAGAGATCGGCCTGCGGCGGGGCGCGGCGCGGGCGATGCATCGCTCGAGGCTTTGTCGGCGGCGCGGCGCGCCATGGCAATGAGTGCCTGACGGTCGACGTCGCCGCCGGCGGTCATGCGAGGTGGGGGTGTGCCCTGCGCTGCGGGGCGCGGACCGCGTGATGCGGGAGGAATATCGGCAGGCGTGACCGGCTGCTCGGCGCTCTCCGGAAGATCGACGGCCATTCCCTGAGGCTCAGGAAAATCGACGGCTTGCGCGCGGGCCGGTTCTGGCGTCCGGACGGTGAAGACCGGCTGTGCCTCCGGCTCGGCCGGGGCACGTGCACGCATGAGAGCGTCGTGATTGCTCGCCTGGGCGTTCTCGATGGCTTCGACACGGTCGATCAGATGCTGCATGGCCTGCTGCATCGTATCGAGCGCTTCGGCGTTCTGGGCGTCGCCCTGGCGCTGCTCGCCGATGAAGGCATCGAGCATCGTGGTGAGCTCGACGAGGCGGGGATCGCTGCCCATGGCGTGAGCGGCGTGAGCGGCAGGTGCCTCGGTGCGTATCGTGTCGGCGACACGCTCGGCGGCGGCGGTGGCGATCGCGCTGAGTTTTTCGTCCGTCGGCGCGAGGGCGCCGATCAGCCGTGTCATCTGCTCGTCGGAAAGGCTCTGGCGCAGATCCATGAGCCGGCTCTCGATGACATCGAGACGCCCCAGCTGGCGTTGGGCACGGTCTAGCTGAACCACAAGGTCACTGACCTGCTGTTCGACGCTCTTCAAGGCCTCGGGATCGACACCGGGCCGAGCACTGATTTCGGTGAGCGCGTGATCGAAGCGCTGCTCGAACTGGTCGAATCGCGTGCCGATCGCGACGAGGGCGTTGTGCGGACTGTGAGTGGCGAGCGACTGCTCGACGCGGTCGGCAATATCGGCAAAGCGCGCCTCGAGCCAGGAGGGATCGATGGCTGTTGCGGCCGGCGGCGCCGAAGATGGCATCGACGGCGCGGCAGCAGATGGAGGTGAAAGAGTTTCCTCGCCGGATTCGCCAAAAGGGGACTGGCTCGTCGTGGGCACGGGCGCCTGGGCATACGCGGGTCCTGCAAAACTCCCAACTGCCGAACGCAGTGCTGGCGGCGCATCTTCCGACGGTCGCTGCGCACTCAGGATCGCATTCCGCAACTCGGCGCGGACAGTCTCCGGAAGTATGCCATCCGTGTCGTCGGTGGTCCGCGGCGTGTGTGCGCGCGGCTCGGCATCGGTCAGCCGCTCGGAAAAGGATGACATGGCCGCCTCGATGCGGTCGATCGCGGCGCTGTATTCGTGGGGCAGGCCCGGCTTGACGGTATTGGCTCGTTCGGAAAGAGCTGCAACGCGCCCCTGCATATCGTGGAGCGTTTCAGTATGCCGCGAGCCCGCGTCTGTCAGTTCATGGGCGAGGTTGTCGAGCAGGCTTTTCAGATCGACGGGAGGACCGTCGGCATCGATGCCGTTCGCCCTTGGCTTTGCAGTGTCCTCGTCGCCGGCCATTTCCATTCCCCTTGCCGCACGTGCGTCAACAGCACCCATCTGTCGCGCCGTGTTCCCGAGTGGGCCTAGGGAAGAAGCCGGACTGCAGCGTCGGCGGCTTCGGTGCGTCGGCAGTGATGCAACTTCGGGCCCCGACGCGGGACGAATCCATGGAGCAATGAGAACGACGCTCGCAAGGCACCGTAAACTTTTGGTTAAGCTCACGCCGACAACGGAGAAAAGCGGCAAATCGGACTGGGCACGCGCCGCCGGCAGCGATGCGAATCACGCAACACTTGAACATCGTACGTAAGGAAGCTTGCGCGAGCCAGGGATATCAATCGGAGGTAGTGGACCGCGCTGTTTTCGCCGACTGCTATTCGGCAGCAGCTTTCGGGGCGGGTGGACGCCACCTCAGGCGGGGCTCGCGTGCGGCCTTGGTTTCGTCGAGGCGACGGCGGGGCGCGAGCATTGGGGCCTCCTTGAAGCGGCTCTTGTCATTGCCGTGCCGGGCCTCGTTGGCCAGGAAGCGGAGCGTGCCGATGAACTGGTCGAGGCTCTGCTTCGATTCCGATTCCGTCGGCTCGATGAGCATGGCCCCGTGCACGACCAGCGGGAAATACATGGTCATGGGGTGATAGCCCTCGTCGATCATCGCCTTGGCGAAGTCGAGCGTGGTGACGCCGGTGTCCTTGAGCCAGCTATCGTCGAACAGCACCTCGTGCATGCAGGGCCGGTCGCCGGTCGGGCCGCCGAACGGCTGGCTCATGAGATCCTTGAGGCTCGCGCGGATGTAGTTCGCGGAGAGCACGGCATCCTCCGATGCCTGCCGCATGCCGTCGGCGCCGTGCGAGAGCATGTAGGTCAGCGCGCGCACATACATGCCCATCTGGCCATGGAAGGCCGTGAGGCGCCCGAAGGGCTTGGCATCGCCTGCCGCGCCCTCATTCTCGACGAGTGTGAGCTTGTCGCCGTCCTTGCGGATGAAAGGAAGCGGCGCGTAGGGCGCGAGCGCCGCCGAGAGCACGACCGGACCAGCACCCGGACCGCCGCCGCCGTGCGGCGTCGAGAAGGTCTTGTGCAGGTTGATGTGCATGGCGTCGACGCCGAGGTCGCCGGGCCGCACCTTGCCGACAATGGCATTGAAGTTCGCGCCGTCACAGTAGAAGTAGGCGCCCGCGTCGTGCACGGCCTTGGCGATCTCGACGATCTCGCGCTCGAAGAGGCCGCACGTATTGGGGTTCGTCAGCATGATCGCGGCGACGTCCGGCCCGAGCGCGGCGCGTACGGCTTCGGCCGAGACAGTGCCGTCGGCCATGGCGGGGATCGGCTTCACGCGATAGCCCATGAAGGCGGCCGTCGCAGGGTTCGTGCCGTGCGCGCTGTCGGGCACGAGCACGACGTCGCGCTTCGATCCTTTGGCTTCATGTGCCGCCTTGATCGCGAGCATCCCGCACAGTTCGCCGTGCGCGCCCGCCTTTGGAGAGAGCGCGACAGCCGGCATGCCCGTCAGTTCCATGAGGTAGTGCGCGAGCGTCTCCATGAGCTGGATGGCGCCTTGCACCGTGCTCTGCGGCTGCAGAGGATGAATGTCGCCGATGCCCGGCAGCCGCGCCATTTTTTCGTTGAGGCGCGGGTTGTGCTTCATCGTGCACGAGCCGAGCGGATACAACCCGCTGTCGATCGCGTAGTTCTTGCGCGACAGGCGCACGTAGTGGCGCATGGTCTCCGGCTCGGTGAGGCCGGGAAGTCCGATCTCGGCCTTGCGCTCGAGCCCGCCGAGGCGCGATTTCGCTTTTGGCGCGGCCGGAAGATCAACACCCGTGCGACCGGTATCGCCGATCTCGAAGATCAGCGCCTCTTCATGATCGAGGCCGCGATTGCCGGTGAAGGTCGTGATCTCGGCGGATGAGACAGTGCCCGGTGCGGTCGGGCGACCCTGGGTATTCATGGCCATCACAGGACCTCCTTCAGCGCTGCGGCAAATGCTGCGCGGTCGTCGTCGGTGTTGATCCCGGTGGATGCGAACAGGATCACATAGGCAAGCTCGGGCTTGTCGGGTTCGAGGCGCGAGACAGGTACACCGCCGAGAACGCCTTTGCCGACGAGCTTTTCGATCACATCGGCGGCCTTGCCCGGCACCTTGATCGTGAATTCATTGAAGAACGTATCGTTGAGCACGCTCACGCCCGGCACCTTGCCGAGACGTTCCGCTAGATCGCAGGCATTGGCGTGATTGAGCGCGGCGAGCTTTCTGAGGCCCGCTTCACCGAGCAAGGTCATGTGAATGGTGAAGGCGAGCGCGCACAGACCCGAGTTCGTGCAGATGTTGCTCGTCGCCTTCTCGCGTCGAATATGCTGCTCGCGCGTCGAGAGCGTGAGCACATAACCGCGCTTGCCCTCGGCATCGACGGTCTCACCGGCGAGGCGGCCGGGCATCTGGCGCACGTACTTCTCGCGCGTCGCGAAGAGCCCGACATACGGCCCGCCGAAGTTCAGGCCGTTGCCGATGGACTGACCTTCGGCGACGACGATGTCGGCGCCCATCTCGCCGGGTGATTTCAGTGCGCCGAGCGCGACGACTTCCGTCACGACGACGATCAGCAGCGCGCCCTTGGCGTGCGCGGCGTCGGCGATGGATTTGAGGTCGCGAATGCCGCCGTAGACGCTCGGATACTGCACGACGACGCAACTCGTCTCGCCGTCGATGGCGGCTGCCGTATCCTCCTTGCCGAGCGGATCGGGCGCCATCGCGGAAACGTCCGAGCCGCCATACTTGGCGAGTGTCTCGGTGACGGCGCGATAGTGCGGATGCAGTCCGCCGGAGAGCACGGCCTTCTTCCGCCGCGTAATACGATGCGCCATCAGCACGGCTTCACCGCAGGCGGTCGAGCCGTCGTACATGGAGGCATTGGCCACATCCATGCCGGTCAGCAGCGCCACCTGCGACTGGAATTCGAACAGCACTTGCAGTGTGCCCTGCGTGATCTCGGGCTGATAGGGCGTGTAGCTCGTCAGGAACTCGGAACGCTGGATGAGGTGATCGACGCTGGCCGGCACATGATGACGATAGGCGCCAGCGCCGACGAAGAAGGGCACTGATCCTGCCGCGATGTTCTTCGCGGAGAGCTTGCCGATCTCGCGCTCGACGGCGATCTCGCTCTGCGTCTTGGCGAGGGGCGGCGGGGACTTCAGCAATTTGGCATTGGGCACGTCGGCGAACAGGTCGTCGATGGCCTTGACGCCGATCTTCGCGAGCATGTCCGCCCGGTCGGCCTCATCGAGGGGGAGATAGCGCATGGTCGGGCTCTCGCTTGAAGGAAGCTGTCAGTGGTGTGCGGGCATTCCGGCGATGGTGACGGTCGCGCGGATGGAATTGGCGATGTAGCACTCGGCGTGCGCGCGCTCGTGCAGCGCCGCGATGTCGGCATCCGTCGGCTGCTTCTCGCCGGCCCACGCGATCTTCGGATCGAGTGTGATCGCGGAGATGTAGAGCTTGCCCGCTTCGTTTGGTGTCATCACGCCGGTGGCGGTGTCCGTGTAGCTGTCGATGACGAAGCCCTGCCGCCCCGCGAATGCGAGAAAGAAAAGCATGTGGCAGGACGAGCAGGCCGCAACGAGCGCTTCTTCAGGATCGACGGCGTCGGCACGCGACATCGGTGGCTTGACGGACGACGGCGCCGGCGACGCTGGCACGACGACGCCTTCATCGAAGCGCCATTCGTGCGCGCGGCTGTACTTGTTGTCCGTGAACACAGCGCCGACAGGGCGCTGCCAATGCACGGTCGCCTGATAAGTGTGCGACATGGCGCGCCTCAGCCGTTCTTGGCGAAGTCGTCGTAAGCTGCGCGATCCATGAGCGCATCGAGCTCTGCTGGGTTCGAGAGCTTGACCTTGAAGAACCACGCTTTGCCTTCGGCGTCCTCGTTGACGAGACCGGGCGTGCTCGCGAGATCGCCATTGGCCTCGATCACTTCGCCCGTGAGCGGCGAATAGACGTCGCTTGCCGCCTTCACGCTTTCGACCACGGCAACGGCTTCCTCGGCTGCGACCTTGCGGCCGACCTCGGGTACTTCGACGAACACGACATCGCCGAGCTGATCCTGGGCATGAACCGTGATGCCGATCGTGGCGATATCGCCTTCGACGCGGATCCACTCGTGATCCTTGCTGAACTTCTCGATGGCCATGAATTGCTCCTGATTGCAGATGTTCGGGGAAAGATCAGCGGACGTAGCGGTGTGGTGCGAACGGCATGTTGGCGATCGTTGCGGGCAATGGCTTCCCGCGCACGAGCAGTTGGACGGGTGTGCCGAGCTCGGCGTTCGCGCTCTCGACGTACCCCATGGCGACAGGACCATTCACCGTTGGGCCAAAGCCGCCCGATGTAATGGTGCCGATCGGCTTGCCGCTCATGTCCTGGATCTCGGTGCCTTCGCGCGCGGGCGCACGGCCTTCGGGCTTGATGCCGACGCGGCGGCGACTGGGCCCGTTCGCGAGCTCGGCCTTGATGCGATCCGCGCCGGGGAAGCCGCCTTCATCACGGCGGCGCTTCTGGATGGACCACTGCAGGCGCGCCTCGATGGGCGACGTAGTGGTGTCGATATCGTGGCCGTAGAGGCAGAGACCGGCTTCGAGACGCAGCGAGTCGCGCGCGCCGAGACCGATGGCTTCGACCTCGGGTATGGCCGTCAGCAGGCTCCAGACCTTCGCAACATGCGCATTCGGCACGGCGATCTCGTAGCCATCCTCGCCCGTGTAGCCGGAGCGCGTGAGATGTACGGTCTGGCCATCGAGCGTCGCGAAGCGACCGCTCATGAAGGTCATGCTCTCGACACCGGGAATGAGTTTCGAGAGCACGCTGACGGCGCGTGGTCCCTGCAGCGCAATGAGCGCGTGGTTTTCGTCCACCTCAAGGCGCACACCCGAGGGCAGGTTCGCCGCGATGTGTGCGTAGTCGGCATCCTTGCAGCCGGCATTGACGACCAGCAGCAGCGCGCCATCGTTCTCCGCGCCTTCCGGCCGCGTGATCATGAGATCGTCGAGGATGCCGCCGTCCGCTGAAAGGAGTTGCGAATAGCGCTGCTGGCCAGGCTTGAGGTTCAGAATGTCGGCGGGAACAAGTGCTTCGAGCGCGCGCGCCGTCGTCGCATGATCCGGCCCGCGCAACCAGCAGATACCCATGTGGCTCACGTCGAAAAGGCCGGCCTGCTCGCGCGTCCACAGGTGTTCCTTAAGTACGCCGAGCGGATACTGCACGGGCATGTCGTAGCCGGCGAACGGCACCATTTTGGCGCCGGCGGCGACGTGCAGATCATAAAGGGGAGTCCGCCGGAGCGGGGCGCTGGAAGTCGGATCGGCGCTCATCGTGACGAGGTCCACGCGGCTCTGAGCTCGCGCGACCATTCGCGCGAACCGGAGCCCCCTCTGTCACGGAACCTGAGAGATTCCGGTCTCTCGTCACGCTGCGACGAGCGACCTTACTCCTTCGGTGAGCCGGCCTTGCCACCGGCTGCTTTCCAGAGTGCCATCAATCTGCGGTCCTTTTGCCTGAGAGTTTCCGGGGCGGTTGCTCCTTCGGCGCCTGCACGCAGCTCCATCTGAGCCGCGAGCCGATCTCTTCCGCAGATTTCGACTGGCGGGCTGAGCATAGGCGAGCAGTCGATGCTGTCAATCGGTGCACACCACCATGGTGCGGGAAAAACGGGCGCTACAGACTAACCGGCGCCCGGTGCGGTCTGCTCGAAGCCGACGAACACATCAATATCACCGGGGCGCGCGCCCTCGGGGACGTCGAATGTTACGGTCCGAACTTGCGAGAAGTATCCGATCGGATTGTCGATCGTGACTTGCGCTTCGACGCTGGTCCGGTCGCCGCCGATGGATGCGCGCTTGGCATCGCGCACGGCGACCTGGACAGGGAGATGGATCACACCGGGCCGCCCGCGTGGTCCGAGCAGGATGCGTCCGGAGAAGCCGTATTTCACGGTAACGCGGCCGCCTTCGATGCTGCATTCGCGGGCGGTTCGCGTGATCTCGCCGCGATGCACGACGCCGAGGCTGTCGCCGGCTCGACCGGGCTCATAGATGGTGACGTGGTGGTCGCGCGAAGCCACCTGGAAGCGCGGACAGCCATGGGCGACCCCGCCGCCGGAGCTCGCGCCGTCCGTTTTGGCGGACGAGAGCAGGCTCTGCTCGGTGACCCGCCCGGACGAGCCTGTCGAGCCCGTGCCGCCGAACATGCCGCCGCCCATGCCGGACGTAAGCGTGGACATGCCACAGCCCGATAGCATCAGCCCAACGGCCGAGATTGCAAGAAGGCGCACGCCAACAAGCCGTCTCGCCCGGCGCAAAGTACGCAAATTCCCCGTCACGCGGTCCCCATTCCCGTAGGATGACAGTCCCCCTGCCATCGAATTCGTCACTACCAGTGCCCGCGCTCCGGCCGCAAGGGAGCGAGCCCCATTGCTCTTGATTTTATTCGACAACTGTAGCACCTCGCTCAAACCCGTGCCAAGCTGCGATCCTGGCGGAACGCCCTTCCCGCTGCTCGCGCGGCTCGCTCCAACGTCGGCTCGACATCACCATGCCCGAACGCCCGCCGCTGACCATCCTGCTCGCTGCTCCGCGCGGTTTCTGTGCTGGCGTCGACCGAGCCATCCAGATCGTCGAGCTAGCGCTCGCCCGATTCGGCGCCCCGGTCTACGTGCGCCATGAGATCGTTCACAACCAATTCGTGGTCGAGAACCTCCGGCGGAAAGGCGCCATATTTGTGGAGGAGCTGGACGAAATTCCGGAAACGGATGCCCCTGTGATATTTTCGGCGCACGGGGTGCCGAAGTCGGTCCCGGCAGCCGCTCGTCTGCGCAACCTTTTTTACCTTGATGCGACCTGCCCCCTGGTCTCGAAGGTTCATGTCGAGGCGGAGCGCCATCATGCCGCGGGCAATGAAATTCTCCTGATCGGCCACGCTGGCCACCCCGAGGTGATCGGCACCATGGGGCAGCTCCCCGAGGGGACCGTCCGCCTCATCGAGACGGCCGAGGATGCGCGCACAATCGAGCCGGCAGATCGCGAGCACCTAGCGTTCATCACGCAGACGACACTCTCTGTGGACGATACAGCGGAGATCGTCGCGATCCTGGAAGAGCGCTTTCCAAAGATCACCAGTCCGCACAAGGAGGACATCTGCTATGCCACGACCAATCGGCAGGCGGCGGTGAAGAGCATCGCGCCACGCTCGGATCGCGTAATCGTGGTCGGTGCGCCGAACAGCTCGAACTCGCTCAGGCTCGTTGAGGTGGCGGAACGCGCAGGCTGCCCGAAGGCGCTGCTCATCCAGCGCGCGCACGAGATCAACTGGGCTGACTTCGAGGGCATTCGCACGCTTGGCGTGACGGCGGGTGCATCGGCACCGCAGGTCCTCGTGGACGAGATCCTCGACGCCTTTCGCGCGCGCTACGAGGTGACGGTCGAGAGCGTCGTGACGGCCAAGGAAAGCATTGCCTTCAACGTGCCGCGCGAGTTGCGGGACGATGCGCCGCCGCGGGCGGCCCGGCGCGCACAGGGGTAAGGCTGCCATGGCCGTCTACACGGAAGTTTCCGACGACGATCTCGTGCGCTTTCTCGACGGCTATTCGCTTGGCACGCTGCTCTCATGCAAAGGCATTGCCGAAGGCGTCGAGAACACCAACTATCTGGTGCGCACCGAGAAAGGACCCTTCATCCTCACGCTCTACGAGCGTCGGGTGAACCGGGATGATCTGCCCTTCTTTCTCGGCCTCATGGAGCATCTGGCGCGGCATGGGCTGAACTGTCCGACGCCGGTCCGCGATCGCAATGACGCCATGCTGCAGGAGCTGGCGGGGCGGCCCGCGGCGCTCGTGACCTTCCTCGATGGCGTATGGATTCGTCGGCCCCGCGTCGAGCATTGCGCGGCCGTGGGTAAGGCCCTTGCCGAGCTTCATCTGGCTGGGCGCGGGTTCGATATTCGGCGCGAGAATGCGCTGGGGCTCTCCGGCTGGCGCCCGCTCTACGAGCGCTTTCGCGATCGCGCCGATGAGATCTTCAGCGGGCTCGGTGCCTTGATCGAGAGCGAACTCGCACTTCTCGAAGCCAACTGGCCCCGCGACATTCCACAGGGTGTCATCCACGCCGATCTCTTTCCCGACAATGTCTTCTTCATCGGCGATCGGCTCTCGGGGCTCATCGACTTCTATTTCGCCTGCAACGATGCGCTGGCCTATGATCTCGCCGTCTGTCTCAATGCCTGGTGTTTCGAGCCGGACAACTCCTTCAATCTGACCAAGGGTATGGCGCTGCTGCGCGGCTACGATGCCGTGCGCCCGCTCGACCCGGCGGAGCGAGCCGCGCTGCCGCTGCTGGCGCGCGGCTCGGCGCTGCGCTTCCTACTGACGCGCGCCTACGACTGGATCAACACGCCGGAAGGTGCCCTCGTGAAACGCAAGGATCCGCATGAATATCTGCGGCGCCTGCGCTTCCACCAGTCGGTTGCGTCGGCGAGCGAGTACGGTCTGCAGACACGCTGATGGCGGAGCGCGCAAAACCTCATGTCATCATCCACACGGATGGCGCCTGCTCCGGTAATCCGGGCCCGGGGGGCTGGGGTGCCATTCTCGAATCCGGCGAGCATCGCAAGGAGCTGTCGGGCGGCGAAGCGCAGTCGACCAACAATCGCATGGAGCTGATGGCGGCGATCGAGGCGCTGGAAGCTCTCAAAGGCCCGTCGCGCGTCGATCTCTGGACGGATTCGAACTACCTGCGCGACGGCATCACGAAGTGGATATTCGGCTGGCGGCGCAACGGCTGGAAAACGGCCGACAAGAAGCCCGTGAAGAACGTCGAGCTGTGGCAGCGCCTCGATGAGGCAACCAAGCGCCACACCATCGAGTGGCACTGGCTCAAGGGCCACGCCGGCCATCCTGAGAACGAACGGGCCGACGAACTCGCGCGCGAGGCCATCAAAGCCATCCGGAAGGGCGAGAGCGTCTAACTCGCGCCCGGCTTGTCGGCGTGCGCGGCACGGCTATCCACCGGC
The DNA here is from genome assembly GCA_023412805.1 of Pseudomonadota bacterium. Lineage (GTDB taxonomy): Bacteria > Pseudomonadota > Alphaproteobacteria > Rhizobiales > Hyphomicrobiaceae. Next base: position 59,608 of record JAEZRM010000042.1, on the reverse strand, counting down.
GCTTCATCGCGCTCGTTCATGCCGTAGTCGCGAATGACGCTCGCAATGCGCAGGCGATAGTCGGCGAAGATGCCGGCGCGGCCCCGGCCCTGTGCGCTGCGATGCGCCATGGTATTGCGCCACGCGCGCACAGCTTGCTCGTCGCGGAAGAACGAGAGCGAGAGGATTTTCTTAGGGTCCGTGAGGCTCTGGAAGCGTTCGACAGAGATGAAACCGTCGATCTCCTGGAGGATCGGCCTGAGGCCCGCAGCAATGTCGAGGTATTCCTCCTTGCGCCCGTCCGCGGGATAGACTTCGAAAATGACGGCGATCATGTCTTCTCTCCGTGGGGCATGGACACGCATCTGAGGAACGTTCGGTCCTCGCGCAGAAGGAACCTCTCGCGCTGGGCGAAGAGATAATTTTCGCGCCCCAGCGGGTCCGCTGCAAGCCGGGCACGGTAGGCCTCGTATTCGGCGAGGCTCGGGATGTTATAGATGCCATAAGCGAGGGTGCTCGATCCCTCGTGGGGCGCATAGTAGCCGATCAGGTCAGCCCCGCAGCGGGGTATGGCCTCGCCCCAGTTGCGCGCATATTGGGCGAATGCGTCCTTCTTCGTTGGGTCGATATGGTAGCGGATGACACATGTCAGCATAGGGCTCTCCTGCGATTGTCGAGCCAAGGGTAGCTCGTCGAGCAGGCTGACGTTTCGTCCCCCATCGAAGCAATTCGAGGTGTGCACTCGCTCGTAGGCCGCCCTCAAAGCGCCTAGACTGGGGACGATGAGTCGCGCGTGGAGGAGGAGGGTCCGATGGCCGGAAGTGAAACCGATCTGGCGGTCGGGAGCCAGGTGCTGACGCGCGGACACTGTCTGTGTAAGGCCGTCAGCTATGAATTCACGGGCAAGCCGCGCTGGGTCATGCACTGCCATTGCGCGAGCTGCCGCCGCGCCGTTGGTTCGGCCCTTGCGACCTACGTCGGCATAAAAAGCGAGAATGCGCGCTATACGGGTGCGACTCCTCTGAAGCATGAAAGCTCACCCGGTGCCTTCCGGCATTTCTGCGGAACCTGCGGCACGCCTATCGCTTATACGGGCGCACGCTGGCCGGATGAAATCCACTTCTATCATGGCACGCTCGAAGATCCCTCCGAGTGGCCGCCGACCGGTCATGCGCATGTCGTCGAGCAGGTTGCCTGGTTCGAAGTGCATGATGAACTGCCGCGCTTCGAGGCGCTGGCTGGCAAGGGCGCGAAGCCTGCGTGGATCGGTCCGAGATAGGGGAGTGCACGACGTGTGGGGGCAAGTACGGACTGGATGGCAGGCGATGGCCGTGGCGTTCGCCATTGCTGCAGGTATTGCGGCGGTGTGGCCCGTCAATGCGCAGGGTGTGCGACAGACGACCGTCTCGATTGGCGGTCAGGACGTCATCCTGCTCGTCGATCCGGACCAGTGTCTGCTGGAGCGCAATCATCCCTCCGACCAGCGTGTGTACGATCTTGTCGAGCGCGGGCTCGCAGGGCAGAATGAACTGCTGCTGGCAACGGCCGACTGCGATCAGATCGAGCCTTGGCGGAACGGTACTCGGCCGACATTGGATGATTTCGCGCAGGTGCAGGTCGGCCTCGCGCATCGCACACGCAATCTCGCCGGGCGCGAGGAAGCGACGTCGAAGGAAATCTGCACGGCGCTGCGCAAGGGTGGCGATGCGCTCATCACGGGGCCTGTCGAGGTTGTTCGCGAACGCTTCAACAAGGCGAGCGATACCGTGAAGCTCAACGAGACTCAGTTCGTCGGCGTTGTGCATGAGGATCCGGACGCCTGCTACGCCAGCATTCTTCAGCGTATCCGGACCGAGCAGGGCACCGACAAGCTGATCCTCTGCGTCTATGCGCATGTGGTCGTGCGCGGGCGCCTGCTCTACATGTACCGCTACACGGAAGGCGACAATTACGCCTCGATGGTGAAGATCACGGATCTGCTTCGCAAGTCCGTGCAGTCCCATCTCGATGCCAACCGGTAATTCTCACCACACCAGAAGGAGGGCTCATGAGCAGCGGCGAAACGCTTAAGCCCAATGCGGAAGTTCGGGTTGGGGATGTGACATTCGGCGCGCGCCGGCCCATCGCGGTTTTTGCTGGTCCCTGCCAGATGGAGAGCCGCGCGCACGCGCTCGAGATGGCGACGGCACTCAAGGAGATTGCCGGTCGTCTCGGTCTCGGCCTCGTCTACAAGACGAGCTTCGACAAGGCGAATCGCACGTCGCTTTCAGGCAAACGTGGCATTGGGCTTGCCGCCGCACTCGATGTATTCGCCGAGATCCGTTCGAGCTTCGGTCTTCCGGTGGTGACGGACGTGCATGAAGCTGGCCAGTGTGCCGCGCTCGCCGAAGTGGTCGATGTGCTGCAGATCCCGGCTTTCCTGTGTCGACAGACGGATCTGCTCATTGCTGCGGCCGAGACGGGCCGCGTGGTCAAGGTCAAGAAGGGGCAGTTCCTCGCGCCCTGGGACATGGCCAATGCCGTCGCAAAAATCACCGGCAGCGGCAATCCGAATGTGCTCGTGACCGAGCGCGGGGCGTCCTTTGGCTACAACACGCTCGTCGTTGACATGCGATCGCTGCCGATCATGGCGGAGACCGGCGCGCCGGTGATCTTCGACGCCACGCATTCCGTTCAGCAGCCGGGCGGCAAGGGCACGAGCTCCGGTGGTGACCGCCGCTTCGTGCCGGTGCTGGCGCGCGCGGCGGTGGCGGTCGGCGTCGCGGGCCTCTTCATCGAGACGCACCAGGATCCCGACAACGCGCCGTCCGACGGCCCCAACATGGTGCCGCTCAAGGATTTCGAGGGGCTCCTGCGTGAGTTGATGGAGATCGATGTGATCGCCAAACGACACTTGGCATGAGGCGCCGTCGGTAAGTCGATCACGGATGACACTGCGATTGCCTTGAGAAGGGCCCGCTTTATCGGCATTCTTTCTTCGTTCGTTGGCGGACCAATGACTTCATGAGAAGTCCGCCCGACTAAGGAGGAAACGAAATGTCAAAGCTCATCAAGGCGCTGGCGGGCGCCACCACTCTTTTGCTCGCAACACATGCAGCTCGCGCCCAGGACGCAGGTACGACCTCGCGCTGGGGCAAGGACGATCAGGCTGGCGCCTCCAACCTCATGACGCCGAAAAAGGTCATGGAGGCCATGAAGTACATGAAGACCGGCAATGTCATCGCACTCGGACGGACATACGAGGCCGCCATGCCGCTGTTTGGCGCGCGCGCATTCGCGTTGCGTGGCACGGGCGGGCTCGCGGGCGGGCCAGTGGGCGAGAACAACGTCATCTGGATGGACGACTTCCTGTCCACGGAGATCGGTCAAGTCGGAACGCAGTTCGACGGCCTGGGGCATATTGGCCTCGGTGCAGGCGGCCGTCAGGTTTTCTACAATGGCAACTCGGCGCAGGACATCTTCGGACCGACCGGTCTCAAGCGGCTTGGCATCGAACATGTGAAGCCAATCTTCACCAAAGGCATCCTGATCGATGCGGCGGCCCATCGGGGCGCCCCGATGAATGCCGGTGACGAGATTACAGTCGCGGATATCGAAGCCGCCCTCAAGAAACAGGGCCTGTCCGCCGACGCCATCGGCGAGGGCGATGTTGTGCTGTTCCACACGGGATGGGCCCGTCACTGGATCAAGGACAACGCTACGTTCAATAGCGGCTGCCCGGGCATCGGCATGGAAGCCGCGCAGTGGCTGATCAAGAAGGGCGTCGCGGTCGTCGGCGCGGATACGTGGCCGGTGGAGGTCATACCCAATCCGAATGCGAAGGCAGCATTCCCCGTCCACCAGGAGTTCCTGGCCAAGAACGGCATCTTCATCCACGAGAACGTCGCGACCGAGCGCCTCGCCGAGGCCAAGGTCTATGAATTCGCCTACATCTTCGCCCCGCTGCCCATCAAGGGCGCCACGGGGTCGCCCGGTAACCCGATCGCCGTGCACTGAGGCATGTAAACTGTTGAGGGCGGTGCCTGCAGGTGCCGCCCGATTCGCATCGAACCCTCAGAATCATCTACAACCCTCGCGTCGGAGTGGGTGGGGGTACGCATGGCACGAGGGGCGGCGCGGGCAAGGCCGCGTGAGGAGATCAGCGGCGACGCCCAGGCTTATCTCGGCGTGACCACCTCCGCGCGCGGTTACACGTGGCGTGAGCGCCTCGCGCCGGGAGCTGCGAATACGGCGATCGCCATCAGCCAGCAGCATGGACTGCCCGAACTCCTTGGCCGCGTGCTCGCTGCGCGCGGCATTGGCATTGACGAAGTGCCGACGGTGCTCGAGCCGACCATCCGCGCGCTCATGCCCGATCCGAGCACGCTCAATGACATGGACAAGGCCGCGCGCCGTTTGGCCGATGCGGTCGTCAAGCGCGAGCGCGTGGCCGTGTTCGGTGACTACGATGTCGATGGCGCGTGCTCGTCCGCGCTCATGCGCCGCTTCTTCCTGGCGCATGGTCTCGATGCGACGATCTACATTCCCGACCGCATGTTCGAAGGCTACGGGCCGAATGTCCCGGCTATCCAGGGCCTCGTCGAAAAGGGCGCGCAGCTCATCGTGACCGTGGACTGCGGCACGACGAGCTTCGAGGCACTGGCACCGCAGCATCGCGGCAAGACCGACGTCCTCGTCATCGACCACCATCAGGCCGATGAGCAGCTTCCCGAGGTGAGCGCGGTCGTCAATCCGAACCGCCAGGATGATATCTCCGGGCTCGGCCATCTCTGCGCGGCGGGCGTCGTGTTCATGGTGCTCGTCGCGACGACGCGCGAGCTGCGCCAACGCGGCTACTACGACAAGAATGGGCCACCGCCCGATCTGCTTTCCATGCTCGATCTCGTCGCGCTGGCGACGGTTTGCGATGTGGTGCCGCTGCAGACGCTCAACCGCGCATATGTCACGCGCGGCCTGGAGGTCATGCGCCAGCGCCAGAACATCGGCCTGCGCGCGCTCGTCGATGCGGCTGGCCTCAATCAGCCGCCGACGCCGTATCTGCTGGGTTTTGTGCTCGGACCGCGCATCAATGCCGGTGGACGCATCGGCGATGCGGCACTCGGCGCGCGCCTGCTCTCGCTCGACGACGAGACGGAAGCCGCGCGCATTGCCGTGCAGCTCGACAAGCTCAATCGTGAGCGCAAGACCATCGAGACGCAGATGCTCGAAGAGGCGACGGCGGAAGCCGATCGGCTGATCGACGAGATGCCGGATCTGCCGATGCTCGTGGTGGCCTCAGAACGCTGGCACAAGGGCGTAGTCGGGCTTGTCGCGAGCCGGCTCGTCGAGCGCTTCGGGCGGCCGGCGTGCGTCATCGCGTGGGAAGGTCCTGATCAGGGAACGGGCTCGCTGCGGTCCATCGCTGGCGTCGATATCGGCGCTGCTGTGCGCGCGGCGACCGCCGACGGTCTGCTGCTCAAGGGCGGTGGTCATGCCATGGCGGCGGGCCTCACGGTCGCACGCGGCAAGTTCGAGGCCGCGCGCACGTATCTCGCCGAGCAGGTGGCATCGCCCGCGACGACGGCGCGTGCTGCGCGGGCTTTGGAAATCGATGGCGCACTCACACCCGCTGCCGCCAACGACACCCTCATCGATCTGATCGAGCGCGCGGGACCGTATGGCCAGGGTAATCCGCAGCCGCGCTTTGTCTTCCCTGCGCATCGCGTGCGCTTTGCCAAGGTCATGGGGGAGGCGCACCTGCGGGTGACGCTCGAAGCGGACGATGGCAGCCGCATTGAGGGCATCGCGTTTCGTGCCGTCGGGCAGCCGCTCGGCGAGCTGTTGACGAACACGGGCGGGATGCCGATCCATGTCGCGGGCAACCTGCGTCGCGATACCTGGGGCGGTCGCCAGCGCATTGAGCTGCAGATCGAGGACGCGGTGGATCCGCGAAAGTAGCTTCGTGCCTCCGGCACGAGCGAGACTAGGTCTCGCGCTCTACCGGGGAGACCCCGGACCCCCTCCTTTTTTGACTTGGAGCCTGCTGTTGGCGCCCACATGTCCCTTCTCCCCGTCCTTTACGGGGAGAAGGTTAGGATGAGGGGCGGCAACTTGCGCACCGTTTGTGTTTGCCGCGGCCCCCTCTCCAAGCATGTGGGGAGAGAGGATCGCGGCGTGCCAGCGGCGGGCTCCAGTTCATAAAAGACGGGGGTGTGGGGGTGTCCCCCCCACGCGGGGTTGAAGGGGCGGCAGCCCCTCTCGTGGCGAAGCCACGAATTAAGCCGGCTGCATCCGCGACCAGCGGCCCCTTGTATCTCCGGCCCCCAGGCGCTAGGGGTTCAGCCTTCCATCAGTCCAGGCTAAGAAACCGAGGCGCCATGCCTGTATCCGCGCTTATGAATGTCATGATCGGCGCCGCCCGCAAGGCTGGGCGCAGCCTGTCGCGCGATTTTGGTGAGGTGTCGCAGCTCCAGGTCTCGATCAAGGGCCCGGCGAACTTCGTATCGGCCGCCGATCAGCGCGCCGAGGAGATCGTCTATCGTGAGCTGGCGAAGGCGCGCCAGGGATACGGTTTCCTCATGGAGGAGGGCGGCGAGATCGAAGGCGATGACAAGACGCATCGCTGGATCGTCGATCCGCTCGACGGCACGACGAACTTCCTGCATTCGATCCCGCTGTTCGCGATCTCGATCGCGCTAGAGCGCGATGGAGAGCTGGTCGCGGGCCTCATCTACAACCCGGTGGGTGACGAGCTCTATACGGCAGAGAAGGGCAAGGGCGCCTTCCTCAATGACCGGCGCCTTCGCGTGGCTGCGCGCAAGTCGCTGCAGGACAGCGTGCTGAGCACCGGTATTCCGTTTCGCGGTCGTGGAGGCTACGAGCGCTTCGAGCGCGAGACTGGCCCGCTCATGCGCGACGTTGCCGGCCTCAGGCGCACGGGTGCCGCCTCGGTAGACCTTGCCTGGACGGCCGCCGGACGGTTCGACGGGTACTGGGAGCATGATCTGCAACCCTGGGACATGGCGGCAGGCATCGTCATTCTGCGGGAGGCCGGCGGAATCGCGACCGACATTACCGGCGGTGAGGACATGCTCGACAAAGGCAGCATTGTCGCGGGAAATCCGACGATTCATAAGCTGCTGCTGGGGGCGCTTCAGAAGTCGGCATGAGTGTGTGTGTCTCGATGCCTTCGAATTGCCATGACGGGACAGTTGTGATTTTCGCCACAGTCCCTGGTTGTTTTGCCACGATCATCGGGTAGTGTTTGTTGCACTGCGTGCCGACTGCCGCGTTCCACGGCGGCTCTGTGACGTGGGGCTGAGTGTGATGCGGAGTTGAGCAATGGCGAGAGGAACGCGGCCGACTGAGCTGGCGTCCAGACGGCTGCACCGAACGCTCAATACGCCGGGGCCCTTCCTGCGGGGAATGCTGGTCTTCGTGGTGATCGTCGGCCTCTGCGGCGCCATTCTCTACCAGCAAATTCAGCACGCTTTCTGGGCGAACCCGGTGCTGAACGGGTTCATCCTCGCGGTGCTCGGCATCGGCATCCTGCGCGCCTTTGGTCAGGTTCTTCGCCTCTATCCCGAAATCCGTTGGGTGAATGCGTTCCGCATTGCTGATCCGGGCCTCGCCATCGAGCACAAGCCGGTGCTGCTGGCGCCGATGGCGACCATGCTGCGCGATCGCACGGGACAGCTCTCGCTTTCGACGTCGTCGATGCGCTCGATCATGGATTCGATCGGCGGCCGCCTTGATGAAGCGCGCGATACCGGCCGCTATCTCGTCGGCCTTCTGGTTTTCCTCGGGCTGCTCGGTACGTTCTGGGGGCTTCTCGACACCATCAACTCGGTCGGCACCACCATCAATGCGCTCGACACGAAGGGCAGCGACAGCGTGCTCATGTTCGAGGAGCTGAAGTCGGGCCTCGCGGGGCCATTGCGCGGCATGGGCACGGCCTTTTCGTCATCGCTGATGGGCCTCGGGGGCTCGCTGGTGCTCGGCTTCCTCGATCTGCAAGCCAGCCACGCGCACAACCGCTTCTACAACGAGCTCGAAGAATGGCTCTCCGGCATCACGGAGCTGACGCCGGGCGGCGAGGGCTCGGGCGAGGTCGGCCAGCAGATCTACGGCGCCCTGTTCGAAGTGCAGCGCACGATCGCGGAGCTTTCCGATCGCATTCACCTGATCGGCTCATCTGGCGGCCAGGGTGCGGAAACCATGCGCGAGGTCGGCCGTGGCTTGCAGGAGGTCGTCGGCCAGATGCGGGCCGAGCAGAAGATCGTACGCGAGTGGGTCGACGAGCAGGCGGCACGCCAGTCGGAGATGACGTCTGTTCTGCGCGATCTCTCGGGTCGCGGCGGATCACGGCGGGGAAGCTGAGGTAACGCGTAAATGGCGGGCTCGCGCTCACGGCGTTCGAACGAGTACGGCGAGTTCTGGCCGGGCTACGTCGATGTCATGTCGACGCTGCTGCTGACGTTCGTATTCCTGCTCTCGCTGTTCATGCTGGCCCAGTATTTCGTCAGCCAGGAGTCCGGCCGCAAGGATACCGCGCTCGGCAAACTCAACCTCCAGATTGCCGAACTCACGAGCCTGCTCTCGCTCGAAAAGGGCAAGAGCCGATCGCTGGAGGACGAGCTCGCGGCCATCCAGGCGACGCTCGCGTCGGCACGGGCGGAGAGCGCGCGCTTGTCTGGCCTCGCGGGGCTCGATGCCGAGCGCGCCGGCACCGCCGAGGCACGCGTTGGCGCGCTGACGAAGGAGCTCGAGGGGCAGAAAGAGGTTTCGAGCGAGGCCCTTGCCAAAGTGGACTTGCTCAATCAGCAACTGCTCGCGTTACGCCGCCAGATCGCGGCGCTCAACGAGGCGCTGGCCGCCGCCGAGGCCAAGGACAAGGATTCGCAGGCGCGAATATCGGATCTGGGGGCGCGCCTCAATGTGGTGCTCGCCCGGCAGGTGCAGGAGCTGCAGCGCTATCGCTCGGATTTCTTCGGTCGCCTCAGGGAGCTGCTGAGGGATCGCAAGGATATCCGTATTGTCGGCGACCGCTTCGTCTTCCAGTCCGAGGTGCTCTTTCCGTCCGGTCAGGCGACCATGACACCGGAAGGTCTGGCGGCCATCGACCAGCTCGCGGCGGCCATCGTCGAGCTCGAACGGCAGATCCCGAAGGAGATCGGTTGGGCCCTGCAGGTGGATGGACATACGGACGCCCGCCCCATTGCCAGCAGTGCCTTTCCCTCGAACTGGGAGCTGTCCAGCGCGCGCGCCATCAGTGTCGTGAAATACCTGATCAGCCGAGGTGTGCCGGCCAACCGGCTCGTTGCGGCGGGCTACGGTGAGTTCGCGCCGCTCGAAGACGGGGCGAGCGACGAAGTGCTGCGGCGAAACCGCCGTATTGAGCTCAAGCTGACAAATCGTTGAGACAGTGAGATATTTTGAAGCTGTCTAAACAAGCGTCGGAATAGGCCCTGCGGCGGTGTCCCGGTTGCGGGTTGGGGGGGCGCCGCGCTATAAGGCTGTAACTTGGTTGCAAAAAATACTGGATGTTGACCCCAAAAGTCGAGTATTCCAATCGGGTATGACGGCGAGGACGACCGGGCTCGCCCTTTTTGTGATGAGCGGAAACGCTTGATGAGCGGAAATATGCACAAGGCACATGATCACCACGATCACGGCAGACCTCTCGACGAAGCCGAGGTAACGGAGCTGCTGCGCCGCGCTCGGCTGCGTCCGACGCGCCAGCGCCTCGCGCTCGGCGGACTGCTGTTCACCGACCATGGCCGCCACGTGACGGCTGAGATCCTGCACGCCGAGGCGGTTGCCGGCGGCGAGCGCGTCTCGCTTGCGACGGTCTACAACACGCTGCATCAGTTCAAGCGGGCCGGTCTCGTGCGCGAACTCGCGATCGACGGCACGCGGACGTACTTCGACACGAACACGTCGAACCACAGCCACTTCTATGTCGAGCAGGATGGCCAGCTGATGGACATCCCCGAGGGATCGATACGCGTCGACGGTCTGCCGACACCGCCGAAGGGCATGCGCATCAGCCACGTCGATGTCGTCGTGCGCCTCATCGAGGACAAGCGCGATTAGATTGCTGCCTCTCAGGCACTGCTGATCAAACATAAAGGCCGCGAGCATCACACGATGCTCGCGGCCTTTTCATTTCGCGCACGCGCCGTTGCCTGCTGCCGAATGCCGTCGCGTTCAGGCGACGCTTGCGCGCAGGAGGTCGTGGACGTGGACCAGGCCGATGGGCCGCCCGGCGTCGACGACGAACAGCGTCGTGATCCGCGACTTGTTGAGGATGTCGAGCGCGGAAGACGCGAGCGCCGTGGCTTTGATCGTCTTCGGGTTCGACGTCATGATCTGGCCGGCTGTTGCCGTCAACAGATTGGGGCCCATGTGACGACGCAAGTCGCCGTCCGTAATGATGCCGACGAGCTTGCCGTCACCGTCGACGATGCCGAGGCAGCCGAGCGCCTTTTGCGTCATGGTGACCAGCGCGCCGCTCATGGGCTCGTCCACGCGTGCGAGCGGCAGACGGTCGTCCTTGTGCATGAGATCGGTGACGAACTTGAGCTGCGCACCGAGAGAGCCGCCGGGATGGAACACCTTGAAGTCCGTCGCCGTGAAGCCGCGCGCTTCGAGCAGCGCCACAGCGAGGCAGTCGCCGATCACGAGCTGCATGGTCGTGGATGTCGTCGGCGCGAGGCCGTGCGGACAGGCTTCGCTCGCGCGCGGCAACTCGATCACGATGTCGGAAGCCTGACCGAGCGCGGAAGCGGCGCGCGACGTGATCGAGATCAGGGGCACGCCGAAGCGGCGCGAGTATGTGACGACCGTCTTGAGCTCGATGGTTTCGCCCGACCACGAGATGGCGAGCAGCACGTCCTTCGGCGTCACCATGCCGAGATCGCCGTGCGCGGCCTCGGAAGGATGCATGAAGAAGGCGGGCGTGCCGGTCGATGCGAACGTCGCCGCGATCTTGCGGCCGATGTGTCCCGATTTGCCGATGCCGCTGATGATGACGCGACCCTCGGCGCCGGCGAGTACGCGGACGGCTTCCTGAAAGGGCTCGCCAAGTCCGTTCTGCAGGGACGCAGCGAGCGCCGTCAGACCCGAGCTTTCAGCTTCGAGCGTGCGCAGGGCGCTGGCGATCGCGAGCGGTGTGCTGGTGTTGGCCGGTTGTTCTTTCGCGGACATGGATCGTGGGCGATGGGCGGCAGATGCCATGACTATAACCCCCATCCCGGAGGCGCAAAGCCCCGGGATAATACGTGGCCGAACGAATCGGCTTCCCCTGCGCCGGATGTGACACGATGATGGTGGCCCGTGCAAGCGCCGCAATCCGCGCACGCCGTTAGTCCGTGTATGGCGCAAGTGATTTTGCCACAAGGATGAACTAGACCCGGCCTGTGAACGGCGTACGCGGAGTGCTGCGACCGGAAAGGGAGGAAGCACCATGCAGAAGCGGATCATCAAAGCGACGGACGCACCGGCGCCCGCGGGCACGTATTCGCAGGCCATCGAGGTGCAGAACGCGACGCGCACGCTCTATGTCAGCGGCCAGATTCCTGTCGCCGTGGATGGCGCGGTGCCCGGTGATTTCACGAGCCAAGCACGCCTTGCCTGGCAGAATGTGGTTGCGCAGCTCCACGCCGCGGACATGACGCTCGACAACTTGATAAAGGTGACGATCTTCCTTTCCGACCGCCGCTACATTCCCGAATACCGGCAGGTGCGCAGTGAGTTTCTCGGTGAGCGCCGCCCCGCATTGACCTGCATCATCACCGGCATCTTCGATCCGGCGTGGCTGCTCGAGATAGAGGCGATAGCCTGCGCGTAACGACACATCAAAAAATCAACGCACGGAGGAAACTCAGAACATGACCGAAGTCAGCGTGCCCGCATCGCGTCGCCCATGGACCCCCGCGAGCTATTATCCCGATCCTGCCATCCGCATTCTGCATCCGAGCTTTCAGCGCTATGTCATCGCGCTCGGCGCGGTCGAGCGTCTTGCAGTCGGCTTTCGCTGGGCGGAAGGTCCGGTCTGGTTCGGAGATGGGCGCTACCTGCTTTGGAGCGACATTCCCAACAATCGCATCATGCGCTGGGACGAGGAGACGGGTGTGACGTCTGTTTTCCGCAAGCCTTCCGACTACGCGAACGGCCATACGCGCGACCGCCAGGGCCGGTTGATCACATGTGAGCACGGCGGACGTCGCGTCACGCGCACGGAATACGACGGCACGATTACCGTTCTCGCCGATCGCTTCGACGGCAAGCGGCTCAACTCGCCGAATGACGTCGTCGTGAAGTCCGATGGCAGCATCTGGTTCACGGATCCGCCCTTCGGTCTGCTGAGCGACTACGAGGGATACAAAGCCGAGCAGGAACTCCCGCATGGGCTCTATCGCATCGACGGTACGAGCGGCCGTTTGGAAATGCTCGCGGATGATATTCCGGGACCGAACGGGCTCGCCTTCTCGCCGGACGAGAGCATCCTCTATGTGGTCGCGTCGCGGGCGCAGCCCAATCGCGAGATCATCGCCTACGACGTGACGGCGGGTGGCACGAAGCTCGCTAATCGCCGTGTGGTGATCGATGCCGCAGGCGGTACGCCGGATGGCTTCCGCTGTGACACAGACGGCAATCTCTGGTGCGGCTGGGGCATGGGCACGGAAGAGCTCGATGGGGTGCGCATTTTTGCGCCCGATGGCACCCCCATCGGCCATATTGCGCTGCCGGAACGCTGCGCCAACGTCTGCTTTGGCGGTCTCAAGCGTAATCGCCTGTTCATGGCCGCGAGCCAGTCGCTCTATGCGGTCTATGTCAATGCCCAAGGCGTGAAGGGCGGTTGACATCATTTTCCCTCTCCCCGTCCTTACGGGGAGAGGGGTAGGGTGAGGGGCGGCCAGAGCTGTAGGCGCTTGCGTTTGCCGCCGCCCCTCATCCCGACCTTCTCCCCGTAAACGGGGAGAAGGAGAAGAACACAAACACGAGGAAACATCCCATGCGCGCTGCCGTGCTCACCGAGGTCAACAAACCCCTCGAACTGCTCGACTTCGAACAGGAAGGTCCCAAGGAGGGCGAGGCGCGCGTCAAGGTGAAGGCCGCGGGCGTCTGCATGTCCGACTGGCACATCATGATCGGCGACTGGCCCGCGCCTTTGCCGATGATCCTCGGACATGAAGCAGCCGGCGAGGTCGTCGAGGTCGGCGCCGGCGTGAAGCACGTGAAGAAAGGCGATCACGTCATCTTCTCGTTCCGCCCGAACTGCGGCTATTGCCGCTACTGTGCGAAGGGCAGCTCGGTGCTCTGCATCGGCCACAACGACAAGCCGCGCCACATGATGCATGACGGCACATCGCGCATCAAACTCAACGGCGAGAACGTGTACCAGATGGCGCGCATTGGCACGTTCGCCGAAATGGTCGTCTGCCCCGCCGAGCAACTCGTGTCCGTGCGCAAGGATCTGCCGTGGACGCACGCCGCGATCATCGGGTGCTCGGTCGCGACAGGTGTCGGCGCGGTGACGCGCCATGCCCAGGTGGATGCTGGTTCGAGCGTCGTGGTTGTCGGTGTCGGTGGCGTCGGACTCAATGCCGTGCAAGGCGCGCGGCTCGCCGGTGCCAAGACGATCATCGCCGTCGATCTGCTCGACAACAAACTGCAGATGGCGACGAAGTTCGGTGCAACGCACATCATCAACGGATCGCGCGAGGATGTGGTCAAGCGCGTGCGTGAGATTACGGGCGGTCTCGGCGCCGACTACTCGTTCGACGCAATCGGGACGGCCAAGACGACCGAGCAGATCATCGATGTCTTGGCACCCGCCGGGCACGCCACCATCGTCGGCATTCCGCATGTAGATGCCAAGGCGCAGGTATCGCCCTTCCAGATGGTCTATACGGAGAAGAAGGTCTCGGGGACGTATTACGGCTCGATCCGCCCCACCATCGACTTCGGCGTGCTCGCCGATCTCTCCATGGAAGGCAAGCTGGATCTGGACGGCCTGATCAGCCGCACATACAAGTTCGACGAGATCAACGAAGGCTTTCAGCTCATGGCCAAGGGGCAGGTCGCCCGCGGCGTCATCGAGTTCAACTGAGAAGACAAAGAAGAATGGCAAAGCTCAAGACCGTCGATCTCGCGCTGCCCGCTTCCACCGAGGAGCTGGCGAAGCTCGAGATCGGCAATGTCGTGTACCTCACCGGGCGCGTCCACACGGCGCGCGAAGGCGTCTACAAGCGCGCGGTGGAGGAACGTAGCAACGTGCCCTCCGGCATCGGCACGGCGAGTTTCCATTGCTCACCGGCAGCGAGCGTCGGGCCCAATCGCGAGCTGACCGTCGGAGCGGTGACGGCTACGGCGTCGTTCCGCTTTGCCAAGTGGATCGATGGCTGGTTCGACATGTCGGGCTGCAATGTCATCATCGGCAAAGGCGGCATGTCGAGCGAGATCTATAAAAAGAGCTTCGTGCCGCACAATGCGATCTATCTGACGACAGTCGGTTACGGAACGGGCGCGCTGCTCGGGCGCGGCATCAAGAAGGTCGTCGATGCGCACTGGCTCGAGGAGTTGGGGCTCGCGCAGGCCATCTGGGTGCTCGATGTCGAGCGCTTCGGGCCGTTCATCGTCGAGAGTGATCTCAAGGGAAACTCGCTCTTTGAGCGCGAGAACGAGAAGATCTCGCCAGGGCTCGAGAAGCTCTATCGCGGCACGAAGCCCGCCACGCTGCGCCGCTTCGGCGAGACCGACGACAAGACGGATGAGGTCATCTGACTTTTAATCAGATGGGCGTGGGCGGCCGCCGCTAAAGCGGCGTGCCCGGCTTCTTGGCGCTATCCTCTTCGAGATTGCGCAGTCGGTCGCGGAATTTCTTGAACATGCGCTCGACGTAGTCGAGAGCGCTGTCGACGTCCTCTTCGCTCGGAAGCTGGAATTTCTCAGCCGGTGGGCCGGCGAGGGGAGGTGCAGGCTGCACGCCCGCAATGCCCTGTAGCCGCTGCACTTCGGCCTTCAGCTCGACGTTTTCAGCGCGCAGTCGTTCGATCTCCTTTGCAAGGCCCTGACTCTCCTCCTGCGCGGGCTGGCAGAGAACGAGGTTGCCGGTTCCGGCGCGGCACGTCGAGACAGCGCCTGTCTGCGTGTCGAGCCTCAGGAACCCGCCTTCGATGGGCTGCATGGTAAAGCGGCCAGGCACGTCCCGCGTCACGTCGCGCGTCTGCGCGGAAGCGGGCAACGTCGCGAGGACGGCCAGCATAGCTGGTGCGAGAAGGCGGGTTCTGCGGATCATGGTTCGCTCCTGCAGCCTGAAACGGCCAGAAGCTAGCAGATGATTGTGGCGCGTACGTACTTCAAGGCCGCCTTGAGAATATGTGCGGCGCTGCGACGCGTTCAGTCGTCCGTGAGCAGGCGTCCGATGACACCGCCGAGCACGGCGCCGAGGATCGGAGCGACCCAGAACACCCAGAGCTGCAGCAGCGCCTCCGTCCCACTAAAAACGGCGGTCGCGAGGCTGCGCGCCGGGTTGATGCCGCCGCCAGAGACCGGGATCGTGAGCAGATAGAGACCGACGGTTGCGAAGCCCACAGCGAGTGGTGCGAGCGTTGCCGGGGCGCGCCGGCCGCCCATGCCGACGACGACGAGCACGAGAATAGCGGTGGCTGCTGCTTCGATCGCGAAGACGGCCGTGAGGCTATAGGCATGTCCATAGCCGTTTGCGATTGCGGAGAGCCCACCCTTGGGCGGAGAGGCCGCGCCCGCCAAGACCAGCGCGAGCAGGCCGATAGCGGCGATCGCGCCGACGCACTGGGTGAGGAGCATGAGCGGCGCGCGGCTCGAGTCGAGACGGCCGGCCGCGATGAGGCCGAGCGTGACTGCGGGATTGAGGTGAGCACCTGAAACCGGACTGAACGCCGCCATCATCGCGAGAACGATACCGCCGGCAGCAAGGGCCGCCGCAAGGCCTGCGACGCCGGCAGGTGCGAGCAGAAGTGTTCCACAGAGTGCGAGCACGAGGGCGAACGTGCCGGCGGCCTCCGCCAATAGCTCACGGGTGCCCATGGCGCCTCTCCTCGCTCGCAAAGCCGAGGTCCAGCGATAGCCGAGTCAGACCGGTTTGTGAATGTGCGGCCTGAAAAGCACTGCGCCCCGCACGAGACGTGCGAGGCGCATGAAGCAGGAGTGGCCGAACTCTCGGTGGTTGTCAGTCGTCGACGCGCGCCGTGCGCGACGAAAGGCGATTGACGACCACGACCGTGGTGCCCACGCCGACGCGGCGCGATAGATCGGTGACATGACCGTTCGTCATGCGGAAGCAGCCGGACGAAGTCGCGCGGCCGATGGTGCGGGCATTGTCCGTGCCGTGAATGCGATAGAGCGTGTTGCCGAGGTAGAGCGCCTTGGCGCCGAGCGGATTGTAGACGCCGCCGGTCATCTTCACAGGCAGATAGGGCTGACGCTGACGCATTTCCGCGGGCGGATGCCAATCCGGCCAGCTGGCGACGCGACTGATGCGCTCAGTGCCTGTCCAGGTGAAGCCTTCACGGCCGACAGAGATCGGATAAAGCAGCGCCTCACGTGACGACTGGACGAGATACAGCCTGCGGGCGGCAGTATCGATGACGATCGTGCCGGGTGCGTAGCTGCTCGCGAAGGAAATGCGGTCCGGGCGTGATGGTGATACGCTCGGACGCGGGCCGCCGCTCATGAGCGCCTGACCTTGCGGACGCGGGCGAGGCCCGTAGCGATCTTCATCGTCACGCGAGCTCGAGCTGGGGCTGGAATAGGTTGGGGTGCGATAGCCTGGCTGGTTCCAGGGCATCCAATCCTGAGCGAGGGCGGGCGAGGCCACGGCACTCGTCATAACGAGCGCCAACGCAGCGCGAAACATTGTATATTTACTCCTTATTTACCCGTAGCTTGCTCGTCAGAGCGCATACGAACTGTGTACCACGCATGTGCGCCCGATCGAACCCCAAAATGCACGAGTCTCACGTGAACTTGACCTCGCGTTTGATTGCATGGCTCGGCGTTGAAGATCTGCAGACGACATGGGGCCCGAAACGCGAGTAAATTGTCTCTCAGTGTTTTCACTGAAATGCGCTGGAGCGAGCCCGATGGCGAACATAAATGCCGGTCCCTTTACGACGCGCCCCGAGATCGAGGGCACATTCGGGGTCTGCGCGACTACGCACTGGATCGCCACGGCAGTCGGCATGTCCATCCTCGAGAAGGGCGGCAATGCATTCGATGCGGGTGTAGCGGCGGCATTCACGCTTCAGGTTGTCGAGCCGCACCTGTGCGGCCCCGGCGGCGACGTGCCCGTGATCGTCTACGACACGAGGAAGGGCGCGCCGGAAGTCATTTGCGGGCAGGGGCCGGCGCCAGCAGGCGCCACGATCGCGCATTACCGCGATCACCTTGGCCTCGACATCGTGCCCGGCACGGGACTGCTGGCCGCGTGCATTCCCGGCACGTTCGAAACCTTCATGATGATCCTGCGCGATCGCGGCACCATGCGTTTGCGCGATGTCCTGGAGCCCGCGCTCGGCTATGCGCGTAACGGTCATCCGATCGTCGAGCGCGCGTGCGCGACCATCGCGACCGTGAAGCAGCTCTTCACGGAGCACTGGCCAACCTCGGCGGCCGTCTATCTGCCGGGCGGCAAGGTGCCGGCACCCGGCACACTCTTCCGCAATACGGCCCACGCTGAGACCTACCAGCGCATTCTCAAGGAAGCCGAAGCCGGCGGCGGCAGCCGCGAAGCCGAGATCGATCGCGCGCGCAAGGCGTGGAGCCAGGGCTTCGTCGCCGAGGCGATCGACCAGTTCTGCCGCACGAACGAAGTCATGGATGTGAGCGGCAGGCGCCACAAGGGTGTGCTGACCGGTGCCGACATGGCGGGCTGGCTGCCGACCATCGAGGCGCCCGTTTCGCTCGATTATCACGGCTATACGCTGCTGAAGCCCGGCCCGTGGACGCAAGGGCCCGTCATGCTCCAGCAGCTCGCGATCATGAAAGGCTACGACCTCGACAAGCTCGATCCGACGGGCGCCGATTTCGTGCATCTGTGGATCGAGGCGGCGAAGCTTGCCTATGCGGACCGCGAGGCATTCTACGGCGATCCGAAATTCGCAGATGTCCCGATGGATACGCTGCTGTCCGAGCGCTACAATTCGGACCGCCGCCGCCAAATCGGCCAGTACGCCAACATGGAGCAGCGTCCCGGCGTCATCGAGGGCTATGACGGCAAGGTGATCGTCAAGTCGACATCGGAGCGGCGCGAAGCCGTGAGCGCGGCGGGCGCTGGCGAGCCGACGGTCGGCGCCATGGGGCAGGTCAAGGGCGATACCGTCCATATCGATATCATCGACAAGGACGGCAACATGTTCACGGCCACGCCCTCGGGTGGCTGGCTGCAGTCCTCGCCTGTGATCCCCGCGCTTGGCTGGCCGCTTGGAAGCCGCGCGCAGATGTTCTGGCTCGAGGAGGGGCTGCCGGGGACGCTGGTGCCGGGCAAGCGTCCGCGCTCGACGCTGTCGGTCGGCATGGCCCTCAAGGAGGGCAAGCCGTACATGGTGTGGGGGACGCCAGGCGGCGATCAGCAGGATCAGTGGAGCGCGCAGTTCTTCCTGCGTCATGCTCACTTCGGCATGAACATGCAGGAAGCGATCGATGCGCCGGCCTGGCATATCGAACATTTCCCCGCCTCGTTCTGGCCGCGTGCGGCGCGGCCCGGTGTCGTCGTCGTGGAGAACCGGCTGCCGGCCGCAACGATCAAGGAACTCGAGCGGCGCGGTCACAAGGTCGAGGTGGGGCCTGATTGGTCGGAAGGCCGTCTGACGGCTGCATCACAGGTCGGTCCGCGCCGCCGCGCCGCCGCCAATCCACGCGGTATGCAGGGGTACGCAGCGGGTCGGTGATGGTGTTTCACTAAGCCCGCCGATTCTGTGCCAGTGTTTCAGGTGGGATCTCAGTGCCCGGGAGCTGGTGGCGCGTATGGGGGTGAGGCTGGGTGGATTGTACGGTTTCTTGGGCCGTATCGAGCGCAAGGCCGCCTCGCTGAGGGGCAAGGGGTTTGGTGGCGGTTCCGTTCGGGAGGAGGCGCGGTGGGCACACGACATGCTTGGTGTGCCCCCGCGGCTCGCGGTGGATGTCGGCGGCAATGTCGGCCACTACACTGCAGAGCTTCGCCGCCGCACACCGGATGTGGAGATCCACGTCTTCGAGCCATCGGCCTCCAACATCGAGACGCTCAGGGCGCGCTTTGCGTCGGACGCTGCGATAACGATCGTGCCGTCGGCGCTCTCCAACGCCGCGGGTGATGCAACTCTTTTCTCGAACGCGCCGGGCTCGCCGCTCGGAAGCCTCACGCAAAGGAAGCTCGACCACCTCGGCATCCCGTTCGACGTGAAGGAAACGGTTTCGACACTACGGTTCGAGGACTACTGGCGCGACCAACTGGGCGGTCGCACGCTCGATATCGCCAAGCTCGACGTGGAGGGGCACGAGCTGGCAGTCCTTGAGGGTTTTGGCGCTGCGATCGAACACGTCAAAGTCGTGCAGTTCGAGTTCGGCGGCTGCAACATCGATACGCGCACCTACTTCAGGGATTTCTGGCATTTCTTCAGCGCCAGATCATTCGATCTCTATCGCATCACGCCGTTCGGCTACGAATACATCCCCGAATACCGCGAGACGGAGGAGTATTTCTCGCTCTCGAACTTCATTGCCTCGAAGCGAAGCGCCTGAGGAACGAGGGAAGTGCGTCAGGCGCGGCAACGTGAGGCCGAATAAAAGCCAATAAAACAAGGAGTAAGCCATGGTTCGGGATGGTGGGCAGTACAGGGATCGAACCTGTGACCCCTACCATGTCAAGGTAGTGCTCTACCGCTGAGCTAACTGCCCATCCCGTGGGCCCGGCGCCGGTCGATCGGCGCGGGCAAGGTGGCTCTCTTAGCGAACAGGGGGCGTTCGCGCAAGGAGGGACTGTGGCCCATTGGCGAAAAACGCAGCACGGGTCAGGCAGCCCAATATTCCGGGAACGCAATCCAGGCGCGGCGTAGGTCATCGGGGCTAGGCTTTTGCGTCGCGTTGACCTGCATGAGGGTCTCACGGCGCGCGACGGCTCGGGCCAGCGAGGCCTCGAACATGTCGGCCAGATCCTCCCCATAGGCTGCTGCCGCCGAAGGTTCGCCCTGAGCAATCGCCGCCGCTGCCTCGCCGGCCATCTCGCCGGAGATGACGGCCGACATGATGCCTGCGCCTGTGATCGGATTCGTGAGGCCTGCTGCATCGCCCGCCAGCAGCACATGCGTGGCGCCGATGCGCGCGACCGGCTCCAGCATCCCGCCGCTCGGGATCGCGCCACCCGTGTGCCCGAGTACATCGCGCCCGACGCGCCCCTGCGCGGCGAGCTGATCGTGCAGATCGTCGAGCAGGGGTTTGAAGTGTGCGCGCCACTGCGGATCGCCGCCAAGACCGAGATTGGCCACGTCGCCCTTGGGAAAGAGCCACGCATAGCCGCCCGGCAGCTTGTGCGAGAGAAAGATGTCCGTTTCCTCGAAGGGGACGAGGAGCGGCACGGTCATCTGTCGCGTTTCGGCAAGCACCTCGTTCTCGATGCCGACCGCAGCACCGACGGCCGATCGCGGCCCATCCGCGCCGATGATGACGGCCGCCGAAAGCCGGCTTCCGTCGGAGAGCTGTGCGGTGCCGTCGGCATCGATTGTGCGGAGCGACAGCCCGAACCACGTTTTGGTGCCGGCCTGCTCTGCGCGTGCGACGAGTGCGGCATCGAACGCGCGCCGATCGATCATCACCCCGGAGAACTGCTCGCGCAGATGGGGCGCTTCGTCCTCGACGAACGTCGTCATGGCGCGAATGCGCTGCTGGCGGTGCTGATCGAGGGCGGGCACCTGCTGGCCGATCAGCGCGGGGACGAACTCGGCGCACTGGACAGGATGACCCGGAACGCGCTTGCGATCGATCGCGAGCACGCGGGCGCCCCGTGCGGCAGCGGCTGCAGCCGCACTAGCACCCGCCGGCCCGAGGCCGATCACCAGGACGTCTATGGAACGCGCTTCACTCACGCCTTCAGTCCTCGATGCTCCCACTTCAATGCCCCTCGAACGCCATCAGCGTCTCGCAACGGATGCCCATGGCCTCCAGCCGCTTGCGCCCGCCGATCTCGGGAAGGTCGATCACGAAAGTCGCGCCGACAATCTGCCCGCCCGAGCGGCGCACGAGCTTGGCGGCGGCTTCTGCGGTGCCGCCCGTTGCGATGAGGTCGTCGACGATGAGGATGCGTGCGCCCGGGGCAATCGCGTCCTCGTGGATTTCCATGGCATCGATGCCGTACTCGAGCGTGTACTCCTGGCCGATCGTCTTCCAGGGAAGCTTGCCCTTCTTGCGGATGGGCACAAAGCCCGTACCGAGTCGATCGGCCACCGCGCCGCCGAGAATGAACCCGCGTGCCTCGATGCCCGCGACCGCGTCGATGGGTTCGCCGCGCCAAGGTTCCGTCATGCGCATGATCGTCGCTTTGAAACCCTGCGCATCACCGAACAAGGTCGTGACATCGCGGAACATGATGCCGGGCTTGGGGTAGTCGGGGATCGTGCGAATGAGACTCTTCAGATCGGCCACGGATGGCTCTCCACGCTTGCTGCGACGCTCGCTCGGCCTTCAGCCCTCCCAGGGCACGCCGCCCGCGTACGTCATGTACGGCACGCCCGCGAGCCAGCCGGAATCGACGGGCAGCAGAATGCCGGTGATCGTGCGCGCCTGATCCGATGCGAGGAAAGAGATGGCGGCCGCGATATCCGAGGGCTCGGGCAGTGTCTTGAGCGCGTGCACGCTCATGATCTTGTTCATGTCGCGCTGGCCGGCTGCGACCTTGGCGCGCAGCGGCGGCGTCATGACGTAGGTCGGCCCGACGCTATTCACACGGATGTTGTGGCGCCCGAGCTCGACGGCGAGGAGCTGCGTCAGGCGTGCGACGGCTGCCTTGCCGAGGTTGTAAGCCGGTATCGGCAGAGGCTGGAGCGAATTGATCGAGCCGATGGTGACGATGGCGCCGCGCTGCTCCGGGATCATGCGGCGCGCGAAGGAGCGGCAGGCGTGAAGCGTGCCGTTGTAGTTCACCTGCCACATGCGGTCGTGGGCGGCCATGTCCATGTCGAGGACGGATTCTGTATTCGGTATGAGGCCGGCCGATGTAACGAGCACGCGCGGCGCGCCGAATTCCTTGGACACGGCCTCGGCAGCGGCTTCGACGGTATCGCCATTGGCAACATCGCAGCGCCACGCCTTGGCGCCATTACCGATGTCGCGCGCGACCGCCTCGGCGGCTTCCATGTTCACGTCGAGAATGGCAATGCGGTAGCCGTCCGCCGCGAGCCGCCGCGCCGTCGCCTCGCCAATGCCGCTCGAGCCGCCCGTGATGACGGCAATGCCTGCCTCGCCGGCCATGTCCGCTTTCTCCCCTGGTTGCCGGCGTGGTGCAGCCGGTCTGTCCGATACCGGTAAGGTTAGCCGAAGGCCGGTTCCACAACCAGGGCTTGAAGCGAGGACGTCGGTCTTGTTGCACCGCCGAGCGCCGGCAGGTATCTGTCTCGCGCGACCACGTGCCAGGCAGACGGCGGCAGGTCGCGGAGATGAGTGCCAGGCCCAAAATGGACAATTTGAAACTCATTGCCCTCGACGCCGAGGATCTGAAGGTCGTTTCCGCGCACTTGCAGGATGCGGTGCTGAAGATCGCGGACATGGCGTTCGTACCGCGCGAGCGGCGCTTCGCGGCCATTCTGAACCGTTTTGACTGGACCACCACGCTGACCGGCGGCAAGCGCATGGTGCCGGTGCGGCGGCAGACAGCCTTACGTTTCGAGCGTGTGCTCGGCGCGCAGGTGAGCGGCATCGATCTCAAGGCCGGGCAGGACGTGCTGGAACTGCTGGCGCTGCAATTCGAACCGACGCCGGCGGCCGAGGATCCGCAGGGCCATCTCACGCTGGTGTTTGCCGGTGGCGGCGCCGTGCGCCTGCATGTCGAATGCATCGAGGGCGAGTTGAAGGATCTCGGTCCGGCCTGGCAGGCCCGCGCTATACCGAAGCATCCGGACGACGCTGCGACTTAGACAAGCCGCGAGCTGGCGACGAACAGGATTCCCTCTCCCCGTCCTTACGGGGAGAGGGTTAGGGTGAGGGGCGGCCACTTGCTCCAACGTATGCGGTTGTCGCCGCCCCTCACCCCGGCCCTCACCCCGTTGCACGGGGAGAGGGGGATCAAGGGAAAGTACGACACATGCCAACGCGCCTTACGACATCGGACACCGGCTTCGAGGCAGCCTTCCGGACGTTTCTCGCGCAGAAGCGCGAGGTCTCGGAGGATGTGGACGCGCAGGTGCGCGCCATTCTCGCCGATGTTCGCACGCGCGGTGATGCCGCTCTCATAGCGTTCACGCAGCGCTTCGACCGCTTCGACGTCGGGGCCAAAGGTCTCCGCATCACGGCGGAGGAAATCTCGGCAGCCGTAGCCTCCGCGGATGCAGAGACCGTCGCCGCGCTGACGCTCGCGCGGGATCGCATTGCCGCCTACCACCACCGTCAGGTGCCGCACGACGATCGATATCGCGATGCGCTGGGTGTGGAGCTCGGCGGGCGCTGGACGGCGGTCGAAGCCGTGGGCCTCTATGTCCCAGGCGGCACCGCTTCCTATCCGAGCTCGGTGCTCATGAATGCGGTGCCGGCGCGTGTCGCGGGCGTGCCGCGTATTGTCATGGCCGTGCCGACGCCGGATGGACAGCTCAATCCGCTCGTCCTTGTTGCGGCCCATCTCGCGGGCGTCGAGGAGATCTACCGCGTTGGCGGCGCGCAAGCGGTGGCGGCACTCGCCTACGGCACGGAAACGATTGCGCCCGTCGTGAAGATCGTCGGTCCGGGCAATGCCTATGTGGCAGCGGCGAAGCGGCAGGTATTCGGCACGGTCGGCATCGACTCGATCGCAGGACCGTCCGAGGTGCTTGTCATCGCCGATCGCGACAACGATCCGGAATGGATTGCCGCCGATCTTCTCGCCCAGGCCGAGCATGATACGGCGGCGCAGTCCATTCTCATGACCGACGACGCAGCTTTTGCGGACGCCGTCTGCGCAGCGGTGGAACGTCAGGTCGCTGTTCTGCCGCGCGGTGCCATTGCAACCGAGAGCTGGCGCGACTTCGGCGCCGTGATTCTGCTGAAGGATTTTTCGGAGGCGCCGACGCTCGCCGATCGCATCGCCGCCGAGCACCTGCAGATTGCCGTGCGTGATGGCGATGCTCTCGCCGATGCCATTCGCAATGCCGGCGCGATCTTCCTCGGCGCACATACGCCGGAAGTCATCGGCGATTATGTTGCCGGCTCCAACCACGTGCTGCCGACGGCGCGGAGCGCGCGCTTCTCGTCCGGTCTGGGTGTTCTCGATTTCATGAAGCGCACATCCATTCTGCGTCTCGATGAGAGTTCTCTCGCCGCACTCGGGCCCGCGGCCATGCGGCTTGCCCATGCCGAGGGCCTCGAAGCGCACCGCCGCTCCATCGCTGTGCGGCTCGGGCCGAATGCATTGTCCGTGGGGTTGAGGAAGGAGGGCACGTGAGCGACTTGCCCGATGTGCCTCGTGACCGGCTCGTCGGCATTACGCTCGACGAGGCCTCGATCACGCGCGGGAATGCGAACATCGAGCACGAGCGCGAAGTCGCGATCTACGACATCATCGACGCCAACACATTCGAGGTGGAGGGGCGCGATGGACCGTTCACCCTGAAGCTCGCCGTCGTCGAGGACCGTCTGCACTTCATCATCGATACCGAGCCGGTCACCGGTGAGCACACGTTCATGCTCTCGCTCTCGCCGCTGAAGCGCGTGATGAAGGACTACTTCATCGTGTGCGACAGCTACTACAAGGCCATCCGGACGGCACCGCCCTCGCGCATTCAGGCCATCGATATGGGCCGCCGCGGTCTGCACGATGAAGGCAGCCGCGTGCTCATGGAGCGTCTTAAGGGCAAGATCACGGTCGATCATGATACGGCGCGGCGTCTCTTCACGCTGATCTGCGCGCTTCATTGGAAAGGCTGACGCGGTATGCCGGGGGGCACGGGCAGCTATGACGCCGGCCACTCGGAGATCGTGCGCGAGTTGCCGGGCGCTGTGCTCTTTGCTTGCACGATGAATGTCGTGCGTTCGCCGATTGCGGCGGCGATCCTGCGCCATCTCGCAGGACGGCGCGTCTATGTCGCCTCCGCTGGCGTGCGAGCAGGTGCCGAGCGCGATCCGTTTGTGACAGCGGTCATGGATGAGATCGGGATCGACGTTTCCGAGCACGCACCGCTCGCGCTCGCCGATCTCGATGACACGTCGTTCGACCTGATCGTGTCGCTCTCGCCGGAAGCGCATCACTCAGCGCTCGAACTCACGCGCACCATGGCCGTCGATGTCGAATATTGGCCGACCTTCGACGCCTCGCTGATGGTCGGCCAAGGCAATCGCGAGCAGACGCTCGACGTTTACCGGCGTGTGCGTGATCAGCTCTTCGAGCGCATCAAGCGCCGCTTCGGCTTCGAGGGCGGACCAACAGTATGAGACCGCCCACCACCGCCACTACGCGGGGAATGGCTCGATACCCGGCTTGGCGCCCTCGGGCAGCGGTGCGCGCGAGACATTGAGGATCATCGCGAGCAGACTGTAATAGCCATGAATGCCAATCATATCGACGACACCACGCTCACCGAACTGCTCCTTCGCCCGCGCGTATGTCGCGTCGCTGACGGAGCGGTTGCGCGAAAGCTCGTCGATGAAATCGTAGATCGCCGCCTCGTCGGCGGCCATCTTCGCGGGCCGATGCCCCGCCGCGATCGCATCGATGATCTCGCTGGCGAGGCCCGCCTTCTCGGCGATAGTGCGATGATGATGCCACTCGAAGGTCTGCGACCACAGGCGCGCCGTCATGAGGATGATCATCTCGGAGCGGCGCGGTTCCATGGCGCTGTTGAAGCGCAGATATTCGCCTGTCTTCTGCAGGCGGTTCATGAACTCGGGGCTGCGTAGCAACGGGATGAAGGGGCCGACGAGGTGCCCACGCGGGCCGGCGACGATGTCCTTGACGGCGGCTTTCTGTTCCTCCGTCATCTCGGCATCGGGGATCATCGGCATGCGTGGCGTGCGTGCGGTCATCGGTTCGTTTCCTTTGTTTCTTGCTTGTCGCGGCGTGGTATCACGTCCCGCTCTTGGTGTCCCAGCCGGTCGTATCCTTGTCGAGGAACTTGTTGGGCTTGAGGAAGATCGAGAGTACGAGGCAGCCGTTCGGCGAGTGCGCGTTGTGGCGATTGCCGGCCGGGCGCCATACGAAATTGCCGGGCGTCGCGATGCCCTCTTCGTCTTCGAGCGTACCTTCGAGCACCCAGGTCTGCTCGATCTCGACGTGTTCGTGATAGGGGAGCTGGGTGCCGGGCGCGAAGCGGAACAGCGCGGTGACGAGGCCGCTTTCCTTGTCCTCGACGAGAACCTTCATGTCGACGCCTGAGAATCGCGTCTCCTGCCAAGGCAGCTCCGCGACATTGAGATAACGCGAGGCCAGGGGACCGAGCTTGTCGGCGTCCTTGAGGAACGGCGTCGTGGCGACCATGGCGTTCGACCTCCCGATACAATGTTCTTTGCTGGTTTGACGAGCGTTGCAGATTTTCACCTGCGGCGGCGACTGTCAAACTTGGGACAGACCTTTGGCGAACTGCTCCGCGAGCCTTGTCCCCAGCAGGTCGTCATAAACGGCAAGCGTCTGGCGCTGCATTTCGGCGACGGTGAACCGCTGAGCAACCGATGATACGGCGCGGGCGCGCATGGCTTCGCGGGCCGTCCCATCCATCGTCAACGCTTGAAGAATTGCGCTGGCGAGCGCGGCGGCATCGTTGGGCGGCACGTGCCAGCCGGTGGCTTCGTTGGGGCTGACGTGCGGGGCTGCCAGAATGATCTCCGGTGGTGCGCCGATATTGGTGGTGATCACGGGGGAGGCTGCGGCTTGCGCCTCGGCGGCGGTGAGGCCGAACGCCTCCGGTTCGATGGAGGCAACGAGCGTGACATCCGCGGCGGCATAGGCAGCGGGCATGTCCGCGACGTGCCCGGGGAGGCGAATATGATCGCCGACACCCAGCGTGGCGGCAAGCTCGCGGAGACCCGAGACGTACGCATCGCGTCCCTGGGCATCCCCTGCCATGACCAGCACGGCGTCGGTCGGTCCTTGTTTTGTGCGGAGTGCTGCCAGAGCTTCGATGGCGACGCGCTGTCCCTTCCAGTTCGTCAGACGCGCGGCTTGCAGGATGATCCGCTGTTGATCGCTCACGTCCCACGCCGCTCTCAGCGCGGCAATGCGCTCTGGTGCGACAGCGGAGCGTGCAAAGCGGGCGACATCGACGCCGCGCGGCACGATCCTGAGGCGCGCCTTCTCGGTGCCATAGCGGCGCGTAATGAGATCGCCCGTGTAGTGCGAATTCGCGATCACACGATCGCCGCGCGCCATGACGCTGTTATAGAGACGCTTGACGCGATTGCTCTCGCCATACGCGCCGTGGAATGTCGTGACGAACGGGATGCCGCTGCGGCGTGCTGCCGCGAGGCCGCTCCAGGCGGGCGCGCGGCTCGCCGCATCGATGAGTGCGATGCCGCGTTCGCGAACGAGGCGGCGCAATCGACCGATATTGGCCAGCATGGTCGCGGGGTTCTTGCTCGCGACAGGCATCGGAATGATCTCGCCGCCCGCTGCAGCGACCTCGCCGGCAAGGCGCCCGCCTTCGGTGGCGACGAGCGCGGCCCCGCCTGCGCGCACGATGGCATCGGCGATCTGGATCGTGCAGATCTCGGCGCCGCCGCTTTCGAGCTGGGGTATGATCTGCAGTATGGTAGGTGAGGCGGCCATGAGCCCGTCGGGTTCGGTAAGTGGAGCCGGCGGCCCACGAAGCAAAGGGTTTATAGAATGACGCAGGCCGAACCACAATTTTTGCGCGTCGGTGACGGCATGTCCGCGGGAGAGCACGGGCGCCGCATTGCCTATCTGACGGATCCCGGTGCGCCGGGAAAATCACCGGGCGTGATGTGGCTCTCGGGCCTCAAGTCCGAGATGACGAGCACGAAGGCGTCCGTGCTCGCGACCTGGGCGGCGAAGCATGGCCATCCCTGCACGCGGTTCGATTATTCCGGGCATGGTCAATCGGCAGGGCGCTTCGAGGACGGCACGGTCGGCGCTTGGCTCGAGGAGGCGCTTGCGGTTTTCAAGGACGTAACACGGGGCCCGCAGATTCTCGTCGGCTCGAGCATGGGTGGATACATCGCGCTGCTCGTGCTGCGCACGCTCATGCGTGAGGCGCCAGAGGAGGCGGCACGCATCAAGGGCCTGCTGCTGATCGCGCCGGCCTGGGACATGACCGAGCGGCTCATGTGGGCGCGGTTCCCGGAGAGCGTGCGCCGCGAAGTGCTGGAGAAGGGCGTGTACCTGCGGCCCTCCAAGTACGGCGACGGCGACTATGCCATCTCGCTGCGCCTGATCGAGGAAGGGCGCAATCATCTGATCGGCGACGCGCCCTTCGATCCGGGTCGCCCGATCCATGTTCTGCACGGCTTGCTCGATCCGGATGTGCCCTGGGAGCACACGCTCGATCTCGTCGCGCATCTGACGGGTGATCACGTACAGGTATCGGCGGTGCCCGATGGCGAGCACCGCCTGTCACGTCCCGAGGACCTCGATCTCATGATCCGCGCGCTCGAAGGCCTTGCGGGCGTCTCGTACGCGAAGTGAGTTACCAGCGTCCGCGTGGCGCCATGAGCTTCGGATCGGCGTCGGCGCGTTCAGCGTCGGCAAAACCTGATGCGAGTACGCTCTGGAAGGCGTGCGGCGGCAGGCGCTCGGCGTCATCTTCAGAGATCACCCACATGGTGTAGCCGTCGCCCTCGATGGCGCCGGTGCACGTCAGGCGATCGTTTGCCGTTGCGCGGCAGTGCGACAGGACGTCGACGCGCTCGGGCTCGCGCCGATCGTGGCGGATGACGCGAATGTCCACCGGTTGCACGTCTGCCGGTAGGCCGCCGAGGTCGACATCGCGGAACACGCACGTCGTGTCACCATTGCAGGCGCCGGCGCGGCGGCCGATGGCATTGCCGAAGCGCATGGCGCCGCGGCCGTGGACGAAGCTTGCCGAGGCCGACGGCCCATTGCTCACGTAGCAGCCGCCGGACATGCAGAGCACGGGATCCATGCTTTCGTAGCGGCGTCCACGGCGATAGCGCGGCTCCATCTGCAGGAGGACGGTGACGCGACCGTCGAAGGGAAGCTTGGGATCAGTGCTGTAGCTGCTGGGTGGTTGCGGCGTCGCGTGCGTGCGTGGTGGTTGCAGCGGGACGTCACGATAGCCATCGTTGTCGACGATGCGCGCGCGTCCTGATGTCGGCTCGAGACTGCGCTCCGATGTGGTGCTCGCGACCGGGATTGGATCGCCTTCGCCAGTGCGCTGTGCAAGATGTTCCTCGCGAATGCGCCGCAGGCGATCGGCAACGCGCGCGATCTCGGCATCAGCCTCGATGTCGGCGACGCGGCGCGCTTCCTCCGCCGTCGCGCGCTCGATGTCGCGACGTGACTGTGCAGCGCGCTTTTCGGCTTCGGCCCGTGCAGCTTCTTCCGCGGCGGCACGTTCTGCGGCGACGCGCAGCGCCTCGTTGGCCTTGCGGATATCTTCGGCCTTGCGCTGTTCTTCGTCCTTGCGCGCGATTTCCGCGAGCCGCGCATTTTCCGCCGCACGCGCAGCGAACTCTGCCTTGCGCGCTTCGGCCGCAAGACGTTCGCCTTCGACGCGCTTCATCTCTTCCTCAGCCTTGCGGGCTTCCTCAGCGGCGATGCGCGATGCTTCCGCAGCCTTCCTGGCCTCTTCGGCTTTGCGCGCCTCTTCCGCGATGCGGACCTGCTCGGCTTCGCGTGCAGCCTCGATCTGGCGCGCCTTCAATGCGCGCTGGCGTTCCGCCTCGGCTTCGCGTGCCTCACGCTCGGCGCGTACGGTATCGAGCCGAGCTGCTTCTTCCTCGAGCTTGCGGCGTTCGTCAGCCTCGGCTCGGGCGCGCGCGAGCATCTCGGTTTCATACGCCTTTTGCGATTTGACCGCCGCGGCACGAGCAGCTTCTTCCTTGCGCTGTTGAGCTTGCTTGCGGGCAGCTTCCCTGCGCCTTGCTTCCCTTGCCGCGTCAGCACGCTGGGCGTCCTCGGCAAAACGGTTCGCAATGGCGTGCCCCGGACTGGTTGCGGGTTCTGCAAAGGCGGGGAGGGAAGCGACGAGCAATACGGTGGCGAGAGTACCGGCGATGCCGGTCGTGCGATGGTATGTGAGGCAGTCAACAAATGCTCGACGCTTCGAGCTGGACATCGCCGCTACTCCTTCGAGGAAGGCACAATCACGAACGGCAGCGCGCACCGGAACCGGGCGCCGTCATCATGTCGAATACGCAGTACGGAATGACGGTACGCTGGGATTTAGGCGGCCGAACGGACGCCCGATGAACGCTGCGTGAATTTGCTCACGTGCGAGCCTAAGACTCGTGAGCGCGTTCACGCACGCAGTAACGCGGCATCGCGAGCCATTCCGTCGCGGTAGGTCGGATAGACGAGCGTGAGGCCGAGCGCTTCTTTCAAGCGCGTATTCGAGATGCGCTTGCACTCGGAGTAGAAGCTGCGCGCCATGGGCGTGAGATCGGCTGTCGCAAAGTCGATAGACGGTGGTGCCGGCAACTCAAGCAGGCGCGCGGCATACGCAAGTACGTCCTGCGGCGGGGCCGGCTCATCATCGGCTACATTGTATATAGCGTGCACGGCGGGGCGTGTGATCGTCGCCGCGAGCACGTTCGCAATATCTTCGACGTGAATGCGATTGAAGACTTGTCCGGGCTTCACGATGGCCCGCGCCGTGCCTTTGCGCACGGATTCGAGCGGACCGCGACCAGGGCCGTAGATACCGGCTAGGCGAAAGATCTCGGTGCGGATACCGGTCTGTTTGGCAAGGTCGAGCCATGCTTGTTCGGCAGCGAGGCGCCAGCGGCTGCGTGTGCTGACCGGCTTCGGCGTTGTTGTCTCATCAAGCCAGGCGCCACCGTGATCGCCATACACGCCGACCGTCGAGAGATAGCCGACCCAGGAAATTGCGCGCGAGAGATCGCTCGCATGATGTCGCAGAAGGGGATCGCCTGCTGCATCCGGCGGTGCGGAAACAAGGATATGCGTCGCAGTTGCGAGCGCCGTTCGCAGCGCTTCGCTCGGTGACGTACCGTCGAAGGCAATGGCGTCATAACCAAGCGCGCTGATGCGCGCCGCACCATCGTACGTCTTCGTCGTGCCGATGACGTGCCACCCTTCAGCGGCGACCCGCGCCGCGAAGACCTGAGCCGTGTAGCCGAGACCGATGCACAGCAGCGTGTTCATGAGGCGAGCGCCATGGACCACTCATCGCGAACACTTTCATCAACTTCCAGCGCATGAGATGCCGCGAGCTTCTCGAACTCTCCGCGCGACACGAGACGCGAAAGCGCCCATATGGCTGCGCCGCGGACGATGGGGGCTTCATGCGGGAGCAAGGCTGCCACGCGCGGCACCAGTTTCGGATCCCGGCTGTTGCCGGCAGCGATCAGCACATTACGCAGAAAACGCGCGAGCCCGCTCCGCTTGATAGGCGTTCCTGCGAAACGCTCGCGGAAGGCGGCATCGTCGAGCGTGAGCAGATCGGCGATGTGCGGGCCCTGAGTTTCCGGACGGATTGTAAGCTGCTGATCGTGGGCGGCCTGCGCGAACTTGTTCCACGGGCAGGCGGCAAGGCAGTCGTCGCATCCGTAGATGCGGTTTCCCATGGCCTCGCGGAACTCGTGCGGGATGGGTCCTTTGTGCTCGATGGTAAGGTAGGAGATGCAGCGGCGCGCGTCGAGTTGATAGGGCGCGGGGAATGCGGCGGTCGGGCAGGCATCGAGGCAGCGGCGGCAGCTTCCACAGTGGCTGATCTCCGCATCATCAGGTGTGATGTCGGCCGCTGAGAGAATGACGCCGAGATAGAGCCACGAGCCGTGCTCGCGGGAGACGAGGTTCGTGTGCTTGCCCTGCCAGCCGAGGCCGGAGAGCGCCGCAAGCGGCTTCTCCATGAGCGGGGCAGTATCGACGAAGACTTTGACGTCCGCGCCGGTCGCGTGCTGCAGCGCGCGCGCGACGCGCTTCAGGCGCGGCTTCACGATATCATGGTAGTCGCGCCGTGCGGCATACACTGAGATGCTGGCCCGATCACCGATACCGAGAAATCTGAGCGGGTCTTCTTCCGGCGCGTAGCTGAGCCCGAGCACGATCGCACTCTTGGCTTCCGACCACATGGCATTGGGATGCTGACGGCGTTCTGCCTTGGCCTCGAGCCACGCCATATCGCCGTGGTGGCCATCTGCGATGAACTTCAGAAAGCGTTGTCCGGGCTCGGCGCCGAGATCACTGACGCGGGCAATGCGCACGGCGGTGAAGCCAGCCGCGTCCGCCTCTCGAGTGACGAGTTCGCGCACCTCGCGCGGTGTTGTACGGGGACGGATGGCGCCGTCATCCGCGTGCTTTGTCCGCACGGCCGATGTCGGCGCCATGATGGCCTCACGCAGCCTCGGCGAAGTTCAGCTTGAAGCCGTGAACATCGGCGAGTGTCTGGATCGCCTTCTCGGCCTCGGCTTCGGGCAGCTCCGTGAAGGGCGGCCGCAGCTCGGACCAGAGCGGGTCGTTGCGGTAGTGCGCGAGCAACGCCTTGAGCACGGGGATCATCGGGTACTGCTGAATGGCCTGACGCAACGCGGTGACGTTCGCCTGGATCTTGTCGGCGTTGGGGCCCTGCCAGTTGTCGAAGACCTCGCGGATCGCGCGTGCGCTCACGTTCGCCGTCGCCGAGATGCAGCCGGCACCGCCGAGACGCAGAGCGTCGAGCAGGAAGGCTTCCGAACCGGGGAAGACTTCGAAGTCCGGGAAGGCCTCGATGATGGCTTTCGTATTGCTCCAGTCGCCGGAGGAGTCCTTGAGGCCAACGACGGTCGCAGGGAATTCCTTGCGCAGACGTTCGATCAGCGGCAGCGAGAAGCCGACCTGTGCGATCGGCGGAATGTGATAAAGGTAGGCCTTGAGATCGTCGTCGCCGACTTCCTCGATGACCTCGGCGAAGAAGCGGAAGAGACCCTCCTCGCTCGGGTTCTTGTAATAGAAGGGCGGCAGCATGAGCACGCCGCCGCAGCCGAGCTCGACCGCGTGATCGGTCAGCAGGATGGCATCCGCGAGCGAGCACATGCCCGTGCCCGGCATGAGCTTGGACGCCGGGATGCCCGCTTCGATGATCTCCTCGAGCATCTCCATGCGCTCGTCGATGCCGAGTGAATTCGCCTCGCTCGTCGTGCCGAAGGGCGCAAGGCCCGTGCAGCCGTCTTCGAGCAGCCACTCGCAATGCTCCACGAAGCGGTCGAGGTCGGGCGCACCGTCCTCGCCGAAAGGTGTCAGTACCGGAGCGATGACGCCGGAAAAGATGGGGTTCGTCTTCATGTCGGCGTTCCTTGTTGTCGCGCTGAGGCGGATGGTTCTTGCGGGCAGCCTGGGGCCGCCCGAATTCGTTTGTCAGGCGGGCATGGGTATGCCGTCCTGCGGCACCGGTACGTTATAGCCCTTCTGGACGGCCGGTCGCGCGGCGATGGCCTTGTACCAGCGGCTGACGTTTTCGTACTGGCCGAGGTCGATGCCCTGCCACTCGAAGCGCGAGATCCAGGGCCAGATGGACATGTCGGCGATCGAGTAGTCGCCGGCGACGTATTCGGTCTTCGCGAGCTGGCGGTCGAGAACACCGTAAAGCCGCGCGGCCTCCTTGAGGTAGCGCTCCTCGGCGTAGGGCGCCTTCCCCTTGTTGAAGCGCACGAAGTGATGAACCTGGCCGAGCATGGGACCAATTCCACCCATCTGCCACATCAGCCACTGCATGGTGTTCCAGCGTCCCTTCTCGTCGGTCGGCCAGAACTTGCCGGTCTTCTCGGCAAGGTACATCAAAATCGCGCCGGATTCGAAGAGCGCGAGGCCGTTGTCGCGATCGACGATCGCGGGAATGCGGTTGTTGGGACTGATCGCGAGAAACTCGGGCTTGAACTGCTCGTCCTTCGAGATGTTCACAGAGTGGACGGTGTAGGGGAGCGCCACTTCCTCCAGCATGATGGAGACCTTGCGCCCGTTGGGCGTGGACCAAGTGTAAAGATCGATCATGGACGTTCCTCGCGGCCGGGCCGGTCCCGTTGGCATGTCTGTTATCGGAGGGCGTGAAGGTAGACGCTCCATGGCTCAGGGGCAATGAAGACCTGTGCCAGCGCGGGTGTTGGTCGCAATGCATGTCGCAACGCGTTAGGCGCAGCAGCAACTCTTTAGCATTCATGAATGCTTCGACAGCGTCTCGACATCGTCGCAACAAAGTACCGCACTACTGTGAGGATGAGAGGTCATTAGCGTTGACCAGTTCTTAGGCCGTTGCTGCGTATACTTTCCGTTATGTTGCGTAGGTGGGTGAAATCCGGTCTGACGATTGCGGGGCTGCTCCTGATCATGGGCTGCGCCAAGCAAGCGTACTTCGTGGCCAAAGACGAGCCGTGGCGCGCCGATGAGGAGCGTCGCTGCCTTGCGTCCGGCTACATTCGCAACAATCCCTACATCACGAAGCGGAGCGCCCTGGGCGGGCCCGCGCCGTGCGGCTCCGTTCAGCCCTTGTATGTGGGCGCGACGGCGCACGGTGCCGTGGAGCTCAAGCCCCAGGCAACGCTGCAATGCCCGATGGTGCCCGCGACCGACCATTGGGTCGTGACCTCGGTCATGCCGGCGGCCCGCCGCTACTTCGGCACGGATGTCGTCGAGCTGAAGGTGGTCGCGTCCTATTCGTGCCGCCCGCGTAATGGCATCGCGGGAGGCGTACTTTCTGAGCATGGCATGGCCAATGCCCTTGACATCGCGGCCTTCAGGCTGGCGGATGGAAGAGTGGTATCCGTGTTCTCGGGTTGGAATGGCAACGTTGCCGAGCGTGCGTTTCTTCGCGCGGTACACCGAGGGGCCTGCAGGACGTTCAAGACGGTCCTCGGCCCCAATGCGGACCGCTTCCACCGCGATCACTTCCACCTCGATCTCGCGCGCCACGGGCGCAGCGGGGAGGTCCGCGTATGCCGCTGAAAACTGTGGGCGGCTGGATCGACATGTGGCGCGTCTACAACTATATGGTGGATGGACCACATACAAAAGTTTCGTCGCTTGCAACGATTTAGCAACAGGACTGTGCTGATATTTCAGCGTCACACTCTACCTGTGACATCCGGAGCCGTGTGTTGAGTCTGCAGCTGATAGATGACCAGGGGCAAGTATGGGACGGGAGCTCGCGTCAGCTCCGTCACGCCTATGACTCGCCCTATTCGGGGGGCGAGTTCTCCGACTATGCGGTCGTCAATCTCGGCTTCATCGCGACCAACGTCTACGGCCAGTCGGCGCAGATCCGCCTGCGCCCGAGCTTTACCGCTGATGCCGCCTATGACGCCCTCTATCGCTGGTTGCTAAACCGTCGTTTCGAACGCATCGTGCTCACGTGGCTCGACAGCACGTGGCAGAACGAAATGCTGCGGTCGAACCAGGCTGCCCTCATCCGTCTCGATGATCTTATCGAGCAGGCCAAGCGCCAGCGGCCCGAGGACTTTATGTCCACGCTCATCCCGGGCGACGAAGTTTCGAGGGACGCGACGCTCAAAGAGCTGTTCCAGACCTGGAAGCTGAACACGCGCGATAACCGGCCCGAGACCGTGCGGACGGCGATCAATTCGATCCTCGGCAATCGCTACGCGATCGTGCAGCAGGACCATATGAATAACCGGCTCCTCTACAAAGAGCTCGGCGATGGTCTGTTCACGAGCTACGACACGTGGCGCACGTGCGCGGTCGGGGCCCCCATGGAGGAGATGCCCGATCGTGCCTATGGCCGGTGGGTGAAAGGCTGCTACAGCGACGTGCTGAGCACGATGGAACCCACGGTCGAAAAAGTGGATGCCATCGTGCACTGGCCGCATTCCGGCAGGACCAGAATGCGGTACCGGCGTCTGATCCTGCCGCTAGCCTTGAGCGACGGAAGCCGCATTGTTGTGGGCGGTTCGCTGGTCGACGACCGCATCGATCTTCGCTTCAGGCGGCGTGAGCAGACCTGAGAAGTAGTCGACCAATTCCTCTGCGTTCGACCAGATGAGCGCCAGACGCGCATCTCCGAAGAGCGAGTTGCGCAGCAGGATTTCCCACTCGACATGACGATAGCCGGCGCGTTGTGCCGTGCCGCCGGCCACGACCTTATCGACCATGAAGCTGAGCGTGACGTCGCTGCCCCACTTCGTGAGGGAGAGGGCCTTGGTGAGGCGCGGCAGGATCGAGGTCAGGCCCTGCTTGCGGTACTCGGGGTGATACCAGACGGCGCCCGAGTAGATGAACTGACCTGTAATGGCTTCGGCGGCAGGAGCCGTGATCGTGCAGGACTCACCCGGCAGGCGCTGACGCTCGGGATCGGGATAATAGAGGCTGAGGCTCTCGGTCTCCTCGCGGAACGTGCGTTCGCCGATGTCGTAGAAGCGCGCGGCCTGGGCGGCGATGACCTTGCCGGAAGCATTGCGCCCGATCAGAGCAAAGCTGTTGGTGCTATTGATCCCGCCGAGCTCCGGGCTGAAGACCGCGAACAGAGGCGGCCAGCTATCGAGGTTCTGCTGGTTGACCTCGGTGAGCACCTCGATCGGTGCGAACTGAAGGTTGATGCCGCGCTCGCGGAGCATCGTATCGCCGCGCAGGAACAGCCGCGAAAGGAGCTGGCGAGGGCCGTGGTCGATGCGCACATCGGCCAGGAAGTTCTGGTTGAAAGTCTGAGGAAGAATGGCAGGTGCCGGTACAGCGCGAAGGCTGCTGGCAGAAGCCCTAGCGGAGGTATGCATTACAGGTTCCCCCAATGATCTGAACGCTAAGGACAGCGCGCCGGGAAAGCCTCGCGGCGACGCTTCCTTAACCTTAACTATAGGATGGAATTCTTATCTGATGCAAGAGTATTTACTGAAAATTTACCGTGCTAAGTGCCGGAATCTGGGCGGAAATTGTCCTATTTCGAGACGCGAGTTAACACTTCGGCAATAGATCGGCCGGCAAGAGCTTAAGATTAGGAAGAAAAGCAGTAATACACCAGAAGATTGTACAGTCTAAAACTGCAACCGTTGAAGCGTCAAAAGCGCTCCCGGGAGCAGTTCGGGAAGATCCTCGGCGATCAAACCGCCCCCCGCTTCCATGGCTGCCGCACCGTGCAGCCATACGGCCGCCGCTGCAGCTTCGAAAGGCGGCGCGCCCTGAGCGAGCAGTCCGGTGATGAAGCCAGCCAGCACGTCTCCCGAGCCTGCCGTCGCCAGCGAGGGCGGTGCGTTCTCGTTGATGGCGACGCGACCGTCGGGGGAGGCGATGCAGGTATCGGCACCCTTCAGGACGATAACGGCGCCGCTTTCGCTTGCCGCCTGCCGAGCGCGCTCGAGACGCGAGGCATCGCGCTTGCCGAACAGGCGGCGGAATTCCCCGTCGTGCGGGGTGAGCACTACTGGCCGCGCTGCATTGGCCTTGATGGCATCGAAGAGCCGCTCGGGGCCGGGTTCGGGATCGGCGGACGGTCCGGGTAGAAAGCCGAGCGGTGCAGGATCGGTATCGTCGCTATCCGCAAGGTCTGGTCTCGCGGCAAATGAGGTGAGGGCGTCTGCATCCAGGACAACGGCGGCGCCGGACTCGAGGGCGATCTCGACCATGCGGCATGTCGCCGGACCCACGCCGAAGCCGGGGCCGATCAACACTGCGTTCTTGCGCTTGTCGGCCAGCACGCTGGCGAGGCCCTCGGGTACGTCGAAGGGCTTGAGCATGATCGCCGTCAGATGCGCGGCATTGACGGGAAAGGCCGCGCGGGGGCTTGCAACGGTCACGAGGCCTGCGCCCATCCGCAATGCGCCTCGCGCGCCGAGGCGGGCTGCGCCTGTGCTCTCGGCCGGACCTGAAACGACAACGGCGTGCCCGCGCGTGTACTTGTGCGCCTCGCTCTTGAGCGTTGGGATGGCGGCGCTCCAGAGTGCCGGTCCGTTTGCGAATGTGCGCGGCGAGATCTGATCGAGCACACTGCTCGGAATGCCGATATCGGCAAGTGTAACGGAGCCGCACAAGGAGCGGCCGGGCAGCAGAATATGGCCCGGCTTTCGACGGAAGAATGTGATGGATTGCGTGGCCTGAGCGACGGGACCAGTCGGCGCGCCGGTCGTGCCATCGAGTCCGCTCGGCACGTCGATCGCGAGCACCGGCAGGCCCGATGCGTTCAGCGCTTTGATGGTCTCGGCAGCAATGCCCTCGATGGGCCGGGAGAGACCTGCGCCGAACAAGCCATCGATGACGAGATCGCAGTCGCGAATGCCACTTGGGCCGATAGGTTCTGTAGGCCCGGACCACTGCGCCGCAAAATGAGCAGCGTCCCCCCTGAGCGCGTCTCGCTCACCGAGCAGTGCCAATCTCACGCGATAGCCGCGTTCGGCGAGCCTGCGTGCCGCAACGAAGGCATCGCCACCATTATTGCCAGGACCAGCCAGCACGAGAATGCGCGCGCCCATGCCGACCATGGTTCCCGCGACATCCGCGACGGCCTCGCCTGCGCGTGCCATGAGATCGAGCGACGGCACGCCGGCAACCACCGCCAGCCGGTCCGCTTCCGCCATCTCCCTGGTGGTCAGCAGCTCGATGGGGGTCGCTACGTCGAACATAATTCTAGATCTTCTCGAGCCAAACGAGCAGGCCGCGCACGATGCCGATCGGCGGAAAGGCGATGTCGCCGAAGAGCCAAAGCCAGCGGCGTGCTTGCGCATCATGCACGAGGGCCGTCACGAACAGCGCACCGATGCCGGCTGCGATAACCCACTGCACGAGCCCCGTGCCGAAGGCCATCGGGAAGAACCAGTAGTAGTCATACATCGGCGGCCCCTGCTGCTTTCATGCTTGGATCGGCGTATGTGCTGAGTTCGACGAGATTGCCATCGGGATCGCGAATGTAGATCGAGCGCAGCGTGCCGCGTGCACCCGTCCGCTCCGATGGCGGGACCA
The DNA here is from genome assembly GCA_023412805.1 of Pseudomonadota bacterium. Classification (GTDB taxonomy): domain Bacteria; phylum Pseudomonadota; class Alphaproteobacteria; order Rhizobiales; family Hyphomicrobiaceae. Next base: position 20,430 of record JAEZRM010000042.1, on the reverse strand, counting down.
GGATCGGCACGTCGTTCGCGACCAGTTGCTCCTCGATGCCCTCGAAGTCGTCGACCAGGAGGCAGATGTCGCCGGAGCCGGGCATAGGGTGCTCGGCGCGCGGCGAGAACATGTTGTCCGATTGGTGCAGGTTGATCTTGTGCGCGCCGAACCTCAACGCCGAACGCCCGTCGGGGCCGAATACCTCATGCGTCATGCCCAGCGCGCGCGTGTAGAACGCGACGGTGCGCTCGATCGAGGCGACCGTCAGCACGAGATGATCGAAGCCGATGACTTTCACGGGTGCAGTCTCCTGCGGTCCGATGCGTTGCGCGCACTCTGATCTGCGCCGCGGCACCTCGCAACCGAAATGCTCACGATTCTCTTTGCCGCTGGCTGCTGGGAAGAGGTGCTTCGCAACCACTGCGTGGCGGTATGCCAGCGGCCGCCATGCAGATGGCGCTGCGTGAGAGGCCGCGGGCTGCTCTTCTGAGGGACGGCCTACCGGCCGGCGCGCAGTCGCGCGCTCAGGAAGTGGTGCCGACATCTGCTGCGGTGCTGCTATGTCCGCGGCGGCCGTACGGATAGCGCTCGCAGCAAACTCGTCGTGTCCCTTCTCCCCCGTCCTGCACGGGGAGAAGGTTAGGATGAGGGGCGGCGCACTTACCGACGTTCGCATTTGCCGCCGCCCCTCACCCCAACCCTCTCCCCGCGCGCGGGGAGAGGGAGAAGTGTGTGCAATGCGGGCGTTATATCTGCTTCCGCTTCTGCACCATCCTGGCGAACTTCTCGTACTCTTCCTCTTTCACCGTGTAGGAGTGATCATCGTCGGGGAAGGAGCCTTCCTTGACCTCCTTCACGTACTGCTTGATGCCGTTGACCGCGACCTCGGTGAGATTGGCGAAGCGCTTCGTGAACTTCGGCTTGAAGTCGGTGAACACGCCGAGCAGGTCGTGGCAGAGCAGGATCTGGCCATCCGTGCCGACGCCAGCCCCGATGCCGATGGTCGGGATGGTGAGCTGCTCCGAGATGAGGCGCGCGATCTTGGCGGGCACCGCCTCGAACTCCAGCATGAAGCAGCCGGCGTCCTCGATGGCGAGCGCATCCTCGAGGATCTTCATCGCGGCATCCGCCGTGCGGCCCTGAATCTTGAAGCCGCCGAAGGTCGCGATGGTGTGCGGCGTCAGGCCGATGTGCGAGGCCGTCGGAATGCCAGCATCGACGAGCGCTTTCAGAATATGCGCCTGCGACTTGCCGCCCTGCGGCTTCACCGCATCCGTCAGCGCCTCCTGCATGAACCGCGTGGCGTTGACGAGCGCGCGGTCGACGGTGTTGTAGCTCTGATAGGGCATACAGCCGAGCACGAACGTGTTCGGGGCACCGCGCCGGATGGCCTGCGCGTGCATGGTCATCATGTCCATGGTCGCGGGGATCGTGCTCTTGTGGCCATGCGCGATCATGGCCAGGCTGTCGCCGACCACGGCGACGTCCACGCCGGCCATTTCCGCCCACTGCGCGGCGGTGTAGTCCGGCACGGACATGTAGACCATTTTCTCGCCTGTCTTCTTGCTGTCACGGATCTCCGTGATCGTCCGCTTTTCGCGCTTCTTCGCCGCGTCGCCGGCCAATGTGCTGGCCATGGTCTCGCTCCCTCCATGCTGATATATCTTTCGTATGCTAAGGAGCGGCATGATCGAGGGCAAGCGGCACCTCGCGCGTTCTGGAGAGACACGCATGTGGTTGTTGAGCTGGGGCGCGGTCGTGATGTTCGCGCTCCTGGTGATGAGTGCGGCGCTGTACGGGCTGACGGCGAGCGGCCACTTTCCGAGCGAGCATCGCGCGGAAGCTTTGCGCTCGACGAGTGGTGCCGCCATTCTGTGGGGCACGATGGCTTTGGCGCTTGCCACGGCGATCGTCGGACTGGGGCTTGCGTGGGCTGTGCTGCCGTGGACTTGGGCGGTGATCGTCGGCGGTGCGGTGCTGCTCATGGCACCGCTGGTCCTGCAGCTCTTTCCCGACAGCTTTGTCGATGGGCGGGCCGGGCTTCTCGTGTTTGCCGGCATTGGCGGAGTGTTGTCACTTGCCGTGCTGGCTTACGCGTAGGGCTGTCGGAGCCGCATACAAGGGTCTAAAGACCACGCATGACAGTGTGCGAAACGGAGAAGCGGCCCGTGCGACTGCTCGGAGGCAACAAACGCGATTCCATCGCTGATGTGCTGCGGCGCGGGCTCGAGATAGCTGCGCGGCGCATACGTCAGCGCGCGCCCTTGCTGTTCGCCGTTACGATCGGTGGTGGTGCCGTCGGACTGATCGGCGGCCTCTCGACGTGGATCGTCGCGCTTGGAGCGGCTCTTGCTTTTGTGCTCGCGGGCCTCGTCGCGCTGGAGGGCGAAGCCGAAGCGATCCAAGGCACGTCCGCGCTGACGCCGCGCGGTGCCATGGCCGATCTCGTCGCGCGTTGGCGTGCAGCGCTCGACGCGGTGCCGGATCCGGTGATCGCGCTCGATGAGAGCGGCGCCATCGTGCATATCAATCCCGCTGCGCGCGAGATCTACGCGCTTTTGCGGATCGGTGGGCAGCCGTCGCTGCTGAGCCGCGATCCCGAGTTTCTGCAGGCCATCGATGAAGTGCTTGAGGACGGGCGCCAGCGCACGGTCGAGATTCAGGAGCGCGTGCCGATCGATCGTCGTGTCAGGATCACGCTTACCGCCATGAGCGGCGGCGCGGATGAGGCTGGCGCGCCGCGCATCGTGATCGCCTTGCGCGATCTCACCGAGCAGGATCGGCTCGGGCGCATGCGTGCGGACTTCGTCGCTAATGCGAGCCATGAGCTGCGCACGCCGCTCGCCTCGCTCGTCGGCTTCGTCGAGACCCTCCAGGGCCGCGCGAGCGAAGACCCCGCCGCACGCGCGCGCTTTCTCGGCATCATGCAGCAGCAGGCCGCCCGCATGGCGCGGCTTGTCGATGATCTCTTATCCTTGAGCCGCGTCGAGATGCGCGAGCATTTGCCGCCGCGCACCGCGATCGATCTCAATGAGACGATCGGCGCGGCTGTGCAGGCATTGGAGCCCGTGGCGCGCGCATCGGGATCGGACCTGTCGTTCTCGCCGTGCGACGGGCCGGCTGTCGTTCTCGCTGATACCGACGAGATCGTGCAGATCCTGCAGAACCTCGTGCAGAACGCGTTGAAGTACGGCGCACCCGGGCGGCCGGTGACCGTGACCATCCGCCGGGAGGCGCGCGGGCCGACGAGCCGCATTGCCGTTGCCATCCGCGACGAGGGGCCAGGCATCCCGCCCGAGCACCTGCCGCGGCTTACGGAGCGCTTCTATCGCGTCAACGCCAAGTCGAGCCGCGAGAAGGGCGGTACGGGCCTCGGCCTCGCCATCGTCAAGCATATCGTCAATCGCCATCGCGGCGAGTTCAGAATCGGCTCGGAGCCCGGAAAGGGCTCGACGTTCACGTTCGTCATCGACGAACAGGCGCGCCGGCCGAGCGCTGTCCATTGATCCGATTTATCACGTAAAAATAATAGGTTATTCTGTCACAAAGTTGTAGGCTGACGGCGCTAGATTGCGGCGCAATCAGAGACGGCCTCTCGCTTGGGCGGCACAAATGTCTCGGACAATCGGAGCACCAGGATGCGCGAGCACACGGTCAAGGCCTTCGAACAGGAACTGCTTCTGCTGGACAAGCGCGTCACGCAGATGGGTGGCCTCGCCGAGCAGCAGCTCGGGCGCGCCTTCGAAGCCCTCGAGCGGCGTGATCCGAAGCTCGCGGCCGAGATCGTCGCGGGCGATGCGCTGATCGACCAGCTCGAGCGCGACCTGCAGGATCAGGCGATCGTCATGATCGCCAAGCGCCAGCCGCTGGCCGACGATCTGCGCCACATCATGACCGTGCTCAAGATCGCCGGTGATCTCGAGCGGATCGGTGACCTTGCGAAGAACATCGCCAAGCGCGCGCTCGCCATCTCGGGCGAGAACCATCCTAAGTCGCTGATGACCGGCCTCAAGAACATGACGGAGCTGGCGCTGCACCAGCTCAAGGACGTTCTCGATGCCTACAGCGAGCGGCAGGCCGACAAGGCGCTGACGGTCTGGCGTTCCGACGAACAGATCGACGCGATGTACAACTCGCTGTTCCGCGAGCTGCTGACCTACATGATGGAAGACCCGCGCAATATCGGGCTCTGCACGCATCTGCTGTTCGGCGCCAAGAATATCGAGCGCATCGGCGACCACACGACGAACATCGCCGAGAACGTGCATTTTCTCGTCCACGGCAAGCCCGTCACCGACGCGCGTCCGAAGAGTGACGATACGAGTTCGACGCTGATCACGGCCGAGGAGTCCTGATCGCGAGCAGAGATGCGTGGTGCCGCCAATGGCCGCCATGAGGTGGCCGAAGGCAGAGCACCCACGCTGTAAGTCGGAGAATGAAGTTGCGCATTGCGACATTGAGATCGGCGCGGGGAGAGGTGGTCCGAAGTGATCCCGCGCCGGGGCACTCCAGGGAGAGCCGGGCCCGCATGAGCATAAGGATTCTGGTGGTCGAGGATGACCCCGCCATCGTCGAGCTGATCACGTACAACCTGGAAACCGACGGCTTCGACGTGATCGTCGCGGAGACGGGCGAGGAAGCCCAGCTCCTCATCAATGAGGAGAATTTCGATCTCGTCCTTCTCGACTGGATGCTGCCGGGTGTGTCGGGCATCGAGCTCTGCCGGCGCCTGCGCCAGCGCCAGGAGACCATGGCCGTTCCCATCATCATGCTGACGGCGCGCGGCGAGGAAGGAGACCGCGTGCGCGGTCTAGCGACCGGCGCGGACGACTACATCGTCAAGCCGTTCTCGGTCGCCGAGCTGATTGCGCGCGTCAAAGCCATGCTGCGGCGCGCGGCGCCCGAGCGCGTCTCGGATATGATCACGGTCGGCGACGTCGTCCTCGATCGCCTCGCCCATCGCGTGAAACGCTCGCAGCGCGAGGTTCGCCTCGGGCCGACGGAATATCGCTTGCTCGAATTCATGATGGAGCGGGCAGGGCGCGTGCTCAGCCGCGAGCAGATCCTCGACGGGGTCTGGGGCCGCCAGGCCGAGCTCGACGAGCGCACGGTTGACGTGCACATCGGGCGCTTGCGCAAGGCCCTCATCCGCGGCAAGGAAGCGGAAGTCATTCGCACGGTCCGCGGCGCCGGCTATGTCATAGAGCCGGCCTGAGGCGGCCCAAGACACATGGCCGCGCTGCTTCTCTCGGCGGCCTGCCGGTGCTAAGGGGTCGTGATCGCGCATCCGCGCGGCCCGACAGCTCTCGCGACCGGCCTCATCATGACCATCGACTTCAAGGATCCCGTGGCGCTCGCCCAAGCGCTCATTCGCTGCCCCTCCGTGACGCCCGAAGAGGGTGGCGCGCTGACGCTTCTCGAGGACGCGCTGAAGCCCGCGGGCTTCGATTGCAAGCGGCTGGTGATGACGACGCCCGGCACGCCCGACGTCGACAATCTTTACGCACGTCTTGGTCGCAAGCAGCCGAACCTCTGCTTTGCCGGTCATACGGACGTCGTGCCGGTGGGTGATGCGGCGAAGTGGACGCACCCGCCTTTCGGCGCCGAGATCCATGACGGTGTGCTCTATGGCCGCGGCGCCGTCGATATGAAGGGCGCGATCGCGGCGTTCGTCGCGGCGACGCTGCGGCTCGTCGACCGCCATGGCGGTGAGCTGCCGGGTGCGATCAGTTTTCTCATTACGGGCGACGAGGAAGGTCCCTCCATCAACGGCACCATGAAGGTGCTGGACTGGATGCGCGACAACGGCGAGGTCATGGACGCCTGTATCGTGGGCGAGCCCTCGAATCCCAAGACGCTCGGCGAGGAGATCAAGATCGGTCGGCGCGGCTCGCTCAATGCCGAGTTGGTCGTTGCCGGCAAGCAGGGCCATGCGGCCTACCCGGCGCTCGCGGAAAATCCCGTGCCCAAGATCGCGCGCCTGATCGACCGGCTCTCCTCGACACCGCTCGATCAGGGCAATGATGACTTCGAGCCGTCGAGCCTGCAGGTGACGGTTCTCAATGTTCCGAACACGGCGACGAACGTCATCCCGAACGAGGCGCGTGCCAAGTTCAACATCCGCTACAACAATCTCTGGACGAGGCCCAAGGCCGAGGCGTGGGTGCGCGAGCAGTGCGCCGCTGCCGCGGCCGAGGTTTCCGCGCGCTGGGAGGTGAGCTTCTCGGGAACAGGCGATGTGTTCCTGACCAGGCCCGGCCCGCTCGTCGAAACGCTGCGGGGAGCGGTGGTCGAGGCCACGGGACGCACACCCGCACTCACGACCAACGGCGGCACGTCCGACGCCCGTTTCATCCAGGCGTACTGTCCGGTGGTCGAGTTCGGGCTGACGAACGCGCTCGCCCATCACGTCGACGAGCGGGTGGCCGTAGCTGACCTTCAGGCCTTGACCGGCGTGTACGAGCGCTTCATCGAGCGCTATTTTGCCGTCGGGGTGTGACGACGTTGCACGCTGCTGCCTTGATCCTGCCGCGAGGCGGTCGTCTCAATCACGATCGACGGGGCGGATTCCTCAGACAAAGCTCTGTGCTCACGACGTTTTGCTTATGCGAGCGCACGAGCCGTGCAACAGTTGGGCGGTGCACACCGTTTATTCCTGGAATGCGTGGTGACGGCAGTGTGGAACCTGGAGGCCGGAGAATGCCTGAGGCCCTGACAAGGCGCCTGTTGCAGTGGCTGCCGATTGCGGCCGGCGCTGTCATGCTTGCCGGCGGGCTGGCGCACCGGGCCGAGGCCTCCGAGACGGACGTGATGCTCGCCCCGCATCGTGCCGTCTACGACATCACGCTGCATCGTGCGCAGGGCGGCTCGGGTATCGCCGACATGTCCGGCCGCATGGTCTACGAGATCACGGGCAATGCGTGCGTCGGCTACTCGCAGAACATGCGTTTCGTCACGAATGTCGTGAACCAGGAAGGGGTGACCAGCCTCACCGACCTGCGCACGACGAGCTGGGAGGATGCAGCTTCGAGTGCCTTCCGCTTCAATTCGAGCCAGTACAAGGACCGCAAGCTCACCGAGACGACGGTCGGCGATGCGTCGCGCGCGAGCGGCACGGGGCGGCTGAAGGTTGCGCTCTCGCGCCCGGCGAAAAAGCAGCTCGATCTGGCGCCGCAGGCGATGTTCCCGATTCAGCACTCGCGCGAGCTCATCGTGCGTGCGCGGCGCGGCGAGCAGCTCTTCACGGCCGACCTATATGACGGCTCGGAGAAGGGCGACAAGGTCTACACGACGGTGTCGTTCCTGGGGAAAGGGCGGGCACCCGGTGATCTCGAAGGCCTCGAGGAAGTCGAGTCGGCAAAGCCGCTGCTGACGGTGCCGGCGTGGCCGATCTCGATCAGCTACTATGAGCCGGAGACGAGCCGCCAGGATGCGGTGCCGACATACGAGCTTTCATTCCTTTACTATGCGAACGGCGTCTCCCGGCGCCTTCTGATCGACTACGGCTCTTTTGCCGTGAAGGGCGTGCTCAAGGAGATTTCCTTCCTCGATCCCGGCAAATGCGAGGAAGGCGCCAAGGCGCGCTGAGCGCGTTGGCCACCGATGGTCCGCCGAGCATTCAGCGAAGGTGCGGCGCGACCATGAGGCCGCCCTTGGTCCACAGCTCGTTGACGCGACGTTCGAGCTTGAACGGGGAGCGCTGGCCGAGATTGCGCTCGTAGATCTCCCCGTAGTTCCCGACCGCTTTCATGACGTGGTACACCCAGTCGCGGCGCAGGCCGAGGGGCTTGCCTATATCGCCCTCGACGCCGAGGAGACGCCGCACATCGAGTTGAGCCGACGCCTTCAGGCTTTCGACGCGCGCGGATGTAATGCCGAGCTGCTCGGCGGTGACGACCGCGTTGATCGTCCAGCGTACGACGTCGTACCACGCGGGATCACCGCGAGGCACGGCCGGTCCGAGCATGGTGATGGCCAGTGCTTCGGGCAGAATGTGATGCTCGCCCGAACCGCTGAGTTTCCCTCTGAGATCGGCGAGCATGGCGGCGTCGGCGCTGAGCGCCTGACAGCGACCGCTCGTGTACGCCTGCACCATCTCGTCCCACTTCTCGACGACGACGGTCTCGTGCTTGATGCCGTGCGATTTGAAGAAGCTTGCGATGGCCTCGATCGTCTCCGGATTGTTGCCGACGCAGATGCTGGCGCCTGAGAGCTCGCGCGCGCTCGTGACGCCCTGAGCGCGCTTTACGAGCAGACGCGTTGCATCGTGATAGACGACGCCGGGAAAGCGGATGCCAAGGCCAGTCTCGCGCGTGAGGCTGATGGCTGTCCCTGTTGCGAGAATATCGACTTCGCCCGAGAGCAGTGCCGTCGCAGCCACCGACGGCGCGATCATGAGCGGTTTCACGGCATCGGCCTTGCCGAGCACGCCGGCAGCGAGCGCGCGGCAGAAGTCCACGTCGAAGCCCGACCATTGCCCGCGCGCATCGACCACCGAGAACCCGGGGGAGGTGCGCGTGAAACCGCAGATGACATGGCCGCGCGCGAGAATGCGCTCGATGGTCGTTCGTTTTACCGGGGCGGGCGTCTGTGCGCGCGCAGCCGATACCACAAGCGAACAGAGCGCGAGATACGCCAGGATGAAGGCTGGCACGCGAGAGCGCGCGAGATCGGCAAGTCTACGCATCATTCTGTGACGGCGGCTCCTTTTTCACCCGGCGTGCGAGATGCCCGCGATCGCGGTGCGCACGTGATGAACGGTGCCTTCTCCAGTTGGGGTGTGCAGGATGTCCCTGCTTGCCCGGTGATCATGTGCACAGTCGCGCCGCCTTCGCCTTTTTTAACTGCAAACAAGGTATCCGGAGGGGGCTGCCAAGGTCCGAGGGAACGCGCATCGTGCCCGCTCGTTCTCGCGCGAGCTGTTTTTGCGGTCAAGGCTTGAGCTCGCTCGGCGGATAAGACGGGGCGGTGATCATCCGCGCACGGCCGGTCGAAATTTCAAGCCTGCTCGAGCTCGACCAGCGTGCCGCAAAAATCCTTCGGATGGAGGAACAGCACGGGTTTGCCGTGAGCGCCGATTTTTGGTTCCCCATCGCCAAGGACGCGCGCACCTTGCGCCTTAAGGCGATCACGCGCGGCGATGATATCGTCGACCTCGTAGCAGATGTGATGAATGCCGCCGTCGGCATTGCGCTCGAGGAATTTTGCGATCGGTGAGTTCGTGTCGAGCGGTTCGAGCAGCTCGATCTTGGTGTTTGGCAGAACGACGAATACCGTCGATACACCATGCTCGGGTTGCGCAACTTTCTCCGAGACCTCGCCGCCGAGCGTGTCGCGATAGACCGCGACGGCAGCCGCCATATCTTTGACTGCAATGGCTACATGATTGAGCCGACCGATCATCTCGCTCTCCTCTGTTGGTCGCCCTCTTCGGGGATCGGGCGGACGCCGTCAAGCTGCCACGGCCGCGGCTTGGCGACATGGCGGCACTCTGCCATGCTGCCGGCTCAAAAACGGAGATTAAATTTTCGTCATGCGCCCAATGGACGTCTACGGCCAGCACGCACGTCGCCTCGCGGCACAATACGAAAGCATAACTTTCGAGGATACGCACCGGGACGTTCTGCATCTCATTCCCGTGGAGCCGTGCCGCGTGTTGGACATCGGTGCGGGCTCCGGTCGGGATGCGGCAGCGCTGGCAGCGCGCGGGCACACCGTGTTTGCCGCCGAGCCGACGGATGAGATGCGCAAAGAGGGCCAGCGCATTCATGCGGACAGTGACATAACCTGGGTCGACGACGGTCTGCCTGAACTCGCCGTCATCAGGGGCGGGGCCGAGACATTCGACCTGATCATGCTGACGGCCGTGTGGATGCATCTCGATGGGGACGAGCGCGTGCGCGCCATGGGGCATCTCCCCGATCTGCTGGCGCGCGGCGGCAGGATCATCATGTCGCTGCGGCATGGGCCGCTACCGGAAGGCCGCCTGCTGTTCGCGGTAACCGCGGCCGAGACCGCCGAGCTGGCTGCGTCGGCTGGCTTGGATCTCATTCATTCGAGCGAACGCGAGGATATGCTCGGCCGCGACGAGATCACCTGGAGCTTCCTGGCGTTTCAGCGCAACGCTGGCTGAGCGTCTGTGCGTTGTCCCCGCCGCTCGACGGACACTTGCCGCCATATGCGCTAACATCCTGCGATTCGGTGCGTCTTCGCGTGCTGCGTAGGTTCCGTTCCCGGTGGCGTGCAAGTCCTAGGACTGCCACGGGGCAGGTGATGCAGGTGGCACGATACGCGGATGAGCGAACGCCCAACGGATACGTCGCGCGCTGCGGCGGCACATGGCCGCGGGCGTGGTGCGCGCGGGCAGTCCGGCGCCGCCGGAGGGCAATCGCTCGCCGATCGCGCTGCGAGCTTTCGCCGGGGCGCGCCATTTCTGGTTGAACGCGCAACACTCTACGATCCCGAGCCGTTGGATCAGCCGGCGCCGATGCCGGCCAGGGACGAGCTGCCTCCACCCCGTGTGCTGCCTGTGGCGCTTACGCTTCTCGGCGTCGTGATCGTGGTCGGCCTCACGGCGAGCATTCTGGTATTGCGCAATGCCGATGTCGCTCGCGACGATGAGGGTAAGGGCCGCGTCGAGCAATTCGCGGATCGCGGGCCGCCGCAGAACGATGCCGCCGCAAATCCTGGTGCGCAGCCCAATTCCACGACGATCGCCTATGACCTGACCCGGCGTCCGAGTGATGCGATCATCGGCGCATGGCGTCCGGACGCGGAAAAGGATGGGCGCTCCGGATCACGAGATGCTGCACCCGAGGCGTCAAAACGTCGCCGCCCGCTGCCGACGCGGCTGAGCGCGACGCCGCCTGAAGTCCCGCCGGAGCCTGTGACACGGCCTGTGGCACCGCAGGCCGAGATGCAGCCGGCACCGACAGTCCAGGTGCCCGTCGTGTCGGTTCCGCCGCGCTATGATGCCCCCGAGCCCAAGCGGCAGATCGCCGACGGTGATGCGCCTGCCGGCACCGCGGGCCATCGTGCGGAGAAGCCCAAGCCCTCCGCCCAGACCGCTGCCGAGGATGAGCGGATGGCGCCGAGCGTCGTCGCGCGCGTGGGACGCGCAAGCGAGCCATTGGATAGCCCCGAGCCGGCCGTCGAAATTCCGCTCGACAAGCTCTCGTTGCCCCTCCGCCGGCCGGACATCACGGCATACGATGATGACGATGACGAGCGGCGCATCTCCGCTCGATCGCGCCGTACGCGCCTTCTGCGGTTGCAGCGCCAGCTCCGTCGGGAGCAGCGGCACGCGCGCAAACGTGAATATGATCAGCGCCGATGGGTTCCCGAGGCCCTCTACGGGAACCGGCATACGGGCATGGAGCGGCTGCTTCCTTAAGCTCCGGGTGCGCCAGTCCGTCACAGTACAGGCGACGAATTGGGCCACCGTACACGTTCGTTCTGGCGCGCTTTCGTTGACAACCCCCCGCGCCGTCCTTATCTCTCCCACGTGCCGGCTGGATGCGTGCCCGGTTGGGTTGGTAGGGCCTTTTGGCGGCTCGATCGCCGGCCTCTTCCTCTTCGAAGCACAACCTGATCGCAGCGGCGGCCCGACGGAAGTCGGTGCGGTGATGCGTACATCGACTTCGCAAGCTCGGGGCCTGGCGAGGCCCGCCCCTGGCGACTGGATTTGGGGAACGGTTCATGCTGTCGCTCGCTTCGATTGCCTCCAAGATCTTCGGCTCGTCGAACGATCGGATGCTGAAGTCCTTTCGGCCGAAGGTTGCCGAGATCAACGCGCTCGAGGCCGAGGTCGAGAAGCTCTCCGATGCCGACCTCAGAGCGCGGACGGAGATGTTCCGCAAGCAGCTCGCCGAAGGCGCGACGCTCGACGATATTCTGGTGCCGGCGTTTGCGACCGTGCGTGAGGCGGCCAAGCGGACGCTGAAGCAGCGTCACTTCGACGTCCAGCTCCTCGGCGGGATGGTCCTGCACTCCGGCAACATTTCCGAGATGAAGACCGGCGAAGGCAAGACTCTGGTCGCCACGCTGCCGGTTTATCTCAATGCGCTTGCCGGCCGTGGCGTTCACGTCGTCACCGTGAACGACTATCTCGCCAAGCGCGACTCCGAGTGGATGGGGCAGGTCTACAAGTTCCTCGGCCTCACCGTCGGCTGCATCATTCATGATCTCGACGACGAGCAACGCCGCGCCGCCTATGCCTGCGACGTGACCTACGGCACCAACAACGAGTTCGGCTTCGACTACCTGCGCGACAACATGAAGATGCGCGTGGTCGACATGGTGCAGTTCGGCGGCCGGCCGCCGGAGCTTTCGGGCCACGCCTTCGCCATCGTGGACGAGGTCGACTCGATCCTGATCGACGAGGCGCGCACGCCGCTGATCATCTCCGGGCCGGTCGAGGATCGTTCCGATCTCTACAATGCCGTCGATGCGCTGATGCTCAAGATCGAGAAGACGGACTTCGATCTCGACGAGAAGCAGAAGCAGGTGGCTTTCACGGAAGCAGGCCAGGAGACCATCGAGCGTCTGCTGAACGAAGCGGGCCTTCTCAAGGGCGATGGCCTCTACGACATCGAGAACGTCACGGTCGTCCATCACATCAACCAGGCCCTCAAGGCCCACAAGATGTTCCACCGTGACCGCGATTACATCGTGAAGGACAACGAGGTCGTCATCATCGACGAGTTCACGGGCCGCATGATGCCGGGCCGGCGTTATTCGGAGGGACTCCATCAGGCGCTCGAAGCCAAGGAGCACGTGACGATCCAGCCGGAGAACCAGACGCTGGCGTCGATCACCTTCCAGAACTATTTCCGCCTCTACGACAAGCTCGCCGGCATGACGGGTACGGCGATGACCGAGGCTGACGAGTTCCTCGACATCTACAAGCTCGACGTGATCGAGATTCCGACCAACGTGCCGATCGGCCGCGCCGATCTCGATGACGAGGTCTACCGGACGGCCAAAGAGAAATACGAAGCGATCATTCACGAGATCGAAAGCGCGCAGAAGCGCAAGCAGCCCGTGCTCGTCGGCACGGGATCGATCGAGAAGAGCGACATGATCTCGGAGCTGTTGAAGCAGCGCGGGATCAAGCATCAGGTGCTCAACGCGCGCTACCACGAGCAGGAAGCCTACATCATCGCACAGGCGGGCGTGCCGGGCGCCGTTACCATCGCCACGAACATGGCCGGCCGCGGTACGGATATTCAGCTCGGCGGCAACCTGCAGATGCGCGTCGAGCAGGAGCTGGCCGACGTGCCGGAGGGGCCGGAGCGCGAGCGCCAGATCCGCAAGATCGCCGACGAGATCGAAACCAATCGCAAGCTGGTGCTCGAGGCGTCCGATACGGTCGAGATCGAGCCCGCAAAGGGCAATCGCCCGGCCAAGACGGTGACATATCCCGGCGGCCTCTATGTGATGGGCACCGAGCGCCACGAGAGCCGGCGCATCGACAATCAGCTCCGTGGCCGTTCGGGCCGTCAGGGCGATCCGGGCCGCACGAAGTTTTATCTGTCGCTCGAAGACGATCTGATGCGCATCTTCGCCGCCGACCGTATCGACGGCATGCTGAAGAAGCTCGGTCTCGAGGAAGGCGAGGCGATCACGCATCGCTGGATCAACAAGGCCCTCGAGAACGCGCAGAAGAAGGTCGAGGCGCGCAACTTCGACGCCCGCAAGTACGTGCTCAAGTACGACGACACGATGAACGACCAGCGCAAGGTCGTGTTCGAGCAGCGCATCGACATCATGGGCGCCGAGGACGTCAGCGAGACCATCGACGGTATGCGCCATGAGGTGCTGCAGGAGCTGGTGTCGAAGCATATCCCCGAGGGGGCCTACTCGGAGCAGTGGGATGCCGAGGGGCTGAAGGCGCGCATCGAGGAGGTTTTCGGTATCGACGCGCCCATTACCGCATGGGCCGACGAAGAGGGCATTGCCGAACAGGAAATCCTGGAGCGGCTGACCAAGGCCGTTGACGAGAAGTTCATGCAGCTGGCTGAAGAGGTCGGCAAGGGCGTGCTCGCCGGCTACGAGCAGGCCAAGGGCATGGTTGGCTTCGTGCGCAGCGAGCCGGATCTTCGCACGCTCGCCGACGGTATCCCGAACGAGACGACGTTCGAGCGGCTCGGCCGCGCGCTGCTCGATTCGAACCGCGAAGAGATCCGCATCGAGGGGCCGAACCGGCAGGAAGCCGAGACGCAGCTCGCCGGTATCGGCTACTCGTTCATGCGCGAATACATCGAGGCCAAGGGTCTGGTGGAGGCGATCGACGCCGCGCCTGACAAGTCGGCGGCGGCAATCGGCCGGCTGCGCCTGCGCGACATCGAGAAGTCCGCCCTGCTACAGACGCTCGATACCCTCTGGCGCGAGCACCTCGTCGTGCTCGAACATCTGCGCACGGTGATCAACTTCCGCGCCTACGGACAGCGCGACCCGGTGAACGAGTTCAAGTCCGAGAGCTTCACGCTCTTCGAGAACATGCTCTCGAACCTGCGCGAAGCCGTGACGACCCAGCTCATGCATGTGCGCATGTCGGCGGGGAACGTGCCGGAGGATGTCGAGGAATTCGAGCTGCCGCCCATGCAGGCGCATCACGTGAACCCGATGACGGGCGAGGACGAGTTCGAACTCGCCGAGGCCGCGCTGACATCGGGCGCGCACGCACCAGCGCCCAGCCGCGCACGTCCTGAGCCCGTCAAGTCGCGCGGGAAGAACAGTGAAGTGGATCCGAGCGACGAGGGTACCTGGGGCCGCGTCTCGCGCAATGCGCCATGCCCCTGTGGCTCGGGCAAGAAATACAAGCACTGTCACGGCAAGCACGCGTGAGCCGCTGGCGGCGGATGCTTCGCCAAGCCTTCAATCGAAAGAGCCCGGCACGAATGCCGGGCTCTTTTGTTTTGGCATGATCGCGCATCATAGACGACGAACCCGCGACATCAGTCGCCGAGCACGCGTCGCCGCGCATTCATGCGGTCGCGGTCGGGCACATGCAGCAGGCCCGCGACCTGGCGGATCAGTTGATCCTCGAAAGCATCCAGATTGCCGTCGGCATAGGCGATGCGCCACAGCATCTCGATGACCTCGATCTTGTCGTCGATGCTCATGTTGGTGTTGAGGCTGTTCGTGAAAGGGAAGTACTGCGCGGAGCTGCGCGCACGCGCCTCGGCACGCCCGATCAGTTCGTCGGCCTCGTCCGCGGAGAGTGCAAAGCGGCGCGAGAGCAGGTGCGCCGTAGTGGCCCGCTCATCGGCGCTGAAGTCGCCGTGCATGAGGCCGGCTTCGACGAGCAGTACGGCGACGGCAAGATGAGGTTCCTCGGTGGCGGGGGCCGAACCGCGCCCACTTCCCTGCAGTATGTCAAGCAGTCGATCCAGCATCCTGTAGTGCATCCGGTTGTTTGTGCGGGGCGCCACGGCCCTTCGGCTAATTGTAGATGTAGGTGATCAGAAACACGAGATCATCAGGCTTGGCCTTGCGCGGCGGGAAAGGATAGCTCGTCTGCCGGGTTGCGAACACGACGCTGCGATCGAGCCCGGCGACATTCGACGGCCGGACGACCTGCGTGCTCACGACACCGCCATCCATATCGAGCGTGATGCGCACGGTGACGCGGCCGCGTGTATCCATGAGCTGCGGCATGGTTCGCTGCAGAGCGCTGACGACGGCACGCGCGAAGGCGTCGTTCTCGCCCGAGCGTGTGATGCCGGGTGGGCGTTGGATACCGGCGCCGCCGCCACCTGCGGGTGCCGAAAACATCGGGGGCGGCGAGAGATCGAGATTGGCGGTCTTTGGACGCTCGGCTTTCGGCGGTTGATTGCGTGGTGGCGACGCTTGTTTCGGCGGCTCGGTGGGCTTGGCTTCAGATTTCCTCTGCGGTGGTGCCACGAGGTCTTCCATGGGCTTGAGCGACAGCGCGTCATCGGCGACGGCCGTCTCAGGGGCGGGCGCGGGTGTGGGCGGCGGTGCTTGGACGGCCGGAGGCGTAGGTGGCGACGGTGGCTCAGGCGCGGGTGCCGCCTCCGCTGGCGGCTGGGGTGGTGTGGGGGCCGGTGCAGGAGCTGCTTCGGCTGTCGGCTCAGGCGGCGGGGCGGGCGGCCCCGGAGGGCCTTTGGGTTGCGAGTCGGGCACGGAGGAGAGACTGCGCAACTCTGCGTCCGTGATGAGCGCTACGTTGATGGCATCCGGACTGCCACCTGGATCGCCGATATTGCGCGGCGGCGAGCTGTAGAAGCCCGCAAACAGGAGGCTGTGCAGTATGAACGCGAGCGCAAGGCCGACATAAAAACGCCGATCGTTTCTCGTGACGGCTTCGTCGCGCGGCCCCGCGTGCAGATCCGCGATCGCGACGCTGGCTGCGTCGGCGTCGGTCACATCTGCACTGGCAAGCGGAGCCGCGTCGCTCATGTCAGCCCAATTCGTCGGCGCGCACTGATCACGTAACGCTACGGGACTGATTACACGGACATTCTTGACGTGGCTGTGGTCGGCGCGTCTTTCTTCACTGATTCGTTATCGCGCGGATTGTCACGCGGCCCATTTCACGTCGGTGCGCGACGATATGAGCCCTATTTTCGCACTCCATTGTCGCCTACGAGCCGCGGTAGTGGAAACAATAGAGCGTGGTTTTGCGTGAGTCTTATCGTAAGGCGTTCAAGAATAAGAAAATTTGGAGTTTTTGCAGGTAGAGACTTCAAGGCCGGTGAACTGATCTACCGCATGAGCGGCAAGCGGATGTCGCGGCTGCGGTGTGCTTCGCGATTTCTGACGCGCCGCACAAGCGGCAGTGACGTCCTTCAGATCCGGCGGAATCTGTACATTCATCTCGATGCGCTATCGAGACGCTTCAATCACAGCTGCGAGGCCAATGCCGCTCTGCATCGCTCGAATGCGCTCATAGCGCTCGTGGACATCCCCAAAGGTGCGGAGATCACGTTCGACTACGCTGTAACGCGTGTGCCGGCTTTCTGGTCGCCCTATCGTCGCGTTCGGTGTACGTGCAGAGCGTCGGAATGCCGCGGCCATATCCATGATATTGATTCCGTTCCAGATGAGACCCTGCATCGTCATCAGAAGGCGAGCGCTCTGAACGATTATGTTCAGGAGTATTTGCACGCTCGCAGTGACGGCGCGGTGGAGCAGGCTCCGGCAGCAACGCCGACTTCGACTATGCAGCCCGCAGCAGGCATGGGCGCGGTCTCCGGTGATAATGGCCTTCTGCTGAAGGGTGGCAAAGTCGGTGCTCTATTGCTGCATGGCCTCGGCGGCACGCCCAATGAAATGAGAGAGGTGGCCGAAGGGCTCAATGCAGCCGGGATCACCGTTCTGTGCCCGCAACTTGCCGGGCATTGCGGCACCTACGACGATCTGAAGGAGACGCGCTGGACGGAGTGGCTGCGCAGCGCCGAAGCCGGCTTGCTGCGCCTGCGAGCGGAATGCGATTTCGTCGTTGTCGGCGGGCTCTCGAATGGCGCGGTTCTGAGCCTCTATCTGGCTGCGGAGCACTCCAATCTGGTGGATGGCGTGGTACTCTATGCGCCGACGATCTGGCTGAACGGCTGGGTGGTGCCGCCACATGCGCATCTGTTTCGACTGGTGCGGCATAAGGCCCTTGCGGATCGGTTCGATTTTCCCGACCTCCCGCCGCACGGGATCAAGGATCCTGCCATCCGGCAACAAATTCACGATGCCATGCACAGCGGGGATTCATCCATCGCAGGCGTTCCCGTGACGCCGGGCGCAGCCGTGCTGGAGCACCGCAGGCTCGTGAAAGCGACGCTGGCTCGTCTTTCGTCCATTCACCAGCCAACGCTCGTGATGCATGCCCGCGAAGACGACTACGCGGACCTCAACAACGTCCTTCATCTGATGCGCAATCTCTCGGGACCGGTCGACACGGCCGTGCTCGACGACTCGTACCACATCATCACGGCGGACCGGCAGAAGGACGTCGTCATTTCGCGTTCCGTCGAGTACATCGAGCGTATCTCGAAGCACCATCGACGGGCACAGCACGTCAGGTCCGGAGCCACCGCATCCACGATCGGCATTCAGGGGCGGCAGATTCGTCCGGCATTCACGGCGAACAGGAATGACTGCTAAGGCACGAAACGCGCGCTCCTGAGCTCGGCGAGTTGCTCGAGTATGCGCTCCTCGCTGTCGAAGCATTCGGCGAAACCCAGCTTACGCGCCCGCGTCGTGTCCGACATCTGGTCCCAGGTCGCCTTGAACACGTAGTTGCCGAAGCCCCAGTTGGCCGCCTTTTCGAAGGGTACAGGCATGAGATCGTGTTTTTCGACCATGCGCTGCCAAAGGGGGCCCTTGTCGGCCATGAAGGCGATGAGGTCGATGGTCTGCACGGGGCCGGCCTTCATGTCGAAGATGTCCGCTATGCGCGGCCAGAGGCTCTCCCAGCGGAAGAAATCGCCGTTCGTGATGTTGAAAGCCTGATTGGCACAGGCCGGTGTGGTCGCGGCCCAATGCGCCGCACGCGCGAGGAGGCCGGCATCGGTCACCTGATAGACGGAGCGATAGTGCGCTTCGTGGCCCGGGAACTTGAGCGGGAGGCCGAGCTCTTTCGAGATCGCGGCGTAGACCGCGAGACCCGCCAGGAGGTTCAAGGGATTGCCGATATTGAAACCCATGACCGTGTGGGGGCGCAGGCACGACCACGTCCAGGATTTACCGGCCTGGAGCCCGGCGACATAGTCCTGCTGGTCGAAATAGAAGTTCGGCGCCATGTGGCGCGGGTCGTCCTCTTTCGCCGGCGTTTTGAAGGCTCCGATGTGCGAGCCGTAATACTTCGTGCCCTGCATGACCTGGATGTGCGCAAGCCCCTTCGACGCGGTCGCCACCGGCTCCACGGCGTTAGCGAGGAGGGCGAGATTTGCCGCAACATTGCCGTTCGCCGGGAGGTGTAACTCATCGGGTCCGAGCGGCAGGAACCCGCAGTAGAAAATGTGGGTGATCTCGGCGAGGCCGCCGAGCTTGGCCTCTGCATCCGCCTTGTCGAGCAGATCGACGCCGATCCATCGCACATTCGGCCCCGATTCGCCGGGTGGGCGCCGGCAAAGCCCCGTCACCTTCCAGCCCGATCGGGCCGCCAGATCGCGCAGGATGTAGCCGCCGGTGATGCCGGTCGCGCCGATAATCATGGCGTGATTCATGTTCGTTTTCCCCGATGCGGCGCCGCGGCCCTTGTATATCGCGCTATGACCGGGCATTTCTCTCGAACAGGACCATAGCCGGCCCGGCAAGGCACGAGAGGCGCATGAAAGCCCGTATCCGCATTACGCTCAAGAATGGTGTGCTCGACCCTCAGGGCAAGGCCATCCAGAACGCGCTCTCCAGCCTTGGCTTCAAGGGTGTCGAGGAAGTGCGCCAGGGCAAGTACATCGAGGTCGATCTCGTATCGACCGACGAGGCCGCCGCCCGCACTGAGGTCGAGCGCATGTGCCGGGAGCTGCTCGCCAATCTGGTCATCGAGGACTATGCCTTCGAGCTGACGGCGAAGTGAGAACGGGGACAGGTCGATGAAGAGCTCGGTAATCGTCTTTCCCGGAACGAACCGTGAGCGGGATGTCGCCGATGTCCTCGCCGATGTTACCGGCACTGCGCCGCGCATCGTCTGGCACGGTGATAGCGAGGTCCCGCAGTCGGATCTCATCGTTCTGCCGGGCGGCTTCTCCTTCGGCGATTACCTGCGCTGCGGCGCCATGGCTGCCCATTCGCCCATCATGCGCGATGTCGTCGCCAAGGCGAAAGCGGGCGTGCCCGTGCTGGGCATCTGCAATGGCTTTCAGATCCTCTGTGAAACAGGCCTGCTGCCGGGAGTTCTGCAGCGCAATGCCTCGCTCAAATTCATCTGCAAGGATGTCTGGCTGAAGGTCGAGAATACGCGCACGCACTTCACGCGTTGCTACAACCAGGGCGAAGTCGCGCAGATGATCTGCGCGCACGGTGACGGCAACTACTTCGCCGATCCCGCGACGCTGGACCGTCTCGAAGGCGAGGGACGGGTGGCATTCCGCTACTGCGATCCGGCCGGCAATATAACGCCCGAGTCCAATGCCAACGGCGCTCAGCGCAATATTGCGGGCATTTCGGATGCGACGGGCCGGGTCCTCGGCATGATGCCGCATCCTGAGAACGCCGCCGAGGCCATGCTTGGCTCCGTCGATGGGCGCAAACTCTTCGAGAGCCTGCTGGCGGCGGCGTAGTTGATCGCGCCTTTGGCGCGTGCTGGCCCGTGGGCCCTGCACGCGCGCTTGGGGGACACCCCCAAACCCCGTTTTTTATCTACTTGCCGCGGGCTGCTGGGCCGTTCTTTTGAAGGACGGCCTACCGGCCGGCGCGCGGTCGCGCGCTCAGGAAGAAGGGGCGCTGGGTCACAGCTAGGCGAAATGTCATAAAGACGGGTGGGTCCGGGAG
>JAEZRM010000029.1 GCA_023412805.1 Pseudomonadota bacterium | reverse complement strand
CCCCCGCGGGGGGGGGGAGTGGGCTAGGGTGAGGGGGGGCGGCAGGCCGCAGCACTCGCGGCAGCCCCTCACCCCGACCCTCTCCCCGTAAGAACGGGGAGAGGGGGACGAGAATGCTCGCGGTGCTGCAGATGTTCCAGCGATGTGCGCAATCGTGTTCATCGTCTCTCGCCTAACACAGCCCGAAGCCGTGCTGTAGTATGGAGGCTGAAAAAACGGGAGGGTGATCCCATGAGCGTCCGCCATTTCCGCAAGCTCGCGCAGGCCAATCGCCTTGCCAATCTGCGCCTGATGAATGCCTGCAAGAAGCTTCAGTCGGGTGAGTTCGAGGCGAAAGGCACGAGTTTCTTTCCCTCCATCAAGGCGACGCTCAATCATAACCTCACGATCGATTGGTTCTACGTGGATGCGCTGGAGGGCGGCACGCTCGGGCCCAAGGCGTGGGATGTGCGCGAGCCATTCGATGCCATTGGACCGCTCGCCGACGCGCAGACGGCTGTCGATGAGCGCCTGCTGGCGTTCTGCCAAGCACTCACGCCCGAGAAGCTCGTAGGCCTCAGCAGCGTGCACCGAACGAACCGCATCCAGGTGACGCGCACCGACGACCTGCTCGCGCATCTGTTCCTGCATCAGGTGCATCATCGCGGCCAGGTGCATGCCATGCTGTCCGGAACATCCGTCAAGCCGCCGCAGCTCGACGAGTTCATCCTCGACGGTCCCGCAGACACGAACGCGCGTGTCCCCGAGATGGAAGAGCTCGGCTGGACCGAGGCCGAGCTGATGGGTTGAGCGCCTACAGCGTCAGGCCACCGTCTACGGTGATGGTCTGGCCCGTCACCATTGACGCGCCGAAGCCGAGGAAAACGATGACTTCCGCAATATCGTCGGTCGTGCAGCGGCGCTTGAGCAAGGCGCCGTCGCTCATGGCGGCAACCTGCGCATTGGTCCATTCAACCATCCACGTGCTGTCTACCGAACCCGGCGCTACGGCATTCACGCGCACTTCCGGTGCGAGCGCGCGCGCGAGGTTCTGCGTTAGATTGATCACACCCGCCTTGGTGGCGCCGTAGGCGAGGCTGCTGCCGGGAAAGGCGAGCCCCGCAATCGACGCCGTGTTCACAATGGCGCCGCGCGCCGCTTTCAGCGCTGGAGCGGCAGCCTTGGCGCAGCGGAATACGCCGATCAGATTGACCTGCACGACAGTTTGCCAGAGTTCCTCGGTAATGAGATCGAGCTCTTCCGGATTGATCTTGCGCCGCGTGCCGGGCGTGCCGGCATTGGCGACGAGGAGGTCGAGGCGCCCCAAATCCTGCACGGCTTTCTCGACCATGCGCACGGCGTCGATCGCGTCGCCGACATTGCCTGGCGCGGCAATGACCTTCATGCCTTGCCCAGAGAGCTGCGCGACGACCTCCGCGCCGCGCGGATCATCGGCAAGGTGGTTCACGGCGACGGCCGCGCCGGCGCTCGCCAACTGCTGGACAGCGGCGAGGCCGATGCCGGAGGCACCGCCTGTCACGAGCGCCGTCTTACCGGTCAAATCATAGCGGATCATTCGTCCCTCCCCTTTTTGCTTAGAACGCGTAGGCGAGCCGCACGCCCTGATCGATCGCGCGCATGGCATCGAGCTCGGCGGCGACATCTGCGCCGCCGATGATGTGTGGTGTTGTGCCGGCCGCAATGAGGCTATCGGCGAGCGTGCGCTCACTCTCCTGCCCGGCGCACATGACGATTGTATCGACCGGCAGTACGCGCGCCTCCTCGCCGACGAGAATATGCAGGCCATCCGCGTCGATCTTTTGATAGGTGACGCCCGTCAATTGCGCGACCTTGCGCTTGGCGAGGGCGATGCGCAGCACCCAGCCCGTCGAGAGACCGAGCCCGCGCCCCATGCGTCCGGGCTTCCGCTGCAGCATGACGATCTGACGTTTGATCTCCGGTTCGGCCGGTGTCTCGAGCGCGCCCGGCACGCGGATGCCCGTATCGACGCCCCACTCGTGCAGGAAGTGCGAGATGTCGGCTGCTTCCTTCTGCGACGGGCCCGACAGGAACTCCGCAACATCGAAGCCGATACCGCCCGCGCCGATAATCGCGACGCGCCGACCGGCCTGCACGCGCCCCATGAGAATGTCGATGTAGGAAACGCAGCGCGGATCCTCGATGCCGGGAATGTCCGGCGTGCGCGGACGCACGCCCGTCGCGACGACCACCTCGTCGTACTGTCCGGCGATATCGCGCGCCTCCGGCGCCTTGCCGGCCTTCAACGCCACGCCGCGCGTTTCGATCATCCTGCCGAAATAGCGGATGGTTTCGTCGAACTCTTCCTTGCCTGGGATGTTGCGGGCAATGTTGAGTTGCCCGCCAATACAGTTCGCCGCCTCGTAGAGCGTCACGTCATGACCGCGCTCCGCGGCCGTCGTCGCGCAGGCGAGACCTGCAGGCCCCGCGCCGATCACCGCGACGCGCTTCTTCTTGGCAGGCTTCGGCATGGCGTCGAAATCGAGCTCGCGGCCGGTGACGGGATTGACGAGGCAGCTCGCGGCGCGACTTGAGAAGATGTAGTCGAGGCACGCCTGATTGCAGGCGATGCAGACGTTGATTTCATCAGCTTTGCCCGCGCGCGCCTTGGTCATGAAATGCGGATCGGCAAGCCATGGCCGCGCCATGGAGACGAGATCGGCTGTTCCGGAGGCGAGCACTTCCTCCGCAACGGCAGGCGTGTTGATGCGGTTCGATGCGACGACCGGGATCGATACGGCATCCTTCAGGCGTTTCGCCGCGAACGTCCACGCCGCACGTGGCACTTTCTGTGCGATGGTCGGAATGCGCGCCTCGTGCCAGCCGATGCCCTGATTGAGGATGGATGCACCCGCCTCTTCGACGGCCTTGGCCTGCGCGACGATTTCATCGCCGATCAGGCCGCCTTCAACGAGATCGATCGATGAAATGCGGTAGATGATGAGGAAGTCGTTGCCGACGCGCTGGCGCACGCCTTTCATGATCTCGACGGGAAGCCGTAGACGGTTCTCGAGGTTGCCGCCCCAGTCATCGTCGCGGTCGTTCGTGCGCTTCGCCGTGAACTCGTTGATGAGATAGCCTTCCGAGGCCATGATCTCGACGCCGTCATAGCCGGCCTCACGCGCGAGCGCCGTCGAGATGGCGAAGTCCTCGATCGTGCGTTCGATGTCTTCGGCCGTCATGCGCCGCGGTTGCAGTGGATTGATCGGCGAGGCGAGCGTCGAGGGCCCGACGAGGCCTTTGTGCTTGGCATAGCGGCCGGCGTGCAGGATCTGCAGTGCAATGCGCCCGCCTTCGGCGTGCACGGCGGAAGTGATCTGCCGATGCTCGGGTATGTGCTCCGGGCGGCTCACTTCCGGACCGTTCGGGCCGAACAGGCCATCCGCATTCGGCGAATAACCACCTGTCACGATCAGCGCGGCTTCGCCCCGTGCGCGCTCGGCATAGAAACGCGCGGTGCGCTCGATGTGCCGGTCCATGTATTCGAGGCCGGTGTGCATCGAGCCCATGATGGCGCGGTTCGGCAGCTTGATGTAGCCGAGGTCGAGCGGGGCCGTCAGGTGTGGGAAGGCGGTCATGTGGGGCGGTTTCCAGGATGACGTTTATTGATGATTATCCCCGAGATGTGCCACACCCGATGCACGCCTGCCTATGGTGATCGTGCGGCGTGTGACTAAATCCATGGTACGATTGAGCAAAGTGTGGATGGAGGAAAGCCGGTGTCGGCGACGCGCATCGAAGGCGAGGACGAACTCGTTGGCACATTCCTGGCGCCCCTGGCGGCGGGTTTTGCGGGCGCGCTCGGTCTCAAGGACGACTGTGCGGTGCTGGCGCCGAACGTGGGGTGCGAATTGGTCCTGAAGACCGATCCTGTCGTTGCCGGTGTTCATTTCTTTGCCGATGACGACCCGGCCGACATCGCCTGGAAGGCGCTTGCGGTGAACGTGTCCGATCTCGCAGCGAAAGGCGCGACGCCGCGCGTCTATCTCATGGCGCTTTCCCTGCCGGATGCCCCGGAGCGCGATTGGATGGCGCGTTTTGCCGAGGGGCTAGGCGCCGCGCAGCGGGCTTTCGGCATGCATCTCGCGGGCGGCGATACGGATCGCACGCCGGGGCATTTTTCCATCGCGATGACGGTCATCGGTGAAGTGCCTGCCGGCAAGATGGTACGACGGGCGGCGGCGCAGGCCGGCGATGCGCTCTACGTGTCCGGAATGCTCGGCGATTCCGCGCTCGGGCTCGCGCTGAAATTGGATGCGGGACTTGCAGCGCGGCTCGGGCTCACTGGGGATGAGGCCGCTGACGCGATCTGGCGCTACCTGAGGCCGGTCCCGCGCATTGCCCTTGCGGAGCCTTTGCGCACGCACGCACGCGCGGCGATGGATCTCTCCGATGGCCTCATGAAGGATCTGGGCCGCATGTGCCGCGCTTCGAGTGTGGGTGCGCGCGTGTTGGCTGCCAATCTGCCGTTGTCGCCGGCCATGCGGCGTGCGATCAATTCTGAGTCAGGCCGGATCAAGGATGCTGTGGCGGCCGGCGACGATTACGAAATCCTGACCGCTGTACCGCCAGCGGCGTGCGCCGAATTCGAGATGGCCGCGCAGAAGGCCAGTATCCCGGTGATGCGGATCGGTGAGATCACGTCGGCGCGCGAGGTTTTCGTCCTCGACGCTGAGGGTGTGCCAATCGAGCCTGGACGTTCGGGCTGGGATCATTTTCAGCCGCGCTGAGGGCGGGGCGTCGGCGCGGCGCGCGGGGCTTGGGTAGCGGCGCCTCCTCCGCGCAAACGAGCCCGAGCCTGGCCGTCTCCTCCGTGATCCAGGCGCAGAAAGCGGCGATCTTGGGCCGCGTCTCGTGCCCGTCCGGGCAAACAATATGGAAGGCGCGCTCCGAAGGCAGGCTCAGCGAAAAGGGAAACATCAGTCGGCCCAGGCGCTCGTCATCCATGGCCAGCGAGCGGACGCCGAGGAGGACGCCGGCGCCTTCGAGCGCAGCCTCGATAGCGTGATCGGCGCTCGAGAAGTGCAGGCCGCGGCTCAAGTCCACATGCTCGGCGCCTGCTGCCCGTAGCCAGTCCAGCCATGTCGGCAGGCCGAACATGCGGCCAAGCGAGTCGTCGTGGATGATGGGGAAGCGGGCGAGGTCGTCCGGCGTTTCGAGGGGGCCGTACTGCTCGACGAGGCGCGGACTGACGACCGGCAGCGTCTCGATCTCCAGGAATTTGCGCGACCAAAGGCCGGGGAATGGTCCTGCCGCATTGCGGATCGCAACGTCGACGCCGTCGCCGGCAAAACTCGCGAGCGTGAGGCTGGCGGAGACGCGTACGTCGAGCTCGGGATGAGCGGCGAGAAAGCGATGAAGGCGCGGAACGAGCCACTTGGCGGTCAGTCCCGGCGGAGCGCTGACCACCAGGATCTGCCCGTCGCCTGTCTCCATAACGCGTTCAACGGATTGGCGAATCTGGGCAAATGCAGCGTTCAGGCCTGGATAGAGCAGTTCGCCTGCAGGTGTCAGGGATATCGTGCGCGCACTGCGGTTGAAGAGCCGCTCGCCGAGGAAGGATTCGAGCCCGGCTACCTGATGGCTGAGGGCGGCCGGCGTGACGTTCAGCTCCTCCGCGGCGCGCGAGAAACTCAGGTGACGGGCGGTCGCCTCGAAGGCGCGGAGCGAGTTCAGCGGCGGAAGAAGCTTGGGCATGGATCTATTAGATTTTCTAAATCATCGAGTGAGGAACGCTCGTTTGTAACACGGAAAATATTGGGGCATATATACTTTACAAACAAAATAATATTTGAGGTGAGCTAACATGAGCAAGAGCATCTGGGACCATCCAGAGATCACCGGCGAACTCATCGAGAAGTCGATGCGTCAGGCCCGAGTTGAGCGCTCGAAGGCTGTCTGGGAGATACTCCAGAACCTGTTCTCCCGGCCAGCGGGCAGCGAGACGGACAACACGGACTTCAGCCTCCAGCAGCGTAAGCTGCGACTCGGCTGACCGAGTAGCGGGCCGCGGCTTCGTACGCCCTCCCTCAGATACCGCGTCCCGGCACCGACGGGGCAGCTTGGTCAGAGCGCCAGGCTGCCCCGTAGCTTTTGGTGCATGGCGCGGTCGGTCATGTTCAGGCTGAGCGGCGTGACGGAGATGCGGTTGTTGTAGACCGACCAGAGATCAGTCCCCTCGCGCGGATTGGAGCGGCGCCGCGCAAAGCCGAGCCAGTAGTACGGCGTGCCCCAGGTATCATGCCGCTCCTCGACACCGAGTGGATTGATATCGCGGCGCCCCTGCTCCGTGACGTCAAGCGCAGTAACCTCATCGGGCAGGCAATCCGGAAAGTTGATGTTCATGAGCGTGCCTTCGGGCCACTCGTGAGTGAGCAGCTTGCGAATGATGCCCGGCGCATGAGCGATCGGCGTCTCCCAGCGGAGATTGTCGGCCGGCGAACGCATGCCATAGGCGAGCGAGAGCGCCATGGAGCGGATGCCGAGCTGCGTTCCCTCGAGCGCGCCGGCAATGGTGCCGGAGTACGTGACGTCCTCGGCCATGTTGGCGCCGCGGTTCACGCCACTCAGCACGAGATCCGGCCCACCATCCTTGAGCACGTGACGCGTACCCATGATCACGCTGTCGGTCGGCGTACCGCGCACGGCATAGACGCGCGGACTCACCTCGCGCATGCGCAGCGGCTCATTGAGCGAGAGCGAGTGCCCGGTGCCCGACTGGTTCGTTTCCGGCGCGAAGACCCAGATCTCGCCATCCGGCCCCGCGACCTCCTCGGCAATCTGGCGCAACGCGTGCAGCCCGGGTGCGTCGATGCCGTCGTCGTTGGTCACGAGAATACGCATGTGTCGGCGGTGCTCCGGCTCGCGTGGTGTTTGAGCCTGCCACGATAGAGATTTGAAGTGACAATGGCGAGACCTCCACCCGTCGAAGCGAACCGCGAAACGTCCGATGTCCGCGTGATCTGAAATCTTCCCGAAGTGGAAAAATGCAGCCGAGTCAGATAGATTCGACGCAAGTCCAGCAAGGAGACAAGCGCGATGACCGACAGAACGATGCTGGTGGCGGCTGGAAAGAAGGCCATGATTCCCCGGCTCTTGAAGCGGACCCTTCAGATCGCGACGACGGTCGCGCTGACGGCGAGTGTGTTGCTGGTCGTCATCGTCGGCAACGGCTTCCTGGTCGGCAAAACACCGAGTTTCAAGAGCGGCTGGAACCTCTGGCTGTCGTTCATCCAGCGGCCGGATATCATCGCGACGATGATCCTGACGGCGGCTGTGACCGTGGCGTTCCTCTACTGGCAGCGCAATCAGGAGCGCAAGGCTGGCGGAATGAGCCGTTCCTGACGCCTGACGAGAACCATCCGCTGGCTACGGCTTCGCCTTCGCCAGCGGATGGTTCTCGTACACGACCTTCTTGAGGCGTTCTTCGAGGACGTGGGTGTAGATCTGCGTCGTCGAGATGTCGGCGTGGCCGAGCAGCTGCTGCACGGCGCGCAGATCGGCGCCGCGATCGAGCAGATGGCTCGCGAAGGCGTGGCGCAGCACGTGCGGGCTCACGCGCTCGGGATCGAGGCCCGCTTCGCCGGCCAGCTCCTTCAATTCGACGCCGAGATGCTGGCGTGTGACGTGGCCTTCCGCGCTTTTCGCCGGGAAGAGCCATTTCGCTGGCCGCAAAGAGGGCGAGGTATTCGCCGGATCGGCGAGCGCGGTCAGATAGCGGTCGAGCGCCATGCGCGCTTCATTGTTCAGCGGCACGAGGCGCTGCTTGTTCCCCTTGCCGGTGATGGTGAGTACGCGCGGATCGCCGGCGAGCACCTGACGCGGCAGCGCGACGAGCTCCGAGACGCGCATTCCCGAGGCATAGAGCACTTCCAGCATGGCGTGCAGGCGCAGGGCCCGCAGGCGCTCGCGACCGGTCGCGGTGTCGATGCGCTGTCGCGCCGTTTCAAGTAGGCGCTCGACCTCGGCAATGGAGAGCGTCTTCGGAAGCGCGCGGGCGAGCTTGGGACCGCTCAGGCCCGACGCCGCATCGTCCTCGACGATCCCCTCCATCATGAGAAAGCGATAGAGCTGGCGCACAGCCGAGATCTTGCGCGCGCGCGTCGTGCTTGCGAATCCGGCATCGGTGAGATGCCGCACATAGGCAGCGAGATCGTCGGGCGTCGCATCTTCGGGCGCGCGGCCGAGATTATCGAGAAACAGCGCCAGATCCTCGAGATCACGCGCGTACGCGTCAAGCGTATTGCAGGCAGCGCCTTTCTCGGCCGCCTGCATTTCGAGGAACGTGCGGATTTGCATCCGGCTCGCGGGATCCGGCTGGTTCATGCAACCGATTATCCCGCGATTCGGCCGACCTAAGCCAGATCGCGGCCCGACTTCACGAGGTCGATGACCTTCGCGACCGCTGCGTCGATGCCGATCGTTTCCTTGGCGCCGCCCTTGCGCGTCTTGATCTCGGCCTCGCCCGCTTTCACGCCCTTGGGCCCGATCACGAACTGATAGGGCAGCCCGATCACGTCCATGGTCGCAAATTTGCCGCCCGCGCGTTCGTCCGTGTCGTCGTAGAGCACGTCAATGCCAGCATTCGTGAGCTTCTCGTAGACGGCATCGGCGGCGGCATCCGTGTCCTTGTCGCCGACCTTGAGATTGACGAGGCCGACCTCGAAGGGCGCGACGGGCACCGGCCACACGCAGCCCGCGTCGTCGTGGCTCGCCTCGATGATCCCGCCGACGAGACGCGACACGCCGACACCGTACGACCCCATGTGCACGGCGACGAGCTTCCCGTCCGGCCCCTGCACCTTGCAACCCATGGGCTCGGAGTACTTCGTGCCGAAATAGAAGATATGGCCGACCTCGATGCCGCGCGCGGACACCTGCTTGTCGGCCGGCACTTCCGATCCGAACTTCGCCGCGTCGTGCTTCTCATCGGTCGCTGCGAACTGCGAGGTCCATTGCTTGATGATCGGCGAGAGGTCGCCGTCGAAATCGACATCCTTGCCCGGCACCGGCATCTCGATGAGATCCGTGTGGCAATAGACCTGGCTCTCGCCCGTGTCCGCGAGAATGATGAACTCGTGGCTGAGGTCGCCGCCGATGGGGCCCGTATCGGCCGCCATGGGGATCGCCTTAAGGCCCATGCGCGCGAACGTGCGCAGGTAGGCGACGAACATGCGGTTGTAGGCGTGGCGCGCGGCATCGGCGTTCAGGTCGAAGGAGTAGGCATCCTTCATGAGGAACTCGCGGCCGCGCATGACGCCGAAACGCGGGCGCACCTCGTCGCGGAACTTCCACTGGATGTGATAGAGATTGCGCGGCAGATCCTTGTAGGACTTGACGCTGTCGCGGAAGATCTCGGTGATCAGCTCCTCGTTGGTCGGGCCGTAGAGCATTTCGCGCTCGTGCCGGTCCTTGATGCGCAGCATCTCCTTGCCGTAGGCGTCGTAGCGGCCGGACTGGCGCCAGAGATCGGCCGACTGGATGGTCGGCATGAGCACCTCGATGGCGCCTGAGCGGTTCTGCTCCTCGCGCACGATCTGCTCGATCTTCTTCAGCACGCGATGGCCGAGCGGCAGCCAGGAATAGATGCCGGCGCTCGCCTGCTTGACCATGGCGGCGCGCAGCATGAGCTGGTGGGAGACAATCTCGGCCTCTTTCGGCGTCTCGCGCAGGACCGGCAGGAAGAAGCGTGTGAGGCGCATGGGGCGGGCTCTCGACCAGGGGCGTTGCGATAACGATTGCGAAATCGCAACATGTTGCGTCTGTCGCGATTGGCCTGTTGCGATAGATTTGCGTTTAGCGCAACAGCCGCCCTGCTCTAGCGGCTTCCATCCCGCGAAGCAACGAGGGGGGCGGCTCAAGAGCCTATGAACCGCCGATTTAGTGTGCAACGCACGCTGATTACCCGGCTTTGTGTTCCCCGAAACCATCTGCTAGAGAGGGCCGAGATTGCGGCAGGCGGCTGCCGCAGAGTGAGCTTCGGACATTTCTCATGCCCAACGCCCCCAAAAAGCCCCTCGTCATCGTCACGCGCAAGTTGCCGGAGATCGTCGAGACGCGCTGTCGGGAGCTTTTCAACGCGCGCCTGAACCTGGATGACACGCCCATGTCCCAGGCGGCGCTCGTCGAGGCCGTGAAGGCCGCCGAGGTCCTGGTGCCGACGGTGACGGACCGCATCGACCGCGCTGTCCTGTCCCAAGCCGGGCCCCAGCTCAAGCTGATCGCCAACTTCGGCACGGGCGTCGACAACATCGACCTCGATACGGCGCGCAACCGTGGCATCACCGTCACCAATACGCCCGGCGTCCTTACCGAGGACACGGCCGACATGACCATGGCGCTGATACTCGCGGTGCCGCGCCGCGTCGTCGAAGGCGCGACCCTCCTCAAGGATCCGCGGACGAACTGGACGGGCTGGTCGCCGACCTGGATGCTCGGTCATCGCATTTTCGGCAAGCGTCTCGGCATCATCGGCATGGGGCGCATCGGTCAGGCGGTTGCCCGCCGCGCGGCTGCCTTCGGCCTGCAGGTGCACTATCACAATCGCCGCCGCCTCGCCGAGGAGATCGAGCAGGATCTCGACGCTACCTATTGGGACAGCCTCGACCAGATGCTGGCGCGCATGGACATCATCTCGGTCAACTGCCCGCACACGCCGGCGACATATCACCTGCTCTCGGCGCGCCGCCTGAAGCTGATGAAGCCGACAGCCTACCTCGTGAACACCGCGCGCGGCGAGGTGATCGACGAGAACGAACTCGCGCGTCTGCTAGAGACGGGTGCGATCGCGGGGGCGGGCCTCGACGTGTTCGAGAACGAGCCGGCGGTCAATCCGAAGCTCCTCGCTTCACCGCGCGTCGTCGCGCTGCCGCATATGGGGTCGGCGACACTCGAAGGCCGCATCGACATGGGCGAGAAGGTCATCATCAACATCAAGACCTGGGTCGACGGCCACAAGCCGCCCGACCGCGTCCTGCCGTCCATGCTGTGATGTGACGCCGAACACGCCCGGCCTCGAGAGCCTGCTGCCCTTCGCCGCCTTCTGGCTGGTGGCGGTGCTGACTCCCGGCCCCAATATGCTGCTCTTCACCTGGCTCGCGGTGTCGGCGCCACGCAAGGTGGCGGTGGCGTCAGTCGCCGGCATCCAGAGCGCCATGGTGATCTGGGCCTTTGCCGGACTGTTCGGCCTCTCCTGGTTCATCGAGCGCTTTCCCGCCGCCTTCCATGCCG
>JAEZRM010000017.1 GCA_023412805.1 Pseudomonadota bacterium | reverse complement strand
ATGTTGAGCGGCATCCGGCCGCCGGGCAGGAGCAGGGCAGCCGCCAGCGGAAACACCGGCACGGTGTCCGGAAAATCCTTCTCGGTGAGGTATCGCGCATTGCCGGCCCGCAAAGGCACCTCCGCTTGCCCGCCCGCCGTCTATGTGGCGCTTCGCGCGGCGGCGGCAATGGCCCCCGCGCCGGGCGGCGTCACGAGAACATCATCGAGGACAATTTGCGCCGCGCCTTCAGCGTCGCCTCGTCCGTCAGACCCCAGGCCTCGAAGAAGGTCAGGAGCTGCGTGCGCGCCGCCTGGTCGTTCCAGTTGCGGTCGGCCTTGAAGATCGCCAGCAGACTGTCGGCGGCGGCGTCGCGGTCGCCCATCGCATTCTGGATCATTGCGAGGTCGAAACGCGCCTGGTGATCCTTTGGATCGGCCTGCAGGCGGCGCTCCAGTTCACGCGGATCGCCGAGTTCGGCCACCTGCGAGGCAAGCTTCAGCCGGGCGCGCACTGCGGCAACCGCGGCGTCGCCGGCCTTCGCCTCCGGCACCTTGGCGAGGATCTCTTCGGCGCCGGGCAGATCGCCCGAATCGGCAAGCAGACCGGCCAGACCTGCCAGCGCGGGAACGTTGTCAGGGTCATTGTCGATCACCGCCGAATAGATATCGGCGGCAGTCTGCGTGTCGCCCGCCGCGATTGCCTCTTCTGCAGCCTTCAGCGCGCCGGCAAGGTCGATGCCATCAGCGGCACCGGCGCCGGCGACCTTGTCGATGAAGGCCTTGATCTGGGTCTCGGGCACCGCGCCCATGAAGCCGTCGACCGGCTGGCCGTTCTTGAAGGCGATCACCGCCGGAATCGACTGGATGCCGAGCTGGCCGGCGATCGACGGATGGTCGTCGATGTTCATCTTGACCAGCTTGACCTTGCCATTCGCCGCGCGGACGACCTTTTCCAGCACCGGGGTCAGCTGCTTGCACGGACCGCACCACGGCGCCCAGAAGTCGACCAGCACCGGCTGCTTGCGCGATTCCTGGATGACGTCGGCGGCAAACGCCGCGGTGGTCGTGTCCTTGATCAATCCGGCAGCGGGCGCCGCACCTTGCGTCACCGCTCCGCCCAAGCCTCCGGCGAAGCCGAAGCCGTTGCCCGTGTCAGCGCTCATCGTTTCCTGCCTTCCCGCCACGGCTCTTGCCGGCCGCGGCGCAACCTGCCGCACATGTGGCCATCAGGCCGCGAGTTTCAAGATATTCGCCTTGTGGCCGGTCGCTTCAATGAAACGGACGAGATCGCCGCGGCGGATCGACGTCGTCGCCTCGTTGGTCAGTGGATGACCGTTGATGATCTCATTTTGCATCAGGCCGGCGTCGAGGAAGGCGGTGAGACGGTGACCCGTGTCGTTGATCAGCCCGAAAATCGTCACCGACCCCGGAACGACGCCGAGCAGCTCCATCAAGAGCTCCGGTTTGCCGAACGAGACGCGCCCCGAGCCGCCGATCAGCGTGTGCACGGTCTTGAGGTCGACCTCGGCATGCTCTTCTACCGTCAGAAGGAAGACGTTGTCCTTCTTGTCCTTCACGAAGAGGTTCTTGGTGTGTCCGCCCGGAATCTCGCCGCGCAGGGCTTCGGATTGCTGCACGGTGAACAGCGGCGGATGGTCGTAGGTCTTCGTCTCGATGCCGAGGCCGTCGAGGAATGACA
Source organism: Pseudomonadota bacterium (assembly GCA_023412805.1). Lineage (GTDB taxonomy): Bacteria > Pseudomonadota > Alphaproteobacteria > Rhizobiales > Hyphomicrobiaceae. The sequence continues at coordinate 1,483 of JAEZRM010000017.1, read as the reverse complement.
TCAGTTCGGCGCGTGTTTTCGGCACTTGTGGCTCCCGGATGCCCGGTTGTTTAAGCAGCGGAGCGAAGGATTGGAAGCCGCGGAATGCGCGATCGGCGCGGCGCCAATTGCCTGTTGCAATCGCGGATGAGTTCGGCCATATAGGCGCCGCGCGAGCGGGTGTAGCTCAGGGGTAGAGCACAACCTTGCCAAGGTTGGGGTCGAGGGTTCGAATCCCTTCGCCCGCTCCAGTTTCCCCGACCCATTCTGTTCCAGCTTTTCAGATCGTCCAGACCCCGGCGTGGGGATACCGGGAGCGTAAGGCGGAGGAAACGCTGACGTGGTCCCGTATGGCGCAGCTTGACAAGCGCGAGGCAGGCAGTCGACATATCTCTGGTAGGACCAGCTGAATTCCAGCGGGTCGCCATGGAGGCCGCCATGAACGTCGCTGCCGCGCTCAATGTGGCTCCCGCACCGCCATTCGATGCGCATCGCCTCGATGCCTTGATGGAGGAGGCCGGTATCGACGTCTTGCTCGCCACCTCCAAGCACAATACCCAGTATCTGCTCGGCGGCTATCGCTTCATCTTCTTTTCAGCGATGGATGCGATCGGGCACAGCCGCTACCTGCCGGTCGTGGCCTACGAGAAAGGTCGGCCTGACCACGCCGCCTACATCGCCAACAAGATGGAGGGCGGCGAACACCAGAACCATCCGTTCTGGACGCCGTCGTTCCACGCAGAGAGCTGGACCTCGCTGGACGCAGCCGCGCGCGCCATCGAACATCTCGGCAAGATCGGCAAGGCTTCCGCCCGCATTGGCATCGAGCCCGCCTTCCTGCCCTCCGATGCATACCGTCTGCTCGTCGAGCGCCTTCCCGCCGCGACGCTGCTCGACGCCACGCCGATGATGGAGCGCATGCGCGCATTGAAGACGCCGCATGAGCTCGCGCAGCTGCGCCAGGCCTCGGAGCTGATCACCCAGTCGATGCAGGCCACCATCGCCGCCTCGCGGGAGGGTTCGACCAAGGCCGAGATCATCGAGCGCCTGCGCCGCGAAGAAACCGATCGAGGATTGCAGTTCGAGTACTGCCTGCTGACGCTCGGCTCAAGTCACAACCGCGCCGCTTCCGACCAGGCGTGGAAACAGGGCGAGGTCATGTCGATCGATTCCGGCGGCAACTATCGCGGCTATATCGGCGATTTGTGCCGCATGGGCGTGCTGGGCGAACCCGATGCCGAGCTGGACGATCTGCTAGGCGAAGTCGAGGCCGTTCAGCAGGCGGCTTTCTCGAAGGTCCGCGCCGGGATGCGCGGCGGCGACATGATCGCTCATGCCGAGAGCGTGTTGAAGGCCTCGAAGGTCGCCGCCTACACCGATTTCTTCGCCCACGGCATGGGGCTCATTACCCACGAAGTGCCGTTCCTGATGACGAACCATCCGGTGGCCTACGAAGGCGTGGACGCCGACCGGCCGCTGGAGGCAAACATGGTGCTGTCGCTGT
>JAEZRM010000121.1 GCA_023412805.1 Pseudomonadota bacterium | reverse complement strand
GACCACAAGGAGCTCGACGGCCTGATGGCGCGTCTGGAGCGCAAGCTCAGGGAGCGCGGACTCGGCGAGTCCGGTTCGGCGCGCCGGCGGGCTGCCGGGTGACCGACGGGCCGGGGAGGGCCCTTGGCCGCCGGACTGTGCCGGGATTGTCTGTTCTGGCTCAGTGACTCTGAGCCGCTCTCGCGCTGTCCATCCTGTGGCGGTACGCGCGTCATCGCCCATCCGGAGCTGGGCGCACTGACGCTGGCCCATATCGATTGCGACGCATTCTATGCGTCCGTCGAGAAGCGCGATAATCCGGAGCTCGCTGAGCTGCCGGTGATCGTCGGCGGCCGCAAGCGCGGGGTCGCGATGACCGCGTGCTATGTCGCGCGCCGGTACGGCGTCCATTCCGCGATGCCGATGTTCAAGGCGTTGGCGCTCTGCCCGCAAGCAGTCGTCATCAAGCCCGACATGGAGAAGTACGCACGGGTCAGCCGGCAAGTGCGCGAGATCTTGATGTCGGCCACGCCACAGGTTGAACCCGTTTCCCTTGATGAGGCATATCTCGATCTCTCCGGCACCGTGTCCGTTCACGCGCGTCCGGCGGCCGCGACCCTGGCGGATCTCTCCCGGCGCATCGAGCACGAGGTCGGCATCACGGTTTCGATTGGCCTGAGCTGCAACAAGTTCCTCGCGAAGCTCGCATCGGAGATCGACAAACCGCGCGGCTTCGGCGTCATTGGCGTTGCGGAGGCGCGCGGATATCTCGCCGGCCGTCCGGTGCGCATCATCCCCGGCGTCGGTGCCAAGATGGACGCGCGGCTCGCCGCGGATGGGATTACCCGGATCGCGGATCTGCAGGCGCTCGGCCCCGAACGCCTGGGCCTTCGCTATGGGACGTTCGGACGCCGCCTCGGCTCACTCGCCATTGGCGTGGATGATCGCATGGTCGTGCCGGATCGGGACGCCAAGGGGATCTCCTCTGAGACGACATTCGAGCGCGACCTGGGCACTAGGGCCGAGCTCGAGCCGGAGCTATGGCGCTTGTGCGAGCGCACGTCGGAGAGGTTGAAAGAGGCCGGACTTGCCGGCCGTACGGTTGTGCTCAAGCTGAAGACCAGCGACTTCCGCATCCTGACGCGCCGGCAGGGCGTCGGGAGGCCGTCGCAATCGGCCGATGCGCTCTTCCGCGTCGCGGCGTCTCTCCTCGCGCCGGAGATCGGTCGCCGTCGCTATCGGCTGATCGGCGCCGGCATGGCCGACCTGGTCGAGATCGAGTCTGTCGAACCTGAATTGTTCACAGCTCCGCCTCCGGAGAGCGAGCGCGTGGAGCAGGTGATGGACGAAGTCCGAGCGCGGTTTGGACGCGACAGCATCGGCAAGGGCCGCGGATTGCGGCCACCACCGTCGCGCCGCTGACGGCTTCGCCTTGCCGCAGTCGGCCGGATTGCGTATGGTCCGGCGGTTTCTCTTGGACGATCCGGCCCGATTCTTTGGGCGTTACCGCGTTGCCATGGCGGGTGAATGACACCGCAGGAACTCCTGACCACGATCGCCAGCCACGAAAAGTGGCTGGGACAGAAAGCCGGCGGCGTCCGGGCCAACCTGACCCTGAAGGATCTACAAGGGGTCACCCTCAGCAAGGCCAATTTGCGGGCCGCCAAGCTTTCGGGCGCCAATCTCTCGCGTGCGATCCTTAGCGGGGCGAATCTCACCGAGGCCGATCTCTTCGCCGCCAATCTCGATCGCGCCGATCTCACCAACGCGAATGTCAGCCGCGCCGACCTGCGCGGCGCCTACCTGCGGGGCGCGAAGTTGAAGGGCGCTAACCTGCGCGAGGCCGACTTGCGTGGCGGCACATTGCTGAACGCTCAGGCGGGGATGCGCGTCGTCGCCTCGGATCTGCAGGGGGCCGAGCTGAATGAGGCGGTGCTGGCCAAGGCGAACGTCACCGGCGCCGACCTTTCCAATGCGCAACTCAACGAGGCTGATTGCTCGGGCGCCCGCATGACCGGCTGCAATTTCGCCGGTGCCGCGATGCACAAGGCGAATCTCAGCAACGCCGATCTCAAGGGCGTGAACCTTGCCAAGGCGGACTTGAAGAACGCCAATCTGCGTGGCGCCGACCTGACGGGAGCGGTCGTGGACGGCGCCGATCTGAGCGGCGCCGACCTGCTCGGTGCCACGATCGACGGCATCGACTTCAGCGGCGCCAACCTCGATGGCGCCAACATCGCCAAGCCCGCCGAGGCGTTTTCCAGCTCGATCCAGAAGCTGCTGCGCGAACATCAGGAGTGGATCCGTACGGACGGCGCATCGGGTGCGCGGGCGGACATGACCGATGCGGACCTCGAGCACATCGATCTCAGTTCGGTCAATCTCAGCGGTGCCAGCCTGCGCGGCGCGAAGCTCAAGGGGGCGAGGCTCAAGGGCACCTGGATGATCATGACCGACCTCGCCGGGTCGGACCTGCGAGGTGCCGATCTGACGAACGCCAATCTCGACGGGATCAATCTGTCGAATTCGAATTTGAGCAGTGCCGTGCTCAAGTCCGCGAGCCTCAACGCCGTCGATATGAAAGGGCCCGACGGCAAGCCGACCGGCCGGCTCTGGCCCGCCAATCTTTCCAACTGCAACATGACCGAGGCGGATCTCACAGGCGCGCATCTGCGACACGCGAATCTGACCGATGCCGACCTCTCCAAGGCCGTCCTCCGCGAAGCCATCCTGATGGATGCCAATCTCGACAACGCCAAGCTCGATGGCGCCTCGACGGAAGGCGCAACCTTGCCGAGGGCCTGATGGCGCTGATCACCTATCTCACCCGCATCCAGTTCGATTTCGGCGCGATCAAGCTTCTGCTGGACGAGCTGAAGCTGCTTGGAATCAAGCGCCCCCTTATCGTCACGGATAAGGGCGTGATTGCTGCCGGCCTCGCCGAGCGCGTGCAGGTCGCGATGGGAACGACCCCCGCTGCCGTCTATGACAAGACGCCGGCGAACCCGACCGAACAGGCGGGCGTGGAAGCGGCAGAGCTATACCGGTCGGCCGGCGCCGACGGGATCGTGGCGATTGGCGGCGGCTCCTCGATGGACCTCGCCAAGGCCGTGGCGCTGCTTGCGACCCACGAAGGTCCGTTGCGCCAATACGCGATGGTCGAGGGCGGCGTACCGCGGATCACTCCGAAGGTGGCACCGGTCATTGCGATTCCAACTACGGCCGGCACCGGCAGCGAGGTCGGCCGTGGCGCGGTGATCGTCTTCAACGACCATCGCAAACTCGGTGTCATCTCGCCGCATCTGATTCCGAGGCTAGCGCTCTGCGATCCCGAGCTGACGCTCGGTCTGCCGGCATCGTTGACGGCGGCGACCGGTGTGGATGCCTTTGCGCACTGCGTCGAGACTTTTCTGTCCCCTGCCATCAACCCGCCTGCCGAAGCCATCGCGCTCGATGGCGGCGCGCGCGTCGTCAAGTTCCTGGAGCGTGCCGTCGCGAATGGAGGGGATCGTGAGGCGCGCTGGAACATGATGATGGCGGCGATGGAGGGCGCGATGGCCTTCCAGAAGGGCCTCGGTGCGGTCCACTCGATGTCGCACCCGCTTGGCGGTCTGCCGGGCCTCACGCTCCATCACGGCACGCTCAACGCCGTCGTCATGCCGGCCGTGCTGCGCTTCAACGAAGGCCATGTTGGCGACAAGTACGAGCG
>JAEZRM010000116.1 GCA_023412805.1 Pseudomonadota bacterium | reverse complement strand
CCGCAGAAACCCGATGATCTGCTCCGTCGTGTATCGCTTCCGTGCCATTCCATCTTCTCCTCGATCGAGGTTGGAATAGCCGGATTCGCTCACTCAGACCGGAGCCACTTCAGGGGAGCAGACCACTCGCAGCTCTCATGCTGGTCGGAGGGCAGCTTGTTCTCGAGCGCATCTTTGCCTTCAACACTGCGCTCAGCATTATCATCGAGTTTGCCGGCGGTATCGCCTTCATCATCCTTGTACTCCGGAGCGGATCACGATGATCGTCGCGCGCGAACTCACCAAGGCCTATGGGGCCGGAATTGCCGTGCGCGATGTCTCGATCGAGATTCCTCGCGGCGGCGTCACATCGATTATCGGGCCCAACGGTGCCGGTAAATCCACGCTACTGGGTTTGTTGAGCCGCCTCATAACCGCAACACGTGGATCCGTATTCGTCGATGAGTTCGACGTGGCAAAAGCGCCAAGCCAGCTTTTGGCTCGCCGTCTCTCCATTCTCAGGCAGGACAATCATATTGTTGCGCGCCTGACGGTACGTGATCTGGTTTCCTTCGGCAGGTTCCCCCATTCCGGCGGGCGCCTCACGGAGGAAGATCATCGCAGGATCGGGGAGGCCATTCGCTATCTCGAACTCGAAGCATTGGCCGATCGCTACCTCGACGAAATGTCGGGTGGGCAACGGCAACGCGCCTTCGTGGCGATGGTTCTCTGCCAGGATACGGACTACGTGCTGTTGGACGAGCCCCTGAACAATCTCGACATGCGCCATGCGACCGGCATGATGAAACTTGTCCGCAGGATCGCCGATGAGATGGGCAAAACCTTCGTTCTCGTCCTGCATGACATCAACTTCGCGTCGATCTACTCGAACCACATCATAGCGATGCGTGATGGCAGCCTGATTAGACAGGGAACGCCGCTCGAGATCCTGCAGCGTCACGTGCTGCAAGAGATCTTCGAGATCGATATTCCCGTTCACGAGATCGATGGACAGCGTCTGGCACTGTACTATCTCTGATGGTTCTCCCTTGTCGTCCGCACGCAATTTAATGATGGAAAGCCTGATCTTGATAAAAAGATCGGTGATGCGACATTCGGATGTCCCGGCATTTTTCGTGCGAGATATTTTTGCATTAGCGGATTGGCAAAGCCTGGAAAACAGGCACGACACGCTTGGTCCGCGTATTGGCGCAATGTAACACTCGGCGTCGCCATGGAGGCGGCGTGCCTTCACGGTCGATGGGGGGCGCTATGGCAATCGGCTTCTACCGAAAGGTTCACGTGAAGGAAGGCGGCAGCGATAGATTCGAGGCGCTTCTGCAAAGCTACATCGCGGCAGTTCTCGACGAGGAGCCGGGGTGTACGTTCCTCACGTACTTGCGCTCGCCATCGGACCCACTCCTCTTCACCCTTCACGAAGAGTATGCCGACGAGCACGCCCTCGACCAGCATAGAAGCGGCGATCTGGAGAAGCTGTGGTTGCCCGTGCTCATGAGGCATGTCGCCACCGTTACCGTATCACGCTTCGCCGTCGCGGATGAAGACGAGATCATGGCGCCCAGCTAGGGCACCCAGCTGGGGCGTTCGCGCGACGCCCCGTCAGCGCAAGGCACGGCTTCTCGATGCTGCGCGCTCCGAGTTCGCGGTCTTATCCTCTCTGAGCCCTTTGAAGGCCGCGTGCCGGAGAAGGCCATCGCCGGTCAGCGCGCGATATTCGATGTCGGCGACAAGCTCGGGCCTGATCCAGACCACACCGCGGCGCTGCAATGGATCGAGCGCCTCAGCGAATGGCGACGTCGCTCTGCGTCGCGACTGAGCCGTCTGCCAAAGCTCCGCCGCAACGGCGCGACTGAAGCCCGTACCGACACGTCCCATGTATTGGAGCTTGCCGTGCCGATACCTGCCGAGTACGAGCGCGCCGATCGCCTTCTTCTGAGCCGTCGAATCCACGTATCCGCCGATGATGAACTCATCGGTCAGGTGACACGTGATCTTGATCCAGTCGCCCGTCCGTCCTGAGCGATACGGACTGTCCGCGAGCTTGGAAATGATGCCTTCGAGACCGAGCTTGCAGGCTTCATCGAGCATCTGCCGCCCCGAGCCCGTGAGGTGTTCGCTCAATCGCAAGGCCCCGCTCTTTCGCCCTTTGAGCAGGGTAGCCAGCACGCTTTTGCGCTCGATCAGCGTAGCACCACGGAGATCCATCCCATTGAGATAGAGAAGATCGAAAGCGTAGAAGACCGTGCGGCCGCGATTTCCCGACTTGAGATCCGCCACCAGCTCGGAAAAGCTGGTTGTACCGTCCTCGCGCTCGACGACGACCTCGCCATCGAGAAGTGCCGTCTCCACATTCAGCGTAGAAAGCACTTTGGCGACACGCGGAAAGCGCTTCGTCCAGTCAAGATTATTGCGCGTGAAGAGCGTAACCTCGCCTCTGTGAAGGCGTGCTTCGAGGCGGTAACCGTCGAACTTGATTTCATGTAGCCACTCGTCTCCCTCAGGCACATTCTTTTGGCGCTCAGCAAGACAGGGCGGCACGAAATCAGGAAGCGGGCCCGCTTTGCCGCCGGGAACAGCCTTCTTGGGAACGCTGAGCTTCTGCTGCGCGCGCGCCATGCGGAGTCCTACGTGACCAGCTTCCTGATGGCGGCCTTCAGCGAACGGGCGCTCGTGCGGTATTCCTTCCATGCGGGCGAGCGCGCGAGGAGCTTCGACGCCGTCCACACATTGAAGCGCTTTGGATCGAGGCCGACGCGGACTTGATCCCACGTCAGCGGCATCGACACGGTTGCTCCGGGACGCGCGCGCGGCGAAAGCGGCGCTACCGCCGTCGCCTTCGCGTCGTTGCGGAGATAGTCCAGGAAAATGCGCCCCTTGCGCAGCGACTTCGTCATCTTGATCAAATAGCGCCCCGGTCGATCTTCAGCCATGCCCGCGCAGAGCGTCTGCGCAAACATCTTGGCCTCGTCCCAGCCGATGGCATCGCGTGCCGTGACACGGACCGGTGTCACGACATGAAGTCCCTTGCCACCTGTCGTCTTGCAGAATGCGACGAGGCCACACGCCTCGACGCGCGTCTTGAGCTCGCGCGCAGCAGCGACGACGTCATCGAAGGGTACATCGGGTCCCGGGTCGAGATCGAAGACGAGGCGGCCGGGCACGTCCGGTTTGTCAGGCGCATTGTTCCATGGATGAAACTCGAGCGTACCCATCTGCCCCATGGCGACCAGCCCCTCGGGGGTATCGATCTGCACGTAGGGCTCGCGATCGCCTGCGATCTTGATCTCGGTGATCTCGTCGAGGCCGAGCTTGGCATGACGCTGAAAGAAAGTCTGGCCATCTATGCCGTCCGGCGCGCGGAGCAGCGAGCACGGCCGCCCCTCGATATGAGGGAGCATCCACGGGCCGACGTCGGCAAGGTAGTGCGCGAGATCGAGTTTGGTGACGGCCCGCGTGTCACCGTCGGCTGGCCAGAGCACCTTCTGGGGCTTAGAGATCGCAATGCCGAGAACGCCGTCAGCGCTTTTGGCTGACGATGAGCGCTTAGCACTGCTGCGTGTGCGTGCTGATGCGCGGCGCACCGGCGTCGCGGGTTTGTCGGCGGTACTCCACACGGCATCGGGCTCGAATGCGCGCCCGCGCCGGCTCATGAACGCGCTCGGACTCTCGCCCTTTCCCGCGGCGATCTGTGCCATCGTGCGTCCGGAGGCTACAGAGCGATCCTTGTTCAGCACATCGCCCTGCGCATTCGTACGCGCCCATTTGTCGCGATGTTTGATGAGCAGCCAGTTCGTCCGCTTGCCGCCATAGCGGTCGCCCGCCATGCGCACGAGCACCCAGCTGCCCTTGAGCTTTTCGCCCGCGACCACAAATTTCAAATCGCCATCGCGAAGCATGGCCTCGACGGATTTATCACCTTCCGGTGTCCAGAAGCCGCGGTCCCAGAGCATCACCGTGCCGCCGCCGTATTCCTTCTCCGGGATCGTTCCTTCGAAATCACCATAGTCGAGCGGATGATCCTCCACCTCGACGGCGAGGCGCTTGTCACTCGGATCGAGCGATGGCCCACGCGTCACGGCCCAGGATTTGAGCACGCCGTCGACTTCGAGGCGAAGATCGTAGTGCAGACGCGTCGCGTCGTGCTTCTGAATGACGAAGCGCGGATACTCGGCCGACTTGATCGCGCGCGTGCCGCTCGGCTCGGCCGTCTTCGTGAAATCGCGGCGCGCACGGTACTCGGAGAGTTTCTTGCCCGCCATCGCCACCTATCCGCTAGCCGGCCCGCCGACCGGAAGGCTTCGGCTTTGCACGCCGCTTCGGCGCGGCCTTCGCAGCCGGCTTCTTGCCGCCACCCACACTGCGGCGGAGTGCTTCCATGAGATCGACCACGTTCGCGCCTTTGGGGCGCTCGTCTTCGGCGTGCGCAACGATCCGCCGGCCCTTGAGCTTGTCCTTGATGAGCGCCTTCAGCGCCGTCGCGTAGTGATCCTCGAACTTCGCGGCATCGAACGCGGAGGTCTTGCGGCCGATGAGTTCGGCAGCGAGGTCCACCATTTCCTTGTCCGGTTTGCTCTTCGGAATTTCGTCGAAGTAATCGCCCGCATCGCGCAGCTCATCGCCATAGCGCAGCATGACCATGACGAGGCCATCATCCAGTGGTGCGATCGCGACCAGCCACTCGCGCCCACCGATCGTAACCTGGGCGAGCCCCGCCTTGCCCGTCTTGCGCATGGCGTCGCGAATGACCGCGTAGCCTTCGCTCGCGACTTCATCTGCCGGCACGATGTAGTAGGGTCGCTCGAAGTAGCGCCAGTCGATCTCGGCGACGTCGACGAACTGGGCGATGTCGATCGTCTTCTTGCTCTCGAGCTTGACGGCATCTACCTCCTCAGGCTCGAGCGTTACATACGTGTCGGTATCGACCTCGTAGCCTTTGACGATGTCTTTGTTCTCCACCTTGCCGACACCGGGCACGACCTTCTCGTAATTGATGCGCCGCCCGGACGGCTTGTGGATCTGTCGGAACGAGATCTCGGATTTCGACTCGACGGCGTTGTAAATCTCGACCGGAATCGAAACGAGCGAGAGGCGGAGAAAGCCCTTCCAATAGGCACGTGCTTGCTTCGGCATGACGCGGCACTCGCAGGCAGTAGGGGCGGATAATCGGAGAACCTCAAGACAAAACGATAGCATGCTCCAGATAGTTCCTGACACGGACAAACTGCGCCCTGCCCCGGCCCGCCTACCCGGTAGGACTGGAACGCGTCGAGAACACGGAGGTGCTGCGCGCCCTCGACGTCCGTAGCAGTTTACTAAGTTGCAGCGGCGAGGATCGCGTCGCGCGTAATGGGGAGGCTCCGGACGCGGATGCCGAGCGCGCGGCGCACACCATTTCCGATGGCTGCCGCCGTCGGGCCCATGGCGACCTCGCCTACGCCCAATCCCGGCAGCTCCGGCCGCACGATCAAATCCACCTTGATTTCCGGCACCTCCGAAAAGCGCAGAATGGGATAGCCTTCCCAATCACGCGTCGTGACGGCGTCGCCCTCGAAGCTCACCCGCTCCTTGAGCGTCCAGCTCGTGGATTGGATGATGCTGCCCTCGATCTGGTTCTTGATGCCATCGGGATTGATGGCCTCACCAGCATCGGCCGCCGCCCAGGCGTGGGTGACGCGGACGCGCTCGTCGCACACGACGCGCAGAACCACGGCGCAATACGCACTCCGGTTCTTGTACTGGCAGAAGCCAATGCCGAGCCCCTCGCCCTGAGTTTGAGGGCCGGGCCATCCCGCCATCTCCGCTGCCCTCTCGATCACCTCGACGGCGCGCCGGTCCTCGAGATGCTTGACTCGAAGTGCGACCGGATCGGCACCGATCTCCGCCGCTATATCGTCCATCAGCGTCTCGATGGCGAAGATGTTCGCGTGACCGCCGAGCGCGCGCAAAGCCGACGTACGGTATGGCAGATTCCGCAGAATGCGCTTCGAGATGTGAATGTTCGGGAAAGCGTAGAGCGGGATTGCATTGCGGTCCGCGCCGCCACCCCGATCGAGCGGGACATCGGGCGGCGATTTCTTTTCCAAGGGCACGGCCAGACGCTCGGCCGCGACGAGATTGATGGTCCCGCCGCGACCAGGTCGCGATACGTGCGCCTGGCTCTGAGCTTGAAGGGTGAATGCTGTGATGCGGCCTTCCGCACTGACCTTGGCTTCAGCCTTCACGATCGCGCCGGGTCCTAGCGGCGCAAGTGAGAAATCAGCCGCACGCGACCACAGCACGCGCACAGGGCGCCCCGGCACCGCACGCGCGAGCATGGCTGCTTCGTAGGCCGCGTCGTCCTGACCGGAATGACCGTACGTACCGGCGCCAGGCACATGAATGACAACGACATTGCCCGCATCGATGCCCAGTGCCTTGGCAAGAGGCGCGCGCATGTCGTGCGCCGCCTGGCTATGGGAATGGATTTCGAGCGCATCGCCGCGCCAGACGGCAATGGCACACGAGGGCGCGATCGATGCGTGCGCGATGTATGGCCGTTCGATCTCGGTCGCGAACGTGCGCCCTGCTGCTGAAGTGACATTACCCTTCTCGATGACGAGTTCGGGCTCCGCCGGATCAGCCTCGACGGCTTCTCGCATAAGAGAGGGCACTGTGAAGCCTTGCGACCAAGTTGCGAACTTTGCGGCCTGCACGATTGCGCGGATAGCGACGTCCTCCTGCTCCGCGATAATGCCGACAAACGAACCATCGCGGACCAACTGCACTTTCGGAAAGGCGCGCTTGAGGGCCACCTCATCAAAGGCTTCGAGACGCCGCCCCGAGGCCGGTGGATCGAGCGTGCGCCCATGCAGCATGCCCGGCAGTTCGATGTCATGAATAAAGCCGGGGCCGGTAGCCTTGGCCGCGAGGTCGATGCGCGGCATCGACGTGCCCGCGATACGCCGCTCGGCGGGCATCTTCGGTCGTGCGTGGTCGAGAACAGGCGCTGCCAGATCGACCGACGGGGCGAGCGACCAGTAGCTGAGGTCCGTCTCGCGGCCATTGGCAACAATACGCCCCTGTTCGACGGTGAGGCTCTCGGGTGGGGCCTGCAGGAGCTTGGCGGCTTCCGCGAGAAGGAGCGCCCGCGTCGCAGATGCCGCGAGGCGAACCGCGCGCCCACCGGTCTCGATGGAAAGGCTGCTGGACGTGCCGGCTTCGAGCGGACCGAGCGCCGTGTGGCCCGCGATGAGCGCAACGCTATCAGGTGCAACGTCCAGCTCGTCGGCTGCTATTTGCACGAGGGCGGTGGCGATGCCCTGGCCGATCTCGACCTTACCGGATTTAAGGACGACGACACCTTCGCGTGAAAGGTCAATCCAATCGCAGCAGCGCGGGTTGTCATTCAAGCTGGGAGACGACGCGATCGTACTCATGCGCGCGCCCTCCCCATAGCAGCCGCGCGCTCTATGGCGCGCAGAATGCGATCGTGCGCACCGCAGCGACAGAGGTGATCGTCAAGCGCCGCAGCGATCTCAGGGCGGCTCGGCGCGCTGCTCCGATCCAGCAGCGCCTTGGCACGCATGAGAATGCCGGCGAGACAGTATCCGCACTGCCCTGCCTGCTCCTCGAGCAGACTGTCGACAAGCGGATGGTTGACGCCATCACGGACGAGCGTTTCAACGGTTTCCACACGCTGGCCGGCGACAGAACCGACCGGCACCATGCAAGCCGTCTGCGGCCGGCCATCGAGCAGCACAGTGCAGCTCATGCACTGCCCTTCTGCGCAACCCGCTCGCGTCCCCTTGAGACCGAGGTCATTGCGCAGAACATAGAGAAGAGGCGTATCGGGATCGACGCTTACGTCACGCGTCTCCCCGTTCACGTGCAGCCTTATGGGATCCATTGTGTACGTCCATCGTGAAGCTTGATGGACGTTAGCGCATGATCGCGGGCGCGCGCATCAGGCAAGTTCAGGTCGAACCAGTTCCATTGCGGAGGAAGATCGTTCGGGTCGGCCCGCCCGGCGCTCCACCGGGCGTCTCATCATGATGGGGCAGCTTGATCCACTGCCCGTCCGGCAATCGCTGCTCCGCAATATGATGCTGGCCATGGGCATCGATATCGATGCGAATGCGAATGTCGCCGCGCAGCGCCGCCTCGACCAGTTCTACGACCTCGTCAGCAAGCGCGTACTCGTCTCGCCACTCGCCAAGCTTAACGACATAATGTCCGCGCTCCGTGTGGATCGACACGGCAAACCCGTCCGGTATCGTGCGCGGAATGGAGATCGTTCGCTCAGTCAGGACCAGCGGCAGCTCAGGATAGTTCTGCGAGATATGCGCGATCTCTTTCAGAACACGCATGTGAAACGCCCGATCGATCATGGCCTCGAGAGCCGCCCGCGATGAGCTAGGGGAAGCCAAATGCGGCTTGCCGGCCACCTCGCCCTCTACCCATTCTGCATCGCCTGTGCATTCGTACTGCCGGGAGCACGCTGACATCGTCGCCTCCGATCTGCGAAGTTTGATCGGTACGGAATTTAGGCGAATTGATGGGGTCGAATAACTGTCGCTCCTGTCAGCTGTCGCATACGACAGGTTATTAAGGAACGAAGAGCTGCTGCGAAACAGCTTTAGCAACAGCCTGGGTGGTCGTCGTGCACTGAAGTTTCTCGCGGGCCGCATTGAGATGAAACCGCACCGTCCTCTCGCTGATCCCGAGAATAGCGCTAACCTCCCACGCCGTCTTGCCCGCGGCCATCCATTTCAGGCAATCAATCTCGCGCGCAGAAACTATAATGGCCCTATCGCTGCCGCGCCCAAAAATACGCAGCATATGCTGATGGAAATACTGCCCAAGCGCGGAAAATTCCCGCTCGATTGCCGGCTTTCTGGACGGCCAATCATCCATGCTCTCATCGGCACTGATGACTAGAGCCGCCGATTCGCCATGATAGTCACTGAGCCCGATCGCAAGATCTCGTACACTAAAGCCCGCCGCGGGGTCGCAATCGGGGCATTCGTCGTGTGCACCGAAAATCGACGCGAGCCCTAGCCGTCCGATATTCACGCGCTCGCGGCTCGTCGCGTGTCGGGCCCAGGAGTCGGCGTAAACGCAGTGAATGAATCGCGTCGAGGTATCTCTCGTAATAGGAATATTGAGCGCAATGTAGACAACCGACGACAGCGGATACGCTTCGCGGGCGACGCGCAGGAACGCGGCGCCCTGGCTCCGTTCCTGGGCATCAGAAACGGTTACGCCCAAATTCTGCAGGAGTGCTTCCAGGCTTCTCATCGCATCCGCTCCCGACAATCATTCTTACGCGAATGCACCTACGGCAGCGTAAACGCGCTCCATTAAATTCGATGGATCTTTTGCCAGCTTTCGACACCCCGAACGTGGCACGAGCGCGCATGCCAACCCGTCGTCACGCGTCCGGATATTCTCGATTCATCATTACTGTCCGATGCGACAGTTTCGATAAGCCCGCCGCCTACAAATATGGAAATGGATCGGCAGCACGCCACGAGAGAACGCGCCTGCCGGGAAAGCAGACAATTGTTCGCTTTCTGAAAGCAAAGTTGAAACAGTTCTCCTGCAATCTAACCATTCGAGGAGTTTCATCATGGGCAAGAAATCAAGCGCCCCCCCAAAGCAGCCGGTCCAACCGCCGGAGCCGCCCGACTGCGGCCACGAGCCGGCCCCGCCGCCTGCCGCCGATTGTCCGGGAGGACCAGGCGTGGATCTCTCTGGCGTACTCGGCATCCTCCCGAACATCAGCATCGCGGGTGACGCGGGCGCCATAGTATCGGGGACCGGCATCTCGGCCGTACTCCCGGTCGACGTATCGCTGGTCACAAACGAAGCTTCCAAAGGCGGGCTCGATATCGAGCTGTCGCCCATCGAAGTAGCGACGCCTGCTGGTGACGATGGCGATGGTGGCCTTCCCCTCCTCAGTCTCGATAGCGAGACCGACGCGACCATCCAGCTTCCTCTTTTCGGCGAGGATGGCATCGTCAGCAGCAGCACGAACCTCAGCGCTGTCATCGGCGGCGATGGTGCCAGCGCCGACGTCGGCAGCCTGCTGAATGCCGCAATGCTCGATGTCGGCAACGGCGGCGGGCTCGGTGGCATCGTCGGAGGCGAGGCTTACGATGGCAACGTGCCACTGGCCGGCGACCTCGCTTCGGCCCTTGGCTCGACGCTCGATTTGCTGACAACAACATCATCGCTGTTCGACGTCCCAGCTCTGGATATCCTCGGCTGTGACGGAATGGATGGCTGAACGGATTGCGTGGGTAGGCAGGGCGGCAGTGCTGCCCGCCCGCGCAATTAAGAAGGGGGGATAGCGCGGGCGGAGGCGACGCGATTGTCCTGTCGTCCTCCGTGAACACATGGAGGACGGCCCATGCTCAACGAGAACCGGGTTGACGCATCCGCTCTGGACGTCGCCGGAAAAGCCGGAAAAGATGGCTTTGCCGTGCAGGAACCCCAGCGCGAACGTGGGCTCTGGAGCTTTCTGACATGGTCGTTCTTCCTCGCCCAGATTGCAGCCGGTAGCGCATTCGCGAGTGGCGCGGCACAGGCCGGCGCCACCACTGACCTGAATGCTCCGGACGGCTCATCGGGCTCCGCTGCCGCGGGCACACAGCTTCTCTCGACCCCGGACCTGCGCGCACTCGATATCTCGGAAGCCGACGTGACGGGAGCGCCGAGCGCGGCCGCGCCAGTCGAGGGCAATGGTGTTCTCAATGAAATCAGCGTCGGCGGTGCGGAAGCGTCGGTCGAGCTTGCGGGCGACAACACTTCCGTTCCGCAATTCGCGCACGTACCGGGCTCGGCGGCAGCCGACGGTACTCTCTCCCCAGCCGCGAATGAGGACAACGGTTCTGTAGATCCCGGCGATTTGCCCGGCATAGAAATTGCGCTGCCGGACTTGAACGGCGTGCTGCCTCCCGTGCTCGAGACCGTCGGTGATCTGGTCGAGGGCTTGGGCCCGACATTGGACGGACTGCTGGCGCCTGCCGTCGAGACCATCGAGGATCTCGCTGGCGTGCTCGGGCCGACGCTCGATGTGGCGCTCTCGCCAGCAGCAGAACTCGTCGGCGACCTGGCCGGCGGCCTCGAAACCGCACTGAACCCGCTGTTTGTGCCCATCGAAGTTCTGGCGGAAGGGGCCGGCGATCTGCTCGATCCTCTCGGCGCAATCGGCGGTGAGTTGATGCAGCTGGCGGATCCAGCCATCGACATCGTCGAGCCGATCCTGGCACCTGTAGTGAAGATCGCCGATGCGGCAGAGCCCATTCTCGATCCGGTGTTGGAAGTTGCATCTCCCGCTGTCGATCTCATCGAGCCGGCGATCTCACCGTTGCTGGCCCCCTTGGCGCCGGTCGCACAGCCAGTGCTCGATCTTTTGCCTGCAAGCCTTGGCGGTGACCTCTTCGCAGGAAGCGCACCTGCCGATGCAGTCGGCTCGCCGGGCGCACTCCAGTTCGTCGCCGCGGCCGAAGCGAACGGCTTCGAGCTCATCGAGGCAGGCGCCTACACCGAGTTCGGCGTCAGCCTTCAGGAAAGCCTGCTCAATACCGAGAGCAGCAGCGCTAACATCACAGGCGATACCGCACTCGACATCAGCGTGCTCACGGATAACGGCGACGATGCCGGCATGCCACTCCCGACGCTGATCGGCCATCTCCAGCAGGAGATCGCACTCCGCGGACTGGGGGAAGGACTGATCTGATGACGACGGGGGGGACATCCAACACCGGAACCACGCCGGCCGCCGATTTACTCGAGCGGCCGGACGTGGGTGCAAACGCGAACATCAGCGAGCAATCTCGCCGCGCCGGAAGCATCGCGCATCTCCGGCAGCTTGCTCGGTGGCCGGAACGGCTCGGCAAGCCGGCGTTCCTTCGCCCGGCAGAGGACGAGGCGTCGAGCGGACCGACAGCACCGGGCGATCCCCTCGCCCAATGGCGCGACGTCGCCCGCAAGAACCTCGTCGCCGTCGGCATCTTCTCGGTATTCGTCAATCTTCTGATGCTGACGATGCCGATCTATCTCTTCCAGATTTCCGACCGTGTGCTCACGAGCCACAGCCTGCACACGCTGCTCATGCTGACGCTTGTCGTCATGGGGCTGATCGCGGTGCTCGCCCTGCTCGACACGTTGCGTCGCCAGGTTTTGAGCCGCCTTGCGACACGCATGGAGACGATCCTCGGTGGCCCCATCATCGCCAGTATCATCGCTCAGGCCCCCGCAACCGACAGCGGCAATGTCCAGCCCCTGCGCAATCTGCATCAGGTCCGCAGCTTCCTGTCCGGGCCGATCATGCTGGTGCTGTTCGATGCACCGATGGCACCGCTCTACTTCGCGGCGATCTTTCTCATTCATCCGCAGCTCGGATATCTCGTGCTCGTTGCGGGCCTGCTGCTCATCGCCATCGCAATCCTCAATCAGCGCGCGACTTCCGCGCCACTCGGACAAGCGGGCATCTTCGGCTCGAAGGCCGAGGCACAAGCCGAGTCCCTCGCGCGCAACGCCCAGGTCGTGAATGCCATGGGCATGCTCAACGAAAGCGTCGCGCAATGGGGCCGCGAGCAGGCCGCCGCCCTCACCATGCAGGCGGACGCGCAGGACCGCAGTGTGTGGATCAGCGGTCTTTCGCGCTTCGTGCGCCTCGCGACGCAGATCGCCATTCTCGGCTGGGGCGCGTATCTGGCGCTCAACGGTCATCTCACGGGTGGCATGATGATTGCGGCCTCCATCATCGCCGGTCGCGCCTTGCAGCCGCTCGAAGGCATGATCGAAGGCTGGCGAAGCGTGCTGCAGGCGTGGACGTCTTACGGACGCATGTGCGCCGCCGTGCAGGCTCTCCGCAACGAGCCGCCGCGCCTGAAGTTGCCGAAGCCCAAGGGCCATCTGGTTGCAGACAAGCTGCTTTATCTGCCCGCCGGCACCAAGGAGCCGGTGCTCAATGGCGTGAGCTTCGAGCTCAAGCCGGGCGAGTCGCTGGCGATCGTCGGGCCGTCCGGCTCCGGAAAGTCGACGCTCGCGCGCATGCTCGTCGGCTGCCTGCATCCGACGGCCGGCAAGATCCGGCTCGACTCGACCGAGCTGCGCAACTGGGATCGTCGCCAGTTCGGCGAGTTCACCGGATATCTCCCGCAGGAAGTCGAGCTGTTCCCCGGCACGATCCGCGAGAACGTGTGCCGTATGCGCGGCGACCTGCCCGACGAGACGGTCTATCGCGCCGCCCAGCTGACGAGCGTGCACGAGATGATCTGCCACCTCCCGAGCGGCTATGAAACCGTTCTCGAGCGCAGCGGCGCGCCGCTATCCGGCGGCCAGAAGCAGCGCATCGCGCTTGCCCGCGCCTTCTTCGGCGATCCGGCCCTCGTCGTGCTCGACGAGCCGAACTCCAATCTCGATGCCGTCGGCGAGCAGGCCCTGACCGAGGCCATGCAGCGCGCCAAGCAGAATGGCATCACGGTTGCGGTCGTGACGCAGCGTCCGGCGCTTCTCAACATCGTCGACAAAGTACTTATCCTGCGCGCGGGGCGGCAGGATGCATTCGGCACGCCTCACGAAGTCCTGCGCCGGCTCTATGCAGCGAAGAACACCGCCACCCCGGCCGCAACGCCGCCGGCCGAAGCCGCGGAATAAGTAGAGGGGGCTGAACCATGAGCCATGTTCCGAGCATCGACCAGTGGCACAAGGGCGTGCCGAGCGACAGCCGCGGCCCCATCCGCATTGGCGCCGCGATCCTGCTGCTCTGTCTTGGTGGCTTCAGCGTATGGGCTTCCGTCGCGCCACTCGAAGGTGCCGTCGTGGTGTCGGGCTCGTTCGTCGCGACCGGCCAGAACAAGCAGGTCCAGCACCTCGAAGGCGGCATTGTCCGCGATGTGCTCGTGCGCGAGGGCCAGCGCGTCGAGATCAACCAACCCCTCCTCCGGCTCGATGCGACCGCGGCCGAAGCGCGCCTGCGCCGCCTCGTCCTGAGGCGCCATCGCCTGCTCATCATGAAGGCACGCCTCGGTGCCGAAGCCTCGGGCGATGCACATTTCACGCTGCCGGAGCACGCGAGCTTTGCAGAAGGTGGCGAAGAGGTCGCGGCGATCTATGCGAGCCAGCTCATCGAGCTCAAGGCGCGTCGCGCGAAAATCACCGACGAGGAAGCCGTGCTGAGGCGCGAGATCGCCGGGCTTCAGGAGAGTATCGGCGGCTACCGCGCACAGGCGGCAGCCACGGAAGAGCGCATGGCGCTCTTTTCACAAGAGCTCAAGGACAAGTCCGAACTTCTGGAACGCCAGCTCGTCCGCAGAACGGAGATTCTTGCGCTCCGCCGTGCCGAAGCCGGGCTTTCAGGTGAACTGGCGAGCCTGCAGGCGCGCGGCGCGGACGCACGCGAGCGCGTGTCGCGGGCCGAGCAGCAGATTGCGCATCTGAGATCGGCCGCCCTGCAGAAGTCGCTGGAGGATCTGCGCGCGACAGAAACCGAGCTCGACGACGTCAACGAGCAGATTCGCGCCGCGCGCGACGTCATGGATCGCATTGAGATCCGCGCACCTGTCAGTGGCATTGTCGTGCGCCTTCTTCACAATACCAGGGGCGGCGTGGTGGCGGCAGGCGCCGTCGTGCTCGAACTTCTCCCGGTCGACGACGAACTGGTCATCGAGGCACGCCTCAACCCGAATGAGGTGGTTCACGTCAAAGAAGGGCTTAGCGCCATGGTCCGTCTGAGTGCGCTCAACCAGCGCCTCACGCCTATGATCGAGGGCAAAGTCGTCTATCTGTCGGCCGACACGGTCTCGCAGCGGGAAGCAATCGGCGCTCAGGAAGCAGCACGCCGCGATACGTTCATCGTTCGCGTTCAGCTCGACGAGCAGAATGCGCGCAGCAAGCTGGAGAGTTTCCGCCCGACGCCCGGCATGCCCGCCGATGTCTTCATCAAGACGGATGAGCGCACATTCCTCGAGTACATCATGAAGCCGCTCTCCGACACGTTCGTCCGCGCTTTCAGGGAGCAATAGGAGCGGCACGCAGCGCCGGCCACGACACTACTCAGCCGCCGTACGCACCGGAACGTTTTGTTGATCCGACGCTTCGTCCTCCGCTGCTGCGGAGAGCACCTCGCGGCGTCCGGCATTGAGCTTCGTTCCGACCTGCTCGAGCAGGAGGTAGACGGCCGGCGTGATGTACAGCGTCAGAAGCTGCGAAACCGCAAGACCACCGACGACGGCGAGGCCCAGAGGCTGACGCAGCTCGGCACCGGCACCCCAGCCGACCGCAATCGGCAGCACGCCGAAGAGCGCCGCCATGGTCGTCATCATGATCGGGCGGAAGCGCAGGAGACAAGCCTCGCGAATGGCTTCATGAGGCTCCATGCCACGCGATCGCGCTTCGATCGCGAAGTCGATCATCATGATCGCATTCTTCTTCACGATGCCGATGAGCAGGATGATGCCGATCATGGCGATGATCGTCAGCTCGACATCGAAGACGATCAGCGTCAGCAGCGCGCCAAGACTGGCCGACGGCAGGCCCGAGAGAATCGTGATCGGGTGAATGAAGCTCTCGTACAGAATTCCGAGAACAATGTAGATCGTGAGGATGGCCGCGAGGATCAGGAGCGGCTGATTGCGGAAACTGTCCTGGAAAACCTGGGCCGTGCCGGCGAACTGGCCACTGATGCCAGCCGGCATATTGACGTCGCGCTCGACATCGGCCATGCGCGCAACCGCCTCGCCGAGCGTGAAGCCGGGGCCGAGATTGAACGTCACGGTGACGGCAGGAAGCTGGCTCTGACGCGCTACAGCGATCGGTCCCGAGCCGAGCGTGACCCGCGCGAGCGCATCGAAGCGCACGAGCTGGCCGCTGGATGCGCGCAGATACACGCGATTGAGCACGCTCGGATCGAGCTGATAGGTCTTACTCGCCTCAAGGATGACGGAATAGTCGTTCCCGGGCGTGAACACCGTCGCTATCTGACGCTTACCGAACGTGGAGTAAAGCGTCGAACGCACCGTCTCCATCGACACGCCATAGCGAGCGAGTGCGTCGCGATCCACGTCGATCTTAACCTGGCGCGCACCGAGTTCGAGATCGCTCGTCACATCCGCAAAACCAGGTGTCACCTTGAGGCGTTCGACGAGGCGGCCGCCGCCTTCATAGAGCGCTTCGCGATCCACGCCGGTCAGCGTGTACTGATAGGCGGACGCGCCGCCACGGCTACCTATCCTGAGGTTCTGCAGCGGCACCGGGAAGGCGCGAATACCGACAATGCCGGCAAGCTTGCGGCGGAGACGGTGCTGCACATCCGTGATCGTCGCGCGCCCGTCGCGTTCGGAGCGGGGCTTCAACTGCACGAATATCGAACCGCGGTTGATCGTCGGATTGAAGCTCGTGCGGGCCACATTGGAGTTGATGTAGAGCACATCGGGGTCCGTCAGAACGGCGGCAGCGACCTCACGCTGACGATCCAGCATCGCCGGGAAGGCGACGTCAGGCTGTGCCTCCGTGCGCACGATGATGATGCTCGTATCCTCGACGGGCATGAAGCCCTTCTTGACCGTAGCGAATGCCCAGACCGTCGCCACCATGGTTCCGACCGTGAGCAACAGCATCAAACTACGATGGCGCAGGGACCAGTCGAGTGATCGGCGATAGCCATTGGCCATGGCCGCATATCCACTCTCGAAGGCGCGCGACAGGAAACCGGCGTTCTCCTGGTGCACGTCCTTGCGGCTCAGCATGCGCGCGCACAGCATCGGCGTCATGGTCAGAGCAATGAAGCCCGAGAGCAGGATCGCAAGGCTGATCGTTACCGCGAACGAGAAGAAGAAGCGTCCGACGACGCCGCCCATGAGCAGGATCGGGATGAAAACCGCCACCAGAGAGAATGTGATCGAGAGAACGGTGAAGCCGATCTCTTTTGCGCCCTTGATCGCGGCCTCGAACGGCGCCATGCCCTTCTCGATATAGCGCACGATGTTCTCGAGCACGATGATGGCATCGTCCACGACGAAGCCAAGCGCCAGGGTCAATGCAAGCAGCGTGACGTTGTCCAGCGAGAAGCCGAAATAAGCCATACCGGCGAACGTGCCGATGATCGAGAGAGGCAGCGCGAACGCCGGAATGATCGTCGCACGCCAGTTGCGCAAGAACGCAAGGATCACCAGAACGACGAGGACGGCGGTAATGAGCAGCGTGAGTTCGACGTCATGGACCGACTCGCGGATCGACTCTGACCGGTCGGACAGGATTCGCAGCTCGATGGTCGGCGGCAGGTCGGACTGAAACTGCGGAACGATCTCTCGCACGGCATCGGTCACCGCAACGGTATTGGCGTCCGGCTGGCGGCGTACGGAGACGATGATGGATCGCTTGCCGTTGTATTCGGCATAGGCCTCTTCATCCTCGACCGAGTCCTGGACCTCGGCGACATCCTGCAGGCGAACGGGCGCCCCATTGCGCCAGGCGATGACGATCGGCTTGAAGTACGCGGCGGTCGCTTCGGCGGACTTCGCTTCGAGGATGTAGACCTGCCGGTCCGTGCGGATGGATCCGAGCGGGCCGACGCCGGCAATGGCGCTGACGGCTGTGCGTAATTCCTCGACTGAAATGCCGCGTGTCGCCATGGCATCGAAGTCATAGCGGATGCGGACGGCGCGCTTCTGCGCGCCGTTGATCGTGACCTCGCCGACGCCTGGCAGCGTCGAGAGGCGCGGCAGCATGACCGTTTCGGCGAACTCGTTGATATCGGCGGATGGCGCGGTATCGGATGTCAGCGCAAGGAAGATGACGGGGCTGTCGGCCGGATTGACCTTGCGGAAGGAAGGTGGCGCCTCGAGATCCTCCGGCAGGCGCCGTGTTGCGACCGAGATCGCCGATTGCACATCGAGAGCGGCTGCGTCGATGTTGCGGTCGAGCGCAAATTCGAGCGTGACGGTCGTGGCGCCTTCCACGCTCGACGAGGTGATGTTGGTAATGCCCGCGATGGTCGAGAATTGCCGTTCGAGAGGCGCCGCCACCGATACGGCCATCGTATCAGGGCTCGCGCCCGGAAGCCGCGCCGATACGGTGATGGTCGGCACATCGATGCGCGGAATGGCGGCAATGGGGAGCTGCCGGTACGCGAACAAGCCCGCCATGAGAATGGAGGCCATCAACAGCACCGTCATAACCGGCCGGCGAATGCACAGCTCCGAGATCTTCATCGCCTAACCTCTGGGTTCATGACCTCTCAGGCACTCGACACCTTGCAGAGGATCGTGCTGTCGCAACGGCGGTATATGCTCACGTCCGCCCGCGCTCCGGTCCCGGCCGGGGTGACGGCGTATCCCGCGCGGCCGGCCCGCTACTGCGCTTGTTGGTTTCGCCGGCCTCTCCCTTTGGGGCCGTACTCCCTGTTGGCACGGCTTCCGGCTCGCGGATCGTGATCGAAGCTCCGGGAGCGAGACGGAGCTGACCATCGGTCACCACGCGCTCTCCCGCTGCTAGACCGTCGGAAAGGTAAGCACTCGTGCCGATCACGCGGGCTAGCGCCACCGTGCGCGGCGCAACCCGTCCGTCAGCCCCAATGACCCAGGCGAGCATACCCTGCTGGGACGGCAGTACGGCGCTCGCCGGCACCGCGACGAACCCGGACCGGCGCTCGACGACGAGCTCGACATCGACGGCCTGCCCAGGCCAGAGCACTTCGTCCTCGTTCGCAACCTCGACCTTGCCCATGAGCGTGCCGGTCGTCTTGTCCACCTGATTGTCGATGAAGATCACGCGGCCCTTGGTTTCGATCGGCGTTTCTCCGCCAACACGGATCGTCGCCTCCGAACGCGCGGTAAGCGCGCGGCGCAGATTGACGAGATCGGCCTGCGGCACCGAGAACGTCACGTAAATCGGCCGCGTCTGATTGATGACGATCAGCGAGCCGGTGTCCGCTGCACGCACATTGGAGCCAAGCTCAGCCCGGAGTGCGCCAGTTCGGCCGGGAATGGGCGCGAGCACGGTCAGATAATCAAGCTGGGTGCGCCACGCCTCCAGCTGTGCCTCGCCGGCGGAAATTGAGGCCTTCAACACCTCAACGGCACTACGCTGCGTCTCCGTCGCCTGCTCGGTGACGATGTTCTTGGTGACGAGAGCCTCGCGGCGACGAAGGATGGCCTCCGCATCGGTCAACGAGGCACGGTCGCGCGCGATATTGGCCTCGGCCTGCCGCATCTGGGCTTTGATCAGGCGATCGTCCAGGCGAAAGAGCACGTCACCCGCACGGACCTCGTCGCCTTCCTTGAAAGCGATCTCCGA
Source organism: Pseudomonadota bacterium (assembly GCA_023412805.1). Taxonomy (GTDB): domain Bacteria; phylum Pseudomonadota; class Alphaproteobacteria; order Rhizobiales; family Hyphomicrobiaceae. Next base: position 69,964 of record JAEZRM010000116.1, on the reverse strand, counting down.
GATCTGTCCATCGACGCGCGGCTTCACGCCGACGGTGGCGAATGGCTCGACGGTACCGGGAGCCGAGAGGATGATGGGCATTTCCGCCGTGACCGCAGTACCCGCGAGCACCGGCACGGCCGGACCGCGCCCGCCCTTCGTGGCGCCGGCTGGGCCCTTGGCTACAGCGGCTTCCTTGGCAGGCTGGCCAATCAGTCCACCCACAAGATTGAAGACAGGCCATTGCCTGGAAGATGGGTAGGCAAACCATGTCGCAGCGCCTGCAGTCAGCAGGATCGCGGCAATGGTAAATGACCTGCGCATGCACACCCCTTCTTGCTTGCCTCACCCGTCTTCGGAGAGCCGCCCCTCCGACCGCTCCGGGTACCGATATGCGCACCAACTTGCTGGAAGCAGGCTTCCTGAGGGGGTGATCTCCGAGACCGAGACCCACGCCGGGAGCCAGCCGCAATCTACGACGGACCACCCCCTCGCGGGAAGAACGATGCAAGCTTCTGGTATCCGTCGCTGGGTCGAGGCACTTTTTTTCAGGCTTGGCGCGGGGTCAGCCCCCGGCAGGCCCGAGTTTGGCTATCTTCCGCGCAGCCTCGATCACGGTCTCCTGGTGCGCAAAAAGCACGCTCGGCGGCAGCCCGACCATCCGCGCGGCCATGACATTCTCGATCCCGGACGCCTGGCCCGTCAGCTCCTCGAAAATAGGCAGTGCAAGGAATGGTGCCGTCGGCGCGCTATATCCGCCCTCGTGGGCGAACACGATGCGACCGCCGCAGAGACGACGCGCAGCACCCAGCACGGCAGCCGACATCCAGCGGAAATCCTCGGGCCCGAGCATCATGCGGCCAAGCGGGTCGTTGTTGCCGGCATCGAGACCGCACGCAACGAATATGAGATCCGGACGGAAACGATCCAGCGCCGGCAAGACGACGCGCTCGAAGGCAGCGCGATAGGCGGCCGTGCCCGACCCGGGCGGGAGCGGGATATTGATCGTTGCGCCGACACCTGCGCCGCTCCCCGTCTGCTCGACTGCACCGCTACCGCCGCGCGGGAAGTTGCCGTCTTCGTGGAGTGAGATCGCGAGCACGCTCGGGTCATCATAGAAGCAGGCCTGCGTGCCATTGCCGTGATGGACATCCCAGTCGACCACAGCGATCCGGGCGATGCCGTGCTTCGCCTGCGCGTGGCGCGCCGCAATCGCGATATTGGCAAAGACGCAGAAGCCCATCCCCGCGTCGGGCTCTGCATGATGGCCCGGCGGCCGCGAGAGTACATAGGCGTTGTCGGCCGCACCGGTGAGTACGGCATCGACACCAGCCATGGTCGCGCCCGCCGAGAGCAGGGCCAGCTCATAACCGCCCGGTCCCATGAACGCGCTGACACCGAGTTGGCCGCCATAAGCCGCCGAGAGCGCCTCGACCTTCTCGAGATACGCCGGCGTATGAACGCGAAGAATATCCGCGTCGCTGGCCGGCGACGGCGTGATGATCTCCAAGTGTGCGATCATGCCGGTCGCATCGAGAAGGTTCTTGATCCGCCGCTTGGTCTCGGGATTCTCCGACGTCTCGCCCGGCTGCACCCAACCGCCGACCGGCATCGGCCCCGCGAAGGTACCCGCATCGAACCACATCAGCTTCTCGTGCCAGATGAGTGCAGTCGTCATTCGGGGCTCCTCGGCTCAGGTCATTTACCAAGCGTAGCGCCGCATAGGGCACTGTTCAACGCGGGCCTGTGGGCGTCTCGCGGCAAATGCGCATCTTGCACGGCGCACCGCTTGAATTGCCGCGCGAACTGCGCAGAATGGCGCCGGGGAGCTGAAATGCTGCGTCGATTGATCAGCTTTGTGGTGCTGCTGGGTGTGCTTTTGCACGCCCATGCGATCGTGCGCCACAACGGCACCATGCTCGATGCGCACCTCCAGCGCGCCTCGCTGATCGCCGACCTCGTGCTCATCTGTCATCCGAGCGGCACCGGAACCGTGGACATAGCAAGCCTGCCGGATGTCCCACGGCCAACCGACGCGCAAAACAACTGCCCCGTATGCTCGGGCCTCGGCCCCGTCGCGGCGCTGCCGCCGCCGGATCTCGAGCCGTACTACATAGCCTTCTTCTCAGCGCAACCGAGCCCGCCTCCTGCCGTCGACGGCATCGAGGTTCTGCGCCCCTTCATCCCTCCGGCCAGAGGGCCACCCCAGACTGCGTGATGACTAACTGAGCCCTGGCCCGCAGCGCATCTGCTGGCCTGCCCTATGTCATTCGCATCCTGGGATATGCGTCCTATGAGAAGGCACCAACAACGCGGGCCGGCCCGAGTGCCGCTGTCCGTGCGTTCGATGACTATTCTGACCACACTCGTCGCAATCGGCGCCCTGAGCGCCAACGGCGAGAAAGCACACGCGCAAAGCAGTGTCGTACCGCTGCCAGGTCTGATCGTCGAGACCAGCAAAGACAAGCCAAAAGCCAAGAGCGCGAAGCGGCCTGCCGCCCAGCCACAGGCCCCCGCGCCTGCCGTCGCCGAGGCACCACCGCAAACATCTCCCACCGGCGCCGGCGCACCCATTCCGATCGAGGGGCGCAACAGCCTGACAGTGCCGACGACCGCCGAAATCCAGGCCGAGTTGGCGCGCCTACCGGGTGCCGTCGTCGTCGTCCCCGACACGGCCTACAAGCAGAGCACGCCCGCGGCCACCATCAAGGACGTGCTCGACTATGTGCCGGGCGTGTTCGTACAGCCCAAGTGGGGTGAGGATTCGCGCCTCTCGATCCGCGGCTCAGGCCTTTCGCGCAACTTCCACCTGCGGAGCGTCCAACTCTTCCAGGACGGCATCCCGCGCAATACGGCCGACGGCTACGGCGACTTCCAGGAGATCGATCCGAGCGCCTATCGTTATGTCGAGGTCTACAAAGGTGCCAACGCGCTCCGCTACGGCGCCAACGCGCTCGGCGGCGCCATCAACTTCGTGAGCCCGACGGGACGCGACGCGGATCGGATCGCGGCCAGCGCGGATATCGGCAGCTTCGGCTTTCACCGTCTGCAGTCGAGCATTGCCGGTGCGAATGGACCGTTCGATCTTTTCGTCACGGCCTCATGGCAGGAGCAGGACGGATTTCGCAAGCATAGCTGGGGCGAATCCACGCGCGCGAGCGGTAACATCGGCCTCCGCCTCGCGGAGAATGTCGAGACACGCTTCTATTTCGGCGTCAGCGACATCATGCAGCGCATTCCAGGCAGCGTGACGCGCGAGACGGCGCTCACGCATCCGAAAGCGGCGGCGCCCATCAATGTACTCAACGACTGGCAGCGGAACATCGATGCGTGGCGCATCGCCAACAAGACGACGATTGCGCTCGCGCCCGGCACTGCGCTCGAGTTCGGCGCGTTCTACAGCGACCGCCATCTCATGCATCCGATCTACCAGTGGCTGGACTACCACTACGAAGACTACGGCGGCTTCGCGCGGCTTATAGATGATCGCGTCGTCGGCGGTTATCGCAACCGCCTTATCGCCGGGCTCCAGCTTCACAACGGCACCATCGATGCTAAGCACTACTCGAACGGTCCGGGCGCAGCGAAAGGTACGACCCCGCTGGTGAGCGCGTTCGATCAATCGGACAATCTCGCAGCGTACTTCGAGAACTCCTTCTATTTCATGCCGAGCGTTGCGCTTGTCGCCGGCGCGCAGTTCCTTCACGCGACGCGTGACCGAACGGACCGCATAGGCAGCGGTTCCGGCCGCACTGAATTCAACCTATGGAGTCCAAAGATCGGCCTGCTGTGGGATATCGATCCGACATGGCAAGGTTTCATCAACGTATCGCGTAGCGCGGAAGTGCCGAGCTATGGCGAGAACTCGATGGCCGTCGTGCCTCCCATCGCCTTCACGGACATCAAGGCGCAGCGCGCAACCACGTATGAGATCGGTACACGTGGGAGACGCACGGACTACACATGGGATCTCGCGCTCTACCGCATGGAAATCAGCAATGAGCTGATGTGCATTTCTCATCCAAGCGGCGCCATGAATACGTGCCAGGTCGTAAATGCCGACCAGACTGTCCATCAGGGCATCGAAATCGGCTTCGGCCTTGCTGTCATGAAGGGTCTCGTCGCACCTGGGCCATCGCCAGATCGGCTCTGGCTGAACCTCGCCTACACGCTCAATGACTTCCACTACGACGGCGACGCGAACTTCGGCGACAACGATCTCCCGGGGGCGCCGCGTCACTTCGTGCGCGCGGAGCTGCTCTACAAGCATCCGAGCGGCCTCTTCTTCGGACCGAATACGGAGTGGGTGCCGCAGGCATACTACGTCGATAGCGCAAACTCGCTGAAAACCGCCTCGTACGCCGTCTGGGGCCTCAAGCTCGGCTTCGACAATGGCGGGCCGTTCTCCGCGTACATCGAGGGACGCAATCTCTCCGATGTCGCGTACATCGCCAGTGCCAGCATCACCGATCTCGCTGCGCCCACTTCAGCGCTCTTCGAACCCGGAACCGGCCGCGCTGTTTATGCCGGCGTCAAATATCGTTGGTGAACAATCATCGCGCTGCGGGCTCTCGGAAACTCCGCAGCGCATTGCAGTCAAACGACGAAAGAGGAGAACCTCTCAATGCACATCATGACTACTCTGCCACTCGCCGCACTCCTGATCGCACCGCTTTCAGGTAATGCGTGCGCGCATCCCTCAATGGAGCGACGCGAAGCCAATGTCGGCGCACCCTACAAAGCCATCATGCGTATGCCTCATGGCTGCGAAGGCTCGGCCACCACCCGCGTGCGCGTACAGATCCCGGAAGGCATCATCGGCGTGAAGCCGCAGCCCAAACCGGGCTGGACCATAGAGACGACGCGCGGTGCCTATGCGCACAGCTATCCCTACTATCATGGCGCCACGCTCACGGAGGGTGTCCGCGAGATTACCTGGAGCGGCAAACTGCTCGATGAGCACTTCGACGAGTTCGTTTTCTCGGGCTTTGTCGCCGCCAATCTGAAAGCGGGCGACGCCGTCTACTTCCCGACGGTGCAGGAATGCGAGAATGGTAGCGCCGCCTGGATCGAGATTCCCGCCGCCGGACAATCCTCGCACGATCTGAAGCTGCCAGCACCCGCCGTCCGGCTCGTGCAGGCGCAGAGACACGGCCAGCATGGCCAGCATGCGCAACATCAGGCCTCAGGCTCGCGCACGTACAAGGCCGGCGATCTCGTGATCGAAGCGCCCTGGACACGCGCCACGCCGGGCAAAGTAGCCGCCGGCTTCATGAAGATCACCAACAACGGCAAGCAGGCGGATCGCCTGGTCGGCGGTTCGGCGGAGATCGCCAGGAGCTTCGAGGTGCACGAGATGTCGATGTCCGGCGATGTCATGAAGATGCGCCGTCTCGACAAGGGCCTGGAGATCAAGCCCGGCGAGAGCGTCGAACTGAAGCCGAGCAGCTACCACATCATGTTCATGGGGCTGCAACGTCCACCCAAGGTGGACGAAACCATCAACGGCACGCTCGTCTTCGAGCACGCCGGGACGGTCGCTGTCGAATATCAAGTAAGGCCGCTTGGCGCTCAGCCCGCCGGCAAGTCGGGCGGACACAAGCACCACTGACCTGTCTGATGAGCGCTGAGAGGCCGTTCTGCCGGTCTCTCAGCGCTCCGCCCTTACCGACAGTTTGTCGGCAAGCAGAAGGTTAGACTCGTTCGGCCGGAAGCGATAGCCGATCCCGAAATCGATGCCGGGTGGCTTGCCGCCGCGGAAGAGCTCGGCGAGGCGCTGCTGATAGTTGTCCGGGAAGACCGCAATGGGTCCGAGATAGCGGCCATAGGGACGAAGCTGCCATTCATCACCTTTGAAGAAGGTGATGGGAACGCCCGAGTCGTCCTGCAGAAGGCGCTTCGAGCGCTCGAGAAGGTGCGTGCGCACCTCCGTGAATGCATTGGAATGCATGAGGTAGGACGCACTCTTCACCAGCGCATCGCCGGGCTCGAGCTTCTCACAGAACGCCTTGAACCCGCTCCGGCGCCAGCCGCCATTCGAGAGATCTGTCTGCACATAGTAGATCGTGCGCTGCTTGCCGTCGCTGCCCCTGAAAAGAACCTTCGCGACATTCGCCGCGCCCTTCGGCAGCCCCTCGCCTGCGGCGACCAGCGTGCCATCCTCGTTGATGTCGTGGAAGGTGACCTCGTCGATCGTCTTTCCAGTGCGCGCAAGGAAGATATAGAGGATCGGCAGGGTGCCGCTGAAGGTGTTCGCACTCAGGGTGGTGCGCATCTCGCGCGTGCGGAAGAAGCTGAAGTTCAGCACGGAATTGAGCGAAGAGCGCAACTGCGCGAGGCCATGGCCAAGACGTTCGCTACGATGCCGGCCGATGGCAGGCAGTGAGCCCGAGGGCTCGAGTGCCGCCATCACGTATGTCGTGGCCGATGGGAAGAACGCATCGGCATAGAGAAAGTCGGGGCCGCTGAAGAAATAGTAGAGCACGTCACTCGGCGCCGTGAGCTCGCTTGCGCTCCAGGCGCGGATCCTCGCAAGCTGGCGCGTCTCGATGTTGGCCCAGGCCGAGTCCATCGAAGCGGCATGTCTCTGCCACGTGCGCTCGCGCGTGGGGCCCGCGAGCGGCGAGTTCTCAGAAGGCGGCAGACCGGCGAGGAAGCGCGCCACATCGTTCGGCGAGGCTGCGCGTGCCGGCATCGTGCTTGCGACAGTGCCGAACAGAACGAATGCGGCAGCAATCAACACTGTCCACCGGACACGTCCGGTCAACCGCGTACTCATGAAACATGTGCTCCATTCAGCCTGAGGACGTCCCGCGCTTGGGCGATAGGGCGTAGACCACGAGCCCTGTTGCCATGAGCGCCATACCGGCCAGAGACTGTACCGGCTTTTCGCGCACCAGATAGACCAGGATGAAGAGCGTCACCACTCCGAAGATCAACGGGGTTAACGGATAGGCCCAGACCCGGAACGGACGTGGCAGGTGCGGCTGCCTGATTCTGAGGACGATCACCCCGATAACCGCGAGCAGCGAGCAGGAGAGCAGGCTGAACTGGACGAACTCGAGCACGCGCTCGAAGCTCTGGGTGAGCAGAAGGAACGTGGCAACGGCGAGCTGAAGAACGAGGGCGCGCGCCGGGACGCCGGAAGACGACTTCTTGGCGAAAAACGACAGGGCACGCAGGTCTTCGCCCATGACCATGGTCACGCGCGGGCCGATCCACATCATGGCGGTGATCGCCGAGATCAGGCCGAAGCAGATGAGGCCGCCGACAATGCGCCCGCCGCCCGGGCCGAAGATATGCTCGCCCGCGATCAATCCGACATTGATCTGCCCGGCGAGGCGCTCCATGGGCGTCGTGTAAAGGAACACGGCATTGAGCGCGACATAGAGCACCATCACAATGATGACGCCCGCGACGAGGGCCGGCGGCAGCGTCCGCTCGGGATCCTTGATCTCGTCGGCGATATAGGTCGCGGCGTTCCAGCCCGAATATGAGTACATCACGTACATCAGGCCGATCGCAAACGGCGCACTGATGATGTAACTGAGGTCGCTCGACGAGGGCGCGAAGGAGATCGGCTGCGGCGTCCCGAAGGCGAGGCCGCAGAATATGAGCGCCAGGATCAGGGCTACTTTGAGGAACGTCGCTACATTCGTGAAGAGAGCGCCAGGCTTGGCGCCGCTGAGCAGGATCAGGGTAACGCCCCAGACCGAGGCAAGCGCAAGCCACACCTGCGGCGCGCCTGGGAAAACGCCGGCGAAGTACTCGCCGAAGGCCATGGCGGCGAGCGCGACGGGCGCCGCGAACCCGACCGTTGCGGAGATCCATCCGGCGAGAAATCCAAGGGCCGGATGATAGATGCGCGAAAGAAAGTTGTATTCGCCGCCGGAGCGCGGGAGCGCCGTCGCGAGCTCGGCATAAGAGAGCGCGCCGCAAAGCGCGACGATGCCGCCGACCGTCCAGAGCGTCACCACCGAGAACCCTGTCGGTAAGTCGCGAACCTGAAATCCGAGGCTGGTGAAGACGCCGATCCCGATCATGTCGGCGACGGCCAGAGCGGTGGCGGTCGCAAGCGTCACAGTGGCGGGTCCGGCTTCGCCCGTGGTGGCGGCCGGTTTGGAATTATCAGGTGAGGCCATTGTCTCTCGCGTCGGAGCTGTCAGATCGTGCTGCACTCTAGCTTAGGGTGTGGGCACTCACAATCACATGTGGGGTGGGTGGCGGCGATCATTGGTCCCTCTCGGGCAACAGCACTGCACGCCGGCCACACTTGCGACGACGTTGACGCGTTCCTAACCACGTTCTGGTCAAGAATGTGAGATTCTATTCAGCTTCGAGCTTTGCACCGGAGCGAGCATTGGCCCCACGGCTTCGGCAACTGCGGGCCCATAGCGGAGGCGTTCGATTGGCCGCATGAGAGCGACGCGGATAACGGCACTGGCAGTTCGCGCCGTGCGGCAAGGCCGCTTGGCGGATCTTGCCGTGCGCGCGGTGGTGCTTGCGGGCCTTCTCGCGCTTTTGGCACCACCTGCTGACGCCCAACAGCACGCGCGCCGCGTCGCGACCAGTGGCTGGGTCGCATCCGTGGTACCAACCCCGCATCCGGTCATCTCGCGCCAGGGTCCGCTGCCGAAGTCCGTCACACGGCTCGCTGCCCTCAATGCTGCGCCGTTCCCCTACGAAGGCATGATGCCGGGCGCCGATCGCCCCTTCATCGAGGCCGACGACACGGGCCGCCGTTTCCATCGCACACCCGGCGGCCGCCTCTATTGGGAAGATGAGCGCTACAGCGACCCGCGCGTACTCCTCCACATTCCGCGCGGCTTCGACATCCGCCGCCCCGGCCTGCTCGTGTTGTACTTCCACGGGCACCGGGCCAACCTCCGCCGCGATGTCTTCATGCGCCAGCGTGTGCCATGGCAGGTTTCCATGTCGCGCAGCAATGCCGTGCTCGCCGCCCCGCAGTTCGCCGTGAATGCCTCGGACTCGAGTGCCGGCAAGCTCTGGCAGCGTGGCGCTCTGCGTGATCTCGTGAACGAGACTGCCGGCCGCCTCGCCGCCATGCACGGGGATCCACGCTCCGAGTCGAGCTTCGCCAACCTGCCGATCGTGATCGTCGCCTACAGCGGCGGCGTCGGGCCGGCGGCATGGGCAATCCGCAATGGCGATCTCGGATCGCGCCTCCGGGGCATCGTGCTGATGGATGCGGCTTACGGCGAGATGGGCGTATTCGCCGATTGGATCGCGCGTTCGCCCAATGCCTTCCTGCTGAGTACCTACACGGGCTCGACCGAGGGTCGCAATCGTGAGCTCAAGGGGCTCATCGAAGCCCACGGCCTCAAACCAGCGGACAGCGTCCCCCAGCGCATTGAGCCCGGCCACATCGCCATCGTGCCGGCCGCGAGCGATGCCACGCACCACGATTTTCTGCTCAAGGCCTGGACGGACGATCCCCTGCGCGATCTGCTCGCCCGTGTGCGAGGCTATCCGCGATCGTAGGACGCTACTCCGCCGCGCGCGCTGGAATGTCGGGCGCATCGGGGACAGGCGTGCGTGCGACAATCGGCACGACCTCTTCGGCAAACCGGCGCATCATGCGATGACGCGCCTCGCGCGGGACGCCAGCCGTCGCATTCGAAACAATGAAGTAGTCGAAGCCGATGCTGCGCAGGCGCGTGATCTGCGCTGCAACCGCCTCCGGAGTACCGACGAGATTGCGATCGAGGATCGGATCGATCTTCGCGGGATCGGCCATCTCTTTCATGCCACCGAAGATCTTGGCGAACTGCTGATAGCCTTCGATGTCCGCCCAAGGCGTGGAGTCGACGGTGTAGTGCTCGGCCTGCAGCTTGTAGTAGCGCGAGAGATGCTCCCGCGCCTCATCGCGTGCCTCGGCTTCGGTATCGCCGATGAAGCATTTGCAGCTGATCGGCAGCGTCACATCCGTCGCAAAGCCGTGCGCCGCGGCCCGATTGCGCCAGCGCGTGAGTATCTTGAGCAGCAGATAGTCCGGGAATTGCGCGAGCGAGAGCGGCGGCAGACCGAGATCGGCCATGATCTCCGCACTTTCAGGACTGCCGATGGCGCCGTAGAAACTCGGCCTGTTATCACCCAGCACGGGCCGCACGACGATCTCGCGATCGAGCTTGAGATGCTTACCGGTGTACCGAAAGGGCCTACCTTCGAGTGCGAGCTGCATGATCTCCCAGCACTCGCGGAAGCGCTCGCGTGCCTCGCTCATGGGCACGCGCATGGCGTCGTATTCGAGCTTGGCCGTGCCCCGCCCCATGCCAATGTGCAGAGGTCCATCAGTGAGCGTGCGCAGCATCGACACGTCTTCGGCGAAGCGCACCGGATCGTACCAGGGCAGAACCATGACCGCCGTGCCGAGACCGAGACCGGGGCAGGCCGCCGCGATATGCGATAGGAGCATCAGCGGATTGGGCGTCGGATAGTAGTCGGAAAAGTGGTGCTCGACGAGCCATACCGCATCGTAGTCGAGTTTCTGTGCGAGGCACGCATCACCGACGGCTTCGCGATACAGCGTCGCATCGCTCGCGCCTTCCACATCGACCGCACCGATCTGCACCGCATAGCGCACCGGCCTCACCATCGCCGATCCTCTCTTTTGCCTTGACGTTTTCTTCCTGATCGCGAGGCTATCGCGGATTGCCAATACGGTCATCCCTCTCCACCGTCACGCATAGGGGCATGACATTCCGGCGCAGATGTCTCTGCGCCGGCCATCAGGAGAACGATCGAATGACGATGCCATTGCTTTTCACGCCACTGAGCCTGCGCGGCGTGACGCTGAAGAACCGCATCGTCGTCGCGCCCATGCATCAGTATTCGGCCGTGAAAGGCCACGTGACGGACTGGCATCTCATGAATGCCGGCCGCTATGCTGCAGGCGGCGCCGGCATGGTCATGATGGAATCGACCAAGGTCGCGCGGAACGGTTGCGGCACAGTCGGTGACACGGGCCTCTGGGACGACAGTTTCATCGAGGGCTTTGCCCGCTGCGCGACCTTCATCAAACAGCAGGGCGCGACAGCCGCCATCCAGCTCGGGCACTCCGGCCGCAAGGCGCGCCTCTCGCGGCCCTGGGAAGGCGGCAAGCCGCTCAAGGGCGATGAACCTGAGATCTATGATTGGGAGGGATGGGAGCTCGTTGCGCCGAGTGCTGTACCACACTCCGACAAATCGCCCGTGCCGCGCGCGCTCTCGCACAACGAAGTACGCGATATGGTCGGCAAATGGGGTGACGCGGCTGTTCGCGCCGACAAGGCCGGCTTCGATGTGCTGGAGATCCACGCAGCGCACGGCTATCTCGTCCACCAGTTCCTCTCCCCGCTCGTCAATCAACGGACCGACGAGTATGGCGGTAACGAGATGAACCGTATGCGCTTCGCGCTCGAGATTGCCGAGCACGTGCGTTCGCTCTGGCCGGCGGAAAAGCCGCTCTTCATGCGCCTCTCTTGCGAGGACGATGCGGGCTTCGGACCGGGGGAGAGCATTCGCCTCTCGCGGATGCTCAAGGAGAAGGGCGTCGACGTGATCGACTGCTCGTCCGGCGGCACGCTCGCGCACTCGCCCAAGGATGGCGAGCGCGCCAAGAAGTACGGCTATCAAGTCCCTTACGCGGAAGCGATCCGCAGAGAAGCCGATATCAAGACAATGGCCGTCGGTCACATCGTCCATGCCGATCAAGCCGAGGCGATCCTGCGCGAGGGCCGCGCCGACCTCATCGCGCTCGCACGTGAGATCATGTACAATCCCAACTGGGCCATGGATGCCGCGCAGAAGCTCGGCGCCGATCCGGATTTCCTGCTCGTACCGCCGCCCATGCGCTATTGGCTCGCCAAGCGCGCGAAGTCGGCATTCGAAGGCAAACCCTCGACATGGTCCAAGGGGCTTGGGGACCATTAGTCTAGGTGCGCTACTGACGCACGCCGACGGCCCTGGTCTTATCGGTCAGTGTTTCAAGTGCCGCCCGCGCGTTCACGCGCCCGACGCCGAACTCATCGTCTGTTCCACTCGCGCCCAGGTCCTCAGCCGTCTCGGCAAGGGCCCGAAGCACCTCATCAGGCTCCAGCCGCGGCTCCTTCTCGAGTAAGAGCGCCATGATGCCGGACACGTAGGCGGCCGCCATGGAGGTTCCGGACATGAACATGTGACCGTTCCGCAGCCCCGGCACGAGAATGTCGACGCCCGGCGCCGCAAACGTGATGTACGATCCATGATTGGCGTGCGTGTAGAGCCGCTGGCCACTATCGAGCGCCGTCACGGCAATGACATCCGGATAGGCAGCCGGATACGACGGCGCGGCGTCGGGGCCACCATTGCCGGCGGCAGCGACGAGTATGACCTTGCGGCGAGCGGCCGCCGCAATCGCGCGCTCGATGACGGGATCTTGCCCGCCGCTGAAACTCAGATTGACAATCTGCGCGCCGCGCTGCACGGACCAGTCGAGCGCGCGCAGCACGATGAAGCTCGTCGACTGCGGCAGATCCCGCTTCGGCACCGCGAAGAAAGCCCGGACCGCGAGCAAATTCGCATCGGGCGCGATACCCATGACGAGACCGCGCGCACGGATGATGCCGGCGATGGCTGTGCCGTGGACGTCCGGCTTGGCGTCCTTGCCGTCCGTCGCGTCGAATGTCTCGCTGATCGCGCCTTTGAGATCGCTGTGCGTTCGGTCGACGCCGGAGTCGATCACGGCGATCCTAACGCCGCGGCCGGTCGAAATCTCGTGCGCACGCTCGGCGCCGACCATGTCGAGAGCGTACTGCGCGGCGCGCGCAGCGCTGCCTGCCCCACTTTGGCGCTGATAGATCATATTGGGCTGGACCAGCATCACGCGGGGATCCGACGTGAGTGCCGTGATCACCGTCTGCACCGAGCGCCGGTCGTCGATGCGATAGACCTGCGCGCGAGCGTCGAGCAGCGGCACATCCGTGCTGCTGACGAGACGGAGACGATGCGTGCTCGCGATCTGCCCCGCCGCCGTGCCCGGCTGGTTCGCGGCGACGAGCACGAGCACCTGCCGCGCAACGGAAAGATCAGGCGCACCTGCCTGCACCCGCGGCGCACGCTCCTGACGCGTGCCGGAAGCCCGCGGCGGCGGGCCGCTGTCACCGCCTCCGGGAGGAGGAATGAGAACGATGGGTGGAATGCGCCCGCCGCCCGGCGGCGAGCGGTCCGGGCAATGGCGGCGTCCCATGCGATCCACGCGGCATTTGGAGTCTTCCAGCGTCTTGCCGGGGCAAGGCGGGCGACCGCGCACACCGCACGTCGGCTTTCTGTCATCCGCCGTCTTGCCGGGACAAGGTGGCCGCCCCTTCACGCCACAGCGCGGCGCGGACTTCTTGACGTCTGTGAGCTTGCCTGGACGAGGGCGGCGAGCCTTGCGTCTTTCCTCGTCTTCCTGCTGCTTGGCGATCGCGCCGATCACCCCCTGAATAACGAGGTTCGGAACGACGGAAGAGCCACCACCTCCACCGCCGCCGCCTCGCCCGCCTCTGTGCTGCCCATCGCGCCCGCCACGGCTCTGCGCCTCCGCCTCCGTGTACGACGCGAGGCCCAGGAGCACCGCGAGCGCGGCCAGTGCGAGTGTTCGAGAGAACGAGACAAGCATCATGGCTCTCATCCACTTCTCATCGGCACTTCTGATCGGACGATCGAGCGCCCGTCAACGCATCATCGACCTGTCATCACAACCCTGATGAGATCCTTGCGCGCGAGGATCGCATCAAAACGCCGCCGCTGCTCGTCCCCCGTCGCTTCGTCCTCGAAGCGGACATTGTAGAAACCGCCCGGCAGCGGTCCATCGACGACACGCAGGCGGTTGTCGGCAAGCAGCCGCGAGATCTCCGCCATCGACGCCTTGTCAGTGAAGGCGATTAGCGCGCCGGGTGTTTGTCCGGCCTCGATGCCAGGCCGCGAAGCCGTCTGGTAGCTGCCGCCATCATGCGTCAGAAGCGTCCCGAGAGCCGCCGCCTGCAGACAGATGATAACCGCCGCCGCAGCCGCTGCCCAGCGCACTGCGCCGGGCGTAGGGGCGTCGAACAGACCCTTCACGCCATCGATCATGTTCGCGAGCCAGGATCGAGCCGCACTGCCTCGCGTCGCCGTGCGGGCGAGCAGCGCATCTGCCGAAGCAAGCCGAGGCCGAATGGCCTCGTTGTCCTCGACCGTCGTCGCCCGCTCCTCGGCAATGAGAGCGAGCTGGTGGCGCATGTCGGGATGCTGCTCGAGATAGGCCTCGACCCGCGCCGTGTCGGCGGCATCGAGCCGGCCCGTCATGTACCACGGAAGGAGCATTTCGATCTCCTCGCGCTCGGAAAGTCGTTCGTCGGTCCCGCTCATGGCCACCCTCTGTCGATTCCTGCTGCCGCCAGCAGCTCCGAGAGTTTCTTTCGTGCGTAGAACATCCGCGTCTTCACCGTATTCAGCGGAATGCCCAGGATCTCGCTCACCTCGTTGATCGACTTTTCGTGGTAGTAGACGAGGTCGATGATCGTGCGGTGCTCGGCCGACAGCTCGGCAATGCACCGCCGCATCTGCGCGGCCTTGTCGAGCTTCTGCGTGACCACTTCGGGATTATCGCCGTCGTCCGCAATGGCGCCCGCTGCATCGTCGTCGATCGCCTCCTCCCGGCGTCGGCGTAGAACGCTGACAGCGCGATTGTGGGCGATCGAGAGCAGCCATGTGCCGACCGACGAGCGGGCCTCGTAGCTCGCCGCGTTCCGCCATGCCTCCAGAAAAACCTCATTTGTCACCTCCTCGGCGACGGCTTCCCGGCGAACGATACGCAATACGAACCGGTAGACGCGCAGCTGATGCCGTCCGAGCAGCGTCCGCAGTGCCGCCTGGTCCTGGCCCGCGATCCGAGTGATCAGGGTCCGGTCGTCCGTTTGGTCCTGCATTGCGCAACCTGGATCTATTGGCTCTGTCGCAGCGAGATGAAAATTGGTTCATTCAGTCTGGCGAAAATTTATTGAGGGCCCACCAGCAGCCCACTCCTGCCCGAAATGAGCGGGCTGAGCCACATTCTATGACATGATTTCGGCTGCTTGCGGTTAATTGCCCGAGCACCACAAGCGGCACTCGGGCCTCTGTCGGACTGGACGCCCTAAAGGTTCGGATGGAGCAGAAGTCTAGGCCGGATCGAACAGTTTGAGGCCGATAACGCCGGCGATGATCAAGCCGACGCAAGCCATGCGGGCGAGCGAGCGCGGCTCACCGAGCAGCACGATCCCGAGGATAAGGGCCCCAGCCGCGCCGATCCCGACCCAGACGGCATAGGCTGTGCCGATCGGCAGCGTCCGCGCGGCAAGCGCCAGCATGTACATGCTGACGATCATGGCCGCGATCGTCCAGACCGAGGGCCAGAGCCGCGTGAAACCTTCCGTGTACTTGAGGCCGACGGCCCAACCGATTTCCAGAACGCCGGCAGCAACGAGTAGTGCCCAGGCCATGATGACGATCTCCACGTGATGGGGTCGTCCCCGCAGGACTGCCTGAATGGCACCAGGGTCGTCCCCGGCCCGAAGAGATATAGAGCCTCAGCGGCACAATGCCAGGGCCTCAGGCGACTGGGACATCCGCATGCGTAAGCCCCAGCAGCGCCGGCTCGGGATCGCCGATCAGGAACGTCGGCACGCGCGACATGCGGGCGCGCATCGGCCCCTTGTCTTCGAAGGACGCGCGGAACGCTGCGAGTTCGCCAATTTCGAACCAGCCTCGAATGACGCTGCCGCACAGGAAAGCGCCTTCCCATGAGGCGGTCGCCAGCACGAGATCGCCGGCAATGCGCCCCAGCAGACGTGCCATCAGGGCTGATGTCTGCGCCGCCGATGGATCGATGGCGATCGCCGAAAAGACGTCATCGGGTGATCGACCGGCAGCCTTCTCGCCCGCGATCATTTGGTAGAGGCGCCCGATACCCGCGCCTGAGAGGATGTCCTCGACCGTCAGCCCGGCGCGGAGAACGGCTGCCTCCTCGGGCGTCGCGGGCGCAAGAGACATGTGCCCGGCCTCACCGGCCGCTATCGCCCAACGGCCCGCGCCGGAGCGCACAGCGGTCGCTGCGCCGAAGCCGGTGCCGACATTGACGGCAATGCGATTGCCGCTCAATGCCGCGCGCCCATCGCCGCCGAGCGGCATCACGTCACCGGATTGCAGATGCGGCAGCAGAAGACCGACCGCTGCGAGGTCGTTGACGAGCACGACGGGCACACCGCCCAGATACTGGGAGACGTCCGACGATGAAATCGACCATGCGGCGTTGGTGAGCTGAACGGAACCCGCATCGACCGGCCCCGCCGCCGCAATGCACGCGCTGCTGCACCAGTTCTCGACCGAGCCGAGGCCGACGTCGGCGATGTAGTTGGAAAGTGCGTTCGTGAACGTGGCTGCTGCCGCTGTCGGATAAGTCCTGATCTCGCTCAGATCGCCGGGCCCAGCGCTGATGCCAAAACGGCAGTTCGTGCCGCCCACATCCGCGACAATCCGGCGGCGGTTCATGAACCGCGCTCCGCCGCTTTGAGGGCATCGAGAAACGTCTCGCGCCAGCGTGTGACGTTGTTCGTCCTGACGCGCACGAGCAAGCTCTCGTAACGCTCCCGGCGCTCCGCGGCTGGCATGGTCAAGGCCGAATGCAGTGCTTCGGCCACCTCGTCCGTGTCATAAGGATTGACAGCAATAGCTTCCACAAGATCCTCGGCCGCGCCGGCAAACTTGGAGAGGATCAGCACACCCGGATCTTCCGGGTCCTGAGACGCGACGTACTCCTTGGCGACGAGGTTCATGCCATCGCGCAGCGGCGTCACGAGGCCGACCTGGCTCGCGCGGAAGAGCGCTGCAAGTGTCGATCGCGGGATGGCGCGATGGATATAGCGCACGGGCGTCCAGTCGAAGTCGCCGAACTCGCCATTGATCGAACCGGACAACCCTTCGAGTTCCTGGCGGATGTCGGTGTAGGCCTCGACTTCCTCCCGCGTCGGCGGTGCGATCTGCATCATGGTCACGCGCTTGCGCAGATCCGGATAGAGTTCGAGCAGACGCCTGAAAGCGCGCATCCGGCCAGGGAGGCCCTTCGTGTAGTCCAGGCGGTCCACCCCCATGACGAACATGTTCGCCATGCTGCGCCGCTGCAGACGCGCCATATGCGCATCGGCATCGGGCGTGTGCGCCATCTCGTAGACCGAATCAGGATCGATGCCGATGGGGAACGCGCGCGCGATGACTGTTTTGCCGAATGCGCGCACGCGATCCTCGCCGAGCACCTCACCCTCGGCATACTCGACTGCATAGCGGATGAAATTCGCAGCATCATTCGATGTCTGAAAGCCGACGACATCATAATCGAACATGACTTCCGCAAGCCAACCGTGCTCGGGAATTGCCGTAAAGAAGTCAGGCGATGGGAAAGGAATGTGCAGGAAGAACCCGATCTTCTCCTTCACACCTTGATCGCGCAGCTCCTTGGCGAGCGGTATCAGATGATAGTCGTGCACCCAGATGAGATCATCGGGCTCGACAAGCGCGGAAAGCGACTGTGCAAGCCGCTGATTGACGCGCCGGTAGCCTTCCAGAAACACGTGCTCGAAGTTCGCGAGATCGAGCCGATAGTGGAAAGTCGGCCAAAGCGCGCGGTTTGAGAAGCCGAGATAATATTCCTCGTAGTCACGGCGCGTCAGCGGGATGGTCGCCGTGCGGATGCCGTTGTGCTGCTGCAGCTTGATGCCGAGACCGGTGTCGTCGTCGACGGTCGTTCCGTCCCAGCCAAACCAGAGCCCGCGCCCGCGCTGCAGGGCATCTTCGAGCGCCACCGCCAGTCCTCCCGACTGCACGGCCTTGTCGATATCGGCAACACGATTGGAGGCGACAATCAGACGGCTCATACGGTCGACTCCCAATGTCTGGAGAGCCTCACGGCCCCGTTGATTATGCCCACCATGGAATACGTCTGCGGAAAATTCCCCCACGCTTCGCCCGTCGTCGCGTCCGTATCCTCGGACATGAGACCCAACGAATTTCGCGCTGCGAGCAGGCCCTCGAAGATCTCGCGCGCCTGCTCACGCCGGCCAATACGCGACAGCGCATCGAGACGCCAGAAGGCACAGACATTGAAGGCCGTCTCGGGTGCGCCGAAATCATCGGGCTCCTCGTAGCGCATCATGAAAGGGCCGCGCGCCAGGGTCTTCTCGAGCTGATCGACTGTTGAGACGAAGCGCGGATCCTTCGGATCGATCATATCGACTTCGGCCATGAGCAGCACGCTCGCATCGAGATACTGACCGCCGAAGCTCTCGACGAAAGCCTTGCGCTTGTCCGACCACGAGCGTTCCAGAACCGTCGCCCTGATCTGATCGGCGCGCTGGCGCCACATCGACGCGCGATCGGCAAAACCGAGATGATGGCCGATTTTCGCGAGGCGATCGCAGCCGGCCCAGCACATGATCGCGGACGACGTGTGCGGGCGTTCGCGCGTCCTGAGCTCCCACATGCCGGCATCCGGCTTGTCGTGCAGAAGGAAAGCCTGCTCACCGACGGTCTCGAGGCGGGCGTACTCGACGGCGCCGGCTTGCATGAAGAGACGCCGGTCGACGAACGCCTGCGCCGCGCCGAGAATCATGTTGCCGTACGTGTCGTGCTGGAACTGGCGATAGGCGAGATTGCCGGCGCGCACAGGCCCCATGCCGCGATAACCGGGAAGTGCCGCGATCTCCTTCTCGGTAAGCTCCTTCTCGAGCCCGATGCCGTATACCGGCTGGATGTGCCCCTCGCGCGCATCCGCGACGATGTTCATCATCCAGCGGAAGTAGTGCTCCATGGTGCGCACGGCGGCGAGCGAATTGAGTGCGCGCACGACGAAGAAGGCATCGCGCACCCAGCAGAAGCGATAGTCCCAGTTGCGCGCCGAGCCTGCAGCTTCAGGAATGCTCGTCGTCATCGCGGCAACGATGGCGCCGGTCGGCTCGTAGCTGCATAGCTTGAGCGTGATCGCGGCACGGATCACTGCATCCTGCCATTCGAGCGGCAGGGCGAGACGATGCGCCCACTCGCGCCAGTATTGCGTCGTGCGCTCCTCGAAGTCGCGCGCCGTCTCGGCGACGCCCGTCGTCAGCGTTTCGTCGGGGCCGAAGATCAGATTGATCTGGTCGTCCAGATTGAAGGCGGTCTCGGCAACGATGTAGTCGATCGGCGCATCCGTCGTGAGACGCAGCGATACACCTGAACTGATGTAGCGAATGTGGTTCGAGCCGTACGCGGCAAGTGGCGCTGCACGGCCATACTCGTAACGCGGCTTGACTTTGATTCTGATACGCGGGCTCCCTCGCAGCGGTTTGACGCGCCGGACGAGCGTCTGCGGGCGGAAACGCCGCCCCATCCAGATGAAGCGAGGAGCGAAATCAATGATCTCGATGGCGCCGGATGGCCCTTCGATCACCGTGCGCACGAGCGCGGTGTTGACGATATAGCTCTGGCTGAACGACGTCGCATCCAGGAGCTCGATCTCGAAACTGCCGTCGCTCGGATCCTGCGTGCGCCCGCCGAGAAGCGCGTGAAAGACCGGATCTCCATCGAAGCGCGGAAAGCAGCTCCACACGATGCGTCCGCGCCGGTCGATGAGCGCGCTGATGCAGCAGTTGCCGACGAGGGCAAGTTCAAGCGAGGTCTTCTGCGCAGCAGTGGCATCAGTCATTGGACACCTCGCTCATGAAGTTCAGCGAGGTCGCGTGCAGCCAATCGAGGAATAGAGCCGTCCCGTCTGCACGATACTGTGCGATCGTCGCACCGGGACCGATCTTCACGGTAATGCCCTCGAGTTTGTTCACGGCGGCAAAAGCGTCCTCATCGGTGACGTCATCGCCGGCGAAGAACGGACGTCGCCCGGAGAATGGTGTCTCCTTGAGAAAATCGAGAATAGCCGTTCCCTTGTCGGCGAGAGCAGGTTTGGCCTCGAACACCATCTTACCGCGCTTGATCTGAATGCCGCGGGTGATCGCGGCGAGCTCGTCCATGGCCTTGCCGCACGCAGCTTCGAGATCGGGACGCGTGCGATAATGGAGCGCGACGGCATTGGATTTGCGCTCGAGCAGCAAACCCGGCTCGCTGAGCACAAGCGGCGCGAGTAGCAGTTCCGCATGGCGCAGAAATTCCTCGTCCACGGGTGCGGCATGATTTTCGCCCGAGAGCGTGCGCCGCGTGAGACCATGGACACCCGCCGCAGGCAATCGCAGAGGCGCCAGCATGCTGTCGAGATCTGCAATATCGCGCCCCGTGATCACGGCAACGGCGCCTCCGGTCGCGTCTGTGAGCCGGCTCAGCGCATCGCGTGTCCGCTCGTTCAATCGTACCGCATCCGGGCGATCGGCAAGCTCGACAAGCGTACCGTCGAAGTCGAGAAAGAAGGCGATTTCGTCCGGCACTTTCAATATGGGTAAGGACATGGGAATGGAAACGACGCTCTCCTTCGATTGGCCCGCTTCTTGATAGATGGCGTGACGTTTGGCAGCATCCGAACGGATGGCACTACGGCTGTGGGCTTACGCCGAAAGGAACGATCCGCGCCTCGAAGCGCTGCTCCTCCTGCGAGAGAATGGACATGATGTAGTTGCACCGCATTGCGGTCGCTCTGAGCATGTTAGTTTGAACCGCATTGGAAGGGCAAGCAAGCATCCCCGGCGCACCCGACCGCCATCCATGGGTCGGCCGGCGCGCCAAATGATGCAACGCTCGCGAGCCGGAAATGGTTCCAAGCACGCGACACGAAAAGGTTGCCGGAAAGCGAGAAATGAAGGCTCTTACCATCGGAAGCGCGATGATCGACACGATCGCGATCATCGAGTCGAGCCGCATCGAGCGCATGACAATGCTCAATGCGGAGACGTCCTTTCTGCTGCTCGCGGAAGGCCACAAAACCGAAGCACTCGAAATCTCGACCCACACCGGTGGCGGCGCCGTCAACGCCGCGGTTGCCATGGCGCGGCTCGGCCTCGACGTCGCGACGCTCGCCAAGCTCGGCCGCGATCAGCGCGCCGAAACGGTTCTCGCGAGCCTCATGCAGGCCGGCGTCTCGACGCGCTGGATCGGCCGCGACGAGCGCGCCGCGACAGGCGCCGCCGTCATGGTCTCCTCACACGAACGCAATGCCGCGATCTTCACGTTCCGCGGCGCCAACACACTGCTCGAAGACAGCGACCTCAAGTCCGATGCCTTCGAGGTCGATCTCGTGCACGTCTCTTCGCTATCGAACCGCTCGGCCGATCGCCTGCCGCGTATTCTGGCCGAGACCAAGCGAACCGGCGCCTTCCTCTCGACAAATCCCGGTATTCGTCAACTTTCGAGCCGAGGTGTGGCGCTGCAGGACGCGCTCGGAAGCATCGATCTCCTCGTCGTCAACAAGATCGAGGCTTCCGCACTTGTCCCGATGATCGCAGGCAAAATCGGCGAAGGCGGCCCGCCGCTCGGCCCCGACAGCGAGGAGCCGCCGGGCACACTCGCGCGCCAGGGCCTTTCGGGTGGCGGCTATCATCTTGGCCTGCGCTCGTTCTTCACGGCGCTGCGTGATGCCGGCGCGCGCTATGTCCTCGTTACGGACGGATCGGCCGGCGCCTATCTCGCGGATCGTGAGGTCATCCGCTTCTGCCCTGCGGCACCGACGACGGTCGCCGGCACTGCCGGAGCCGGCGACGCCTATGCGGCCACGCTCGCAACGTTCCTCGCGGAAGGTCGCCCGCCCGAGGTCGCGATGCGCGCGGCGGCACTGAACTCCGCCGCGGTGGTTGCCTATGTCGACACGCAGAGTGGCCTCCTCAGCCGAGCCGCGCTCGACGCGACGCTGGCCAGCAGCGGCGAGGCGCTCGGCGTGAGCCATTGGCGGATCTGAGCACCGTCCGATTGCCATGTTCGTCGACCGCACGGATGATGCCTCCATCGAGGCGGCCATCGACGCCGGCGTCTCGGCCTACGTCGTCGATGGCCTCAAGAAGGAGCGCATCAAGCCGATCCTCGGCACGGCTATCCGCCGCTTCCGCGCGAAGAACAAGCGTATCGCCGAGATTGCCGAGATCCTGCTCGGCGAGGAGGAATGCGCCTCATCGAACAGGGCCTTTTTCCAGAAACGCCTGTGATCGCCGTCGCGAATTTATCGCGCGCGAGCGAGGCCCGCTGGAACGGGACGCTCGGCACGCGGGCGGAGCCGGAGCTGCTGCGCACCGAGGCAGGCCCGATACTCATCAGCATAGGTGCAGTGTTTGCGCGTCGGGCCACAGCTCAGGACATGACGCATCCGCAGATCGCGAGCCGCTAGCCGGCACGCAACGCACCGATCACCAGTGCGCGCATCGCTTTATCCTTCATGCTCGATACGTCCGCGAGATCGAGTCGTTCGAGTTTTTCGTGGGCGCCGGGCGGCAATTCGCCAGGCGCGGCGCCTTGAAGCAGATACCCGAGCAAGCGCGCCATCGACGCGCGACGCAGCTTACCGAGAGCAGGAAGCAGTGCCTGCTCGATCTCCGTCATCTCCGTACCCAGCGGGAAGGACGGCAGCAAGCCGTCACGTCGCGCCGACGACAGTGCCCCCTCGATGCGTGAGGGTGTGTTATCCGTCGCATTGGATGAGAGCTTGAAATCCGCAGGGAGCTTTCCGGCAGCCACGGCAGACTGCCGCAACTGCGGCTGAAAGCGCGCATCGGTGACCGCCAGCATCGCCGAGACGACTTCCTTATCCGTTCGGCCGCGAATATCGGCGATGCCGTACTCGGTAACAATGATATCTCGGAGCTGGCGCGGAATACTCGTATTGCCGTGACGCCAATGGATATTGGAGGTCGCCCTGCTCCCCTGTGAGCGCGTGCTGCGCACCGCGATGATCGAGCGCGCATCGGGAATGTCATGCGCCATGGCAACAAAATCACCCTGGCCTCCGATGCCGCTGATGACACGGCCATCCTCGGTCTGATCGGATGACACAGCACCGAGTAACGTCGCGGCCAGCGCCGTGTTGACGAAGCGTGCCTCGCGGCGCTGCGCGATCTTCGCAGCAGCATCACCCGCGAGTGTGTTGGTGAACGAAATCGACGTCATGGCGATCTCGTCGCGCGCGTCGTCCGGAAGGGATCGAAGCTCGTCATAGAAGGCGCTGCTGCCGAGAAAGAAGCCCGCGTGCACGAGCACACTGCGCCCGGCATCGTCGACGCGTCTCTTGAGTATCCCCGCGCGTCTTAGCGCGAGAAAGCCATCGACGAGCATCTCGCTGCATCCATAAAGTCCTTGCTGAAACGGCTCATACTCGGCCCCTGCAGCCGGCGGCTCACCGAGGCGGCCCACGAGATCACGAAAGCGAGCATTTTGCGTATGCCGTAGGATGAGCGCGTGCGTCAGTGCGTCCGCGAATGAACCAATGCCGATCTGCAGCGTGCCGCCATCCCTGATCAGCGTCGCCGCGTGCAGGGCCATGGCGTAGTCTGTGGTCGATACCGGCTCCTTCGGCGGCGCGAAGAGATCGAAATGCGGCGCGGGCGGCTCGTGAATGTGGTCGAAGCTGTCGCGCGCGACGGCTGCCGCACCGCCCATGAAGGGCAGATTGGCATTGACCTCACCGACGACTGCAATCGGCGCGCCACTCTTTCGCCGCGCCTCGATGTAGTCCTTGAGATCAAGCGAGACATCCGTATTCGACGACAGGCTGTAGTACGATGCGCCATCGCGCGGCGGCGCGACGAGTTGGGCAATGACGTTTACGCCCTCGCGCTGGACGTGCGTGTGCACATGGCTGTAGTTCAAGCTCGCATAGTTCTTCTGCATGGTCGGATTGGAAAGCCATTGGCCCGCCTGCAGGAAGAACTCGTGCACGGTCACATTTGGTGCGAGATTTCCCCGGCGCATGGCCTCGGCATAGGCGAGACCAGGCCAGGTTCCGAACAGCCGTTCGACGAACGGTTCGGCAAAGCGGCGCTCGAGATCGCTCTTGTACTTCGGCCGTACCAGCGTCAGGCCGGTGAGAATGCGCAGGCTCAGCCTGCGATCGGCCTCAGCCAGCGCATAGAGCGCGTTCACCAGAAGGTTCGGCTTGCCGATGCCGACCGGAATAGCCAGCACCAGATCGCGCCCCACCTGATCGATGATCGCCTCGGCGCAGCGCGTGGGGTCGTCATACGTTTGCGTCAATGAATGGGCTTCCCGGTCTGCTCACTCCAACTGAACGTCAGAAATCGAGGGGCGTTCCACTATCCGCCTAATGATAGCCCTCGCCTGGACCGATCTTGCCGCGGAACATCCAGTACACGAAAGCCGTGTATGCGAGCACGAGCGGCAGCAGGAACACTGTCCCGACCAGAAGGAACATCTGCGAGGCCGGTGCAGCAGCCGTGTCCCAGAACGTCAGATGCGGCGGCACGAGATAGGGATATGTCGAGATGACGAGCCCGGCATAGCCTAGCAGGAAGAGCACGACGCTGCCGACAAACGGCTTCACTTCATCGCCGCGATTGAGCCAGACGAACACGAGATAGCCGACCAGTGCCGTGACGAGCGGGATCGGCCAGAGATAGAAGAGATTGGGCAGGCTGAACCAGCGCTCGGCAATACGGTCGATGCTCAGAGGCGTCCACAAGCTCACGATCGCCATGGATCCGAGCACTGCGAAGAGCAGCGGCGCCGCAACACGGCGGCCGAATTCCTGCGCCGACCCGTATGTGCGCATGACAAGCCACGTCGCGCCGAGCAGCGCGTAGCCTGCAACCACCGCGAAGCCGACGAAAATCGAGAACGGCGTCACCCAGTCGAACGCACCGCCGGCATACTGGCGATCGACGACCTCGACACCCTGCAGAAGTCCACCAAGGATCACGCCCTGCAGAAACGCTGCGACGATCGAACCGCCGGCAAAGGCGACATCCCATATGCGATGCGATGGCTTCGAGACCCAGCGGAACTCGAAGGACACGCCACGCAGAACGAGCGCCAAGAGCATCCCGATCACCGGCAGGTAGAACGCCGGCATGATCACGGCATAGGCCGTCGGGAAGGCAACCCAGAGGCCACCTCCGCCGAGCACGAGCCACGTCTCGTTGCCATCCCAAAAGGGCGCGACCGAGTTCATCATCACGTCGCGCTCTTCCTCCTTGCGCACGAAGGGAAAGAGAATGCCGATGCCGAGATCGAAGCCGTCCAGAATGACGTACATCGCGACGGCGGTGCCAATCAGCGCGGCCCAGATAAGCGGGAGATAAGCTTCCATCGCCATCACTCCTTCGATGTGCCGAGCGAGAATCCAGGCCCTTCGCCCCGCGACCGACCGGTGGCTTCGCGTGCGGCCTCCTCGGCGGCCGAGAGTGGCCGGTTCGGCAGTCCCTCGGGCGCGGCGGTCGCTTCACCCTTCGGCCCCGCGTGAATGAGGCGGTTGATGTAGTAGACGCCCATCGAGAAGACGACACCGTAGATCACCACGAAGAGCGCGAGCGTGCCGGCAACGCTCGTACCCGGCACGGGCGATATGCCATCCGCCGTGCGCATGAGACCGTGCACCAGCCAGGGCTGACGGCCCTGTTCGGTCACGAACCATCCGGCGAGAATGGCGATGAAGCCGAGTGACCACATGGGCGATACGGATCTGAGGAAGAACCAGCTTTCGAACAAGCGCCCGCGCCACCACAGATACATGCCCCAGAAGCCGACGGCGATCAGCAGCATCCCGATGCCGACCATGATGCGGAAGGCCCAGAAGACATTGGCGACCGGCGGCCAATCGCTTTCAGAAAAGCTCGTGAGGCCCGGATACTTGCCGTCCCAGCTATGCGTCAGAATGAGCGAACCCACATTGGGGAGCGCGATCTCGAAGTGGTTTTTCCGTGCCTTCTCATCCGGAATACCGAACAGCACCAATGAACCGGGCTTCGAGCCATCCCAGTGTCCCTCCATCGCCGCGACCTTCGCCGGCTGGTGCTTGAGCGTATTGAGGCCGTGCATATCGCCGATGAAGAGTTGCAGGGGCGCCGTGACGGCGATCATGCCGACCGCCATGCGTAGCATGGTTCGGCTTTCCTCCGGATGGCGACCGGCGAGCAAGTAACGGGCTCCAACCGCCAGCACGACCACGGCCGTCGTCAGGTATGCAGCATTGAGCATATGCGCGAGGCGATAAGGGAAGCTCGGATTGAAGATGATCTCCCACCAGCTCACGGGGAAGGCAATGCCGTCACGGATCTCATGACCGGTCGGCGTGTGCATCCAGCTATTTGCCGCGAGAATCCAGAAAGCGCTGGTTGCCGTGCCGATCGCGACTAGGCCCGCCGCGAGTGTGACGAGCCAGTGCGGAAAGCGGTTCCAGCCAAACAGCAGAATACCGAGGAAGGTCGCCTCGAGATAGAAGGCGGTCAGCACCTCGTAGCCGATCAGCGGCCCGATGACGTTCCCGCTGAACTCCGAGAAGCGGCTCCAGTTCGTGCCGAACTGATAGCTGAGCACGATGCCCGAAACGACGCCCATAGCAAAAGATACGGCGAAGATCTTTGTCCAGAACCGCGCGAGACGATGGAATTTCTCCTCGCCCGAGCGCAGCCACAGAAGCAGCAGCACGGTGATGAATGCCGACAGACCAATGGTAAACGCTGGAAAAATGATGTGAAAAGATATCGTGAACGCGAATTGGATGCGCGCCAGCATCACGGGATCGAACTCCATGGGACCTCCGATGGCCGTAAGCTCTCAGACCAGCATACTGCAGCATCGGAACAGTTAGCGCATGGCTAATGCACGCCGCCGTCGCCGATGACCTGCTGGACCAGATTGACTTGAGACTCAGTATACGCCACGCTTACAGGGCAACGCACGATCGCCGCCGGAAAGTACAGCACGCAGCTCTGCAATGCAGCATGCCGGCCAGACCCCCGCCGTTACAATATGCCCCGTACTGCGGCAGACCGTTCGCTTGGAGCGTCATACGCCCCAGCAGCGTGGTCATCTGGCCGCACGGACCAGTTTTGAAGAGATCAACAGCATGGAGAGTGTGAAATGAGGCGTTTCCAGTACATGGCCGTTGCCGCAAGCATGGCCGGCCTGCTCGGCACCGCGACAGCCGCCATGGCCCAGCAGAAGTTCGTGACGATCGGCACCGGCGGCGTCACGGGCGTCTACTATGCCGCCGGCGGTGCCATCTGCCGTCTGCTCAACAAGGATCGCAAGCAGCACGGCATCCGCTGCTCGGTGGAGTCGACCGGCGGCTCGGCCTTCAACGTCAATACGATCAAGGCCGGAGAACTCGACTTCGGCATGGCCCAGTCGGACGTACATTACAATTCGCTGAAAGGCGTTGGGGCCTTCAAGGATGCCGGCCCCTACGGCGATCTGCGCGCCGTCTTCTCGGTTCATCCGGAGCCATTCACGGTGCTGGCTCGCAAGGAAGCGAACATCAAGTCGTTCGACGACTTCAAGGGCAAGCGCTTCAATGTCGGCAATCCCGGCTCCGGCACGCGCTCTTCAATGGAAGAACTGCTCGCGGCCATGGGCTGGAAGATGTCCGACTTCTCGCTCGCCTCCGAGCTCAAGGCCGACGAGCACGGCCCAGCGCTCTGCGATGCCAAGATCGACGGCTTCTACTACGCCGTCGGCCATCCGTCGGCCAACATCCAGGATCCGACGACCACCTGTGGCGCTCAGCTCGTCTCGCTGACAGGTCCCGCCGTATCGAAGCTGCTTGCTGGAAAGCCCTACTACGCCGCAGCAACCATCCCGGGCGGCATGTATGCTAACAACCCGAACCCCACCGAGACCTACGGTGTGCTCGCGACGCTCGTCAGCTCGGCCAAGGTGCCGGATGAGACCGTCTATCAGCTCGTGAAGGCGACCTTCGATAACTTCGACGAGTTCAAGAAGCTGCATCCGGCCTTTGCCAATCTCGACCCAGCCAAGATGGTGAAGGATGGGCTCTCCGCGCCGCTGCATCCCGGCGCCGCGAAGTACTACAAGGAAAAAGGCTGGATCAAGTAAGCCACGGTTCTTGAGCGGGGCGCCGACATCAGCGCCCCGACAAACTTTACGACGACTGCGAGACCGCGGGGGATGCGATGACGGACAAGTCGGCTGCAGCGACCGAGATTTCACCTGAGCTCGAGCAACTCGTGGCCGAGTCCGATACCGGCGGCCGCAAGCCAACCGGCCTCGCAGCGCAAATCCTGCTCTCGGTTGCGGTCTTCTGGTCCCTCTTCCAGCTCTGGTACGCTTCGCCTCTGCCGTTCGTTCTCGGTTTCGGTGTGCTGAATGATACGGAGGCGCGCGCTATCCACCTGGGGATCGCGCTGTTTCTTGCCTACACGGCCTATCCGGCCTTCAAGTCCTCGTCACGGGATACCATCCCCACCATCGACTGGATCCTCGCGCTCGCGGGTGCGTTCGCCGGTGCGTATCTCTTTCTGTTCTACAATCAGCTCGCACTGCGCCCCGGCCAGCCGACCATGATGGATTTGGTGACGGCTGGCGCCGGCATTTTGCTGCTGCTCGAAGCGACGCGCCGATCGCTCGGGCTTCCCATGGTGGGCGTGGCTGCCGTCTTCATGTTCTTCACGTTTGCCGGCCCTTACATGCCTGAGGCCTTGCAACACAAGGGCGCGTCTCTGTCGCGCTTCCTCACGCATCAGTGGCTCGTCACCGAAGGTGTGTTCGGCATCGCACTCGGGGTGTCGACGAGTTTCGTTTTCCTGTTCGTGCTGTTCGGCACGCTGCTCGACAAGGCCGGCGCCGGCAACTGGATGATGCAGCTTTCTATTGCGCTGCTCGGTCATCTGCGTGGCGGCCCTGCCAAGGTGGCGGTCGTCTCGTCAGCGCTCAATGGCGTCGTTTCGGGTTCGTCGGTGTCGAACGTCGTCTCGGGCGGCATCTTCACCATCCCGCTCATGAAGCGTACCGGGCTGTCCGGTGTGAAGGCGGGCGCCATCGAAGCGACATCATCCATCAACGGGCAGATCATGCCGCCCGTCATGGGCGCCGCTGCATTCCTGATGGTCGAATACGTCGGCATTCCCTACTCGGAGATCATCAAGCACGCTGCATTACCGGCCATCGCTTCCTATGTCTCGCTTTTCTACATCGTGCATCTCGAGGCGGTGAAACTCGGCTCGAAGCCGATTCCGCGCGAGCAGATGGAGCTCAAGACACGGTTGTTGCGAACGGGGCTCGGCATTTCCGGCATGATCGCGGTTCTGTGCCTGCTCTACTATGGCGTACAAGCCATACAGACCACCTTTGGCCGCGACGCGCCGACGGTCCTGACAGTTGCTGTTGTCGGCATCTACGTGGCGAGTGTCTGGTTCTCGTCACGCTATGAGGATCTCGTCATCGACGATCCAAATGCGCCGATCATCCATCTTCCCCGCGCATGGGATGTGGTCCGCACCGGGCTGGACTTCATGATCCCGCTCGTCGTGCTGCTGTGGTGCTTGACTGTCGACCAGCTTTCACCGGGACTCTCCGCCTTCTGGGGCACGGTCGCCATCATGGGCATCGTCGCAACGCGCAAGCTGTTGCTGGCCATATTCAGGAAGCAGTCCGTTCCGAATGCCATCTCTGAGGGTTGGGCCGATCTGATCGATGGCCTCGCCGGCGGTGCGCGCAACATGATCGGCATCGCCGTTGCCACGGCGACTGCGGGCATCGTCGTCGGCACCGTGACGCTCACGGGCCTCGGCCTCATGATGACGGAGTTCGTCGAGTTCATCTCGGGTGGCAACGTCATCGCCATGCTGTTGCTGATCGCCGCGATCTCGCTCGTCCTCGGCCTCGGCATTCCAACGACCGCGAACTACATCCTGGTCGCGACACTCATGGCACCCGTCGTCGTCGAACTCGGCGCCCAGGCCGGGCTCGCGATCCCGCTCATCGCCGTGCATCTTTTCGTCTTCTACTTCGGCATCATGGCAGACATCACGCCACCCGTCGGTCTCGCGGCATTCGCGGCGGCTGCAATCTCGCGCGAGGATCCCCTAGCGACGGGCTTTCAGGGCGCGCTCTATTCGCTGCGGACGGCCATTCTCCCGTTCGTCTTCATCTTCAATCCAGCGATATTGCTGATCGGTATCGAAAGCTGGTGGCAGTTGGCAATCGTCATCACAACCTCGATGATTGCGATCCTGCTGTTCGCAGCCGCCACCATGAACTGGTTCGTCTCGCGAAGCAGGTTGTGGGAGTCCGCCATCCTCCTTCTCGCCTGCTTCACGCTGTTCCGGCCTGACTGGTGGCTCGACCAGTTCTATCCCAAATGGACGGAGCTGCCGGCGAAGGAGCTGGTGACACGTGTTGCGGACGCCCCCGCCGGCTCACGCATCAACATCGTCGTCGAAGGCATGAATATCGAGGGTGATACGGTTCGCAAGACCGTCAATGTGCCCCTCGGTGATCCGGGTGAGCCGCGCCAGCGTTTGCGCTCCGCCGGCCTCACTGTAACAAGCCTCGGCGACACGACGACAATCAGCAACGTGGCATTCGGTTCCTATGCGCGCCGCCTTGGCCTCGAAGCCGGATACGAGATCAAGTCCGTATTGGAGGCTGCACCACGCCCCTCGCAGTTGTGGCCACTCGGCGGCGGCCTCTTGGCGGCGGGCTTGATTGCGCTTCTGCAGTGGCGCCGGAGGCCTGCGCCGGCATAGCCTCACGTACGGCGCATCACGCAGCGGTCGCCAGACTGCCCATGCGCTCGATGAAACGTGCGATCTCGCGCATTCGTGATGACCGTGTCGACGGCGCCGGTCGCGTTCATGACCTGCGACTGCCCCATGCCGTCGCGGATGACTTTGCCGCCACCTGCGCGCTGGTCTTCCTCACGGCGCGTGCTGTCGCCGCGCGCTTTATTCTCAGGAACCTGCACGCGCGGACCCTATTGGCATTCCGCGCACAGAGCGAGGGCTTACGTGGCGGCGCCGTTTGACACCCCACCCATGCGCACTTACTGTTCGATGAACAACAAAAAATTACTCGCCAGCTGCCGGCCAGCGGACTTTCGGGCCATGCAGCATGACGCAGCCCGCGAATTGGTCCGACAAGAGACCAGCGCAAAATCCGGGAGTTTGAAACATGCTCAAGAAGGCCTTTGCAGGGCTTGCTCTAGCCGTGCTCGTTGGTGGCATGGGGCCGACGGCCTCTGCCCAGACAAAAGAAATCCGCTGGGGAACTTCAGCCGTAGGATCCGCGGGCCACAAAGCGCTCGTCAATCTGGCCGAAGTCCTGAACAAGGAGTGGACCGGCTACAACGTCACCGTCCAGCCGGCCCCAGGCGCGATCCTCACGATCAAGGGATTCGCCACCAACAAGTTCGACGGCTTCTACGGCGCTGATATCGGCTTCTACGAGTACGCAAACGACATCGCGCGCTTCAAAGGCTTCAAGGCAAGCGCGCAGCGTGCGCCCATCATGTCGATGTGGGTATTCACCGCCGAGGTCGGCTTCGGCATCCACAAGCGCGACAAGGACAAGATCAAGAGCTGGGGCGATCTCGCCGGCAAGAAGACGTTCACCGGCCCGCGCCCGTGGGATACGCGCGCGCAGACGGAACGCGGCCTCACAGCACTCGGCATCAAGCACGACTATACCGAGGTCGATCTCGCAACAGCGGGCTCGCTGCTCGAGTCGGGCAATCTCCAGGCCTTTGTCGTCTATACGAATGCAGAGACGGGCGTGCCGCCCTGGATCACCGAAGCATCGCTCACCACGGATTGGATCGCTCTCAATCCAAGTGCCGACGAAATGAAATCGCTGAAGGAGAAGGGGCTCGCGACGACCAACGTCTCCGCCAAGGTCTTCAAGAAGGACATTGGCGCCGAGGCGATTACGCTGTTGCCCTTCTACTACGGGTTCCACGTCGGTCTCGATGTGTCGGCGGATGATGTCTATCGCAAGCTGACAATCGTCGAGAAGAATGCCGAAGCCCTCAAGAAGGCCGATGGCGCCTTCGCACAGGTCGCCGCCGATATGATCGGCATGCAGAAGCGCGGCATACAATCCTCCGTGGATCTCGTGGAGATCCATCCAGGGCTCGCAAAATACATGAAGGAAAAGGGCGCCTGGGATCCCGAGTGGGATGCCCGCATCGCCAAGGCGAAGTAGCCGCAGTTCCCCGGTCGACTTCAGACAGCGGGCCGCATCTGGCCCGCTGCAATCTCCATACTCGGAGCAGCCCCCGGCTCCCCGCGCGACAGGTCGAATCCAATGAACATGGACACAGCAGCGCGCTCGTGGCCGGAAACGGTGCTTGAGATTGCATACTACAGTGCCGCCGCGATCTTCTTTGGCTTGCTCTTCATCTACTATATGACGGGCCTCGGCGGACCGTCTCAGCTCGCGGCAACGCTGGTCCCACTCACGTTCGTCATCTTCACGCTGAGCGCGCTGCGCGAGCACGATCTCTACCCTTCGCTCAGCCGCTCCCTCAACTACCTGATCGGCGGCATCTATTGCGCCCTCGCCATCGCGACGGCGATCTATATGACGGTCGAGTTCGATGCGATCGGCTTCGCCCGCGCGGGCTTCTGGAATACGCCGGACATGTTTTTCGGCGCCCTGATGGTCCT
The DNA here is from genome assembly GCA_023412805.1 of Pseudomonadota bacterium. Taxonomy (GTDB): domain Bacteria; phylum Pseudomonadota; class Alphaproteobacteria; order Rhizobiales; family Hyphomicrobiaceae. The sequence continues at coordinate 37,415 of JAEZRM010000116.1, read as the reverse complement.
CCTGGTTCTGGAGTATTCGCGCAAGCGCTTCTTTCCACTGTTCATCATCAATCTCATTCTGATCGTCTACTGCCTCTATGGCTGGGCGGTGCCCGGCATGTTCCGCCATCCCGGCCTCGATTGGGAGCGCGTTCTGACGGCCTCGAGCCTGGAGATGGCAACCGGCGTCTACTCGCGCCTGCCACAGCTTGCTCTCACGCTCATCGGCTCCTTCATTCTGGTGCTGAGCGTTCTGCGCGCCTTTGGTTGCATCGAATCCATCCTCAAGGCGGCCGGTCAGGTCGCGGCTCGCTCGCCACACGCGGTACCGATGTCTGCTGTCCTTGGATCGATCGGCATCGGCGCTGTAAGCGGCAGCGGTGCCGCCAATGCCATAACGACCGGCTCCGCCACCATTCCGGCCATGATCGCATCCGGCATGCCGCGCCATCGGGCGGCGGCCATCGAGGCCTCAGCCTCGCTTGGCGGTCAGCTCATGCCGCCGGTCATGGGCATTTCGGCCTTTCTCATGGCCGACTTTATGGGCGTCAGTTATTTCGATGTCGTAGCGCGCGGCTACGCGCCGGCCGTCGTCTTTTTCCTCGGCCTTCTCGTTGGCGTCTACCTGCTGTCGATGCGCTATGGAGGGACCCACGGGCAGACCTTTGCCGACGCGTCCATGAAGTGGGGCGACTGGGTCAATCTCGGTGCCTTCGCACTGGTCGTCGCTGGCCTCGTCCTGCTGATGGCCGTTCTCTACATGGCGCCCATGTTCGCCGCCATCTATGTGTTTTATGTCGTATTGGGCGTGCTGCTTTTGAAGCACGTGGCAGAGCTGGCGACAGGAGCCCGCGAGACGACCCTTGAAAGTATAACGAGGCCGGTGCTGCGCTTCCTCGATGGCTTCAGCTCGATGACCGCAGATCTTACGCTGCTGCTCGCGACGCTCTCGATCATGACAGGCGCATTCGTCATCACGGGCGTGCCGACCAAGATCGGCTTCCTTCTCATGGAGGCGGCCGGCATCAACCTGCTGGCTATGGTGGTCGTCGCGTTCCTCTTCGGCGCCCTGCTCGGCACCGGTCTGCCACCGGCCCCCACATACATTCTGACGGCCCTCGTCATCGCGCCGGCCATGATCAAGACCGGCGTCAATCCCTGGAGCGTGCACTTCTTCGCCTTCTTCCTCGCCGTGTGGGGCGAACTGACGCCGCCTACATCGGTCGTCGCAGCCGTCACTGCCAAGATCGCCGACGCATCATTCATGAGAACGCTCATGGCCGCGATCACTCTTTGCGCTTCGCTGTTCGTGCTGATGGCTGCGGCGTTCGTCAGGCCGGAGCTGGTGGTCGAGCCGGGCTTGGCGCAGCTCGCCGCGCTCGGACTTGTCTGCACCGCCACTGTGACGCTCATGTTCAGTCTGCAGGCCTCATTCAGCGACCGCCCCGGCGTGGACTGCGCCGTCCGGCTCGCGCTCGGCGCACTCGCGATGTTCATTCTATTCTCGCCAAGCGAGGCTCTCTCCGGCATGGCCTGTATCCCGGCAGCGCTCGCCATCGCCTACTGGATCATGCGACGGCGCCAGGACGCTCCTGCGCTTACGGCGGTCAGTGGGGGATGAGGGCGGATAGTCGCCGCTATCACGGCCCGCATGAGGCCTCGAAGTGCCTTTCCAGCACCGAGTGGAGCTGATCTGCGCTCGCCTCCTGTTGTCGTCAGGCCGGCAATCGCGGTAGCTTGAGACCGTGAGCCCACCACGATGTCGGCCGGAGTTGGTTCTTGAAGGAATTCGCATATGTGCGCCCCGCGACGCTCGGCGAGGCGATTGCGGCCATGCAGGCCGACGGGGCACGAGCGCTCGCCGGTGGCACGGATCTCGTACCTCAGCTCCGCGAGGGCCGCAGGCAGGCCGATCACATCGTCGATCTCAAGGGCATTCCCGCTCTCACGGACATTACTGCCGCGTCGAATGGCGGCCTCGTCATCGGTGCATCAGCCAGCGCGACGCGCGTTGCACGGCACCCCGATATTGCTGCCGATTATCCGAGTGTCGGCCAGTCGGCCCGCCTGATCGGCAGCCTGCAGGTGCAGAACCGCGCCAGCCTCGGCGGCAACATATGCAATGCCGCACCTTCGGCGGATTCCGTGCCGGCACTGATCTGTCATCACGCGACGGCGCGCATCGCTGGTCCGGATGGGGAGCGCGAAGAACTGCTCGAGACCTTCATCCGCGGGCCCGGCAAAACGAGCCTCCAGCCGGGTGAGCTGCTTCTTTCGATCGTCCTGCCGCCGCCGATGCCGCGCTCGGCAGCACACTACCTGCGCTTCACGCCGCGGCGCGAGATGGACATCGCCATTGCCGGCGCGGCCGCCTGGATCCGCCTGGATGAAAATCGCAGCATCGATGATGCGCGCATCGTACTGGCTTCAGTGGGGCCTGTGCCGATCCGAGCGACTTCGGCCGAGCAGGCCTTGCGCGGCGAGCGCCTGACGCCTGAGCTGTTCGAAGCTGCCGGGCAGCGCGCCGCCGGCGACGCGCAGCCCATCTCCGATACCCGCAGCTCGGCCGAATATCGCCGCTCGCTGGTCGCGGTCCTGACTGCACGCGCGCTTGCCGCGTGCTGCGCCACTCTGTTCGAGGAACCGGCACGGTCATGAAAATCCTCATCACATGCACGGTGAACGGCGAGGAGCATTCCGTGCTTGCGGACACGCGCGACACGCTCCTGGATCTGCTGCGCGAGCGCATTGGGCTCACCGGCACGAAGGAAGGTTGCGGCAATGGCAACTGCGGCGCGTGTACTGTCCTCGTCGACGGTGCGCCCGTGACTGCCTGCCTGATGCTGGCTCAGGGGGCGCCACATCATGACATCGTCACGATCGAGGGTGTTTCCGATCGCGGGAAACTGCACCCCATCCAACAGGCGCTGATCGAGCACGGAGGCACGCAATGCGGCTTCTGTACGCCAGGCATCGTGCTGTCGGCTAAGTCCCTGCTGGACGACAATCCGAATCCGACAGCGCAGGAGATCCGTCACGCCATCGCGGGCAACCTCTGCCGTTGCACGGGCTACGACAAGATCGTCGAGGCCATCGCTGCCGCCGCGACCGAAATGCGAGGTTGATCGCGCCATGCCCTCGATGGCTCCGAAGCAGAGTGACACCCTGAAGGTTGTCGGCAAGCGGCTGCCCCGCGTCGACGGACCTGCGCGCGTGACCGGAGGCACCGTCTATGCAGCGGACCTCAATCTCCCCGGCATGGCGCACGCGAGGACACTGCGCAGCCCACATGCCCACGCGCGTATTCGTGGCATAGACACCAGCCAAGCCCTCGCGCTGAAAGGCGTGTTTGCCGTCGTCACTGCAGCCGACTTCCCGGAATTGCCGATCGGCGCTTCCATTCCCATGGGCGAGACCGGTTACGACATGTGGCTGGTCGCGCAGATCAACATCGCGCGCCACAAAGTTCATTGGGTCGGTCAACCTGTGGCCGCTGTTGCAGCCGTCGATCCGCACGTTGCCGAGGCGGCGTTGGCACTGATCGACGTGGACTACGAGCCGCTTCCCGCTGTGAGCGATCTCGCAGCGGCCATGGCGCCCGACACGTCCGTTTTGCATGAGCACGTGATCACGAAGGGCGTGGAGCCGCGGCCGCGCACGCCGAGCAATATCTGCTCGCGCACCGTCATCGCGCGCGGGAATGCAGCACAGGCCATCGTCGATGCGCCAGCGCACGCCGAGGTTCAGGTAAAGGTCGATACGGCACACCAGGGCTATCTCGAGCCGCAGGCTATGGTGGCTGAGGTCGATGCCAATGGCTTTGCGACAGTGTGGACGTCCACACAGGGCCAGTTCACGACCGAGCTGATGATCGCCCGCATGCTCGATCTTCCACAGTCTCAGTTGAAGGTCGTGCCGTTGGAAGTGGGTGGTGCGTTCGGCGGCAAAATCGCAATCCACGGCGAGGCCGTCGTCGTGCGCCTCGCGCAGAAGTGCCGGCGCCCCGTGAAACTCGTCCTCACACGCGAGGAAATTCTGCAAGGTGGCTCGGGCCCTGCTGCCGGCGCGCAAATCGATATAGCCGTCGCGGCGGACGACACGGGACGCCTCACTGCGATCAAGGGAACCTACCGGATGGATGCGGGCGGCCTGCCTGGCCTCAGTCCATCCCTGCTCATGCAAGCATCGGCCGCGCTCTACCAGTGCGCGAACCTGGAACTCACGGGTTTCGACGTCGTCACCAACAAGCCGCGCACGGAAGCCTACCGCGCGCCGGGCGGCATCCAAGGCGCATTCGCCGTCGAGCAGGCCATGGATGCCCTCTGCCAGCGCCTGCAGATGGACCCGCTCGAGTTCCGTAAGCGCAATGCATCGGTGACCGGCAGCACGATGCCGATCGGAACGCCATTCCCCGCAATCGGCCTCACCACCATTCTCGATCGCGTCGGCGCGCACGCCTGCTGGACCGATCCGCTTCCGCAAGGCCACCATCCGCGCGGCCGCGGCCTGGCGCTCGGCTACTGGCGCGGCACGTCCATGACATCTGCCGCGCACATCACCATCGCGGGCGATGGTCGTCCGATGGTCACCATGGGCGCGGTAGACATCTCCGGTGTCCGCAGCACCATGGCGCAGGTGGTCGCCGAGGAATTTGGTCTGAGCATCGACGACGTGCATGTTCACACTGGCGATTCCAAATCCGTCGGCTACAGCGATGCGGCGGCAGGCAGCCGCGTTGCGCGAACGAGCACTGCAGCGCTCGTAGAGGCGAGCCGCGATGCACTCGACCAGCTTCGAACTCGCGCCGCGGAGAAGCTCCAGTGCGCGCGCGACGAACTCGACTACGCGGAAGGGCACTTCCGCGTTCGACAACCGCAAGGCACCACCATCTCGCTCGCCGAGCTGATGCAGGCGACCCTCGCCGAGGGCGCGATCGTCGGGCGCGGTGTCTCGTCCAAGCTGCCGCTTGGTGTCGAGATCGGTGCTCACGTCTGCGATGTGGAAGTCGACACGGATACCGGGCTCGTGACGGTTCTGCGCTATACGGCATTCCAGGATGTCGGTCTCGCGCTCAATCCGACGGCCGTCGAGGGGCAGATGGCCGGCAGTGTCGTGCAGGGTCTCGGCTGGGCCCTGATGGAAGGGTTCGATTATGGCCCCGATGGCCGCCTGCGCAATGCAAGCCTGCTCGACTACAGGCTACCGACTGCGCTCGACGTGCCGCCGATCGAATGCGTGATCGTGGAGACGCCGGTTCCGAACGTGCCTTATGGCGTGCGTGGTGTCGGTGAGGTGCCGATCGTGCCGCCGGCGGCAGCAATTGCGAATGCCATTGCGCGCGCCATCGGTGTCCGCGTGACCCACATGCCCATGACGCCCGAGCGGGTGTTGCGCGCTCTGCGCGAAAGCCGTCTGCGACGCGCGTCGGTTTGATCCAAAGAAAACGCGACCGAAGAAACTCCCTAGCCGGAAGGAATGCCCATGCCTGCCACGTACGCCAATCATCACGCTCAGCTCAAAGCCATCCTGCGCGGCTGGGGAATGCCTGAGGAGAATGCCGAGATCACCGCCGATGTGCTCGCATGGTCGGATCTGCACGGCATCGACAGTCACGGCATCTCGATGATCCCAACCTACGATGGGCTTCGGCGTAATGGCCGCGCGCGCATGGACACTCAGCCGAAAATCGTATCCGAGACGCCGGTGTCGGCCGTGGTGGATGGCGGCGGCGGTCTCGGCCACGTGCCCGCGCATTTCGCCATGTCGACGGCGATCACCAAAGCCAAGACCGTCGGCATGGCGGCCGTCGTCGTCCGGCATTCGGCGCATTTCGGTGCCGCGGGCTACTTCACCTTGATGGCCGCCAATGCCGGCCTCATCGGCATGGCGTGCACATCGGCCTCGGGCATCCAGGTTGCGCCGACATTTGGCAAGCAGGCGCGTCTCGGCACCGATCCCTGGTCGTTCGCAGCCCCCAGCGCCGATGGCGTGCCGTTCCTGTTCGATATGGCGACGACGACGGTTGCTGCGGGCCGCATCCGCAACAAGGCGAACGAAGGACTGCCGACCCCTGACGGTTGGGTTCTGGATCGCGACGGGCGCCCCTCCAACGATCCGCTCGTCGCCAAGGAAAAGGGCGGCTTTCTGACGTCGCTCGGCGGCTCGCCGGAGAACTCGAGCTACAAGGGCTACGGCCTCGCCGTGATGGTGAATATCCTCTCGTCGTGCCTGTCCGGCGCGACGCTCATCACCGATCCCGAGCACACAAAAAAGCCCATCGGCATGGACATCGGGCATTTCTTCATGGCCATTGATCCCGCCATCTTCCGCCGTGCCGGTGATTTCGAAATCGACGTGAAAGATTTTCTCGGAACGCTTCGGGCCACCACGCCAATCGATCCTGCTCAGCCCGTGATGGTGGCCGGCGATCCTCAGTGGAAGACGGCGGAGGCGCGTCGGCGCGACGGTATTCCGGTCGGCGCCGGCCTCATGGGGCAGGTCCGCCAGATCGCGCAGGCTGCTGCCGTGCCCTGGTATCTCGACTGAGCTGGCCTGCATCGGAAGTCATCAGGGCCCCGCAGATGAGAAATCGGGGAACCCACGGATAGCCGCCTCCACATATTTGCTGAGGATGCGCTCTGTACGGGAACGCTTGGGCTGATACCGATCCGCCCGAGCACTGCCCATGAGCATACAGGAGCGCATCATGCGTGCATTGCTTTGTGCGGGAGTGCTGTTGCTGTCCGCCACCGCGGCCTTCGCCCAATCCGGAAAGCAACCGATTGCCAAGCGCCAGTCGTCGGACGCTGCACTGCTCGATGAGAAAGCCCGCGTCAAGGAATGCATGAAAACATGGGATCGCTCAACGCACATGACCAAGCGCGAGTGGGAGGAAACGTGCCGGCGCGTCGCATCCGAGCGCGTCAAGTATCTGCGCGATCAAGGCTATGGATCTGAGCGCAAGAAAGCCCCGACGCGCGCCAAGCCATCACAGATGTGAACGCCGCAGAGTTCAGTCAACTTCTCAATGAGCCGAGAACACCAGGATCTTCACCGGCAGGATCGCTGCGTGAAGTCGCAGGATCATGGCGTGCACCACCGCGACCGCGTCGACAATATGCAGATAGAGCCAGCTGCCGAACCCGATGTCTTTCCGAGCAAGCTGATCGTGATTGTTTGAGTAAGCGTTGGCAATGCAGCTGCTGCCGGGCGTCACATGATCGAGGCCGCCAGCGTGCAGAGGCTGGAGGAACACTGTTATGGCCCCCGCCTTCGAAAACTGCTGCGCCTCGACGAGTTGCTCCGTCGCCCTTACCTGACCCGCAGCTACGGCATCCTGCACGTCTGTCACGACCAACGGAATGATCGTCCAAGGCTTCGATATGCAGGTGGCCTCTGCCACCATGCCCGTCCTCAAGATCTGCGCCTCGATCTGTCCAAATCCGGCAATGAGCTGCCGCCGCCCCGCACCTTCCGGTATGAGAACTCCGGCCGGTCGCATGAGCGGGTTCACGACATCTCCGACACGCAGCACGAATTGCTCGAGGCGCCCCGTCACACCGGCGTAGATGACCATCTTCGCAAGCTCGACCTCGGCCTGCTCCCGCGCCGCCTCTGCCGTTGCCTTCTCGGCAGGGAGGAGCGTCGACAGTCTCGTATGCGCGGCCTGACGCGCAGCGGTCGCAGCGACCACATCGCCGTTTCGCGTCTCGACGAGTTTACGAAGCCGCTCGATCTCCCGCGCCGCCACCACATCCGCATTGCGGCGCTGCAGCTCCTCCTTCGTCTCTAACTCTTCCAGCGCCTGCTCGTACGCGCCTTGGGCCTTCAGAATCTGCCCCTCCGCTGCAGCTATGTCGGCTTGAGCCATGAGGCTCGCGGCTTCGATCTCCACAATGCGGCGAGTGGCGACTTCGAGTGCAGCCTGCTGTCGGGTACTGTCGAGCTTGAAAAGCGGATCACCCTTCTTCACGTCGGCACTCGGGCCAACGAGCACTTCCGATACTCTGCCGCTTGCCTCGGGAAGAATGGAAATCGTGCGGTAGAGGGACGTGACATTGCTCGTCGAGGGATGATTGTAGAAGACGATCGTGATGAGCGCGATCGTCAGCATGAGGCACGACGTGATCCCGTATCGGTACTCGTACCACACGGAGTAGATCGTGATCTCCTTGCCGATGCGCTTGCCCTGGTAGCGCCGGTACAGGTAGTCCGGGAATATCGTGAAGAGCGAGCAGAGCAGCAGTTCAAGCATGCTGCACCTTTGGCATCTGGGGACCATCAGGCTGTGGCGCGTTCGCCGGCGGTACTGGGAGCGATTTAGCTGATGGCGGCTCTGGCGCCATATCCTTCGCCTCCCGACTTTCGACCGCACTCTCCAGGGAATTCGCAATGCGGTCGAGCGGGCCGGAAAAATCGGAGACGGAGAAGCTCGGGAATTTGATGAGCGCCAGAAGCAGCGCTGCTACCCAGAAGGCGTGAATATGAGTGAACAAAGAGAGCAGCGCGAGAACCGCCACGACATCGAACTGCGCGCGATTGTGTACCATGCGCTCAGGCAGAGAGTGCAGCCAGAAGAAGAACACCCCCAACGCCAGCACCGCGCCAACCAAAACGAGCGCAACGACCACGAACAGCACGTCTGTTTGGCCCGGTGCCGTAACGAAGAAGGGAATGTGATCTGGTTTGGCGACCGCTTGAAATGGTGTCATTGCGAGCACCTTTCGACCACCTAGTTCATGCGATCACCATACCAGCGCACTTCAGTAACGTCTCAGGCTCATCTGTTCTTGGTTTCCGGCAAGGCTTTAACCTCGTCGCGCCCGAGGAGCAGCCGGATTCTGTCGCCGATCTGCTCGAACTTGTCGGCAGTTATGGTGACCACTCTGGTACCGAGGCCAAGCATGCGGTCTATCTCGATCTCGATGGCCTGAACGGCGCCATCTGGTCCTCGCTTGATGTCGACAACTTCACCCAAGTTGGAGTTATCCGACCCGACAACCTGCAGGCCCCTCAGGCCAGCGAGACCTTGAACGGCACTTCTCAGACCCGACGCAACCTTTGCGCACGCAGGCGATAGGGTTCCGCGTTTCTCCATGACGCACTGACCAATGCGCTCTGCATCCTTGCAGTGCGTCTCGATGTCATTCCAGCAAGCTTCAGCCAGCCGCTCGACCCGGTTCATCACGCCTTCCAGGTTGCGCGACACCCGATACAACGCCCACTGGCACCTGCGGCTGAGCTGATCATCGAAAGCCTGCATGCAGGTCAGCAGACGCCCCTCACCTCGTGTCACCTTCCCGCAGAAATTCTGAATGTCGCTCGCACAAGCACCTTCGACCGTCTCGACGGCAGCTGCGACCCGCTCTCTGATGTTCGACTGGGCAAAGCTCTGGCTGATGGGGAGCAATGTGACCGCTGCCGCAGCAAATGCGAATGGCAGAACGGTCTTGGATATGGCTCGAATCAATATGCATCCTCCGTTGGCGAGTACCGCTGGCAGGATCAATAACGCTGGTGCGAGCCACAATACGGGATTGTCTCTATTGCCGCTGCGTGTGAACCCGCATCTTCGATCTTAGCGGATGTGGTCGGCAAAGCTCAGTCAATGATGCGATAGCCGCATCCCCGCTGTCCTTGGCCCCCACCACAAAGTATTGCGCGCTGAAACCGAATCGCGACTAGATATGGACGTCGTGGTCCTGAAGCTCCCAAAGCTTCGGGCTAAGAGGGAAGCCGGTGCGCCTTTTAGGGCAATGCCGGCACTGCCCCCGCAACGGTAAGTGGCGAGCACTTTTCCAGCTTAAACCACTGGGATCACACGATCCTGGGAAGGTCGGAAAAGCGCAGCGACCCACAAGTCCGGAGACCTGCCCCGACAGCAAAAGCAACGTCCTCGGGCGGGGTGTCCCGGTGGTCGCTGGCAGGCTTGTCTAGCGCGATTTTTCGCGCCTTTCCCGCTCGCGCCCGCTCGGCCCATGCCCCCAATCCAATGGGGTCAAGCCGGTGTCCTATACTCTCGAAGCCAAATCATCCGATGTCGCCGTAGGCCGCAGCGCTCGGACAACATCAGCGGCGGCCAAATCTGCGCCGGCTTACCAGGTCATTCGTCGCAATGGGACGGTGACGCCGTTCGATGCGAGCAAGATCACCATTGCGCTGACAAAGGCTTTTCTTGCCGTTGAGGGTGGACGCGCGGCGGCATCGCGCCGCGTGCACGAGGTGGTCGAAGAGCTGACCGGGCAGATTGCCGGAGCGCTCCTGCGCCGGAACGATGTCGGCCGCACCTTCCACATCGAAGAAATTCAGGATCAGGTCGAGCTGGCGCTCATGCGCGGCGAGCATCACAAGGTCGCGCGCGCCTATGTGCTTTATCGCGAGGCCCGGACCAAGGAGCGCGCGGCCGAAAAGTCGGCAGTCTCAGCGCCATCCATCCAGATCAATGTGACCAACGTCGATGGCTCGAAGTCATCACTCGATGAGCAGCGCTTGATCCGTGTGATCGAGGAAGCCTGCGCCGGGCTCTCCGACGTTTCGTCGGAGCCGATCCTCGCCGAAACGCGGCGCAATCTCTACGACGGCATCACACTCGACGAGCTGGCACTGGCCCCCATCATGGCCGCGCGCACGCTCATCGAGCAGGAGCCGAACTACACCTATGCGAGCGCGCGTCTTCTGCTCGACAAGCTTCGTCGCGAAGCGCTGAGCTATGTGCACGGTCGATCCGAGCAGGCTACGCAAGCCGCTATGGCTGATGGATATGCCGAGTATTTTCCCGCCTATGTCGCGACCGGCATCAAGGCGGGTCAGCTCGATCCCGAGCTTGGACGCTTCGACATCGAGCGCCTCGCCGCGGCGCTGAAACCCGAGCGCGATCTGCAGTTCCAGTTCCTCGGCCTGCAGACACTCTATGATCGCTACTTCCTGCACGTGCATGGCACGCGCTTCGAACTGCCGCAGGCCTTCTTCATGCGCGTCGCCATGGGCCTCGCCATACGCGAGGTCGACCGCGAGGCGCGCGCTATCGAGTTCTACGATCTCATTTCGTCGTTCGACTTCATGTGCTCGACGCCGACGCTGTTCAACGCCGGCACGACGCATCCGCAGCTCTCGTCGTGCTTCCTGACGACGGTGTCGGATGATCTCGACGGCATTTTCAAGTCCATCAAGGATAATGCGCTCCTCGCCAAGTACTCGGGCGGCCTCGGCAATGACTGGAGTCGTGTGCGCGGTCTCGGCGCGCATATCAAGGGCACGAATGGTCAGAGCCAGGGCGTCGTGCCGTTCCTCAAAGTCGCCAACGACACAGCCATTGCCGTCAACCAGGGCGGAAAGCGGAAAGGCGCCGTCTGCGCGTATCTGGAGACATGGCACATCGACATCGAGGAATTCCTCGATCTTCGCAAGAATACCGGTGACGACCGCCGCCGCACGCACGACATGAATACGGCGAACTGGGTGCCGGATCTGTTCATGCAGCGCGTCGCCGAGGACGGGCAGTGGACACTCTTCTCGCCGGACGAAACGCCCGATCTTCACGATCTCTATGGCGCAGCGTTCGCCGAGCGATACGCCCACTACGAGCAGAAGGCCGAGCGCATGGAGCTGCGCGTTGCCAAGCGCGTGCGCGCGGTCGACCTGTGGCGCCGCATGCTCACCATGCTGTTCGAAACGGGCCATCCCTGGATCGCCTTCAAGGACCCCTGCAACATCCGCTCGCCCCAGCAGCATTGCGGCGTAATCCACTCGTCGAACCTGTGCACCGAAATCACGCTCAATACATCGGACGGTGAGGTGGCCGTCTGCAATCTGGGCTCGATCAATCTTGCCGCGCACATGACGGAGAAGGGTCTCGATCGCATTCGCTTGGAGCGGACCATCAACACCGCCATGCGGATGCTCGACAATGTCATCGACATCAATTTTTACACGATCCCGGAGGCGCGCCGCTCGAACCTGCGCCACCGTCCGGTCGGCCTCGGGCTGATGGGCTATCAGGATGCGCTGCAGATGCTGCGCCTGCCACTCGGTTCCAAAGAAGCCGTCGAATTTGCCGACACGAGCATGGAGCTGATCAGCTACTGCGCGATCTCTGCGTCATCGGATCTCGCGGAAGAGCGCGGACGCTATGCCTCGTTCGAGGGCTCGCTCTGGAGCCAGGGCATTCTTCCGATCGATTCGATCCGTCTGCTCGAGGAGGCACGCGGCGAGTATCTCCGTCTCGACACGTCGACAACGCTCGATTGGGACAGCCTTCGCCAGCGCGTAATGACGTCCGGCATGCGCAATTCCAACGTAATGGCCATCGCACCGACGGCAACCATCTCCAATATTGTCGGTGTGGCGCAGTCGATCGAGCCAGCCTTCCGCAATCTCTACGTCAAGGCCAACATGTCCGGCGACTTCACGGTCGTGAACCCGTTCCTCGTGAAGGATTTCAAAGCGCGCGGGCTCTGGGATGAGGTCATGATCTCGGATCTCAAGTATTTCGATGGTTCGCTTGGTTCCATCGATCGCGTCCCTGATGATCTGAAGGCGCTCTACGCGACGGCCTTCGAGATCGATGTGCACTGGCTGGTCGAAGCGGCGGCGCGCCGCCAGAAATGGATCGATCAGGCGCAGTCGCTGAACCTCTATCTGGCAGCACCGAATGGCCGGAAGCTCGATGCCCTCTATCGTCTGGCCTGGGAGCGCGGCCTCAAGACGACCTACTACTTGCGCACGCAATCGGCCACGCACGTCGAGAAGTCGACGCTCAAAGGTACCGACGGCAAGCTCAATGCCGTGTCGTCGGGCGGGATGCTTTCGGCGCCGGAGGAAGCCGCGTCGCCGCCGATGATGGCCTGTTCGATCGACGATCCGACTTGCGAAGCCTGCCAGTAAGCCAACAACAAGCATTCATATCTGGAGATGACGACAATGCTCGACTGGTCCGAACCAGCAGCGCCGGTTACGACACCTGCCGCACGCAAGCCCATTCCCAAGACGCCCGAACTTCCAGCCGACAGCACTGGCCTCGGCGAGATCGACCGGAGCGGCGCCCGCGTCTCGGTCGACGACAAGCGGATGATCAACTGCCGCGCCGACGTAAACCAGCTCCTGCCGCTCAAGTACAAGTGGGCTTGGGAGAAGTACCTGGCGGGCTGCAACAATCACTGGATGCCGACCGAAGTTTCCATGCAGGCCGACATCGCGCTCTGGAAGTCGCGCGATGGACTGACGGAGGACGAACGGCGCGCCATCAAGCGCAATCTCGGGTTCTTCGCGGCGTCGGAATCGCTCGTCGCGAACAATATCGTGCTGGCGATCTACCGCCACCTCACGAATCCCGAGTGCCGCCAGTATCTCCTGCGTCAGTCCTTCGAGGAGGCCGTGCACACGCACACCTTTCAATACATCGTCGAAAGTCTGGCTCTCGACGAGGGCGAGCTCTTCAACATGTATCGCGAGGTGCCCTCGATCACCGACAAGGCAGCCTGGGCGCTAAAGCACACCCAAAGCCTCGATGATCCGGATTTCAAGACCGGCACACCCGAGACCGACCAAGCCTTCCTGCGCGATCTCGTCGCCTTCTACGTCGTGTTCGAGGGCATGTGGTTCTACACGGGCTTTGCGCAGATTCTCTCGCTTGGCCGGCGCAACAAGATGGTCGGCATTGCCGAGCAGTATCAGTACATCCTGCGCGACGAGAGCATCCATCTGAACTTTGGCATCGACGTCATCAATCAGATCAAAGTCGAGAACCCGCATCTGTGGACGAAGGCCTTCCAGGATGAAGTGCGCGGGATGCTGCGCGACGCGGCGGAGCTCGAAGCAGCGTACGGCCGCGATACCATGCCGCGCGGCTTCCTCGGGCTCAACGCGGCGTTGTGCGAGCACTACATGCACTTCATCGCCAATCGCCGCTGCGCGCAGCTCGGCCTCGCGCCAGTGTTCAAGGAGACGGAGAATCCCTTCCCCTGGATGTCCGAAGCCATGGACCTCAAGAAGGAGAAGAACTTCTTCGAAACCCGTGTCATCGAGTACCAGAACGGCGGCGCATTGAGCTGGGAGTGAGGTGGCCGAGCGGCCCGCTGTCGGCTTGCAAGCTTACTCGACAGCGGTGACGGCCTCTGCTACACGAAAGACGCCGACGGTCCCCGCAAGGGGATAACAGGGAATTCGGTGCGCAGGCATGGCCTGCTAGTCCGAAGCTGCCCCCGCAACTGTAAGCGGTGAAGGGTGCTCATATTCGCCACTGGGATCGACGATCCCGGGAAGGCGAGCACCTCAAGCCCGCGAGCCAGGAGACCTACCGCCGGATTGAGCCCCATGATTGCCGGTCGGGGTGCATCGGCGGAGGTAGACAGAATGACCACAGTGTCTGATGCACGTCCGCGCGCTTGCTGCGAGACGCTTTCGCACGAGCAAATCTCAGCGCGCTTCCACCGAGACTAGGCCATGGCCGCGCCGCGACTGTTGTCGCGGTCCGATCGTTCGCCTTCAGGTTGGACGCGCTCGCGCGCAGCGCATGAGCTTGCGGATTATACCGATCCCCGCGAGTTCTTCAGCGCACAGCAGCGCGACAGCCAGCTGATCGATCCGGGCCGCCTGATAGAAGCCGTCTTCCTCGGCATCCAGCCCGAGGAAGATGCGGAGGTCTTGCTTATTGCCTGGCTTACCGTCCTCCCGAGTGGAGCCGACGCGCCTTCGGCAGCAGCACATCTTGCACGTCATCTCAGCCAACGTATCTCGGCGCAGCCTTCGATGTTCCAGCGGCGGGTGCTCGCCCTCCTCGCTCACGTCGCTGCGCACAAGAAAGCGCCCGACCGCAGTCTCAAACCTGATCTCAAGCCAGAGGTAAAGCCATGACCAAATCAGCAAACTTGGGTTTCCCGCGCATTGGCGCCAAGCGCGAGCTGAAGAAGGCAACCGAATCCTATTGGAAGGGCGCGATCGATGCGGCGGCATTGCTCGCTGCCGGCGCTGAATTGCGCGCGCGACACTGGAAGCTGCAGCGCGATGCCGGCATCGATATCATCCCGTCGAATGACTTCTCGTTCTACGACCAGATGCACGATATGAGCGCAACGGTTGGTGCCGTTCCGCCGCGCTTTCTCGCCAGCGTCGAGGTTCCGCCAACGCATCCCAATGGCAGCGCACGTGGTGCCATGGAGGCTGCCGCGAACGGCGAGGGGCACGCCGCGCTCGACCTCTACTTCGCCATGGCGCGCGGTTCCAAGACTGCGCCGGCAATGGAGATGACCAAGTGGTTCGACACGAACTATCACTACATCGTGCCGGAGTTCCATAAGGGGCAGGCGTTCAGGCTCTCTTCGAGGAAAGCCGTCGATGAGTTCAAGGAGGCGAAGGCACTTGGCATACATACGCGTCCGGTCCTGATCGGCCCCGTGACGTATCTCGTGCTCGGCAAGGCGAAGAGTGAAGGGCTTGATCCACTCTCGCTGCTGGAGGCCCTACTGCCTGTTTATACGGAGCTTCTGACGGAGCTGAAAGAGGCCGGTGCCGACTGGGTGCAGATGGACGAGCCGATCCTCGCGCTCGATCTCTCGCAACCGCAGCGCCGCGCCCTGAGGCTCGCCTATAAGCACCTCGCGCCAAAGGCGCCGAAGATCATGCTCGCGAGCTACTTCGACGGATATGGCACCAACATCTCCGTCGCAGCCGACCTCGATGTTGCCGGACATCATGCAGATCTCGTTCGCGGGGGGAAGGAACTCGACAAATTGCTCACGGCGCTGCCAGCCGACCGCGTGCTTTCTCTTGGCGTGGTCGATGGCAGAAACGTCTGGCGAGCTAACCTATCGAGTGCTTTCGAGATCATCGAAACAGCCGCAAAGGCGCGCGGCGCCGACATGCTGCAGATTGCGCCGTCCTGCTCGCTGATCCACGCGCCTGTGGATCTCGATCAGGAGACAAAGCTCGATCCCGAGCTCAAGAGTTGGATGGCTTTCGCCAAGCAGAAGCTCGGCGAGGTTGCGCAGCTCGCGACCGCCGCCGCAAATGGCCGCGCCACCGTAGACGCAGCCTTCAAGGCGAGCGACGGAGCCGCGCGCGCTAGAAAAGCGTCGCCGCGCATTCACAATTCCGCGGTAGCTGCACGTATGGAGCGTGTGTCCGAGCAGGATCTCAGCCGCAACAGCTCGTTCGAGGCGCGTCGCGCAAAGCAGCGCGCGGCGATCCAGCTACCTTCATTTCCGACGACGACGATCGGATCGTTTCCGCAGACCGAGGAAGTGCGCAAAGCGCGCGCCGCCCATAATCGCGGCGAACTGAGCGACGCGGCGTACAACGATTTCCTGCGCAAGGAAACCGAGAAGGCCGTGCGCATCCAGGAAGATCTGGACATCGATGTGCTGGTGCACGGCGAGTTCGAACGCAATGACATGGTCGAATACTTCGGCGAGCAGCTCGAGGGATTCGCCTTCACGCAGAACGGTTGGGTTCAGTCGTACGGCTCACGCTACGTGAAGCCGCCGGTGATCTTCGGCGACGTGTCGCGGCCGAACCCCATGACGGTCGAATGGTCAGCCTACGCGCAGTCGCTGACCAAACGGCCCATGAAGGGGATGCTGACGGGTCCCGTGACTATTCTGCAGTGGTCCTTCGTACGCGATGACCAGCCGCGCTCTGTCACCTGTCAGCAGATTGCACTGGCCATTCGAGACGAGGTGCTCGATCTCGAGAAGGCCGGCATCCACCTCATTCAGATCGACGAACCGGCGCTGCGCGAAGGATTGCCTCTGCGCGCCTCCGCGCACGCGGACTATCTGAAATGGGCCGTCGACAGCTTCCGCCTCGCCGCTGCCGGCGTCGCCGATGCGACACAGATCCACACGCACATGTGCTACTGCGAATTCAACGACATCATGCCGTCCGTCGCAGCACTCGATGCGGATGTAATCTCCATCGAGACATCAAGATCAGACATGGAGCTTCTGGAGAGCTTCTCCGACTTCAAATACCCGAACGAGATCGGACCGGGCGTCTACGACATCCACTCGCCGCGATGCCCAGCCGCTCGAGATATGACTGCGCTGCTGAAGAAGGCCAAGGAGCGCTTGGCGCCGGATCAAATCTGGGTCAATCCCGACTGCGGACTGAAGACACGACGCTGGGAAGAGGTGAAGCCGGCGCTCGAAAACATGGTCGCCGCGGCCAAGCAGATGCGCGAAAGCGCCTAGCTCGGATTGTACTCGAAGTATGCAGACGCAGAGAGCCGATCACCAAATCCTTGGAGTGGTCGGTTCATCTGCTCTTGCCGATGACTGCATGGAGAGCCGCCATGAGCTCGGCTTCGGCGAAGGGTTTCTGCAAGTAGACTATCGGCCTGCCCAGTGCAGCGTCGGGCTGCACATATCCGGAAATGACAACGACTTGGATATCCTGCTCGCACAGCTCGTCGATGAGATCCCACGCCATCTCACCTTTCAAGTTGACGTCGACCAGGGCGGCTAGGGGCCGTTGGCTGATGAGAAGCCTTGCCTCTTCCGCAGTCGCGGTAGGACCCAACACATTCATCCCAAGCTGCTCGAGAACGCGCTTCATGGCTTCGGCAACATGCCATGCATCCTCGACGACAAGAATGGGCACGCCCACGAAGACGGTCGGGTCAAACGTGGGATCCGGCTTCATTATCGACATGACTACGAGCCCTCGCTCACGGCGACCAGCCTTGTCTTTGCTGCGCTAGCAGTGTGATCGCCGACCAATAAATTGTCCCGGGTAATTGGCTGTGCAGAACCTACCCATTTCGAACTTGCGGCTGGTTGGCGGGCATTGATCATCCACTTGGCCGGGATCTCCAATCGGCAACGAACACCCGTACGTGAATAGTCAAAGTCCACCTTGCCGCCAAGCTCATAAGGGATCAGATCATTGATGACGCTTGTTCCGTAACCAATTCTGCTCGGTGCTTTGACTGTGGGACCGTCGGTCTCCTGCCATTCTATGATCAAGCGATCGCGCATGGTGCCGTGATGTGGCCAGCGCCATTGAATCGATACCCGACCCTTTTGCGTGGATAACGCGCCATACTTGGCCGCGTTCGTGACCAGTTCGTGGATGACCATAGCCACAGCCTGCCCTGCCTCTGCCATCAAGAGAACGTCAGGCCCGCTGATGCGCGTGTTGTCGCGCGCGGAATAGGGCGCGAGCTGACGCCTGAGTAGTTCGTCCAACGGCAATCCTTGCCATCGCCGAGTGCTCAGCAGCTCGTGTGTTGACGCAATCGCCCGGATGCGTGCGTCGAGCGCAGCAACGAAGTGCTGCATCGAGCTGCTGGTCTCGAGAGTGCTGGCGGCAACCGCTGCGACGGTCGCAAGCACATTCTTGACCCGATGATCGAGCTCGGCGATCAGGACCCGCTGATGCATTTCCGCACGCCGGCGCTCGGTGACATCGATATTGAGTCCGATTACCCGCTGCGGCCGATCCTCATCATCGTATGATATGAAGCTGCGCGACTCGATCCAACGTACCTCTCCCCCAGGGCGAACGATACGATACTCAATGCCGTACTCCTCTCTACGTTCGCGAAAGGCCTCCGCTCTCAGGCGCACGATCCAACTCCGGTCTGCGGGGTGAGCTCGGCTCAACCATGCACTGCGCGTCGTCTCCGTTGTCCCTTCGGGCAAATCGTGAAGAGCGGCATAGCCCTCAGTGATCTGCATTAGATCGGAGTCGACATCATAGGCGTAGCTGCCGACACCGGCGGCCTTTCCTGCAAGAGATAGTTGCATATTGCGCTCGCCAAGAGCCCGTTCCACACTCTTGCGAGCCGTGACATCGATGTTGGCACCGACGAGTCGTGGGCCATCGCCGTCGTACGACACCAAGCTGCGTGACTCGATCCAGCGGACGTCGCCGTCCGGTCGGACAATGCGGTAGTCGCAGTAGTGATCGGACCGCCGAGCGGCAATCGTTTGCGCAAAGCGGGCCTCGAGGCGAGAGAGGTCGTCAGGGTGAACTCTGGCGCGCCAATCGGCTCTACTGCATTCCTCGGTGCCTTCGGGCAAGCCGTGGATAGCTGCGTAGCCAGGCGAGAATTTCATACGCCCTGGGATGACATCGAAGGCGAACGTACCGACGAGCGCCACCTTTCCGGCGAGGTCGAGCTGCATATTGCGTTCGGCCAAGGCCAGCTCGGCATTCTTGCGCTCACTGATGTCGAGCGTCATGTTCACCACACCAACGACGGCGCCGCCCACGTCGTGCAGTGGCGTAGGACATGGCAATATTGGAACGCGCGTGCCGTCCCGCCGCTCGAGGATAACCTCCCGGCTTTGCACTGCGCGTCCCTGCTTTAACGCAATTTCGGTTGGGCACTCCAGGAGGGACATCGGACTGCCATCGCGATGGTAGAAGGAAGCGAGATCGCACCACTTGTCCTTGCCAACTCTCGGCGCTGTCCCCCAAAGCTCGATTGCGGCTTGATTGCAGTAAGTGACGTAGCCCGCCGCGTCCGTGACGTAGACAGCAGCGGGCAATGCCTCAAGTAGTCCTTGAAGTTTGCGTCCCTTTTTCTGAAGCTTGCATTCGAGTTGCTTGCGCTCCGTGATGTCGCGCGTCACAGCAAGTAATTGCACGGGCCGGCCATTGGCATCACGCCGGACAGTGCCTTCGAGTGCCACCCACCGCTCCTGCGGCGGGCCGGCGGTCGGTGCCAGCCGGTATTCGACATTGTAGCTGCTGCGCGCACGCCCCGAGGCTCGGAAGCCGGTGTCGATGCGCGCCAGATCGTCAGGATGGATAAAAGACCGAGCTTCCGTGAGTGTTCCGGGCGGCGCCGCTATATTGTGCCCGTGGATCTGTCGATCCCGTGCGTCATTCTCGAACCGACCAGAGACAAGGTCGAGCTTCCATATGCCAAGCTCGGCACCATCGACAGCCAATCGCAGTTGCTCGTTGCTCTCCGCGAGCGCTGCCTCGTTGCGGCGCCTCTCCTCAAACAGCGCCGCAAGCACGAGGCCGCATAGAGAAATGACAAGCAAGACGGTGCGCGCAGCGCTAACACGATCGAGAGAAGGTATGCCCGGATCTCCCAAACGGCCGACACCGAACGTAGTAGTCCAAACGATGACGAGAGCGATGACAAACACGCCCAGCGCAGCAAACAGCGGTCGACTGCGCGCAGCCAGCCAAAGCAGCAGCGGAAGAATGAAGCCCAAGGGCGCGATGGCAAACCAATGGTCTGACGATGCGCTAAGCGTAATGATGCTGACTACTGTGAGTGCCACCAGTGCCAGCGTCCCTTCAAAAGACTCGCCCACTGCCAGCGGCCTGCGGAACATACGAACGACGCCCACGATCAGCGGCGCTACCGCGATACTCCCCAACGCATCGGAGGCAAACCAGTTGAGCCACACTGTCAGGATTGGCGCCTCAGGGTTGTGGAACACAGCGATACCTGCAGTTCCGACGACTCCCGAGGCAGCTGCGGCGACGGCCGCGGTCGCAAAGAACGCTAGCACTTGCTGAACGCTTTCGAAGCCGAAATCGCCCCCGAAACGCCGCCTGATCAGCCAGGCCGTGAGCAGCGCTTCGCCAGCGTTGGCGAATGCAAACACCATAGCGCTTGCCAGATTGCGATCCTCTTCGAGGTTGGCTGCGATCGTTGCGGCCATCACGCAGGCAGCAACCGGCAATCGCACTTTAGATCCAAATGCGATCAGAACACCCGAGGCGATGCCGGCTGCCGGCCAGAACACCGCAACGCCGTCGACAGGTGTAAGCAGGTAAAGGCTTAGACGAGCTGCAACGAAGTAGCCAATCCCAACGGTCGCACAGAGAGCGATGGGAGCAATCTGTGGGAGCAAAGCGAGATGTCGCGCGGAGACACCGTCGTGCCCCCCGAGCGCAGGCTTTTGATGCATGCGATCCCCCTCCCGTCTCATCGAACAAGTCCCGATTGGGGTGGTCTGCGGACCCAATACCCTTCACGCCTGCGCACGGTACAGCCGGGAAGGCAGCCGGACATCAGTGGAAATACTGAGGTCGCCGGAGGAAAGTCCGTAGTTCAAAGCTGGAGAAGAGTTAACGACGAGAGTTACAGATGCCGTCTAGACATGAGACGTCATCGCTCGGACGTGAAATTCTGACCGCGCGCTTCTTGCAATTGCGAGCTCTCGAGATCAACTCGGTTGCCAAGAGGTGGCCTCCCAGGTTAGCGCTCGTTCTTCATACGTCGCATGGTCATCGAGTGCCGAAATCTCTCGGCTGGATGGATGTTGATCGCGACAAGAGCGATCTTGCCTGAAGCGAGGCGATAGGTCCGATGGACCTCCAATGCCATAGCCTGCGGGTCAACCCCGAGGCCCGCAGCATGTGCTATGGGAACGACGGTTGCGGCGATTTCCTGCTGCACCTCGGCGATGCGTTGACCGAACAGGTCCTCGATAAGTTGGAAGATCGGACCGCGATTACGCTGGAGCAGACGTCCGACTGCAGCAAAATCGCCATTGATGAAAACTTCAGCCCAGCAAGTTGGCAGCGAGTTCTGATCCGATTGCCGATACCCACGAACAACAAGCCAGCGATCGCCAGTAGCGCCACCGATCCGACGTGCAAGCTTGGCACTGGCGGCTATAGTTTCAATCGACTTGATATCGAAGCGAAGACCGACGGCGAACGTGACCAGATCGCTGATCGAAGTCACCTGGTGGATATCGGATCCGCTGGGGTCACACGGAATGACCGTGGTGCCGGAGCCCTGCCGTGACGACACGAGACGATCCTCGCGCAGTCGCCGCAATGCTTCGCGCACCGTGTAACGGCTGACGGCGAAGCGCGAGCAGAGCTCCTCCTCGGTGGGAAGCTGCGATCCGACCGGATACACGCCGCCGATAATCTCATCCTTCAGCGTCTGGACCACGCGCAGGTAAAGCGCTTCCCCCGTCGCGTTTCGGCGCGGCGCCGAACCTTGCGCAGGCTTGGCCTCCCGAGAGACCCGCTTCCTGATGCTAGTGGTCAATATCATATCCCTGCTTCGGCACGAGCACCGTCCGCTCAAAACTCATGAACTGCGAGCCATCAGCCTTCTTGCCTACCGTTCGCACGGTAACGATCCCCTGTGTCGGACGCGATGCAGACTCTCGCTTCGCAATAACTTCAGATTCAGCATAGAGCGTATCTCCTACGAAGACTGGCGCCGTGAGCTTGATATCATTCCAGCCGAGATTGCCGATCGCCTTGTGGCTGACGTCGCTGACGCTCATTCCGACGACGATCGACAGCGTGAGGCAACTATTGACGAGTGGCTGCTTGAACTCGGTCTTCTCGGCGTATGCACGATCGAAATGCGCCGGATGCTTGTTCATCGTGAGCAGTGTGAACCACGTGTTGTCGGTCTCACTGATTGTCCGCCCGGGGCGATGCTCGTAGATGTCGCCAATGATGAAATCCTCAAAGCATCTGCCGAAGGTCTCGCGCTGGCGTTGACCTTCGATGACTTTATGACTCTGCATGAACTCGATCTCCGCGGGCTATTCGTTTGCGCCGAGCACACTCTCGGTATGCTCACCAAGGCGCGGCTCCTGAAAAGACGGTAACGCTGGTTCGTTGCGAAAGTGAATCGGCGGACCGACGTGGGTACGACCCTGCTCGTCCTGCAGCACCATGCCGCGAGCGATCAGATTCTCATGCGCAAATGCCTCGGGCAGCGTGTTCGCGCGGCCGTAGCAGACGTCCAGCTTGGCGAGATAGTCGTCCCACTGCGCGAGCGTCTTCTGGCCGAACTGATCGGACAGAAAGTCCATCACGGGCTGCTGATGAGGGCCAGGACCGCGAAGGCAAAGATCGACAAGATCCTCGCGACCGAAGGCACCGAGCAGATTCTTGATAAACTTCGGCTCCTGGCCAGCGAGGACGATGAAGCGGCCATCGCGCGTCTCGTAGGGGCGATAGAATGCGGCACCACCGGTCGTACGCTCGTGCGCGGGAACCGGGTGCCGGTTCTCGGCGAAGGTGGGTCCGAGAATGTTGAGCATGGCGCCGATGGTGACGTCGTGCATGCTGATGTCGATGTAGTCGCCGAGACCGGTCTCATGGCGGCGCAGCAGCGCCATCAAGACTGCCGACAGTCCCTGAAGGCCAGCCAGAACGTCCGCCACCGGCATCGCCGGCATCGCGGGCTTACCATCGCCTCCGAGGGAAGCCGTGAGGAGCCCGCTCTCAGCTTCGAGCGCGAGGTCGTGCGCCGGACGGCCGCAAAAAGGGCCGGTTTGCCCAAAGGCGCTGATCGAACAATAGACGATGCGCGGGTTGCGCGCGCGCACCGCCTCGTAGCCGACGCCGAGCCGGTCGACAACGCCCGGACGGAACGCCTCGACGAACACGTCTGCCGTCTCGCACAGCTTGAGCAGTCGCTCACGCTGCGCGGCATCCTTCAGATCGACGACGACACTCTTCTTTCCGCGATTCATGTTGCGGAAGAAGACCGTGCTAGGGCCGTCGGAGAGGCCGATATGACGGCCCGGATCACCCTCTCCGGGCGCTTCCACCTTGATCACCTCGGCGCCGTGGTCCGCCATCGCGAGCGTGAGATAGGGCCCCGGTAGAAACACCGAAAGATCGACAACGCGTATACCTTCGAGCTTCATGCGCGCTTGCCCCCACTCGTGAAGGCAGAAGCACCAAGGAATTCGACGTTGTCCGCACCAAGCGGCGAACACGGCTGCTGTTCGAGACGCTTGCCATTGATCTTGATCGGGTTGGCCAGCACCCGCATATCCGGCTTTGCGGGATGAGGAACCGAGCGCACCATCTCCGTCGCCTTGAGAAAGGGATTGTCCAAGGCGCTCGCCAGATCGAGAACGGGTGCTATGGGCAGCCGGCTGCCGAGCTTGTCGAGCCAGTAGCTGGTAGGTTTCTTCTTCAGCTCGGCGTCCACGATCTCTGTGATCGCGTCGCGGTTCGCCTGCCGGTTGGCCGGCGCCGCGAAGCGTGGATCCTCGATCAGATCCGCCCGTCCGATGGCCGAGGCCAACTCGCCCCAGAATTTGTTCGTCATGCACATGATGAACACCCAGCCATCGGCGGTCGGGAAAGTCTGCACGGGCGCGACGGAGTAGTGGGCGCTGCGTTGCTGGCGCTCGGACACGTGTCCCGCGTTGAGATACCAGCGCGCGACATAACCGAGCTGATGGACTGCGACTTCGAACAGACTCACATCGACATCGCAGCCCTTGCCCGTCGAGCGAGCCTGCAGCACCGCAGCGAGCAGGCCGACGGCGGCTGTCAATCCAGTCGTCTGGTCGATCATCGAGGGGGCGCCGATGCGCGAAGGCGGCCCTTCAGGTTCACCGGTGAGGTCCATCAACCCCGATTCGGCTTGCATGAGGTAATCGTAGCCAGGGCGCGCGGTGCGCTCGTTGTCGCGGCCATAGGCCGAGATGTGGACACACACGATCGACGGTTTGATCGCTGAGAGCGCCCCGTAGTCCAGGCCCATCTTGGCCGGCAGGTCACCGCGCATGTTATTCATCACGACGTCGGCACTGGCGATCAGCCGATCGAGAGACTTACGACCGTCCTCGCTGCGCAGATCCAGAGACACGCTCTTCTTGTTGCAATTGAAGGACTGGAAGTAGTCGCTGTCGTTCTCGCCCAGAAAGTAGGGGCCTGTCTTGCGCGCGGGATCACCACCGATAGAGGCATTCTCTATCTTGATGACCGTGGCGCCTAGTTCCGCCAGCAGCATCGTGCCGTAGGGTGCTGCGCCAAACTGCTCTATTGAGACAATCTTGAGACTCTCGAGCGGCTTCATGCGATGGGGTTCCTCTTAATCCAGTTCTTCGAGATGATGATGCGCTGCATCTCATTGGTGCCTTCACCAATACAGGTGAGGGGAGCATCGCGGTAAAGGCGCTCGATGTCGTACTCCTGCGAGTAGCCATAGGCTCCGTGAATGCGCATGCCCTCGATCGAGTTCTCGAGTGCGGCCTCGCTGGAGAAGTACTTTGCCATGCCCGCTTCCATGTCACAGCGCTCGCCCCGATCGAATGCGGCGGCGGCATCGAGCGTGAGCAGGCGCGCGGCACGGGCGCGGGTCGCCATCTCGCCAAGCTTGAGTTGAATCGCCTGGTGCTCACAGATGGGTTTGCCGAAGGTCTTGCGCGTCTGCGCATAGTCGCTCGCGAGCTTCAGCGCGCCTTCAGCGATGCCGACGCCACGTGCGGCGACGTTGATGCGTCCGAGTTCCAGTCCACCGGTCGTCTGGTAGAAGCCTTGCCCCTCGATGCCGCCGATGAGGTTCTCCTTCGGAATGCGATAATTCTCGAAGACGAGCTCGGCGGTATCGATCGCCTTGTAGCCGAGCTTCTTCAACTTGCGCCCGACGGTGAAACCCTCCTGCTTAGGCGCGATGACGAGGCTCATCCCCGAATGACGCGGCTTGGCATCGGGGTCCGTCTTGACGAGCATCGCGAAGCATGAGCCCTCGGCGCCGTTCGTGATCCACATCTTGGTGCCGTTGATGACGTAATCATCACCATCGCGGCGGGCCGTCATCCGAATGCCCTGAAGGTCCGTGCCGGCATCAGGCTCGGTAAGTGCCAATCCGCCGCGGATCTCGCCCGACGCGATCTTCGGCAGCCATTTCGCCTTCTGCTCCGGCGTGCCGAATTTCTCGATCGTCAGCGCGAGCATGAGATGGGAGTTGAAGATACCGGTGATCGACATCCATACCGACGAGATGCTCATCACGATCTTCGCATAGGTCGAGGCTGGAAGACCGAGACCGCCGTACTCCGTACTGACGGTCGCCCCAAACAAGCCAAGCTCTTTCATCTGCTCGACAATATGCTCGGGATAGCGATCGGCGTGATCGTACTCACGGACAATCGGCTTCAGTTCGCGCTCCGTCCAACGCTCGATCATGTCGATGAGTTGCGCATCCTCACCTGTATTGCTCGTTACGTCGCTCATCTGACGCGCTTCCTTGCATTATTTGTTCGGACAACTTGACTGGTGAGAGCACAATACACCGATCTATGGCAATTGAATACGTTGAAGTTGTCGTGATAATTCATCAGGACAATAATAGGCTTGCTCTGAGAACATTCCTACACGCGCGCCTCGCACACCGAATAAGGCGATCGCACATGGCGGGTGTCTGCTATGGGAAAGACGCCGTTCGGTGTTGACCGCCCCCGAGAGAGGCCTGGGAGGAACCGACAAATGCTCGCTCTTCCATCAAGGATCACTGTCGTTGACGTCTCCGCGCGCGATGGTCTGCAAAGCTTTCACCGATGGGTGGATACGGACGCCAAGGTGAAGATGGTGGACCGACTTTCGGAGGCAGGTTTTCCGGTCATCGAGGTCACGAACTTTGCCCATCCGCGGGTCGTCCCTCATCTCAGGGATGCGGAAGAGGTCATGGCGCGCATCACCCGCCGCCCC
This sequence comes from Pseudomonadota bacterium, assembly GCA_023412805.1. Lineage (GTDB taxonomy): Bacteria > Pseudomonadota > Alphaproteobacteria > Rhizobiales > Hyphomicrobiaceae. The sequence continues at coordinate 11,039 of JAEZRM010000116.1, read as the reverse complement.
GGCGCCGTCTATCGCGCGCAGGCCCCCAATGCGCGCGGCGCCGAACGCGCTGTTGCGGCCAAGGCGGGCGAAATTCTCGGACTGATCACCGTCAGCGAGGCCTACAATCTCAAGAACCAGAACATGACGCTCGAGAGTGGCGTCGAAGCGGCCATCGCCACGTTCCGCATCGCGGATGCGGCAAGCATCCCTTTCGTGATGGCAGTCGGGATGGCGCTCTGGTGTCCATACGAGGGGCGCATTTCCGAGGATCGGGTCATCTCCATTCTCGACAAGCTGCGCAATGGCGGCATCAAGAGATACTACCTTGCCGGCTCACTCGGAATGGAGGATCCGCGTCACGTCAACGGGCTGATCCGAATGGCCCTCGATCGCTTTCCCGATATCGAGGTGGGCTTTCACGTCCACAATCTGGCCGGATGCGGAACCGCGAACATCCTCGCTGCGCTGGACGCCGGCGCAAGCTTTATCGAGGGCAGCATTTGCGGCCTCGGCGGCGGCATCATGACGCCGACGACGATGGGATCTGTCGGCAACTTGCCCACCGAAGACATTGTCCACCTGCTCAATGAAATGGGGATAGAGACGGGTATTGCCACAAGCGCGGCGGTCGCGGCGGCGCGGGACGTTGCGGCGTTGCTCGACATCAAGCCGCAAAGCTATGTGACAGCGGCCGGAACGCGCGCCGATGTGCTGGCTGAAGCCAAATCGCACGCCCGCGCCCATCCCGTGTAGTGTCTGAGCACAGAGCCGCGTACTCAACTCCGTCTGCGATGCTCCAGGGTGGCTTGCGCAATCCAATTGACCACCGCGTCGAGCGCTCGGCTATCCCCGTCCGGTGAGCAAGCAGTGAAGGCTGCAAGCTGCGCATCGGCCGAAGTGCCATCGGTGATGATACGCCGGCAATCCGCCGCACCCGCACAGCCGAGCGCATCCGCATCCTCTGCCGTCATCTCAAGCACTTGCTCGAGATAGTCGGCCACTGTGATGCTTCCCTGCTCGGTGACGAACGTTCCGTGTATCCCATATCTCTGGGCGCACCACTTGTTCTCGGCCGCGAATGCGCGTTGCCTCGTGCCACCCTCTGCATTGACTGCGGGATTTCGATATAGATGCCGAACGAGCACGCGGTAGAGCGCGGCAATGGCAATCGCATCCTCGAGACGCGTGCAGCAGTCCGTCGCCCTGAGCTCGAGTGTCGGGTACGTCGATGAAGGTCTCAGCATCCACCAGATGAAGCTCGAGTCGTCTATGATGCCAGATTTAACGAGCGTATCCACGTACGCGTCATAGTCTGCGGTGGTCCGGAACGGCTCGGGCAGACCGGTTCGTGGGAGCTCATCGTAGGCAGCCAATCGATAGCTCCGGAGGCCGGTATCGCGCGAGGTCCAGAACGGTGACGACGTGGACAGTGCGATGAAGAGCGGAAGGTAAGGCACGAGACGATACATGACGTCGACCCGGCGGTCGGGATCCGGCAGCGCCACGTGGACATGCATCCCGCAAAGCAGGTCGCGCTGCCCCAGCATGCGCAAATCGTCCATGGCACGATTATAGCGATCCTTGTCAGTCTGCTGCGATCGCCGCCATTCGGCCGTTGGGTGCGTGCCCGACGCAAGTAACGAAAAGCCGTGCTCTCCGGCAATATGCGCCAGGCTTCCTCGTATGAACTCCAACTCTGCGCGCGCAGCCTTCATGCTGGCGTGCGGACGCGTGACCGCCTCCGCCTGAGCCTGGAGGAACTCCCGCTCTACACGCCCATTCGTCGCGGCATTGGCTTCTTTGAAAAGGGCCTCGGGCGTCTTGGTCGCGACCTTGTTCGTTGCAAGATCGTGAAGAAAATACTCCTCTTCGATACCGAGCGTGAACTGCTCGGCGTCCTCGTTTCCCAAACGCAGCTTCCGTAGTGCCAAATCCCTGAAATGCGCCGCATCCTGCTTGATGGTCGTCATCTCAAATGGTCTGCCTCGCCTGAATGTTGCTTGCTCGGTTCACGCCTCGCGCCACCATATAACCGCGGACATTGAAGACCTGTTCCCGGAGATAGCCTGAAGATCATGGAAACTCTGCAGGAACTTCGGAGTTATTCGATACGACCCTATTTAGGAGAGTGACATGGCGACGGACTACGAACGACCTCCGGCAGCTCGCACACCACTCTATAATGCGAGTTCGGCAGGCTGGTTCATCGGCGTTGCGGTCTGGTTGGCGATTATCTGGATTGGTTATGTCACACTGACTTGAGCGGATCGATCCGATCGATCGGACGCTGCTCCATTCACGGACTACTGATAGCGTAACGAACTGAGAGCCCCACCCGTTCCAGGTGTGGAACATCTATTCACGTCGGCACGTTCCTGCTGGGAATCGATGCTGCCAAAGGAGCAGTGCGTCATGGACGCCCAACATCATCTTCAAGAAATCGCCAGTGCGTTCAGGAACGCGATGCTGGTCACGCGCGGGTTGGACGGGAGTTTGCACGCGAGGCCGATGGCTCTAGCGGAGATGGATTCGGATGCCGATGCCATCTTCTCGACAAGTCTGGAGTCGCCGAAGATCCGGGAAATAGAACTCAACCCCGAGGTGCTCATCACCTTTCAAAGTCGTTCGGAATTCGCATCCATCCACGGAACCGCGACCATTGTCCGGGATCGAACTGAGATCGACCGGCTTTGGTCGGAAAGCTGGCGGATCTGGTTTCCGAAGGGCAAGGACGACCCAAATCTCTGCCTTTTGAAGGTATCTGCCGACCGAGGCGAGTACTGGGATACGAGCGGCCTCGAAGGCATCAAGTTCGCGATCGAGAGCGTCAAGGCGCGACTTGCAGGCCGGACAGCAGAGAAGAGCGAGATGCAGAACGCCAAGGTGGAACTCTAGGCAACCGCGTCAACTTCGGGCGGCTCGACGGAAAGCCTCGACGAAAGGCCTCAAAAGGAAACTTGAGGAACGAGGAATTTCGGTGGGGATCGCCATCCTCACCATCACCCCCCTGCTTCGGTGGTATTTGCTGAGTGATCGCCGAGAGTTTCACGTGATGTCACTCCGAGCGGGTGTGACGTCAACCAGGTAACGATGGGCGACAGCAGGAGCCCCAGGACAACCGGCAGCAACCAAAGCAGCGCATGCCAGGCAATGGACGCCGCCGCGATCGAGAATATCGCTCCAAGGACAATGTGCGCGAGGTGGAAGCGGACAGCGTCCGCAAGATGAATGACCGCGCCGGTTCGCAGCTGCGGTTTCCAGCCCGCATCTTGCCGCAACAGTATCTGGATCAATGCGCGCACATGGTTGAGCATCGTCACCGGCGCGAGAAGCACGCTGTGAAGGAGCTCAGTAAGCCAAAGGCCGATCAGTCGACCCGCCCCGCGCATACTTTGGCGTTCGCGCAGCGCTCGACCCAACGCACATCCGAGACCCAGCAGTTTCGGTAGGAAGACCACCATCATCGTCGCGACGAGGAGGTCGAGAGCGGCAGCAGGATCATAGATCGGCCAATCCGGAAAGAGCGATCTCGTGCTGCCAAAATAGCTGACAACCCGTTGTTGCTCGATCCATGTCAGCCATAGTCCGACGATCATCACCAGAAGCCACAGCGCGGATGACACGTAGCTCGCGATGCCCATGCCGAGATGAACCCGGCTGACTGGCGTAAGCCCGCTTGCACCGAGAATGCGGGCGTGTTGCAGATTCCCCTGCATCCATCGGCGATCGCGCACGGCCATTTCCACGAATGTCGGCGGGCATTGCTCGTACGTGCCTTCCAGGCTCGTGATCAGCGCGACGCGCCAGCCTGCCCGCCGTAGCAATGCTGCTTCGACGAAATCATGGCTCTGAATGTGTCCACCCCACGGCGCATCGCCCGTCAGGCTCGGAAGACCAGCACTTTCCGCAAATGCGCGCGTACGAATGATCGCGTTGTGCCCCCAATAATTCCCCGAAGCTCCCTGCCACGCCGCTAGCCCTGCGGCGCTCAGCGGTCCGAAGACGTTGTTTGCGAAAGCCTGAAGGTGGGAAAATGCCGTCTCGCCTTTGGCAAGGCGCGGCACGGTCTGAACCAGCGCGGTGTCGGAATGCGCCTCCATGGTTGCAACGAGGCGCAAGAGTGTATCGGCCGTCATGACGCTGTCTGCATCGAATACGATGAAGTAGTCGAACGCGCCGCCCTGCGTGCGGACCCAGTCAGCAATGTTTCCCGCCTTCTTGCCGACGTTCCGGGATCTGTTGCGATAGGCGAAAGTGATGCGGTCACCAATCTCATCCGCGAGCGCCGAGAACGTCTTTCGCTCGATTGCCCTGTCCTCATCGGTCTGGCTGTCGCTGACGACGAACAGCGCGAATGCATCGAGCGCGCGCAGATCATCCAGCTCGCCGACGAGATGGCGGATGTAATCCGCAATCGTTTCAGGGTCTTCGTGATAGACGGGAAACAAGAGGGCCGTGCGCACGCCTACTGGAACCGCGGAAGGTGCAGGTTCGATCGAATTGCCTTCCGTACCGGCAAAGAGAGCGCACGCGCCAATCGCCGCGTTCGTGGCTCCAAGGGCTATCCAGAAAAACGACAACGTCGAAATGGCCAGAAAGAGATAGTGGAGCGGGGTACCGCCGTTCTGCAGGGCGAGCGCCTTATACAGACCGACGGAAAAGGCGACGCTCGCGCCGACCGTGACGATCAGAAGCACAAGAACTACGAGGCGTGACAGTGCCGGATCACGAGCAGCGTGACGCGTGTCCGTCGACGCGCGCGGATCGGACCACAGATCCTGCGGTTCCATGACCGATGGCTGCGCCTTGATTGGCGGCCGTGAAAGCCACCTGTCCCGACGGCGAACGCGTGGCGTCATTTACCACCCGTCCAGCGATAGAGCCATGTCTCGGGAACTCGGCCGTCCCAATCCCCGAGGGTCACACGAAGCTCGGCGAGCTCCTTGCCCTTGGGATCGAAGACAAAGCTCACGCGGATACCGCCGGTCTCCGGATTTCGCTGCGTGACGAGACTGCTGATCACACCTTCGGAGGCCCAAGCCTCGGCAACGGGCGCCTCCTGCTTACCGAAAGGATCGCGGTCGAGATAGTCGACGACAGCGAGGAAGCTACCTTCGGGCGCGCCGTGATAGGCGCGACCAATGCGTGTATCCGACACCCATGGCCCTACGTATTGCGTCGGCGCCTCATCACGCCAGCGCAAGCGATAACGCAACTGATACTCGCGTCCTTTCTCGGGGCGCTCGTTTGGCCGCCAGAAGGCAACGATATTGTCGTGGATCTCTTCCTCGGTCGGGAGCTCGACCAGAAAGACACTGCCTGCGCCAACGTCCTTTGCGAACTCGACCCAAAGGCTGGGACGTCGCTCGTATCGCGCCTCCAGATCCTGATAGTCCGCGAAATTCCTGTTGCGCTGTACGAGGCCGAAGCCGCGCGGACTATCGTCCGCGAATACGCTGACCTGAAGCTTTCGCGGATTGGCAAGCGGTCGCCAGATGCGCTCACCTTTACCGGTCATAATCGCGAGACCATCGGAATCATGCACACGCGCGCGAAAATCCCGCACACGCACAGGATTGCCGGGCCCGACCAGGAACATGCTGGTGAGCGGCGCGATGCCGACCTCACTTAACGCACTGCGCGGATAGAGAACTGCATCTACATCGACGATCGTCTCGGCACCGGGATGAACCGTGAAAGTGTAAGCGCCTGTCGTCGAGGGGCTATCGAGCAGCGCGTGAATGACAAAGTGCTTGGCTCGATCTGCAGGCTTCTCCAGCCAGAACTTTCGGAATGTCGGAAACTCCTCGCCCTTGTTGCTCGCGGTGCCGATGGCCAAGCCGCGTGCCGACAGCCCGTAAACATGACCTCGGCCAAGGGCGCGGAAATAGCTCGCGCCCTGAAACACGATGATCTCGTCCACCTTGTCGAGACCGTTGAGCGGCCCGCCAATGCGAAACCCGGACAACGGCATTGGAGCCGCGCCGAGCTTCTCGTTGGCGGACGCCTCGCGCTCGTCCAGGAAATCCGTTCCCATGAACTGGAGTTGTCGAGCGCTGCCATCCTCGACAGCCACAAGCTCGATAGGTCGCTTGAAAAGCCAACCAAGCGGCAAACCATGCACTTCGAATCCCGGCGGATCACGATGCCACAACGCGCGCGATGGCTGGAAACGTAAGCGGCGATATTGATCGTACCCCTCTGCAGGCGACGTCTTGACTTCGTCAACCGGCTTGTACTGTCCGAAGGACAGTTCACGCGCTTCCTTGCGAACGAGTTGCGAAAAACTCGGTGCCGCTACGGGCGATGCGGATGCGGGCGCGGGCGCGGATTGCTCCGACTGAGCCACGACGATAGCCGCGCGTTCCCTTGCCGCTGCGGTCGTACCTAATCCGATGCACGCTATAAGGCCGAACGTACTGAGGGCAATGCAATAGGTGAGCACCCAGCCTTCACACGCCCGCCACAGCGTTCTGCGGAAATACGCAAAGTCCATTCGCACCCCATTGCTTGCTCGCTCGGGAGTCGAACGCAGTGATAGATGCTTTGTTCCGTTGCAGTGCACAACGGTCGTAGCAGGTGGACGATGTGCCAATTGCATTGCGCCAGGCGCGCTGGCTGACGATCGCTTGGGGAGCCGCGAGCTTTATTTGGCTCGACGATAGCCCGATGGACTGCCGAGGAGTTCAGCCAGCGCGCGCGCCATGTTTTCGAGCGTATAGGGCTAGGTTCTTTGGCGCATCGCACTATCGTATGGCTTGCAAGGCAGGTTCGCGCGCCGATGGAGTGGATTGCCGTTCGCGTGCGAACTTGATGAATACCGAAAGCGCGCGAAGGCTTGAGGTGCAGGCGTGCACCAGAGACCTCCGCAAACACCGAATTTGAAGCGCGGAAGACTGCGAAATCCGGACCGCAAAGCCGGATGCCTGCCTCGTCAGGCTAGATCGTCATTCGCTTCAGGCCAACGAGCCTGTCGCAAACGATCAGCGCTGCGATCGTCGCCGCATCGAGCACAACGACTAAGCCGGACGGCGTGGCGGCTTCCGTGCTTTCAGGTCAATGCCACGCAAGGCTGTTTGCGGAGGATTTTTTCCATCGTCTTGCCCTTGGCGAGTTCGTCGATGAGTTTGTCGAGATAGCGTATCTCGCGCATCATCGGCTCCTCAATTTCCTCTACGCGGACGCCGCATACGACGCCGGTGATCAGAAGGCGAGAAGGGTTCATCTTCGGCGCGCGCGCGAAGAATTCCTCCAAGCTCGTCTTCTTAGCTAGTTCTCCTTCCAGCGAGGCCTGATTATGGCCCGTTAGCCAGAGGAAGATCTCGTCGACCTCAGCCCGGGTGCGGCCCTTTTTCTCCGCCTTGGCAATATAGGACGGATAGACGTTCGCCACCGGCATGGCATAGACGCGGCGCCAGTTGGCGGCGGCCCTACCTGTTGCTTGTTTCATGACGGCTCGTCCTCTGGCGGCCCCGTGACGACGGGCATGACGTCGATACCGTCACCGGGGAAGATGGTGATGTGCGGATGATCCTGGAAAAGGGCAGCGGCGGCGGTGATGTCGGCGGCTTCGACGATCAGAAAACCCGCGATCTGATTCTGCGCATCGGTGATGCCGGATTTGGTGACGCGCCTGGTCTTGCCCACCATGACGTCGGTCGCAACGATGGCGGTGGCGTTGCGCTCCGTCCATTCCTCCCACGCCCTCAAGCCAACCTTGTCGATCGCTTCCTGCTCGGATTTGGGGCGCGCACGGAATGCAGCGAGAGCTTCCGGCTTCATGGTGTAGACGGCAACGAAGCGGGACATGGGCGTGCTCCGGATTTGGTGCGACGCACATCATATTGAAAAGACACCGCTGGCGCGAGAGCTCCCTGTGCGGCACATCGCGACGCGGGCGATCGGAACCCCGGACAGGTTCGCTGCAACCCACAAAGCTGACCGACGGTTCCGATGAGGATCCGCCGGCATCTCATATCGAACTTTTTGCTCGCAGCTCGGCAGAGCGTACCGTGCGCAGCGTCTATGCCTATTCGGCGGCCCGCGCTGCACGCCACGAGCCACCGCCTTCGACGGTTCCCGTCATGGCCCTGTCTGCCACGCGTCCGCTGTAACGCTTGCCGCCGGCCGTGAACGCAATGCTTTCGCCATCCATCTTGGCTGCACTGATAGGCTCGGCTTTGCCATCCATGATCAGTGTGCCGGTCAGCATCTGATACGTCTGCGTGAGCTGAAGCTCGCCGTTGTCGAGCTTCCAGTTGCCGCCGACCTTCGCCGGGATGATCCACTTCATCGCGCGGCAATAGCTTGTGCAGTCGCCTCCGGCCTCGACGCGCTCATCGGGTTCCCAATCGCCCATGTCGAACGAGTTCGATACGACCCGGGTACCGGGCTTCATGTCCAACAGCGTCGGGCGAAGCCGCACGTTGAGCGCCGGGAGCAGAAAGAGCGTCACCACCGTGGCCTTCGAGAAATCCGACTCGAAGATGTCGCCTTGCACGAACGTGGCGAGATCCGTGACACCCGCTTCCTTGGCATTCCGCTGCGAGAGGGCCACCATGTCGGCATTGTACTCGATGCCCAATGCGCGAATGCCGCGCTTCGCCGCCGTAATCACCGTGCGCCCGTCGCCTGAGCCGAGGTCGATGAGGTAATCCTCCTTGGTGACGCTGGCCATCTCCATCATGCGGTCGACCAGCGCCTGCGGCGTCGGAACCCACACGACATCCTTGCCGGCTTGACCCGATTTCGGTTCGTAGGCAGTCGCGGCTGGCTTCTCCTGGCCGACGGCGCCGTTGAGGGCGAGAACGGAGACGGCGCAGGCGAGGAGGATCTTCGTAAGGGCCTTCATTCTGGTACTCCAGGATCGGGATTGAGGCTGACCGGCTGACTTCCTACACCAATTGAGCGGCAGAAGCGTCCCTTACACGTACGAATTCTTGGCGGCATGTCGCAGGGCGGCTCGATGAGAAGATTTGATGCAATTTTGTCCAGCGATCCCACATGGGCCCGAATAAGAGATATCTTACAAGGGGAAGTCATGGACGCCGCGCCTCATATCGCCATCGTCGACGTGAGCACCGGAACACTCGCCGTGTAGTCAGTGCGTAAGCACTGGACATGATGCCCGCCTCGCTCGCGGGGAGCCCCCCCACAGCGGCATCAAATGCTGAGCCATCACGGCAGGGACCGCCACGTGCGAGAGGATGTTGGCGAGCTATCAATCGACTGACGGGGTTGGGCATCCCCCGCCCCTCGCGCCTCAGAACTGGCATCGTTCGCCATCTCCCAGGCTTGCCGAACAACATTCATCCCGATCAAAGCCGAGTCCCGCATGGGAATAGGCGAGCATACTGGACCGCCTAGCCCGGTGCTGCGCCCTGCGTATTCACATACACGGCATATATGGACTGGCTCGCTGCCATGAACAGCCGATTACGCTTGGGGCCGCCGAAACAGACGTTGCCGCAGATTTCCGGCAGACGAATGCGACCGATGAGCTTGCCTTCGGGATTGAAGACGATAACCCCACTATAGCCCACCGCGCGACCTGCATTGCTCGCCGACCAGACGTTGCCGTCGACGTCGCAGCGTAAGCCGTCGGGCCCGCATTTGACACCGTCGACCATGCAATCGCTGAACAGCTTGCCGTTGGAGAGCTTGTTATCGGCTCCAACGTCGAAGACGTAGATCTCCCCCTTGCCGCCCGGGCCGGTGTCGCCAGGTCCCTTGCCCGTGCTCACGACGTAAAGCTTCTTGTAGTCGGGCGAGAAGCACAGGCCATTCGGATCCGGAACCTGCTCCTCCGTAACGACCAGATCGACGCGTCCGCTCGGATCGATGCGATAGCAATTGGTGGGGAGCTCGCGCTTTGCAGAGCCGATCTCGGGGGGCTGCCCGAGGCGGTTGTTGAGCCGGCCGGCGACATTGCTCGGACCTCCCGCAGCGTCAGGCGTGCCTTCATAGAGCTGGCCGCCGTAGGGCGGGTCGGTGAACCAGTAGCTGCCGTCGGGATGAGGCACGACGTCGTTGGGAGAATTCAATCGCTTGCCCTGGTAGGCATCGGCCAGAATGGTGACCGAGCCGTCGAGCTCATAGCGCACCACACGGCGGGTAAGATGCTCGCAGGCGAGTTGGCGGCCCTGGAAATCGAAGGTGTTGCCGTTGGAGTTGTTCGACGGCATTCGAAAGACGCTGACGTGCCCGTCGTCTTCGAGCCAGCGCAGCTGTCGATTGTTCGGAATGTCACTCCAGACCAGATAGCGGCCCTGTGCATTCCAGGCCGGACCCTCCGACCAGAGCGCACCGGTCCAAAGCCTCTGGATGGCACTGTTGGGCTGGGCGTACTGCCTGAAGACCGGATCGACGGCAAGAACATCGGGATCGGTGAAGTAGGTGGTCGGAGCGCCGCCCGGCCCGAAGTCGCGTGGTGGGGTGGTGATGGTGCTCGGCGGAGCAGCTGGTCCCGTCTGCGTTTGTGCACCGGCACCATGTGCCAGTACCATGGTGCCGACACCGGCGCCGATGCCCTTGACGATACTGCGCCGCGATAGAACGTGCGCGCCCTGGTGCTTCATTTGGAGCCTCCCTATTATTTTGTTGAAGTATCGGAAATGCGATTAGGAACCTGGATTCTGGCTGAAATGCGCGCGAGCGCGGCGAAGTACGAAGCAACGCAAGCGATCCGGTGCCACACATGAACTCTGGCCGGCAAACGCATCACGTGGTCCCGCAATGAACCTAAACGGAAGAGAGGTGACTCTTGGATCACTTCGTCGTGCGGGTGCTCTTTCTGTGCGCTGTCACTACGAGCTCGCCGCTTGTCGCAGCAGAAACCGAACGGCTGTTCGACGGCAGAACCCTGACGGGTTGGGAGGGCGACACCAAGCACACCTGGCGCGTCGAGAAGGGCGCCATCGTCGGTGGCTCGCTTGGCCTGCCCCACGAAGCGGCGCCATGTTCTAAGTTAGAATCCGGCCGTCGCTGGCCAGCGTCTGATCTGGCCGAAGCGGAGCGTAGGGCAGAGCAGATGCTGGCGGCAAGATCGTTTCGGGCGC
>JAEZRM010000104.1 GCA_023412805.1 Pseudomonadota bacterium | reverse complement strand
CCCCCCCCCCCCCCCCCCCCCCGGCCTTGCCCCAGGAGGAGACGATGATCGTTGTACGCAGCCGCTACAAACACACCCGACCTCAAAACATGCGGTGGATGTCGCTGACATCACGCCTGGTCCCCGTCCCTTCGGAGCCGCCATCGCTCGCTTGTCCCACCCCGCAGGGGCGAGCGATGGCGGCGGAGAAGGGGCGGCCTGTCCCTTTGGTGAGCCGGAGCGAGCGGCACACCGACGTTGGTTTGCCCATAGCGCGCAGCATGGCGTGAAAGACGTCATGGCACTTGTGCCTAGTCCATATGTCCTGATCGGCCTTGCCGCCGGTCTCGCTGCCGCTCTCTGTTTCGGTGGGATCACGCTGCCCCTCAGCCTAGTGGACGCATCGACGATCGCTCACGTCGTCGCTGTTGCGGCGACGGGCGTCGTGGCGATGCTCGCGACGGCTGTCGGCGCGCTCATGATCTCGGACTGGCAGGCCGATGTGCAGAGCCGTCACGACTGGGCGCAGCTTGGGCTGACGCCGGCGCAAGTGAGCCTTGCGGTGGAGTTGGCACCCCAGAGCGACCTCGATCCGCGCTATCTGGCGCCCACAAGCGATGAGGCGCTGAGGCTGGTGTTTCGAGCCCGTCGCGTCGCGGCGCAGGTGACGTGCAGCACGCCGGCCCTTGCCCGGTCCGCGCTCCCTTGCTCTCAGCCTGTGCTGGATCAAGTGAACGATACGGCAGCAGCATTGGACGCCGATGCGTCCAGGTGTGCTTCGTCAAGAGCCGGCGGCACGCGGTCGGCGGCAGCGCAGGTTGCCGTGCGCTCATGGAAAGGCAAGCGTCGTCAGATAGTCATGGCTGGGTGGCCGCGCCTTGTCGCCAACGGCGTTGCCTGGTCGCGATGGACAGCGAGCATCAGTCCGCCAGCAGAAAGAACTGCTGAAGTCATTGTTCTAAGCGCCAGCCAAGACGATCGAGCACAGCTGCAGTCGAAGGTTTCCGTTGTTCCCGATGGCGCGGACAGCACGGCGCGACCTGCTTGCCGTGGCCCGCCGCAGCTCGTAGCGCGTCGGCGCGACACGGCTGAGCCGGCGGCAGGGCAGCGACGGGACGAGCACGCGGACAGCATCATCGTCAGTGACGATCTCGGGCCGCAGATTCCGGTCTGTGCTGCTGAGCTGGAGGTAATCGAGACCTACCTTGGTCACGTGCTCGATGACTTGCTCGCTTCGTCCACAGCCAAGCCCGGTTCGGACAAGGGCTGAACAGCGTCGCAAAGACGCCGTGACGCGGGGGCACCGTCCGGTCATGTCCCAACTGCCGCCAACTGGGCTTGCCCGTGCAGACAGTTGCGCCGCGCAGATCGCTAGTGCCGCGTCGCAATTCGGTGGCAGCGAGCTGCCGCAGTGGCGTCCGGTCGTCGACATACGCGACGATTTGCGCAGTTCGTCGATCCGCAAGGCCTGCACAGCGCATGCTGCAGTGTGCGGAAGCGCGAGCGCGGCATCTCGGTTTCTCAAAATTGATCTTGAGCACCGCCGAGGTTCAGGAGGCAGCGATAGCCTTCTATCGCAAGAGCGGATATCACCTCGTCAGACCGAGCTTGCCGACACGATGTCCACGAAGACCGTTGGCGGCGGCATCACGCGCTTTCACTTCGAGAAGGCACTATAGGGTGTGGCCGCAATAGGAGAGACGGCGGCGCGCCCTACGTTGAGCTTCCAAACGCACGCTCAAGGAATGATGTCGCCAACCTCGAAGCCGAGGCGGCAAAGCGCGGGGCATAGCGCCGCCTCGCAGGAGAACCCACGTGGCCAAGTCGAAAAAGAGAAAGGCCAAAAACGCAAAGCCCGACGACTATTTCGCCGCCGGGCCTATGGAGTTCGCGCGGTTCGGCCGGTTGGTGATAGGCCGCTCACGAGCAACGCAAGAGCAATTTGAGGCCGTTCAAGCCCGGATGGTGGCTCAGTATCCCATCACAGTCAGCGAGATCGACGTCCTTGTCGCCTCCATCGCAGCGCAGATCGTCCGCCTCCCCCCCGATCGTCTGCTTCAAAGGGGCTGGTGGGAATATTCTGCGATGATGGTCGGCTTAGGCGGGAGAGATGCCGGTGATTCAGAAAAGCTCGCAGCAGCCCGGATGGTCGATTATGTGCAAAGCGTAATCGTGTCAGTGAAGCCGGAGCAGTATGCCACCGACGTAAGCGAGGAAGATTGGGCCAAGCTAAAAGCGGATATCGAGACATTGTTCCGGCGTCTCACGCTCGATTATCAGATATGCCTGGCGGCTCACAGAAGGATGCAAGACCCGCAACTGGATATGCAGCTGGAGGAGTTTCGGTTTCGCGCGGAAACACTCTGGTTGAATATTCGAGGCAAACGCTATCAGCTTCATGAGCGGCAGGCGCTGCTCGATGTGCTCGCGCCGCATTCGGACACTCTGTTGAAGCTGTTCGGGCTTGACGCAGTTGCACTCGCGGCGGAGTTCGACAAGATTTTGACGCGGCTTACGCATGGCCTCATGGACATCGCAAGAGACATGAAGGAGTTGCACGCGAAGTCAATGGCCCAGCTTGATGAACTTGCAGCTAAGCACCAAGACCTAGACTTCGAAGCACTGATGGCCAAAGTGTTTGAAGACTGCGACCTTGCTGCGCAGCGCGACAGGTTCGCAGGCGCGATGTTCGGCCTTGATCTGTTCGACATTGGCAAAAACACCGTCCTGCCCAAGGCCATGCTGGATGCACTGAGTTATTTCCCCGGCGAAGACACCGAATTCTTCGCCCCCGGCGAATTTGCAGGATGGCCCTTGCGCATTTGGCCGATAATGCGGCGGCCGTTCATACGGCTCAATGGCTCGACGTATTGTTTCGACATCTTCAACCTGTTCGACAACATATACCGCGTACTACGGCGCATCGTTGTTGAGCTTGAACCCGCCTACAAGGAACCGTGGAACGACGGTCAAAAGGCGGTCTCTGAAGAATTGCCGTTCAGCTACCTAACCAGGTTGATGCCTGGCGCGCGCGTATTTCGGCCTATTTACTACAGATGGAAAGTCGGAGCCGGCCCGGCTCAATGGCATGAGGCCGATGGCATCTTGATCTATGAAGACCACCTCTTCGTGATCGAGGTGAAAGGCGGCGCTTTCACGTACACATCGCCCGCAAACGATCTCGATGCGCATCTCGCGTCACTTCGGACGCTTCTCCAAGCGCCCGCCCGGCAAGGAAGTCGGTTTGTGGATTTCTTGGAAAGCGCGCGTGAAGTCTCGATTGCGGATGCAGAACACAATGAAATTGCGAAACTGCGACGTTCGGATTTCCGGCATGTGACCGTATGCACAATCACGCTTGACGCCTTCACGGCGCTGGCGGCTCGCGCGCAGCATCTTGCGCCACTCGGGATCGATGTCGGTCAACGCCCGTTGTGGCCACTTTCGCTCGACGACCTTCGAGTTTACGCCGACCTATTCGACAATTCGCTAATTTTTTTGCATTTCGTCGAAATGCGCGTAAGAGCCGGTCGTTCCGATAAGGTCGACCTCAATGACGAGATGGATCACTTCGGTATGTATATCACGGAGAACAACTACACGCAGTATGCGGAAGAACTTTCCGAGAATGCTGACAAGATGCAGTTCGACGGCTACACGACCCCAGTCAACGAATACTTTAGTGCCGTGCTCGTCGGCGACGCGTTACCGAAGCCTCGGCAGAAGATGCCGCACCGGATTGCAGAGATTGTTGATCTACTGGATACCTCGAACGAGCCACGCAGAGCGGAATTATCAAGTTTCATCTTAAACGGCGCTGGCGACTGGCGGGACACGCTTGCTTCGTCGATTGAGAACGCGTTGAAAGAAAACAAGGAGCTAAAGCGCGCACGTCCGCTGTCTTCGTATGGTGGAATGGAGATGACCCAGTTTGTTTGGTCTCCCGACGCACCACGTAACGCGGAAGTCGCGATCGAACACACGCGCGTTGTCATGCTCGCGGACAATAAGACAGATCGCCGCCTTGTCGAGTTTGAATGCGACAAAGACGGAAAGCTGTTCGGTGCCCACTTGCGCAATGTAACTCTTGTCGGAGTGCCAGCGGCAGAGGTCGAGCGTCTACGGGCGGAGAGCGTGGCGTTGCAGCAGAGGCGGATTGCAAATGCCCAAGCCAAGGGAAAGATTGGCAGGAACGATCAGTGCCCCTGCGGGAGCGGCAAGAAGTGGAAGAAATGTCACGGCCAGCGGGCGTAACCGCCGCGAAGCTGAAGCCGGCTGCGGAACAGCTGTGCTTACGTCTGCAATGGATCAAGATCGACGACTAATCCCAACCCTCCGCGGGACTCCTACACCTCCAAGTGCGGACGAACTCAGGTATGCGGCAAGCCTACGAGATGGGCCATTTGCCACTCGCTTACGGCTGCTCAAGACGTGTCGGCTCGTGCGGGGTGGATCGGACACGATCGTCGCGTGGGCCAGGCGCGTCCCGCAAGCCGACCGCCAAGTCGCCCGTTCACTTCTTGCCGGACGACCGCGTTCGTCGATCGAGCAAGTCGATCAGGGTGCGTGCAGCGGTATTGAGGTGCCCCTTGCGGCGATGGATGAGGGCGATAGGGATTGAAGTGCGGATAGCGGGGGCATTGATCTGCGCCAGAGATCCGAGCCGTAGCTCGTCGTGCACGCTGCTCTCCGGGACCATCGCGATGCCAAATCCGGCCTCAACGAGCCGCTTCTGGGCAGTCAGGCTGTCGATGAGGGTGATCTTGGGATCTTCAAGCCCGGCGACCACGAGGCGGCGGACCAGTACATGGCCGAACGATTCCCGACCCCGCGTCGCCGGGAATCCGATCCAGCGCTCATTCTCCAATTCGGTCTTTCCAACGCGCTTGTTCGCGAGGCGATGATCTGGGGCGCAGACCACGAGCATGTTCTCCCTGCCAACGATGCGCATGGCGATCTCGGGTCGCGCGTCTGCGAAGTATCGCAAGCCTAGCGTGACCTCCCCGCGCCGCACGAGGTCGCTGACCTCCTGGCTGGATGCGGTGCGAATATCGAGAGCCGAGGATTTGGAGCGGCGTGAGAATTTGCGCAGGACGTGAACGATATACGTATCGGCGAGGGTGCCGACGAGGGCCAGTGATACATCCCCGGCTTCCTTGCTGATGGTCGCGCGCACGGCATTGCGGCCGTCCTTGATGGCGGCGAGTGCGGCTTCTGCGAACGGCAAGAACGCCCGTCCGGCCTCCGTCAGGCGCACGCCACCGCGCACTCTTTCCAGCAAGGACGCGCCAAGCTCCTGCTCGATGAGACCAATCCGTCGGCTGATCGCCGGCTGCGAACGGTGCAATTCCTCAGCGGCGCGGGTGAAGCCGCCGAGCTGGGCGATCGACAGAAATGTGCGAATGGCATCGATGTCCATGGCGATCCACAAAACTAATCATGGCTATAGAAACTATGCATTAGACACATGTCGCGTGGGAAGCCAACCTTTCGGCATTGCAGGCCCGAGGACCACTTAGGAGACCATCCATGATCTCACAGGCCGACAAAGCCGCCCGGTTCCAGGAGCTGCACCGCCGCCCGGGCGCCTTCATCATCCCCAACCCCTGGGATGCCGGCACGGCGCGCCTTCTGACCTCGCTCGGCTTCGAGGCGCTCGCGACAACGAGCCTCGGCCTCGCCATCACCCTCGGTCGCAGCATAGTGACCCCGGCCGAGATCCTCGCCAACTGCAAGGCAATCGCGGACGCGACGAGCCTGCCGGTCAATGCGGATCTCGAGAACTGCGGCGCCGACGAGCCGAAGGCTGCTGCTCAGATGATCCGCCTTGCCGCCGAAGCGGGCATGGTCGGAGGTTCGATCGAGGACGCGACAGGCGACGCGGAGCAGCCCATTTACGATTTCAATCTTGCCGTTGAACGTGTTCAGGCTGCCGTCGAGGTCGCCCGCTCGCTGCCATTCCCGTTCATGCTGACGGCGCGAGTAGAGAACTTCGTCAATGGTCGCCATGATCTCGATGACACGATCCGGCGGCTCAAGGCATTCGAGGCGGTAGGTGCCGACGTGCTCTACGCACCGGGTCTCAGGGATCTGGCGACGATCAAGGCCGTCGTCTCGGCGGTGTCGAAGCCGGTCAACGTGGTCATGAGCCATGCCGACACGAGCATCACCGCCGATGATCTTGCGGCTGCAGGTGTCAAGCGCATCAGCGTCGGCGGCTCCATCGCGCGCTACGCCATGGCCGCATTCCTCCAGGCAGGCCGAGAAATGAAGGAGCAGGGGCGGTTCACATTCATCAAGGACGCAGCGCCGTCAAAGCAGCTAAAGGCGGCTTTCTCCGCCTCAACGTAGCTCCAGACGCAAGGGTAATGCCGTGACGATCACGCTTCGCTCGAACTTCCGCTGCTGAGAGCAAGCCGCCTTGTAAGCGGACGATGCACACCATGGAAGAGGTGGGTCAACGAGGACGCCAGCCATGACGCGCGTCGCGTCGGCTTTGCCTCTAGCAACGGACGAGTTCGGACAAGCTTCCGACAGTCGAGGAGGGCCAGAACCAGTCGTGGGCTCCACCGGCTCTCTGACCGGTCGTGAGCGTCGCTCGCCCCCCCGAAGCTGCCATCGGCGTGCTTAACCGTCCGAAGCGGGTCGCGCCGCCGACCACGTCCGGATTCGGAGGCAATGCGTCACTCAAATGTCGATCTTTGCCGCAATCCCGATCGCGTCATCAACTTCGATGCTTGGATACTTGACGCTGCTTTCGATCATCGAGTGGCCAGGCAGAAGCTGATTCACGCGAAGATTACCTTCTAATCGGCAGATCAGTTCCGCTGTAGCGCAGCGAGTGCTTGCTGATTTCCGATCCGCCATCTCTCTCGCGGTACCGCCATCGGCTGAAATGCGATCTCACCTCGGGTGCACCCACGTCGGAAGGAAGCGACTTGGATCGAACCCGTCGGCGGGTGTGAATGGCACATTGTTCTCGCTCAAAAGTGCCTGGAGCGTACCCATGCGGAATTGCTCGAGTGCATCCGTACAGCCTCCTACGGCCCTTTCTCCAATGAAGACCTGAGGAATCGTCGGCGAGCCGAGACGCGCTCGAAGTACTTTGCGGATCTCACCGCCGAGGTCGTCCTGCTGATAGGCGACAGAATCGAGATCGATCGAGCGATACGGGATGCCGTGCGCCCGGAAAAATTTGTGCAGAGCCCAGCAGAACTCGCACCACTCGAGCGCAAACATCACAACAGGTTGTTCACGATCGCTGATCGTCTGGTTCACGAAGCGGACGGCCTCGGGCCTTGCTTCAAGCACCGGAGAAACGGCTGCCGCGCCAAGCTGCGCTGGCGGCGCACCCATGAGAAAGCTTTCCGTCGAAGACGCGATCGCTTGCTCGTCTTCGGACATGTGCTCCGACACGGCATCGAAAAGTGCCGTGGAGAGATAGCGTTCGCCTGTATCGGGGATCATGCAGAGGACCGTCGACCCCTTTGGAATGCTCATGCAGAGTTCAAGCGCACCCGCGAGCGTCGCGCCGCCCGAAACTCCCGAGAAAATGCCCTCCTTCGCGGCGATCTCGCGCGCGAGCCGCAGGGCGTCGTTGCCATTGACGGATACGATCTTGTCGACGTGGCTTGCCATAAGCGCGTCATTTGTGAGCTTTGGAATGAAGTCAGGCGACCAACCCTGCATGAGATGCGGGCGGAACAGAGGATGACTGGCCGCGGGAGCCCCGTCCGTCTCATAGGTCTGCGCAATGCCACTCGCGAGCATCGGCGCGTTGTCGGGCTCGCATAGTACGATTTTTGTCTCTGGCCGACGGTCTTTGAGCACGCGCGCGACGCCTTTGAGCGTACCGCCGGTGCCTGCACCGGTGACCCAGTAGTCCAAGCGACGTCCCTCGAAGGCAGAGAGGATCTCTTCAGCAGTCGTGCGTGAATGTATGTCCGGATTGGCCTCGCTCTCGAACTGGCGACAGAGAAACCAACCATGGCGAGCGGCAAGCTCGCGCGCCTTTGCAACCATGCCGGTACCCTTTGCGGCAGCCGGCGTGAGCACGACCTTCGCGCCGAGGAAGCGCATGAGCTTGCGCCGTTCGACGCTGAAGCTTTCGGCCATGACGATGACAAGAGGATAGCCCTTCTGGGCGCAGACCATGGCGAGGCCGATGCCTGTATTGCCGCTCGTCGCTTCGATGACAGTCTGACCTGGCTTGAGACGACCGGACCGCTCCGCGGCCTCTATGAGACCGAATGCGAGCCGGTCCTTGACGGAGCCGAGCGGGTTGAAGGCCTCGAGCTTGACGAACAGATCGATGCCGTCGGGCGCGAGCTTGTTGATGCGAACGACGGGCGTGTGGCCGATCGTGTCGAGGATCGAATCAAAGGGGCCAAACATGAAAAGCCTCCGAACGGGTTTGGACAGTTCGCTACTTGCGTCTGAAGATTAGGCGGCGACTGCGGACACAGGAACTGCTTCCCGCGCCTTCGCTGTTCGACGCATGAGTGCCACGGCCGTAAGGACGAAGAGGTTCAGAACGCCGGCAGCGCCGGCGAGCAGGAAGGCGGCAACGTAGGTACCGGTACTGTCGAAGAGCGCGCCTCCGACATAGCCGCCGACGCCCATACCGAGCCAGGCGACGAGCATGACGACGCCGAGCGCCCCGCCGAATCGTTGCACGGGGACAGCTTCGCGAATACACAGCACAAGACATGTCATGTTGCCGGCAAAGCCAAAGCCGAATATGGCCGATAGCGCCATGATGGAAAGGTCTTGGTCGAGTATCGGATAGGCGAGCACCGCAACGGTCTGCAATATTGATGCGCCGGCATAGCTCGCGAGGTAACCGATGCGATCGGCGAGAAACCCGAAACACACGCGACCGACCGTACCGAACAGCATGGCGACCAGCATGCTCGTGGCGCCGATCGATGGCGAGCCGCAGACGATGGTCACGAAGCTCGCGAGATGTACGATCGGCATGCCCATGCAGACACAGCAGAGAAAGGCTGCCACGGACAGCATCCTGACACGCAGCCGCTCACCAACTCTGCGGCCGCATGAATTATCGGTGAGGGGTTGGAGTATGGGGCGGAGCGAATGGTCGGGACGCCTGACGAGTGGCAGTGAGATGGCGAGCGCGATCAGCATCGTCAGCGCAATGCTGACGTACGCAAACCTCCAACCTAGAATATCGATGAGAGTATTGGCCGAGAACGGCAAGACCCCCTGCCCCAGCGCGCCGCCAGCGGTAACGATCCCCACGGCGAGCCCCCTGCGCTCCTCGAACCAATCGCCGGTTGCCGCGAGGAGTGGCGCGTAGAGCACGGAGAATCCTAGGCAGGCGAGAACGGCATTGGCTAGGTGGAACTGCCAGACGGTCTCGACGACCGACATGGCGAGCACCGACAGCACCATGGCCGACCCACCTATCGCGAACAGGACGCGAATGCCCACGCGATCCGAAGCCCATCCCCAGCCGAGCCCGCCAAGTGCCATGCCGGCTGAGGCAATCGCGTAAGCAAGGCTCGTCTCGGCACGCGTCCAGCCGAACTCCGCTTCAAGCGGACGCATGAAGATCGATGTCAGCCCCAGGCTTCCGAAGCTAATCGCCATAGCGACGGTCGCCCCGATAACGACGAGGATGGCGCGCATGGATTGAAACGCATCCTCCGTCGTGCGGCCAGCCGGATCCGGCTGCGCATTGGTGCTCATGATCGATCTCCTAGCGTCCAGATCTTCGCTGGATCAGCTTTTGGCGGACTCGCTGGAGCTGCCTGCGATCCGGACGGCTCAGTCGACGACTAGACCGCTGGCCTGATGTTCTGATTCACTCGGAACAGGTTTTTGGGATCGTACCTCTTCTTCACCTTGGCCAATCGCGCGTAGTTCTCGCCATAGGTTGCCTTGAGTCGCGCCTCGCCTTCGTCGTCCATCATAAAATTGGGGTAGGCGCCGCTCAAATCGAAGGGATGCACGGCCTCCCAGTAGGCCTTGGTCCACTGCGTAATAGCCCCAGCTCTTGCGGGATCCGGATCGATACCGGCAATGACCATCGACCAGGTGGCGTCGCGACAATTCCAGGCTGTGTCCTCCTTGCCCACGCGATGAACTGCGCCATCGATCGGATAGAGGTGCATCAAAGACAACTCGCTCGGAGCCTTGGCGGCTTGTGCGAGATGTGCATCGATAGCGGCATCGGGCAGCGTCTTGACGAAGTCGCCGCGCCAGTACCACTGCATGCCTTTTGGATAGAGACCGTCAAACATACTTTGGACGTTCGGATAGGGCATCATGCCCATCCAATTGAACAAGGGATCTGGAAGTCCCTTCAGCATTGGCACGAGCGCCTTCTTTCCGTCAGCCTCGGTGCCGTTGAAGCAGCACATAAGGAGACAGATTTTCTTGCCCCAATGCTCCCTGGGAAAAGGATCGCTGGAAAGCACCGTCTTCAACCCGAGGAAGACGCACAGATCCTCGGGGGCGCCGGGAAGATACTCTCGATAGCGCTTCATGATCATTGCGGCGTGCGCCTGGTCGAACGCGATCGGTCCGGCGAAGACATCGCGGACCGGGTGCAGTCGAAACAGGAAACTGGTGACAACGCCGAAATTCCCACCACCGCCGCGCAGCGCCCAGAACAGATCTTCGTTTTCGCTTCTGCTGGTCGTTACAAACGTGCCATCCGCCAGCACGACGTCTGCTTCGAGGAGATTGTCGATGGTAAGGCCGTACCTGCGCGAGAGATAGCCATGACCACCACTCAACGTGAGGCCAGCAATGCCAGTGGTTGAAATGATGCCGGCCGGAACGGCGAGGCCAAAGGCATGCGTCGCATGGTCGACATCGCCCTGCGTGCAGCCGGCGCCAACTCGGGCCGTTCGTGTAGCGGGATCGACGCGAATGCCTTTAATGCCAGCCAGGTCGATTACCAGCCCATCGTCAACGCTGCCGAGCCCAGGGCCATTGTGCCCCCCGCAGCGGATGGCGATCTGTAGGGCTTTTTCCCGACCGAAATTGACGGCCTTCATGACATCTGCGACGTCGGCGCATCTCGCGATGATGCGAGGGCGCTTGTTGATCATGCCATTGTAGAGTGAACGAGCCGCCTCATAGCCTTCGTCGCTTCGGCCTATGATCGAGCCGCGGAATCCTTCCTTTAGTTCAGCTGTTGCATCAGTCAGCATGCTTTCCTCGTTTGAAGTTGGTGGTTGGCTATTTTGGCTTCCGCGCTGTTAGTATCGAAAGTGCGGTCGCTCAGAATCTTGGCTCACGAGATTTGCGCAGCTGGAATCGCCCACCTCGGACCAGTCATCCGCGAGTCAGGCCTCCCGCGCAGAACGCAAGGGATTAGTGTGCTTTCTGCGTCTATATGCTGGCGAGTGCGATCATTCCTGAGCGCGACCTCGGCCCTCCGCACTGCGCGCCGGATGATCCAAGCTGCGATCCCTTGCACTACGCGACTGGTGACGGGGAGCGTCCCATCAGCTCCGTCCAACGGGGCGTTGGAAAAGGTTTTGCTCATGTTCATCTCCTGCTATTCCGGACAGACCAATCCTTGGCTCTTGTTGATCTTTTCTTGATCGGAATTTGCACCATCCGGCCCTACGACGCTTGACGAGCAATGATATTTTTCATGGAGAAAACCTGGAGAAATACCGCTGCCAGTCGACATATGTGGCCCCGACGTTGATGCTTGTTACTGGCGCACACGAGGCGAGGCGTTGCCGCCGTCGGCGTCATCGAAGACGGACGTGGGCTCAGGAAAACATTGTCGAGGCGGCGCCGCCGACAAAGCCTGGAGACTTCACGCTGGATAGCGGCACGCCACCGTTGGACAAGCTGGCTTACTACTCCGATCGGGATCGACCATGCGCACGCCAGCCAATCAGACGTTGTGACCTGACGTTCTAACCGCGCGCACGGCGCAATTCGGATGTCCGCGCACAGAGGTCGTTGATCATCGCGAAGAATGCGGCGCCATCAGTAGGACTTTGCTCACTGAGGTGGCAATTTGAACACGGAGCATCCGCTCCGACTCGGCGGCTTGCCACGCGCGAGGTCGACGCTCGCTAGAGGGCTTGCACGATCACTCGGGAAATGCCTGCGGAGTTGGTCAAGCGTTGACACACGCGCTCGAATTTGTTCAGTTTTGCAATAATTGTGAGGGAGCGTATTGCGCTCGGACCCGCTGGACATTAGTTGCTCCGCGCTCAGAGTGATTGCAGCCAGAGAGAGGCGGGATAGTTGGCTCCTGTGGAGCAAGACACGCCGGACCAAGTGGGAGATCGAACAGTCGTGTTCCGTGCCCGCCGGTCTTTTGGGCTCCGGCATGTGCATGCTATTTGAAGGGCTGAATGGGAAAGGCAACAATGGTCGCCAAGCCAATTCGCCAGACCATGCCTTCGCGTCCGCCGCGCCGGCGGCGCAACGACCTTTCCTGCAGCGTACTTTCCTTCCCAAGGGTAGCTGGCCTCCAACAGCTGTGCTTGAAGATTTCCTGGAGAAGTCATAGAGAAGTTCCGATCGGCCATCCTAGCGCGATTGGCACATGCGCGTCGCCGCCCACGCTCTCCTCGCAGTATGAGGCCGGACAATTTCGGGGGGGCCAAGTATGATCTACTCGATCGGCCCGATCACAGTCGACACGGACGCCTACGAAGTGCGCCAAAATGGGCGCACGGTTGGCATAGAGCCGCAAGTTTTCGACCTATTGATTCTGCTTATAGAGAACAGGGATCGAATCATCACGCGAGACGAAATTGTCGAGCGCGTCTGGCACGGGCGCATAGTGTCCGATGCCGCTATATCGAGCCGCATCAGGGCGGCTCGCCGAGCCATTGGCGATGACGGCAAAGCGCAGGGACTGATCCGCACAATCCATCGGCGCGGGTTGCGCTTCGTCGGTGAAGTGGCAGACGGCGGCGGCTCGAAGGTGGCGCTGTCCGACGAGCACACCGCAAGCCAGTCCGCGCCTGCTCGTGCGCTGACACTGAGCCAGGAGCGAGTCAGTCCCGAGCGCGCGATATTGGGTTCACCCGAGGATGCACAAGACACCCATCCGGAAAACGCCGATAGCATCTCTGGCCTGGATCTCCGCTTACCTAAAAGGACCTCACTGGTTGTCCTGCCCTTCATCCTTCTCGGTGGTAGTGAGCACGGTCAAATTATTGCGGATGGGCTGTCGCTCGACATCATGACCCGCTTGGCGCGCACGCGCTGGCTGTTCGTTATTTCTAGAGGCACAGCCTTTACGTTTCGAGGTCCCGTACAGGACGTCAAGCGCATCGCGCTCAGACTTGGGGTCCGGTACGTCATCCAAGGCAACGTGCAGTTATCTGGCCAGCGCGTTCGCGTAACGGCCGCATTGACCGACGCGGTAGCGGAGCATGAGGTCTGGGCGGAGCAATTCGACCGCAGCGTCGACGACTTTTTCACCCTCCAGGACGAAATCGCGAACTTGATTGTCGGCACCGTGGAAAGCGAGATCGAGACATCGGAGCGACAGCGCGCAT
Organism: Pseudomonadota bacterium; assembly: GCA_023412805.1. Taxonomy (GTDB): domain Bacteria; phylum Pseudomonadota; class Alphaproteobacteria; order Rhizobiales; family Hyphomicrobiaceae. The sequence continues at coordinate 33,874 of JAEZRM010000104.1, read as the reverse complement.
TACTTATGCATCCTGCCAATATTGACGCGTGGAGCGCATACCATCGCGGCTCTTGGCTAATGTACCAATTTACAGCCGGCGGATATGAGGAGGCGGAGCGCCTGTTTAGACTCTCAGCAAAGCTCGACCCGAACTCCGCTCGCGTCTACGCGGGGCTTTCGTTCGTCCATTGGCAACGCGCCTTCTTGGAAATCGGCAAGGACCGTGAAGGTGAGATCAGCCAGGCGCTGGAGTACGCGCAGCAAGCGTTGAGTGTGGACCCCCGCGATCCCCAAGGGCATTGGGCGCTCGGGCGCGCATTCTTGTTGCGAAAAGACTTTGATCTGGCGATTCAGGAAATCGATCATTCCGTTGAACTTAGTCCGAGCTTTGCGATCGGGCACTATTCGTCGGCGTTCGCGCGATTGCTGAGTGGTGACCATCCGGGATGCGATGTGGCAGTACAGCAAGCTCGCCGCCTGAGCCCGTACGACCTCATGAGCTTTGCGATGCTTGCCGCGCAGGCGTTCAATGCCGCGCTCAGCGGCAAAGTGGAAGAAGCAGCCAATCTGGCCGACCTTGCCGCGCGTCAGCCCAATGCCCACTATCATATTTTTGCAATCGCGGCATTCTGTAACGCAAGGGCGAAGCGGGACATCGTCGCGCGTCAATACATCAGGCAGCTTGGGGCGATTCATCCGGGCTACCGCATCACGGATTATTTTAGGGCGTTTCCCTATCGTGGCGACGACTTGCGACAGCAGATCCGCACGGAGCTTTTGAAGCTCGGTCTTAAGGATTAATTTTCTCGACGGATCGCAGCTTGACCGCGTGCATTCACGGCCAATGTTCGGGTCGTTTGGTGGCTAGGCGCGTTGTTTGTGTCTGCGATCAGGCGTCGCGCAGGGGCACGGTGAACGTCACGGCAGTGCCGGCGACGCAGATTTCGCCTTGCTCGTTGGAAACTTTGGTTTCCAGCTTGCAGATCGGCTTGTCCTCGCGGACGTCCGTTACGCAAACCTCCGCTGTGATTGCCTCGCCGACGCGCACAGCCTTCAGGAAGCGCCAGTTGGTCTCGAGAAATACCGTGCCCGGTCCAGGCAAGTCTTCGGCGACGACTGCATTCAGTAGGCCGGTGGTGATTCCGCCTTGCACGACAAGACCACCAAAGGGCAACCGGGCGGCCAATTCGGCGTCGTAGTGGATCGGATTCTTGTCCCCGGTCATCTCTGTAAAGCGGATGACATCCTGCATGGTCGTGGTTCGCCGGCGTTCGGCCCGCGCTCCGACCCGTGGCTGCCCACGTGGTGTCCGACTCCACGGTGAATCATGATTTGACATGAGTAGTCTCCTCAGGCTGCAAGCCGACCAGGCGCGGACATTAACGCCATACGCTCACTTTCCGCGCGCATCGACGTGCTCAGGTTGGCGTGCAGAGCTTTGACTTCGTCGAGACTCCACCGGAAGGAAGCGATCAAATCCGTGATCTGGAAAAGCGCATGCGAAAGTCTGTCCCGCTCCTGTTGATAGGATGCGAGTGCGCGTGGTCGGTTGTCCAGTATCGCGTGCGTGAGAAGTTCTGCATCGCGAAGGGCGTCCGTGATGCCATGGGCTGTCAGTGGATCCTTGAAGTAGCCGGCATCGCCGACGAGCGCCCAGCCGGGCCCGAAAGACTGGCGCATGTAGCCGCGGATGCCTGCAAACCCCCGCAAGCGTCCAACCATGCGCGCGCGCGAGACATCTGCCGCAAGCTGCGTGGAGTTCGCCGCCAGAACGCTCATGAATGCCTGATCGATATTGTCGCGAAATGTCGCGGCAAACCGGGGTCCCGGAACCGAGGCGAAGACGCAGTGCTGTCCGTCGTTCGTCGGAATGAGTCCCGCCGCGGCATTCTCGACGAAGTGCCAGTGCGAGCCCTCGTCGGCGAGATCCTGGAAGTATCCGAAGACGCATCCGGAGGTGCTCGAACCCCCCACATAGGCTTCCGCGCCGACAAGCCTGGCCACGGTCGACTGGCGGCCGTCGGCCCCGATCAGGATATCGCAACCCACCTCGGCGAAGTTGCCGTCGTCGTCCTTGAGCGTGACGCCGATCACGCGACCATCCGGGCCCCTCCGAAGAGCGACAAGGGCCACACCATGCCGCACGTCAGTGCCAGCGAGGCGCGCCGCATCGACGAGGACGCGGTCGAGGACAGTGCGGCGCGGCGCACACAAGTACCTGACATGGTGCTCCGGCTTGATGGCAATCGATATCGACTCATGGCCGTAGTGAAACGTCGTGCGATGAATGGCAGGCGTGCCCTCTGCCATGACCGCGGGAAGGACACCCCACTTGCTGAGCTGGAGAACGCCCGTTCGCATCAACGCATGCGTCGACATCGTGTCCGATCCGTAGGTCGTACGGTCGACAGCGAGAACCCTCGCGCCGGCGCGCGCCAGCAGCATGGCCGTGGCCGACCCCGCGCAGCGGGCGCCGATGACGATCGCATCGTAGTGCGGGGCAACCAGATGAAGCGTATGCATGTCCAATACTCCTTCAAGCAGCCGCCCGCTGGAGCCCGAGGGCCAGGTGGGCGGCGAGTTCCGCGGCATCATCGGCTGCGCCGTCGATGAAGGAGGACTTGCGCCGGCGCAGGAACGGCAGCCCCATGACGTACATGCCGGGTGCAGCTACGACGCCTCCGTCGTGCCGGATTCGCCCCTTGCGGTCGAAAACCGGAACCTCGAGCCACGAATAGTCGGGGCGATATCCCGTCGCCCAGATGACGGTCCTGATGCCGCTGTTGCCGAGGTCGAGATCCAGCAAGGTGCGTGCGCCAAGGTCCGTCGGTTCATAACGGCATGGCGGCGGAAGGCCTGCTTCCACGGCGTGCGTGTCGATCCAGCCGTCGATCGCGGCAAGCAGCCGGTTCATCTTCAAGTCGGCGAGCGCGCAATGGTTCGACAAGGCTCCGGAGAACTGGGCCTTGCCGTCGCGAAGGCCGACGAGCCGGCCAACGATCTCGACGCCAGCCGAGCGAAGGCTGTTGAGATCGATCGTCGCGTGTTCAGGCGTGCCGATCAGCTGGAGCGATGGAAGGCGTCGCGCCCGGCTGAGATCGTCGATTGCATCATAGCGGGCGTCCATCATGCCGAGGGCGCCCATCCACCACTTGATGTCGCGCCCTCGATAGATTCGTGGAACCCGGACATGCTCGCCCACCGAGAGGACAACGCGGCGCCCGGAGGCCTGGATCTCGCGCGCAAGCTGGACACCCGAGGCCGAGCCGCCGACGATCATCACGCCGCCATCCGGCAATGCGGCCGGGTTGCGATACGCCATAGGCGTGATGCTGGTGATGGTATGCGGCACCTCGGCAGCCAGCGCAGGGACGGTCGCAACATTGCAGGCGCCGCTCGCCAGCACCAGCGTGCGGCAGCGCCACGGCCCTCGATTGGTTGTCACTTCGTAGCCGATGTCACTTTGCCGAATACGGCTCACCAGCGTGCGGCACTTCACGGGCGCGTGCGATATGGCTGCGTAGCGCCGCAAGTACGCGACGACCTCGGGCATGGTCATATAGCCGTCGGGGTCGTCGCCCTGGTAGGCATAGCCGGGCAGCCGGCTCTGCCAATTTGGCGTGAGGAGGCGTAGCGTGTCCCACCGCTCCGACGACCATGAGTTGGCAACCTCACCGCGCTCGAGCAACACGTGGTCGATCGCGCGAGCGGTCAAGTGCCGGCTCATGGCTAGGCCGGATTGGCCGGCCCCGATGATGACGGTCGTAGCGTAGTTCACGGCACGCGCTCCTCTCATCCAGTGCGTATCCGTCAGTTGACGCTGACGAACACATTGGTGGGATTGGTGATGATGTCGAAGACAGCCGAGCGCTTCTGGGACTGAGCGACCACAGCCTTGATATCGTCCTCGCTCGCATCGGCATCGATATCGAAGTGCACGCGAATGGCGCCGAAGCCGTTGCGCACGTCGTCGTCGATGCCGAGGATGCCCTGCAGGTCCATGTCGGCCTCGAGAGTGGCCTTCACAGAGCGGAGCTGGATGCCGCGACGCTGGGCGACGGCCGCTACGCCTGCGGTCAGGCAGCTGGCAAGGCCTGAAAGGACGAGTTCGACAGGCGTCGGTGCATTGTCCTCGGCCGCAAACAGCTGGGGATGGTCCGCCTCGACAGAGAACGTCTTGCCGCGCGACTGCTCGGCGCCAAGTCCAAAGAAGCTGCCGATGGCGGAGCGGCTGTGGGTGCCATTGATCCATTTGCAGCTCGCCCGCCACTTGAACTGCGCGGCCTCGGGGGCCTGTTCGAGGGCGGCGCGGGCGCCAAGCAGCGCCTCGACGTTGACGCCATTGTTCGCGGCTGCTTCGTTATGTGCGGTCGTGATCATGAGAGGACTCCTTTGAGGTCGGTTGCGCAGAGATCGGCAGTTGCGGAGATGCGCACCGACGCGGGATCGAGAGTGTGGTGCTTCACACGTGCGAGATGACCCGTTAGCCGGTCCTTCGCTGCAGGCTCGTGAAGAAGGCTCTCTCGACAACGCGTCGGATTGCTGATGGCGCGATTACGGCTTCGCAATCACGACGTCGGGGAAAGTCTCCTCGATGAGCGGAAGCGCATCGCGGAAGTCGTCGTTGCTCGAGCGCGGCAGTGCCTGACGATAGTCGTCGTTGCTGGTGTGCGGCAGGGCCTGCTCATAGCCCGTCGAGCGCGGCAACGCCTGGCGAGAGTCACTGAAAGGGTCGAAGGTCGCGTGAGCTGCGCCTGCAACCAGTCCGGCGGCCACGATGGTGCTCAGGATCGTCTTCATCTCTAGTCTCCTTTTTTTGCAGCCGCGCTCGTTTTGAGATTAACGGCCCGAAAAACCGCGGCTTCACATTTCGCGGGCCGGCTTCGGCGACTTGCCGAATTCTGATGCGTGCTTTCGCCTGCGCCATGAGTGTCGGCGAGGGACAGCGCTCAATGGGGGTGGGACACCGGACGTCGCGCGCCGTTGAGGCGTTCCTGCTCCGGATTGCGGACTGCCGAAGCAACTTCGCTCCGACTGAGCCCGATATCTCTGAGCATCCGGTCGTCGAGCTTCATGAGCTCCTGCTCCGCGCGCCGCAATGCGTGCTCATGGAGGAACCGGTTCAGCATATGCCGCAGCGGCAGCGCGATGGCATTGAGCACAGTCCGTGCTGCATGCTGCGGTGTTTCGGCTGCGGTGAAGTGGTGGACGTAGTCCGTTATGTGCATTCTCTGCGTGCTCATGATCATCTCTTTCTTGTGGGTTCTTGGTGGACGGCCGAGGCTTTAGGCGGGCCGTTGCCAGCTGCCGTTACATAGGCGGCAGGCGACAGCCGCGCTTGAAGGCAAGTTGTAGAATTCATGGAGAAGTCGTGAATTTTTGTTGCTGGCTCGGGGGTTGCACTTCCATGCATCCTTCGCCGAGATCACATGCAGCAGTCGGAGGACAAGCGGACCTGGCGGTGCAGCCATTGCTCGGGGTGGACCGAAAACGCAGCGAAGTCTGGGAACTCTGAAAAGCGCTCGACGCAGTGCCCTGCGTGCTGCAACTGCTCAGGGGCGCTTCGGGTCAACTGCCGTCGCCTTGCGCGCGATTTAGGTGTCAGCTCCTCATCCGACAGCCGACGTCGCGCTGCCAACGCGAAGGGCCACAAGCGGAAGTCAACCGGAGCAATACTTGCGCACGCATCGCCGGCAGAAGTTGAAACCAATCCAGACATCAATGTGAGCGAGCTTGGCCGATCAGCTGGGCGAGTTGTTTGCTCCAAGCGGGATTGAGCTCCATCAGCGGTGCAAGAGCGTCGCCGTCCGGTTTCTTCAATTTGTCGATCCGGTTTGCAGCGCGCTTCGCCTCATCGAGATCGCGTGCCGCCGCATGACATGCGGCCAGGGTCTCAGAGGTCGGCCTCCAGTCCGGGCGGACCTTCAAAGCCTCGTTGGCGCTTTTGACCGCGTCGTTCGCCTGGCCCGCAAACAGTTGCGCCAGTGCCAGCAGGTTGTACCAGACAAAGTTCTGCGGATCGTTCGGATTCAGCGCCAACCCGTGTTGGAGCGGAGCAGTCGCTTCGGTCGCACGCCCATCAAAGAGGCGCGACAGGCCCAGCACGAGATACCCGAGTGCGAAGCTCGAATTCAAAGAAACAGCTTTCTCGGCAGCGAGGACGGCCAGCCTAGGCACTCTGCCGTAGGCACTCGCAATGGCGAAGGCGTAGTGCGCGTACGGGTCCCTGCCATCAAGATAAATTGCGCGCGACGCAGCCTCCATTCCCTCTTTGATGACGGCGTCCGCATCATCAGTCCAGGCGTATGCAATGAGGCCGGCGTTCACCCTTGCCAGCCAGATGTGAGCCTCGGGAAGATCAGGGTCGATTGCACAGGCTTGCCGGAAGAGCTTGCGGGCGGCATAATGGCTGTCGCGCGCGATCTTGTGGAATTGCCATGTCCCTTGGCGAACGAGATCCCAGGCCGTTACGTTGCCGGTGTGTCGGGACGTGGCGAGACGCGCCTCGGTCTTCAAAAGCTCGGGTTCGATGGCCCCCGCCACACGTTCGGCGATCTCATCCTGGATCGCGAAGACATCGGCCAATTGGACATCATAGCGCTCGGCCCAGAGTTGCCCTCTCGTCTCGGCGTCGACGAGCTGTGCAGAAATGCGCAGCCGGCCCGAGGCATGCCGCAGACTGCCTTCCAGCAGATAGCGTGCGCCGAGGTCTCGAGACACTTGGCGGGAATCGACAGCCTTACCTTTGAATGCGAAGCTCGAGCTACGCGAGATGACTCTGAACCATCTGAAGCGCATGAGCGCCATGATGATGTCGTCGGTGATGCCATCCGCCAGGTATTCCTTGTCGTGCCCGCCACCGCCGATCGTGAACGGTAGAACGGCAACCGCTGGTCGCGACGATGCGGAGCCCTGCTCGAACTGTGGAACCACATCGTTGTCTTGGCCCGTCGGCGAACTTGCAAAACGATAGCCGACACGGGGAACCGTAACGATCCACTCGGTTCCGTCTTCAGCCGTCCCCAACAATTTTCTCAGCGCTGCGATCTGCACTGACAGGTTGCTTTCCTCGATCGCCGTGCCGGGCCAAGCCGCCTCCATCAAGTCGGCCTTGGTAACCGTCGAGCCACTGTGGTTCAGCAGCGCTTTCAGCAGCGATAGACCCCTGTTGCTCACGACCACAGGACGGCCATCGCGGAGCAGTGCTCCGCGTCCAGTGTCGAGCGTGAATTCCCCGAACTCGAAGCGTCGGCTTGTCATGGGCTCAACTTATCGGAGTTCGCAGGATTTCGGAACTTTTCGGAATGCGCTTCAAGACGAGCGGAGAGCCCTCGGCCATGCTGTGCACGTCGATGATGCTCACCACAAAGGAACACAGTTATGACCAAGCTCTTTTCGCGAACGGCGCAGCGTGTGCCCCAAGGAAAGCATACCAAGGGATACGTGTTGAAAGGCGACACCGGCTACAAGGCAGAGCAGGGCTCCCACTATGCGCCAGGCATCAGTGCCGAGACCGTCGGCTCGAGCGTGCTGTGGTTTGGCATGGTGACGTTGCCGCCCGGTCAACGAACCAAGGCCCACATCCACGAAAAGCATGAGACGGCCTTCTACTTCCTGAGTGGGGACGAGGTGGAGCTGTGGACGGGCGACCAGCTCCAGCGCTGCGACAAGGCGCATCCCGGCGACTACATGTTCATCCCTGCCGGCCTGCCTCACGTTGCGGTCAATCGCAGCTCGACCCCTGCCGTTTTTGTCGGCGCACGAAATGAAGCGACCGCTCAAGAAACTGTGGTCATGCATCCGGAACTGGACGGCAAGGTGCCGTGACGTCTGTCGGACAGACGACGATCAATGGCATCAACTGGGGGTGCTGCCGACCAAATCTACGGCCTTTCTCGCCCAAGTGAGTTCGGCAGCAGTGGGTCATCAGCGTCGATGCAAGGGTGTCCGCGTCACGTCCGGTCATGTCCCAACTGCCACCAACCGGGCTTGACCGCGGAAACGGCTGAGACAGACTAGAAGCTGCCCGAGCAAAGGTCGCTCCTATTGCGTCATGCAGGTAGGTCGAGCAAACGCATCTGCTTCAATCATCCTGAAGCCGCGCCTTCAATTCCTCGGGAAATTGGCCAAGGCGGTCTTCGCAGAGGATCGTATCCATGTACTCCTTCAGCTCGACGATTTTGCCGTCGGCGATCCGATAATGCAGGCAGTAGTCATTCTGGTACGGTCGGCCATCGACAGCAATCATGTCTCCCTTGGCCTCAATCACCACCCAATCTTCGTCGGCGAGAAAGCGGAGTGGTTTGGTCGGATTGCGGCGGCTCAGCCGTGAGCTTACATGACGAAAATAAACATCGAGCACTTTGGCCTTGCCGCGCACGGTCAGCGACCACGAACTGGAACCCATGACCTGCATAAGCACATCGTCATGCAGCGCATCTTCATAGGCTGAGCGGTCGCCTCGCCCGACCGCCGCGAAGATGGCCTCCATCATGGCCTTGTTGTGTTTGGCATTCATGCCGGGAATCCTCTGAGCTGGGTGCCGAGCCCACCGTGTCACCGACGCAGAAATTTGGCCAAATCAATCCGTTCACAACGGCATGAAATTCTTTCATGATCTCTGCCATGACGAAATTTCCCCCTTTTGACTCGATGGTTGCGTTCGAGGCGGTGGCGCGACTTGGCAACATGACAAGTGCCGCGCGTGAGCTGGGTCTAACGCAATCCGCTGTGAGCCATCGCATCCGACGCCTGGAAGATTTCATGGGCCGTCGGCTCTTTGAGCGAAACAGTTCGACTCTCGATCTGACTTCGAGCGGAGCGATGCTCCGTACGGAGGTCGAAGAGTTACTTTTGCGGAGTGCACAGCTCCGGGAACGCTGCATTGCCGCTGAGGCGCACAGCGTGCTGCGCATCGGCGCCTACGGGGCATTAGCCGATCACTGGCTGGTCCGACGGATAAAGGGATTTTGCGAAGCGCACCCGGACATCGTCCTTGAAGTCGCGCTGATCGAAAACGAGGCGCCCGAACGACTTGCGACGGCGGATGTCAGAATGGCTGGGTTCCATTGGCGGAGGCGAAGTCAACATCGACTCAGACGGTGCTCCATCGTGAGCATGTTTTTCCAGTAGGTGCCCCCGGCCTTCTCGTAGGCCTCGGCAAACGCCAATCCTATGAAGCGCTTGCGTCCCTGCCTCTGCTGCACAAGCAATCGCCAGGCCAGGGGCCGGAATGGGGCTGGGACAGCTGGTTCAACCGCTTTGCGCTCGGAACTCCTCCACGCGAGACGATGCGCTTTTCGTCCATCAGCCCCGTGATCTCCGCCGCGATACAGGGCAAAGGACTTGCCCTCGCCCGCTCGCTGCTCGTTCGGGACGCTCTGCAGGATCGAAGACTAGTTCGCGTGTTGCCACAAGAACTGGACATGCTGTCAACCAAGGTTCACGTCCTGCGCTGGCCGACTTGGCGGATCGGAGACCGCCGAGTCCGCGCATTTGTGATGTGGTTCAGCAATGAGGCGGCCGAGAGCAGCTTGAACTAGTCCTCACACGACAAGGGACTGCGTCGCTGGCGGCAAGCTCTCGATGACCGTTAGGGCGCGTGAGTGTCGGTGCAAGAGTGTCAGCCTCGCGTGCGATCATCTCCCTGCCACGGCATAGCCTATGGGACCACTGGCTTGACAAATGTACCATTGAGTGGTACATATACCCCATACAGGGGAGTGGCACATGATCGTCAGCTTCCGGGACGAGTGGTTGCGGGCCTTCTTCGTCGATGACGTCCATTCCCGAATTATCCCTGCCGATCTGACGGACCGGCTGTTTCGCAAGCTGCAGATGCTCGATGACGCGATGACCGATCAGGACTTGCGCGTGCCGCCGAGCAACCATTTCGAGAAACTGAAAGGCGCGTTGAAGGGCTATCATTCGATCCGCGTCAACAGACAGTGGCGGCTCGTGTTCCAGTGGGACGGCACCCGCGGCGAGGCGAGCGAGGTCTATCTCGACGACCATAGCTACCGATGAGGCAAACCATGCTGATGACCAAGCGTAAGCCGGCGACGGTCGGGGAAATCCTCGTTGAGGAGTTCATGCGCCCGATGGGCTTGACGCAGCAGGCCCTTTCCGACGCCATGGGCGTGCAGCGCAAGCACGTGAATGAACTGTGCAACAATCGGCGCAACGTCACCGCGGCGACGGCCCTGATCCTGGCACGCGTATTCGGCAACAGCCCGGAGTTCTGGCTGAACGTGCAGCGGCGCAACGATCTGTGGGAGGCGATGAACTCGCCCCAGGAGCGCGAGCGCATTATGCGCGCACGACGCATCCGAGCGGCAGCGTGATGGCCATCGCGTTGTCCAAAGGGCGTGCCATGAGGCATTGGTTTGCAGCGCCGATCCGGAGCATGAGACGGGGGGAGTACCGGTAATGAACATGAACGTGACACCGCTCGCTGCCACTCGCGCCGCCATCTACCTCCGCGTCTCGACCGGGCGGCAGGCAGAGAATGACCTGTCCATTCCTGATCAGAAGGCGCAGACCGAGGCGTGGTGCAACGGGCGCGGCTGGAGCGTCGTTGCCGAGTATGTCGAGCCTGGCGCCTCAGCCACCGACGACAAGCGGCCGGAGTTCCAGCGTATGATCGAACGGGCCTGCGACGGCGAGAACGCTTTCGATGTCATCGTGGTGCACTCGTTCTCACGCTTCTTCCGCGATGCCTTCGGGCTTGAGTTCTATGTGCGCAAGCTCGCCAAGCACGGCGTCAGGCTGGTGTCGATCACGCAGGAGCTCGGCGACGACCCGGCGCAGGTCATGATGCGCCAGGTGATCGCGCTGTTCGACGAGTATCAGTCGAAGGAGAATGCCAAACACGTGCTGCGCTCCATGAAGGAGAACGCACGCCAGGGCTACTGGAATGGTGCCAGACCGCCGTTCGGCTACACGGCCGTCGAGATGGAGCGGCGCGGAAACCGGGTCAAGAAGAAGCTCGCCATCGATCCAGTCGAGGCCGAGACCGTGCGGGTGATGTTCCGATTATTCCTCGAAGGAAACGCCGGCTCTGGTCCCATGGGTGTCAAGGCCATCGCCGTTTGGCTCAATGAGCATGGCTATCGCACGCGGAGCGGTTCCACGTGGGCGATTGGGCCTCTGCACGCCCTGTTGACCCACCCTGTCTATAGCGGGCGGATGCGCTTCAACCGATGTGAAGCCCGGAGCAAACGGCGTAAGTCCGAAGCCGAGCATGTCTTCGCCGAGGTGCCTGCCATCATCGAGCCGCACGTGTTCGAGCGCGTGCAAAGCCTGCTCAAAGAGCGCAACCCGCGTGTCACCCCGCCGCGAATGGTCAGCGGACCGGTCCTGCTGACCGGCCTTGCCGTCTGCGCGAGCTGCCACGGCGCGATGACCCTGCGCACAGGCACCTCCAAGACCGGCCAAGTGCACCGCTACTATACGTGCTCGACCTGCGCCCGGCACGGCAAGTCCGTGTGCAAGGGCCGCTCGATCCGTATGGACAAGCTCGATGCACTCGTCACCGGCCAGCTTATCGATCGGCTACTGGAGCCGCAACGTCTCGGCGCCATGCTTGCTTCGCTCGCCAGCGGCCGCGCGGCCAAGGCTGGCGCCGTCGATGGGCGCATCAGTGCCCTGGAGCGCGAGGTCCATGAGGCCGATGAGCGGCTGCGCCGGATCTACAAAGCCATGGAGGACGGCATCGCCGAGATGGACGACATCCTTAAAGACCGCATCACGGCCTTGAAGGCAGATCGGGATCGGGTGCACAGCGCATTGGAGCGGGCCAGATCGGGCCTGCGTCCGGCCGTGGACGTCAGCCCGATCGTGGTGGAGCGCTTCGGCCAAGCCATGCGTGAGAAGCTGACGACAGGTGAGGTGCCCCTACGTAAGGCCTATTTTGGTGCGATCGTCGATCGGGTCGAGGTGGATGATCGGCAAATCCGCATCGTCGGCCGGAAAGACGTGCTGGAACAGGCAGTTCTCGCCGACGGCGGCCCTGTGCCCGGGGTTCGCAGTTTTGTTCGCAAATGGCGCTCCCTACGGGAGTCGAACCCGTCTTTTCAGATTGAAAATCCCCAAAACACAACCTCCAGCATACATCATCAGCCATCAGAAACTTTGATTTACCGCACAATTTTCTTCTGGAAACCTGCAACTCCTGGTGGGTACTTTTTGCACTGTGGTCGCTAATTGGTCGCTAGAGATCCACAACCTAACCTTGCCACCGCCAGCTCGTCCGATATGCCCCCATCTTGTCACTGAGCAACTCCCGCTGCGGCTGCGCTACCCCGCGAGATTGAAGCCCTGCTTGGATCAGCGACGCGCTGAGCCGTGGGCGGACATTCCCACCCCGAGCCGGCACAGGTCGGCGGTCTGCACGATGGCGTGTCTGCATCCATTCATCTCCACACAACGGCACGTCTGCACGCTGACATGCGCGCATGTGTGGATGGCGACATGCTGGCGCGTGTCGGTGTCTACCCCCATGCACGCAGACATGCAGTGCTTCCGACGTGCGCACATGCCACACACCCCACACCCATACATGGCCACAGCGCTTCACGTCCGCATGCGGTGATGTCAGCGTGTCGGCATGAAGACCATTGCATTGATCTCGCAGAAGGGCGGTTCCGGCAAAACCACGCTTTCGATTAACCTCGCCATCGCAGCAACGCGGGCCGGCAAACAGGCCGTGCTTATTGATCTCGATCCCCAGCAAAGCGCGGCCCGCTGGGCGCGCCTGCGCAAAGACGACGCACCCGTCATCGTCAGCGGCCACGCCCCCAACCTGCAGCACCTGGTCGACAAGGCGCGTGCTGCCGGCGCCGATCTCGTCGTGATTGATACCGCCCCGAAGTCGGAGAGCGCCTCGCTGGTCGCCGCCAAGATTGCCGATCTCATCATTATCCCGTGCCAGCCCTCGAGCCTCGACCTCGATGCCGTCGCCGATACGGTGAACATCGCCAAACTGGCCAAGAAGCGCGCCGTGTTCGTCCTCAACGGCTGCAAGGCCGGCAGTTCACTCACGGACATGGCGGCCGAAGCGCTTGCCGATTATGGCCTGCCGACCGCGGACGTGCGCATTGGCAATCGTGTGGCCTTCATCAAGTCACTCACGAAAGGGCGGGGGGTCATCGAGTATGAGCCGACCAGCACCTCGGCGAAGGAGATCAAGGCGCTCTATTCCTACATCACCAAGAAAGGAGACATGTAGACATGTCCACAAAACTCAACCTTCTCCGCGAGGCCATGCATGGCGTCCAGCAGGCGGACGCCCCCAAGGCGACCAGCGTCGTTTCTGCGCCCCCGGAGACACCCACATCGCCGGAGAGGCCAAAACACATCGTAGCGCCCTCCCGTGTCGGCAAGCGAAGTATCTCAGGCCATGTCTCGCCGGAGGTTCAAAAGCAGCTGCGTCGGCTCGCTGTGGACCTCGACCGCACCCATCAGAGTTTGCTGGACGAGGCGCTGAACGACCTCTTTCGTAAGCACCACCTCAGCGCCATCGCCGGCGACGACGCATCATCCGCTAAGTGATTCAATTGGCACGTGCTTGATCTGTAATGGCAGCCCCAAAAGCGCGGCCGGAGCCGCCAGCTCGCAATGATGCGACGGAAACCATTTCTGACCGGCAGCACGCGCTACTGCTTGGTGGCAAGCCGCCTGAGGATTTCGGCTGAGCGCGGCAGACCGAGATCCGCGAGCCGTGCAACATAAGCCTCGAAAGCCACTGGAGGCTTCACAAGGCGCCGTTGGATGGCAAGCGCCGAGTGGAGGAGCGTTGGCTCCTCTTCGAGCAGCTGCACGATGAACGCGTCGGGATGGATGGCGTCGATGTCGAACGGCGCCAGGGCGGAGGCTGGAAAATCTTGCAGGTTGAACGTGACGATGAGGGTCGCACCAGCTGCGATCGCAGCGGCGACAACATGCCGGTCATTGGGATCGGGAAGCTGCACGCTGTCCACCCATTGCGCATGGCCACTGACCAGGGCATCGGGAATGTGGGTGTCCATCTGCCGGCGCGTGTGGGCGAGTTGCGCCGCTGTTAGATCCGGCCGATTGCGCAGCACGTTCCGAATCCACTCGTCGTGGATGTCATTGGTCCATCGCGCCCGGTAGGCGGCGTCGCGTGCGAGCTGCAGGAGCAGATCACGTACCGGCGCCGGGTAGAGCACGCAGGCATCGAGGATGGCGCAGGGACTTTCCACGCGGGCTAGTAGCCCATGTCGAGTTCTTGGCCCTGGCGGACCAGCTCGTCCATGGCCGCATCGGACGCCTGGTCAAGCCGCTGCTTGTAGGCGAGTACAGCCTCTAACGGGATGCGGCGGTGGGTTCCGACCATACGATGCGGCAACTCCCCGTCGTCGATGAGCTTGATGACGAAGGGGCGGGACACGTTCAGGACGTGTGCGGCCTGGAAGGTCGTAAGTTCCCCCTCAGCTGGCAGCAGCGTCACAGGGTGGCCTGCTGCCATGTCGGCCAGCATTCGCCGGATCAACATCACGGCAGCGTCGGGAAGCGCCGCTACAGCGCCGGAATCGGTGTCGGTCAGCGCGAGGGGCTTATCCTTGGGGAGGCGCGCCAAGGCCGCCTGCGCTAAGGCAATATCCTTCGACGGAAGAGGTTTCGTGGACTGTGGAGCGCGCGCCATGGATCTTCTCCTTACTCTTCCAGTATGGGCCCATGACACAATAAGTGCAATATGTGCAGCGAAATTTACTAACGGAGCGCCAACCCCATCGGCTATGTGCCGTCCCCTAACCCGTTCAAATGGCACAGTCTTGATCTGTAGTGGCCGCCCCAAAGTCATTGGCGGAATCCCCTTAGAACAGCGACAGGTCACTCTCCTGTGCGCACGCCAAGCGCATGAATCAGCAAGACGCCTACACTCACGCTTTGGAGGTCTCCTTCCGGCCACTCATGGAGAAGCACAATCAGGGCCGCTAAGCCGCCTGAAATGTCACGATGACACCACTAACTCATTGTCCTCAAAAAGGCTGTCTTGGCGTTTCTGCACCCAGCGTTCGACGAATCCGAGGAATGCTGCGTCCGGTCGGCGGGGCTTTGGCTTCCCCTCCATCCAGCTGCGCCACTTGCTTTCGATCGCATGAACATCGAGGCCAGGCGCGAGTTCGCGTGCTGCATCGTAAGTCTCAGGCTTGAGCACAACGATACCCTGACCGAGCTTTTTCCAGGCCTTCGCGTTAAACTCCCGGCGCTCGCGCAAGCCCTTCTTGATCACCAAGAAGCGGATGGAGACGATCTTCCGGCCGCGCTGACGGTGAACCTCCCAGTCGACATCGAAATCGGCAATCCGATTGACTTCCTCGAGCGCAGGGCTGAGCGCCCGGCGATGAAAGGCGCCCCAGCCCAACAGCTTCTCCTTCACACCCAGCAGGATACGCAGATCATCGACCGACACGACCCACTCCCTCACATGTCGGTTCGCGACGATCTCCAGGTTCTCGAACAACCGAAGGCCGTACTTGCTCTGGAAAGAACGGACCGTCAGCATGGATAGCCGTGCCCACTTGGCGGGCTCGGCAAGCAGCGGCCGTAGCCAATGCGGCCAGGTGAACCGCACAACGCCCTCATCGCCTACTTCATGACCCGACACGACAATGAGTGAGCCACTGCCCCATTTGCGGTCGCCGTCGGTGTCCAGGTAGTCGAAGTTGAGGATCACCTCCGACAACGTGGTCAGTGTCTGGCGAACCTGGTCGTTGCTCTCGTGCCGGCCGAGGTACTCACGCAGCTCCTGCAGCGGAACCTCGTGCACCGCATTGGCATCGCTGATGTTGTCGTGGGAATAGAATAGCAGCGCATTGATGATCTTTTGCGCCTGCAGGGAAAGGCTCCCGGCCTTTTCCTTCACCTGGATGAGGCCGACCGCCTTCGGCACGGTGGCATTGGCGTCCATCACGCTCCCATTGCCCGATCGGCGCGGCGTGCGATCGAGTATGACGGGAAGGGCAACTTGCGTGCTCAATATGCGGCGTTCTTTGCTGCCGCAGCATACCCACACCCTGCCTCAAATGTCACGATGCCCGCCTCAAATGTACGCATCGCCGCCTGAGACGTCACAATGCCAAAGCCAAGCAATTGAAAATTCGCAGCATCCCCTTCAATGGCGTCAGCAACGATCGGCGATGTGCCGACCTGTGGATAAGCCAACTTCTTGCGCCGCCTTAAACGTCATGTTCGCCGCCTCAAATGTCATGAACTCCGCCTGAGACGTCACTTTGGGCGCCTGAGATGTCATGATTCCGCGCGCAAGCGCCGGAATGGATTCAGGAAAAATGCCCCGAACACAGAACACAATGAACATGATGAACACTTCCGGACTGTCAGCACGGCCTGTGGGTAAATCGGATTTAGGCGGCTGATAGAGGGAAGCTGAAGACAATTTCCAATCTGTCGAACATGTCGAACGGACGAGGAGACATTTCACACGACCTGCTTCTCACGACAATGATCGCGATGGGACCGGTCCATGCCGTTCAAGCGAATGATTTTTGCTGAATGGCTGCGCCAATTGAGAGTGCCGAGTCGCCTCATTAGATTGAAAATATGGGAATCCTATCTATTATTCCGATTTTTCTTGCGCCGCCCATCGCGCCTGCATCAAGGGGCGTTGCAGGGTATGAGCCTTGGCCTCGTTGCCTATGCTCAAGGCATAGTTGGCAGACCCTTCGACGAGTTCGACGCCGCGAAGCAGATCACCCTTCGTCGCGCGCCGGTTTCGAATAAAGGACTTGGCTTCCAACATCCTCAGCTCCGCAACCCAGTCGCTGCGTGCCGCTACCACGGCTTCCGCCATTAGCTCACCAATTCTGTCCCGAGCGAAGCCGCAGCGATCCAACGAGATCAACGCTTCGATCTCAACCAGATCATTGTAGAATGTCAGGAACCTCGGTGCGCCCCGTGTCTCGTCACGCTGCGCAATGTGGGCGAGGTCCCGCAGAGCAGCCGACGCTTCGTCCGGACCATAGATCGCAGCCCAACGCAGTGCGTTGATTAGTGTGTCGTCCACGGCGTTCTCAAAGCCGAAATCCTTCAGGGGATCGCCGTCGCTCTCGTCGAAGCAGCGGTAAATCTCTTGCGCTCGCTGAAATTGGCCGATCTGGACATCGATGATGGGCTTATCGAGATCCACAAATACAATGCATTCCGGTTCATTGACTGCCAGCGTACTAAGATCGATGAGAGCCCCCTTGATAAAGGGATTGCTTTCAGCGACCTCGAGCCTTGCGAGGTGTGAAAGAACCTCTCGGAGCGTTGCCTGCTGGTTCAGGACGCGAGCGGTCAGTGCTTCCCTGAAAAGAACAACGGCAATGCGTATTTGCCGATCGGTGTCGGACCGTGCCGGCAATCGCTTGGATGCGAGCAAGCTGCGCAGAGTCCTGTAGAACGCCAAGGCCTTCTCGCCGGAGACGGCGTTATCGAGTTTCATGTTGGGCGTGAAGGCAATGCTACGAAAGCATGCCGGATCGAGAGTATCGCGCCTCGAACATTTAATGCCCGTCACAAACTCGATCAGGGAGGAAATGTCCTCCTCCTTGAATCTCGATTTCGTTCGGGTCGCCTCAATATACAACGCATCAAATCTATCAGAGATACCGGACCAGCACAATTCACGCCGCAGCGCCCGAAACGTCGCCAGATTCGGCACCACCTCCCCGGACACAATGCGTCGCCAATTCCGCAGTGTCAGCGGCACGCTCTCGACGATGACATCAAATTTCTCGTGCGTTTGGCTCTGACGAAACTTCGCCAGGACGACGATCGCGTCTCCGAATGAACTGCAGTGCTCCAAGATCGATTGAGGCGCCTCATCCCCTTGAGGGCGCCCACCATCCTTAGGGGTCAAATCGTGTCACTCCCGCGCTTGTCAGATCTCGTCAACAACGGTCCCACGCCGGTGCCGTCAAGGCGAAGACATAAGGGATTGCCACATGACCACAAAGTCCCCGGGTGCTTCTGATGATGACCTGCTGACAACTCCCGAAGCCGCCAAGCTCCTACGGCTCTCGGTGTCCACCTTGGAAAGAATGCGTGGCCAAGGCGCTCCCTCCGATTCAGAGGCTCTGAGGTTCATCAAACTCGGGCAAGGCAAGCGCTCGAGGGTCCTGTACTCGCGGCAAGATATCGAGCATTGGCTCGAACGCCAACGTTTCCAGTCCACCTCCGAGTATCGGCGCTCCAGGAAGTGACGTCATGTCATGTCTCTTGCTGGGGGCCCGCTGGGTGCCTTGTCGGCTTGCTCAGCGAATCTCGTTCGCGGTGCTCTGCGACCTCAGTAGTGCACTGAAAGCCCGCGCCCTCGAGACAGCACTGACCCGCGTCCGGTCACGGCGGCTCCGCAGGCGCCGCAGCAACAGCTCGATCGTCTCAATCAGAGTCAATCAGCGCATCAATCGAGAGTATGAGACGCCATGCTCGCGCCACAACGCGACGTCGCCCGCTTCGAGCTGCGCCGTGAGTCCAGCGAAGCTGTCGCCGAAGCACTCCGCATCGGCGCTCAATCCCTTCTTCCACCAGGTCCAGCGCGGGAACGCTTCGTGCGC
Organism: Pseudomonadota bacterium; assembly: GCA_023412805.1. GTDB lineage: Bacteria > Pseudomonadota > Alphaproteobacteria > Rhizobiales > Hyphomicrobiaceae. Next base: position 15,312 of record JAEZRM010000104.1, on the reverse strand, counting down.
CAGGCCAAGCGCATAGACCTTTGCGCGCAGCACGCCTTCGCCACTGTGACGTCCTTTCCCGAAGAAGGCACGCGCATGCGCTTTTCCTCGCAGCGCGCCTGCGGCCACCGCCTCTGCCTTCTGGATCAAGCCATCGCGGCGCGTAAAAGCGTCAATCACCTGCGGAACCTGGTGGATGCGATCTGGGAAAAGCATCCTGATGCACGCGCCATGATGCTGACCACGACGATGCAAAACCGCCCGATCGAGCAAGTGGGCCAGATGTGGCGCGACCAGACGGATGCCATCAAGCGCCTCTTCAAAATGTCCCGGATATTGGCGGCCAACCTCGGACACTTCACCGCTCTCGAAGTGGCCGTGCGCGGCACCGAACAGGCGCCGCAAGCCGGCGTGCACAGCCATTCGCTCGTGATCATCGAGACAGGCGCGCTCTCCGACCGCCGCTACATTCCGCAAAAGCACTACGTGCGGATGTTCCGCGAGGCCGCGCGCCTTGCCTACTCCCCGATCGTTGATATCCGTCTCGTCCGTTCTGCAACCGGCGCCACCGACAAAGACGCCGTGAAGTCCGCCTGCATCGAGATCGCCAAATACATCTGCAAGCCAACAGGCTTCATCATCTCGCGCCCTGATGGCACGTTCGCGGTGAACCCGCACGTCGCGCTCGCCCTCGCTCGAGGGCTCTTCCGGCGCCGCCCGTACATCTACGACCGCTGTTTCAGGGAGGCCGCGAAAGCGCTGAAGCGCCGCGCCGGATGAATTCCGGGCGAGGCCCGGTCACCCCATCCGGCCAATCAGGGCCGGATCATTGAAAGATACAGAGGAGAAAAAGACATGGCACAGCTTGAAGGCGCTTTCGTCGCTGCGCAGTTTGAGCGCATCGACACGTTCGAGTGGACCGATCCGCAAGGTCAGATCAAACCCATTCGGCGCTTTGTCGCGCTGATGGAATTCGGCGACGGCAAGCGCGATTGGGTGGACATTGGTTTTCCGCGCGATCCGAGCTACCGCGCGCCGAGCCTCTCGCCGAAGACCAAGTACGTGTTTCCCGTGCTTGTCGGCGTGGATCGCAAGAAGGGCGCCGTGCGCTTCACCATCCGCACGGACATGCAGCCCTTCGAAGCACCTGACATCACCTGACGTCCACTGGCGCGGCCCTTGCCCGCATGGGCCGCGCCAACAGTCCTCATTCTGGAGACCATCCATGACGACCTGGCCGATCAACGCCGCCGACGCAGCCTCAGCCGAACCCCCTTCTGAACCGACGCCCATCTCGAGCTCCGCCGACGCCGACCATGAAGCTCTCGCCGCAGCTCTTGCCGACGGCAGCATCCCCACGTTCGCAGAACTACCGGATACCACCTCGGTATCGCCCCTACAGGCCGTCGATCTGGCGGCCGAGCGCGAAGCCTATGCCGCGCTCATCGCCATGATCAACCAGCACAAGGATCCCGGCACCGAGGCCATCTACCTCGAACCCGACGCCTACATGAACGGTCTTTCCTGATCACACCCGGAAACAGAGCTTACCCATGACGACCCATTTTCCAGCCATTGCCCCGAATGGCACGGGGCATCGCGAGGCTTACCGCTACGCCCATCTCATCCGCCAACCCGGTGACACCCTCGCCAACCAGCGCTTCGAGTTCGAGCGCCTTTCGCAAACGGTGCGCAGCTTCCTCTCCTACCAAGTAGGCCAGCACACCCGCGACGAAGCGGCCCGCGCCCTTTGGGTTCAGGGGCGCCCCGGAGAAGGCAAGTCCGTCGGATGCAGCGTCGCCTGCCTCAATGCGGGTTTTGCGGTGGCGGTCGTCTCGCCTGGGCTGTTCGCCGGCGAGACCGAAGGCAAGGCCGTCGAGGTTCTCCATGACCTCCTCGCCGAGCTGGTGCGCTGGTCCACCGAGCACAAGACGCCGATCGTCGTCCTCATCGACGACTTTGACCTCTCAACTGCCAACGTCGGCGAGAACACGGGGCATACGGTCAACAGCCAATTGCTCGTCAACGAATTCATGGCGCTCGCCGACAATCGGCATCGCTACCGTACGCCTTACGGCAACATCGCGTTCATCTTCACGGTGAACGACGCGACCGGCATGCGCGAAAGCCTGCATCGCACGGGGCGCGCCATCTGGTACGACCACGTGCCCACCGCCGAGGACAAGGCCAACATCGCCTGGGCCACGCTCGCGCCCAGAACCTCGGCCGAGCGCGCACTCGTCGATGCACTCGTGCGCCGCCATAGGAAGCAGCCCGTCGCCTTTTGGAAGGCGCTCCAACTCCGCATGCAGGCCCTGCACGCGAACCAGCTTCTGCAAGGTGGCATGCCGGACAAGGCTACCATCGACCGCGCCTACGGCCAGCAGCTGCCACTGACATCCGACATCGCTTGGCAGGCCGCCACGGAACTGCGCCAGCACCGCGTCCGCTCCTGGATCAAGCAGCGTTTTGGTCGCCACTAACTCATTCTCTCATCGGAGACCCACCTATGTCCAAGCTCTCTGTTGCCCCGACACTTGATATCAAGCTCGTGCCCATCCCGAAGACCGCGCTCTACGCCGGCCTGTCTGGTGAAATGGTCAAGACCATGGGCATGACCGATGACAGCCAGATCAATGCGCTCCAGCAAGCCGTCGCCGACGGCTACGTGGAGGCCGTCATCGTCCGCACGGTCCGCCCTGACGGACGCCGGGAATCCATACGTCTCGACATGAAACCTCCCGCCGCAGGCGCCACCGTCAACCTTGCGATCGAGCCGAACAAATCTCTGCTCGAAACCCTCGACGTGAGCCTCGCCGCCGCCGTGCATTTCCAGGCCGAAGCCTTCAGGCGCCAAGGCCTCAAGCCGGAATTTTTGGTCGCCTGGTCGGCGAAAGCACGGGCCGACCACAGTCTCATCAAAGAAGCCGCCACACGGCTCAATCTGCAAACGCTGCCGCCCGAACCGCCGGCAACGATCGACCTCGATCCCGGTCCGCCAATGGCCGCGGCGCCTGCCCTACTCCCCATTCCGCTACGCCGCTATCCGCAACCGGTTCACACCTTCACAGGATGGCAGCCACCGCCGGCTGGCTATCGCACCGTCACGGTGGCCACGATCCGGCCCGCCAAAGATCCGGACGTGACACTTACGATCGAAAGCACGCGTAAGGACTGAGCTCATGTCCTGGCGCGACCTCTTTCGGCGCATCCGACCGCAGACGCCGGTGCGGAAGACGCCGCTGCGCGAACCCATCCCGATTGCGCGGCCGGCGGCGTATCAGCCTGTGCCGACAGCTTCGTCAGACGAACTCGATGCCGACGTCACTGCACTGTGGCTCGCCTTCCAGCGACGTGAGCAACCCGCGAGTTGGTCCGCCTTCATCGCACATCTGACCACCGAGAACGCGCACCTTCAAGAGCAGATCGGCAATCTGCGCACCCGCTTGGCGAACACCAGCCCACACCGGACCTTCGTGCCATGACCCCAATCACGCGCGAGCAACTCGCGCAAGCTCGGGCGCTGATCGCTATGCGCCGTCACCACATGACCGAGCTGGCTACGCTTCAGCGCCACGTCGCCGACACGCGCGCGGCAGCCGATAGAGCCTACGCCTTCTTCAAGGAGCGCCTCGCCTTCAAGGACCATCCCGAACGCCTCGCCGGCATTGCCGAACTCGCCCAACGCAACCCGAATTGGTTCAAGCGCATCCAGTTGGACTATCGCTGGCTCTTGCGTGAGATGCTCGATCCGATCCCCCTCCCGCATGCGCCGCTGCCGGTGCAGCCATGGCGGATCGATTTCCACGCGCTGCCGCACGCCGCCCGCCCCTATTTGCTCGGCCCCTTCTTCGCAGTTCATGCAGCCGGGCGCTTTGCCGAGTTATGCCTCGCACGCTCCAATCCCGAAGGCGGCAGACTCGTCATTGTGCAAACGGGCGGCCCGGTCGACGCCGACGCCTGGCGTGCCCGCCTTCCGGCGATCGATGCCTGGCTTGGTGAGGGGTGGACCCTTGCCGCTGACGACGCCAGCACCGTGACGCTCATTCGTCGAAAGCCGCTGCCCGCCAGCTTGCCCTTTCAAAAGGCCTTTCTCAAACGCGGCGCGCTGTTTGTCGGCATCGATGCGGACACCCACAGCCCGGTGCACATCCCCTTCGCCGATCTCAGCGCCGGCACCTACATTCCTGGCGCATCGGGCTCGGGCAAGACCTCCGCGCTCCACGTCCTCCTGCGCAGCATCTTCATCAATCTGGACCTCTTCGCTGCCGTTTATCTCATCGACGGGAAGGACGGCGTCGCCATGACGCGCTACGCGAACCTCCATCCCAAGATCAAAATTCTCTACGACGAGCCCGATGTCTGGCAGCTCGCGGCCGAGCTGAACGAGATCATGCGCCAGCGCAACGCCGCCCAACGCGCCGCCGGCACGGATAAGGCCACGGCGGATTTCATTGCGGTCGTCATCGACGAGCTTCCGACCTTCGTCGCGAAACCGAGTGGCGAAGCGAAGAAGGACCACGCCACCTTCCTCGACAACCTCAACCGCATGGCCATGCGCGGCCGCTCCGCCGGCATCCGCATGGTCTTCATCACGCAGTCCCCCGTCGCTGAGCAGATCCCCGTCACCTTGCGCGCCAATTGCGCGACCACCCTCGCCTTCCGGCTCCCGGAGGTTGCACACGCCACCACACTCTTCGGCACGCTCACACCGCAGAACGATCCGCGCAAGCTGCGCATCGGTCAGGCCCGCCTCCTGCAAGCCGACACTGGCACGCTCACCACAGTCCAGGTGCCGTTTGCCGAATTGTGGAACCCGCCGCAATCGACCGGCCAACCTCCATGAGATTGGTCCCATGACGCTCGCCCATATTCCCGTGTTTGGTGCGATCGCCTTCACGATGACCGCCAATGCGTCCTACGCGTACGGTCACGCAAACACCCATGAAACACAACTCGCCATGGTCATGCTTGCCCTCACCATCGATCTTGCCAAGGCGACGTTCCTTCCCGCTGCCGCACGGGCGCGCCTGCACGGACACCGGCTTGGCGCGCTGCTGCTTGTGTTGCTCTGGCTGCCCGCCCTCACCTACTCGACGTTCGCAGGATACGCCTACCTCACCACAACGCGCGCCGTCGCAACGCGAGACGACGAAGCCTCGGCCGAGAGCCGCGCCCGCACCAAAGCCGACTACGATCGTGCCGCCGCCGATCTCGCCACGGCCAAAGCGCATGGCGATTGGTCCGCCACCGGCGCCTGCACACGTCCACGCACGCCGCAGCAGCGCGCTTTCTGCCGCAACGTCGGCGCCACCGAGACGAAGCTCAACGCCGCAGGGGCGGCGCTCGCGGACAAGCGTCCTGTGCACGTCAATCCAGAGATTACGGCGCTCGCGGCGGTATCCGGCTGGCCAATGACGAGCGTTTCATTCGCGATCGCGGTGTTTCCGGCCGTGCTGATAGAGCTTGTCGCCGGCCTCGGTCTCTACGCCTTGCGCGGCAACGCCATCCGCGGCGGACCTTCACACGCACCAGGGCGCTCGCAGAAGCATTTTTGGAAGCGCTTCCGCACCGGGATGCACAAGACGGCGCCTAACGCTCCAAAGCCCGTCCCACGCAGCGAAGCGCTGGATGCACTGGCTAGCTCACGACGAACCTGGACGATCGCACGACCGCCGTAGCGCAGCGACGGCTCTCGCCGCCATACGCCGCGCCGTTGCGCTAACCCTCCGCCGGAGGCCTTCACTTGATACAAGTATATATAAGACAGAAAACACAATTCGTTCGCGTGCCGTTCGCGCAAGCGACGACGCGGAGGCGCAGCCCCAAAGGCTGCGGCGAAGCGGCGGAGCGCCGCGCCCGTCCCGTGGACGTGTGTTTGCGCATGCGACGAAGTGAAAGGCCCGGCCTGCCGCGCAAGAGTCCGCGCCCTCGACGCAAGGTGAATTGCGCGGAACAGGCGGGCCGAGATCAGCCGTGGAACCGAACCGGGCCTCTCGTGCGACGGGCACCAAAGACCGCCCACCGGATGCGCCGTGGAAGACCATGCAATGCCCGCAGCACACGCCAGGTGAGGAACATCCAGGCGAGGACCCCGGATGCGGTGAAAAAGTCGATGATGCCCATGGTGGCTCCGCTAGCAGATGCTGAAGCCGCCGCAGCTCTTCAGGAAGGCTGCGAACTCGGCGATGTTCTCGACATCGCACGGATAGTGCGTCAGGAACGGGCGCTTCATGCCGCGCCCGTCGCAGGAATTGCACCAGCCGGTCTGGCCGCAGCGCGGATGACGCTCTTCGGTGATGACCTGCTTGTCCATCCTTGCGTTGACCGCAATCTCATCCGTGCGCACGCCGGTGCCATCGCAAAGCTCACACTCTTCGTCTGGCAACGCCGCGAGATGGCGGTCGCGGTCGGCGACCATCTTGGCAATTGTGCCGTCGGTCAGCAGGCCCTCCAGCACGCCAGCCAGCGCAAGAGCTGCCTCAGCATCAAGACCATCGCCATCATTGGACTGCCAGTGCTTGCATCCCGCGCAAATCTTCGGCGCTACGGACTGGCAGAGGTCGGCCAGTGGCCGCCAATACCAAATGTTGTTTCTGAAATACTCGCCTTCCTTGGCCGTTGGGTTCCGGCCGAACACATCCATTCCCATGGTTGGGACTTTCGTTGGTTGCGCCGAATGCCCGACGCCAGCGCGGCCACCTCTGCACGGCGGCGACGCCTCCAACGTGACACAGTCCTTCACTTGAAACCGTTTGGCATCCGCCAACAAAAAAAGGCGCCCTTTCCACTGGACGCCTTGTCGGACACGCGAGTGCAGTCGTCGTATCCCCGTCAGAACTGGCTTCGCCAATTCCCCTTCGTGCCGCCGCTTACAACGCTCTTCGCGACAACCCCATCAGCTTGCGTCAATCGCGGGAGCTTCGCAATCCGTCGCATCGTAAAAATCCCTATGGTCTGCGCGTGCCATACAACAACGAACCCGGCGCCGCAGGCTCCCGCGGAGCGTGTTCGTTCTCGGGGATTCGAGCGTCAGCGGGTGGAGACGGTGTGCCGAGCGAGAATGTGATCTCTGCCGAACATGCAATCTCTCCAATCACGGCTGGCGCGCGGCCAGCGGCAGTTGAAATGTCGCGCGCAGTCCCCCGAGGGCCGATGCGCCGAGCTTGATTGTTCCACCATTGACCTCCGCGATCTGTCGTGCACTCGCGAGACCGAGGCCGGAGCCACCCGTCGCACGGCTCCGGTAGGCCTCTGAGCGATAGAATGGCTCGAAAACCGTCTCCCATTCGGCGCAATAGCTCCCATTCCTGACATGATCGGCGGCGCTGTCCGTGCCGTCGATTACCTGCCACTCAATGTCTCCTTTTGGGATACCAATAGTATTGGCGACGCGCTGGTGCGTTGCTGGCCTGCGGTTGCCTAGGGTCGAGTTGATCCGATAGCCTCCGTCGGCTGACCGGCGCTACGGGCCAGCACCTGACATTGTTCGGGTGGCGCAAAAAAACCACGTTGCGGCGAGCCCGCTCGTTGATAAGTTAGCAGAGGGTCGGACCACGGAGCGCTGTTCGGTCATTACGTCCCGACCCGATACTCAGCATTTCGCGGTGTCCATATTAGGAGTTTGCTATGCCCGACGCAAATACAGAAGAAATGGTGATATTCACTGATCCTCTTAATGTAATTCGAGATGTGGTCCCGCCCCTTTCAAAAAAGATACTATCGAACATCCGAAAGGGCAAAACGTCAAAGACACAGTTGTTGGATGGGTCTAGTCTTGATCAGCACGAGAAGCTTGAACCTTATGCGCTGACGCATGTTTCGATGAAGTTCGATAACGAAGACGACATAATTCGTTGCGTGCGTATCCTGCAATGGTCAGACGAACGGATGAGGGCGCGAGAACAGCCAACAATACTCTGGGCCTGGAAACAATCCTTCCGCAACAAAGATGAAGTATATTTTTCCGTAGCTTGGTACACGAAGGCATTTTTCGATTCGCGAAAAGATTCATTTTACGATCCGATGCACACCTCCTATTATAAAATTTTCAACAAGACACCAACAGGCCTTAAAATCCGACATGAGATTTTGGCGGAATAGGGCTTTCCGGCAATTCGTTTTTACCGTCCAGTCTCGACAGCGAGGTTGGGAACTATCAGACCCCGAGAAGACGCTTAAGCCATTGCGACATCCACAGGCTCAAACGGCTGCTTGGGGTCAAGAGCGTGGATGTGAGGATGCCCGATGACGTCCGGTCATTCGACGATTGCGAACAATCCTCGGCCAAGCGTCCTTTCAAATTAATGCTAGATAACACGGAGGCGCCCCATAGGGCGCCATCTCCTTCGACGGTCATCGCCGCTTCCGGCTGTACCGCACATCAAGCCTGCCGCAACATCAACCCAGCAGCAACGCCCCTGCTGATTACCGCGCCATCTGAAGCAACCGCTCAAGCCCTCACCAGAAGAAACGGCCCCAAGGCGCCGCCCCTTCGCGTGCCGGCGCGGAGGGCCGCGCTGACGCGCCCGGGACGGAGAGGCCCTCCGCGACGGCCCGGCTCCGGAAGAAACGGCACCACACGATCCCCGGCCGCCAAGAACCTTGCGACAGCCATGCCACACCCCCTCACCCCAATCGCCCGTGGCTGACTCGCGCCTGCGTGCGAAGGCAGCATCGCGCTTCTTCGCTCGCTCTTTCGCGACGACACTCATCGCATGATCGTCACGCACACGCAGAACATCGCCGGAAGCCGCCGCGTCTATCTCAACGGCAAGGGCAGCCTCGAGGCTTGGATCGAGCCGTGCGCAACGGATAACGGCTGGACCTTCCACTTGGCCGACGCGGTCGCTGGCCATCCGTTGTCCGAAGCCGATCGGCGCGCCTGCGCAACCCACATCCTGCTGCGACTGGCGAAAACGCTCGCCGTACCGCCGCAGGAGCTCGCGAGCGTGCCTTTCGAATGCATCGCGGCCCTCCACGGTACCGATCCGTTTGCCGGTCGGCGAACGGCCTCGCCCAAGCGCCGGTCCATCGAGAACGCCTTCCTCGCAGCCGCGCCGGATATCCGACGCCCGACATCCGATTTCACCGAGGCGGCTTCGAGCCGTCGATCACGCAGTCGCTAACAACCGCGCGGTTCTGTATACACATCCGGCCATCTTCTTCGCGCAAATACTTCGGGGGTGCAGGGGGCAGAGCCCCCGCCAAAAGCCCGCCGCAGGCGCCACGATTGTTTTGGCGCGACGTGGTCAGCTCTCATCCAGGCGATGAATGCGAACGCACCAAAGTGCGGCAGAGACGGTTTGAGATTGTCGCCGCCGAGCCACGGCGTGCCCAAGGAAGAGGCAAGCGACTTGTCGTAAGGTCAATTCAAGCATGAGGATGGAAGGGAGGGGGCGAGGTATGCCTTTGACCACAAAATGGGTTCAAAGGCGCCTCGCCGCAGCGTGTGGCCGCTGCACCACCATCGTCCGCGCGGCGGCCCCCTCCCTGGCATCGAAGAACAAGAACGAAAGCCGTGCCATGCCGACACGGGGCTATCGCAAGGGACAATCCGACCGCAAGGAGCCGGCTCCCTGTTTCGTGCGCACGCGCATCACCACGCGCATGTTCGAGGATCTCGATCACGAAGCCGAAACGCGCAACCTCACCTACTCACGACTGCTGTACGAAGTGCTCAAAGCCCACCAGACAGGCCAGCGCCTTGCCGTCCCGCACGCCCGCGCCGTTCCGCACGCGCTCATGCGCCAGCTTTCCGGCGCCCTCAACAACCTCAACCAGCTCACCCGCCAAGCGAACGCCGGCATCGTGCCGGTCACGGCCACAGAACTTCGCCAGGTCATGGCCGCCGTCGAACGCCTCGCACGGACCTACGCCACCTGATGCTGGCGGACATCAAGCCGACCACGCAGGATTTCCGAAAGCTCGCCCGCTATCTCATCCACGGCAAGACGAGACCCACCCATCCCGACCGCGTTGCCTGGATCCTCGAGCAGAACCTCGGCACCACCGATCCCGAGCTCGCCGCCGCCTTCATGCAGGCGACCGCCGCGCAATCGCGGCGCTGTGCGAATGCCTGCTATCATCTCGTCATTGCCTGGCACGTACGCGAGCAACCCGCACCGGAGCACATGCAGGCCATCGCCCGCGCCACGCTCGAGCGCGCCGGTCTAGCCGAGCACCAGGCCCTCATCATGGGGCACGGCGATAAGGCACACCCGCATCTGCACATGATGATCAACCGTGTGTCGCCAATCACCGGCCGCGCCTGGTCGACGGCACACGACTACGCCCGCTTCGACCGCATCATGCGCGAGCTTGCCGAGGGTACGCGGTTTGCACACGTGCCCGCCCACCGCATCAATCCCGAGCTCACCGACGCGCTCCCCAAGAAGCCCAACCGCCGGGCCACCTACGCCGCCCGCCGTGGCGCCCACACCAACCGCACCCAATGGAGCGCGCGCCAGACACGTGCCTTCACCGAGCATCTCAACGAGAACCTCGACCATGCCTCCACATGGGACGACCTTCACGCCCTGTTCGCCGCCGAAGGCCTCACACTCGAGGCCAAAGGAAAGGGCTACGTCGTCGGCCATACCAGCAGCTACGTCAAACTGTCTGCGCTCGGTTTGCAGCCGACCGCCAAAGGCCTCATCAAGCAAAGGCTGCCCGCGCGTTCGCCGCCTGCCAAACGGCCACATTCCGCACGGCCGTTGGTCGATGCCGTCGACCTCGCCCGTGCCTTCCGAACGCTTGGACTTGCCGACAGCGCCGAGGTCCGCGCAGCCATCCAGCAGGCAATCGCCGTGCGCTACGCCAAGCTCGCCAGGGCGCCGCTCATCGTGCAGCTGCTCGCCAGCCTCCGGCAGGATCTTGCCACCTGGACCGCGCACACCCCGCCGCAGCGCCGGCCGGCGAACAGGCGTCCGCAACCTCCGCAGCGGCGGTCGCATCGAAAATCCACGCGTGAGCGATGAGCAACCTGCGCAGCCGCAACACTCCCCCCATCAAACACCATGTCAGGTTCTTGTCAGTTTGCTTCCCATGGTCCTCCATACATGGACATGAAACATGCTCGATTGCTTATTGTCGCGCTTGTCGGATTGATCCCGTCAGCACACGCTTTGGAACTGTCCGCCGGCAGCCGCACCGCGCAGGCGGAATCTGCCATGGAAATGCGCATGCAGGCCTCGACGAGCATCCTCAAAGCCGCAATTGACCAGCTTAAATCTCAAACCGACCGCGTGGTTCACTGCAACAACGCTTCGAAGTTCTACCGGCCCGGTGGCCCCGGCGCTGACGCCAACGGCTGCGTGGCGCCGCCGTCGGCAACACCCTCGCCTGCCCCGAACGTGAGCATTGCCCTGGTCGCGGAAGTCGAATCCTACAACACCACGCCAAGCGGTTGGGCCCAAGGTCAGGTTTGCGCCCTTACGCGCGTGCGCGCTACCACTACCCAGGACAACCACGCCCACGACTGCTTCATTGAGCGCTCAGGCGCCCACTCGCGGGTGTACGCCACTCACGAGGGTAAGAGCGGCGTACACACGGCCTGCCGCATGGCCTGCTTCAACATCGTGCAATAGTTTCTGGGACGCGCTAACACGGCGACGTTCCCCGCAGCATGGCTCGCTTCTAGCGGGCCTCGCTGCTCAGCGCAGGATAGTCCCTTCCATCAATCTCATGAATTCGGGATCACTCTCGTACCGAGGCTTCACCGAGGTCCAGGCATCGCGCCAAATCGCGTTTCTGAAATTTGACTGGATCTCTTTCCGGCTGACGTCCCACACGTCTTGCGGCAACCGCCCTTTCTGATAGAGCGCGTATTCCTCGCAGCAAAGATTGAGGTAACTCATCATCGACCTGATAACCTGCGAGCGGATGGACTCGGAGAGCGAGGAAAGCCGTCCGTCGGTCGAGGGAAGTCGCAGCTCGCTGGGCATCCGATCGGCCACGTCAGCAAACCGCTTGTAGAAATCCAGCGCCACCTGCGTCTGCAAGGATCTTCGGTTCTCAGCCAATCCCCAGATGATGCCGCCAAATCCGAGCACCTGCGTGACGGCCGAAACCATCTCCCAGCCCATATTCCAATTCACGTTCCCCTCCCAGAAGCAGCGCCAGTGCTATCCAACTACGATGATGCGAACCTCAATACCAATGCAACATCAGAGGAAGGCTAGCACCCTCGCCAATGCTCCGGCTTCTCGATGCGAGCCGCCTCCCATGTTCCAACGCCCTGAAATCCCACTATGGATCCACGAAACAGATCAAGTTGACCGCGAAGTTACAAGCGCTGCTTGCCTGGCTCCATCGGCTGGTCCCGGTCAGGTTATTGTATCCCACACGTGCGTTATTCCCGCTGGTGCTTGTCCATCCCGAGCATGTGGCCGAGTGCGGCGATGTTCCCCACGCCGTGCTCGTTCCCGCACCTCGCCCGGTCACGTACATGCTACCGTTTCCCTCCCCGTCCACATGGAATTTGGTGGTTCCGCCATATGCGCCCCAGTTGCTGCTATCACCGGGGCCCGCACCATTTCCATCGCTCGTGAAGCTAGCCCCGCCCTGGCTGGGCATTTCCGCCTGGGCATAGCGGTAGGAGGTGTTGGGCACCGCGTTCTCACAAGTCGAGGCATCGCACAGGAACGGCCTGATCTTCGAAGAGTTCAGCATTCCACGCGTGTACGAGTCCATCTTCCCTTTCCATGGGTCACGAGTCAGCCGGTTCAGACAGATGGAAGCTGCCCCCGCGCGCCCGCCAAAATTGCTGTTGGACGCGGCGCTTCTCACAAGCACGAAATATCCACCGGTCCATGATTGATCCGACGGCGCAGCCGCCGCGTCTATTATCGTCGTGTGATAAGCCATGAAGCGCCAGCCGAACGGTGTGCAGGCGTGAATACCCGCATCACCGAACACCATCTTGCCGTGATCTGCGATCGACGAGCACGTTTCATTCCCCTTGTGAACATTTACCCCCGAAACATCGCCTCTGAACTCCGTGGCGGTGATAATGCCACTGGCAGAAATTCCTCCCGCAACAATCTGTGGTGCCGTTGCCGCGCATCCGATGATGCCTTGCGGCCCGCCTGTGGTCGGCGCGCCAACGCAAACGCGATCGGAGCCGATCCCTAACGTGGCAGAGATCGTTGCCACCTTCTTAAATGCGCCCTCCGCATTTGCAGCCCATGGCAATGCGAGGAGGATCACTCCCAGCACAACGGCAAGGGCGCGGCGTCGGACCACGCGCACAGCTTAACCCAGACACTCGCAACTCTTCCTCTCGAGTGCTTGTCTAGGCATCAGTTTTTGTCGTGATTTGCGGGCAAAAAGCAGAACGGCCGGGTTCACGGCCCCTCGTACAGGCAAACCTCGAGATCACCGTCAGGACCAATACGAATGGTTCCGTAGTGCCCAGAGCCGCACGCTTCGTCGCCTGCCCCCTGGGCCAATTGAAGTGTGCCGGATACGCGCACGCTGCCGGAGACATCCACTGGTACGCTGGTACTGACCCCTCGATTTTCATGCGCCACAACGCTCGCGGTGCCGGAGACGATGCGATCACCGAGCGCGCTACTGACGGACACCGTGCTGCTGATAACCCAGTTGGCTCCATCATAGGCCAGGATGCTGCCGACCGCAGCTCCGGACGTATTCACATCCGTTAAATCATCCAGAGTCGTCGGACTTCCGTCTCCGCCACCTCCACCGCCGCCAATACCGCTGTACTGACAGAAGATAACAGCTACGTTCTTGGGTCGCGTTTCAACGCCCGAGTTATTTTGCGTCCAGGGCGCTCCTGTGCTGGTCGCATTCCCCGCATCCCGAAGCCCATAATCTCCGCTGGTGCCCATCGACACGGCAAGCTGGTGGTTGTGCGGTCCCACCATATCTGCCTGCACATTCCCCGGTGCGCGTGTCCCACCAGGGTCGTTGCCCGCACCATTATCAATACCTCGCAGGAAACGGCCGCGTGCTGGCGTGTATTCCGTCCACCCGTCGGGGCACGCGGTTTCATGAAACGCCATGATTGCCCCAGTGGGAACTCCGATGCCCACGTTGCTCCAGTTGATGCCGTCGCACACCTGAACCGTGCCGCTGGTGTAGCGCATGGTGCCGACAAGGGGGCTGCCGCACGACAGCACGATCGTGGCGCTGGAAAACTGCACATACGTAGTCGAAACCAGCGTGCTGCTCACCCGCTCCGCATTGATGCGCGGCAGGTAGCTCATCAGGCTGCTAAAATATCCCCACGTAGTGCCCCCAGTGGAAAGGCTGACCACGCTGGTGTTGCTGTTGGCAATCATCGCCAGCGTACCGGAGGTGATGCGATCGCCAAGTGCGCTGCTCGCGGATACCGAGCTGCTCACGACCCACGCGGAACCATTGTAGGAAAGGATGCTGCCTGGTGCTGCGCCCGCAACGCTAACGTCAGTCAGGTCAGAAAGTGCACTAGCTCCGCCGCCTCCAACGCCGCCACTTCCGGTGGTCATGACCTCGATGAACGCCTCCATGTTCGCGAGATCAACACCGACTGTCCCGTTTGCTTGAACAAGCGCTACTTCCGTATCAACAATAGGAGTTATGTAAGCTATGGCCTGCTCTAAATCTGACCATGCCCCCGTCGTGCTCTGTGCGTACACGACGCCGTACGCGCCAATTGCCACGTTGCCGGTGATGTTCCGCCACATTACCGCAATCCACGATTCACTTGGCGTGGTCGTGCCGTTCAACCGGACTCTGCCAGTGAGCTTGTAGCTATTCCCTGCCCGCAAAATGAAGCGATGCGTTCCCGGGTTGAACGACACAGCGTTTGAATTTGCGGATACCACGCTGTTCAGCGCGATGGTCTGCCCGCTGGTAATATCATTCTGATTGCTGCTTCCCATTACATGCAGGTACTCTCCAGCTCCGCCCAACCCCTTCCACATGTTGTCATGGCAGAACTGAATCGTGCCGCTGCTGTAGCGCACTGTTCCGGTCAGGGTACTATTGCACGCAAGCAGCGTGGTAGAACTTGAAAGCTGCACGTAGGTGGAGGAAATCAGGCTACTGCTCACCCGCTCAGCGTTGATGCGCGGCAGATAGCTCATCAGGCTGCTGAGATAACCCCATGTGGTGCCTGCGGCAGAAAGGCTCACCACGCTGGTGGCGCTGTTGGCAATCATCGCCAGCGTGCCAGAGGTAATGCGGTCGCCAAGGGCGGTTGTGGCCTGCCCCACGAAGCGGCGCCATGTTCTAAGTTAGAATCCGGCCGTCGCTGGCCAGCGTCTGATCTGGCCGAAGCGGAGCGTAGGGCAGAGCAGATGCTGGCGGCAAGATCGTTTCGGGCGC
>JAEZRM010000059.1 GCA_023412805.1 Pseudomonadota bacterium | reverse complement strand
GCCCAGAGGAGCACCGCGAGCGCTTCGTAGCGCCAGGCGTGGTTCACCACGGCTTGCCGATCGGGGGAACGTGTCTCGAAGAAGCTGCGCTCCGACGGGCTCATCGCTTCGAGCGCGCCGGGGACGCGCGCCAAGATGTCCGCCGTTGCGAGCGGCTGTCCTGCCGAGATCGACTCCGCGCGCACGGCGCATGCGAAGAGGGCTCGGCATCGATTGGCGATCTCGGACGCGGAGCGGAGCTCGATCTCGACCTCGGCGACCACCGGCGGGAGGCTCCGCGGAACGGCGATGCCGCGTGCCGCGAGCGCCTTCTCGGTCGCCGTTTTGCGCTGAAGCGCGTCATCCGGATACGGGAGCTCGGCGTCGGGATCGGGGTCGCCGGTCGTCGGATCGACGAGCACGGCTCCGTCCGGGCCACGTACGGAGCCGTCCGGCAGGAAGACGATGCCGTTCGCTGCGTGCGCCCATTCGGCGAACGCAGCCATGTGGGCCTGGTCGAGCTCGAACGACAGGTGATGCTGCACGCGCGCGAGGTGGCGGAGCACGTGGTACCGCATCTGGGTCATCGGTCTCGCGCCGTTTTGCATCACGAAGCCCATGAAGCCGTCGAGGTGCGGGGCGAGCTCCGGATCGCTCCGATCGCGGCGCGCGTTCAACCGATGAGGGAAAGCGGGCGACGGCGGTCGGCGGTGCGTGGAGTAGACGTTCACGAGCATGATCGGCAGCATCGCACGAGCTCTGCCGGTTGGGCAGACGCGCAGGCTTCGCGCAACCCGCCGGCGTTCGGACGCGGTAGGATGCCGCCCATGTTCTCGGTCCGCGTTGCTTCTCTTGCGCTTGGTTCGACGTTGTTGGGCGCGTGCCTCGACATGCCGCCCGGCCTTCCACCGGTGCAGCACGAGCTGGTGCCGATCGCACCGGAGGCGCCGGAGACGCCGCCGTCTTCCGCCCCTCGAGAAGGACGAACTCCGCCCCCGGCGCCGGCCGCCGAGATCCCGGTCGACTCGCCGGACGGAAGCGATCCGACCGGCGGGAAGTTCTCTCTCGAGGATGCGACCGCCGGTCTCGAGGGGAGCGGACCGCTGATGGCGACGATCACGACGAACCACGGCACGCTGCGCTGCCGGCTCTACGACGACAAGGCGCCCGTGACGGTCGCTAGCTTCGTGGGACTGGCGCGCGGAACGCGACCGTTCCAGAACCAGGATGGCCGCTGGGTGAAGAGGCCCTTCTACGACGGGACCACGTTCCACCGCATCATCAAGGGGTTCATGATCCAGGGTGGCGATCCGCTCGGCACCGGCGCCGGCGGACCGGGCTACGAGCTCGTCGACGAGATCTGGCCGGGCGCGTCGCACGATCGAGCGGGTCTCCTCTGCATGGCCAACCGAGGAAAGAACACGAACGGCTCGCAGTTCTTCATCACCGACGCGGCCACGCGGCAGCTCGACGGCAACTACACGATCTTCGGCGAGTGCTCGCCCGTCTCGGTCGTGAGCGACATCGCGAGGGTGCCGAAGGGGAGCGACGATCGCCCGGTCAGTCCGGTCACGATCGACCGGATCGAGATCTCGCGCTGAGCGGCTCCTCGGAGCCGTTCAGGGCGCGACCTGAGATTGTCGGGCGACGGACGGTCGCGCGACGACCCCGGCAAGCCCGACGACGCACGGGACTGTGAGAAGCGCCGCGACGACGAACGCGAAGATCATCCGGCCCTTGCCGCGCCAGGTCGGATCGCGCTTCAGCGCTCGGCGCCCGAGCTCGGCCAGCAGGGCGATCGGAAGCGGTCCCAGCACGAAGCCTACGGCGACGGCCCCGAGACGAACGAGGACCGTCGGCCCCGTGTCGAAGCCGAGGAGCGCTGTCACGAACGCGATCGGCCCGCCGAAGAAGAGCAGCGAGAAGAGCGCGGCGTAGCCCGCCACCGTCGACCAGGATTCGACGCGTGTCGGAATGAAGGCCGCGAGCGCGTCGTCCCCACGAAAGTGCAAGCGCTGCGCGGCCTCGGCTGCGGTCACGTAGGAGCGCCCGCCATCCATCGATACGGCGGCCGTCGGCGGAATCTGCCCGGCGCGCATCCACTGGAGGAATGCGTCGCTGGTCACTTGGGACGCTTGCTGGTGCGCGTCGAGTACGAGGATGTTCATGGCCTACCGGATCCCGAAGCGCGCCATCTTGTTGAGGAGGCCTTGGCGCGAGAGGCCGAGGCGCTCGGCGGTCTGGCTCTTGTTGCCCTTCGTCTCGCCGAGGGCGCGGAGGATCTCGCGGCGCTCGAGCGCGGCGACCTTCTCCTCGAGCGTCGCCCCTTCGAGCTCGCCTTCCTCGGGAGACGCGGTCACGCCGCGCACCTCGGGGGAGAGGTCCTCCGGCAGGATGTCCGGGCGGCCGCCGGAGAGGACGAGCGCGCGCTGCATCTCGTTTCGGAGCTCACGCAGGTTGCCCGGCCACGCGTGACGTTCGAGGCAGCGCTGCGCATCGGCCGACAGCCGCGGCTCGCGCGATCCGGGGACGAGCGCCCGCGCCTGGTTGAGGAAATGCTGCGCGAGCAAGAGGACGTCGCCGGGGCGGTCGACCAGCCTCGGGAGCTGCACCTCGATCCCGCGGACGCGCCAGTAGAGATCGTCACGGAACGCCTTCGCCGCGACGAGCTCCGCGAGCGGGCGATGGGTCGCGGAGACGAAGCGCACGTCGATCGGCAACGGCTTGCTCGCGCCGACGGGGAGGATCTCGCGCGCTTCGAGCGCGCGGAGGAGCTTCACCTGGAGATCGCCGGCGAGGTCGCCGATCTCGTCGAGGAAGAGGGTGCCGCCGTCGGCCTCGACGAAGAGGCCCTTCGCGTCCGAGGTCGCCCCCGTGAACGCGCCTCGCTTGTGGCCGAACAGCGTCGACTCGAGGAGCGTCGGCGTGATCGCGCCGCAGTTCACCGCGACGAACGGTGCGTTCGCGCGCCGGCTCTGCTCGTGGATCAGGCGCGCAAAGACCTCCTTGCCCGTGCCGGACTCGCCGGTGAGGAGGACGGGGACGTCGCTCGCCGCGGCGCGGGTCGCGAGCGTCTTCGCTTCGAGGAACGCCGGTGCGCTGCCGAGCGGCCCGCCTGCACGCGGAGGCAGCGCGGTCTCGAGGTCGTGGACGCGATCTTCGAGCGCGAGCCGCGCGTGCGCGCGCGCGAGCACGGCCGAAAGCACGTCGGGGTCGACCGGCTTCGCGAGGAAGTCGTAGGCGCCTCGGCGGACCAGCGCGAGCGAGAGCGCGGTCTCCCCGGTGCCCGAGACGACGATCACCTTCGCCTCGGCGGAGAGGCCGAGCATCCGCTCGAGGAGCTCCGCGCCGGCCTCGGGC
>JAEZRM010000014.1 GCA_023412805.1 Pseudomonadota bacterium | reverse complement strand
TGGGTCTTGGTTGTGTGAGAACGCGACGAAGGGGTCTGCGGCTGGCGGTCTACCAAGCAGTTAGCGTCTGCATCGGGTTCATGAGCATTTTCGTGCGATTTCGGCTCACAAGCAATCCTGAGTGCGCCCCTGGAGCCATTTTGAGCCTCTGACGCGAACTCAGCGCAGGGGGCCGTCTCACGCCCTGATCGCCGCCAGGAGTGGCTTGATACCCATGATGTTCATGACACGCGTCATGTTGTAGGCGAGGACGTGCAGCGCCATCTCGGCGGCGACCTTGGGCAGCGTCTTGCACAAGAAGTGTGTCGCGCCCATGCGGGACTTGATGGTTCCGAACGGATGCTCGACCGTCTCGCGGCGAACTCGCATCGCTTTGGGATTCCGATCGAGGCGATCCTGCACGGCATCGAGAAGATGTTCGTGCTCCCATCGCGGAATGCGCCGCTGGGAGCCCGTTGTGCATTTCGGCTTCAAGGGGCATTTCGGGCACGCCGTCGTCCAGTAGCGGCGCATGACCTTGCCCTCCTCCTCGCTCGAGTAGCGGTACGTGAGACGCTCGCCGGCCGGGCAGCGATAAATGTCCTCACTCGGTACGTAGACGAAGTCCTGCTTGCCGAAGCGGCCTTCCGACTTGGCCCCCGAGGTCATGGGCTTGGGTAACGTCACCGTAATCCCGGCCTCATGGCACTCGAGGATCTCCGTACTGTTGAAATAGCCGCGGTCGGCGACCGCCTCCAGCTTGTCGGCGCGAAGCACCGCCTGCGCCGCCTTGCCCATGCGCGCCAGCTGCCCGCGATCCGAGCCCGTATTTGTTACGTCATGCGCGACGATCAGATGGTGTTCGGTCTCGACCACGGTCTGCACATTGTAGCCGACGACACCCGAGCCGCGCCCGCTCGTCGCCATCGAGCGGCTGTCGGGATCGGTCAGTGAGACCTGCTTGTCGGCGGACGTCAGCATGACATGCTCGTGGGCCGATAGCTTCCCCATCTCGCTCTCGAGCCTGGCCATCTTCTCCTTGAGATGACTGGCCTTGATCGCAAGGACTTCGCTCGGCTCCTGCCGCCGGTCGGCCGTGTCGAGCTGAGAGAGATAGCGCGAGACACTCTCCTGCAGCTGTGCCCAGCGGCGTGCCACCTTGCCTTCCGTAAAGTTCTTGTCGCGGTTGTTGACGGCCTTGAACTTCGAACCGTCGATGGCGACGCTCGCCGTCGCAAGGAGGCCCATCTCGCGGCAGAGTTCGACGAAGCGCGTGCACACCTTGCGCAGGGCCGCGCCGTTGTCGGTGCGGAAGTCGGCAATCGTCTTGTGATCGGGCGCGAGCCGCTTCAAGAGCCACAGCACTTCGAGATTGCGCCCCGCCTCGCGCTCGAGACGCCGGCTCGACTGGATGCGGTTCAGGTAGCCGTAGATGTAGAGCTTCAGCAGAACCGAAGGATGATAGCTCGGCCGGCCCGTCGCCGCCGGCTCCACGCCCGCAAAACCGATCTCGCCGAGATCCAGCGCGTCGACAAAGGCATCGACCGCGCGCACCGGATTGTCTTCGCCGATCCAGTCCTCGAGACACTCCGGCAGCAGCGTCAACTGACCCCGATCCTGTCCTTCCACGAACCTCTTCATGATCCCCCCGCCGAATCATCACGGGAATCATAGATGGCTCAGTCTTTTGACACAGCCAGGGTCAGTAGCGGTCGTAAACACTTGCGCCTGTCGTTCCGGACTGTCCTCGATAGCGGACGTGTCGGCAGATGCCTGGCCCGCGTCCCCGACGCAGAGGCCGACTTCCGCTATTGGGATTCTTCCGCCGGCTCAATACCTCTTTCATAGCTTCGAAGGCCATCGTGTTGCTCGCTTTCGACGGGCGGCCGAAGTAAGCGCAAGCAAGCATTCCCCGGAGTGGAACGAGTCCGCGCGAGAGAACAGGTTCTGATCAGCTTCTCAGTCGGCCGCCAAACATGAGCGGCTTCTGATATCGCACAAAGGGTCGGGCGCCTCGCGGCCGCTGGCGGCCGCGACCGGGCCCTATCTCGCGGCGTTCGGCCGCTCGCCCGAGCCCCGCGTAGCGGGTCTCGGCCCATTCGGGTCACGGTCCCGTGGCGCGGGACCGCGACGTCACGAGGTACGGCACTCCAATTCGTCGAGTAACCTGCGATCGCCATGCGTCCGGTGGGCGGCCATCGGCCGGTTGCCGTGGAGAGAGTCAGAGGAGCGCGGTGGGCGGCGCGACGAGCTGAAAGGTGAGAGAGAGGCTCTCGCCGGCCCGTCGCGGAGACCAGCGATGTCCAGATCGACCACGCGTATATGTTCCGGCGGCGAGCGGACCAACTTCTACGACGACATCACCAACAAGATCATTACCGAGCTTGAGAAGGGCCGCTTTCCCTGGGTTCAGCCCTGGGACGCGCCCTCGGCCAAGGCGCAGCTCGCCATGCCGAAGAATGCATCTTCGAACCGGGCTTATTCGGGCATCAACGTCCTCATTCTCTGGGGGGAGGTGATCGAGAAATCGTACACCGGGCAAAGCTGGCTGACGTTTCGGCAGGCGCTGGCGCTTGGCGGCCAAGTACGCAAAGGCGAGCGCGGCACCACGGTCGTCTATGCCGACCGCTTCGTGCCGGATGATGCACGGCGTCG
Organism: Pseudomonadota bacterium; assembly: GCA_023412805.1. Classification (GTDB taxonomy): domain Bacteria; phylum Pseudomonadota; class Alphaproteobacteria; order Rhizobiales; family Hyphomicrobiaceae. The sequence goes on along the minus strand of JAEZRM010000014.1, from coordinate 99,483 downwards.
TGCCGCGCAAACCGGCGGCGAAGCACGTGCCATTCCGTTCCTCAAGCGCTTCACGGTTTTCAATAGGACCAGATCGATGATCTGCCGGATGAGCTCGCGACTGTCGCACCGCCACCACCACCAGGCACCATCGAGCCGCGCGTCGAGGCCCTGATCAAGGCGACCGGGATCGACTTCCGCATCGGGGGAAACCGCGCCTACTACATGCCGCCCCACGACTACGTGCAGGTGCCGCCGCCGCCGGCCTTCTTCGAGCCCATCAACTGGCACCGAACCGCGCTCCACGAACTCGGTCATGCTTCGGGCATTCATCGAGGCTCAACCGCGACCTCTCTGGTTCGTTCGGCTCGCGCAAGTACGCCTTCGAGGAGCTGGTCGCCGAGATGAACGCTGCCTTCTGCTGCGCCTCGCTTGGCATCACACCGACCGTCCGCCACGCTGACTACCTCGCATCCTGGCTCGAGGTGCTTCGCGAGGACAACCGCGCGATCGTGCGCGCCGCGTCACTCGCGAGCAAAGCGGCCGACTACCTGCTCGGCTTCCTGCCCGCATCTGGCGATGCGGCCGAGGCCACGGGGAGGGCCACAGAATGATCCTCCTCACGCCTGGGTTGCGCCAGCGCCTGTTAATCAACGGCCGCCTGCGCGATGTCGATCATATGCCCGTCGTCAAATTCTTCAATCCGGTCGGCGCGGCCACATGGCTTGCCACCGAACTCGACGAGGACAACGACACGTTGTTCGGTCTCGCCGATCTCGGATTCGGGAGCCCCGAACTAGGCAGCTTCAGTCTCATCGAGTTGGCGTCCGTCCGTCTGCCGTTCGGATTGGGCATCGAGCGCGATCTCTACTTCGAGGGTGCATTCTCGCTCTCGGTCTACGCCGAAGCCGCGCGCAAGGCCGGCCGGATCGTGCTCGACGAGCGTCGACTGCGGGAAGCCGCGGCCGCCATACGCGAGCGCGGGTGAGACGCGGGCCAGAGGGAGAGAGGGGTTGCGAACTCTGCGGCGGGCTGAAGGTCGAGAGAGAGCCTCTCGGCCGCCCACCGTGGAGAACCATCATGACCAAGACCACTCAGAAGATCGCGCTTAGCACATCGCGCGACATTCCCTTCAACAAGCTCGTGCTGAGCCAGTCCAATGTCCGCCGCATTAAGGCAGGCGTCGCCATCGAGGAGCTGGCCGAGGACATCGCGCGGCGCACGCTCTTGCAGAGCCTCACCGTCCGGCCGGTGCTCGATGGCGACGGCAATGAGACCGGCATATACGAGATCCCGGCCGGCGGGCGCCGCTATCGTGCTCTCGAGCTGCTTGTGAAGAGGAAGCGTCTTGCGCGCTGTGCTCCTATTCCGTGCATCGTGCGCACGGACGGCATCGCCGAAGAGGACAGCCTGGCCGAGAACGTGCAACGCGCGCCGCTGCATCCGCTGGATCAGTTCCGCGCGTTCATGACCCTGCGCGAGAAAGGGCAGTCCGAGGAGGAGATCGCCGCCGCCTTCTTCGTCTCGGTCAATGTCGTGCACCAGCGGTTGCGGCTCGCCGCAGTATCGGCGAAGTTGCTCGACATCTATGCCGAGGACGGCATGACGCTCGATCAGTTGATGGCCTTTACCGTCAATCCCGATAATGAGCGTCAGGAGCAGGCGTGGGAAGCCCTGCAGCATTCCTATAACAAGGAACCTTTCCACATCCGTCGCCTCCTGACGGAGAGCGCCGTTCGGGCCTCCGACAAGCGCGCCCAGTTCGTCGGCACGGAAGCCTACGAGAAGTGCGGCGGCACCATCCTGCGCGATCTCTTCGAGCCCGATGACGGCGGCTGGCTGCAGGAACCGGCCCTGCTGGAAAAGCTCGTCGCCGAAAGGCTGGAGCGCGAAGCCGACAGCATCCGCGCCGAGGGCTGGAAGTGGATCGAGGTCGTGACCGAGCTCCCCTACGGCTATGGTCATGGCCTGCGCCAGCTCAGTGGTCGCGAGGTGCCATTGACCGATGAGGAGGCGGCAACCCGCGACGTGCTGCAGGCCGAGTTTGACAAGCTCGAGGCCGAGTATGCGGAAGCCCACGAGGTTCCGGAAGAGATCGACCGGCGTCTCGGCGAGATAGAAACGGCAATGGATGCCTTGGACGATCGCCCCGTCGTCTATGAGCTCGAGAACATCGCACGCGCCGGCACCTTCGTCAGCATCGACAGTGCCGGTACGTTGCGCGTGGAGCGCGGCTATGTACGGCCCGAGGACGAGCCACCGATCGCAGACCACGATGAAGCCGAAGGCGATCAATCCGATCGCTGGCGGATGACGTCATCCGGGGAGGAGTCCGACGCGGATGAGCACGACGCCGTCGACGAGCCCGAGGAGGACGACGGCAACCGCCCCTTATCGGACCGACTGATGACCGAGCTGACGGCGCACCGCACATTGGCGCTACGGGAAGCCGTCGCCAACGATCCCGACGTAGCGCTCCGCGCGGCGTTGCACGCGCTGTGCCTGAAACTCTTCTATCACTACGGTTTCGACACATGCCTGGAGATCGAGGCGAAGAGCGTCCTGTTCGGTCATACGTCCGGGCTCGCCGACACCCCGGCGGCCAAGGCGATCGACGTGCGCCACAAAGCTTGGGACGAGCAGATGCCCGAGGACGCCGGCGATCTTTGGGACATGCTGGCCGAGCTCGACAGCGACAGCCGGCAGGCCCTGTTCGCCCATTGCATCGGCCTCACGATCAACGCCGTCCATCAGCCCTACGACCGGCGGCCGAAAGCGCTTCGTCATGCCGGCCGTCTTGCGTCGGCGGTAACGCTTGACATGGCGGCTGCCGGCTGGAAGCCGACGGTCAACGCTTTCCTCGGCCGCGTGACCAAGGCGCGCATTCTCGATGCCGTGCGCGAAGCCAAGGGCGAGAAAGCGACTGAGCGCATTGCGCATCTCAAGAAGGCCGAGATGGCCAAGGAGGCCGAGCGGCTGCTCGACGGCACCGGCTGGCTGCCCGAGCACTTGCGGACGGTCGGCCTGGTCGGTGCCACGGCCAAGGACGTCGATCAGATGCCGCATGTGATGGCGGCCGAGTAAGACTGCTCACATCCCATTCCACCTTTGCCCGGCCTCGTGCCGGGCATTTTTCTTTCGGAGACTTCCATGACCTACGGTACCTACGTGCGCCTCGAGATCACGGTTCACGACAGTTGGCGTGCCGTCGTTCGGGCGGCCGCCAAGAAGCTGGCGCCGCAAGCACGACGCGATCGGGCGCAGCGCGAGGCCCGGCATCGCTTCTATCGGCAGATGCTCGAGTATCATCGCGAGGCGCAGGCGATCGTCTCGTATTGGCGCTTGTGACACCTATATCGAGGTGATCATGCGCTCATCCGCAAGCGAGCTTGCACATCGCCTCGCGCGCGAGGCCGAGGCGGCGTGCCGTCAGTACCTCTCGAATGGCCGCCGTGTCGGGCGCTATTGGATCGTCGGGGACGTACGCAATACGCCTGGCCGCTCGATGTATGTCCGTTTGTTCGGCCCGGAAAGCGGTAAAGGGGCGGCCGGCAAGTGGACCGACTCCGCGACGGGGGAACACGGTGACCTGCTCGACGTGATCCGTGAAAGCTTAGGGCTCATCGACTTCCGCGATGTGGCCGACGAAGCGCGCCTCTTCCTCAGCCTGCCGCGTCCGGAGCCCGAGCCGCCGCGCAGGACCTATGCGTCACCGGCCCCGACTGGCTCTCCCGAGGCAGCGCGGCGTCTCATCGCCGCGTCGAAGCCGATCCATGGCACGTTGGTGGAGACCTATCTGCGCCATCGCAGCATTGACGGTCTGCACGACGCCAGAGCGCTCCGGTATCATCCCCGTTGCTACCATCGCCCGGACGATGATGGACCGACCCAGACTTGGCCCGCCATGATTGCGAGTGTTACCGACCTCGGCGGCTTGATTACCGGCGCACATCGCACGTGGCTCGATCTCTCTGGCATCGGCAAGGCGCCGATCGACACGCAACGCAAAGCCATGGGCTCGCTCCTTGGTCATGCCGTGCGTTTTGGTCCGTCAAGCGACGTCATGGCCGCCGGGGAGGGGATCGAGACGATGCTGTCCTTGCGCATGGTCTTGCCGAGCCTGCCGATGATGGCGGGGCTGTCGGCCGCGCATCTCTCCGCCATCTTGTTTCCGGAGACCCTGCGACGGCTCTATATCGCCCGTGACATCGATCCTGCCGGCGATGGTGCCATGACGACTCTATCCGCACGCGCTGCGGCTGCCGGGATCGAGACGATCCCGCTGGCGCCACGCCTCGGCGACTTCAACGAGGATCTTGTCGCCTTCGGTCTCAATGAGCTGCGCGCGATTACCCGCCCGCAGGTCCATCCGGCCGATGATGAGCGTTTTCATCTCGCAGCGCCACCCGGCCGGTTGTGATCCGCACCCGTCGGTGGTCGAGCGGCACGGATCGCCCTCTCTGCAGATCAGCCGCGCCCGGCCTTCCTAAGGGGCGATCGGGCCAGAACCGGCTGTGCCCCGCAACGGCTGCACGCGGCTTACAGCCGCGCTTGCCGTCCTCCGCTGCGCTCCGGCCCTGCAGGCTTTGCCTTTGGGTGCAGGTCCCAGCCGGCCCTGGCTGATCCGTCGCCGGAAGGCCGCGATGGGCGCGGCATTACTGAGGAGACGTGCTCCATGACCTACGACGAAACCACTGACGCCGGTGCATCACCGACCGCCCATCTGCTCGAAGAGCTCGCGCTCTACGCTCATCGCCCCTTCGACGATGAAGCCGATCCGCGACCACTCCCCGAGCCGGAAAAGCTCCAGGGCGCTCTCGCCGACATGTTCGATGCGCTGGTCGCGACCTTGTCGGACACCCGCCTGGAGCCTGACATCGAGGTCCTGCTGTGGTCAGTCGTCAACGTCTTCCATCGACGGATCGACCGCATCGAGCAGGAGCTCGACAAGAACGAGACCGCGCAGCGGACAAGCCAGCGCGATCAGGACGGCTCAGAGGTCCGCTCCGTCGAGCTCGAGAAGCTCATCCGAGAGGGCCTGACGCTGATCGAGCGGCGCAATAGCTTCGAATTCCTGCGAGACGGCGCGGCCGAGCTGTTCAGCATCCATACCGGATCGATCTGGCGTCCCCGCTCGGGATCGATGGTCAACCGTACTACACTGACAGCCGCGATGATTGACAGCCGAGAGTTCATCAATGCACGCCGCCGTGCCGACACCGAGACGTTGCTCCCGAAGGGCACCAGAATTGCCTTCGCGGGCGGCGTCGACTGCAATGATCATCACGGCATCTGGGCACTCCTCGACAAGGTCCAGGCCAAGCACCCCGACATGGTCCTCCTCCACGGCGGTGCGCCGCGCGGCGCCGAGAAGATTGCCGCGTGCTGGGCGGACAACCGCAAGGTGACGCAGATCGTATTTAAGCCCGATTGGGCAGGCCATGCGAAGGCTGCGCCCTTCAAGCGCAATGACCAGCTTCTCGATGCCATGCCGATTGGAGTCGTCCTGTTCCCAGGCTCCGGCGTGACCGATAACTTCGCCGATAAGGCGAAGGCGCGCGGCATTCCGCTGTGCGACTGCCGCAAGCGCGGCGGCGCATAGGCGCCGCTTCTGTCTCGACATCCGTGATCAATCGAAACGGAGCGCATCTAGCTCCGATGCACGCCGCGCTGCAGCGCGTGGCTGGAGCAGATCGTCATCGCTGTAATGCATCGCTAGCTTCACTTTGCTGCGCGCTGGAAATGCAGATGAGGGTATAGCGTGATCGGCCTCGGCATACTTGATTTTCAAGCGCGCGCACAAACATCAGGGCCGCCATTCCGCCGCAAAGCCAGGCCGATCTTTCTCGATCCTACGCAATCGTGCGCAATTTACCGGATTGATCGCGCACATCTCTGCTTGCACCCTTTCGAGGCGACCAAATTCTTGCTCGAAAGGTTCGCTCCTCATGCTTCCGCTTCGTGCTGCAATCTCCCACGGTGTCATCGCCCTCGCTCTGGTGATGGTCTCGCTGGTGATCGCGACGCAGTGGGCCGCGGCAATGCTCGCATACCAGCCGGCACTCGGCGCCGCATGGTGCGAGATATTCGGACTCAAACTCTACGCGCCGTGGAAGCTCTTCGTCTGGTGGCTGGCCTTCGACAGCCAGGCGCCCGACGTGTTTGCACGCGCCGGCGCCGTTGCCGCCTTCGGGGGGATTGCCGGCGGCGCCGTCGCTGTCGGGGGAGCCGCCCGGCGGGTCAGCCGTAAGAACGCGATAACAACCTACGGCTCGGCCCGCTGGGCGGACGACGCGGATGTGCGCGAAGCAGGACTTCTCGGCGACAAGGGCTTCGTCCTCGGCCTGTGGAATGGACAATACCTGCGCCATGACGGCCCGGAGCATGTGATCGCCGTGGCACCGACGCGCTCCGGCAAGGGCGTCGGCCTCGTCGTACCGACGCTGCTCACCTGGCCCCATTCTGCGGTCATCCATGACATCAAGGGCGAGAACTGGACCCTGACGGCCGGCTGGCGCTCGCGCTTTTCCCATTGCCTGTTGTTTGACCCGACCAACGCGCTGTCGGCGCGCTTCAATCCACTGCTCGAAGTGCGCAAGGGCGCGATGGAGATGCGTGATGTGCAGAACATCGCCGACATCCTCGTCGATCCGGAAGGCGCGCGCGAGCAACGCGATCACTGGGAAAAGACGGCGCACGCGCTGCTGGTCGGCACCATCCTGCACGTTCTCTACGCCGAGCAAGAGAAGACGCTGGCCCGCGTCGCGACCTTCCTCTCCGATCCTGCACGTTCGATCGAACGTACGCTCTCGATCATGCTGACGACCAATCACCTGGGCACGGATACGACTCCGGTTGTGCATCCAGTCATCGCATCGGTGGCGCGCGAGCTCTTGAACAAGGCTGATAACGAGCGCTCCGGCGTCGTCTCGACCGCCATGAGCCTGCTCGGGCTTTACCGTGATCCGATCATCGCTGCGACGACGTCAGCCTCGGACTGGTCGATTGCTGACCTTATGCAGGCCAAACGGCCGGTCTCGCTCTATCTCGTCGTGCCACCTTCCGACATCTCTCGGACCCGGCCGCTCGTGCGCCTGATCCTCAACCAGATCGGCCGCCGATTGACCGAAGCGTTGCCGACGGATGCCGCGAACGAGCGCCGACTTCTGCTCATGCTCGATGAGTTCCCCGCGCTCGGCCGACTCGACTTCTTCGAGTCCTCGCTCGCCTTCCTTGCCGGCTATGGCGTACGCGCGTTTCTCGTCGCCCAGTCGCTGCACCAGATCGACAAGGCGTACGGGCCCAATCACGCCATCCTCGACAATTGCCATATCCGCGTCGCCTTCGCCCCGAACGACGAGCGCACGGCACGGCGCCTCTCGGATGCGCTCGGCACCGCGACCGAGCTCAGGGCGCAGAAGAATCTGTCCGGCCGGCGTCTCGCCGCCTGGCTGTCGCACGTCACCGTTTCGGAGCAGGAGACGGCGCGGCCGCTGCTGACGCCCGGCGAGATCCTGCAGCTGCCCGCGGACGAAGGACTCGTCCTCGTTTCTGGCGTGGCGCCGATCCGTGCCCGCAAGCTCCAATACTACGCCGACCGCAATTTCCTCGCGCGCCGGTTACCACCGCCGACGCTCGCCTCCGACGGCTACGCAGACACGCCTCCAAACCGTGCCGACGACTGGCCAAGCAAGCCCCGCGCCACGCATCCCAAGTTGGACAAGTCCTGGTCGGACACGGTGACGAGCGAAGAGGATCCGCCGCGGACTCTGCAAGTCACCCGCGCCAAAGCCAAAGCGAAGCAGCGGCAGGTCCACGATCTCCCCTTGTTCGCAGATCTTGGGACCGCGGCGAATGCCGCGCCGCAAGCCGATGCCGGCCCATCACACGGCGATGATGACGACACGATCGTGCCATTTCCGGGAGGCGCGCGGGGCTAATGGCCAAGAAACGCTACGCGCTCTACATCTCGCGCGCCCTTGCCAGCAAATTCGATCTCGTTGCCGAGCAGCGGCACGGCTCGAAGTCGGCCATGCTCGAGGAAGCTCTCCGCTTAAGTCTCGAGCCAGAGAAGGTGCCCGGCGTCGAGGAGGTTCTCGTCCGGCGTCTCGACGAGCTGCACAAGGTCGTTGGTGTCGTCAATCGTGACGTCGCCATCGTCACCGAGACCCTGGCGCTGTTCGTCCGCTACTTCCTGATGATCACGCCGCCGTTGCCGCAAAGTGAGCTGGAGGCCGCCCGGCTGCTCGGACGCGAACGCTTCCAGGTGTTCGTCGCCCAGGTTGGCCGGCGTCTCGCCACCGATCATCGCCTTGTCTCGGAGGTGCTCGAGACTATTGCACGCAACAATCCGGACCTCTTCGCTACCGCTGCGGACGATGCGCCGCTGCGCGCGCGAGCGGCCGGAAACGGGAATGGTGCCCATCGTGAGGTGCCTGCCGCGGGGGCGCCTACCGGCTCCAAGGAGGATACAGGCCATGGCTGATCTTCTATCCCTTCACGCCAGTCTGGAGGCGCAAGGACGCCGGCGCCAGATGCTGCGTACGGCTTTTGGTCCGGCGATTGCCGCCGCCTTGACTGACCCGACTGTGATCGAGGTGATGGTCAACCCCGACGGCCGTCTGTGGATCGATCGCGCCAGCTTCGGCCGCCAGGACAGCGGGGAACGGATCGGCAGCGCCGAGGTGGAGCGCATCGTCCGCCTCGTCGCCGCCCACGTGAACCGCGAAGTGCACGCCGGCGCGCCGATCGTTTCGGCCGAGCTGCCCGAGACCGGCGAGCGCTTCGAAGGCATCATGCCGCCGGTCTCTATGGCACCATGCTTCTCCGTGCGCAAACCGGCCGATGTCATCTACCGGCTCTCGGACTACGTGGCCGCGCGCATCATGTCGCCCTTGCAAGCCAACGCCCTCGCGATGGCCGTTCGTGAGCGCCGCAACATTCTCGTCGTCGGTGGCACATCCTCGGGCAAGACCACATTAGTCAACGCGCTGCTGGCCGAAGTCGCCGATTGCGACGAGCGTGTTCTCATTCTTGAGGACACCCGCGAGCTCAAATGCGCAGCGACCGATTGCGTGGCGCTGCGGACCAAACCCGGCGTCGCCTCTCTCGCCGATCTCGTCCGATCCACGCTGCGACTCAGGCCTGACCGCATCATCGTCGGCGAGGTGCGCGGGCCGGAGGCGCTCGACATGCTCAAGGCCTGGAACACCGGACACCCCGGCGGCATCACCACGGTCCACGCCAACTCCGCCGAGGCTGGTCTCTATCGCCTCGAGCAGCTCGTTCAAGAGGCCGTCGTCACGGTCCCGCGCGATCTCATCCTCGAGGCCATCGACGTCATCGCCTTCCTCGCCGGCCGCGGCGGCAACCGCCGGCTCGATACGCTGGTCGAGCTCATCGGCCTCGATGACAGCGGCGACTATCAGCTCAAGCCGCTCGGCACCCCCATCCTTCGACCTGTCGGACCGACCGGAGCATGACAATGCGCCCACGTATCGGAACAGCTTGCTACGCAACAGGGCTGCCGCCCTGCTACCCGCCTGGCGAGACACCCGCCGAACCACCCGCCTTTTGTAAGCTACAGAAAGGAGGGGGTTTGGGGGACACGTCCCCCAAGCGGGTACGGGCCTGCGGCCCGTTCGCGAAGCGACTGATGTACTCCCTCATCACGACGTTGATCAGCACGCCCGCCATGGCTGCCGGTTCCGGCATGCCTTGGGAAGCACCACTGCAGAGGATCCTCGAGTCGATCGAGGGGCCAGTCGCCAAGGTCATCGCGGTCGTCATCATCATCGTGACCGGTTTGAGCCTCGCGTTCGGCGACATGGGCGGCGGTCTGCGCCGGCTGCTGCAGATCGTATTCGGTCTCTCGATTGCCTTCGCCGCCACGTCGTTCTTCCTGACGTTCTTCTCCTTCGCCGGCGGCGCAATGATCGACTGACAGGGAGGCCAACGCCCATGCTCGGACAACCGACCTCGCTTCCAGGTTTCGAAGTCGCGCTGCACCGCTCGCTGACGGAGCCGATCCTGCTCGCTGGGGCGCCGCGTAGTTTCGCGATCCTCAACGGCACGCTCGCCGCCGCGATCGGACTTGGTCTTCGCTTGTGGATCGCCGGGATCATCATCTGGCTCGTTGGCCACGCTTTTGCCGTCTGGGTCACGCGCAAGGACCCCGAGTTTCTCACCATCCTATCCCGCCACGCCCGCCACAAGGGAGCGCTTTCATGCTGAACCTCGCCGAATATCGCAAGACGACCACTGGCCTCGCCGACTATCTGCCCTGGGCCTGCCTCGCCGCGCCTGGTATCGTGCTGAACAAGGATGGATCCTTCCAGCGTACGATCCGCTATCGCGGCCCCGATCTCGACAGCGCCACTGACGCGGAGCTCGTCGCGGTGTCGGCACGGCTTAATAACGTGCTGCGCCGCTTTGGTGAAGGCTGGGCCTTGTTCTTCGAGGCCGAGCGCGTGCCGGCCAATCAGTATCCGGGACATCGTTTTGCCGATGCCGCCTCGTGGCTCGTCGACCAGGAGCGCTATGCGTCCTTCTCGGCGGACGGCGCCCATCATGAGAGCCGTTACTATCTGACCCTTCTCTATCTGCCACCGCAGGAGCATCACGGCCGCGCCGAGCGGCTGCTCTACGAGCGTCAGGAGGGTTATAGCGACGAGGCCGATGTCTGGGGCCAGCTTGCCTGGTTTGGGACCGAGAGCACGCGGGCGTTGGAGCTCTTGGCGTCGATCCTTCCCGAGGCGGAAGCACTCGACGATGCCGAGACGCTCGCCTATCTGCACGGCACGATCTCGGAAAAGCGTCATCCGGTGGCGGTGCCGAGCATTCCGACACACCTCGATGCCATCCTGTGCGATACGTCCTTCCTCGGCGGCGTCGAGCCGAAACTCGGCCGCCAGCATTTGCGCCTGCTGACCGTCACGGGCTTCCCGAACACCACGACACCGGGCCTGCTCGATGCGCTCAATGACCTCGGCTTTGCCTATCGCTGGACCACACGCTGGATCGCGCTCGACAAGATCCAGGCCAACAAGCAGCTCACCAAGCTCCGACGCCAATGGTTTGCCAAGCGCAAGTCGGTCGCTACCATTCTGCGCGAAGTCTTGTCCAGCCGTGAGACGGCGCTCGTCGATTCCGACGCCGACAATAAGGCGGCCGATGCCGACGAGGCCTTGCAGGAGCTCGGCGCCGATGATGTCGCTTTCGGCTATCTGACGACGACGCTCGTCGTCGGCGACGCCGATTCCAAACGCGCCGATGAAAAGCTTCTGGCGCTCGAGCGCATCATCAACGGCCGAGGTTTCACGACCATCCGCGAGACCTTGAACGCCGTCGAGGCGTGGCTCGGCTCGCTGCCCGGTAACCCCTATGCCAACGTGAGGCAGCCGATCGTGCATACCTTGAACCTCGCGCACATGATGCCGGTTTCGGCGGTGTGGGCCGGGCCGGAGCGCAACCGCCATCTCGATGCGCCACCGCTGATGATGACCGAGACGCGCGGCGCGACGCCCTTCCGGCTCGATCTGCACAGTGGCGACGTCGGGCACGCCTTCGTCGTCGGCCCGACCGGCTCCGGCAAGTCCGTGCTGCTCTCCCTGCTCGCAATGCAGTTCCGCCGCTTCATCGGCGCCCAGGTCGCGATCTTCGATCGTGGCCGGTCAGCGCGTGCGGCCTCCCTCGCCATGGGCGGCGAGAGCATCGAGCTCGGCCTCGAGGGCACGCTGTCCTTGCAGCCGCTGGTGCGCATCGACGAGCCCGGCGAGCTCGCCTTCGCGCTCGAATGGGTGAGCGGTCTCGTCACCAACGAAGGCGTGTCGATCACGCCCGAGATCAAGGACGCCTTGTGGACGGCCCTGAAGAGCCTCGCCTCGGCGCCGAAAGCCGAGCGCACGCTGACCGGCCTCGCCGTGCTCGTGCAGTCGAGTGCCTTGAGCCAGGCACTGGCACCCTACACACTCGAAGGCCCCTATGGCCGCCTGCTCGATGGCGCGAGCGAGAACCTCTCTCTGAGCGACGTGTTGCATGTAGAAATGGAACCGCTGATGCAGCACAAGAGGCTGATCCCGCCGGTGCTCACCTATCTCTTCCATCGGCTCGAAGCCCGCTTCGACGGACGCCCGACGCTGCTCGTGCTCGACGAAGCATGGACCTTCCTCGACGAGCCCATGTTCGCGGCCCGCATCCGCGAATGGCTCAAGACCCTGCGGAAGAAGAACGTCGCCGTGCTATTCGCCACGCAATCGCTCGCCGACATCGAGCGGTCGGTCATCGCGCCGGCGCTCATCGAAAGCTGCCCGACGCGCATCTTCCTGCCGAATGATCGCGCCCTCGAGCCGCAGGCCCGCACCGTCTACGAGCGTTTCGGACTCAACGGCCGCCAGATCGAGATCCTCGGCCTCGCCACGCCCAAACGCGACTACTATGTGCAGTCCGCCCAAGGTAACCGGCTGTTCGAGCTCGGTCTCGGTCCCGTTGCGCTGGCGCTCACCGCCGCCTCGTCGCCGGATGATCAGAAGCTCATCGATCGCGTAGTTGCAGAATCGTCCGACGCCGGTTTCGCCGATACATTCCTGCGTGCCAAGGGACTCGACTGGGCTGCCCATCTGCTGACGTCCTTCCCCAGCGCACTACGTCCGCGGACCACGCCGCCACCGCTGCCGCGCATCCTGCCGACGGCATCGCCAGCACAATCCGACACGCCGGAAGCGGTACGAGCGCCGACAGCAACAACCCGCGACGATCTGCTCGAGCGCCTGGCGCCACTCCCCTTAACGGCCAAGCCCAACCGCGCCGCGCGTCGACGCGCAGCACGTGGAGTTCTCACGGCGATCGCGCTGACGCTCCTGGCCAGCACTGCCGTCCCGCCCGGCGCGCACGCGCTGACCGTGTTCGATCCCGCGAACTACCAGCAGAATCTGCTGTCGGCAGTGCGTGCGCTCGAGCAGATCAACAATCAGGTGCGCACCTTGCAGAACCAGGCACAGATGATTCTGCGCATGGATCAGAACCTGACGCGGCTCGGAAGCACCCTGTCTCCCGATCTCCAGCGCGCCCTGGCCGCAATCCAAACGCAGCTCCACGCCGGTAGCGGTATCGCGCTGAAACTCCAGCAGACGCAAAGCACCTACGAACGCCTGTTTCCAACACAGGTCTCGGCCGCGCTCTCGTCCGACGAAGTGGTGCGCAATGCCAAAACCCGATGGGAGGAGGAATATGCCGGCCTTAAACGCGCCGCCCTCCTGCAAGGCCAGATCGTCGACGGCATCGAAACGGACACGCGACTGCTCGGCGATGCCATGACGCGATCCCGCAACGCCGTCGGCGCACTGGAAGCAACCCAGGCCGGCAACGAGCTCACCGGCCTAGCCGTGAAGCAATCGCTCACTCTGCAAAGTCTGCTCACCGCTCAGCATCGTGCCGAAACCGTCGGCCGCGCCCGCAATCTCGCCACCGAGGATGAAGCCCGCCAACGCTTCAAGTCCTTCGTCGGCACAGGATCTGGGTATTCGGCGAGGCGATGAGGATGGGAGGAACGAAGATGCGTGCATCTTGCTTCGCAAATGGGGCTGCCGCCCCAAGCCCCGCGCGAGGGGACACCCCTCGCACTCCCCGTCTTTTGAAGTTTCAAAAAAGGAGGGAGTTTGAGGGACACGTCCCTCAAGCGGGCGCGGGCGGCAGCCCGCTCGCGCAGCGACACCACCGCAGCCACCGACGACGACAATAGCCGCGGTCTTACACGCCACCCCTGACGACAACGTAACGGCGAACGCAATTTCTGCCGACGGCGGAGCCTTGCCCGGAGGTTGAGAAGCGCATGGACGACTTGGCGATCATTGATCAGTTCACGGCGACGTTCAGCCGTTACATCGACTCGGGGTTCGGTCTGCTCGCCGGCGACATCGCCTTCCTGACGAGCATTCTGATTGCGATCGACATCACGCTCGCCGGCTTGTTCTGGGCGCTGATTGGCGAGGACAATGTCGTCGCTCAGCTCATCCGCAAGGTGCTGTACGTCGGCTTCTTCGCGCTGCTGCTGTCGAACTTCCAGAGCCTGGCCGACATCATTTTCCAGTCATTCGCGGGACTGGGATTGAAGGCGACGGGGACGTCGTTGACCTCTGCCGATCTCATGCGGCCGGGGTTTGTTGCGTCGACCGGGTTCACGGCGTCGAAGCCACTGCTCGAGAAAGCGGGCGAGCTGATCGGCATCACGACGTTCTTCTCCAACTTCGTGACGATCACCGTCTTGATGCTCGCATGGGTGATCGTGTTGCTCGCCTTCTTCGTGCTGTCGGTGCAGCTCTTCATCACCATCATCGAGTTCAAGCTGACGGTGTTGGCGGGCTTCGTGCTGGTACCGTTTGCTCTGTTCGGTCACACCGCGTTCCTCGCCGAGCGGGTGCTCGGAAATGTGATCTCCAGCGGCATCAAGCTCATGGTGCTGGCGATCGTGGTCGGCATCGGGTCGACGATCTTCGGCACGGTCATGCGGCCGACTGGCGAGGTGACGCTGACGCAGGCGGCGTCGTGCATCCTCGGCGCGATTGCCGTGTTCGGCCTTGCGATCTTCGTGCCCGGTATTGCCGCTGGTCTGATCACCGGCGCGCCGCAGTTGGGGGCCGGTGCCGCGGTTGCGACCACGGCCGCGCTTGGCGGCACGGTGGTTGCGGGCGGCATTGCGACGGCAGGCGCGGCGCGCATAGCGGGTCGCACGGCCGGTGGTGGAATCAAGTCGGCTGCCTCGCTCTCAGGCCGTGTCAGCGCGGCCTATGAGGCGGGCGGCATGGGAGGTGTCGCGCGCGCGACCGTCTCCGGGCCGGCCTCGCGCACGGCGTCATCGGCGACCGCTCCTGTGCGCAATGCCTATCGCCACGGCGCTGCGCAGGGATACCGCGATGCGGCGCCTTCAGGCAATGGCCCCGATGGCGATGCTCCGCACGGCAGCGCGCCGGCATCCGGCCCACCGGCCTGGGCGCAGAGCCTCGCCCGCCGGCAACGCATGACTCAAGCCGGAATGATGGCGGCGCATTCACTCCGAGAGGGCGACCGCGCCGGCATGAGCAGCGGCCCCGATCTCAAGAACAAATCGTAGGGGACAGAGATCATGGCCTTCAAGCGATCGACCTTGCGCTATGGCGAGACACCGGAACCTGTAACGCCGTACCAGAAGGCCGCGCAGGCCTGGGACGAGCGCATTGGCAGCGCGCGCGTGCAGGCGCACAATTGGCGTCTCGTCGCCGTCGGCAGCCTCGGGCTTTCCCTTCTGCTCGCCGCCATCCTGCTCTGGATCGGGCGAACCGGCGCGGTAATGCCTTACATCGTCGAGGTCGATTCCCGCGGCGGCACCCGCGCGGTCGGCCCGGCGGCAGAGACCTACACGCCGAGCGACGCACATGTCGCCTTTCATCTGTCGCGCTTCGTCGATCATGTGCGCGCGCTCTCGATCGATCCGGTCGTCGTCCGCCAGAACTGGCTCAAGGCCTACGACTTCGTCACTGACAAGGCCGCGGTCACGCTCAACGAATATGCCCGCGAGATCGATCCCTTCTCGCGCGTCGGCCGACAGACCGTGGCCGTCGACGTGACGAGCGTCGTGCGCGCCTCGGACACCTCCTTCCAGGTGCGCTGGCTCGAACGCACCTTCGAGGGCGGGGCGGTGAGGGACACCAAGCGCCTTACGGGGCTCTTCTCGATCGTCATCACCCCGCCGCGAACCGTCGACGCGGTGCGCAAGAACCCGCTCGGTATCTACGTGCACGCCTTCAACTGGTCGCAGGACGTCACCACCGGAGAGTCCAAATGAGCAAGCCGCGCTGCTTAGCGATTGTCCTGATGACGTCGAGCAGTCTCGGCGCCTGCGCCAACAGCATCAAGGTGCCGGAGATCCCGATCCTCGACAGTCCGGCCCTGGCCGCGCGACGCGAGCCGGAACCGAAGCCGCCTGTCCGCTATGTCGAGGTGCCAACGCCGCTTCCTCTTCCCGGTCAACTCAAACCCGTCGGCAAGGGAGCCGAGAAGGGGAAGGACACCCGTTCGCCGTCGGAGCGTGTGGCGGGGGCCAACGCCGCCGCGCGCCTCGAGCCGATCCAGGACGGCTATATCAACGCTATCCAAGTCTATCCCTACACCAAGGGCGCGCTCTACCAGCTCTATGCCGCCGTCAATCAGGTGACGGACGTCGCGCTTGAAGCGGGCGAGAAGCTCGTCTCCGTGTCGGCCGGCGACACCGTGCGATGGGTGGTCGGCGATACGACGAGCGGCGAGGGCAAGGAGGCCCAGGTCCATATCATCGTCAAGCCGATTGGCGCCGATCTCGAGACCAATCTCGTCATCACAACGGATCGGCGCACGTATCACCTCGAGATGCGCTCGAGCGACAAGACCTACATGGCGTCGGTGTCGTGGACGTATCCCGCCGCTGAACTCGTCTCCTTGCGCAGGCGGCGCAATGACGCCGCTGCATCGCTGGCGTCCATCGCTGACGGTAGCATCAACATCGAGCAGCTGCACTTCCGCTATCGCATTGAAGGCGACGCGCCCTGGAAGCCGCGCCAGGTCTTCGATGATGGTGCCAAGGTCTACATCCAGTTCCCGTCAGGTCTCGCACAGGGCGAAGCGCCGCCGCTGTTCGTCATCGGCCCGGATGGCAAGTCGGCGCTCGTCAACTACCGCGTGCGCGGCACGACCTACATCGTCGACCGTCTGTTCGCCGCCGCTGAGCTCCGCCTCGGCACGGCGCCGCAGCGCGTTGTGCGCATTGTCCGCACGGATGCCGTCTGGCGGGAGACACGCTCATGAGCGAGACCGAACCCAACAAGAAGGCCGAAACGGAGAAGGTCGCGCCGGAGACGCTGGAGCTGCGCGCACGGCCGCAACCGGTGACCCGTATCAACCGCAAGGTCGTGTTCGGCGGCGCGGCCATCGTGCTCCTGCTGGTTTCTTTTCTGGTGCTGGTCGCGCTGCAACCGCCGAAGCTCCACGTCGGCGCACCGCGTGAGCTCATCAACGTCGAGAACAAGCCGATCTCCGAGAGCCTCGCACGGCTGCCGGCGACGTACGACGGCGTGCGCACGGAGCGGCCGCCCGAGCCAGTACGCCCGCCATCAGGAATCCCGCAACTGACTGAGCTTGGCGGAGACCCGATCGACCAGGCCGAGCAGATGGAGCGCGCGCGGCTCGCGCGCATGGCGGGGCAGGCACGGGAATCCCAGTCTTCTTCCGTCTTCAATTGAAGGCACCTCCTCCAGATAGCGCAGCCCGCACCGAGACCAGCGCTCAATCACGATCGGCAGCGACCGCCGGCGACTCTGCCGCGCTGACCGCCTTGCGCACCGCTGACCCAATCCGCGCGCTCGCCGCTGATGCCCTGGAGCCCTCCCGCACGGATGCGACGGAGAGCTTGCGAAAGTTGACGTTCCTTCGTTCTGGACCCGAAAAGGCAATCTACAATCCGCATGGCCTGCAGACGCCGGCATCGCCCTATCAGCTGATGGCCGGCACAGTTATCGCCGCAAGCCTCGTGAGCGGCCTCAACTCGGATTTGCCGGGCTTCGTCGTCGCTCAGGTGACGGAGAACGTTTTCGATACCGTCACAGGCCGGTTCCTCTTGCTACCGCAGGGCTCAAGATTGATCGGCAGGTATGACAACGTCGTTGCGTTCGGCCAGGAGCGTGCACTCGTCGTCTGGCAGCGCATCATCATGCCGGACGGTTCGTCTCTCATCATCGACAATCTGCCGGCAACCGACACCAGCGGATATGCCGGCCTCGCCGATCAGGTCGATCTTCATACCTGGCAACTGCTGAAGGGCGTAGCACTCGCGACCGTGATCGGCGTCGGCAGTGAGCTCGTCTTCGGCAATTCCGGCGACAACGATCTCATTCGCGCGCTGCAGCTTTCGACGCAATCCACGACAAACCGCGCCGGTCAGCGCCTGGTCGAACGCCACCTCAATGTCCAGCCGACCATCACCGTCCGACCGGGTTGGCCGCTGCGCGTCATCGTCCACAAGGACATCATTCTGCGCCCCTACGACGGCGCATCCACCCTCACTGCCAACTGACCAAGGAGAGCAGAGCATGGCCGTCATCGGAGTTTTCTCGGCCGTCAACGACGGCTACGCCGGCACCATCCGCACGATCACGATGAGCGCACGGGTGAAGTTTGTCGCCAACGACCGCAAGGAGACGGAGAGCGCACCAGACTTTCTTGTGATGCTCGGCGCTACCGAGATCGGCGCCGTGTGGCGTCGGATCAAACAAGGCACGGACCAGAGCTATCTGCGCGTGCGACTCGACGATCCAGGCTGGCCGCAGCCCATATGGGCCATCCTGACCGAAGCTGCGGAGGACGGCACGGCCCGCCTGATCTGGCGCCGCGACAAGGCGGAGGGGGCGTGAACCGATGTCGTCTCGCAACGGATCAACGAACGACCTTCATCGAACCGTGCCCCAAGAAAAAGCTATCCGCGTGCGCCCCCGCCTCGAGGATTACCCGCTCCACACGATGGAGAAGCTGCGCTTCGCCGACACCGACTGTAACGGCCACATCTCCAATGCCGTGTTTGCCGTCTGCTGCCAGAACGCGCGCATGGAGCTGCTTCACGATCCACACCGTGTCCCGCTGCCGATCGACGGCCAATTCGTCATCGCGCGACTCGAGATCGACTTTCTCGGCGAGATGCGATGGCCGGGCAGCGTCGTCATCGGTTCGCGATGTGAGCATGTTGGCCGCACCTCGCTGGTGATGATCCAGGCTCTATTCGTCGATGAGCGCTGCGCCGCCAGTGCCAGATCTACCGTCGTGCTCATGAATCGGACAACGCGCCGCGCGGCGCCTCTGCCTCCGGAAACCTCCCGTGCGCTCCAAGCATTCTGCACGCCATGGCCGGAACGAGAGGTGTAGCTCGACATGGCGATGGCGATCTCTTCGGCGCACACCGCGTACCTTTCGCCCTCCTATGGCCTCGCCGCGGATCCAGACGGCGAATTGCCGCGCATTCTGAGCAAGCCTTTAGAGGCAGAGGTGAAGGCAATCAATGACGATCGAACTTGGCGTCTCGTCGCGATCGTCCTGCTGCCGTTCGCTGCAGGCTATTTTCTCAGCTACGTCTTCCGCACCATCAATGCGCTGATCTCCGGCCCGCTCGTCAGCGAGTTTGGGCTCTCTGCCGCTGATCTCGGCTTAATCACGGCCATCCTGTTCCTGACCTTTGGCGCGGCTCAACTTCCGCTCGGCGCATGGCTCGATCGCTTTGGGCCACGCCGCGTGCAAGCCGCTCTCCTCTTGATCGCAGCGATCGGAGCTGCCGTCTTTGCCTGCGCGCAGGATCTCCTCGGCCTGATCCTCGGGAGAGCCCTTATAGGTCTCGGCGTGGCTAGCGCACTGATGGCCGGCCTGAAAGCACTCGTGATCTGGTTCCCTGCGGAGCGGATCGCTCTGGCCAACGGTTGGCTCATTGCCTTCGGCACCCTCGGTGCCGTCACGGCAACCGCGCCTGCCGAGATAATGATCGCGTCGATCGGATGGCGCGGTTTGTTCATGTTGCTGGCAGTTCTATCGGCCATAGCGGCACTGCTGATCCTGTGGTTCGTGCCGGAACGTCCCGCGCTCGAACGAGGTGAGTCTACCGCTTCCGGTATGAGCATCCGAGCGATCTATCGGGACGCGCGTTTCTGGCGCCTTGCGCCACTGTCGGCCACAACCATCGGCTCGGCCTGGGCATTGCAGGGCCTGTGGGCCGGACCGTGGCTTGCCGATGTCGAGGGACTCCCGCGTCATGATGTCGTGATGCACCTGCTGATTATGGCGATCGCGCTCAGCGCGGCCGCACTTGTTCTCGGGACGGCCGGCGATCGGCTCCGCAAACGCGGTGTCTGCTTGCCGGCAACCTTCGCGTTTGCCACCGGGCTTGCCTTGCTGGCGCAGCTCGCATTGGTCCTTCGCTTGCCAGTTCCGGCCTGGCTCCCCTGGACTTCGATCGCTAGCATGGGCGCTGGCACCGTCTTGAGTTTTGCTATCCTAGCCGAGCTGTTCCCGAAGTCGGCATCCGGTCGCGCCAACGGCGCGCTCAATCTTCTCCATATCGGCAGCGCCTTCGTGGTCCAGGTCGGCATCGGATTCATCATGGAGCTCTGGCCGGGTGAGGCGGGGCGCCATCCGCCCATAGCGTATCACACCGCACTCGGCATCAACCTCGCGCTGCAGGTCGCGGCGTTCCTATGGTTTATCCGACCGCTGCGACGTGCGGTCTTTGCCACCAACCTTCCCGCGCATCCCGTTCATGCGCTTGCCGCGACGCTCGGAGTGTCGAGCTCGGACGCCGTTCCCTATCTACAGGCGCGTCAAGATTGGCATTCTCGGCAATCAATCGCGCAGCGCCAGGTATCGGCGTGGCGCTCTGCGGCACTGGCGTCGGTAGGGATCATGGCCGCAATCGGGTGGTCGCTTGCAATTCCAATCTCTACGTCGCGGACGTTACCACACCTGCATCAGCCACAAGTGACCTCAAGCGAGAATGCCCGCGCAGTCGCTGTGCAGGCACTGCCCCCACCGAAGACCGCTCTTTTGATACCGACGCTTCGAGAGGAGTAACCATGACAACGCCAACCGACCGAGACATCGGCACGACTGCCTCGCCGTCAGGATCATCGTTGCCGAGCGCGCAATCGCTTCGGCTCATCACGAGATCAGAGCTGCTCGCCATCGTTCCATACACACCCCAACACATCCTGCGCCTAGAGAAGCGCGGGTTGTTTCCACGCAGGATCCAGGTCGGACCAAACCGCGTTGCATGGCTCTTGTCGGAAATCGAAGAATGGGTGGAAAAGCGCGTCGTTGAGCGAGATACGCCTGGTCAACAACCGGAGAGACGGGGCGAATAAACTATCCTCGAACACCCTATCCTAGTGATCATGATTGCCTGACCTTGGCGCACCTCGCTGGTGGCGCACTGGCCCATCTCAATCAACACCAGCCGGAACATCCACCGCGGTATCGGTACCGTCAAGCCGCTTCACTCCCTTTGGCGAATCGAGGCGCTGCCAACGGCTCGCTTCGGTATCCCCACCCGATGCCGATACCGACGCCAAGTCCCGCCGGCGCTGGTCTGATGGCAGCCAAGGTCCTTGATCAAAAATCGCAGGCGGGAACCGGCTGGAAGCGCCGCCCTTCACAACCCGAGCCGCATCCGGTAGAAGTCATCCCCAACGCGATTGCTGACCCTATTCTGACCCTTTCGCCTCACGACAAGCCATCTAAGTCATTGAAATCGCGGGTGTAGCTCAATGGTAGAGCAACAGCCTTCCAAGCTGATGACGAGGGTTCGATTCCCTTCACCCGCTCCAATTCCCATTCGACTATTCAACGCGGGACTTCGCTTCACGTGTGAGGTGCGAAAACACCTCGAGTTGACGCGAATGTGAAAAGCCGCGGCGCCCCTCGCGCATCCGCGCCAACGCCGTTTTGCCTGTGCCGACACGCAAATTACGGCGCGCCAGCGGCAGCCCATGCGCGCAGCAACGAAACGTCGCGACATTCCTGCTGACCAGCCCTGCAATCGGCGCAGCGGCGCGGCGTCTCAGGCTTGTATGTCGCATACCGCGACGATTCGGGACGTGATCCAAACCTCAGGCGGGGGGCGCGATGGGGATATCGCGGTTAGTCAATGGACGCCTTTCACTGAGTTCGCGAGCACGCGCTGACGCCGCGCCGCTGACGGAGCGTGTCCCAACCAGGAGAAGAGCATGGCCGCCCTCAATCCGATTCTGACCAAGGTGTTCCGCGGTCCGCTCGATCTCAATGGCCCGATAATCGGGCGCATCTTCTATCTGTTCGAGTATGCGAGATCCTACGTCGAGGAGCGGCTCGAAGCCTTCGACGCGCGCTTCGGCACGGATACGTCCGCGCCGACGTTCGAGCGCAATCAGAAGACCTCCGTGCACTTCTACGTGCCGACGACCGCTTCCACGATCTACGAGATTCTCGGCTCGATCCCTCTGCAGCCGAACAAGTTCGCATTCGTCGACATGGGGTCGGGCAAAGGTCGCGCGCTGCTCGTCGCGTCGGAGTTTCCCTTCAAGAAAATTGTCGGCATCGAGCTCTCGGAACAACTGCATCGCAGCGCGGAACAAAACGTCGAGCGCTACAAGCCCGACTCTCAACAGTGCGAGGCCATCGAGCTAAAGTGCATGGATGCGCTCGACTTCTCTTACAGCGACGAACCGCTCGTGCTTTTCCTCTTCGACCCCTTTGGGCGTGAGATTCTGCAGGACGTAATCGCCAATCTTGAAGCATCGCTGAACGCGAAGCCGCGCGACGTCTATGTCGTCTACGTTTACCCGCAGTTCGAGGATGTGCTGAAGGGCTCGCGTTTCCTTCGCATGGTCAGAGAAGGCGGGCCGAAGTGGCGTCCCTGGAGCCGTTATGTCGTCTATGCAGCAACGACAGCGGCAGCAGCCAGCCTTGGGATCGAACCGCCACCGATGACCTGATGGCGCCAGCGACTGAGCTCGGCAGGACACGCTTCGCGCCGGAGCAGAAACTCTGCCACCGGAGCGGCTAAATGCTGCCGCGAGTCTGCCCCGCGAATCGCGTCTCGTAGAGCCATGCAAACATCCAGCTCGAAGCTCGCGGAGAAGCTTCAGATCATCTACGAGATGGATGGTCGCGCCGCCGTCGAGCAGTACGCGCGCCAGAACGGCATTCCGCTCGCGGTCTGCAGCAAGATCATCTCGGACTTCGAGGTCGCGAAGAGTTTGCGTGCGCTTGCGGACGGACGACCCGGCTGATCGCCGCATCCGCGCCGCTAGTTCGCCTTGATGCGCACGCCCGGCACGTTGATGTCGACGCCTGTGCGCTGGCTGTCCCAGTACAGATAGCCGAGAACTGCGACCGCTACGGCCAGCACCACAATCACCATGTTCTTCGAGTCCATAGTCCCCTCACGAGTTGTCAGTCGTCAGACATATAGTAATTCTTGGGAGGGACAACGGTTCCCTCGTGCAATCTCATCCAAGACCAATGTAACAACCAACGTCGTTTTGAGGGCATCAGCCGGGACAATCATGCGAGTACTTCTCAAGGAATAAGTTGCCTCGCAAAGCCGAGGAGCGACCACGGAGCTCCGTTGCCATCGGTTGTTCGGATGCAACATTCAGGGACTTTCGTGAGCCACAGAACAATTAGACCGACCGTTGTCAGCAATGCAGGCTTCGCGGCTACGGACAACCATGGCGCAGCTCCGGCAACCACCGCACCATCCAACCTGAGACTGAAAAATGTCAAAGAAACCACATACACACCGGTGATCACGCGACCCCAATCCCATGCAACCACAAATAGGGGAAGGAACGACATAAGAATCAAAGAAAATCCAAAAATGAATTCCGGCGACGTAATAACGATCGCTGCAGATACTCCCCTTTGCGCCGAAACAATAAACGCCACTACCAAATATACGATGAGAAGCGACAGCATATAGTATGCCGCCATTCCGCTAAGCAATGCACTAAGCGTCAGGGACACGGCATACCTTGTAGACCAGCCGATCGCAGAGATGCCGCCCGCAGGACCTGCGCCCGGCACTAACGAACGCCCTTCATCTGACAGCGAAAGCCAAATTTGCTCAGCCACGGCTTCATTGCCGGAGAAATACGCCATGACGCCGAACATGAGGAAAGATAAGGCCAGATAGGAAAGCACCGCAGCGGATCGAAATCTTCTCCCCACGAGGCGATAGACTATCAAACTGAAGATGAACACGCAGAAGAAGATGACCCCTTCATGGATAAACATCCCGACCACGGTCCAGAGCCCTATTATTGCCAATATCGCGCATCGCGCCAGCCTCGAATCTCGCTCTCGGAGAAGCGCCATGAGCACGGCGACAAGAAAAACACAAATATAGAATATTATCTCCTTCCTATAATAATAATGGTTCCCCACGGCCATCGCCAGGAAGCTCATCGGAGATAAAATAAATAGTGCCGTCGACCTCCCTCCCGGGATAAACATCAAACTGAAAATTAAGGAAATTACAACAAACAGTAGAAACAGCACGAACACGACGATATTCACGATCTCTATTTCGGAGGCAAACGACATATGGCGGATAACATGGCCAGCGAGGCCCCTTCGGACAAACCCGCCTTCGAAGTTTATCAACCACTCATAGAAGGCCCAGGAATTCCACTTGAGTGTAGAGGGCTCTTGAAGCGTGTAGGAGTAGACCAAGGCAACCGACACGAAACCGGCGAGCAATAACGATAGTATCGATACGAGCCGTACCCACCACGGCTCTCGGCCAAACGTCACCACAGACATATAATTGACCCCACCCCAGAATATCCGCGCGATCCTAGAGGATGCAGCGGTGCCCGCCAACGCTAGCCGCCACCCCACGCGCCCCGCGTCGTGGACAGCCAGGCAGCACCAGCGCGCCAACGCCAGCCTCTCCGTGTTCCGATATGTTCTCTTGGCCGCGCGATTGGCCTAAGCTCACGCCGGTAGGCCGACATCGCTGCAGGGGGACAAGAAGCATGACTGAACGTCCGATGGAGGGGTTTCCGCCCGCTCCACGAGCACAAGTGACCCTTGAAAACTGGCGGCTGGCGCCGTTCAACAGCTGGGCTTTTCACCATGTGCGCGAGCTCATCCCGAGCGCCGATATCCCTCATGATCCGGACGGCGTGCGCGCGCTGAAGGCTGCCCCGCAGAACCTCGATCACCTCGCCGTGCCGATGCCCAATGGCAAGTCCACGACGTTCGGCCAGTTCCTCGCGGACTCGAGCACCGACGGCATCGTCATCCTGCACAGGGGCGCGTTGGTTTTCGAGCAGTACGCCAACGGCATGACCGCGCGCTCGCCGCACATTCTCATGTCGGTCAGCAAATCCATGCTCGGGCTTATCGCCGGCGTGCTCGCTGGTCAGGGTGAGCTGGACGTCGAACGCCCCGTAACCGACTACGTGCCCGAGGTGGCCAAAACAGCCTATGCCGGCGCCACGGTGCGCCACCTTCTCGATATGCGGACGGGCGTCGTGTTCGACGAGGACTATCTCGCGACGTCCGGCCCTATCATCGAGTACCGCAAATCGACGGGGTGGAATCCGCTCAGCCCCGGCGAGGCGCCCTCGGATCTGCGCTCGTTCTATCGCCACCTCGACGAAGCAGACCGCCCGCACGGCGGGCGCTTCCACTATATCTCGGTGAACACGGACCTGCTCGGATGGGTTGTCGAGCGAGCGGCGAGGCGGCGCTTCGCCAATCTCATGAGCGAACTCGTCTGGCAGCCCATGGGCGCTGCCGAAAGCGCATACATCACCGTCGATCGTCTCGGCGCGCCGCGCTGCGCCGGCGGCATGTGCATGACGACACGCGATCTTGCTCGTGTCGGTCAACTCATACTGGAGCGCGGCGCGCGTGGCACGCGTCAGATCATTCCCGAGAGCTGGCTCGCAGACATTCTGCAGAATGGCGATCCGGACGCTTGGAACGCCAGCACGTTCGTCGAGTACTTTCCCGGTCTCGCCATGCACTATCGCGCAAAATGGTACGTCGAGCGCGGCCGTACACCGCTCCTGTCAGGCCTCGGCATCCACGGACAGAACCTGTTCATCGATCCGGCCAGCGAGATCGTGATCGCAAAGTTCTCGTCGCAAGGGCCACCGCTGGACGTGGACCTCATCAGCGTGACACGTGCAGCGGTCGATGCTGTGCGAAAGGCACTGAGCTGAGCCTGTACCCCTTCACTTCCGCTTCTCCCCGTCCTCTACGGGGAGAAGGTCGGGATGAGGCGGCGGCATCCGCAAACGTCTGAATTTGTCGCCGCCCCTCACCCTAACCCTTTCCCGTGTGCGCGGAGAGGGAATTCAGAAAGCGTACTCGCGAAATACGGGGCGAACATCGCCTTTCCATGGGCCGTGATAGGCCTCGAGCAATTGCTCGGCGATCGTGCGGCCCGACGCCACGATCTCCTCGACAGGCGCGAGATACTCACGCTCGTCGATACCGGCTGCATTCTTGCGAGCGCGCGCTGCAAGGCCACTGCGCGAAATCGCCATTGCCTCGCGCGCGATATCCAGCGCCTTGCCACTGCGGAAGGGCGTCTTGAGCGCGAGCCGCGGCACGCCGTCACGCAAGGCTTGGCGCTCCTCCGCCGTCCAGTCCTTGACGAGCGACCACGCTGCATCGAGGGCCGTCTGATCGTAGAGCAGGCCGACCCAGAAAGCAGGGAGCGCGCAGATGCGCCGCCAGCGCCCGCCATCTGCACCACGCATTTCGAGAAAGCGCTTCATGCGCACTTCGGGAAACAGCGTCGTCATGTGATCGGACCAGTCGTCGATGGTCGGGCGTTCGCCGGGCAGCGCCGCAAGCTTGCCGTCCATGAAGTCACGGAACGACGCGCCCGCAACGTCGATGTAATTGCCATCGCGATAGACGAAGTACATGGGCACATCGAGCGCGTACTCGGCATAGCGCTCGAAGCTCATGCCCTCCTCGAAGACGAAGGGCAGCATTCCCGTGCGCCTCTTGTCGGTGTCGCGCCACACTTCGCTGCGCATGGAGAGAAAGCCGTTCGGCTTACCTTCGGTGAAGGGCGAGGCCGCAAAGATCGCGGTCGCGATCGGCTGCAACGCGAGTGATACGCGCAGCTTCTTGACCATGTCGGCTTCGCTGCCGAAGTCGAGATTCACCTGGATGGTTGCCGTGCGGTACATCATGTCGAGGCCGCCCTTGCCGACCTGCGGCATGTAGCGCGTCATGACCGCATAGCGGCGCTTGGGCATGCGCGGCGTCTCTTCGCGCGTCCAGGTCGGCGAGAAGCCGAGGCCGAGGAAGCCGACGCCGAGATCCTTGCCGATCGCGCTCACCTGATCGAGATGCTGCTGCGTCTCGGCGGCGACCTCGTGCAAGTTCTCGAGCGGCGCGCCGGAAAGCTCGAACTGGCCGCCGGGCTCGAGCGAGACAGTGGCGGAGGGTTCGCCGTCCGGCCGTTTCAGGGCGATGATATTCTCGCCCTCGATGATCGGCAGCCAGCCGTAGCGGGCGATGAGCGCCTCGAGGATGGCGCGGATGCCGCGCGGTCCTTCGTAGGGCACCGGGCTCAGGTCATCGGTGTGAAAGACGATCTTCTCGTGCTCAGTGCCGATGCGCCATTGATCGGCGGGCTTACACCCGACGGCAATCCAGTCGACGAGATCGGCGCGCGAGCGCACGACGGGGGAGGGCGCACCGTCCTGGCGGGTGGACATTCGACGTATCCTCGTGAGCCTGGCCCCTGGGGGCGCGCGGCGTGTTGCCCGTCTTATGGCCGACCAGACGGCTTCAAAACAAGGGGCCATTTGGACGAGCGCCGGCCGGCGCCAGCATAGATCGGCTTGAACTTCCCAGGCTCCGAAGTCCCGGAGCGGGCAGGCAATATGCGCTATGGCCGGCCAGGGGAGCAGCGCCGCCAAAGCATGTCACGGACGCGCCCGGCGCGCGGCCTGCGAGCGAACCCCAGATCGCAAGCGCTTGACACGATCGCCGGCCCACAAATGTTAATGGGCGCCCGGAGGCGCCCATTCTGAACCTTGGGCTCGAGTGGCCGGAGAGCCTCAACAGGGGTCCGGCCGCGCCCGCCTTAGTAGCGGTAGTGATCCGACTTGAAGGGTCCGACCTGGGTCACGCCGATATAGTCGGCCTGGTCCTTGGAGAGCTTGGTCAGCTTGGCACCGACCTTGGCGAGGTGGAGCGCGGCGACCTTCTCGTCTAGGTGCTTCGGCAGCACGTACACTTCCTTCTTGTACTTGCCCTCCTTGTTGTTCGCCCACAGCTCGATCTGAGCCAGCGTCTGGTTCGTGAACGAAGCGGACATGACGAACGAGGGGTGGCCCATCGCGTTGCCGAGGTTCACGAGACGGCCCTGGCTCAGCAGGATGATGCGGTTGCCCTTCGGGAACTCGATCTCGTCCACCTGATCCTTGATGTTTGTCCACTTCATATTCTTGAGACCCGCGACCTGGATCTCGTTATCGAAGTGACCGATGTTGCAGACGATCGCGCGGTCCTTCATCCCCTTCATGTGCTCGACGGTGATGATGTCCTTGTTGCCGGTCGCAGTGACGTAGATGTCGGCGCGCGGCAGCGCATCCTCGATCGTCACGACCTCGTAGCCTTCCATCGCCGCCTGCAGGGCGCAGATCGGGTCGATCTCGGACACGAGCACGCGGCAGCCGGCCTGACGCAGCGATGCTGCCGAGCCCTTGCCGACGTCGCCGTAGCCCGCAACGAACGCAACCTTGCCCGACATCATGACGTCGGTGCCGCGACGAATGCCATCGACCAGCGACTCGCGGCAGCCGTAGAGGTTGTCGAACTTCGACTTCGTCACGCTGTCATTGACGTTGATCGCCGGCCACAGCAGCGTGCCGGCCTTCTGCATCTCATAGAGGCGATGCACACCCGTGGTCGTCTCCTCGGAGACGCCCTTGATGGACTTGGCGATCTCGCCGAACCAGCCCTTCGGCTTCTCCTTGAGGCAGCGCTTGATGAGCGCGAACAGGATTTCCTCTTCCTCGGACCCGGCCTTGTCGAGGAATGCCGTGTCGCCTTTCTCGGCGCGCACGCCCAGATGGATGAAGAGCGTCGCGTCGCCGCCGTCATCGAGGATCATGTTCGGGTAGCCGCCGCCGTGCCAGTCGAACAGCATGGCGGTGTAGTCCCAGTACTCGGTCAGCGTCTCGCCCTTGACGGCGAAGACCGGCGTTCCCGCAGCGGCGATGGCGGCGGCCGCATGATCCTGCGTCGAGTAGATGTTGCAGGAGACCCAGCGTACGTCGGCGCCAAGCGCCTTCAGCGTTTCGATGAGCACGCCGGTCTGGATCGTCATGTGCAGCGAGCCGGCGATACGCGCGCCCTTGAGCGGCTGCTTCGGGCCGTATTCATCGCGCGTCGCCATCAGGCCCGGCATCTCACTCTCGGCGATGGACAGCTCCTTGCGGCCGAACTCTGCGAGGGAGATGTCCTTGACGATGTAGTCCTTGGTGCTCATGGGGCGCCTTTCTGGAACGGTTGACAGCCGAAATGCCCCGCAGGCCGGCAGCACGTTTTCGGTGCCGGCGCGCGGGCAGGATTGGATTGGCGCTGTATAGCGGCAGGGCCGCTACGCCGCAAGGCGGATATAAAGAAATCTTTATGTCTTTCTGCGGACACTTGACGCAGGCACCTCTATTCGCGGCCGAGCACTGCGCTTGCAATTTCGTGAAAGGCACCGAAGCGCGGATTGGGGGCGCTACCCGGACACTGCGCTTTGACTACGCTGGCGGGTCTTTTCGCGCGGTCAAAACTACTTCTTCTTACCCTTGGCCTTCTTCACGGCGGGCTTTCGCTCGGGTAGGGCAGGCGCAATGGAGGCGGTCGAGATCGGATTCGCGACTTCGAGCTCGCTGCATTCGACCGAGCCCGTCTTAGCCCAACGCGCAACGTCGGCGCGCATGGCATTCGCGAGACCATCCGGTAAGCGGCGGGCCTCCGTGACGAGGCTCGTGCCGCCGCCCTCACGGGTCATGGTGACGATGAAGACCTTGCCGCCACGCGGGCTCGGCTGGTCGGGCGTGCGGATGTGGGCCGCGACTTCGCCGCCACCTCCTTCGCTCTCAGGTTCGAGCTTACCCTCGAAGACGTGCGTCTGCTCAAGGGGTTTGCCGGGCCCGAACCAGCAGGCCTTGGCGCCGCGGGCAACGCGCGAGTAGATCTCGTGCGTGCCTTCGCTGTGAACGCTGCTGAAGTTGCTCGCGTAGTTTGCAGGCGTGACGGCGGCAGTCAGGCTCTCGGTCTTGAGGACACTCGTCCCCTCGCAGCCGACGAGCGCGAGCAACGCCAGGCACGCCAGCGTGCCTTTCAGCTTCCCTGCTCCCTGCCAGCCGCGGTTCACCGCACTGCCCCTCGCATCAATCGCCCCACTCGAAGCCTGCGCGACGATCCCAGAGCCTGCCGAGCCTGACAAGTGCGTCAATGCCGCTGTAGACAACCCATTTTCCGGCTGAATCGGGCCCTGTTGCCTCACCGCCCCGCAAACTCGACAGATGCACCCGCGTGGCGTAAATCCGGGCTAACAGTATTTGCGCCAGGGAGGCATACCATGTCGTCGTTCAAAGGCCTGCTGCTGACGAAGGGCGAGGCCGGCCCGACCGCTGCATGGACCGATCTCACCGACGCCGATCTCATGGACGGCGACGTGACCGTTCGCGTCTCGCATTCAACGATCAACTACAAGGACGGCCTCGCCATCACTGGCAAGGCTCCCGTCGTGCGCCGCTGGCCGATGATTCCGGGTATCGACTTCGCAGGTGACGTCGTCGCGTCCAACAATCCCGCGTTCAAGGTCGGCGACGCCGTCATTCTGAACGGGTGGGGCGTCGGCGAGACCCACCTCGGCGGTTATGCTCAGCGCGCACGTGTCAAGGCCGATTGGCTCGTACGGCGCCCGGCGGCGTTCACGCCGGCCCAGGCCATGGCGATCGGCACCGCCGGCTACACGGCTATGCTGTGCGTGCTGGCGCTGGAGCGCAATGGCGTCACGCCGGACCGTGGCCCCATTCTCGTGACGGGCGCGGCAGGCGGTGTCGGCTCTGTCGCCATCGCGCTCCTTGCGAAGCTCGGCTACACCGTCATCGCCTCCACAGGCCGCACATCCGAAGCCGACTATCTCAAGGACCTCGGCGCCAGCGAGATCATCGATCGTGCGGAGCTCGCGGGCCCGGCGCGCCCGCTCGGCAAGGAGCGTTGGGCCGGCGCGGTCGATGCCGTGGGCTCGCACACGCTGGCAAATGTCATCTCGATGACGAAGTACGATGGCTGCGTCGCCGCCTGCGGCCTCGCGCAGGGGTTGGACCTGCCCGCATCCGTAGCGCCGTTCATCCTG
Organism: Pseudomonadota bacterium; assembly: GCA_023412805.1. GTDB lineage: Bacteria > Pseudomonadota > Alphaproteobacteria > Rhizobiales > Hyphomicrobiaceae. Next base: position 68,585 of record JAEZRM010000014.1, on the reverse strand, counting down.
CGCAGCGTGACGCTGGCGGGCGTCGACAGCGTGATGGCCCCCACGGCGCGCCGCATCGAAGCCTGGATGCGTCTCGCCCGCGATCTCGACATCGCCAAACTGGATGCACTCACCGTCACGCGCCCGATCTCCGATGCCGTGGCGCTGGCACCCGAGATCCTTGCTGGCAAAGTCCGTGGCCGGGTCGTGCTCGAAATCGAGTGAGCGGCTCAGATCCAGGACATTCGGACTGCGAACCCTGACCAGCCCTCGGGTCCGAGCATGAGCCCGGCGTTGGTCACGAATAGGAGCACGCACAGGATCGCGAGCAACGCTCGCTTGCCCGGGAAGCTCGATGCAGCGAATGGCACAAGCAGAATGAGCCAGTGCACGACCGTGACCGCCGGGCTGAACAGAAGCGGCTCGGTGGGATTGAAGATGAAGAAGAATACCGCCCGAACGAGCGCGTAGGCGGCGAGCGGAAGCAAGAGTTGTCCGCCTGGCCCGAGGCTCGCGGCGCGAGGCAGCAGGCTCGCCGCTGCGATGAGCCCGATGATGAACAGGGCCGCGAGCGCAAGTGGTGAGGCAAGATAAGCGGCGAGCGTCGGCTCGAAATATCCGCCAGCCTCGGCCCACTTCAGCGCATGGGGCGTCGGGGCGACGATATTGAAGAAAAACCAGTTTGCGATGAAGCCGTGAAGGCTCGCCAGGCCGTAGTCGTTTTTCGCGATGTAGTAGAGCAGCATATTGAAGTGCGACTGCCCTTCCAGATACGTGCTCTCCGGAACGAGCCAGCCGTTCACGAAGACTTCGAGCACGAACCAGGCAACGAACACGAGCGGCACATGCGCGCCGAGCCACCGGAAGCGTCGCCAGTCGAGACCGTGCCTCAGCAGCGCATCCACGATGGGAATGGCAAGCAGGAACGCCGAGACGATCTCGTTCAGGCAGGCAAGCGCGAGGACGACACCTAGCGCGATGGCGCCAGTCAGGCTCCAGCGCTCGCGCAACCGCACATAGCCGGCGATGTACAGCACCGACAACGTCGCCGTGACGATCTTCGATTCCGGTATTCCCGAGAAATACCAGACGCCGAGCGAGACGCCGTAGAGAACGCCTCCGAGAAGCACGTAGCCCCTCGGCAACAATGTCGTGAAAATCGACATGGCGGCCCAAACGCCGAGGGCGCCAACCGCTGCGAACAAAGCATTCAAGATGGTCGCAGGCGCGAGCCAATGCGTGAGCGGCGAGAAAATCTTCATCCACGCCAGCCCGAGCGTGGTCGTCACCGGATGAAAGCGCGCTGCCCGATGATGGACGGCCATATCCGCCAGCACGGCATAAAAGCTCGTGTCGGCGCCGAAGTGCGCCTCGGCGTGACGCTCGGCAAGCACCATCCCTGTGAGCCAATAAACTCCGAAGGCAATGGCGGTTATTGAAGCCGTCCCCGCGGCCAGCAGGCTACGGCTCGCGACTTCACCGGCGGCCGCGGCGTTCGGCACCGTCATCCGCGAGGAGAAGTCATGAGGCGCGTGATCGTTCATTCTTTCTTCCTGCCGTGCCGGCCCCACGGCCCGACCAATTTCGAGGAATGTGGCCTGCCGCCCCGATGGGCAATGCGACCGAGATGCCATTCGCCCAATAGCATCCGTATGCGGGGGCACCTTGGCCATCGAAATATGAACGACGCCAAAATGACGGCCGCTTCTCGTCTGCACTTAATGCCTGCGTTGCTCGCGGTCCGCACCACATAGTTGCAGCATCGATGAATCGCGCGCGGCGCGAGGTCCACGCAAGCAAATGGGTGCACTCTCGATGCGTGCGGCGCTCATTTCAGGGCGCGGTGCGTCTCGGCAGGGATTCCGATACGGCGACATGCATCACAGCTACCTAGATGCCATCAAGTCCTTCGAGGGCTTCACACCTAAGGCTCAATGGGACTATGCCCAGTTCAGCAACGGGTATGGGACCAAGGCCCTCTACGCGGGCGAAGCGATCTCGCCCGAGGAGGCCGAACGCCGCTTCAAAGCCGAGATCGAGATCGCACGCAACATCGTCGAGAAGCACGCGGCCGGCTGGGACGAAGGCACCAAGGCCGCACTGACCTCGCTGACCTTCAACGCCGGCACCCGCTGGATTTCCAGCGGTCTCGGCGAGGCCGTGCGCAATCATGACATCGAGGGCGTCAAGGAACGGTTCGCGCAGTACAACAAGGCCGGCGGGGAGGTCCTTCCCGGCCTCATGCGCCGCCGCTTGGCGGAGCTCGACTGGATCGGCAATGGCCCAGCGGCCGCTGGCGCGCCTGCCTCTACGAAGCCGGCCGCAATCCTCGCTCAGACGAGCCCATTGGACCTCACGACCGCGACGACGGCCACCGCCCAGCCCGCCGGCATAACCCCGCCGACCGATTTCCCGCGAACCGAGCCGGCGCAGCAAGCTCTGGCGACCCTCATCGAGAACCCCGCCCCCAAGTCAGTTGGCGAAGGCACCGAAGCGCGGAGCGCGGAGGCGCTCTCCAGGCTCGTATCGCTGATGTTCGATCTTCAGATGCGCTCCACGCTGGCCGACCCCATGAAGCCCGGCGAGACACGCTCCGAGCGTCAGGAGCGCGCGGCCTGAGCCGCCATTAATCGCTTGCTAACCATGCAGCCACAATTGCCGCAGGCTTAGTGGTTTCTAAGCCGCCGCCCGGCACTATGGCCGGCATGATCGACGAGAAAAAATACGAGCGCATTATACAGCGCATTTCCCAACTCGGCACTTGGCTCGAGGAGGAAGCGCCGTATGCGCTCGCCGATCAGCGCCATCTCGAGGCACACTCACCTGAGCAGGCTTACTGGCACCTCGGCTATCATCGTGGGTTGAGCGACATGCTCTCGTTCCTCAAAGAGCATGCTGAAGACAGTGAGGACACTGCCAGTCCGTCCCACGCGGCCGAACCGGGTGAATGATCGTCGACGGCGGCCGGAACTCATGAAATAGCGCGCACTCGTGCAAGAATGCGTCGCGCGCATTCGCCAACACTGCAAACTTGAACATCGTGCTCGAGCCGATCAGCTCGCTGAGCCGCGCACGCACGTCATAGTCGTCGCGGCCGACGCTCTGCACGCGAAAGCGGCCCTCCCGATCGACGTAACCGAGCGTGTATATCCCCGTCCGCGCCTTGGGCAGCAGGCGCTGCAGCACATCGTAGGAGAGCCCGTGGGGGCCTTTCATCATCATCGTCGTCGTCATCATTCAGTCGTCCTGTAAGCACCGCCTCGTACTATTTGGCCGGCTGGCAGCGCACGGCCTCGTGGGCCAGGAAGTTCATGCTCTCGACAAACACCTGCGCAAACGTCGGGCTTCCAATGCGCGCGTTCGCCTTGGTAAGTATCCGGCCGATCAGCTTGTCGACCTCGACGATCTTGAGCGCGGAGAAATCGAGTTCCTCCTCCTCGTAAACCGACCTGAAGATCGCCTCGCTCGCATAGAGCGTCAGCGTGTCCTTGTCTTTCCGGATGGCGCTCGCCGGCGCGGCGTACGCAAAGCGCCCGATCACGTAGCCCTGGATCTTGCCCTCACGCACGACCGGCACAGAGATCGGATCGATCTTCACGACCTCCGTCTTTTCATTCGGATCCTCCGTCACGGCCGCCGTCCCCTGGGGAAGCTGCATGGCGGCATAGCTGCCACCGAGCGTCGCAATCACGACGACGAGGCCGAGGAGGAGCATTCTCACCATGGCCGCGGTCCCCGGCGGGCAATTTCACTCGAGTACGTGCCGTCGGCCGTCGACTGCTCAATGGCGTCGCCGATGAGCGTGGAGATCTCGTAGACGGCGTCCATGTGCCGGCGCAGCAGACGCTCGTTGGCCGCGAGCTCCTGCGAGAGCCCCGCGAGCCGCCGCTTCACGGCTTCCGTCGGGATCTTGCCGTCGGCCACCTGCATGAGCTTGCCGAGTTCGAGCGCCAAATGGCTCTTACGGGCAACGAGCGCGCTGAAGTCCGCGCCTTCGGGGTGGGCGATCAGTGCCTTCTCTTCCTGCACGACCTCGCTGATGAGATCGGCGAGATGCAGGATCGCCTCCATGAGGCGCGCGCTTTCGAGCGGGGTCGGCTCGGCGGCGGGCAACCGCGCTGTTCTTTGCCCCTGATTGTGCGCAAGCATCAGCGTGCTTCTCCATTTGGCTTGGTCTGGCTGCCGGTGGCCAGCGCCGGGGCGGCCGCAGCAGCGACGGTTGGTTCGTCAGGCAAAAGTTTCAATCGGCCGCTCGACGCAATCTGGTCGGCCAGCTTCTCCGCCATCATCGATTGCCAGAGCTTTCCAGCCGAGCCCGTACCGAAAAGATGCGCATTCTCCTTCGGCAGCATCGCACCGATGAAGGCCTGCAGCGCAAAGGCCTCGAACTGCTTGCGTGCCTTGGCGGCATTCTTGACCTTGAAATCCTCGGCTCCCGCGACGGTGCCCTGGCTCGGGGCGGCGGCTTGCGCCTGCTCTGCTGCCGCCTTGCGGATGACCGTGTCGAATGGCCCGATTTCGTCCGCCCGCTTTACGGTCGTGACGAAGCCCGCATTTTCTCCAGGCGCGCGAACGCCCGGCGTTCCGGTGTCCCCCGCGCCCACGAGACGCGCAATGCCGTTGAGATCGATGCCCATTGTGCTCACTGACCGATAGATCGAGAGACGCTCACCCTGAGGCAGCCCCCCTCCTCCCTCGGATAGTGGCTCGTCGACCTTATTTCAGGCTTGCGAGATTGCGGCGCACGAACTGATCGATGGCGTCCTCGAGCTGGCGCGCATCCTGCTCTTGAGCGTCATCGAGAATCTCGCGATCGAGCTTGTTCGCGAGCCCCTTCATGCGCCCCCGCGCGGCGGCAACCTGCTCGATCTGCTGCTCGACCTCGGCACCAAGCTCACCGGCGCGGCGCTCGAGCTTCACGGCGCGAGCGCTGACCAGCTCCGGAAACACGCTGCCGACGAGGTTCTCCTCATCGAGATAGGCCCGCGTCACGGCAGCCGCCTTCGACGCATCGTCACGCGCGCGCATGAGCTCCTGAGCGGTCTGCGCCTCCTTCTCGTAGAGATGCTCCGTCAGGCGGACCAGCCTCTTGAGGCGCGCGATCGTGCGCTTCTTCATGATGCCCCCCTCAGAGATTCGTCAGGGTTGTATTGAAGGCATCGAAGTAGATCTGCAGCATCTCCGGCACCATAAGATAGAGAAAGAACAGCCCCCCCATGAGCAGGAACGGGATCGAGATGAAGTAGGAGGGAACTTGCGGGATGAGCTTGCCGAGAATGCCGAAGAGCACGTTGACCAGAAGGGCATAGACGATGAACGGCCCCGACACCTGCAGGCTTATCATGAAGGACACGTTGAGCGTGGAAGCGAGCAGACGCAGGCCGAATTCGGGTTCTGCCATGGCACCGAGCGGTATACGGCCATAGGACTCGAGCACCGTCTTGATCAGGATGTGGTGGAAATCGAGCAGCAGAATGAGCAGTGTCGCCGAGAGAGCGATCAAGGTCGCGAGCGTCGGGGCCGCCTCGTCGTTGTCGATGCCCGCAGCCAGTCCGGCAAGGCCGATGTAGTTCGAGACCGCGCTCATCATGAATTCGAGCGCCGCGATGTAGATCCGGCACACGAGCCCGATCACCGCGCCGACAATGCATTCCGCCACGACGAAGCCGAGCAGCAAGCCGCCGCGCGCGAGCTTCAGCGTGCCACTGTCGAGCACGCCAGGTGCAGCAGCGAGTGCCAGCGCGAGTGCGAGATAAAGACGAACGCGCGCCGGTACGCGAGCCGTGCCAAAACCCGGCGACAACATCAGTGTCGTCCCGACCCGGCAGAGGATCAGGATGACACCGGTGGCATACTCGTCCAATTCGAGCATCTAGTGTCCCGATCCCGAAGTTCGCCACACCTCGATCCCAGCCGCGAGACGTTGCAAGTTCCTCGATCACTAGCCTGAAATACTGCCGAGCGCCTTCACCTGGATGCCGCGCGCGATCTCGGCGTGCGAAAGCACCGGAAGCGTCGGGAAGAGCCGTTCGATGACCATGCGCACGAAGGGACGCGCCTCGACCGAGGTCACGAGCACGAACTGCTCGCCCTTCTCGGTGTGGCTCGCGATCACACGCGAGGCATCCTTGCTGAAATCCTCGATCAGTCGTGGATCGATGTCGAACTCGACGACGTCGCCGCGCTGGTCGCGCTTGAGGCTCTCGTGGAAGGCGAGATCCCAGCGGCTGCCGAGGCGGAGCACCGACAGCGTGCCATCCTTGGCGAGATCGCCGCAGATCTGCTGAGCCATGCGCTGGCGCACGTGCTCGGCAACCTGCTCGGAACGGCGTGTATGCGGGGCGATCTCCGCGATCGCCTCCAGAATGAGCTGGACGTTGCGTATAGAAACGCGCTCTGCGAGCAGCATCTTGAGCACGGCCTGGATGCCGGAGAAGGAAATGTGCGCCGGCCGGATCTCGTCGAGAAGGCGCTTGTACTCGGGCTGCAGGCCATCGATCAGCACTTGCATGTCGCGATAGGAGAAGAGCTGGGCGAGGTTGTTGCGGACCGCTTCGCTCAAGTGCGTGAGCAATACCGTCATGATGTCGACGGTCGAGAAGCCCTCGCGCTTGACCTCCTTGCCATAAGCCTCTGGAATCCAGATCGCCTTCAGTCCGAACGCAGGCTCGACCGTGGCGACGCCGGTAATGCTCGGCTTCGGGCCATCGCCGACGATGACGAGTACGTCGCCGATCGGCAGCTCGTGACCGCCGACGGTCGCGCCGTGAATGCGGATCTGGTAACCGCGCGCCGGCAGCGAGAAATCGTCCGTGAGATTGATCTCAGGCACGACGAAGCCGTACTGCTTAGCGAATTTCCGGCGAAGCTTGGCCACGCGCTGCGCCAGCTCATCGTGCTTGCGGATGAACTCCGCCGAGAGACGCTGGCCGAAGACGATCTCGATCTCGCTGATCTTGAGCGCGCCCTTGATCGACTGGCGCGCCTCCTCCTCGGCCACTTGCGTGGCCTCGCGGACCTTGGCATCGGCGGCGCGTTGTTCCTGCGCCCATCGTCGAGGAATAGCGTAGCCGGCTGCCGCAGCGATAACGCCGAGGATCGCGAAGGGCAGGAGCGGCAAGCCTGGCCCCATTGCCAGGAGCCCCATGGCGCCGGCGGTCATCAGCAGGGCCTTGGGATGGTTCGCGACCTGGCCGACAACGGTCTTCTCGACAGAGCCATGTGTGCCGCCTTTGGCGACCACGAGACCAGCCGCAAGCGAGATGATGAGCGCCGGAATCTGGGTAACGAGGCCGTCACCCACCGACAGCTTGGTGAACACGTCCGCCGCTTCGGCAAGCGGCATCCCATGCCGGAATGTCGCGATGAGAATACCGCCGAAAACGTTCACGGCGGTAATGATGAGGCCCGCGATGGCATCGCCGCGCACGAACTTCGAGGCACCGTCCATCGAGCCGAAGAACGAGCTTTCCTCCTCGAGTTCCCGGCGACGGCGCTGCGCCTCGCGCTCGTCGATCAGGCCCGACGAAAGGTCCGCGTCGATCGCCATCTGCTTGCCGGGAATGCCGTCGAGGGCGAAACGCGCGCCGACTTCGGCGATGCGCGAGGCACCCTTGGTGATAACGATGAAATTGACCGTCAGGAGGATGACAAAGACGACCACGCCGATGACGAAGTCACCGCCCATGACCAGCTTCGAAAAGCCCGCGATGACATAGCCCGCCGAATGCTCGCCGTTGGCGCCCTCGGTCAGGATGATGCGCGTCGTCGCCACGTTAAAGGCGAGGCGCATCATCGTCACGATCAGCAGAATGGTCGGAAAGGACGAGAATTCGAGCGGTCGCTGCACCCACAGCGCGACCATGAGAATCAGCACTGCGGCCGCGATCGAGAATGCAAGGCCGGCGTCGATCAGCAGCGGCGGGAGCGGCAGGAAGAGCACTGCCAGGATCAGTACGATCCCGGCCGCGAAGCCCATGTCCGTCAATCCGGCCAGCCGATTGAGCGGTAGCTGGCCTGTCGATGTTTGCGACACTCTGAAGCCCCCTGACAGAAAAGCAAATGCGCGCGTGGAATCACTCGGAGCCACGACTCCGCAAGGTCATCCTCGCAAGTATTGCTGATCGGGAGCTGACCAAAGCCGCGCGACACAGGCGCGAACTCAGAACCCTCGCTCGACGTGCAGGAACGTCATCTGGGCGAAGGCGAACACATTTGCGCCCATGAAGTGGGCGGAAAACATCGCCACCAGGAAGATCGCCATGATCTTCGGCACGAAGGTCAGGGTGATTTCCTGCACCTGGGTCAGGGCTTGCAGAAGCGCAATGCTGATGCCGACCACCATGGCCGCAAGAACACAAGGCCCCGCGACCATGATCACGGTCCAGATCGCCGCCTGGACCAGCTCCATTGCATCAGCTTCGTTCACGCGGTCGTCTCGTCTCCGCCTCCGTCCTCGGCCGGAGGCTCGCTGGCCTTCTCGCCGATAATGAGGCCGGGTCCAACGGTAAACTCCGCACCATTGTCGAGGAGTACCGTCACGCCATTATCAACCACTTTGGCCGCAACGACCACGCCGCCGGTGCCGTTCTCCTCCGAGAGGACCATCTTGCCGATCAGGCTTTCCGCCAGCTGCAGGTTGTTCGTGTTCAAGAGCGAGGCGATGCGCTCGTTCGTCTGAATGGTCTTTTCAACCTGCGAGAAGGTCGCGAGCTGGGCGACATAGTCGCTCGACTTCATCGGCTCCATGGGATCCTGATTGCGCATCTGCGCGATCAGGAGATGGAGAAAGGCATTGTAGTCAAGTGTCGGTGCCGCGGTCGTCTCCTTGGAGGCGGGCGTCTCCGTCGTCTTGGTCGTGTTCAGGACACTTGCGACGTCCATGGCGGCTGAGCCTCCTTAGTGCACTAGGCGACCGACTTCTCGATCTGATCGTGTTGCGTCTCGACAGCGGTGAGACCACGGTCTTTGAGAATCTCATCCTCAAGCGCAAAGAGCGTGCGGATCTTCCGCAATGATTCGAACGTGCGCCCGCGCTCCATGAGCGCCTTGATCTCGATGAGCCCATCGAGAACATCACGACTTTTGAACGTCCGCAGCAGCGCCTCGTGAGAGCGTTCGTACATCTGCCGTGCGATCGGCTCGCACTTCGGCTCCATCAGCATGGACTGCACGATGAAGTAGAGCTGGCGCAGCGGCGTGGTCGCCTGCTCTTCCTGCAGGATATGTCCTTCGAGCAGGAACACCACTTCGTTCATCAGCTCGATCGTCACCTTGCGATCGACCTTAATCACGCCGCCGTTGATATAGACCCGCTCGTTAGGCTTCAGATGAACTTTCAGATGCCCGCTCACGTGAGCCCATCCCGTATTGCCTTCGACACGACGATGACGTCCGACAATCCCTTGGTCTCGTCCGTGCGAGCAGCCTCGAGCTCACGGAGGATCCAGATACCGATCGACACGAGCTGGGCTTTCAGCTGCTTCGGCAGTCCGTTCTCGGGACTTGCGAGATCCTCGACAAGAACTGTCCAGAGCTTGCCGGTGAACGCGATCGCTTCGGCAGCCGCGGCCAGCGCGGCACCTGGCGCTGCCGCTTGCTCCAGAAGCAAGATCGACTGGTCGAGCGCAACACGCTCCCGCTCGCGGGCTACCTGCTGGTCATCTTCGAGGAGGTCACCATACTGTATGCGCTGCATTACATTCTCCATGCCACCCCGAAACGCGAGCTAACGCCTCAGAGGTAATTCAACAGCGTGAGCCGCTGCAATCGCGCAGTCACGGCGTACGACGCCTCGATCCTGGTCTCTAGCAGGCTCAGCCGGTCCGCAGCCTCGAATTGATCGACGCCTTCCAACTCACCGATGCGCAACTCGAGCGTCTTCTGCTCAATAGCAATACGCTCGTTGGCTTGCGCAAGGCGTTCCTCAACCACGCCAACACGCGCCTGAGACGCAGCAATATTGTGCCCGCCTTCGCTCGCCGTTTGTGCGATCCTGCTTACCACGATCTCATAAGCTTGCGGATTGAGACGCTCGACGCCACCGTCGATTGCCAGCGTCAGCGCGAAGTAGATCTGGCGGATGCCACGATCGTTGGCTGTCGCTGAAGTGTCGATCTCTTCACGCTGAGAGATGCGATCGCGCATCACTTCGTCGGTCGCATGGGAGAAATTGGTGCTCCACTGCGGCTCTTCGAAAAGAGCTGCGAATGGTCCGTCGATGTAGGCTTCCATCTGCGCAGCCGTGATGTCCTTGACCTGAGGATCATCGGGTGGGAAACCGAACGCGGTGGTGAAAGCCGCAATCACTGCGGTGCGGGCCGCGCTCGGAGGATCGCTCAGGTAATCATCGACGGGCGGCGCGGAAATATTGAGACCCGAGAACGCATAGACGCCGTTCGTGCTGGTTCGAAGCACATCAGCCATCGTGGTAATCCGCGCCTTCGCATCAGCGACGAGCAAACCGGGGTCAGCGCCCAACTTGTGAACACCGAGTGTCGCCTCGCTGAAATCGGCCCCGAGATCGCGCATCGCGGAGAACGAGGACTGAATATGGTCCATGCGCTGCTTCACGACGGCATTGGTGTTCTTCAGGCTGTTCAAGGTGCTGACGATATTGCGCATGTCCAGCACGCCGCCGACACGCCCGCCGAGCGCCTTGCCGACGTCGGCGTGGCGTCCCGTACTGAATTCCTTGAGCGCATCGACAAGCGATGTCTGATTGCGCGCCATCGAGGAGCGTTGGATCTCGCGTGTGACGAAGGACGAGATGGTGTCGGCTTTCATGGGTTAAATCGCTCCCGTCGCGCGCAGAATGGCCTGGAACATCTGATCGACCGTCGACATGAGGCGGGCCGTCGCCTGATAGGAGCGCTCGATCGCCATCAGGCTGGTCATTTCCTCATCGAGGTTGACGCCGACCTGACCGTGCCACGCGTTGACTGCGCGCTCGCCGAGCACCTCCGTCGTGGCAAGACGCTCGCTCGTAAAGCTGCGGCGACTCTCGAGCCAACCGGCACTGTCCGAGGCCAGCGAGATAAGGCTTGTCGATGCACTGAGCCCCGTCGCCGGATCGAAGGCCTGCGCGGCCGACAGATTGGTCGCAAGATCGCGAAGTCGCTGGCTGAAGCCCGCACCGCCACCCGCATTATAGACATAGTCCGGCTCACCCGGATCGCCGATGCCGCCGTCGCGCAGCAAGTCGAGGCTGCCGCCCTGGCTCGGATCCGAATTCGGATTGACGCGGATCGAAAGCGCCAATCCATCGAGAACCGTCCCGCCAGGCGGCAGCGCCGGACCACCCGACCACGTGAAGAGACCGGCGATGTCCGGAAGCGTCGCCGTCCCCGACTGATCTGTTTCGGCGAAGGCATTGATGAGCCCGCGCGCGAGCTCGTCGATCTGCCGGCCGTAGCTGATCGAGACATCATCGCGAATCTGCAGGAGACCACCGATCTTGCCGCCGAGACGTGTCGCCGCTGCGCCGGAGTGCACGACCCCATCGATCGTCAGCAATCCGCCCGGCTGCCCAGGCGCGAGCGCCGAGAAATCGAAGCCGATCGTGCGCGGCACGGTCTCGAACAGCGTGGTCCCGTTCGCCGTGAAGAGAACCATGTCGTTGTTGGCACGCGTGTGCGCGTTGATGTCGATCAGTCCCGAAATCTCGCGCAACAATCCGTTGCGGCGATCGATCTGGTCGGTGACATCGCGGCCGATGATGGTTCCGGAAACGATCGCGTTGTTCGCGTTCTCGAAGTCCTTGAGCAGCGTTCCCAGTTGACGGGTCGCATCGGCAAGGTCGGAATTGGCCTCCTTGCGCACCTGCGCAACCAAGCTCGCAGCGTCCTGCAAGGTACTCGCAACATTTGTCGCCACCGAGACGACGTTACGCAGAAGCGAAACATTGCTCGGATCGGCAGCCGCAGCATGAAGCGCCTGCTGCATCTGCGTCAGCATCGCAGAAGGACTTATCTCGAGTTCCGGATCGTTGATCGATCCGGCCAGGCGCTCGAGCGCGCTCGTCATGGCCGAGAGCTCGCCGCTCTTGGCCGTATTGCCGAGCACGCTCTCGAGCAGTCGCATCGAGACGGCGTTACTAACGACACTCAGGTGGACGCCGATCTCCGACGAGATCGTATGCGCATACTTGCGGGCGGCGTTGGGATTGTCGACGTTCGAGATGTTTCGCGACACCAGAGAGGATTGCGTTGCATTCGCAAGCATTCCGCTCCGCGCGATCTCATGAGCGAGCGTAAGTGACATCTACCTCCCCCGACCCGGCCCACCAGCCAAGCCTAGCGCTTCAAGTTGACGACCAATTCCATGAGCTCGGAGCCCGTCTGGAACACGCGCGAATTTGCTGTGTAATTGCGCTGCGCCTCGATCATGTCGGCGAGCTCGGTCGCCAGATCCACTGTCGAACTCTCGAGCTTGCCGGCCTCGAGCGTTCCGAACCCGGCCGTCCCTGCGATGCCAACACGTAGATCGCCCGATGTGTTGGATGGCAGATAGACGTTGCCCGCCTTCGGCGACAAACGGTCGGGACTGGGCACAGTCGCGAGCGGAATGAGATAGGAAGCAAAACGCGATCCGTCCTGGTAGACCTCGTAGAGCCTGCCATCGCTGTCGATCTCGATACCCTGAATGCGGCTAGGGGCATTTCCGTTGGTGTTGATGAGATCGACCTCGTAATCGCCCGCCGTCTGCGTCATCGACGACAGATCCATCTCCATCGTAGCGCCTCCCGGAATCGGCACAGAGAGAGACTGCGCACCGGAGGGATCGAGGCGACCGACGCCATCGAACAGCAACGTCGTCGTCGCAAGAGGACCACTGGAATACGGAAAACCGCCGGCTGCGTCGCGATCCGCCGCATTGTAGACGACCATCTCCCACTCGCCGGTGGACACCTTGGCGAAGTGGACGTCGAGCATGACCTCTTCGCCGAGATTTCCGATAGCCAGAACCGACGAGCGAGCGGTCGAGGTCGAACCCGCTGCGTTGGCCGAGGGCAGGTCAGCCGGCAGAACATCGTCCGAAAGCGCCGGCAGATTGGCGATCAAGGATCCGAGCGTCGTCGGCGTCGCGCGCATACCGCCGGCCGTGATGTTCACCGGCACCAGCCCCGACGTTCCATTGATGACCGGAGGACCGGAGGCATTTTCCGGCAGCGGGTAACCCATGAGCTGGAAACCCGCGGAATTTATGAGATACCCCTCACCATTGGGCACAAATGATCCGGCTCGCGTGAGCGCCAGACTGCCATCCGGCGCCGAAACCAGCATGAAACCCGCGCCCTTGATGGCCAAATCAAAAGGGGAAGCGGTGCCGGTCAGAACACCCTGGCTCGATATGCCGTAGCGGACGTTGGTTTCGACACCACCGGAGTTGTAAGAGGTGGTGGTATCGTTCAGCAAAAGCGAGGAGAATTGCGTACTCGCCCGCTTATAACCAACGGTCGACGCATTGGCGATATTGTCGGCGATCGTACCCAGCCGATTGGACTGCGCATTCATTCCCGACGCGCCCGTGCGCATCAGTCCATAGACGCTCATGTCATTCCCCCAGACGGATCGGATGTGATTGCCAGAATAGCGGCAACCACCTTGCGTCAGGCTGTCGCCGAATCAGATCGCGGCAGCAATCTCGCTCGCCGCCCCCTCGGCTTCCGATCTGGAGGACCCCACGAGGCGATATCCAAGGTGCCGCTTGGAGTCGATTGGGTCATAGCCGAGCCGGCCGCGCAGCCGGCGGCGCAGCTTGGAGATATGACTCTCGATGACGTTCTCGTCGATCTCCTGATCGAAGAGCCCGTAGACCGTGTTGAAGATCTGTGACTTGGTCACGCGCCGCGACTGATTCGCGACGAGAAATTCGAGAATTCTCAGCTCCCTGCGCGGAAGCGGCAAAGGCTCATCGCAGACCAGCGGATCGCGACCGTCCCGGTAGATCCGGATCGCGGCTGTGTTGCCTCTCGGTTCCTTCTCGACGCCTGCGCGACGCGAGATCGCCTCGATCCGCGCCAGGATCTCGCGCACATGGCAGGGCTTCGAGATGACGTCGTCGACGCCCACCGCGAACAGCTCGAGCGTGCTCGCGAGCGTCTTGTGATCCTTCATGGCGATTATGGCAGCGGCGCTGCGCCGCTTGATTATCCGCGCGAGAATTTCAGGCCGGCTGCATTGGCCAATGAGAAACGCGTTGATGGCCATAACGTCTTCATTCGCAGCCGCCTCTACCCACCCCTCGAAATCACCGCCGGAAAAGCCGGCGGCCGGAATACCCTCACGGTCGAACGAAGACCGGAATGCATCGGTCACGAGATTACGGTCATCAACGATGACAATCATTTATCAGCGCCCCCGGCGAATCAGTGCATTGCCCAACAATTGATTAACGTGAATTAACAGTTTTAGAAACGGGGGGTCGTCCGTTCCCGCATCACCGAGTCGCGCGGGCAACGAAGCTCAATAGCAATTAGAGTAAACTATAGAGTATTACCGTCCGGCGTGTTCAATTTGCACGCACTGTGCAGCCGTTTCGCTCGCAACTGGCGCGATCGCACGCTGCTCACGCGGCCGCGCGCAGGCCACCGGCGCCAATCCAACCGCGCCCTTTTTGCATGAGGCCGCTGAGACCAGGACGGCGCCGCACTGCCGGCACGCGCTCAGGCTCCACATCCAGCGCACGCTCGAATGCTGCGATCGCCGATGCGCTGGCGACACTTGCCGCCCCGAGCGTGTTCGACGTCGCAAAGGCGAGCGCCTCGGCACCCTGGCGGAACTTATCCCTGAGATCACGCGGGAAGAGCGAATCGACGAGCCTGCCCGTATCCGCGAGATTGCGGCGCATCTCCACGCTCAGCGCACCGTGTCCATGATCGGCCATGATGCGCACTTCGACGAGCGCCTCGTGAAGCACCGTGACCGCGCGACTCGCCGCCTCCCGCCGCAGAAGATCGAGAAACTCGCGCCGGCCGGGCGGTTCGGCTCGCACCGGGGTCGACGTCACAGCCGGACGGCTCCAGCGCCGCGAGAAGCGGATGGCGAGCCAGTAGAGCGGCAGGAAGCTTGCAGCTGTTCCGACAGTGAAGACGATCAGGGTAGTGTTCACGAGCCCCTCCGTGACAATGACCGCGCATTGAGAAGGCCCAAGGAAACGGGAAGGAGCTTGCGCCAGCCTTGATGCGGGATCAGGCGCGCCGGCGGACCGGCTGCCCCTTGCTCTCATCGGGCTTTGCGGCCACAGGGGTCTCGATGCAGATGCTGAAGAAGCCCTTCTGCTGGCCGAGCTGGCCTTCGAAGATCGCTTCGCCTTCGCTCTCGATTCGCACGTGCTCGAGTTGGTCAGCGTCGAACTCGACGAGCGAACCCGGCTGCAGTGCTGCAACGTCGCCAAGCAGCATCGGCGGCCCGACCGCAACGGCGACCAACTCGACCTCCGTCCTGCCGACACTCTCGCTAAGGCTGCGCCCCCAATTGGGATCGATCTCGACCGGCGCTTCCTCTTGGGGCACCGAAATCTGATCGCGCACGAGCTCAAGGCCTCGCGCCGGCAACGCAACGACGATCCGCTCGTCGAAGGCTTCGAGCAGAATCTGAGCCATGACCAGCTCGGATTTGTCCGCACCGAACGGCTCGGCGTCCAAGGACCGTTCGATGCGCTCGAGGCGGCAGCTGAAGGCCACGTACGGCGCAAAACGCGCCTGGAATTGCGCCATGACGGCGCGCGCGAGCTGATCGGCGACTGACTCTTCCAATCCGCTGAACTCGCGCGCCGGCGCCTCGCCGAGCTGACGTCCGTCTCCCCCGTACATGGCATCGAGCGCGCGGAACAGCAGCATGGCATCGAAGGCAACGACGGCCCGCGCATTCCATTCGGCGATGTAATAGACCGCGCCGACCATTCCCGAGCATGGGCCGAGCGCCTCGTAGGCGCTCTGCTGCACCGTCCGCTCGAGCACGACCTCAGCCTGCAGACCGAATGTGTCGCGCAGTGCCGGTGGGCAGTCTTGAGCGCTCGCCTCGAGGAGCGCGCGGAGCGCCGGCAGCTCGATAATCGGCGCAGCCGTGCTCTGGAAGATCTCGGTGATCTCCAGCCGCTTGAGCCGATCTTCTTCGAGTGCCGTGTCCATCGTTCCTCTGCTTGCTCGGTCCTATGCCTCCGGCGGCGCGCCGTCGGCTCGCAGTGTGATCAACCCCCGCTCGGCCAAGCTCAGTGCAAGCACCGCAATCCAGCGCCGCGCCTCGCGGATGGCCTGAGGCGCGACGCGAGCGTCCGCGGCAAGCTCGGCCTCGACGATACGCCGCGAGCGTGGCGACAGCGTCTGCAGTATCATATCCACGAGGCCAGGATCGGCTTCGCGCAGCGCCATCACCACGCGCTCTGCGGGCACCTCGTCCATGAGCCGCGCGCGATCCTCGGCCCCCATGCCGCCGATGTCCTCGAACGTGAAGACGAAACTCCTCACCCGCTCCGCATCCTCCGGATCGGTCTCGCTGATACTGTCCAGGATCTCTTCGATCTGGTCGCGCTCGAGCTTGTTGAGGATCGCGGCGAGCTTGGCGGGCTTGTTGTCGTCGGTTTCGGTGCCGATCTCCGCAAACAGCACCTCACGGAGCCGTTCCGCGATGAGTTGCATGGCGGCGTCGGTCGTGGGCCTCAACAGCAGGAGACGGCGGCTCAAGTCCATGCGCTGCTCGCGCGTCAGATTCTCCAGCACGCTCGCAGCCTTACTCGAATCGAGTCGCGAGAGAACCACGGCTGCGACCTGCGGCTGCTCACCGGCAAGAAACGCAGCAATGCGGTCATCTTTCACATCGTTGAGCCGCACCCACACGCGCTCTGATGTCGTGCCCGAGACCTCGGCGATGATGTCCGAGATCTGATCCTCGCTGATCACCCCCGAAAAGAGCTGTTGCACGCCATTCGCCGAGCCGACCAGGGTATCGGGCGTATCGAGCGCTTCGTAGAGCTCATCGATGATCTGCTCGATGATCTCCTCGGAAACCGGCGGCAGCGCCGACACCGAATGGCCGACGAGGCGGATTTCCTGATTGTCGAACTTCTTGATAATGACGTCGGCCGACGGCTTGCTCATGGTGAGGAGCAGGGCCGTCACCTTGTCCACAGCGCTGAGCGACGTTTCACCGTCGTCGCGCTTTACCGGCAGCGAACTGCTCATGCTCTTGCCGTTCTTCCCATCGTTGACCGCAGCTATGCGGTGCATATGGCGCGCCCCACCGACGGCAGAGGAAATAAATCAAGCTGTCTGTCTGCCACACCGACCTTGCGGCTGACTGACAGGCGTAAACCTCCGCCGACCTTGGCCAGCGTCCACCATAAACAGATTCGCGGCTTCTCAGATGGGTCGGAAGCGAGATGCGTATGAAACTCCCGCGACCACTGGCGCCGCGGCCGCATCTCTCGCCGGTCCGGGCTCGCCATGAGCGGACGATGTGCCGGACTGACGGCCAGTTCCCTGGCCGCCAAACTGCGCCCCGCCGTCGCGCGCTGTCTGGCCGAACTGCTGCTCTTGTGGACTGCCTTGACGCGCGCCTTGATCGCGCGCATCGCCGTCCATGCCCTGTCCCGCGAATCGCGCGACGCTGATTTCGCCGACGGTATATCCCGCGCTATTAAGCCGCGCCGCCAGCACGCCCCGGTCGCTCTCGACCTTGCTCACGGTATCGGCGAGTTCGGCTGCAAGCTCAATGCGCAGATTGTCGTCGGTACCCGAGACGACGATCGTCACGGCACCGAGATCACCGGGATTGAGCTGAAGCTTGATAACGCGCAGAGCAGGCGCGAAAGTTTGCCGCGTCTCGGGCTCGAAATTCGATGCGGATGGCGGCGCCGATGCGGCGGCTTCGGCGGGTGCGCCGAGCAGCTGCTGCACACGGTCCGCAATCTGGAGGCCGACGGCTCCCGGCATAGCCTCGATACCGACTGCTGGAGCGATCGCCGCCACTGCCGGTGCCGTCACGTTTTCGGAGGCGCGGGCCAGCGCTGCAATGACGGCCGGACGCTCGCGCGGCGCCACTTCAGCCTGCGAGGCGGCCTTGCTGCCATCCAGAGCCGGCATGTTGCGGCCATTCTCGAAGGCATCCTGTGCAATCTGCCAGCGTCGCGCCTCCACACCTGCTGCCTGGAAATGCTTCTCCTGGCGAACGACACGGACTGGCACGAGTTCCACGTCCTCGGCGAGTTCACCACCGAGTTCAGGCCCGCCGGACGCATCATTGCGAAGCACGTCGATGTCCATGCCCCGCGCGCCCGCTGCCTTGCGCGCGAACGCGGCGACCTCCGGCGCGACCGTACCCTGCGGCCGGGCCGTGACGTCGACGCCGAGCGCCGCAAGAACCTCGCGCGCTGCGGCGATCGATGTCGTCAATTCGGGTGCCAGCGGCGCCGTGGGCATCTCGCTGGCTTCAGCCTTATCGCCCGGCTGCACACCTTTCACCTGGGTCTTGTCGGCGGCGCGACCGGCAGCCCTGGAGCGGAGCCCGTCGGCAATCTCATTCTTGAAACCGGAGCGCGCCAGCAGCTCGGCGTCGCCGTCGTCGCGGCCACGCCCCATCTTTCCGCCTCGGGCATCGAGATGGCGGCCGAAGCGAAGCAGCCCTGCTGCGTCGTCGGCTTTCTTGGACCGAGGCTCATCAGCCCCTGTATCCTCGACATTCTCACCGGCCGTTTCGGCCAATGCCGCAGCGAAATCGCCATCAGGCATATCGCGCTGCCCTTGCGCGCCCTCGCCGGCACCCGGCACACCTTTGGCTCCGGACGGAGCGGATGGAAGAAGGACGTTCATTCGTCAATATCCTTGAACATCTTGTCGATCTGAGCAATGCGCGCCTGCACCTTGGCCGCCGTGGGATTCTGGCCGGCAAGTGCGGGCGCCTGAGATTTGTCGGCGATGAGTTTCGTGGCGGGAACAGGTTTCGACGTGTCGGTCGTCGGCACCGGAGCGCTCTGCGGCGGCGAGCGGATGAGATGTGAGATCGCGCGCGCACTTGCGATCAGCTCGCCGACGGGGCCAGCAATGCCGGACGCCTCAGCGGCGTTCAGGAGCGCGAGCCCCTCCTCGGGGGCAAGTCCAATGGCCAGCGCCGCGCCCTCATAGGCCTGCGTCCAGGCAGCTTCGGGAGAACCGCTGCGGGCATACTTGCGCGCCATGCGTGACGCGTTGACGGTGGTTGCCAGCTTGCCGGAATTGAGGCCGATCTCGGCGAGAGCCGCATAGAACTGCACGAGCTTGTGGGGATCGAGATAGTGCACCACGCCGCGCACCCAGCGAACGCCCTCGTCTGTCTCGCCGTAGCCGTGCTCCACCATGGTCGCCGCCACCGGCCGCATGACGGCGCTCATATAGGGCGACCGCGGAAAGCGGCGGAAATAGCGCGATGCGAGCGCCTCGAATTTCGCCCGGTCGGCACGCGAGATTGCGCCCTCCATCGCCAGGCGGAGCGCCGTCTCCTCGACGAGCGTGCCCGGTGAGAGGAGGCGCGCCTCGTCGGCCAAGCGGATGACGCGCGGAAGATCCGTATTCGCGAGCACGAGCGCCTTCACGAGTGCGACATGCCCCGCAAGGCTCGGCGGCAAAGCGAAAACATCGACCTTCTCGAGATGACGGAGCGCATTGCTGCGCTGTCCCTCGGCATAGGCAAGTGCGCCTTCGGCAAGCGGGAGTTCGGCCGGCTCGAAGAGCTTCTGGGTCAGCACGGTCCGGAGCTGCTGGGGATCACCGCCACTGAGTGCGTACTTGATGAGTGCCTCGCGATTGCGCTGCACGCGCCACGCCGCCGGCGGGAACGTCTTCAGCTCGTCGGCGATCTCCTGGACGATATCGCGCTGCATGACGAAAGCGGTCTCGTCACCATGCGCGATCCGCTCCTGAACCACACTGAGCGTGCGCACCGCGTGATAGGGCTGCCGCACGCCCTCGGAGGCGAATGTTCTGTCGCCGCCGACGTTCGCCGCAGCCGGTGGCGCCGCGACCGCCGTCTCCGCGCAGCCGAGCGCCAGCGCAAGGAGGAAGAACGCCGATGGCGCCCTTCCTCTTGCAATCCAGCCGGTGCGTCGCGTGGCAGCGCTCATTCATCGACCTGCTGCAGGAGAATCTCGATCCGGCGGTTCGCTGCCGCCTCCGAGTTGCCCGGGATCTTCAGCTTGCGGTCCGCATAACCCTCGATGCGGGTGAAGCGCCTCTCGTCCACGCCTGCGCGCACAAGCATGGCGTAGGCTGCCTCCGCACGCGTCATGGAGAGGCGCCAGTTGTTGTTACCGCTGTCCGTGCGGTAGGCGCGACTATCGGTATGGCCACGCACGACAATGCGCTTGCTGTTGGCGGTCAGAACCGGCGCGATGCGTGCGATCAGATCGATCGTCTGCTGGCTCGGATCCGATGAGCCGATCGCGAACATGCCGAACGTGCTCGTGTCCGTCAGGCTGAGCACGATGCCGTTGCCTTCGATCGTAACTTCGATGCCGGGCCCGCCGGAACCCGCGATCGGCTTCGCAGCCTGCTGGATATCCCGCAGCACATCTGCCGCAGCCACCTCGAGCGTCTTCTCGCCCGCGGCAGCAGGTGCCTCCGGCCGTCGGCCTGCTGCATCCCTCTGCGCTGATGACGAGGCGGGGCGCGTCTCGCTCTCCGCCTTGCTCGCACTGGCTACCCTATCTGCCGGCCCATCCGGACCTTGAGCAAGTTGGCGAGCGACATCCGCGATGCCAGGCAACCTCTGATCCTGCGTATCTCCCTGCTGGCCGGGCAAGCGACCGCCAGCCGCGTCACCATCGGGATTGAGAACACGTCCGCCCTGGGTTTCTCCCGCAGGACCGAATCGGCGCGCGGGCTGCTGCGCATCATCATCCGGCCCCGGACGGCGATCACTCGCGTTGGCCATCTGTCCAGCGTGCGTTTGCTTGCCCGCTTCCATCCCCGATGGCTGCGTCGCACCGCGTTCCGAGCGCGGCATGGATGGTAGCGACGTCGGAGCTTCCGACGCACGTTCGGACCGTGCCATCGGCGGCGCGGCGGCGGCACTCGAGTCGCGCTTCGCCGCCGGCGCTGCCTCGCCGCCGGCCTTCGGCAATCCGGCAATCCGCCCTGGCGCCTGCTCCCTGTCGCCGCCCTCCTTGGACATGAGCTGCCCCGGTGCGAACGGATTGAATGGATCGCGGAATGCGCGGCCCGCTTCGCTTGCACGCCCAGCATTCACGGAACTTCCATCCCGACCGAGCGGCTCATCGGTCGGCTCGGGAGCCGCAGCCCTGCCGTGCTGATCTTCGACGCCGAGATTGCCGGCATCGCCCGGCTGAATGCGCGTACCATCCTTGACGGTGCTCTCGGACATGCCCGGCGTCTTGTCGTCACGCGCCGGGGACTTCTCGTCGGAATTGGCCTTGCCGTCGACATCGAGGAGACCCTTCTTGCGGATCACCGTGTCGGAAAGCTTGATCGGATTGAAGTAGCTCGCAACCGACGACTTCATCTCCGTATTCGCGGCATTGACGAGCCACATGACGAGGAAGAACGCCATCATCGCCGTCATGAAATCGGCGTAGGCGATCTTCCAGACGCCGCCGTGATGTCCTTCGTCCTCATCATGGCGACGCCGGACGATAACGGTGACGCTCTCGGCGGGTGCGTCCGACGGCTGCGACATCAGCGGAGCACTCCTTCGAGACGCGTGAGCCAGTCGGCGAGGCGGGTCTGAAGCACCGTCTCATTCAACGTCACACTGATATCCGTCGATTTGCCAGGAATGCAGCGCACGCATCCAGGCGGCGCGCCGCGCTCGGCCATCGCCTCGGCAAGCCGTTCGCGCAGCGGCTCGACGATCTCCTCCGGGCACGTCACCTCGACCGACAGAGCCTCTGCCGTGTCGATCATGTCACTCAACTCCTTGACGAAGTCGGCAATGGCAGTACGCGCGAGCCCTTCCCGCAGAAAAGGAATGAGCGCCGTTGCGACGTGCGATGAGATGCGCGCGCTGGCCGCCTCAATGCCCGCGCGCAGCTCCACGGCAAGACTGTCGGCAAGCGCCGTCGAAAAGGTGCTGCGCACATCCTCCAGCCGGCGATCGAAATCGACCGCAAGCTCGGCCGCCTGAGCCTCGGTCGCCTCGCTTTCCAGCGAGCGCCCGGCGGTCACGCCCTGTTGATAGGACTCTTCCAGCCGGATTGCGAACGTGTCCACCACCGGCGCCGCGGCTTCTACCGCCTCTGGCGCCGGCTTCGGTTTAGGTTTCGGCGGCGGCGCTTTCAGCGGCGGCTGAAATGGAGGAGGAGGCGCCTCACCGCTCGCGAATTCCTTGAGGAAGTGATGAATTGGGCGGGCCATCATGTCGCTTTCGCGCCCTGCATCCAGCCCTTGAGGACTTTCGTTACCTCGGCCGAGTCAGATTCAACGAGCGCCTCGAGCTTCTCGCGCATTGCCGCATTGTTCTTGCGTCGCGGCACCTGCTGCACTCTGCCATCGTAGGAACCATCCGGCACAAGCTCCGCCATATCACCACGCGGTGGCGCCAGCGCCGGCGTATCAGTTGCACCTGGACCGCCCGCCTGGTTCGCGAGCGCCGGCGCCGTCGTCGCATCGAGCGCAATGGCCGGTTGCTCGCCGAGCATCCGCGTCACGGGACGCAAGCCGAACCAGGCGACGAGGAAGACGACGCCCAGCATGGCGAGCGCATTCATCGCCGTACCGGCATTCATGAGCATGTAGTCACGGATGCTGGGACCGGGCACCGGCGTCATCGCACCATCACCCGCTGAGAAGTCGACTGCGGCGATCTCGACCAGATCCTCGCGCTCGGCACTGGCACCGGTCGCAGCTGCCACGAGACGCTTCAGCTCCGTGAGACGCGCTTCCTGAGCTTCGGGTGTCGCGCCGCCGCCGAGCGACTCGGTCAGATGCTTACGGCTGATCACGACCGCGATGGCTTGCCGCTTGACGCGATAACCTTCCCGCACGGTCTGCACGGTCTTTGTATTGAGCTCGTAGTTGACCAGCTCCTCGCGCCTGTCCTCTTTCTGACGACGCTTCTCACCTTCGGCCTGAGAGGTCTCCTCCTTCGGCAGGTTGGCAACGACACCGACGGACGGCTTCGTGCCGCTGTCCTCGGACTGCCCCGACTGCTTTACGGTGCGGACCGAGCGCTCGATGCGCGACTTCGGATCGAAGACGGTCTCGTTGACCTGCTGGCGATCGACATCGAGACGAACCGTGGCGCTCACCTGGTAGTTGCCCGGCCCGAGCATGGCCGAGAGCGTGCGGCTCGCGCGCTGCTCGAGCTCGGCAGCCATCGAGCGCTCCATCTCGGCGTGCTTGGCCGTGCCGAGCGTGAGCTCGTCACCACCAGAGGCGAGCAAGCGGCCATCCGTCGCCGCGACATTTACCTGCTCGACCTTCATGCCGGGCACAGCCGCCGCGACGATGTGGCGGACAGCCTGCGCAGCCGAGTTCTGCCAGCGCTCGTCGACGCGCAACAGCACAGAAGCCGACGGGTCGCGGCGCTCGCGACGAAATGAACCGGGATCGGCGAGCACCAGATGCACACGCGCAGCGGCGACGCCGTCCAGTGCCTGGATCGTCCGCGCAATCTCACCTTCGAGCGCGCGCACACGCGTGACCTCCTGCATGAAGGAGGTAAGACCGATCGAGCCGAGCTGGTCGAACAGCTCGTAGCCGGCGCGTGAGCTGTTCGGCAGGCCTTTCTGAGCGAGCAGCGAGCGGGCGCGCGCCGTCTGCCCGAAGGCCACCATGACGGCACTGCGCTGCTCGTTAACGTCGAAGGAGATGCCCGCCTCGGCCAACGCGGCCGTGATGCGCGAGACGTCCTGGGCGGACAGACCCGTATAGATGGGCTGCATCGCGGGACGGCCCAGATGCATGGCAGCCGTCGCGACTGCCGCCATCACGGAGAGGCCGACCAGTCCAAGAAGTACGAGACGGCGCGCGCCGAGCGCCATGAGGCTCGTCATGAGCCGGGAGAGTTGATCGCTGCTTGGCATCACCACACTTGCGCAAAAGGGATGGCTTAAGGGCTAACCATCGACCAGGAACCTTGCGCGAAGTTGTCGGAGTGAACGCCTGGAGCTATGCGGCGTGATCGGCGTTGCCATATGGCATGGTGGCCGGACGCCGATACCGGCAATCAGAGCTGTGTTGAAACGCCCGTCAAAAACGAAAACGCGCGGGCTCCGATGATCGGAGCCCGCGCGCCTTCAGGTCGCTTAGCGGAAGAGCGAGAGGATGCTCTGGCCGTTGCTGTTGGCGATCGACAGCGCCTGGATGCCGAGCTGCTGCTGAACCTGCAGCGCCTGGAGGCGGGTCGACTCGGCGTTCATGTCGGCATCAACGAGCGTCGAGATCGAGCGGTCGAGAGCGTCCATGAGGTTCGAGACGAAATCCTTCTGGATGTCGATGCGCTTCTTCGTCGAGCCCATGATCGTCGCGGCGGCCGTCATCTCGGTCAGCGCGGCGTCAACGGCCTGGATGTAGTCGTCCAGCTGGTCGTCGGTGGCGTCCGTGATGTCGATCTCATCGACCGCAGCGGTTTCGGGATCGTAGTTCACGAGCACGATCGTGCCAGCCGTGCCACCATCAGCGCCGATAGAGCCACGCGCGACACCGTCGGTGTCGGAGTCTTCGCGCGTGAGGCGAGCCGAGCCGAGGATGCCGAGCGACCACGCATCGGCAGAGCCGCTGTCGTTGTCAGCGCCGGCGGTGCCGTCGGTGTTGGCGTTCAGCAGGAAGAAGCTCGCAACGTTGACGGAGAGCGTGCCGACTGCGACCTGCGCGCCGTTCTCGCCAGTGCTGCGCGAGAACGAGGCGACGATCGACTCTTCGGCGTTGTAGGAAGAGCCTTCCAAGTCGACGCCGAGCCAGTTCTCACCGGCGATCGAGGCAGACTTGGCGATCGTGCGGAGCTGGTTCTGCAGCTCGTCGATTTCGGTCTGGATGTCGGCCTTGTTGACGCCCGGCTGACGCGCGGCGACGAGCAGCTTGCCCATCTCCTTCACGACGTCGATCGCGGCGTTCATACCGGTGTAAGCGGTGTCCATCATCGCTGCACCGATCCCGAGCGCGTCATTGACGGCCGAGAGCGACTTGTTGTCGGCGCGCATGGAGGTAGCCATGGACCAATACGCGGCGCTGTCCTGAGCCGTGGCAACGCGCAGGCCGGTCGAGATGCGGCTCTGTGTCGTCGTCAGGTTCTTGTTGATTGAGTTGAGGCTCTGCAGCGCGGTCTGCGCAGCGAAGTTGGTATTGATGCTGTTGGCCATTCGTATGCCCCGTAAGGAGATGTACTGTTTGGGACATACCGGATCGTCCGGTATAGCAGGTCGGCATCATGCCCCCGGTGCACATCCCATTGGGATGCCCCCCCCGGCCCGCTATGAAAACCACTTGTATCGTCTATGTACTAAACCCCAGTTAACTTTGTTCGCTCAATTAGCCAATCCCTATCTGCGTCCGATTAGGAATTTTTTCGCCCTGCTAGCCAAAAGAACGCACGAGCCCACCGACGAGCAGATTCCAGCCGTCGATCAGCACGAAGAACAGGATCTTGAACGGCAGCGAGATCGCCGTTGGTGGCAACATCATCATGCCCATGGACATCACGAGCGTCGCGACGATCAGGTCGATGACGAGAAACGGCAGGATGATCAGGAAGCCAATCTCAAAGCCACGTCTCAGCTCCGAGATCATGAAGGCCGGCACCAGCACCCGCATGTCGACTTCGACGGGTGCGCCGGATGCATCGGGCGTGGCCGGCGGCGTGCGGCTGTTCGAGATGCTCTCGAAGAGCTGAATGTCCTTCTCGCGTACGTTCGCCTGCATGAATTCGCGCAGCGGCCGCGTCATGCGCTGATAGGCCTCGCGCTCGTTGATCCGGTTCTCCATCAAGGGCTGCACGCCTTCCGTCCACATGCGGTCGAAGACAGGCGCCATCACGAAGAACGTCATGAACAGCGCGAGGCTTATCAGGACGATGTTCGATGGCGTGGACGGCAGGCCGATGCCTGAGCGCAGAAACGACAGCGCAATGATGAAGCGCGTGAAGCAGGTGACCGTGACAAGAAGGCCCGGAGCGATCGACAGCACGGAGAGGAGCGCGATGAGCTGGAGAATTCGGGCGCTCGTCGAGCCCTGACCTTCAGGGATCAAGTCCTGAAGGTTGATCGTCTGCGCCAATGCCGCGCCCGGCAGCAGCAACAGCACCAGCGTCACGATGACCGCAAGGCGCCTCCTCATTCGACCACCAGCGAGCGCAGAATGACGCTTTGGGCGCGACCCTTGCTGCGCAGACGAGCAATCTCCTGGATATCCTCGCGCAGATACTCGACGCCAGCGGCACTCTCCACATGGACGAGCGGCACCGTCCGCATGAAGCTCATGATGTCCTCGGTCATGGACTTGAGCAGCACGCCATCATCCGGCGCACTCGGGCCTTCGAGAATCACGCCGAGCTCGAGGCGCGCCCAGCTCCGTTGCGGCCCGGAAAGCGTCACGAGGATCGGATCGAGGTTCGCTATCTGGACTTTGTTGCCCTCGGCGGCACCTTTCGATGCGCCCGCGCCATCACCCTTCTTACCCTTACCTCCGACGATCTGCAGATCGCCATGGCTTGCTGCAGCATCGTTCGATGCGCCCGCATTCATCAGCATCAGGCTGAAGCCCGCGCCGGAGCCTGCGCCAATGACGGCAAGCAGCACCAGCGCGATGATGAAAGCGCCCTTGCCACCGCCACCCGCAGGCTTGCCTTCCGCTTCCTCAGCCATGTGCGCTCTCTATTCCCATGGTCAGAAGGGGCTGAACTGATCGATGAGCTGGTGTCCCCAGGCCGGCTGCTGAACCTCCATCGAGCGGCCGCGGCCGCCGTAGGATATGCGCGCCTCTGCGATGCGCTCGTAGGGGATCGTATTGTCGGCCCGGATGTCGCCGATGTTGACGACACCGGTGAACGTCAGCACGCGCAGCTCGAAGTTGACGCGCACCTCCTGCGATCCCTGGATCAGCAGATTGCCGTTCGGGAGAACGTCCGTCACCACGGCGGCGAGCCGCAGATCGATGCTTTCCGAACGTTCGATCTCGCCCTTGCCATCCGAGGCGGTGTTGGACTTGAGCGCCGAATTGACCGCTGCCTTGCCTTCCGTCTTCAAACCGAAGGTATCGATACCATGCGACCAGTCGAGCCCGAGACCATGTGCCGAATCACGCGTGCGCTTGGAGCGGTTGTCCATGATCGCACGGTCTTTCATGGAGATGTTGACTGTCAGGATGTCGCCCATGCGACGCGCGCGGCGATCACGGAATAGATCGGCGCCGCGCGGCGTCCAGAGCGATGTGCTGTTGCTGCCAGCAGGCTTCTGGAAGGCTGCGCGATGCATGTGATCGTACGTCGCCGGCGTGACCGGCTTCTGTTCGATGCCGGCGCCGACGGGACTCAGCAGCGGCTCCTTGTTGATCGCATCGAGCTTCGCCGAGCATCCGACGCCGACAGTCGCGACCAGTGCGAGCAGCCCAACACGCGACCGCCAGAGCGCAAGGGAAGCCTTGTGCATCCGCGTGGAGATTCTCAGTTCGCCGGGAAGTTCGCTCACGAGCCGCCTCCGGGATCGTTCTTGCGCGATGCGCCCATGAGGATCATGGCGAGACGCGCGGCCCTGTCGGACGGCATGTCATTCAGGATCTGGCTGGCAACACGCGGCGTCAGCTTGCTCAGGATGGCCGCGGCCGTGCTCTCCTCGATCTTCGCAAGCTGTTCGGAAGCTGCATCGGGACGCATGCCCGAATAGATCGAAACGAGCTGGTCGCTGGTGCGGCTGGCAAAGTCCTCGCGCCGCGCAACCCACTCCTTGAGCTCGGCGATCCGCGCCTCGATCTTAACCATGCGCTCATCGAGAGCGCGGCTCAGCGCCTCGATCTCCGCCGTCTGGAATGCGTAGCGCGCCTCGCGTGCCGGCTCGAGGACGGCGCGGCAGTACTGCTCCGCGACGGTCAGCGACTTGTCCGGCTCACGCTTCGCCGGCGATTGCTTCGGCTCCGGAACGATCGGTATCATGCGCGGTGGTTGGGTCGACGCCTGCGTCCGAGGTCCCGGCTTCGGCGCTGGCCGCGGCGCTTCCGTGGCAGCCGGGGCCTGCGCCTGTGCTTCATATGGCAGAACGAAAACGGCGAGCAGAACCGCAAGCGCGCGTGCGGCGCGCCCTGGATTCCTTCTCAGTTCTCTCTGCATGTTGCTTTCCACGCCCACCCTCACTGCACCACGAGGTCGGCCTGTAGCGCGCCCGCGGACTTGATCGCCTGCAGGATCGCGATAATGCCGAGCGGCTTCAGACCCATCCGATTGAGCCCCGTCACGAGACTCTGCAGATCGACACCATCGACGATCGCGAAATTGCCGTTCTCCTGATGGGCGGAGATCTCCGTCGTCGAGGTGACGACCGTCTGGCCCTTCGAGAAGGGCGCCGGTTGCGAGACGGACGGCGTCTCGATCACCCGGACCGTGAGATTACCGTGCGTAACGGCGACGCGACTGACCTTCACGTTGCGGCTGATGACGATCGTGCCCGTGCGCTCGTCCACGATGATGCGCGCCGGCACGTCCGGCTCGATCGTGAGCTGGCCGATGTTCGCGAGAAAGCGCGCCGCGGTCGTCCCGCTCGGAACATCGACGGCGAGCGAGCTTGGACCGGCTTCCTTCGCCAGGCGGCGCTTCGACGTCTCGAGGGTGTACTTGTTGATGGCATCGACGATGGCGACGGCAGTGCCGAAATCCGGGTTCTTCAACTCGAGATGAAGCGTGCGCGTCGAGGCCAGGAGATCCGGCGCATCGCGCTCGACGAGCGCACCGCTGGAGATCCGCCCCGACGTCGGCACGCCATGCGTCAAGCTCTCGCTCTGGCCCTGCGCCTGGAAGCCCGCAACCACGACCGACCCTTGCGCGACGGCATAGATGTGACCGTCGGCGCCCTGCATCGGCGTCATCACGAGCGTGCCGCCAGCAAGCGACGTAGCATCGGCCAGCGATGAAACGGACACGTCAATCCGATTCCCGCCGACGGAGAAGGCCGGCAGCTCGGCCGTCACAAGGACGGCCGCAACGTTGCGCGTGCGCATGTCGAGCCCGCGCACGTTGACGCCGAGCCGCTCCAGCATGGAGTTCATCGACTGCTCGGTGAATGGTGCGTTGCGCAGGCTGTCGCCCGTTCCCTTGAGGCCGGTGACGAGACCGTAGCCGACGAGCTGGTTCGGGCGCACACCGCGGACGGTCGTGATGTCCTTCACGCGCACCTCGGCCAGAACGCCGCTCACGAACAGCGTCAGCGAGAAAGCCGCAAGAAACAGTGCGCGCACTACGGACGCCATGCCGTCACTCTCCCCCCACCTCGACGCGGCCACTCGCGCTCACCATCCCGCGGATGATGAGACCCGTATCGGCATTGCGCACGCTGATGAGCCGGCCAGCGACGCCGGGTTCGAGGGCAATGCCCGTTGCCTCGATGCTGAGACCGCCCGATGCAAACACGATCGGCACGCGATCTCCCTCCTTGAACACCCAAGGGTCACGCAGCGCATTGATCGGAATGGCGTGGCCAGCCTGCAGAACGCGCCGTGCGACCTTGCCAACGACCGCCCCGCGCGACGTGTGAAAGCCTTGAACCTGGCGCGAGGTCACGATGAAGCGTTCCTCGCCGATCAGCTCGTCGCCCAGAACGTCCCCCTGAAGAACGGTGACTGTCGGCACTGGCAGAGCCATGGCACTGCCCTGCGCCTGCGCCGAAGGCGCGGCAACGACCGCCAGAACGATCGCAGCCGCCTGCAGAATGCGTCGCATGGCTCCCCTCTGCCGTGTCGCGGGCCCCACCTCGCGCGGCGGGGCGCGGCCCATTACCGGATGCCCTTCGTGACGATCCCCATCATGTCGTCGGATGCCTGGATGATCTTCGAGTTCATCTCGTAGGCACGCTGGGCCGAGATCAGCTCGGTGATCTCCTTGACCGGATCGACGTTGGAGGACTCGAGATATCCCTGCTTGATCCGGCCGAGGCCGTTCTCACCGGGAATGCCGACCACTGCTGCACCGGACGCCGATGTCTCGCGCCACAGGTTACCGCCGAGCGGCTCCAGCCCGACCTCGTTCACGAAGCTCGCAACCGAGAGCTGGCCGAGCAGGCGCGGCTCGATCTCATTCGGAATGGTCGCATAGACCTCGCCGCGCTCGTTCACGGTGATGGCCGTTGCCTCTGGTGGCACCGACATCTGCGGCTGCACCAGATAGCCCTCGGCGGTCACGATGCGGCCCGTCGCGTCTTTATTGAAGGCAGCAGCGCGCGTGTAGAGCGTCTCGCCTTCGGGACCGGTCACGCGGAAGAAACCGCGCCCCATCATCGCCAGATCGAGAGAGTTGCCGGTCTGGGCGAGCGCGCCTTGCTGATGGAGATTGCGGATTGCCGCCGCGCGCACGCCAAGACCGACGCGCGCGCCCTCCGGAATGACCTCGACGCCACCTGCGGCCGGCGTACCCGCCGCGAGCTGCGTCTGATAGAGCAGATCGACAAACTCGGCGCGTGAGCGCTTGAAGCTCGTCGTGTTGATGTTCGCGACGTTGTGCGCGATGACCTCGACGTTGAGCGCCTGAGCCGTCATGCCGGTCGCGGCGATGGAAAGTGCCCGCATATCCTGTCACGCCCCTCGTCAGATCGCCATTCTGCTGATTTCCTGGTAGGCCGAGATGACCTTGTCGCGGACGGCAATCACCGACTGCAAGCTCTGCTCGGCCGACATCACGTGCTCGACGACATCCTGCAGCGATGCCGTCCCCTTGACGCCACCGATCGATACGGCCTCGGCCTGGCGCATCTTCTGCCCGAACTCGCTGATGGCATCTCCGAGCAGCGACGCGAAGTCGTGATCGGTCTGATTGATGGGCGCTGCGCCCGGCGTGACGGGCGCCATTTTAGGCGCGGAAACCGGGGACGATTCCGCCATTCCCCCGACCGGCCCGGTCGGCAGGGCGCGTCCGCCCATACCTGCAATCGAATCGATCATCACTTACCTTTCAAAAGGTCGATCAAGTCACCGATCATCTCGCGCGCCTGCCGCACCATCTGGAGGTTGGCCTCGTAGGACCGGTGCGCTTCACGCATATCCGAGAGCTCGACCAGCGGATTGACGTTGGAGAGCTTGACGTACCCATTGGAGTCGGCCGCGGGATGCCCCGGCATGTGCTGGGCCGGATAGGGAGTCTGGTCGTGGCCAATGGCACCGATCCGAACCAGGTTGAGGCCGGTCGCGCGGTCGAGCTCCTGGGCAAAGCTGATCGTCTTGCGCGCATAGGGATCGCCGCCGGGCACGGTTGCGGTGGCGCTCGCGTTGGCGAGGTTCTCCGAAACGACACGGATGCGCGTCGACTGGGCGCGCAGGCCCGATGCGGAAGAGAGGATAGCTGCCTTGAGCTCATCGGCCATGCGCTACCTCACGCTCGTCAGAAGCATGCGGTGGAAGGCGCCGATCACACCCGACACGACCGAGTGCTGCGAGCGGGTCTCACCGAGGTTGGCGAGCTCCGTCTCGAGGCTGACCGTGTTGCCGGAGTGCTTCGGAACTTCACCCGGCCGCGTGACGACATCGAACGCCCGGCCGCCGAACTGCGTCGGCGACAGGTGATTCGTGTTCGTTTTCAGCATCGCGACATTGGCCGAGCTGAGCGCCGCCTCGAAGGACGGGACATCCTTCGCCCTGAACCCCGGCGTATCGGCGTTCGCGATGTTGTCGGCAAGCGCTGCGCTGCGCGTCGCGAGCCAACGGTTGCGGTCGCTGGCAATCGAGAAGAGTGCGAGGTCGTCCATGAAATAGTCCTTCGGCTTCAGCTTCCCTGATAGCCGACGTCTCTTGCCTGAAGCTGGCCGCGGGCGCGGTCGAGGCGATGAGCGCGCGCCGCGCCGAGCGCCAGCGCCAGCCGCCGGCACCGGCCCTCCGGATTGGTCTCCGGCGGCTCGAATCGAATGAGGTCGAGTTGCACATGAGCATCCGAGGCTTCGAGCGTCAGGCGGTAATAGAGCTCGACGCCGGGGCTGCGGAACGACATCGCAAGGCGCACCGAGGGCGGCGCCCGCCATCCGACCATGGCCTCCGCGTGCCCGCTGAACTGCATGGTTCCCGGCTTGAAGAACAGCTCGCACTCGCCGTCCAGCAGGCTCTGCAGGGTCGCCATGCGGTCGAGCCGGATGAGCGCCAGCAGATCGGCCGCATCGTGATTGCGAAACTCGGTCGTGAGCTCGGCGATGCTCTCCGCGAGGAGTGCCTCGAAACGCGTCGTAAGATCACTGACATCGGGCTGCATCATGCACCTCGCGGGAGGGGAGCCGCTTGCGCGGCGGAACGCGACATAAGATAGAGAATGACCTCGGCCACAGCCTTGTAGAACTCTGGCGGTATAGGACGGTCGAGCGACACCGCCGCGTAGAGGCTGCGCGCCAACGCCTTGTCCTCGATGACCGGAATATCGTTCGCCTCGGCGATCTCACGGATCTTGAGCGCGATGTTGTCCATGCCCTTGGCGACGACCATGGGTGCGCCTGCATCACCACTCACATAGCGCAACGCCACGGCGTAGTGGGTCGGATTGGCGATCACCACCGTCGCCTTCGGCACGGACGAGAGCATCCGCCGGCGCGCGCGATCACGCGCAAGCGACAGCCGCCGCGCCTTGAGCAGCGGATCGCCGTCGCTCTGCTTGTGCTCGTCCTTGATCTCCTGCTTGGTCATACGCAGATCTTTGCGCCACTTGAACCGGCTCCAGAGGAGATCCGCCACCACGATGCCAGCCAGGCTGAGCCCCACGGCGATGAGCACATTGAGCATCTGTCGTGCGAGCGCCTGCGGCAGCGCCGCCGGCTCGAGCAGGATGGAATTGACGAGATCGGCCTTGTAGTTGAGCAGGAAGAAGATCGCGCAGACCGACAGGATCGTGAGCTTGAAGACCGATTTCATAAACTCGACAAGGCCCTGCGCGCCGAACATGCGCGTGAAGCCTTTCATTGGTGAAAGGCGCGACATTTCCGGCTTGATGCGATGGCCGACCATGCGCAAGGGATTCTGAAGCACGGAAACGAATATGCCGAAGACCATGAGCACGAAGAGCGGAAGCGCCAGCACGGCCGTCGCGGCCTTCCCGACGGCAGCGAGCAGCATGATCGCATCGGCGCCGGCATTGAGCCTGAAATCGTAGGGCCGCTCGACGAACGCGATGAGACTTCCGAGCAGATTGGATCCGAACGCCTGCACGACGATCGGAACACACGCGGCAATGGCGAGAATCGAGGCGAACTGCGCGATCTCACGCGAGACAGGCGTATTGCCCTTCTTGATCGCCTCCTCGATCTTGCGAGGCGTTGCTTCCTCTGTTTTGGACTCCTTGTCCGGCTGTTCAGCCATGTTGCTCGGAACCTGAGATCGAAGAAGATGGACGAGCGCAGCGGCTCAGCAGTCCGGCTCAGAGAGAGTCTGGCAACGCGACGCAGAGGCGACTATTCGCTTCCCTGCTGCGCGACCTCGCGCACCGAGATGCCGAATCGGGTCGCCTCCTCATCGAGCGCAACGATCTCGCCGCGAGCAACAACCTGATCATTCACTACGATATCGATCAGATCGCCGACCTTTCGATCGAGCGGAATAATCGCGCCGCGCGTCAGGCTCATGAGCTTGGCAACGGGCATCCGCGCCCCACCGAGCACGAAGCGAACCGATACGGGAATACGCATGACGGCGTCGTGACCGCGCGCGCCCCAAGCCTCGCCAGATTTGCCGTCCTGCTCGCCAGCCGCCGCTACATGTGTCAAGTCGGCTCTCCAGTCCCCTTGCTGACGACCGCTCGTGTTGCCGGCCGCCCCGTCATTCTCGACATTATTCATGCGCGTCATGCTCCCGCCGCTAGGCGGCCTTCTTCTCGGCGCCACCGGCAGCGCCGGCACCACCGGTATTCAGTGTTGCGTTCTCAAGCTCGTCCACAGAAGGGCGGTCGGCGGCGGAAATGGCCTTGCGCCCATGCTCGACGGCGATCTGCGGCATGGCGCCATTCATCAGCGCGAGCAGCGTCTGCTTGATCACGATGTATTGGCGCATCTGCTTTTCGCGGACGATCTTGACCTGGGTCGCGATCGGCGTGACCACGGCGTAGGAGAAGAAGATGCCGGCGAACGTACCGACGAGAGCGGCGCCGATGTACGCACCGAGCACCTCCGGCGGCTGATCGAGCGCGCTCATGGCCTTGATGACGCCGAGCACGGCCGCCACGATCCCGAGCGCCGGCAGTCCCTCCGACATGGCGACGAGCGAGTGATAGCACTTCAGCTTGTCGCCGCGCATGGTCGCGATTTCTTCGTCCATGAGCGCCTCGATCTCATGCGTACGCGCGTTGCCCATGAGGATCAGGCGGAAATAGTCGCACACGAAGGTCAGCATCTTCTCGTCGTTCAG
This sequence comes from Pseudomonadota bacterium, assembly GCA_023412805.1. GTDB lineage: Bacteria > Pseudomonadota > Alphaproteobacteria > Rhizobiales > Hyphomicrobiaceae. Next base: position 34,117 of record JAEZRM010000014.1, on the reverse strand, counting down.
CACCTTCGGATAAGCGGTGAAGATCGCCGACTCGGTCGGATTGTCGATGTGCTTCTCGACTTCCGCGCGCGACTTCGACTTCAGCTCCCGGATCAGGCTGAAAAGGCACGTCAGGATGACGAGATAGTCTTCTTTATGCGGGACGGTGTTCTTCAAGGCCTCGATGAGGCCGGTGCCGCTGTCCTTGATCGTCTTCATGGGATTGGCGACGATGAACGTGCCGACCGAAGCTCCGAGGATGATCACGTACTCCCACGGCTGCCAGATGACGGAGATCTTGCCGCCCATGGCCGCAAAGCCGCCGAACATACAGACAAGCGTTACAATTAGGCCTAGCGGTATAGTCATTCGCGTTCTGCGCCCACCGGATCAGGTCGTTGATGTCCGACGATGCGGCGAATGCCTTGCGCGAGGCTGTAGCAGCGCCCGACCTGGCGTTGCGAGACGCTGAAGGCCAGCACGTCAGGTTCGTGCAAGTCCCGCGTGCGCTTCTTGAAGCTGACCCGCTTCGCGAGGAAGGCCGGAATGTTCAGCACGCCCATCGGCTACCAGCTCATCGCCTCGGATATGCCTGCTGCGCTCAAGCGCACGTCCGAGCAGCCGATCGTCCAGCGCGAAAGCGCGTACTACCTGGAGACGATCAAGACCATCAAGTCGGTCGACGAATTCCTGAACAACGATCGCGTCTTCAAGTACGCCATGAAAGCCTTCGGCCTCCAGGAGATGGACTACGCCAAGGCCTTCATGCGGAAGGTCTTGACCGAAGGCATCGACAATCCTCAGAGCTTCGCCAACAAGCTCACCGACCGCCGCTATGCCGAGTTCGCGGAAACCTTCAACTTCGCCCGCTACACGACCGGCACCACGGTTTTCGAGCGGACGCGCGAGGGCACTGTTGATCGCTACGTCCGCCAAACCATGGAACAGGACGCAGGAGCATCAAACGAAGGCGTCCGGCTGGCGCTCTACTTCCAGCGCAAGGCCGCAAGCGCCGAAACACCCTTCCACCTGATGGCCGACAAAGCACTCCTCAAGGTCACGCAGATTGCGCTCGGCATCCCGGAAGCGGCGTCGACGATGGACATCGATCGCCAGGCCGAACTGATCAGCAAGAAGCTGGATATGGAAGATCTCAAGGATCCCGCCAAGCTCGACAAGTTCATCGGCCGCTTCACAGCGCTTTGGGAGATCGAGAACCCGGCCGCGCCCCCAATGTCGGGCGTACTCCAGCTCTTTGCCGACACTGAGAGCCTTTTCAGCCAGGATCTGCTCGGACAGATGCAGAAGATCAGGAAGATCTGAGCCATGGAAGCCGGCATCTACGTTGCGCTCTCCGGTCAGTTGGCGCTGCAGCGGCGCCTCGACACCATCGCCAACAACGTCGCCAATAGCACGACGCCCGGCTTCCGGGCCGAGAACGTGACGTTCGAGACGGTGCTCTCGCAGACGCAGCGCTCGTCCGTCGCTTATTCGGGCACGGGTGAGAGCACGTTCTCGCGCGCGAGCGGCCCGATCGTCCAGACCGGCAATGCGCTCGACGTGGCCATTCAGGGCGATGCCTTCCTGAGCATCAACGGCGCCGATGGCCCGGTCTATACGCGTGACGGCCGGATGCGCGTCTCGACGCAAGGCGATCTCGAGAACATGAACGGGCAGCAGGTCCTCGATCAGTCCGGCGGCCCGATTCAGATCAACACCGCGCGCGGGCCGGTCCAGATCTCGCGTGACGGCACCATCAGCCAGAACGGCGAGCGCGTCGCACGCCTCGGCCTGTTCCAGATTCCCGCCAACGCCAAGCTTGTCCGCCACGAGGGTGCTTCCGTCGTGCCCGACCAGCCGGCCGAACCCGTGGTTGACTTCGTGAGCAAGGGATTTGCCCAAGGCTACATCGAGCAGGCCAATGCCAATCCCGTCATGGAGATGACAAGACTCATCTCGGTAACACGGGCCTTCGAAGCGATGTCGGCCGCGGGCGAACAGTCCGACCGCAAGCTGAGCGACGCCATCAAGGCGCTCGGCAGCGGGCGCTAGTAATCAGTGGATACTCGACCGCAGATGACCGACGACCAGATCGAAAAGCCCGCTGCGCCACCTATTGGCGATCCGCTCGAACGCCTCGCGCGCCTCTTCTCAGGACATGCCGCCAAACTACCACTCGTGCGCTTCGGCGGGCGCGTCACGGAAGTTTCGCCGAGCAACATCCTGGTGCGTGGCATAGAGCGGCGCGTGGAACTTGGCACCTCGGTCGAAGTCGAAGGCGGCGGCACACGCTGGCTCGGCGAAGTCATCGGCATCGAAGCCGACAGCGCCAACATCAAGCTGTTCTCGACCTCGCCGCGCCTCGGCCTCGGCGCGCCGGTCTGGGTCCGCGACAGTCTCGAGATCTGCCCCGACGTGAGCTGGCTGGGACGCGTGATCAACGCACTCGGCCAGCCGATCGATCAGCAAGGTCCGCTCGCGAGCGGCTCCATGCCCTACTCGATCGACCACGAACCGATCCCGCCCATGGCGCTTGATCGCATCAGCCGACCGATCGTCACGGGCGTCAAGGCCATCGATCTTTTCACGCCGATCTGTGCCGGACAGCGCATCGGCATCTTCGCCGGATCCGGCGTCGGCAAGTCCACGCTCGTCTCGATGCTGGCGCGGACCAGCGGCTTCAACACCATCGTCATCGCGCTCGTCGCCGAGCGCGGCCGCGAAGTGCGCGAGTTCCTGGAAGACGTCGTGAAGCCGCATGCGCCGCGCGCGGTGACTGTCGTCGCATCGAGCTCCGAAGGCGCGATGATGCGTAAGAATGCCGCCAAGACCGCGATGTCCGTCGCCGAGTACTTTCGCGACCGTGGCGACAATGTCCTTCTCGTCGTCGACTCGATTACGCGCTTCGCCCACGCGCTCCGCGAAGTCGCGCTCGCGGCCGGCGAACCACCCGTCGCGCGTGGCTATGCGCCCTCGGTATTTGCCGAGCTCCCGCGGCTGCTCGAGCGCGCGGGTCCAGGCAAGCCGGGCTCGGGTTCGATTACGGGCGTATTCTCGGTGCTGCTCGACGGCGAGGATTCCAACGAGCCGGTCGCCGATACCGTGCGCGGTATTCTCGACGGTCACATCGTGCTCGATCGCGGCATCGCGGATCAGGGACGTTATCCCGCCATCAATCCGCTGACGTCGATCTCGCGCCTCGCGCCCCTTGCCTGGAGCAAGGAAGAGGCAGAGCTCGTCCGTCGATTGCGAACCATCATCGCCCGCTACGAAGAGACGCGCGATCTGCGTGCCGTCGGCGCCTACAAGCCCGAAGCCGACTTCGAGCTCGATCAGGCGGTCATGCTCACGCCGTTGCTGTACCGCTTTCTCACCCAGCTTCCGGACGATCCATCCTGTCCGGGCGTTTTCAGTGAGCTGGCGTCGGTGTTGACGGAGGCACGCAACGGGTCGCGTCCGGCAGCCGAGAGCAGCGGCACACAGGTTGCGACGCGGAAAGCCTCCTGAGCTACCGTTACTGGCTCGCCTTCATCACGAGATCATCGTCGAACAGCACGATCTGCTCGGATATTTCGAGCGGCGTGTCCTTGGCGTCGTAGGCCGTTCGAACACACCGGATCGCGGCAACGTCGCGGCCACCTCCAAGTTGGCGCACGGCTTCATCGCTCGCAGCGAGCGGTTTCATATTCCAGACCGTCCGATCGACGGACGCATGATACTTCTCCGCATAGATGGGGAAGAGCACGTCGGCCGCCGGATCCATCTCGAACTGAAGATTGGGGAAGCGCGCCGCATCGACCGTGATCGTCTCGATGGCAACGAGGCGGCTTTCATGGCGCCACTCCCGGCGCAGCTTCAGGGCACGCGGCACGATCGAAGCCGGCCTCAGCATCCTGAGGGCGGAAACCTCGGCAACGGTCGCCACCACGTAGTCCGTCTCGACGACCCTGATATCGAGCATGATCGGCGCACCGTCCGCCCGGCAAAGACGCAAGCCCGGTCCCGTGCGCCATGAGCCACCATCCTTGACGAAGGTGCCGCGGCCGCGCTCGCGCACGAGAATGCGGTCCCGGGACAGCTGATCCAGTGCCTTGCGCACCGTCCCGATGCTGACACCGAACTCGCGCGAGAGCTGAACCTCGGGCGGTATAGGCGTGCCGGCCGGCCACTCTCCACTCTCGATCCGGGAGAGCACCAGACCACGTATCTGTTCGTGGAGCGGACCCGAGAAGCTATGAAACTCGATTTGCCCCGCGGCCACACGTTGAGCCGCCGCGCCGAAGCGCCCATGGTTGGACATCGAAATCCCTCAGCCCCGAAGACTATGCCGACATTGCTTCGCGCGCCTCACGTGAACACGTAGGCGCACGCCGCCAAACGCCCGCGCAGAACCTGCGGGCAATCGCACATGGCTGGCATGATTGGACGCTCGTGAGTGCCGCTCACTCGAACGCGGCCCCAATTCGAAACTCACTGTTAACTACGATAGGTTGATTCCTGCGACAAACACCGTCCTCAAATTTTTGGAACTGGGCGAAGGTCACGAAACGAGGCATTTGTGCAACATGATGCAAATGACAGCCCGACGGCTATAATGCGTTGATTTAGATGATTTTATTCTGCGCCGCGCGGATAATTTATACACGCATAAATTGTGTTATTTAATTATGCCATTACAGATTGTATAAGTATCGACATTTCCGAGGTATTTCCGCACCGCCTCCAGTTGCAGATTAACGCTAAAGCAAATCTCCACACCTACAATCCGATATTGGTCAGCCCGCTGAGCAGGCCGCGCATCCTATGCGCGCAAGCCGATGCCACCTCAGCTTTTTCCTGCCCCCTGGAGCCGTCATGAGCCGCAGTTCGAGTTTGCCGTCGCAGAACAGGCGTGAGGACGCTGACATGACAGCTTCGGCCCGTCGAGAGCCGCCGACCAAGGCGGGCGACGCCCCCGACGCAAACCTGCCGCTCGCCGAACTGGACGCTCTCGGCCGCCTCGCCGCGCTCGATAAAGCGTTTGCCCCCGCTGCGCCATCCGCGCCGGAAGCCGCCCCCGAACCACAACCCGCGCCGGTTGCCGCGCCCGCCAAGAAGGGCTCGCCGCAGCTCCGCACGATCGACAGGCGAATCCTGAAGACGCTCGCGGGGGTGATCGTCGTCGTGATCGCCGGCTGGATGCCTCTTCAGGCACTCATGCAGACGACCAGCACCGAAGCGATCATCAACGCCCGCCTCATCACGCTTCGCGCGCCGATCGAAGGCCAGGTCTCGTGGCTCGGCCAGGTTCCCGTCGGCACCGAGCTCAAGCCGGGCTCCGACGTGCTCGCCATCGTCAATCCACGCGCCGACCGGGGCCGGCTCGACGCCGTTGCTCAGCTCGTCAGCGAGCTCGAGGGAGAAATCAAGGCGCTCGCTGCTCGCCTCGTAAGCCTCCAGTCGCTTCATGAGGAGTACACGATCAACGCGGAGGCCTTCCGGACAGGGCGCATTGCTCAGCTCGAGTCACGTATGGCCGAGACCCGCAGCGAGATCGCCGCCGCCAACGCCCGCCACGAGGAGGCACAGCAGGCCCTCGAGCGCGCCCAGTCGCTCGCCGATGCCGGCACTGGCACGGTCGTCGCACTCGAGCGCGCGCGCCGCGATGCGACCGTCGCCAGCCAGACGCTCGAAGCCCTCGGTCATCGACGCAATACCCTCGACGTCGAGCTTTCCGCCCTGCGCCGCGGCATCTATGTCGGCGACAGCTACAACGATCGTCCGCAGTCCCTGCAGCGCGCCGACGAGATCACGCTGCGTCTGAACGAAGTCACAGCCGAGATCGCCCAGCGCGAAGCCCGCGTCGCAAGCCTGCGCACCGAGCTCGCCGCCGAGAACATGCGCTATGCGCAGCGTTCCGCGGCCGGCCTCGTGGCCCCGGTCGCCGGCAGCATCTGGGAGGTCATGACGGCTCCCGGCGAGTCGGTCGTGCGCGGCCAGGATCTCGTTCGTCTTCTGGACTGCTCGGGCCTCGTCGTGACCGCGACCGTCGGCGAAGCGGCATACAATCAGCTCCGCGTCGGCCAGTCGGCGAAGTTCCGCTTCCGCGGTGAAAGCACCGACTACGAGGGCCGCATCGTGAGCCTGACGGGCGTCGCGACGGCACCGGCCAATCTCGCCATTCAACCGGCGGCACTCGCCAAGGAGCCCTATCGCGTCACCGTATCGCTGCCGAAGATGGCCGCCTCCGGCCAGTGCAGTGTCGGTCGCACCGGCCGCGTCACGTTCGGCAGCTGAGACATCCTGAACTACGGGGGCTCGCGCCATGGCCATTCTGCTCGAAGCTCTCGTGCCGGGCTTCCTGGCGCTCGGCTTTGCCTGGATCGTACTCCCGTGGCTGAGGGCCGAGGATGAGCGCGCGCGCGCGGCCATGGTCGTGGTCATGCTCGTGCTCATGTGGCGCTATATGGCGTGGCGCTGGCTGGCGACGCTGCCGCCGATCGGGCTCACACTGGATTTCATCGTCGGGGTCGTTTTCGTACTTGTCGAGACCATGGTCGTCGTCGGCTCGACGATCGGCCTGACATTTCTGATCTTCCTGCGTGACCGCCGGCCGGAAGCCGACCGCAATGAGGCCTGGCTGCGATCCCTGCCGCAGGCACCGCTCATCGACGTCTTCATCTGCACATATAATGAGGAGGAGGAGATCCTCGAGCGCACGATCGTCGGTGCCCTCGCGCTCGATTATCCGCGCTATCGCGTCTGGGTGCTCGACGATGGCCGCCGTCCCTGGCTCGAAGCGCTCGCAGCGCGCCTCGGCGCGAACTACCTGACGCGTCCCGACAACGCCCACGCCAAGGCCGGCAACATCAACAATGGCCTGCGCCACGTCGCAAGCCTCCCCGAGCCGCCCGACTTCATCAGCATCCTCGACGCGGACTTCGTCCCGGCGCCGCACTTCCTGCGCCGTGCCATGTCTCTGTTCCGCGAGGACGATGTCGGCATCGTCCAGACACCGCAGCACTTCATCAATCCGGACCCGCTGCAGAGCAATCTCTCCATCGCGCGCGTGTGGCCGGACGAGCAGCGCTACTTCTTCGAAGTCGTGATGACGGCGAAGGACGCCTGGGGCGCCGCTTTCTGCTGCGGCACATCGTCGGTCATCCGCTTCCCGATCCTGCAGCAGATCGGCGGCTTCCCGACCGAGTCCGTCACCGAGGACTATCTCGTGACGCTCAAGATGAAGGCGGGCGGCTATCGCACGGTCTACCTCAACGAGCGCCTGTCGCTCGGCCTCGCCCCCGAAGGGCTCAAGGAATACGTGACGCAGCGGACCCGCTGGGCGCTCGGCTTCATCCAGATCTGCCGTGGCCCGCTCGGGCCCTGGCGCCGCGACAACGGCCTATCGGTCGTCGACCGCTTCAGCCTGACGGAGACGTTCATATACTGGTCCGCGGGCCACGCTTTCCGGCTCGTCGGCATCATCGTGCCGATCCTTTATCTTTGGCTCGATATCCACGCCGTCCAGGCCGACGTGGTGCAGACGCTCAGCTACTACCTCCCTTACTTCATGTCACAGATCATGATCATGGGATGGATGGCGCGCGGCCGCATTCTGCCCATCATGGGAGACGTCATGCAGTTGCTCGCGGCTTCCCAGATCACGCAGGCTGTCCTGCATGGACTGGTCAAACCGACGGGACACAAGTTCCAGGTGACCGCCAAGGGCGGCGATCGCACCAAGCGCTTCGTTCAATGGCCGATGATGCGCGTGTTTCTCGCCTATCTCGCGCTCACCATCGGCGGCCTCATCTTCGCATTCATCTTCGACGACGGCACACGTCTGCGCGACTCCGCCGCGCTCTGCCTGTTCTGGAGCTGGTACAATATCGTCGTGCTCACGATCGCCTGCATCGTGTGCATCGAGCAGCCGCGCCTGCGGTCCTCGGAGCGCCTCAGTACGCGCGGCCTGGCGCTGATCGACGTCGGTGGCGAGAGCACGGAAGCGCGCGTCCTCGATGTGTCGCTCGGCGGCGCCCGCCTCGCGGGTGTCGCGCCTACCGCACAGGGCAACAACGTAACAATCGTTCTCGACGGCATGAGCATAAGAGGCATGATGCTGCGCATCGGTGCCGATGACTTCGTGGTGCGCTTCGAAGAGACGGCCGAGACCAAGGCCAAGCTGATCCGCTTCATCTACTCCGGCCGCTTCTCGGCCGAGGTCGCGCGCATCGAGCCCGCGCGTGTTGCGGTAGCCGCCCTCGGACGCGTCATGCGCTGACTGCCCCCTCGACGCTGCAGCGCGCCATCACACGCTGGTGATCAGCCCGGCACGCCGCCCCGTCTTCCGCACGCTCTGGAAAGCCCCTACCATTCGCGCGCGGACCAGAAACGGCCGTAAGCGATGCACTTATCCGTCATGTTGAGAGGAGGAGCCCACACACGCCCGGCACGGTTCGCGAAGCAAGAGACGTCAATGTCCACGAACATTCGTTCGATTTCGCATTCTGGGAGGAAACACCGTGACTCGTTGTTCAATTCGCGCCCTCCTCACGGGGCTGATCGTCTTTGCATTCTCCACCATCACCACATCGCAGCAGGCTTGGAGCCAGAGCGGCGATGGCTGGACCCAACTGTTTGATGGCAAGGCACTCGGCGACTGGAATCTTGTCGGCGAGACCAACTGGCGCGTCGAGGACGGCGCCATCGTCGCCGACAAGCGCACGAGCAAGGATACTGCGCATCTCGTCAGCAAGGAGAAGTACAAGGACTTCATGATCTATGCCGAGTTCTGGGCCAGCGATGATGCCAACAGCGGCATCTTCCTGCGCTGCCAGGATCCGACCACCATCACCGACCGCAATTGCTACGAGGCCAACATCTTCGACCAGCGCAAGGACCCGACCTACGGGACCGGCGGCATCGTGCACTTCGCCGAGGTCAATCCCATGCCCAAGGCCGGCGGCAAGTGGAACACCTACGAGATCTCGGTCAAAGGCCGCCAGATCACCCTCATGCTCAACGGCCAGAAAACCTCCGAGCTGCACAACGGCCTCTTCACCGAAGGCCATCTCACGCTGCAGCACGGCTCCGGCGTGATCAAGTTCCGCAAGATCGCGCTCAAGCCGCTCTAGCGCGACTTCTGTGCAGGCTTTCCGGCGCGGTCGAACGATTGCGCCGGTGGCGCTACGCCACGCGAAAGCGCGCGATAGCCTCGATGTCGATCTCGATGCCGAGACCTGGCCCTGAGGGAATCGCAACGCGGCCGTTCTCGTGCTCGATGGGCGACTCGAGCACGGCTTGGCGGAAGGGGTGCTCCGAGCGGTCGAACTCGAGCATCGGTGCGCGCGGTGTATGGCGCGGCGGCACATCCGGCAGCGCGGCGAGCAGTTGCAACGATGCCGCGAGACCGACCCCCGTACCCCACACGTGCGGGACGTAGCGCACGCCGAACGCCGCCGCCATGTCCGCGATCTTCTTACACTCCGAGAGCCCGCCGGCCGCGCATGTATCGGGCTGCACGATATCGATCGCACGCCGCTTGAACACTTCGCGGAAGCCCCAGCGCGTGAACTCGCATTCGCCGCCCGCGACCGGTATCGGCTGGCCGCGGCGCACCTCAACGTAGCTATCCAGATCATCGGGCACGACCGGCTCCTCGAACCAGCCGATATCGAGTTCGGCAACCGCACGGCCGAGCGCGATGGCTTCCAGCGCATCGAAACCATGGTTCGCATCGAGCATGAGACCGACGCCCAGCCCTATGGCCTTGCGCACGGCGCGAATGAGCGCGACATCCTCCTCGACGCCGAAGCCGATCTTGAGCTTGACCGCCTTGAAGCCCTCGCGGACGTAGCCCTTCACTTCCTCGACGACATAGTCCAGCGGATCGCCCTTCGTCCGCCGATAGGTGCCGGTCGCATAAGCATCGACGGAGGTTCGATTGGCGCCACCGAGCAACATCGACGCCGGAACACCGAAGTGCCGCCCCTTGAGATCGAAGAGTGCGATGTCGATACCGCTGATCGCCGAGATCACCACGCCTTTCTGCCCGTAGTCTCGGAAGTGGTTGTAGAGATCCATCCAGATCACGTCCGTCGCCCGCGGATCACGCCCGATCAGACGCCCCTTGAGCGCTTCGACGATCGTCGCATTGATGCGTGCCGGGCCGTAGCACTCGCCCCAACCGGTCGTTCCATCATCGGCCGTGATTTCGACGAGGCAGCTCGCCCGCACGGCCGTCGCCGAGAATGACCAGCCAAAGGGCTCCGAAAGCGATGCTTCCAGCACATGCGTGCGAACGGCGCTGATTTTCACGATCGGCTCCCTCGGCAAGGTGACGCGCAGATCACGCGCGACACCGATTAGACGGCAGGAACGCCGCTGCGGCAATGGTGCCGATGTGCGCTTGACCTCGATCAATGACTGCTTCGGTAGTCGCGTTCTCTCATGCGGAGCGAGCGCATTGAACCGCTGGAGGCTGGCTATGGACTGGCCGATGTATCGCCGCGTCGAACTTCAAGCCGTACGCATGCACGAGATGATGGACCGTCTCGGCGTCGACCCACTTGCCTTTACCCGTTTGCGCCAGGGCGAGGCTTATGCCGAGGCACGCACCCGCTGCTTGTTCTGTGACCACGCCGATGCGTGCTTGCTCTGGCTGCAAAGCGACGCGCCACCCGAGACGGCGCGCGACCTCTGTCCCAACTTTTCGTTATTCGAGGAGATTCCATCACCGCATCGCGCCAAAGACTGATTGCCCGCGGGTACACTCGCAGACATCGGAACTTGCTGCAGTGCGGTAGAGATTCACCGCACAGAACGCTTGCTCACCCCCGAGCGATCACCCACAATAGTCCGGACTTAGTCAGGCTGTGCCCGCACGCGCCAGCCCAGGACTCGCGTGGGGGCCACGTTGCAGGACGAAGTCGCAAAGACAAATGGCGGGCAGCCAAACGCGGTGCCGGGTGTGGCGCGTCGAGATCCCTCGAAAGCGCCCATTCTCACGATCGAGAATCTGCACGTCCACTTCGTCACGGAGAACGGCACTGTCCGGGCCGTCGAGGGACTGAGCTACGCAGTCGAGCCCGGCGAGATGGTGGCCATCGTCGGCGAATCCGGATCGGGGAAGTCCGTCTCCGCGCTCGCCGTGATGCAGCTCCTGCCGCAGAATACCGCGCGCATCATCGATGGCTCGATCCGCTTCGAGGGGCGCGAACTTCTCGAACTCGACGACGACGAGATGCGCAGCATTCGCGGCCGCGAGATCTCGATGATCTTCCAGGAGCCCATGCCCTCGCTCAATCCGGTGCTCACCATCGGGTTGCAGATCATGGAGCCGCTGTTCATGCACCTCGAGATGAGCGAGAGCGCGGCGCGCGCCCGCGCCGTCGAGCTGCTGACGCTGGTCGGCATCACCGATCCGGAGAGCCGCCTCGACCAGTATCCGCACCAGCTCTCTGGCGGCATGCGCCAGCGCGTGATGATCGCGATCGGGCTTGCCTGCAATCCCAAGCTTCTTATCGCCGACGAGCCGACGACAGCGCTCGACGTGACCATCCAGGCGCAGATTCTCGAACTCATGAAGGACCTGTCGCGCCGTCTCGGCGTGGCGGTCATCATCATCACGCACAACCTCGGCATCGTCGCGCGCTACGCCGACCGCGTGAACGTCATGTATGCCGCGCGGCTGATCGAGACCGGCCCTGCCGAAGCTGTGTTCGGCCATCCGATCCATCCATACGCACGTGGCTTGCTCGCTGCCGTGCCGCGCCTCGATCGCAATCGCTCCGCTGAGCTGACGACCATCGAAGGCGCGCCGCCGAACCTGCTCGATCCGCCCGAGGGCTGCCGTTTCCGACCGCGCTGCCGCTACGCGATCGATCTCTGCGCAAACGTGCCTCCCATGAAGGAGATGGAGGCGGGCCATCTCGCTGCGTGCCACCGAGCCGACGAGATCGACGCCTTGGAACAGGCCGCGCGCAAGGATGAAACTGCCGCACCGACGACGGTCATCGCCGACGAGGGTGAGCCGATCCTGCGCATTGCGCACACGTCGAAATTCTTCCCTGTCGGCGGCGGTTTCATGCGCGGGCCCGTGCGGTATGTGAAGGCGGTCAACGACGTCTCGCTGCACATCATGCCCGGCGAGACGCTCGGCCTCGTCGGCGAGTCAGGATGTGGGAAATCCACGCTCGGGCGCCTTGTCCTGCGACTGGACGATCCGACGGGCGGTGAGATTCTGTTTGACGGCACGAACCTCGCGGGACTTTCGCGCTCGGAGATGACGGGCGTGCGCAAGAAGATGCAGGTCATCTTCCAGGACCCCTACTCCTCGCTCAATCCGCGCATGACGGTCGGCCAGATCATCGGCGAGCCGATGCACGTCCACGACATCATGCCCAAGGCCAGGATACCCGATCGCGTTGCGGAGCTGCTGGAGCTCGTTGGCCTCTTCCCCTACATGGCGCTGCGCTATCCTCACGAACTATCGGGTGGGCAGCGCCAGCGCGTCGGCATCGCGCGCGCGCTCGCCGTCGAGCCCGAGGTTATCGTCTGCGACGAGGCCGTTTCCGCGCTCGACGTTTCGATCCAGGGTCAGGTGATCAATCTGCTCGAGCATCTCCAGCGCAAGCTCGGCCTTACTTATCTTTTCATCGCGCACGATCTGGCTGTCGTCCGACACATATCGAGCCGCGTTGCCGTCATGTATCTCGGGCGCATCGTCGAACTCGCCTCATCGGACGAGATCTTCGCCAATCCGCGCCATCCCTATACACAGGCGCTGCTTGCCGCGGCTCCGGTTCCCGATCCCGTCATCGAACGCACGCGACCGCGCACGATCATCACGGGTGAGTTGCCGAGCCCGCTGAACCCGCCCTCGGGCTGCGTCTTCCATCCGCGCTGCCCGAAAGCAACGGCCGAATGCAAGCAGGCCGTACCCGAGACACGCAAGCTCACGGAGGGGCACACAGTCGCCTGCATTCACGCCTGACGCATTACCGAAAACGACGCGCCAAAAACAAGCGTCGCAATGAGACAAGAAGCCAAAGTGGAGGAAACCGAAGATGATACGCAAGACAAGTCTGGCCTTCGCGCTGACTGCAGCGGCGCTGATCGCGGCTCCCGCATCTGCAGAGACGCCAAAGCGCGGCGGCACTCTCAAGTTCGCCTCCGTCGCCGAGCCGCCGACCACCGATTGCCACGGCACCACGACCTTCGCCATGATCCATCCGGTCGTGCCGCAATATTCGACGCTGATGAAGCTCGTCGGCCCGCACGACAAGACGCGGCTCGAGGGTGATCTCGCCGAATCCTATGAGATCTCTCCGGACGGCCTGACCTACACGTTCAAGCTGCGCCGCGACGTGAAGTGGCATGACGGCTCGCCGTTCTCGTCGGCCGACATCAAGGCGACCTACGAGCGCATCGTTAATCCGCCCGAAGGCGTCGTTTCCTCGCGCAAGGCCGTCCATCAGGACATCGGGCAGATCACGACGCCGGATGACCACACGGTCGTCTTCAAGCTCAAGCAGCCGAACGCATCGATGATGCTGCACTTCGCGTCGCCCTTCAATTGCGTCTACAGCGCCGCCAAGCTCGCGAAAGATCCGACCTATCCCTCCAAGGAGGTCATGGGCACGGGCGCCTTCAAGTTCGTCGAGTACGTGAAGGGCTCGCATTGGGTCGCGACCCGCTTCGAGGACTACTGGGATAAGCCGCGGCCCTACCTCGACGGCTACCGCCTGTTCTTCGTGCGCGGCACCGCGGTCGTCGCCGGCATGCAGGGCGGCCAGTTCGACGCCGAGTTCCGCGGCCGCACACCGCAGGAGCGCGACCAGCTCGTCGCCGCCATGAAGGACAAGGTAACGGTGCAGGAAGGCCCGTGGACAACCAACATCCTTCTCTCCTTCAATACCGAGAAGAAGCCCTTCGATGATATCCGCGTGCGCCAGGCACTGACGATGGCCATCGACCGCTGGGGCGGATCGGAAAGCCTCGGGAAGGTCTCACTGATCAAGGGCGTGAGCGGTGTGTTCCGGCCAGGTTCGCCGTACTCGATCTCGCAGGACGAGTTGAAGAAGATCCCGGGCTTCTGGCCGGACATCAACAAGTCACGCGAGGAAGCCAAGCGCCTGCTCAAGGAAGCCGGCGTCAGCAATCTGAAGGTGAAGCTGCTCAATCGCACGATCGCGCAGCCGTTCACGCCGGCCGGCATTTTCGCCATCGACCAATGGCGGCGCATCGGCGTCGAGACCGAGCATGTGCAGGTCGAGACCAAGCTCTGGTACGACGGCATGGAGAGCGGCAACTTCGATGTCTGCGTGCAGAACATCTCCGACTTCACCGACGACCCGAATGCGCAGTTCAATACACTGCTGAGCAAGAAGGTGTCGGCGATCGCCTACTCACGGCACACCGACAGCAAGATCGACGAGATGTACACGCTGCAATCGGGCACGGTCGATCCGACGGCGCGCATGAAAATCGTGAACGAACTCGAGAAATATACCCTGAGCCAAGCCTACAACATTCCGTTGCTCTGGTATCAGCGGATCGTCGTCAACAACGCCAAGGTGAAGGGCTGGGATCTGACGCCGAGCCACTTCACGGGCCAGCAGCTCACGCACGTCTGGCTCGATGAGTAGGTAGAGGTTCTCCTTCTCCCTGCTCGCGGGGAGAAGCGGGATGAGGGGCGGCGACACACCCCACTGTTGGCGTTTGCCGCCGCCCCTCACCCTAGCCTTTTCCTCGTGAAGGACGGGGAGGGCGGAAAATTCTGTTCTTACCGCGAAATCGGAACACCATGACCGGCTACGTTATAAGGCGCCTGCTTCTTGTCATCCCCTCGCTGATCGGCGTGGCGGTCGCCGTATTCTTCCTCATTCGGGTCATGCCGGGTGACGTGGTCGTCGTGAAGCTGCGCGCCGATGGCGTCGCTGTCAGCGAGGATGCGATCATCGCCGAGCGCAAGCGCCTCGGCCTCGACAAGTCGATCGGCCATCAGTTCGTCGACTACATGTGGGGTCTGACGCGCTTCGATCTCGGCAAGTCGCTGTGGACGGGCGAGAAGGTGATCGACGAGATCATGCTGCGCTTCCCCGTCTCGCTGCAGATCGCGATCATGGCGACACTCATCGCGGTCTTCATAGCCATACCCTTAGGCACCATATCCGCGCTCTATCGAGATACCTGGATAGACTACACAGTTCGCGTCATCGCCGTGTCGGGGCTGGCGATCCCGAGCTTCTGGCTTGGCATGATCATCGTGCTCGGCCTGATCACGATATTCGGATGGCTGCCACAGATAGGATATGTCTCGATTTTCGAGAATCCGTGGGCCAATCTCGCCGCACTCTTCTGGCCGGCGCTCTCGGTCGGCTATCGCTACGCCGCCGTCGCGACGCGCATGATGCGCTCCGCCCTTCTCGAAGTCATGCGCGAGGACTACATCCGCACGGCACGCGCCAAGGGCGTCTTCCGCCGCATCATCACGCGCCGCCATGCCATGCGCAATGCGATGCTTCCCGTCGTTACGGTCATCGGACTCGAGTTCGCCTTCCTCATTGGCGGCCTTGTGGTGACCGAGCAGGTCTTCAACATCAACGGCATCGGCAAATTGTTCGTGGACGCGACGACGCGCGGCGACTTCACGCTGATCCAGGGTCTCGTACTGCTGATCGCGATGACCTTCATCCTCGTCAATCTCGTGGTCGACCTGCTCTATGCATGGCTCGATCCGCGCATCCGCCTGAGCTGAGCCAGGAGGCCGGACATGACAGACGCCACGCTCACGCCATCGACAGTCGCCCTCGCGCGCCCGCGCCGGCGCAATCCCGTGCTGCACTTCATCCGTCAGCAGCCGCTCGGCTTCGTCGGATTTCTCATCATCCTGCTCTATTTCGGAATGGCGATCGGCGCCTATTGGATCTCGCCCTTTCATCCCGAGGAGATTGACTTCGCCGCCATGCTCGCCGCGCCGAGTGCCGAGCATCCCATGGGCACGGACCAGTACGGACGCGACGTCTTCTCGCGCCTCGTTTACGGCGCACGCACCGCCATGGCGGTCGGCATCCTCTCCGCCTTCCTCGGCTGCACGGCCGGTGCGCTGATCGGCGCCACGTCCGGCTACTTCGGCGGCCGCATCGACAACATCATCCAGCGCATTGTCGACATCATGCTGGCCTTCCCGATCATCGTGCTCGCCATGGTGGTCGTTGCCGTCCTCGGCAAGAATCTGCTGTTCGGCATCGACATGAACCTCATCATCGCGATCGCGCTGCCCATGGTGCCGAAGATGGCGCGCATCGCGCGCGCCTCCACACTCTCGATCGCGCAGATGCCCTACATCGATGCCGCCCGCGCCGCCGGCTACAGTCACGCACGCATCATCCTGCGCCATATCGCGCCGAACATCGTCGCGCCCTACCTCGTCATGGCAACGGCGTTCATTGCCCAGGCGATCCTGCTGGAAGCGAGCCTTTCGTTTCTCGGGCTCGGCGTGACCGAGCCGACACCGGCCTGGGGGCTCATGCTCTCGGGTGCCTCGGCGGATTTCTACAAGGCCGCGCCGTGGATGATCATGTTCCCGGGCTTGGCGATCACGCTCGCCGTCTTTGCCTTCAACCTTTTCGGCGACAGCCTCCGCGACTGGCTGGATCCGAAATTGAAGGGCTAACTAGAGCGCCGCAGGCAGCGCGCGCACTGCCGTGCTATGCTCGGACCAATGCGCGCGCGAGCCAAATCCCGTTCCTTGAGTACCGCACGGCCCCGGACGAAGGCCGCGCCGGTTCCGGCATTGCCCGAGCCGTTCGCCGGCTGGTTCAAGAATAAGGGCTGGCAGCCGCGTCCGCATCAGCTCGCCCTTCTCGCGCAATCCCAGGCGCGGCGCTCGACACTGCTCATCGCCCCAACGGGCGCCGGCAAGACGCTCGCCGGGTTCTTGCCGAGCCTCGTCGCTCTCCATGCGAACCACGATCGTCCGGCGCGCGCATCGGGCCTGCGCACGCTCTACATCTCGCCCCTGAAGGCCCTCGCCGTCGACATCGCGCGCAATCTGCTGAGCCCCGTCACGGAGATGGGCCTCGACATCCGCGTCGAGACGCGAACCGGCGACACGCCCACCAGTAAACGCCAGCGCCAGCGCCTCAAGCCGCCCGAGATCCTACTCACGACGCCGGAACAGCTCGCCCTTCTGCTCGCCAGTCCCGATGCCGCCTATCTCTTCGGCGATCTCGACACCCTCATCCTCGACGAGCTGCACGCGCTTGCCCCTTCGAAGCGCGGCGATCTGCTTTCTCTCGACGTCGCGCGTCTCCGCACGCTCGCCCCCAACCTCGTCTCGATCGGCCTCTCGGCAACCGTCGCCCAGCCGAGCGAATTGCGCGCCTGGCTCACACCGCAAATCACGCCGGACAGTGTCATTCAGCTCGCCGATGTCGTGACGGTGGATGGCGGCGCCAAGCCCGAGATCATCATTCTCGAGACCGAAGGCGGCATGCCGATTGCGAGCCACACGGCCCGCTATGCCGTGCCAGACGTGCTCGCCGCTATCGCACGCCACCGCCTCGCGCTCATCTTCGTCAACACGCGCATGCAGGCCGAGCTCATGTTCCAGGAACTCTGGAAGGCCAATACCGAGAGCCTGCCTATCGCGCTTCATCACGGCTCGCTCGATGTCGGCCAGCGACGCAAGGTCGAAGCCGCCATGGCGCTCGGCACGCTGCGCGCGGTCGTTGCCACCTCGACGCTCGATCTCGGCATCGACTGGGGCGATGTGGACCTCGTCATTCACCTTGGTGCGCCTAAGGGCGCATCCCGCCTCATCCAGCGCATTGGCCGCGCCAATCACCGCCTCGACGAACCTTCGAACGCCATTCTCGTGCCCGCGAACCGCTTCGAGGTTCTCGAATGCCGCGCCGCACTCGAAGCCGCACTCGCTGGCGAACAGGACGCGCTGATCCACCGGCGCGGCACCATGGACGTCCTCGCGCAGCACGTGCTCGGCATGGCTTGCGCGGGCCCTTTTCATCCCGACGCGCTCCACGCGGAAGTGCGCACGGCCCTCCCTTATGCAGGCCTCTCGCGCACCGACTTCGATCGTGTCGTCGATTTCGTCGCCACCGGCGGCTATGCGCTGCGCCAGTACGAACGCTTCGCGCGCCTGAAGCCGGACACCGATGGCCGCTTGCGGCTGACACATCCGAGCTTCGCGCAGCAGTATCGCATGAACGTCGGCACCATCGTCGAGAAGCCGCTGCTCAAAGTGCGCCTCGTCGGCGCGCGTCGACGGCGCCCCGGCTCCGCGCAAAGTCTTATGGGCGGACGGATGCTCGGCGAACTCGACGAGGATTTTGCCGCCGAGCTGAGCCCCGGGGATACGTTCGCCTTCGCCGGCTACATCCTGCGCATGGAAGGCCTCACCGACGAGGAGCTGCTCGTCTCGCGCTCGAATGCCAAGGACCCCAAGGTGCCGAGTTATCCGGGCGGCCGGTTTCCGCTCTCGACGCACCTCGCTAAGCGCGTGCGGCAGATGCTTGCCGACCCGCCGCACTGGAAGAGGCTGCCGCCTTCGGTCGCCCATTGGCTCGAGATCCAGCAGCGCGTCTCGACGATCCCCGCCGCGGACGAGGTCCTCGTCGAGACATTCCCGCGCAGTGGCCGACACTATCTCGCGGTCTATCCCTTCGAGGGCCGCATCGCGCATCAGACGCTTGGGATGCTGCTGACGCGCCGCCTGCATCGTGCGGGCGCCTTGCCGCTCGGCTTCGTCGCCAACGATTATGCCCTCTCCGTCTGGGCAGCGCGCGACATCGGGCGGATGCTCGCCGATGGTGAGCTCGATCTCGGCGCCCTCTTCGACGAGGACATGCTTGGCGACGACCTCGAATCCTGGCTCGCCGAGACGAGCCTCATGCGGCGCACGTTCCGCGCCTGTGCCGTCATTGCCGGTCTTGTCGAGAGGCGCGCGCCCCGCCACAAGAAGAACAGCCGTCAGCTCTCGGTCTCGACCAACCTCATTTATGACGTATTGCGCCGCCACGACCCGCACCACATTCTTCTCGAGGCCGCCTACCAGGATGCGGCGACGGGCCTCCTGGATATCCAGCGCCTCGCCGGGTTCCTGGCGCGAATCAAGGGGAGAATCAGGCATAGTCCGTTGGATCGCGTTTCGCCGCTGGCTGTGCCGCTCATTGTCGAGCTCGGCCGCGAGTCCGTTCACGGCGCCTCCGCAGAAGCCCTGCTCCGGGAGGCGGCCGACGATCTGATTGCTGAAGCCACGGAACCTGAGATCTGACCCGGAAGCCTGGAGGGCTGATGAGCATTCTCGCACTGAGCCCCGAGCGGGCACGGATCGGCGATGCCGCCGCGCAAATGCTCTCGATCTGCGGCAAGCAGTTCCTCGCCGATATGTCCGGCGCGCTCTACTGGCCGGGCGAGCGGGCGCTGATCGTCGCCGATCTGCACTTGGAGAAGGCTTCGGCTCATGCCGCGCGCGGCGCGCTCCTGCCCCCCTACGACACGCGCGAAACACTCGAGCGACTTGCCATCGCCATCGAGCGCTACGACCCGGAAGTCGTCATTGCGCTCGGCGACAGCCTGCATGACGGCGGCGCGAGCGATCGCATTGCATCCGGCGATCTCGCCGCGCTGCGCATCCTGCAGGAGGATCGCCGCTGGATCTGGGTGACGGGCAATCACGACCCCGACATCGGCCAGCAGCTCGGCGGCGAGGCGGTGGATGATCTCACAACCGGCGGCCTGCGCCTCGTGCACATGCCCACCGACGGCCATGCGACGCATGAAATCGCCGGTCATCTCCATCCAGCCGCCCGTCTTTCTCTCTACGGGCACACCCTCAGGCGGCCCTGCTTCATCGGCAACCGCTTGCGGCTCGTGCTGCCCGCATTCGGCGCATTCACGGGCGGGTTGAACGTGCTCGACGCGGCCTTCCTGCCGCTTTTCGGCAATGACGGCTTCGGCGTGTGGATGCTCGGCCAGGAAGGCGTCTATCCTGTCGCCACCCGCCAGCTTCATGGCGACTAGCTAAGCGTGCCGCACTTTTCTTCTCCTTCTCCCAGTTCTTCCGGAGAGAAGGTCGGGATGAGGGGTGGCGGCACACGAAAACGTCGGCATTTGACGCCGCCCCTCACCCTAGCCTTCTCCCCGCAAGCGGGGAGAGGGGAATGGAGGAACACACTCTTGGCGCAAGAACTGTCGGCCGTACCGGTTGAGCGAAAGTGGCCCTCCTATCTTGGACCGACACCCGAGTACGAGGCCGCACTCGACTACCTGAGCGAGGATGGCGGCCACCTGTTCGTGACCGGACGCGCCGGCACCGGCAAATCGACACTGCTGCGCGCACTCTGCGAGATGATCGACGCCGAGCACGTCATTGTCGCGCCGACGGGCCTTGCCGCCGTCAACGTCGGCGGGCAAACGATCCACTCGTTCTTCGGCCTGCCGCCGCGCCTCATCCGGCCCGAGGATATCCGTCGCAGCCGCAATGGCGCCGTCATGCGCAAGCTCAAGCTGCTGGTCATCGACGAAGTCTCGATGGTGCGCTCGGATCTCATGTGGGCCATCGATCAGTCGCTCCGCATCAATCGCGGCCGTCCGCGCGAACCCTTCGGCGGTGTTCGCCTCGTGCTCTTCGGCGATCTGCATCAGCTCCCGCCCGTCGTGCAGGAGGCGGAAGTGGCAGCGCACCTCGAAGAGACGCACGGTGGCCCCTTCTTCTTCAGCATCGGCGCGCTGCGCGAGGGTGTCGGCACCTACCTGCTGGAGCTGTCGCAGGTGTTCCGTCAGAGCGACGAAGCGCTGATCGACGTCCTGACGCATGTTCGCGGCGGTGATGTCGAACCTGAGCATCTCGAATTGCTCAACGAGCGCGTCGCCCCCATTCGTACGCTCGCGGAAGGCGAACCCTACGTCATCCTGACGCCGACCAATGCCGCCGCGAACCGCATCAACATGGCCTATCTCGATGCGCTTCCCGCGGCGGCCGTTTCCTTCATCGCCACAACGACCGGAGAATACTCAGCAGCAGCGCAGCCAACCGACCAAACGCTTGTGCTCAAAGCCGGCGCCAAGGTCATGCTGCTCCGCAACGACTCCGAGCGTCGCTGGGTCAATGGCACGATCGCGCGCATCTCCCGCCTCGACGAGAAGCGCGTATGGATCGACGTCGACGGCAAGGAGTACGAGGTCGAAGCCGTCACCTGGGAGGCGCGTCGCTACGCCTACGACACCACGGCGCAGAAGATCGTCGAGAGTGTCGCCGGCACCTTCAAGCAGTTTCCGCTCCGCCTGGCGTGGGCGCTCACCATCCACAAGTCACAGGGCTTGACGCTCGATCGCGTATATATCGACCTCGGACGCGGCACCTTCGCTCACGGCCAGGCTTATGTGGCACTCTCCCGCTGCCGTTCGCTCCAAGGGCTGGCCCTTGCCCGTCCGCTGCGCCCGAGTGATATCCTGTTCGACCCCGCCGCCATGGGTTATCGCGAAATATTCCCGACCCTTACTTGAACGATTTTCGCTCAATAACTGGGCAGATGCCGTCCGCATTTACCTTTCAGTCTGCAGACCTGCGTCAATTTGGACTTTTGAGTGATGTGCTCATGAGCAATTGCGGTTAGGGTATCCGCGATTGCGCATTTTCTGGCGATGGCACATGGATGAGTTTGAAGCAGAGGACGCCGAGCCGCACACCACAGAGGCGGCTCCATCGGGTGTAGCCCGGCGCCAGCCGCTCTATGTGCAGATCGCGGCGACACTCGCAGCGCAGATCGCGGAGGGCACGCACCCTGTCGGCTCACTGTTGCCGACCGAGGCCGAGCTGCAGCAGCAGTTCCATGTCTCACGCTACGTCGTGCGCCAGGCCATCCAGCATCTGAGATCCATGGGGCTCGTGACCGCCCGCAAGGGCGTCGGCACCCGCGTCGAAGCGCGTCAAGCTGGTGCACGCTTCCTGCTCACGATGCATTCCGTTGGCGACATCCGCCAGTATGCGTCCGGCATGCGCCTCGAAATCCTGGAAGTCGACGAGACCGTCCTGCGCGGCAGCAAGGCCGCGCTGATCGGCGCCCGTTCGGGACGGCGCTTCCTGCGCGTCACGGGTGTTCGCCGCCGTGATCGCGACAACAAGCCCATCAGCCACGCCGAGATTTTCGTCGACGAGGCCTTCATGGCCATCAAGTCGGAGATCCCGACGGTCGGCAC
Source organism: Pseudomonadota bacterium (assembly GCA_023412805.1). Taxonomy (GTDB): domain Bacteria; phylum Pseudomonadota; class Alphaproteobacteria; order Rhizobiales; family Hyphomicrobiaceae. The sequence goes on along the minus strand of JAEZRM010000014.1, from coordinate 11,935 downwards.
AGCCATCTGGGAAATGATCGAACGGCGGTCCGGCGAAACGCTCGTCGAGGTCGAGCAGCAGATCGACGCTGTCACGCTCAGTGGCGAACAAGCGCGCATGCTCGATGTCGCTGAAGGCACACCGGCACTCCGCGTCATCCGCCGCTACTACGTCACCGGGCGCCGACTCGTCGAGCTGTCCATCAATCTCCATCCGGGCAACCGCTTCTCGTACAACATGCGCATCAAGCGCGATGTCGGCGCGGAAGCGCCCGCAAGCCGCAAGACGCGTTCGCGCGGCTAATGAAGTCGGTCAGGGCAGAAAGCCCTTTTCGAGACTCAGATCCTGCGCCAAGCGCTGTTTGCCCTTCGCCGTCTTCGCACGGAAATTCCAGGCGAGATCCGTCCCACCCTCCTCCGAGGAGTGCGAGCGCACCTGCACGGCCAATGTCTCGCCCGCCTTGAGCGCAATCGGCTCGAGCGCCGGGAGGAAGAGCTGCTCCCAGTGCGTGGGCGCAGCCAGCGGCGATGTCGACAGCACGACACCCGGCACAAGCTCGGCCGACCACCACACGGCAAGCCCGTGGACCGTGACCGGCTCCTTGATCTGCCACTCCGCCGTTCCCTTGCGCGCGAAGCGGTTGCGCACGCTGAAGTCCAGGCGATCCCACGTCACGGCCGTGCGACCACCATCGAGCAGCTCGGCGCGCGGGAACACGCGCACGTAGGCATTGTTCAACCCCATCACGGCCGCCGGCCCGAAATTCAGCCCGCGCCCGATACGCTCCCAGGCAACGAGTTCATCACGACAGCGCGGCGCAATGACCGGCGCGACCACCTGTTCGAGGCTGCCCGGAATGAGCACGCCACCGGGCTTGATATGGCGCGCGGCGGCGTCGTTCATGGTCTCGACCATGAACTCCTCGAGCGCATAATTCCCGAGCGTCTCGGTGACGACCACGTCCACGCGCTCGGGTTCGATGATCTCGGTCGAGCGCATTGGGATGAGTTCGATATTGCGCAGCTTGTTGAGTTTCACGAGGCGTTCGGCCAGCGCACCGATCTCGGCGAATTCATAGGCGTACACGCGGCGCGCGCCGAGCTTGGCCGCGATCATGGCGAGCACGCCGCTGCCCGTACCGATGTCCGCGACGACCGTCTCGCCCTTGCGAATGACTTTCGCCAGTGCCCGCTCGAATGCCGCGAGCCGCCCGGTGTCCGCTATCAGCGAGCGATGATATTCGATGCGCATGTCGTGGGATCACCCGATGGCCGACGATCGCTTTTGCTCAGATCATCGCGCCCGAAAGCAGGACGGGGAGCGACGCGTGTATCGGCACCATCGTCGCTCCCCGCCGTGGTCCACTCACCGCACATGCGGAGAGGGATTTCTGTAGTCGATCAGAAACTTTTAAACAATCGCTGAAGATCAGGCGATTGTCTTCCAGTACGTATCCTTCTTCGTCACGTAGCCGTCGCGGAACTCCCAAAGATCGCAGCCGACGAGATCGATCGGCTCGCCACCGTTCTTCGGCGTGCCGCGCACGATCCATTCCGAGATCGCCTTCGATTGATCGACGATCCAATGACGAATTTCCTCCCACCGCATGTCCGGGATATCGCGATAGCGCGAGCTCAGCACTTCGCCGATCGCGGCCTTGCCGACAAGGCGGCGACCTTCCGGCGCATTCGGACCGCGCGCCATGACCCATTCGCAGTCATCCGCGAAATGCGCCAGGATCGCGTCCACGTCCTGCTTGTTGAAGCCATCCTGGATCTCGTCCAGCAACGCTATCGTCACCTGTCGTGCCATGATCTTTTTCTTCCTTCGCTCGCTCGTGATCTTCCAGTCCAACTACCAGAGCCGCACGTCCTTGCCTTCCGCACGCAGCTTCTCCGCCCGCTCGGCGAGCCACTTCTGAAATCCGCCGGGCATCGCGTAGGCGCGCTCGTGCACGTAGGCGAATGTCTGATGGAAGTGAAATGGTTTCCAGTAGCCGAGCAATTTCCATGCAGCGGCCGAGCCGCCATCCTTGCCCGCGAGCGCATCGGCCGGCGGCACGAAGAAGAAGACCGTCGGTGTGAAGCTCACGTTCCAACGCCGCGCGAGCGCCCGCTCCTCGAGTTCCTTGCCGTCGAAGTCCGTGACCGTCCGCGCGCCATGAAGGTTGAGCTGGATCATCACGAAGTGCTTCTGGATGTACGCCGCCGTCTCGGGATCCGAGAGGTTCGTGACGTGCGTTTCCTTGCAGTAGGGGCACCCGCGCTGCTCGAAAAGGATGGCGAGACTTTTGCCCGCCTTCTCCGCATCGGCGAGGTCCTCCTTCAGGTCGAGGAAGGATTCGTGGAACCAGGGCTGGGTATAGAGGCCATCGTCATTCCGCTGCGGCTCGGGCTTGTCGGCAGCGCGAAGGGCGACGGGAGACGCAAATGGCAGAAGCAGTCCCGCACCGGTCCAAGAGAGCATCTCGCGTCGCGTGCGCATGTTGATCGAGCTCCATCATCCGAGCTTTGCATGGAGTGAAGACGAGAATGCCGCGCTCGTCAATGCAGACAGCAATTTCTTGACCTCGTTGCGGCGAGCATCGATCGTGATTGCAGAGGACAAAATCTGGAGGAATGCGTCCATGAAGATCGTCGATGTCGAGCTCACCTTGTTCAACTGGGATGACATCCCGCCGACGCGCTATCATGCGGGCTCGGTGAACTCGGGCGGACGCAGCAATCTCGGTCTGCTCACCATCCGCACCGATCAGGGCATCGACGGTCATGCCTTCCTCGGTGGCGCAACGAACCCTGCCGAGACCGATGCCGGCGCCCTCATCCGCTTTCTCAAACCTGTCCTCATGGGCAAGGATCCGCTCGCCCGCACCGATCTTCATGCAGCACTTCGCGCCAAGCAGCGCACGGCCGGGCTGCGCACGGTCGGCGCCTGCGATACGGCGCTGTGGGACATTGCCGCCAAGGCCGCGAACCTGCCGCTCTATAAATTCCTCGGCGCGGGCCGCTCATCCATCGGCGCCTATGCTTCGAGCCAGATCCTCGATGGCCGTCAGGCTTATGCGGATGAAGCTGCCGAGTTCAAATCAGCGGGATGGAAAGCCTACAAGATCCATCCGCCGCAGGATCCCGACGAGGATATCAAGGTGTGCGAGGCCGTGCGTAAGTCAGTCGGCGACGACTATACGCTGATGCTCGATTCAACTTGGAGCTACCGCTATCCCGAAGCTCTTAAGGTGGGCCGCGCCATCGAAGAGATGGGCTTTCACTGGTACGAGGATCCGCTGAACGAGGAAGACATTTATTCCTATGTGAAGCTGCGCGACAAACTCTCGATCCCAATCCTCGCGACCGAATACCCGCCCGGCGACATCGGCACGTATGCCATCTGGCTCACCGAGAAGGCGACCGACTATCTGCGCGGCGACATCCCGGTCAAAGGCGGTCTCTCGACGATGATCAAGACCGCGCACCTCGCCGAAGCCTTTCACATGAACTACGAAGTGCACCATGGCGGAAACTCTCTGAACAACATGGCGCAGCTCCACTTCGCCTGCTCACTCCGCAACACGACCTATTTCGAGGTTCTGCTGCCGCACGGCGCGCACAAGTACGGCCTGCTGAACGATGTGACTATCGACAAGGATGGCATGGCCCATTGTCCCGAGACCCCGGGCATCGGCGCCGAGATCGACTTCGATCTCATCAAGCGTAAGCAGATTGCCGTGCTGAAATGAGCTGAGGCGGCACCCGCCTCATTGCACGGGTGCTGCCGCCAGCGGCACGACATCGACGCCGACGGTCACCACATGCTCGCCGCCACCGATCAGCACGCCGCTGATCGGACTGACATCATTGTAGTCGCGACCATGCGCGATGGTGATGTGCTCCTCGCCGACGGCGATGCCGTTCGTCGGATCGAAGTCGCGCCAGCCTGTCTCGGGCGACCACACCGAGATCCAGGCATGTGAGGCATCGGCACCCGAGAGCTTCGGCTGCCCAGGCGGCGGATGCGTCAGAATATAGCCGCTGACATAGCGCGCCGGCACGCGCAGCGCCCTGAGGCCCGCGAGCGCCAAGTGCGCGAAGTCCTGGCAGACACCGCGGCGTTTCGCAAAGACGTGCTCGACAGGTGTCGAGACGTCCGTCGCGCCCGGATCGAAGCGGAAGTCGGCATAAATGCGCCGCGTGAAGTCCATGGCACCATCGAGCACGGGCCGCCCTTGCCCGAAGGAGGCGCGCGCATAGTCCGCAATCCCCTGCGACGCGTCCGTGATGCGCGTGCTGCATCGATACTGGATCACGCCGAGATCGAGGCCATCCGGATGCCCGCCAAGGCGATCGTCGAGACGATCCCACGGCGTGGTCGCGGCAAGATCGGCGGCCGCTGGCCCGCGCGTCTCGACGGCACTGCGTGCGAGCAGCACCAGTTCCCTGTGCGGGACCTCCACCTCGAGCACCGAGAACGGATTACCGAAGCTGTCGATGCCTTCATGGCGCATAGCCGGCGCAGGCTCGGCCATGAGGTTGTGCCGGAATGTCGTCTGGTGCGCCACCGCGCGCGGCGTCATGTGCACGAGGTGCTGCGACTGCGCGACCGGCGTCGCGTAGCGGTAGTGGGTCCGGTGACTGACCTCGAAAATCATGGCCGCGGCTCGATACGCGTCAGGGCTCGGTGCGGAGTCTCTTCGGTCAGATTGAAGTAATGCCGCGCGACGGCGTTGGACAGCTCCGGCAGTGTCTGGAGCTGCTCGCGCATGAGGTTTTCGAGTGTAGCCCGATCCGCCTCCTCGGCAATAACCATGACGTCGGCCAGCCGGACGGCGGTGAGTAGCGCGAGAATGAGCCGCCGATCCTCGGCGAGACTGACACCCTGTTGCGCGTCGGGGAGCGTCTCCAGATGCTTCGAGATCGCCGCAAGCTGATAGGCCAAGGCGCGCGGATTGGCCTCATCGAGCAGCAGGAGATCGAGCACCAGCGCCAGCATCGGATCGAGGCGATAGCGCGAACGATACGTGATGAAGCTGTCCGCGAGCTCCAGCAGCAGCAGGAGGCTGCTCGTCTCCTCCTCCGCATCCGGCGGCGGTATGAACAGCGTGAGGATCGCTTCGCTCAGGTTGTAGGCGCGTTCGAGCCGCCGTCCCATATCGAGGAATGACCAGCCGAAATTCCGCGTCATGTTCTCGTGCGTGAGACCATTGAACGACGACAGCGCCGCCAGCCCCTCGTCGAGCTGATCGAGCAAAGCACTAGGGCCCGCCGTGTTCAGCGCGCGCATCCACGCTTCGCCCGGGCGGAAGCGGCTCAGCGTCTGCCACGCCTCGTGCGACAGGCGATCACGCACGAGATAGGACACCTGATAGAGGCCTTCGAGCGTCCGCGCGAGCGTGCGCGGGCTACGTGCGCGCGATACCAAATCGAGGCAGCGTCCTTCGATATCGCCGAGATCCGACATCCCGTGCACATCGGCATCCGCCGTCTCCGGATCGGTGAGGCGCATATCGAGGCAGCGCCTGACGGCACCGAGACCACCGAACGCGCCACCATCCTCGCCGATGCGTCGGAGCGCACCGCGCAGCATCCGCATGGTCCAGTCGGCACGCTCGGCGTAGCGCCCGAGCCAGTAGAGATCGTCCGCCACGCGACTCTGCACCACGCGCTGCGAGCGTTCGACTCGCGCCGTCTCCAGCTTCGGCCGCCACAGGCTGACGTGCGGCGCCTGCTGCGCCTCCGAGAGCACCCATACATCGCGCGTATGGCCATCGGGCGCGCTGAGCGCCACCGCCCGCTTCGGGTCGACGGTCATCGCAAGACCACCCGGCATCGCCTCGAAGTCGCTGCCTGTATGGGCCACGAAGAGGCGCACGGCGAACGGGCGCGCGGTGAGGTTATCGCCCTCGAAGGCCGGCGACGTGCTGAAGCCGATCTTCTCTTCCGCGACGAGGCGCGAACCGTGCAGAGCGATCTCGGCCTTGAGGCGCTCGCGTTCGCTCGCCGATATCTCACCCGGCGCCTGACCGAGCGCCGCCTGTCCCGGACGCCCTGTACCCTCCTGCGCGGCGCGGACCACGAGACCATCGAGATTATCGAGCACGTGACGCCGCGCGGCCGGATCGCCGAGCCACCAGCGCGGTGCATCGGAGAGCAACAGCTCTTCGCCGAGGAGGCTCTTCGCGAGCGCCGGCAAATACGGTCCGAGCCCGCGGTTCTGCGCAACGGCACTGCCAACCGCATTCACGACGAGGCGCGGCGCTTCGCGGTTTACGCGAAGGAATCCCGCAGGCCCCATGAAGCCGCCGGGATCGAGTTCCAGCGGATCGATCTGGCGCCCATCCACGCAGCGGACGATGACGTCGATCTCCTTGAGACCTTCCAGCGTCTTCAGATAAACGGCGTTGCCGCGCGTGCGCAGATCCGAGCCCTCGACCAGCAAGAGGCCGAGATAGCGCGCGAGATAGGCGTGCGAGAAATAGTCCTCGTGGTGCGGCCCCGGCGTCAGCAGCGCAATGGATGCATTGGCGCGGCCGGCGTGCGCCGCAAGCGCATTCTGCAGGCGCTGGCAGTGCGCCGCGAGCCGCACCGCGTTCACCTGCTTGAAGAGGTCGCCTGTCACGTGCGTGTGCGCCACCCGGTTCGCGAGCACGAAGCCGAGGCCCGCCAGCGTCTCCAGGTGATTGTCGATGACGCGCCATTGCCCGTCCGCGCCGCGCGCGAGATCGGCCGCGTAGAAGCCCAGCGGGCCACCCTTGTCGAGAATACCCCGGCACGGATTGAGGTAGGCATTGTCGGAGAAGACGAGTTCCGGCGGCACGAGCCCCGACCGCATGAGTTTCTGCTCGCCATAGAGGTCCATCAGCAGCGCATCGAACAGCCGCGCCCGCTGCGTCAGCGCCGTCACGAGCCAGCGCCACTCGGCACTGGAAATCACCACCGGCATGAGGTCGAGCTGCCACTTCTGCATCGCCGCATTCGGATCGGCGAACATGTCGTAGGCAATGCCCGTCTCGCGCACGCGCCGATCGATGCTCGCCGCCCGCCCCGCGAGATCGGCCGTCGGCAGCCCCGCCATACTGTCCATCAGCGCACGCCAATGCCGACGCATCTCACCGGCGCCGTCACGCAGCTCGTCGTAGCCGCCATCGGTCGATGCGAGATACCGATCGACAAGGTTCGGTCCGCCTTCCCGGACAGCGGAGGCGATCGTGTTCATCGGTAGCGAACCCTGCCTGAATTCCCCGTGCCGCGGCGCCGTTGCATCAAAACGCCGAGCACGCCGTGTTTAGCACGACGAATCGTTCTCGCTGCAACGGGCACCGCCCACCTGCAGGTTTTGCCGCCAAACCTGTGACGCCGGCCACACATAGCGCGCCTCACTCATGCATTCCGTCGAAAATCGAGCGTCACCGGGTAGTCCGGATTGACTCGTACGGGCTTCGGCGCCATCCGGCCCGCCGTATGATCTCGGCGCGATGCGTATTGCCGGTGACATCGATCAGCAGATTGCGAAACAGCCGATCGACCAGCCAGGGCGGAATGCTACCCGCACTTGGATCAGGCACTTCCGCGAGCGCGATCTCCAGCTCGTAGAGCGCTTCATGGCGGCCTTCATCGGCGCGCGGTGCCTGACTGGTCGGCCCGATAAACATGCCCGAGAAGAGATACGAGGGCGAGGGATGGTTCTGCCGCCGCCTACGACAAACTCACCTTCGTACATCGCGCGATCAGGGACTATGTCGCCGCTCAAGCTCCCGCGCCTGCGCAGGACACGCCCGTCATCCCGACGCCGCCGAATGCCGGGCCACAGCCCATACAGGCGGAACGGCCCGCCTTGGGACGTTCGCTCATCGGCCGCGTCTACGATCGCCTGCGATTGCCGCCTCAGGCAACGCGATCGATCAGCGCCATGGCGGCCGCGGGATTGTGCGCCTTGTAGCCGCTGATGACATAGAGGTAGACATCGCGCGCTTTGCTGTCGCCCTTCTGCGGGCTCACGCTGTCGAGCCCGGCCGGCGTCTTGCCCGCGGCCCAATCTTTCGCGCGCGCAGCCCAGGTATCGAGCGCCTTCTTGCCATAGCCGAGCTTCTCGTTCTCCTCAGTGCCCATAATGCGCGCATAGACGAACGGCGCTGTCACATCGGCAATCTGCGGAAACGCGCTGTCACCCGCCATCACGATCGCGACGCCGTACGCGCGCGCCATATCGACGAACTCCGGCACACGGAAACTCTCGTGGCGCACCTCGACAGCGTGCTGGATCTTGTGCCCCTCGACGCTCTTCGGCAGCAACTTCAGAAAGCCCTCGAAATCCGCGGCATCGAACTTCTTCGTCGGCATGAACTGCCAGCTGATAGGACCGAGCTTCTTCTTGAGCTCGAGCAGTCCACCCGTCATGAACCGCTCGATGGATTCGCCCGCCTCCGCCAGCACGCGCCGGTTCGTCGTGAAGCGCGATCCCTTCAGCGCGAAGACGAAATCGTCCGGCGTCTCGTCATGCCAGCGCGCAAAGCTCTCCGGCTTCTGCGAGCCGTAGTACGTGCCGTTGATCTCGATCGAGGTCAGCTTGCTCGCGGCATATTCGAGCTCGCGCTTCTGCGGCAGCTTGTCGGGATAGAATGCGCCCCGCCACGGCTCGAAGGTCCAGCCACCGACACCGATGCGGATTTTTCCTTCTGCGGATTTGGCTGCGGATTTGGCCAAAGCGAGTATCCTCTCTGCTGATATCGAGAGTCAGGCATAGCCTACGTTCTCCGCTCGGCAAACCGCTCACTGTCTGACAAGACTATGGCAGGAGCAGCCCTGAGATGCAGCCTCAGCCCCCGAACAGGCCTTTTGAAGAGCTGATCCTCAGCACTTGCACGCTCTCGGGAAGCTCGAGCAGGAATTCCTTGTCACGCTCCAGGTGGTGAACCTGCTTGGGATCGGGCCCCGCGAATCGCGACATGGCCTCGATGCTCTCCCAGAATGAGATGGTGACGAACTCCGTATCCCACATGCGGTCCTCCCGCAGTTGCAGGACCGCGAGCGCCTTCTCTTCCAGCGGGCGGATGCCGTGCTCGTAGAGGTAAGCTTCGTACTCGTCGGCTTGGGCGCGTACTGTGCGGCCGCGCCAGATACGGGCAATTGTCGGCTCGGGTGCCTGCCCAAACGTCGTTCCGGATGTGGTGCTTTGGGTAGCCATCGGCGTGCTCGCGAACAGCGTTGCTGCCCGTTCAACGCGCGAGCCGGGCGGAGCGTTCGACTTGAGCGTGCGGCCTCGACGTTGCCACGCACCGCACTTAACTTAAGTTACAAGGAGGCTGCCCATGTGCCGCAATATCCGAACGCTCTTCAACTTCGACCCGCCCGCAACCGATGACGAGATCCGCGCAGCCTCGCTGCAGTTCGTCCGCAAGCTCAGTGGCTTCAACGCGCCATCGCAGGCCAATGCCGCAGCGTTCGCGCGCGCGATCGACGAGGTCACCGCCGCCGCAACGCGCCTGCTCGCCTCGCTCGAAACAAACGCCCCGCCCAAGGATCGCGAAGTCGAGGCCATGAAAGCACGCGAACGATCCAAGGCGCGCTTCATCCGGGTCCTCTAGGCTCACTTTCCGAATGCGGCGTCCCACTCCGGCTGCTTGAATCCGATCAGCAGCCCGCCGTCATGTTCGACGATCGGCCGCTTGATCATCGACGGCTGCTCGATCATGAGCGCGATCGCCTTGCCCTGATCGAGATCCGACTTCGCTGAATCGGGCAATTTCTTGAACGTCGTACCGGCGCGATTGAGCACCGTCTCCCATCCAAGCACCTTGCACCACCCCCTCAGCTTCGCCGTCGTGATGCCGACCTTTTTGTAGTCGTGGAAGTCGTAGGCAATACCCTGAGCGTCAAGCCAGGTCCGAGCTTTCTTGACCGTGTCACAGTTGGGAATGCCGTAGAGCGTGATGGTCATCGCTTTCCTTCTCGTCACAAACAAAGTGCCGCGCGCATGTCAGTCTATAGTGTGTGGCCATGCAAGTAGCTGACGGTGCCAGTCAAAGCCGCTAAGGTCATTTCTTGACCTTCGCAGCATAGAAGAGACCTGAGACATGGAACGTCCGCCACCCATCGCCCCTGAGCTCGTCAATGAGTTCGTTCTCAAGGCGCATAAAGATCTCGATCGCGTCAAGCAACTGCTGGCGCAGGAGCCGAAGCTCGTCAATGCCTGCTGGGACTGGGGCGGCGGCGACTTCGAGAGCGCGCTTGGCGCCGCAGCCCACACCGGCCGCCGCGAGATCGCCGAGTTCCTGCTTGAGCACGGCGCCCGCATGGACATATTCGCGGCTGCCATGCTCGGCCATCTCGATGTCGTGAAGGCCGCGATCACGGCCGATCCACGCGCCGCGAACGCCCCCGGCCCGCACGGCATTCCGCTGGTGACGCATGCCAAGATGGGCGGCGAGAAGGCCGCGGCTGTACTCGACTACCTGCATTCGCTCGATTGATGGCACCATGGCAAGCGGGAGCGAACGGCGCTCACTCCCGCTGCAGCCGCGACGCCACCTGAAACTCGATCAGCCGGCCCAATCCCGCGAGGATGCTGCCGACCGCGAACAGCACGATCACGGCGATCTCCATGTAGTTCTCGACGTTTTCCTTCTCGAGCACGACATCCGCGATGTCGGCGTCCGAGTTCTTGTACTGCGCGAACACCTTCGCGCGCTGCGCCTCTGCAGCGCCGATCTGCTCGGCCGGCGCGTTCATCACCTTCAGCAGTCCGATCTGGTTCTCGTAGGCCGTGCGCAACTGAATCTGCGCCGACTGCTGGATGTTGAAAGCAATGAGCCGCATCTCGATCTCACGCTTCAGCGGATCGAGATAAAAGAGCTGCGCGGCCGTCGACGCGAGCAGCAGGAAGATGCCGACGATCTCACCGACCCGATGAATGCGTAAGCGCATGTTCCCAATCCCCCTGAACCAGCCGCGCTTTCTGCACCAAACTCGCCCCGATGTCAGCAGGATCGGCTGTACGAGCGCCGGCGCGCACCCCGGCCAGCACATTCCGCAGGCACCGCGCGCAGTCATTACCGAACAGCGCGCATCCCACGCGTCATACGCGCGGCGTGCCGTCGACACGATGGGGAGGGGGTTAGGGGAGGGGGAATCCCGACGCTGCCCGATGCGCGCGACGCCGGGCCGTTGAATGAAGTGAGGGGAGCAAGGCGCGAACGCCAGACTCTTTATGCCGGCAAAGGACAGCGTCCACGCCTTACACCGCAGAACAGGCACCGGGCACGGCGACCGGCGAGCCGATCCGGCCTTCTTCGTTCTTTCCCGGGCGCGCCATCGTGGCGTCACCCCATTCTGCGGCCTCATCCAACGCAAGCCGACGCGTCGACAGCGCCCCCTCGTGGGATGAGTGGGAGGGAGTGTGACCGCAAGGGTGGTGGGTGGGGATAAGTTTGGGGGCGTGGCTAGAGATTGGCGGCCATCTATTATCGAATCTCTGCGATTCGCCGACAGGCTCTCGCTAGACTAGCGTTACCCGCTGCTGCTGCACGAACATCCCACGTTGTTTGAATAAACTCCGAAAGGCGCAAATTGTATGCGGGCCCAACAGCGGCGGTAAAACCGGGCTGAGGAACCATTTCTTCGATTATTTCCCGACTTCGACTGCGACGAGCTAGCTGCACCAACAGTTCCTTCGCATTCACATCATCGTCACGGACGATCGGAAAAGCAGCCTCCGAGACGTTCATAAAACGAGCCAAATTCTGCCTGTCTGCTAACAACCAACTCTCAACCTCGTGAAATGCAAATCGAATATGGATATTCGCGGGCCTCTCACCACCAAACCAATCCGCGATGGCATTGGCCTGCCCCACGAAGCGGCGCCATGTTCTAAGTTAGAATCCGGCCGTCGCTGGCCAGCGTCTGATCTGGCCGAAGCGGAGCGTAGGGCAGAGCAGATGCTGGCGGCAAGATCGTTTCGGGCGCC
>JAEZRM010000062.1 GCA_023412805.1 Pseudomonadota bacterium | reverse complement strand
GTCGATCAGCCATCCGTCTTCGACGGCGAGTCGTCCGTCACCCACCAGTTCGTCGCTGGTACGCCGCAGCGCCTCGTCGGAGGGAAGCCCGAGCTGCCGGGCGGCCGCCGACAGCACCGGTGTAGCGGCCAGGTGTTCGACGAAGCGCGCGAGCTCCATCTGCTCGAGGTCGAGCATCAGGTACTTGACCAGCACTTTCAGCGCGTGTCGCGGCAGGCGCCGGGGGTCGGCGAGCAGCCCGCGCAGTCGGGCGAAGGCCAGCTCGAGCGCTTCGCCGACGGCGGTGAATTGCGGCCCATGGCCGGGAAAGACCCGCTCGACCGGCAGCGTCGCAATCAGTTCGAGCACCGCCTGCTGTTCGGCATAGCCCGACTCGCCTTCGATCTCGGGAAAGATCAGGCCGAAGCCCTGTTCCCAAAGCGCGTCGGCCGAGATCAGCAGGCGTGCGGTCTCGCAGTGGAAGATCAGGCTCTTCGGATCGTGCCCCGGCGCGGCGAGCGCGCGCCAGGGCAGTCCGCCCATCGTCAGCTCGTCGCCGGGCGACAGCGTGTCGTGGACGTCGAAGCGTTCGCATCGCTGCCCGGTGGCAGCGAAGCTCAGCGCCTGCTCGTCCCAGCGCCGGACGTCGTCGGCACTCGCCGCCGGCACGACGATGCGGGCGCCGAAGGCTGCGGCGAGCGCAGCGTTGCCGCCGCAGTGGTCGGAATGCAGATGCGTGTTGACGATGCGCGCCAGGCGCGTACCGGTCTCGTCGAGGAGCCGGCGCACGATCGCGACGGTCAACGGCGCATGCTTGACGTAGCCGGTGTCGACGATCGTCGCCTCGCCGCCGTCGACGAAGAACACGGCGTTCGACGACAGCCAGTCGCGTTCGATGAAGCGAACGCCTTCGGGCACGCCGCCGTTCACTGGCCGTTCGCCTTCGACGCGGCGGCCTTCGAGGCCTTGCGCTCGGCGATCCTGCCCCAGACCTCGGTGCGCTGCTCCGGCGTCATCGCGCCCCAGTTGGCGATCTCGTCGATCGTGCGCTGGCAGCCGATGCACAGTCCGTCTTCGGGATCGATCTTGCAGATCGAGATGCACGGCGAACGCGTGCGTCCTGCGAACGCAGGCCTGGGCGGCAGCGCGGGCGTTTCCGCCTTCGTGCGCAGTTTCCCGTCGGTCACCGCTCAGCTCGCGACGGACACGGCATCCGCGCGCGCCTCTTGCCTTTGCGCGCGCTTCGCAGCCAGCGCGTTGCCTGCGCGCGAACTGCTGCGCCGGCCGAGCTGCGCCGAGATCCACTGGCCGGCATCGACCAGCGCGTCGAGGTCGAGGCCCGTTTCGATGCCCAGGCCGTGCAGCAGGTAGACGACGTCTTCGGTGGCGACGTTGCCGGTGGCACCGCGCGCGAACGGGCAGCCGCCGAGGCCGGCGATCGAGGTGTCGAACCGCGAGATCCCGACCTGCAGGCTCGCCAGCACGTTCGCAACGGCCTGGCCGTAGGTGTCGTGGTAGTGGCCCGACAACATGTCGGCGGGGATTTCCCGCATCACGGCTTCGCGCACGCGCTGCACCTGGCCCGCGTCGGCAACGCCGATCGTGTCGGCGATGCCGATCTCGTGGCAGCCGAGCTCGCGGAATCGCCGGCTGACCTCGACGACCGATTCGACCGGCACCTCGCCCTGGTAGGGGCAGCCGTAGGCGACCGACACGGCGGCGCGCAGGCGCAGGCCGTTGGCGAGCGCAGCCTCGGCGACCGGGCGGAAGCGCTCGATGCTTTCGGCGATCGAGCAGTTGATGTTTCGCTGCGAGAACGCTTCGCTGGCCGCACCGAAGATGACGACTTCCTGCGCACCGGCCGCCAGCGCGCCGTCGAAGCCCTTGAGGTTCGGCGTGAGCACGGAAATCCGGCTGCCTGCCGGACGGGGGATGCGTGCCATCACCTGCGCGGCGTCGGCCATCTGCGGCACCCACTTCGGCGACACGAACGAGGTCGCCTCGAGCTGCCGCACGCCGGCGGCGAGCAGGCGCTCGCACAATTCGACCTTCGTGTCGGTGGCGACCGGCGATGCCTCGTTCTGCAGACCGTCGCGCGGACCGACTTCGGTGATCGTGACCCGGATCGGGATCTTCATGCGGTGCTGTCCTCCTGCTGCGGCGCCGCCGATCGCGGCGCATAGCGCCATTGTCGCCCGGTACGCAGCCGTACGCCCCGATTCCCCGGCCAGCGCCCGCGTAACGGCGTCGTGCGCAAGCCCGGGCCCCGCGTCAGTAGCCCCGCCGACGATCGACGAGTCCGCCGACCGTTTCGCCCCGTTCGAGCGCGAGGATCTTGCGTGCGACCTGCGGCGCCGACTCCTCGACCAGCGTCATCGCCGACGCGTGCGGCGTGATCCGGACCTTCGGGTGCCGCCAGAACGGATGGCCGGGAGGCAGCGGCTCTTCGGCGAAGACGTCGAGCGTCGCGCCGGCGAGCTGCCCCGTGTCGAGCGCGGCGAGCACGGCGTCTTCGACGATCAGCGGGCCGCGCGCGACATTGACGAGCCAGGCGCCGGCCGGCAGCCAGCCGAGC
>JAEZRM010000054.1 GCA_023412805.1 Pseudomonadota bacterium | reverse complement strand
GCCGCAATGCGCGCGCGCCAATTCGATGACGCGCTGATCGAGAAGATCTGCTTCGAGAATTGGATGCGAGTGCTGGTTCGGACCTGGGGAGAATAGGGACGAGCGTGGCCTCAGCCGACTTCGGCGCATCGTAACAAGATCTTCGCTCATTCGCCTCTCGAGGCGCTGTCGCAACCTGACTGTCCTTTTGGCGCGATCATCGAAGGGGACAGGGCCGCGATGCTCGACCGCAGCCGTCGACAATTCTGATCGCAATCGTTCTCCGCTTTCGACGTCTGACCAACGCAGTGCAGAGAAAGCGGTCGTCGTTCGAGAAAAAGCTTTATCTGCCTTCGAACGAGCGCGCGACTGAAGCGATACTTCAGACAGCAGACATAGAGGTTGCGTGTTCCAGGTCCGAACGCGTACTGCGCCCATTCATAACGTCGTAGACACAGTCAGCTGCGCGAACGTCACGCAGTTACCTCTGTCCACAGAACCGGTGCGGCGCAGTTTGACTGGCACCATGCAGGGGATATGAAGCCGCGGATTGTCGCGGTCGCTGCGTTTGCTACCCACCCGGGGCCCGTCGCCGACGCGACCAGATCTAATGAGGAAACGTACGTCAGGTTTCGCGCCGAGCATGGCAAGATGTCCTTTGCCTCCGGTCTGTTCATCGATACGTCTACCGGTGATGTGCCGATCAGAATTTGCCCTGCGAGGATGATCCATCCGGCGCGACGAGCTGCACGACACCTTTGACCCCACTCTTGACCGGAGCCGGTGCAGTTCCGACGAGCTTCGATCCGTCGGCCGGCGCTAGAGCGAAGCGCTGTGACTTGCCGCCGATGATGAATATGGCTGTTGCCTTGAACCCTGCGGCCGGGATCGGTTTGTCATCGACGTCACTGAGATAGACGACGACATTGGCCGACCCGTCGACGACAAGTTCGGTGTGATATTTGCCGGCATCCACGCGCCAGCCGCCGTTGCGCCCTTTTGCGGCCTCGTGGGCTTCGATCATCGCCGGCATGAGCAGGGCAAATCCGAGGACCAACACTAAGAAGAGACGGTAGGGCATCCTGGATACTCCTCGATGTTCGTGTTCAGTAGGCTAGGCGCGAGGGGTGAGCTCCGGAAAGGCTTTCTCCCGTGTCACCATCATTGCGAGCTTGTGCGACGAGCCGGGCCAGGGGTTTTTTGCCAAAGCGAAGAAAGAGGACGGGGGTGAGCAGCGCATCGAGAAGCGTTGCGCTGATCAGGCCGCCGAAGATGGTGATCGCAACGGGATAGAGAATCTCCTTTCCCGGCGCATGGGCATCAATCATGAGCGGAATCAGCGCCACGCACGCGGACAGCGCGGTCATGAGCACCGGCGTCATGCGCTCGAGACTGCCGCGCATCACCAGTTCGGGACCGAATCCCATGCGATCGTGAATGGCGAGATTGATGTAGTGGCTGATTTTCAGGATGCCGTTACGTGTTGCGATGCCCGTCAGCGTGATGAAGCCGATCATGCTTGCGACGGAAAGCGGCTGGCCTGCCCACCAGAGCGCGATCACGGAACCGATGAGCGCAAGCGGTACGCTGCCCATGATGATCGCGACGAACAGCAGCGATCGGTATCGGCTGTAGAGAAGCGCGAAGACCATCGCCAGCGAAATGAGAGAAAGCATGCCGATCGCACGCATGCTCTCTTCCTGCGCCTGGAATGTTCCTTCGAGGCTGATGAAGAATCCGACGGGCAGGTTGGCTGTCGCGACCTCGCGGCGTATATCCGCAACGATCGCGGCCATGTCGCGCTCGCCATCTGAGTTGGCGAGGACGACGATACGGCGCTTGCTGTTCTCGCGGAGGATCTGGTTGGGTCCGTCCGCTTCCTTGACTTCCGCAACCTGACGGAGTGGCACCCAACCCGAAGGCGTCTCGATGAGGAGATCAGCTAGCCCCTGCGTCGTACGGTCACGATCGCTCAGCCGCACGATCAGATCGAAGCGGCGGTTTCCGTCGATGAGGCGCGAGACGAGACGTCCGTTGGACAGGCTCTCGAGCTGCTCAGTGATCTGCGCGGGCTGAAGACCGTAGAGAGCCGCCTTCTGATAGTTCACCAGGATCTCGAGCTGCGGTATGCGGACCTGCCGCTCGACTTGAAGATCGACCAGCCCGGGCACGCCCGCGAGGCGCTCCCGCAGCGCCTCGGCCAGACTTCGCATCGTGTCGAGGTCTTCGCCGAACAGCTTGAGCGCGATCTCCGCCCGAACGCCAGTCAGCATATGATCGAGTCTGTGAGAGATCGGCTGGCCAATGTTTGTCGCTACCGGCAGGATAGCTAGGCGCGCGCGGAGATCGTTGATGATCTCGTTCTTCGTACGGCCCGAGGGGGTGAGGTCCACTTCGATTTCCGATGAGTGTACGCCCTCGGCGTGCTCGTCCAGCTCCGCCCTACCCGTGCGCCTCGCCGCGGACTTCACTTCCGGGACCTCCAGGATGAGCTTCTCGGCAATGAAGCCGACCCGATGACTTTCCGCCAGAGAGATGCCCGGCTGGAAGAGGAGATTGATGGTGAGTGTGCCCTCGTTGAACGGAGGGAGAAAGGCGCGTGGAAGCGCGGAGGCGGCAACGACTGCCAGAACGATGCCGACAAGCGCTACCGACATCAAAGTGCGCGCACGGCCAAAGGCCCAGTCGAGCATCGCCCTGTTACCGCGCTTGAGCGTACGCACCAGCGGGCTCTCGTGCTCCTGTAACCGCTTGAGGCCCGGAAGCATGTAGTAGGCCATGACCGGCGTCAGTGTAATGGAGACGAGTAGGCTAACGAGGATGGAGGTGATGTAGGCTTGGCCGAGGGGCGCAAACAGACGCCCCTCGATGCCCGACAATGCAAACAGCGGCACAAAGACTAGAACGATGATCATCGTCGCATAGACGATACCCGAGCGGACTTCCTGGCTCGCGGATACGACGACGGCGAACACCGAGCGCGGATTGCCGAGCTCGCGGTTTTGACGCAGTCGGCGGAAGATGTTCTCGACGTCTACCACGGCATCGTCCACGAGCTCGCCGATGGCGATCGCGATACCCCCGAGAGTCATCGTGTTGATCGAGAGTCCAAACACGTGAAAGATGATCGCCGTCGTCAGGATCGAGACCGGTATGGCTGTGAGGGATATGAATGTCGTGCGGAAATTGAGCAGGAACAGGAACAGGACGATCGCCACCGCAGCGATGGCTTCGAGCAGCACCTTTTGGACGTTGCCGATCGAGGTCGCGATGAAGTTGGCCTGCCGAAAGACGACCGTGTCGATCTTTACCCCTGCCGGCATGGTCTGATTGAGTTCGGTCATGGCTCTCTCGACCTCGGCGGAGAGCTTGATCGTGTCGATGGCGGGTTGCTTTTCGACCGACACGATGACCGCCGGGCGCCCCATGAATCCCGCGTCGCCACGCTTCAGTCGAGCGCCGTAGCTTACTTCCGCTATCTGATGGAGATAGACGGAGCGGCCGCTGTCGGATCGGACCACGGCATCCCGCAGATCATCGAGCTTGAGGGTGCGGCCGATGTTGCGGATCAGGAACTCGCGGCTGTACTGATCCGTGAAACCGCCGCCGGTATTCGTGCCGAACTGCTGCAGAGCCCGTTCGAGATGGGCGAGAGATACATCGAGCGCCCGCATGGCCGCAGGATTGGGCGCGACGCGATACTGTCTGACTTCGCCGCCCATGGGGATCACCTGCGCGACACCCGGTATGGTCAGCAGGCGAGGACGCACGACGAAGTCCGCAATTTCCCGCAGCTCCATCGGACTTGCAGTATCGGAGGTCAGCGCGAACATCAGGATCTGGCCCATGATCGAATTGATCGGGCCCATCTGCGGCGTCACGGTCGCGGGAAGCTGATCGCGGACGAGCGCCAGACGCTCGGCAACCTGCTGACGATTGCGATAGATGTCGGTGCCCCATTCGAACTCGACATACACGACCGAAAGGCCGATGCCGGAGACCGAGCGCACGCGCGATACGCCCGGTAGCCCGTTCATCTGCGTTTCAATGGGGAATGTGACGAGTTGCTCGACCTCGGTGGGGGCGAGACCTTCCGCTTCGGTCATGATCGTGACCGTCGGGCGGTTGATATCCGGGAACACGTCTACCGGCAGGCGCATCAGCGCGAAGGCACCGTAGATCACGAGCACGAGCGAGAGCGCCAGCACGAGCAGGCGATTTCGCAGAGACTGAGTGACCAGAAAAGTGAACATACCCAAGCCTCAGCGGATCTGGTTGAGCAGTTCGGCGCCCTGCGTGACGATGCGGCGCCCCGCTTCTATCCCGGCCACGACAAGGACGCGCGCACCGTCGAGCGGCTCGACGCGGACCTCGCGCGGCACGAAGCGCTCGGCATTCGTGTGATCGTAGACAATGCTCTGGCCGTTCGCGCTGCGCAGAACGGCTTCCCGAGGCAGGGCGATACCGCGGCGTTCCTCGCTAGTCGATGCGACGACCGTGACGAACTGGCCGGCCCGAATTCCGGCCGCGCTGCCCTTGATCGCAAACTGGTGAGGGACCGCCTGATTTCTGCCGGCAAAGCCTGTTCCGAGGTGCTCCAGTTCGAGGGCTCGCCCGTCAGCAAGGAGGCCCTTGGCCATCCCGCTTGTCGTCTCGGCGCCGTAGCTCAACGCTTCCACCCAGAGCACCGCCGGATCGACAATCTGGAAGATGACCGCATTCGGCTCGGCCATTTGTCCCGCGACCGCGCTGGCTGCGGCGATGACGCCATCAACCGGCGCCACGAGGGCCTCCGCGTCGCGTTGCACGCGATCGAGATTGGCGCGGCGCGTACGCAAGCCGGAAAGCTCAAGTTCGGCATCTTCGAGCTGGCTCTTCGCAATGACCTGCTCGATCGAGCGCAAGCGCTCGACCCTCCGCGATACGATGGAGATCTGCTGGTCGAGCTCGCGCGCCTGCTGCTGTTGAACCGTCGCGTCGGCGAGCGGCAGCGGTGGGCGGACGAAGGCGAGAACGTCGCCCGCCTTGACGACAGTTCCGAGCGGCTTGAAGCCGCCTTCCGGAGGCGATAGCCGCCCGCCAACCGAGGCCTGCACGAGACCGCTGGCATTCGGGCTCGGAATGATGCGCCCCGGAAGCTCGATCGAGCGGCGATGCGCGGCCTCCTCGGTGAACAACGTACGAATGGCCAGAATGTGCTGCGTCGGTTTCGGCACGAACAATGCGCCATCCGGAAAGCGCTGGGCGATATCGCGCGGAGCGGTCGCGACCGCCGTATCGGCTCGAGCCGGTGATGTCTGCATCAAGCCGGCACCAAGTGCCAAGATCGCGAGGACGCTCGCTGCACTCCCACGGCGGCCGAACAGCTTGGCGGCGAGCACGCCCGCGATAAAGCCGACGACGAGCACGAGCCAGAGCGATTGCACGCCGGCGCCTATGCGTTCACGGAAATCTTGCGCGAGTGCATTCGTGACCCATGAGCTGCCTCGAGCAGCCGGGGCTGATCCAGGGGCTGGGATCGTCAAAGTCGCTGCCAGAATGTCGACGGTGTCCTTTGTCATGACGGTGATGGCAAGATCGTATGAACCCGGCGTGGTCAGGAGCGGGGCGGTGGCCACATATGCGCCGTCGCCTTTCTCCGTCGGCAGGATCTGGCCGGCAGGCGTATCGATTTCGATCGTCGCGCCGGAGACGGGTGCATTGGTGCGAAAGGTGTCGAGATGGATCTGCAGTTCGCCGCCACGTGCTATGAGAACGATCTCGAACGCGTCGGAGGAGGCCTCGGTGCGCGGTGCGATCGTGTTCGAGACCGGCGGCGGCGGCGCGCCGTGGTCGTGTCCCTCGTGCGCCGAGCTCGACGTCGGTACCCAGAGGATGGGGATCACCAAAAGTGCGAGGGCGCAAATCCTATTGCTGAACCAATGCATTGCTTCCTCGCGCTACCGGCATCAGACGCCTGAATAGCCCGAGAAGCGTGACGTCGCGTTCCGCCATTGTAACAAAATGTTTCAGCACACGAGCGCGGGCGCCGGAAGATGCCCGGCCAAGCCCTTTCACGCCGCGGGGCGCGGCGATGGGGCCTTGTCCGAATGAGGCGTTGCCACGGCCCGCCCTGCGTTGGCGTGGAGCGGCAGGTGGACGATCGCGCTCAATCCCCCCTCGGGCCGATTCCGCAGGCTCAGGGTGCCCCCGTCGGCCTCGATGTTCGTCTTGGCGATCGCCAGCCCCAGCCCAACACCACCGGTTTCTGGGTTCCGCGATAGCTCGAGTCGCACGAACGGCTCCAGGACAGCGGCAAGCTGGTCCTCGGGAATACCCGGACCGTTGTCGCTGATCGTAACGTGCACGCCGTCCCGGCTCTCGTCGACCGTTACGATCACTTGCGAACCGAAGCGAATGGCGTTGCTGGCGAGATTTGAGAGCGCCCTCTTCAATGCAAGGTGGCGTGCGGTGACAACAACCCGACCGGGACTTCTGAGCGTCGCCTCGTGCCCCGCATCTCTCGCCTCGTCGACGATTGTCTGCAGGAGGGCGCCAAGGTCGAGCACGCGCTGCGGCTCCGAAGCCTCGTCCCCCCTCAGATAGGAGAGGGTTGCATCGATCATCTGCTCCATCTCGGCAATATCCGAGCCCATGGCGCGCTGCAGATCGGCGTTGCCGACATCGTTTAGGCGTAGCTTGAGTCGAGTTAGCGGCGTCCTCAGATCATGTGAGACCGCCGCGAGAGAACGCGTACGCCGGGTGATGAGCCCGGCTATTCTTCGACGCATCTCGTTGAAAGCGGCAGCGAGCTGGCGAACCTCGACGGGACCGCGTTCCGGAATCTCGGACCGCGGATTATCCAGCGAAAGTGCAGTGACGTCCTCGGCCATACGACGCAAAGGCTCAGTGAGCCAACGCGCAATGAACAGGGACAGCAACACCACACCTGTCGCCATGAGGGTCGTCGAGAGAAGCGTGCCGTTGCCGCCGCTACCCGAGGGCGAGGCGGCAAACAGGCTTACATTGAGCCACGACGCGTCGGGCAGACGGATGGAGAGCAGCGCAACGTGCGGATCTGTACTGGTGCCGACCACGATATCGTCCGGCGCGAGTTCTGGGGCCTGCTCTTTGATCCGCGTCGTCAGTCCTTGCCAGACCTCGGCTCCAGGGCCGCCGGGCGTCGCACCCCTCGTCTGGCTCCAGTGTGCGTGAATGGGACCGCTCGAAAAGTCGTGCGCGATGCTCTCGCGCTGCGTCTCGGGCACCAGCATGATACTGCGCTTGATGGATATCACGCGTTCCGCCAAGCGCGATTCATGCGCGATGGTCAGCTCCTGGTCGAGCACATGCTCGTAGGTCCACAAACTGGCCAGATGGACCAGCACGATGCCGATCAGCGAGACGAGGATGAGCCGCGCGACCAGTGTATCGAGCAGCCTGATCATGCTCGGGTGACAGCGGGGACGAACATATAGCCGGTGCCGCGTATCGTCTTGATCATGGCTTGGCCATCCTCGCTCTGCTCGAGCTTTTTGCGTAGGCGGCTCACCTGGATATCGATCGCCCGGTCGAAGCCTGTCGCAACGCGATGCTTGGCACTATCCATCAGCAGATTTCGGCTGAGCGCCCTCTGAGGATAATCCAGGAACGTGAGCAGCAATTCATACTCGCCCGTCGACAGATCGACGATAATCCCGTCCGGGTTGGTCAGCTCTCGCCGCCGCGTGTCGAGGGTCCAGCCTTCGAACGAAAGGCGATCCCCGGCGCCCTGTGATGTCCCGACGGCGCCGCGCGTGCGGCGCAGCACGGCATTGATGCGCGCCAGGAGCTCGCGGGGATTGAAGGGCTTGACCAGATAATCATCGGCACCGATCTCGATGCCCACGATCCGGTCGGTATCTGCGCCAAGCGCGGTGAGCATGATGACGGGGAGGGCTGATCGGGCGCGTATTTCCCGGCAGAGTTCGAGACCGCTGCCACCCGGCAGCATGATGTCCAGAATGACGAGGTCTATGCTTGCGTCATCGAGCACGCTCCACATCTCGCGCCCATCGCGCGCCATCGATACACGATGCCCGTGCTCGCGCAGGAGTTTGGCCGCGAGCTGGCGGATCTGAGCGTCGTCGTCGACGATCAGAACGTGTGCCTGTGCTGCGGCCGCCGACCGTTCGACGCGGTGATCCATCTTTGTGGGCTCGCGTAGCCTTCAGGCTTGAGTTAACCGTGTGTAGTGTACGCCGGCGATACGATAATATCGTGCCGTTTCTAACGTATTTCAAAATGTTTTGCTGGGGGCTTTCCCAAGGCTGCTTTGTGGGGTCTTCTTCGGTTCTTGGATGATAGGGGCACCTATGCCGGTGACTCGCAGATCCATCAGATTGACGAGAGGCAGAGAATGTATGGTCCGGCCGCGCGTCGCAAGCCTGATCTCGAAGTGGGCGAACGTGATGAGCTGCATCAATGTATCAGACCACATCAGTGGAGCACTGAGCTCCGGGCCATAATGGAATCCGCGCGCATCCAGGGCTCATAAGCGGACAGACTTCTGAGAGCCAAATCTCTGCTCAGCCTGAAGGGTGCGACGGGCAGACCGTTCGTCCATCTTGATGATCGTCTTGCAGACCTCGGCGGGAAGCGTTGACCTCCTAGTTTTGTTGTTCAGCTCCTTCGAATTGGTGAAGGCCTATGAGAAGCCATCCCTGCGGAGCCACCTTCGCTCGCTCACAAAGGCCGGTGAGCGGTGGTGGCGAAGCGGGTTGTCGGCCATCGCTGTGGTGGACCCGAGCATCTCGTTACGCCTGTGCAGGGTTAGCTATCGGCCGATATGAATGTCCGCGAGCCAGAACCGCCCACGCGATGCGCGCAAGTTTGTTGGCGAGGGCCGTCGCGAGCAGATTGCGATGCGCCATGCGTTTGGCCGCGCGCTCGATCCATGGCCAAAGAGCAACCTGCGCGGCTGCCGGCTTCTTCACCAGAATGACGTGGGCCGCCTGAACGAAGAGATGTCGCAGGTAGCAGTTGCCGCGCTTCGAGAGCCCGGCGAGCTTGGTACGGCCGCCGGTAGATACCTGCCTGGGCACCAAACCGAGCCAGGCGGCGAAATCCCTGCCTTGCCTGAAGGTCCCACCGGTGCCAATCGCGGAGACGACGGCGCTAGAGATGATGACACCGATGCCCGGCACGCTCATCAGGCGCTGGCAAGCGTCATCTTCAGCAGCCAGTGCCTCGATCTCTTCCGTGAGAGCATCGATGCGAGCTTCCAACATGTTCAACTCGTCGATCAGCGCCATGATCAGCCGCAAGACACGCGGCGAGAGATGTTTGGGTGGGTCTGCGAGGATGACCGGCAGAGCCTTACGCAGAGGTGCCGTTCTCTGCCCAATGACGACGCCACGCTCGAGCAGGAGTCCGCGGATCTGATTGATGGCGCCGGTCCGAAGTCGGACGAGGCGTGAGCGGACACGATGCAACGCTTGTAGATCACATTGCTCCGCTGTCTTCACGGCGACGAAGCTCATCGTCGGCCGCTGCACGGCTTCGATGATCGCCTCCGCGTCTCGGTAGTCGTTCTTGTGGCCCTTCAGGAACGGCTTCACGTACTGCGCCGGTATCAGCCGTACATCGTGCCCGAGCTCGATCAGCCGACGCGCGATGTGATGCGCGCCTGCACCGGCCTCCATGCCGATCAAGCACTTCGGGACGTTGACAAGACGCTCCATGAGCTGAGCTCTGGATACGCGGGCGCGCATAATGATCTTGCCGCGCCGATCCTGGCCGATGAGGTGAAACGTGTTCTTGCCGATATCAATCCCGATAGCGGTGACGTCGGCATTCGACTTCTGATGGGATGGCATCGCTTGCTCCTTCAAGCTCGATGCTCCCCAGCCCTTCAGCGCCAACGATAAGGCACTGAGCGCGGCCGGACCATGCCATTAGCCGACGTGTCCACGGACGCAATCTTCGACTGCCGCATGGCGCGCCGATGTCCGCAATGCCGCAATCATGCGGCCTAATGGAGTAGCCCGCTGTCGATGAGTGTTTACCCGCCGTCCTCCACGAGCCCGTACCGCCTCAATGCCTTCGCTGGCATCAACGCAGGAACTGTCTGAAGCGGTGGAGTGCCAGGGTGAACAGTGCGGCACCGATCAGGACGAGCGCTAGAAGTTGGGGCCACACGACACTCAACCCTGCCCCGCGAAACAGTACCGCCTGCGCCAGCATGACGAAGTGTGTCGTAGGCGCCGCGAGCATCACATACTGGATGACATCCGGCATGCTTTCGCGCGGCGTCATGGCGCCAGAAAGCATTTCTAGCGGCAACAAAACGAGCATGATCAACAGGCCGAATTGGGGCATCGAGCCCGCCACAGTGCCGAGGAAAATGCCGAGAGATGTCGTCGCGAACAGCATCAGGGCCGTGCCGGCCACGAACAGGATGAGTGAGCCCGCAATGGGAACAGTGAGCAGCCCCTGTATGATCACCAGGATCGACAGTGATGACGCGATCAGGACGACGAGACCCATGGACCAGACCTTGCTCACCATGATCTCCAGCGGCGTTACAGGCATCACCAAGAGGTGCTCGATCGTGCCGTGCTCACGCTCGCGAATGAGGGCCGCGCCAGTCAGCACGATCGAGAGCATGGCAATCGACGAAATGACTTCCGAGATGGCGCCGAACCAACCCTTGTTGAGCTCAGGATTGAAACGCGCCCTGAGTGCCAGCTCAACCGGCACACTGACCTCAGCGCGATGACGGTTCAGGAACTCTTCCACCTCCGCCGATACGATCGCCTGGACATAACCGCCGCCGGTAAAGGCCTGCGCGGCGCGCGTCGCGTCGACATTGAGCTGGATGGTCGGCGATTTGCCCGCGAGAAGATCCCTCTGAAAATTGGGCGGTATGTCGAGCGCGAACGTATCGAGACCGGCATCCATTCGGGCGTCCATCTCGGACTGCGTGATGATCTGCGGCGGCACGAAGAATGGCGGATAGAGCGACGTAATGATGCGCGATGAGACAGGCGAGTGGTCCTCGTCGACGATGGCGATCGCCGCGCGGTTCAGCGTTTCGGGCATTGCCGTCGCCGCTGTGTAGATCGACAGGGTAAAGGAGTAGATCATCAGGAACAGCAGGACTGGGTCACGCGTGAGACCGCGCATTTCCTTAATACCCAGATTGAGGACATGCGTGAGGCGCATCGTCTAGCGTGCCTGCTTGTTGAGAAGGATCACTCCGAGGGTATAGATAACCGGGATGGCTATGAGCAGGGGGATGAAGGAAGAAGCGAGATCGCCGAAGCTCAGCGCCTTTGAGAATGTTCCGCGCGAGATCGTGACGAAATAGGTCGTCGGATAGATCTGGCCGATCAGTTTGCCCATGCCCTCCAGGGAGGACACAGGATCGATCACGCCAGAGTATTGCGATGCCGGAATGAGCGTGATCAGGGCTGTCCCGAAGATGGCTGCAATCTGACTCTTCATGAAGGAGGAGATGACGAGTCCCATGCCGGTGGTGATGATCACGTAAAGCAGGGCAGCCGCCGCGAGCGTCAGGAAGCTGCCGGTGAACGGCACTTGGAACACGAATATCGCAAATACCGTCAACATCAGGAAGTTCATGAAGGCGAGCGCGATATACGGGAGCTGCTTGCCCACCAGGAACTCCATGCGTGTCACGGGGGTGACGTAGAAATTGATGATCGAGCCGAGCTCCTTCTCACGCACCACGCTAAGTGCGGCGAGCATCGCCGGGATCATCAGCAGGAGCATCGGCATGATGGCCGGCACCATGGCCACAAGGCTTAGGACGCTGGGATTGTAGCGATAGCGAATCTCAAGATTGAAGGCTCCGGCCAAGGCGGCGGCACCGTATTGTTCGCGCGCCTTCTGCGTGAGCCAGTTGGCGTGCATTCCCTGCACATAGCCCCGGATGGTTTCGGCACGCACGGGCATGGCGCCGTCGATCCATGCCCCGATCTGCACGTTCTTTCCGCGCGCCACATCCCGAGCGAAACCTGGTGGAATCTCGATGGCTAGGCTGATATCGCCATTTTTCATTCTACGATCGAGATCGTCGTAGTCTGTAATCGGCCGCTTCTCGATGAAGTAGCGGGATCCGGCGATCTGGAGTGCGTAGTCACGACTGACGCTCGTATCGTCGCGATCGAGAACCGCAAAGGAGAGATTCTCGACATCCATGTTTATGCCGTAGCCGATGACGAACATCAGGATGACGGTGCCAAGTACGGCAAGCGTGCCCCGGATAGGGTCACGGCGCAGCTCGAGCGACTCCCGCTGCGTGTAGGCGAGCAGGCGGCGTAGGTCGAGAAAAGGGAAGCTGGATCTTACTTTGTGCGCAGTGCCGGGTTCCTCGATAGGTGCGCTCTGCGCAGTCGGTTGGCCCTTCCTCGGCTCCCGTTCGATGGCGTCCTCAAGATAGGCGATGAAGGCCTCGTCCAGTGAACTCGCGGATCGGTTAGCGATGATTGCTGCAGGTGTGTCGCTGACGAGGACCTTACCCGCGTGCATGAGTGAGATGCGGTCGCACAGTTCCGCCTCGCCCATGAAGTGCGTCGAGACGAAGATCGTAACCTTGTCCTTGCGCGAGAGATCCGAAAGGATTTGCCAGAAGGCGTCACGTGCGACCGGATCGACTCCGGAGGTCGGCTCGTCGAGGATCAGGATATCCGGCGAATGTATCATTGCTACGGCGAGCGACAGGCGCTGGCGGATACCGAGCGGCAGGTCTTCGGGAATCGCATCCATGACGTCGCGCAATCCGAAGCGACGGGACATCTCCGCGATGCGCCCTGGAATCTCGCTTGGATCCATATCGAACAGCCGGGCATGCAGATCGAGATTCTGGCGAACGGTCAGCTCGGCGTAGAGCGAGAACGCCTGCGACATGTAGCCAACCCGTCGCCGGGCATCGATATCCTTGGGATTGACCTCGCGCCCGAAGAGTTTCGCAGTGCCTTCTGTGACCGGCAGGAGGCCGGTCAGCATCTTCATGGTCGTGGTCTTGCCGCAACCGTTCGAGCCGAGAAAGCCAAAGATCTCCCCGCGCGGAATACGGAAGCTGACATTGTCGACGGCAACGAAGTCGCCGAAGCGCATCGTCAGATGCGCGGCTTCGATGGCGATCTCGCCGTCGGTCGCCGCGTTTCGCGGCGGAATGACCACGGTGTGATGATCACGGCGCTTTTCCTCAGGCAGCACCGCGATGAATGCTGCATCAAGATTAGATGCTCCCGTCTGCTCCAGCAGATCGTGCGGAGTTCCAGTTGCGAGCACCCGGCCGGCGTCCATGGCGACCAACCAGTCGAAGCGGCCGGCCTCCTCCATGTAAGCCGTTGCGACGATGACGCTCATGCGCGTGTGATCGTGATCACGCCGGATATCGTCGACCAGCTCCCAGAACTGCCGCCGCGACAGAGGATCGACGCCGGTCGTCGGCTCATCGAGGATCAGCAGATCGGGATCATGGATCAGCGCGCAGCAAAGCCCAAGCTTCTGCTTCATGCCACCGGAAAGCTTTCCGGCTGGTCGATCCGCAAACTGTGCCAGTCCCGTGCGCTCGAGAAGCCGGGTAATGCGGTGGTTGCGCTCGCGCCTGTTGTGGCCGAACAGGCGGCCGAAGAAATCGACGTTCTCGAAGACGGAAAGCGTCGGGTAGAGGTTCTTGCCGAGCCCTTGCGGCATGTAGGCAATGCGCGTGTAGGCTTTCTGGCGATGCCGCGGATCGGAGATGTCGCCACCGAGCACCTCGATGCGCCCCTCCTGGATCATGCGCGCGCCGGCGATCAACGACAGCAGGCTCGACTTGCCGACGCCATCTGGCCCGATCAGGCCGACCATGCAGCCTGCGGGCAGATCGAGTGTGACCGCATCGAGTGCGCGTGTCGTGCCGTATGATTGGCCGACATTCTCGATCCGGACAACTGGTGCGCCTCCGCGATCTGCCGAACGTGGCGTGGTGGTCATTGCAGGGGCTTTGCTGGCAGTTTTGCGGGCCACGCGGCATCAGGCGACAGCCGAACATAGGCGACGCCCGGCAGGCCGGTTTTGACGTGCTCGATGTACTTCTTCAGTAGCTCCGGCGAGATCTGCGCTTTGATCCGGAACATGAGTTTCTGGCGCTCTTCCTCGGTCTCCACCGTCTTCGGCGTGAACTGCGCCACGTTGGCGACGAAGCTTATTTTCGCGGGAATGGCGTACTCGGGTGCCGCATCGAGCACGATCCGCGCATCGGCGCCGATGGCGGCGCGCCCGGCCTGTGCTGTCGGCAGGAAGAAGGTCATGTGCACATCTCCCAGATCCACAAGATTGAGAACACGGCCGCCACCGGACAAAACTTCGCCGGGCTGAGCAACGCGATACTGAACGCGTCCGGGGCGTGGGGACTTCAGCGTGCTGTCATTGATGTCGGTCGCAATACTCTCGATCGCCGCCTGAGCAGCATCCACTGCGGCTTCGGCGTCGACGACCAGCGCTTTCGACGCCCCGATTGCGGCCTCCGAGGCAGCGAGCTGAGCTTGGGCAGCAGCAACAGCGGCAAGTGCTCCTTGCTCCGCGGCTCGGTCGTCATCCAGCACCTGCTGGGAAACCGTCTCGCGCCGCGCCAGCTCCTCGGATCGCGCGAGCTTACGCTGAGCTGCATCTAGCTGAGCTTTGCGCTGCGCAACCACTGCGTCTGCGGCTGTGCGCTCCGCCTCGCGTTGGGTGACAAGGCTGCGGGCGGTATCGATCCCAATCCTGGCGCGTTTGAGCTGCGCCTCAGCCTGCCGGCGTTGGGCCTCGAGCTGATCGGTCTCCATGCGCGCCAGCACCTGCCCAACCTCGACGAAATCTCCTTCGTTGACCAGAATTTCCCTGATCCTCCCGGCAGTCTTTGTGGCCACGTCAATTTCAACGGCCTCGATGCGACCATTGCCGCTGGCGATGCCGACCGGCAGTCCGCTACCCGAGAAGCGTCCCCATGCGAAGTAAGCGGCGGCCAGTATGACGACGGCAATCACGATGGACGTGCGGCGTGATGCGAAATCAATCTTCATCCGAGATCTCTCGATGGACCTCACGCAGTCGATGCCGCCGCGCGCTCATGCACGCGGAAGTCACGCCCGTGCAGTCAGTGTTGGAAGAATAGGCACATCACGGCGTGATGGCTACCTTGAGCACGCCGTCGCGTTGATGCGCGAAGAGCTCATAGGCTGCTTCGATTTGATCAAGTTTGAAGCGATGTGTCACAAGCGGACGCGTATCCACCTTGCTGGCCGCTACGACGTTCATGAGGCGGCGCATCCGCTCCTTGCCACCGGGGCAGAGTGTCGTGACGATGGTATGGTCTCCGAGGCCGGCCGCAAAGGCCCCAAGCGGGATGCGGAGGTCGTCGGCGTAAACGCCGAGCGACGATAGCGTTCCGCCGGGCCGTAGCACTCTGAGCGCCCATTCGAATGTTTCCTGGCGTCCGAGCGCTTCGATGGCGACATCGACGCCGCGGCCGTTGGTCAGGTGCATGATTTCGGCGACGGGATCCGCCGTCTTGAAGTCGACGACATGGTCGGCCCCCATGCGACGGGCCATCTCTGCACGCGCGGGCACGGTCTCGACGCCGATCACTGTCGTTGCGCCCATGAGCCGGGCACCGGCTGTCGCGCAAAGGCCGATCGGTCCCTGCGCGAACACGGCCACCGCATCGCCGATGCGGACGCCCGCCCTCTCTGCACCAGAGAAGCCGGTAGAGAGAATGTCCGGGCACATGAGCACCTGCTCGTCTGTGAGATCGTCCGGCACCGGTGCAAGATTAGCGGTGGCATCAGGAACGAGCAGATATTCGGCTTGCGCGCCGTCGATGGTGTTGCCGAATTTCCAGCCGCCGATCGCTTTCCAGCCACTTTCCGTGCCGGCGCCATCCTGCGAATGGAAGCCGCAGAGGCAGGCCGCCGATGTGCCGGAAGGGGTGATGGCGCCGGCAATGACTCGCTGTCCTTCCCGGAAGCCGCGCACTTCCGAGCCCAGCTTTTCTATGACGCCGACCGGCTCGTGCCCGATCGTCAGGCCTTTCGCAACCGGGTATTCGCCCTTGAGGATGTGAACGTCGGTGCCGCAGATTGTCGTTGTGGTGATGCGGATGACCGCATCGAGCGGACCGGGCTCGGGGATCGGTTTCTCATCGAGAACGATCCGGCCCGGTTCAACAAAGATCGCGGCTTTCATCTTCGGCATATCTTTTGTCCTCGTAGATGATTGTGCGCGCCGGCGCGCTTTCAGACGTATCCGAGCCAGCGCCAGTAAGTCGCCCCGAGCAGCATCACGAGCGCATAGGCGAGTATGGTCAGCACGAGCCCGGTACGTATGAAATCCTTCGCCTCGAATGTTTCCGTACCGTAGGCGACCATGTTCTGCGGTGCATTGACGACGAGAATGAAGCCGAAGCTCACGACGAACTGCAGCAACATCGTCATGCCGACGATGTTCATGCCGGGCGTTGCCACGCCCTGGAGCACGGCAATGATTATCGGGATCATGGCCGAGGCGAGTGCCGTTGCGCTGGCGAAACCGAGATGGATGACGATGAGAAAGAGACTCATCACACCCAGAATGAATAAGGCGGTCGCGTTTGCGAGGCCGAACTCGGCGACGACGATGTCGGCGAGCCAAGTCGCACCCCGGTTTTGGAGCAGCGCCGTCCCGAGACTGATGCCGATGCCGAACAGTACGATGGTGCCCCAGGGAATTCTGGGTTGGACCTCTTTCCAGGTCATGATGCCGATGCCGGGCAGGAACATGAGCGCGACGGCGGCGACGGTCGTGGAGGATGTATCGAAGCGATGCAGCACGCCTTCCGTGGACCAGAACGCCAGAAGTGTAAGCGAGATCGCGAGCAGCTTCTTTTCGGACGTCTTCATCGGGCCGAGATCGGCAAGTGCCTTCCGGATGGATTCCTGGCCGCCGACGACCTCGCTTACCTCCGGACGCATCATCGAGGTCATGACGAAGTAGAGCGCGACAGTCATGATCGCGGCGAAAGGCGCAGCAGCAATGAACCAGTCCAGCCAAGTGATCGTCTGCTGCAGCGTGCGTTCTATGAAGCCAACTGCCACCATGTTCTGCGCTGCGGCCGTCTTGATGCCGACATTCCAGATGCTAGCGGTCTGGACAGTCGTAATCATCAGCATGCCTGCGAAGGCACCCTTCCTCTCGACGCCGAAAGCCGCGATGATACCAAGCATGATCGGCACCAGACATGCGACGCGAGCTGTTGTCGAAGGCACCAGAAACGCCATGATGAAGCCGACGAGGATCGCGCCCATCACGACGTGACGGGTTTCGGTCCCGACCCGAGAGAGGACGACGAGAGCGATGCGCTTGTCGAGACCGGTGGCCGTCATGGCTGCGGCCAGAAAGAGGGCTGCCGCAACAAGCGCAAGCGCCGTATTGGCGAACCCGCTGAAAGCCAACCCGAGGCCGGCGCTCGTCCCCATCAGCACCTTAGGGTTTGCCGGATTGGGTGAGAGGCCCAGCAGGAAAGCCATGAGCGCTGCGATGACCACGGCGGAGACGGCGTAGTCGAGCGCCTCGGTCATCCAGACGATGACGGCGAATGCCAGGACCGCCAGCATGCGATGGCCGGCCACCGGAAGGCCGTCCGGCGTCGGCATGAGCAGGATCGCGGTCATCACGGCAACGGCGGCGAGCAGCCCCCAGATTTCGCGACCCCAGCCTGGCGCAGAGCACGCCTCTACCGGCGCGGGAAGCCGCCCCTCATTCGATACAGTCACCGGTTGCTCCTCTCGCGAGCTGTCGCGGGAGAAGATTGCAGGAATGGCGATGAGGAGCCTTGAGCGAGGTCAAGTTGAGAGAAGCCACTGAAATCTGCCGTCTCGGCTTACTTAAAATAAGGGCATGGTCTCGTCAGCATCTGTCAGTCAACGCCGGCCAGGGCTGATCATGGCCAGATGATGCCGTGAATCTCAGAGAAGATCGACGCGTGATGTGATAGTCAACAAGCAGACGTGATCAGCAGCAACCAGATGCCCGGCGATACCGATAGTTCGATTTCCGCTTATGGGAGTGGCCGTGTGAAAACACGGCGATCGAGCCAGGCCGCACCAGCATGTCGCAGAGAATGCCGCTCTACGCCCGGACTGTCGCTATGAGCGGTCCAACACCGAGCATCGAGATCATGCGCTTCAGATTGTAGGCGAGGACGCAGAGGCTCATCTCCGTGCTGACGTTCCGGAGCCCCTTCGTCAGAAAGTGAGTATGCCCCATCCAGGTCTTGAGCGTGCCGAACGGATGCTCGACCGTACGGCGCCGAAGCGTCATGGCATCGGGCTTTGCATCAAGCCGATCACGCGTGGCGTCGACGACACGCTCGTGCTCCCACCGTCGCACACGTCGCTCCTTGCTGGTGGTGCAACGCGGTTTCAAAGCGCAATGGGCGCAATTGCTGCTCCAGTAGAGGTGGATAGTTTGGTTGCCTTCGGTGCTGATCATTCGAAACGGCAGCACTTCACCTGCTGGGCACCGATACGCGTTCTTCTCAGGTAGGTAGTCGAAGTCCTCCTTGTCGAACCGGCCGGCCGCTCTCGCGTTCGACGTCCGCGGCTTCGGCACATATGGCGTCACGCCGATCTTCTCGCACTCGAGCAGTTGCTCGCCGCTGAAATAGCCGCGATCGGCGAAGGCTTCGAGCGTCTCGGTTGCCATCGCCTGTTTGGCCTTCGCCGCCATCGGTGCGAGCAATGTCTTGTCGATGACGACGTTTGTCACCTCATGGGCCACGATGAGATGATGCTCGGCGTCGACGGCGGTTTGCACGTTGTAGCCGACGACACCGGCGCCCCGCATGCTCGTCGCCATGGCGCGAGCATCCGGATCGGTTAGCGAGATCTGTTGGTCCGGCGCGTCGTGCACCTGCTGCTCAATCGTTTTCAGCTCGGCGAGCCGCGCCCGCATCGCGGCCACTTTGTCCGTGAGCCGAGCGACCCTATCATCTGCGCGAGCGCCATCCTGGAGATCGGCGGCGTCGAGCGCCCCGAGATAGCGGTCGATGCTCTCTGTGATCTGCTCCATTCGGCGCTTCAGCTTGCCGCGCGTGAAATTCCGATCACGCGAGTTGACGGCCTTGAACTTGGCTCCATCGATGGCCGCGACGGCGTGCTTGAACATGCCGATCTCCACACAAATCTCTATAAAGCGCGCGCAGACCGCCTGGATCGGAGCGCCATTGCACTTGCGGAAATCAGCTATCGTCTTGAAGTCCGGCGCCAAGCGCCCGGTGAGCCACATCACCTCGACGTTGCGCCGAGCTTCGCTTTCGAGCCTCCGGCTGGACTGTACGCGGTTGAGGTATCCATAGAGATAGAGCTTCAGCAGCGTCGAGGGATGATAAGAGGGCCGCCCCGTCGCCGCCGGGCACACGCCAGAAAACCCCATCGCACCGAGATCGAGTTCGTCGATGAAGGCATCGACGACGCGCACCGGGTTGTCAGCCTCGACATAGTCCTCAAGCCTCGTCGGGAAGAGCGACATCTGTCCGCGCCCCTCGCCCTCAATGAATCGGCTCATCATGCGCCTCCCGTGCTGCTCGAGAAGCGGAATCTGATTTGGTGTTTTCACACAAGCACGGGATGACTCAACTTTGTGCGGCGCGCCGTCCGGATCGGTGCGTTCGTCTCCTTTTGGCCCATCGCGACCTAATTGTGACGCGGAGCGATGTCGGTTCACGACGAAACGTCAGCAACGGCATAGCCTCACAGCCTCGCGCTCACTTTGAAAATATTCAGAACGGACCTTCTGACTTTCCAATTTCCTCGCGACCGAAGCAAGTTTCGACACTCACCTCAAGCGTCAGCAGTATGGGCTCAACCCACCATTGCTTGGCGACTTAGCCCCGCGCAGCCTCCCGCGACCGTAGCCGGTACTCCAACTTGAGCAGCGCCTCCCGGAAATCATCGCGTGGCCTGCCCCACGAAGCGGCGCCATGTTCTAAGTTAGAATCCGGCCGTCGCTGGCCAGCGTCTGATCTGGCCGAAGCGGAGCGTAGGGCAGAGCAGATGCTGGCGGCAAGATCGTTTCGGGCG
>JAEZRM010000022.1 GCA_023412805.1 Pseudomonadota bacterium | reverse complement strand
CCCCGCCCCCCTCCATTTTTGGGCCGCGCCTTGGCCGCGACGAGGGACACCCTCCCAAACCCACCCGCCTTTTATGACGATGCCCTTCACCTCGAGTTCCCAGTCCATAAAAAATGGGGGTCCCGGGGGCGTCCTCCGGTCGGTGCGAAACTACGCCTGCCGTTCCTTCTTCGCGATCGTGTCGAGCACATCGCCGAGAAACTCCGTGAGGTTCTCGGTCATGTGGTGCACGTGCTCAGGCGGCTTCTGCCAATTGCGGATGCCGATCTGCACGGGATGATCCACGTACGACGAATGCACGAGCACGGTCGTGAGCCCGAGTTGGTGCGGCACTTCCAGATTGTGCGGCATGTCCTCGAACATGGCGGCCGCCTTCGGATCGACGCCGTGACGCTTGAGGAAAGCGTTGTACGGTCCCGCCTCCGGCTTCGGAACATAGTCCGAGGCGACGATGTCGTAGATGTCCTCGAAGAGATGCAGAATTCCGAGCTTGCCCGCAACGCGCTCCGCGTGCGCGCGCGTCCCGTTCGTGAAGATAAGACGCCGGCCCGGCAGTGCTTTGATGGCCTCGGCAAGCTCGGGATGCTCCGGCACCACCGCGAGATCGATGTCGTGCACGTAGTCGAGAAAAGCCTCGGGGCGCATCTTGTGCACCTTCATGAGACCCGTGAGCGTCGTTCCGAACTGACGGTAGTAGCTCTTCTGCAGATGGCGCGCGTACGCAAACGGCACACCGAGGAAGTTGGCGATGAACTCGCCCATCTTCTGGTCGACCTGGGCGAAGAGATTGCACTCGGCCGGATAGAGCGTGTTGTCAAGATCGAAGACCCACGCTTGAGTAGCATCGAAGCCAGCGCGGTGGCGGGCCGCGACGATCTTCTGTGCCACTTCTTCTACGGCTGCCGCGCGTTCTTCTGACGGTTCGTCGCTCATGCTGGCTCTTTGGCCTGCTTCTTAGGTTTCCTTGCACCACCAAGGAGCGTACCGACGCCATGCTCCGTAAACAACTCCAGCAGCACGCAGTGCGGCACACGTCCGTCGATGATGACCACGGCCTCGACGCCGGCCTCGACGACTTCGATGCAGCCTTCGATCTTGGGGATCATGCCGCCGTTGATCGTGCCGTCGCGAATGAGGTCACGCGCCTCGGGCACGGTGAGTTCGGGAATGAGGTTTTTCTCCTTGTCGAGCACGCCTGCGACGTCGGTCAGCAGCAGGAGGCGCTTTGCTTTCATGCGCGCGGCGAGTGCCGAAGCAAAAGAGTCCGCATTGATGTTCAGCGTCTCGCCGTCCCGCGACATGCCGACCGGCGCGATCACCGGAATGAGGTCCGACTTCGAGATCACCTCGACGATGTGAGGATTGACCTCGATGGGGTCGCCGACGTAGCCGATATCGACCGACTGGATGATGTTCGATTGCGGGTCCGGCATCTCGGTGATCTTCTTGGCGACCATCAGGTTGGCATCCTTGCCGCAGATGCCGACGGCCTTGCCGCCCTGACGGTTGATCGCTGAAACGATCTCCTTGTTGATGGCCCCCGCGAGCACCATCTCGACGATCTCGACGGTCGGCTTGTCGGTCACGCGCAGCCCGTGCACGAATTCCGACTCGATCGCGAGCTTCTTCAGCATCCGCCCGATCTGCGGTCCCCCGCCATGGACGACCACTGGATTGATGCCCGAGAGTTTGAGGTAGACGATATCCTTGGCGAACGCCTCGGCCAGTTTTTCGTCACCCATGGCGTTACCGCCGAACTTGATGACGACGGTTTCCTCGTCGTAATTGATGAGAGCAGGCAAGGCCTCGGCCAGAATGCGCACCTGCGCCTGTGGATCGAGCTCGGCCTTGTCGGGGCCCGCGCCCGGGGCCTCCCTGCTGTTCGCCATCGCAATGCCTCTTGTCAGCCCGCCGTGCGGGACCCTCTACGGCGCGCACTTATAGCGCCTTGCGACGTCCGCTCAATGAACTTTTGCACTTCGGCCACGGGTCCGAACCCGACTGCCCCCTGGCGCGTAAAGCGCAATGAAAAGGCGCGCAGCTTCAAGTACAGTGTGCGTGCGGCGCTGGTGTGTGGCGCGTGGGCCGCGGTCGGGCATCTGAACGCTAACTCCATGATGCCTTGGACAATTTGCCACTCGCGCCGCGGCCATGCCGGTTTCCCGCCGCGAGTGAATCATGCTCTAAGCAATTGACACATGCGCGCGGCCCCTTCTTGGGCACTGGAGCGCAACAGACTAGGTCGGCAGAGGGGGCGGGGGATGGTCCCCCGGAGCAGCTCAGGCGATGGCCCAGACGATGGCTCAGGCGACGCCGTTCGAGACGAGGATTGCGCGGTCCGACACGCTGGTCGCGACGCTCGCGCGCGCCAGCGATTATGCCGCCAGCCAGGCGCATGGCACCGTGGCGCTCGAGCATCTGCTCCTAGCCCTCAGTGAGGACGCCGATGCCGCGCGCGTGCTCATTTCCAATTCGGTCGATCTCGGGCGCCTGCGCAATGACGTTGCGAGCTTCCTCGGCCAGCAGCCACCGACGGCCGCGCCCGGCACCCTGCCCGTCCACGACCCGGACCTCACCAAGATCCTCGCCTATGCCGAGGCGGCAGCCCGTCAGAGCCCACGCGCGGATGTGCAGATCGATGGCGCCATCGTGCTGGCGGCCATCGTCGGCGACGGTAAAAGCATGGCGGCGACCTTCCTCAAGGCGCAAGGCCTGACCTTCCAGGCAGCCATCCGCGTCATTCGCCAGAGTGCGGCAGCTCAGGCGCCTGCAGCACCGCCGCCGGCCGCTCCTCCGAGCGCCCCGGCGCCTGAAGTCGCGGCACCGCAGCCGCCGACACCGGTAGCACCCTCGTTCGATCGCGACGGCGGGCGCGAGGCTCAGCGCCCGTCTGAGCACCGCGAAGGCGGTCCGCCGGGCCATGGCGGACGGCACGCGCCGCCAATCCAGAAGCCCCTTTGGGAGCCCATGGGCATCCCGAATATCCGCCCGGACCCGCCACCGAGGCCGCCAGCGCCACCCGCCCCTGCTCGCAAGGCCGAGACGCCGCCGCCCGCGGCTCCACCGCAGCCGGCGCCATCACAAGCACGCGAAGAGGCACCGCCGCCGGCACCAAGGCCGACACCGCGCCCAGCGCCCTCACCTGAATTGGGACCTGAGCCGCCGCGACCATTGTCATCTGACCTTGCGCCCATGGGCGCTCCGCCGCCGGCGCCACGGCCCCAGGTTCCGACAGTTGCTGCGCCCTCGCATGACGAACCAGACAGGTTCCTGAGACGCAAACCCGATCCGGCACCCGCCCCACCGGGGCCACCGCCGCTTCCAGCTCCGGATGCAGGCCGTCGCGTGCCGCCAGCCCCACCGCCAATTCCACCGCGCCAACCGGGCGCCGAAGCGGGGCTTCCGCCGCCACCGCCGCCACGCGGCCTTGGCGCCTCGCGCCCGCCGCCACCGCGCCCCAACTTGCGCCTGCCGCAGAATGCGCAGCCCGAGCCCGAGCTGACCACGCCCTGGCCCGAAGCGCCCGTCGACCGGCAGCCATTGCCGCCTGTCCCACCGCCGCCGCCGTATCCGCCGCAGGCCTCCCGCGCACCGCCTGGGAGCCCAGAGCGCGGCCGCGCGCGCGAGGAGGCAGCCCGCCCTGGACGCAATCCACGTCCCGGCACTGAAAGCGGCCAGCTCGTCGAGAATATCCCGCGACGCATGAAGGTCGGCGTCCTCGAGACCGTGGAGATCCGCATCGCGCGCGAGGGCGTCCCGGATGTCGCCCGCGGGCTCCAGGGTGCCGGCGCGCCACAAACGCATCAGCTCCTGATCACGCGCGCCATGAGCGTCCGTCTCCAAGGTGAGCCGGGCCGCTTCTACATCGAGCCGAAATCGCCGGAAACTCAATGGACAGGCGCGCGCGGAGACCAGCTCTCCAGTGACTACGCCGTCTGGCGCTTTACCGTTATCCCGCAGGTGCGCGGCCCCGCCGAGCTCACGCTCGTCGTCGCCTCGCGCTCCATCGGGGCCGATGGCGTGATCGCAGACACGAGCCTGCCCGACCAACGCATCTCGATCCGCATTTCCTCCAATGTCACGCGCGGTCTCAAGCGCTGGGTCGGCTGGATTTCAATTGCCGTCCTCGGTGGCCTCCTCGGCAAGGTAGGCGAGACGTTCTGGCCGCAGCTCATCGAGATGGCCCGCCGCGCTCTCTCGATTTGATCGCGCACACCCGCAACCATCCCGGAGAAGGCGCGTTGTGGGACTGAGGCGCTTTGCTCAGTTATGCCCGTTTCGACGTTTGCCCTGCGCCAGATGCGCATCCAGAACAAACAGTTGTGACGACCGGCTAGTTGACAGAGCACGCCGTGAGGGGTTTGAAGACCCTATAGTTCCTGCGTACACGGTAGATAGATGTTTCGCGTCCCCCGCCAACCCCGCTCGCCCCAGCGCGATGCTGCCAAGAGGCCTGCACTCAGGTCCATCCGGCGTGAGCTGTCGGGCGCGCTTGCAGTCGGCTTTGCCGCGATCGTCGTACTCGCCCTCGGCGCGACGAGCCGCGCCTTCCTCTCCAGTGCCGCCCCCGAGATCAGTGCTGAGGCCGGCACGACCGGGATCGTGATCCAGACCACGGGCGGATTCCTGACGACGAGCGACAATTGGCTCGATCAGCTCAACAACCCTTCGGCTTGGCGCGGTGGGCAATTCAGAGAGCGGCGGCGCAGCATGTCGCGCGCGGAAGAGCGCCGCGAACGCGAGCTGGAGGAGCGGGAAGCGCGCGAACGTCGCGCGCGCCAGGAGCGCGAGGAGCGTGAAGAACGCCTTCGCGAGGCGCGGGAAGATCGTGAGGAAGCCTGGGGCCGCGCGCGTGAGTACGGCCGGGAGCGCGGCACCTATCGCACGGTGTGCGTGCGCCTCTGTGATGGCTACTTCTTCCCGATCAGCTTCTCGACGACACCCGATCGCTTTGCGGCTGACGAAGCTGCCTGCAATTCCCGCTGCTCGTCAGGTGCCCGCCTTTATGTCTATCCCAATCCCGGTGGCGGACCGGAGGACATGAGGGACGTGCGCGGCCAGCCTTACATGGCCTTGAAGAACGCCTTCCTCTTCCGCACGAGCTACGTCGAGGCCTGCACCTGCAAACCCCATCCCTGGGAGCGTGAGGCGCTCGATCGCCACCGCCTCTATGCCGAGCGCGCGCAGCAAACCAAGCGCGCAGTCGCCGCGAAGGTCCAGCCTGCCCGGCGCGAAGCCGCACGCACCCCAGTGCGCGAGACAGCCGACAAGCCAGGCAATCTCGGACCGCGCCCGATCGATGTCGCCGCACCGAACGCGATCGCAGAGCCTCAGACCATCGCCGGAGAGGCTCCCGCTCCCGCCGCCGCCATCCCGACGTCAGACGTTGCGGAAGTTCCGACGCGACCTGAAGGTGCCATGCTGCTTGGTGCACCGGAAGCGAAGCCCGCTGTTCGCGCCGCAGCGCGGGCGCGGCCGCAAATCCGCGATCGAGAGGCGCCACGCAGTGCCCGTGCCACCGGCCCCAATCGTCGGTTCGGCGACCGGCCCAACTGGGCGGCGCGCGCGTTCGCCGGAAACTAAAGTGCGCGAATAGCTCAGCCCAGCAGATCGCGGAGCATGGCCACGAGCGGAACGTCCGCCGGCGGCATGGGGTAGTCGGTAAGGCGCACGGCGCGCACCCATTTAATGCGCTGCCCCTCCTGCGGTGTGATCTCACCCTCCCAGTTGCGGCAGAGATAGAGCGGCATCAGAAGATGAAAGCTCTCGTAGGTGTGGCTCGCGAACGTGAAGGGAGCGAGGCATGTCTCGCACACCTCGATAGCGAGTTCCTCCCGCAGCTCGCGCAATAGCGCCTGCTCGGGTGTCTCGCTGGGCGCGACCTTGCCGCCCGGGAATTCCCAGAGTCCGGCCATGGATTTCCCCGCTGGCCGCTCGGCAATGAGCACGCGGTTGTCGACGTCGATGAGCGCCGCAGCCGCGACGAGAATGATCGGTTTAGCGGTCACGATGTCCCTCATGCGGCGACTTCGACACCCTCGGGCAGCGGCACGCCGGTCTCGATAAATGCCGCTCGCTGGCGCGCACCAACACGCGCGAGGTCGAAATCCTCGATGGTCTCGTTGAAAATCTGGAAGTAGTTCAGCCGCGCATCGAGATGCAGGAACACCCCGCCGAGGCCGATGGCCGCGCGATCCATGAACACGAACTCGCGCGGCACCTTCACCGGCCCCTTTTCTTTGAGTGCCTTGTGAACGGTGAACGCTTCGCGGCGTCCGTACTCGCCGGGCGTCGTGCCCTCCGCAATCGAGCGCACGCGATCATCAAGCAGGGGTCCATAGATGAAACGCGCCCAGATATTGAGGACGTCGATCAGCTCCTTGGAAAGCCCCGTGAAGCCCCATGTCTCATAGGCGTGCACGATGCGCGCCTGGTCGCCCTCGTGCAGCCCGCGATAGAGATCGATGACGCCGCCGACGAACTTCGGCGCAAACGTGCGCATGCAGCCGTAATCGAGCAGGTTGATGCCCGCGGGCCGCCCCGCCTCCTCGAAGATCGTGTAGTTGCCGAGATGCGGATCGCCGTGAATGACGCCATAGTGGCTGAAGGGAAACCACCAGGCACGGAACATGGCGCGCGCGATCTGATTGCGGTCCTCCTCCGGCGCGCTCTTGTAGTCCAGCAGGCGCCGCCCCTCGAGCCATGTCATGGTGAGCAGGCGCTTCGTCGAAAGCTCGTCGATCACCTCGGGTACGCGGATGAGCGGATCATCGCGGAAGATGAGGCGGTAGAGCGCCGTGTGGCGCGCTTCGAGGCCATAATCCAGCTCCTCGCGCAGCCGCGCCGAAATCTCCTGCAGGATCTCGCCCGTCTCGATGGCGGGATCCATGCGCGCATGAATGGCGAACACGACCTTGAGCTGCGTGACATCCGCCTCGACGGCGGATTGCATGTCCGGATACTGCAGCTTGACGGCGAGCGCGCGCCCGTCATGCGCAACGGCACGATGCACTTGTCCAAGCGACGCGGAGGCTGTCGATGCCGGCTCGAACGATTTGAACCGCGCCTGCCAGTCCTGGCCGAGTTCGGCCTGCATGCGACGCCGCACGAATGCCGGCCCCATGGGCGGGGCGGCGGACTGAAGCTGCGCCAGCTCGCGCGCATACTCGGGCGGCAGGGCTTCGGGGATGGTCGAAAGCAGCTGCGCCGCCTTCATGATCGGCCCCTTGAGCCCGCCGAGCGCCTTGGCGAGCTCGGCGGCGTTCTTCTCGCGATCGAG
Organism: Pseudomonadota bacterium; assembly: GCA_023412805.1. Taxonomy (GTDB): domain Bacteria; phylum Pseudomonadota; class Alphaproteobacteria; order Rhizobiales; family Hyphomicrobiaceae. The sequence goes on along the minus strand of JAEZRM010000022.1, from coordinate 17,729 downwards.
GTCATAGCCGAGGAGGCGGCTGCCGGCGACGCGCGCCGCCACCGCACCGACATTCGTGCCGACACGGAGATAGCGCGCCGCGCGAGCGCTCAGGCGATTGGCTTCCTCATCGTCGGACATGCGTTGCGAAACTCCCAGCGCCGCCGGACCACCATGGCGTGATCACATCTCAGATATGGCGCCGCGATCCCCGGCAATCAACGCGCCGACGTGCCGCGCTCGTGCCCCCTAGAGCTTCTTCGGATCGATGCCGCCCATTTTGCAGATGATGCGCCATTCCTCGGGCGTCACGGGTTGTACAGAGAGACGTGCGCTCGTGACGAGGCTCATCTTTGCGAGCGATGACGTTTCCCTGACCTCCGCGAGCGTCACCGGCTTCGGCACGTCCGCCACGGCGACGACATCCACACACTCCCACTTACCCGTGTCGTCGCTCGGATCGGGATGCGCGAGTGCGCTGACCTTGCAGATGCCCACGATCTCCTTGCCGATATTCGAATGGTAGAAGAAACCGAGATCGCCGATCTTCATGGCCTTCATGTTGTTGCGCGCAAGAAAGTTGCGCACGCCTGTCCAGGGCTCGCCAGCCTTGCCCTTGGCCTTCAGGTCATCCCAGGAGAAAGCATCCGGCTCGGATTTCAGAAGCCAGTAGGCAGGCGCCGCCCCTTTTCCTGATGACTTCGACTTCGTCGCACCGGCACTAGACGGCTTCTTTGGCATGGCCGCACTTCCCTGCTTCACCTGCGGATTCTTCGCGCCAGACTCTAGCCGCCGTGCACGACGGATACCATCCCCTCGGCGAGACCGGCCGACATCGTCAGCCGTCGAGTTTCCAGCGGCCAAGATGAACATGCCGGCCCCGTCCGTAGAGGCTGCGGACCAGCACGAATTCACGAACGGTCCAGCGTATAGGCGCGCCAAGCGGCGTTTCGGAAATGGGCAGGCCGTTGTAGACGAGCGTCACATGCGGCGTGAGCCCGGCCGACGGATTAGCGCGTAGACCCGCACCGAGCATGGACGTGGCGATCGTGCGCCTCAGCCCCGCAAATCCGGCGTCACCATAGCCACATCGCAGCACTACAGGCGGACCGCGCGCATTATCGAAGCTGTGCACGCGATCGAAACAGACTTCAAAAGGCGCGCATCGAACTGAAGCGCACGCCGTTCTCGCGGCGGCGAGAATGCCGTCCGGCACTTCCGCAAAATGCCCTACGTGTGCAATCGAGACATGGAGCAGCCTTGCCGGTTGCACGCGTCCGGGCAAGCGATACCGATCCCACAGCCAGAGCCCGATTTCACGCATACACTGCGCGGCATCCGGATCAGGCAAGACAGCAAAATAGACGTTGTCCGATGTTCGCCTGCTCGGGGCTTTTCGCCGAGGTCGGGCGAACTCGAAGGCCAACTGCCTGGCATTCCCGCCCGCAGGCACAGCAACAGACATGTTACGCAACTCCAACACGCGTCAAGAACATATAGAGAACATACGTCGCGAGCTGATCAGGCTCAAGCCCAATTTCAGTGCCCCTCGACCGCGATGGATTTCACTGCAGCATTTCGGGCCGAAACTGCGATCGGCGGCTGATGGTTTTGCCCGCGACCATAAACACGCCATCGCCCGTGTAGTGCAGGATCTGCGGATATTTCGGCGATGCGGCGGCGTGCGCTTTCACGACCTCGAAGATGAAGAAGTTGTAGCGCTCGACCAGAACATCATCGCGGAGGCGGCACTCGAAGTTCGCATGACACTCGCCGACGAGCGGGGCGTCGACCTTGGCGGCCTTCTGAGCGGTGAGATCGAATTCCGCAAACTTATCGATTTCTGCGCCGGTCGAGTTGCCGATGCCGACGACCGTGTCGGTCAGCGCAGTCGTCGGCAGATTGACGACACACTCCCTGCTCTCGCGGATCATCCGGTGGCTATGGTTCCCGGCGGAGATCATGAGGCCCAGGAGCGAGGGTGAGAACTCCAGAACGGTGTGCCAGCCGAGCGTCATGATGTTGTTCGCATCGCGCCATCTGGACGAGACCAGCACGATCGGACCCGGCTCGAGATAACGCCGGACCTGGCTCACCGGGAAATCGGTCTTCTTGGGGAGTTTGGGCATGGCAGCCTCTTCAGCAGCGCCTGCTGATCTCAGCTACCTTAACTCGCGATGATCAGGCGAGGTTCGCCCTCATTCCCACTCGATGGTGCCGGGAGGCTTGCTCGTGACGTCGTAGACAACGCGGTTGATGCCGCGCACCTCGTTGATGATGCGGGTCGCCGCACGGCCGAGAAAATTCATGTCGTAGGGGAAGAAATCTGCCGTCATGCCGTCGACGGACGTCACGGCACGCAGCGCGCACACGCTGTCGTACGTGCGGCCATCGCCCATGACGCCGACCGTGCGCACAGGCAGCAGCACCGCAAAGGCCTGCCAGATCTTGTCATAGAGGCCGGCCTTGCGGATCTCATCGAGATACACGGCATCGGCCTGGCGCAGGATGTCGAGTTTCTCGCGCGTGATCTCACCCGGGATGCGGATCGCGAGACCCGGCCCCGGAAATGGATGGCGTCCGACGAAGGCCTCGGGCAGGCCGAGCTCGCGACCGAGCGCGCGCACTTCGTCCTTGAAAAGCTCGCGCAACGGCTCGACGAGCTTGAGGTTCATGCGCTCGGGCAGGCCACCGACATTGTGGTGCGACTTGATGGTCACCGACGGGCCGCCCGTGAACGACACACTCTCGATCACGTCGGGATAGAGCGTGCCTTGCGCGAGGAACTGCGCCCCACCGATCTTTTTCGCCTCGGCCTCGAAGACCTCGATGAAGTGCTGGCCGATGATCTTGCGCTTCTGCTCGGGATCGCTGACGCCGGACAGCGCGCCGAGAAAGCGATCTGAGGCATCGACGTGCACGAGCGGGATGTTGTAGTGCCCGCGAAAGAGGCTCACGACCTCATCGGCCTCGTTGAGGCGCATGAGACCATGATCGACGAAGATGCACGTGAGCTGGTCGCCGATGGCCTCGTGGATCAGCACGGCCGCGACGGCTGAATCGACGCCGCCCGACAGCCCGCAAATCACGCGGCCCTTGCCGACCTGCGCCCTGATCCGCTCGATTTCGGCCGTGCGGAAGTGGCGCATGGTCCAGTCGCCGGGAATACCGGCGATGTTGCGCACGAAATTCGTGAGGAGCCGCGCTCCATCCGGCGTGTGCACGACTTCCGGGTGGAACATGGTCGTATAGATGCGGCGGGCCTCGTCCGTGGCGATGGCGAACGGCGCGTTCTCGCTAGTGGCCTTGACAGTGAAGCCATCCGGCAGCCGCGTCACGCGATCGCCGTGGCTCATCCAGACCGGATAGCGCTTGCCGATCTCCCAGATGCCTTCGAAGAGCGCGCTCTTCTCCCTGATCTCGATATCCGCGCGGCCGAACTCCGCGGCGTGGCCTCCCTCGACCTCGCCGCCGAGCTGGACGGCTGTCGTTTGCTGCCCGTAGCAGATGGAAAGGATCGGCACGCCCGCCTGGAAAACCCCCTCTGGTGCGCGCGGGGAGCCCGCACCCGTCACCGAGGCAGGTCCGCCGGAAAGAATGATGGCTTTCGGGGCGAGCCGGCGCAGGGCGTCGGCGGCGCGGTTGAAGGGGACGATCTCGGAATAGACGCCGGCTTCGCGCACGCGGCGCGCGATGAGCTGGGTCACCTGAGAGCCGAAGTCGATGATCAGCACCGCATCCCCTATGGGCTCGGCGGGCACCGTGGGCGTCACTTCGGGTGATGACATCTAAGGGTCTCGGCGCTTTCCGACAGGATTTGGCGAGCGGGAATCGGTTGCATGTCCGTGCCGCCCGATACAGCACCCGCCCGGCCATGGGTCAAGCGTCCCCTCACCGCACCCCGTACAGCGCCGCGGGCGGATCGAAAAATAGGCAAGTCCCGGCGAATGCTACTTCGCAAAGTTCTGCTTGAGTATCCCGACGATAGCCATGAGCACGGCTCCACCCACACCGCCGCCGGCTATTTGCGAGATGATGGCGCCCAGATCCAGGCCGCTGCCCGCAGTGGCTGTTCCAACGCCGAGCAGCGCCTGCAGGATTTGGCCGCCAAGCCCACCCCCGACGAGGCCCGCCAGAGAGTTGCCGAGGACACCGAGCGACTTCTCCTTGAGAGCCGCACCGGCAACGTTGCCACCGATCGCACCGCTGATGAGCTGAATGATAAGAGCGAGATCCATGAGCCACCTCCCTGGATGGGTGCGCGCCAACCGAGCTTTCGGGTGCCGCAGGCTCTTATATCAGATTCCTCTGTATCAAGATGCTCTGTTCGCATCTGGCACACCCGTCGCCGCAATTCAAATCTGCTGCCGTTCAGCAACAGCCGTGAACCAAGCTGCAGTTCCGTAAATTGTGATGTGGCTAAAGGCTGGGTAGTTTGAACCTTATTGCTTATGTTTACGTCTTACTGGTGGGCCGTCGTGTAGGGGCCTTCCGGTGATGGGCGCGCGGTGAAATCGGCGCCCTGCTTCGGACCTGAGATCCGTCACTTTGTAGCGCGTAGGGAACTGTCCGATGAGCAAGACCACGGGCCTCGTGGGGGCGCTGGGCGCCTTTGGTGCCCTGGCTTATCTGCTGGCACCACTGCCACCCGAGACGCCTTCGGCCGGCATGTCGTTGAGCCCCAGCCCGAAAGTCGCCGCGAGCGCTCCAGTCGAGAGCGGATATGCTGCCACTGTCGTCCCCGTCGCAGCGGAAGAGCCGGCGGCCCCCAGGGTAGATGCGGGCGTACGCCTCGTTCAACAGATCCAGAGCGAGCTTCTGCGCCTCGGCTGCTATGGCGGCGCCGTGGACGGCCGATGGTCGCTGGAGACCCAGCAGGCCATGCAGGCCCTCGGGGAGCGCGTGCGCATCCTGCGGCCCGTCGAGACGCCCGACTACATCATGCTGGCGCTCGCCCGCAGTCAGACGAGCCATGTTTGCACGGCGCGCGATCGCGAGACGGCCTCGCGACAGCCCGCACGTATCGTGCCCATGGCCGCGCCAGCCGAGTTCACACCTGAGCGCGCCGCAACGCCCCCGGCACGACGTCCCTCGGGCCGCGCTGCCGCAGCGCCGGAAATGCCACGTGTGCGCAGCGGCACTCGGACCGCAAACCAGCCCATCGAGAGCCGAAATGTGAGTGCGGCTCAGCCCTACCGTGCCGCCGAGCGGGCCGCGGATCAGGCGGACGATGATGATAGCGTCCTCCCATTGAGCCAGGACGTCATCAGCCAGGACCGCATGGGCCTCGGCGCGGCCCCGGTGGATCCGCTGCGTGCCGGCATTGATCCACGCGACCCGACTGCTCCGGCGGTATTGCGCGGCCCGCATACGGCAAGGGCCGGAAGCATCGTCGGCGATCTCGGCCAGCCATCGCCCTCGACCGTGCTGCCCGATCAAGCCGGGCATGCAGCCCGTACGACACCTCCTGAGGCAACGCCGCGGCGAAGCGCGCGCCGCGACTGGAAGCGCAACTTCTTCGCTCAGATGCGGGAGGCCGGACCTTGATTGTCACTCTGATATCAATGCGCACGCGCAGTGCATCGTCGAGTTCGAGCCACACTCAAGTGAGGTGACGTAAGCCGCCATTTTAATCAATTTCACCTTGGCGTGCGCGATGAGCGGGTATGGTTTCCGGCCATTAATCAATGCACGCCCGTCTTCAACGCGTTATGAAAGCAGCATTGCACGACTTGGGGGTATTCCCGTATGCGCCATTGGAGTCCATGGGACGATCAGCTATTGCGCGCGCTACGCGGCGAATTCCGCGTTCATGCGCCGCTGCTCACCTTCATGCCGGGCAAAGAAGGCGGCGTCGCCGTATTTCACGAGGAGACGGAAATCGGCCTTTGGGTGGCGGCGAGCCGGCATTGCTATCAGTACATGCACGCTGATGGCAGCCCGGGGATGACTGCACCTTGTGACATCATGGATATCATCTCGGTCAATCACGAGCTCTTTTCCAGCATTCTGTACGGTACCGACCGCGGCTCGGCCTGAGCGCGCGACCGATCGCCCGCCTGCTGCCGGCCGTCTTGTGGGCGCATTGCAGCGCCGCTATAACCCGCGCCACATCCTTCCCTTTCAACACCGAGATCCAAGGAGCCGCCTCATGGCGATCGAGCGCACATTCTCCATCATCAAGCCCGACGCCACCGAGCGCAACCTCACCGGCGCCATCAATGCCGTGATCGAGAAAGCCGGTCTCCGGATCGTCGGCCAGAAGCGCGTACGCTGGACAAAGGCCCAGGCCGAGAAGTTCTACGAGGAGCACGCCGCGCGTCCCTTCTACGGTGAGCTCTGCGCGTTCATGACGTCGGGCCCCATCGTCGTGCAGGTGCTCGAAGGCGAGAATGCGATCGCCAAGTACCGCGAGGTCATGGGCGCAACCGACCCGGCCCAGGCGGACGAGGGTACCATCCGAAAGCTCTTCGCCCGCTCGAAGGGCGAGAACTCCAGCCACGGTTCGGACAGCCCGGCGGCGGCCCAGCGCGAGATCGCTCTGAACTTCAAGGCCGAAGAGATCGTCGGCTAAGCAGCTTAAGGGCCCGCTTCGGCGGGCCTTCTCGTTTCCGACTTCAGGCAAAGGCCTTGCGCAGTTCCGTCGCAATATCAGCGATGGCCACCTGCGAGTCTTTGATAATGCGGCCCATGGTGAGAAAGCCATGGATCTGACCGTCGAAGCGCTTGGTCTCGACGGCCACGCCTGCCTTCATGAGCGCGCGCGCGAATTCCTCACCCTCATCCCGCAGCGGGTCCATGCCCGCCGTAATGATGAATGCGGGCGGGAGACCGGCAAGGCTCTTGGCGTGCAGCGGTGACGCGCGCCAATCCTTCGCATCCGTCGCCCGCTGCTTCAGATAAAGATCGACGAACCAGTCCATGGTCGACCGCGTCAACGGCAGCTGCTCGGCGAATTCCTCGTAGGAGGGATACACGCTCGACATGTCTGCCGATGGATAGATCAGCACCTGCAGCTTGAGGCTCGGGCCGCCGTTGTCGCGGGCGTGAAGCGCGACAACCGCACTGAGATTCCCGCCCGCACTGTCGCCGCCGACGGCGAGGCGATTGCGGTCGATGCCGAGCGTTTCCGCGTTGTCATGGATCCATTGCGCAGCGGCGATCGAGTCGTCGGCCGCAGCGGGAAACTTGGCTTCCGGTGCCAAGCGGTAGTCGACGGAGATCACTGTGCACTGGGCTGCATTGGCAATGTCGCGACACACGCCATCGTGGCTCTCGAGATTGCCGAGAACCCAGCCGCCGCCATGATAGTAGATGAGCGTCGGCTGTGGGCGACTCGCATCCGTGCCCTGTCCGCGGTAGAGACGGAGCGGGATTTCACCCGCAGGTCCGGTGGCAGAAAGGTCACGCACCTCGCCGACCGGCGAGGGGTCGGGCTGGAGGATGGCCCGTGAGGCGACGAAGATTTCCCGCGCCGCCTCATGCCCGATCGTCGGATACGGCGGACGTCCCGAGGCAATGATCAGCTCGACGACCTTGGCAGCATCCGGGTTGATGGTCATGGGCCTTCCTCTCGCTTCCAGCGGTAGTTCTGATTTGCTCACAGGCTAGCCGCCTCACACCGCCTCAAGCAACCCGCGATGGGCGGCGGCCTTCCATGCTGCACCGGTCGATGCCGTTCCCCGGGGGCAGTGGCCGCGGAGGATCGCGCATGGGCGGCAGCGCCGAGTTTGCCCAGCCATAAGCGAACATGGTCATCAGCGCGGAGGCCGCGAAGCAGTAAATGCCCGGCAGAACCCGCGCCTCGATGTATCCGGAGGAGTTCATGTAGAAAATCATGAGCGCGAGCACCATGACGTCGGTCATTGAGTAGCGCCCCAGCCACTCCATGGTCGAGAGGGATTTCTGGCGGAAGTCTTCGGAGAGGTTCGGCGAGAGGCACAGCGTCAGCAGATAAAGCAGCTTCAGGAACGGAAACACCACCGAGAAAATCGCAATCACGGCTGAGAGGAAGTACTCCTGCGTGCGGTAGAGCGCATAGATGATGCTCGCGATGGAATGCTCGTTCGTCCACACGTAGATGGTCGTAAAGCGGATCGACGGCAGGATCACGCCGAGCGCGAACAGGATGGCAGCCGTCAGGATGAACAGCGCCAGCATGAAATTCTTGAAGGCCGATCGCCCGCCGACGCCAACGACCGGACGATGCCGCTCGGCTCTCAGATGCTCGGCCCGTATGGGCGCCAGCGCGAATACGCTGAGCCAGGCATAGGCGAGGATCATGAACACCACGGCCGCCGTGAAGAAGTAGACGCCCGATAGGCTGCGCGCGTCGTAGATACCCTGGCTCTTGAGGAAGAAGATCATGAGGGCGAGCACGAGCACATCGTGCATGGACCACTTGCCGAGCCATTCGAGGGCGCGAAGCCGCCGGTACTGGCGCTGGAGCACGTCGAGCGGCATGGTCGTCAGGATCACGAGGTAGAGGATCTTGAACACCGGCAGCACGATCGAGAAGAGCAGCACGATCACGCCGAGAAAGATCTGGTTCCTCTGGATCAATGTCCAAACCGTCGAGATCAGCGAGAACTCGGTCGAGAAGAAGTAGAACTTCGTGAGCTTGATCGAGGGTAGGCTGATGCCGAGCGCGAGCGAGATGCTGGCGCCGATGATCGCGAGGCTCAGGAGAAAGCGCCGCCCGCCGAGCACGAGGCGCGCCCGCCCGCTCGGTATCGTTGGCTGCGTGATCGGTTCGAGCGTGGTGGTCATGCCCCGCTTCGCCTCCTGCCGCGCCCGCCCGGCGCCGTGCCGGTTAAACTAAAGCGCCGCCCGCGGACTGTGTCAGCGGGCGGCGGCAAAATCACGTTCAAATCTCCCGCGCCCGTGGACGCGGATGGCCGTTCAGGCGACCGCCGTGTGGGTCACGCCCTTGTCGGCCAGCAGCTCCTGCAGCTCGCCGGCCTGGAACATCTCGCGAATGATGTCGCAGCCGCCGACGAACTCGCCCTTGACGTAAAGCTGCGGAATGGTCGGCCATTCGCTGAACGACTTGATACCCTCGCGGATGCCCATGTCCTCGAGCACGTTCACATCCTGGTACTCGACGCCAAGGTACTGCAGGATCTGGGCAACCTGACCCGAGAACCCGCACTGCGGGAAGTTCTTGGTGCCCTTCATGAAAAGCACCACGTCATTGCTAGAAATCTGCTTGCGGATCCAGTCGTGGACTGCCTGCTCGCTCATGGCTCATCCTCAAGGCGCTTTGGTTAGTAGGGCGCTGGTTGGTGATGGAGGCGCGACGCCGTGCCTCCCGGCGCAATTCGGCGCACAGCATAGAGATGGCCCCGCCGGGCGGCAAGTCAATGCTCCGGCGGCATCCCCGGTCCCGCCGGCCCCCTCCAAAAATCTAGTAGCGCGATTCAGCCGTTATCTGCATTCTCCGCGCATATGCGGAACAGCATACGGCAGTTCACGGAGCGGTCCCCGATCGCACCTGCGGCTGCCCAAAAAGCATAAGCCTGACACCTCGATCAGTCTGAACCCTTGGGAGAAAATGCCTAATGACCACCCCTAAATCGGGCGGGATGACCCGCCGTCGCTTTATTGGCACCGCAGCTTCTGTCGGCGCCGCCGGCACCCTTGTCGGCGTTGCCTCACCGGCCATTGCCCAGGCCAAGCCGACCGTTCTCAAGTGGGCCCATGTCTACGAGGTGAGCGAGCCCTATCACACCGAGGCGCTCTGGGCGGCCGAGGAGATCAAAAAGCAGACGAACGGTAAGTACGAAATCCAGGTCTTTCCGGCCTCACAACTCGGCAACGAGCCGCAGATCAACGAAGGCCTTGGGCTCGGCACGGTGGACATCATCTATACGGGCGCGGCATTCGTCGGGGGCGTGCACCGTCCGCTCTCAATTTCCAACTGCCCCTATATCTTCCGCGACTTCGATCACTGGAAGGCCTATCGCGGCTCGGGCCTCTTCAAGGATCTCTCGGACGGCTACGAGAAGAAGACCGGCCACCGTATCGTCGCGCTGACCTACTACGGTGAGCGTCACATGACCTCCAACAAGGAGCTCAAGAGCCCCGACGACATGAAGGGCATGAAGCTGCGCGTGCCGCAGGCGCCCCTCTACGTTATGTTTGCGAAGATCTATGGCGCCAACGCCACGCCGATCGCCTTCGCCGAAGTCTATCTCGCACTCCAGCAAGGAACGGTCGACGGTCAGGAAAATCCGCTACCAACCATTCTCGCGAAGAAGTTCTACGAGGTGCAGAAATATATTCACCTCACCGGGCATATCACCGAGTCGCTCGTCAGCGTGCTGGGGCAGCCGCTGCTACGCAAACTCAATGACGGCGAGAAGAAGATCTTCGCTGACGTGCTCCAGCAGGCTGCATCGAAGTCCACGGACGCCATCCGTGATTCCGAGCAGAAGCTTCCGGCTGAATTCGAGAAGCTCGGCAAGACAGTGACACGGCCTGATCGCGCGGCATTCCGCAAGGTTGCCGTTCCAGCGCATCTCGGGCCCGACGGTCTCGCCTACTGGACGAAAGAGCAATACGAGGCGCTGCAGAAGCTCTGACGGCGGCCTGACGGGCCTTCTCCAATTATCGCCGTATGTCGGGAGGCAGTTTTTCTGCCTCCCGGAGGTTGCCTGCCTGGCAGCTTCCTGCTCCACCTTTGTTTTGAGGGACTGCGCATGTCGAAGGAACCGGCTGCCGAGCCCGGCGAGAGCGTGCATCTCATCGTTGTCGAGGATGAGGACGTCGAGATCGAGCACCACGTCGAGAACTGGATTGCCTTCATCGTGTTCTGGGGGCTGGCCGCGATCGTCTTCCTGCAGTTCTTCACGCGCTACGTCCTCAATGACAGCCTCGCCTGGACCGAGGAAATCGCGCGCTACACCCTGATGTGGCTGACCTTCATCGGCGCCGCCGTCGTCGCGCGCAAAAATCTGCACATATCCGTCGAGGTCGTGCTGCACTATCTGCCGAAGCTTCCGGCCCGCGTACTTCTCGCGATCGTCGACACGATCAAGCTGCTGTTCATGGGGCTGCTCGCGTACTTCTCGCTGACGATCGTCGAGCGCATGCAGTGGCAGCGCATGGTCATCATCGATCTGCCCATGAGCATCGTCTACGGCGGCGTTGCGCTCGGCTGCTTCATCATGCTGATCCGGCAGCTCATCATCTTCTACCGCAATGCCCGCGACGGCTGGCGCAAGGCGCAAGAGTCGATCGGCGAAGGCCTGGTTATGGACTGAGGGGCACGACCATGACCGTACTTTTCTTCGTCTTCTTCACCACACTTCTCATCGGCGTGCCGATCTTCATCGCGCTCGCCGGCTCGTCGCTCATCTACACGCACTTCATCGCCGGCATTCCGGACTTCGTCATCCTTCACCGCATGGCCGGTGGCGTCGACAGCTTCCCGCTGCTTGCGGTGCCGTTCTTCATTCTCGCCGGCAATCTCATGAACTCGGCCGGCATCACCAACCGCATCTATGATTTTGCGGTCGCGCTCGTCGGTTGGCTCAAGGGCGGCCTCGGTCACGTGAATGTCGTCGGCTCGGTGATCTTTGCCGGCATGTCCGGCACCGCCGTCGCCGATGCCGGCGGTCTCGGCACGATCGAGATCAAAGCCATGCGCGATCATGGCTACAAGACCGACTTCGCCGTCGGCGTAACTGCGGCATCCTCGACGATCGGGCCGATCATTCCGCCGTCGCTGCCCATGGTCATTTTCGGCGTGATGGCGAACGTGTCGATCGGGCAGCTCTTCGCCGCGGGGTTCCTTCCCGGCCTGCTGATGGCTGCCTTTCTCATGATGTACGTGACGTGGTACGCGCATCGCTACAACATCGGCCGTGATCAGGTTTTTCGTCTGCGGATCCTTCGCTCGACCTTCGTCCACGCCCTTCCGGCTTTGATGACGCCTGCCATCATTATCGGCGGCATGTCGTTCGGCATCTTCACGCCGACGGAAGCAGCGGTCGCGGCGTGTATGTGGGCACTTTTTCTCGGACTTCTCTTCTATCCCCTGACAAGCCAGCTCGAAGAAGTCGGCATATCGCTTGGCCGCGTGCTCTCCGTCATGAGCGCGATACTCGCAGCAGCCTGTCTCGCCGCATACTATGACCTGGCCAACCCTGTCCGCGTCATCATGGGCGCGCTCCTGCTCAATATTCTGGGATCAGTGGTGGCGTATGCTTATCTCACGTGGGGGCGCAAGATCGTTCCCAACTACCCGCCGATGAGCTTCAAGCGCTTCTTCAAGGTCTCGATGGACACGATCGAGACCACGGCGGCGGTGCTGATCATCGTCGGCGCGGCATCGCTTTTCGGCTGGGTGTTGACCACGGCACGCGTCACCGAGGCGATCACCGAGGTCTTGCTCGGCATCTCGCGCGATCCGCTCGTGCTGCTGCTTATCATCAACGTCCTGTTGCTGATCGTCGGCTGCTTCCTCGAGACGATCGCGGCAATCTCCATCCTGGTGCCGGTGCTCATGCCGGCGGTGGTTCAGGCGGGCATCGATCCCGTGCAGTTCGGCGTCATCATGGTGCTCAATCTCATGATCGGCCTGCTCACGCCGCCCGTTGGCATGGTGCTGTTCATCCTCTCGCGCGTGGCAAGAATCTCGTTTGACCGAACCGTGCGTGCAGTGATGCCTTTTCTTATTCCGCTGCTCGCGGTGCTTATCCTGATCACGATCTTCCCGTCGATCACGCTGGTCGTTCCGCAGTACCTCTACCGATGATGCAAAATCCGAGGTCCCGAAAGGGACCTCGGCTCTCAAAGTCTCGACGGCGCGTGCCCGCCTACTTCCACCAGGGCGCTTTCACATCCAACTTATCGAGAAGCGCCACACATGGCTCGATAGCCGTGCGCGCCGCTTGCACGGCATCCATGCGGTGCAGCGTATCGCTGATTACCTCGACGCTGATCGTCGGGTTGGAACCATACCCCTTGAGCCGGCCGACAATGTCGGCGAAGTCGATCATGCCTTCACCCGGCAGCAGGCGGCCGTGGCGCGACTCCTCCTTGACCTCGGGCCAGGGCACGTCGCGCGCGTCCGAAAGCTGCAGCGTGTACCACTTCTCCGGCGGCACGGTCGTGATGGCTTCGTGCGCCGTCCCGCCGCGCTTGAAGTGCCATGTATCGAAGATCAGGCCGCCGTTCGGCCGCGCCGCGCCGTTCACGATCTGCCAGCCGACGAGCATGTCGCGCACGCCGCTATGCGGAATGAACTCCAGCGCAACGAGCAGATCCTTGGTCGCCGCGCGGTCGCAGAGCACGCCGAAGCCACGAATCATGTCGGCAAGCGGCTGGTTCTCCCACATGGCGCAGTTGAGCTGGCGCGGCTTGAAGAGATCGGCCATGTGCCAGAGCGTCGTCTCGTCGGCATCGATGCCCGCCTGCCCGCCGACGCCCGGCAGCCACGTGGTCGCGAGACCGATCTCGGTGACCTCGACACTGTTCTCGGCGAGCAGGTTCAGAATGGCCGCATCGTCGAGCCCCTGCTTGAGCGCACCATTGTACTCCGAGGGCCGGATGCTGAGGCCTCTGTAGCCGGCGCTCGCCGCCGCCTTCACGCGCGCATCGAACGAGACATCAGGGGCGAGCGTCTGCGCATTCAGGATGAGATTGTGCATGGTTCCTGCTTTTTGTTCGATCATTGGCACGTCGTGGGAGATCAATCCTTCGGCGCTGCCGTCGTCAGTGCGAGGGCGTGCAGCACGCCGCCCATGCGCCCTTCGAGCGCGTCATAGACCATCTTGTGCTGCTGCACGCGGGTCTTGCCCTTGAATTGGGGCGCGACCACATGCGCCGCGTAATGGTCGCCATCTCCCGCCAGATCCTTGATGGTGATTTCAGCGCCCGGAAAGCGCTCCCTGATGAGTTTCTCGATCTCGCTGGCGTCCATCGGCATTGGCGGGGCTCCTTGGGGTCACTTCCCCTTCTCCCCGTACTTACGGGGAGAAGGTCGGGATGAGGGACCATTCTAGCGCGGCTCACCGACGAACGTCTGCTGGATATCGCGCACGCGCGCCATGGCCGTCGGCGATAGCGGCCCCTTCTCGATGGCATCAATGGCGCCAGCCACCTGCTGGTAGGTCGCGACGCCGACCTGCGTGGTCGACAGCGAGGGCTGTGCGAGCGCGTAGCGGATGGCAAGTTCCGTCAAGCTGCCGGCGTGCCCCTCCTCGACGAGCGGGCGGAAGCGCCGCGCGCGCTCGACATCACGGGCATAGTCAGAGCCCGAGCCGATGGGCGGCACCACCGCCCAACCGCGTGGATGGCGCTCCGTCTCACCGCTGAGCGCACCACCCGCGAGCACGCGAATGCAGATCGTGCCGATGCCGGCGTCCCGCGCACGTACCATGAGGCGGCGATAGTCCTGCGCCGGATAGCTTTCCGCCATCGGCGCGACGGCGGAGGGGTTCAGCGCATTCATACAGATCTGAGCCGAGTCCATGACGCCAGCGGCAATGACCTTGTCGATCTCGCTGATGTCACCGAGTGCCGTGAAACCGAGATAACAGATCTTGCCGGCCTCACGCAGCTTCTGGAAAGCAGGCACGACATCGCCGAGGATCTGCGCAGCGGTCAACGTCTCGCCGCTTGCGTCCGGCGTGAGCGGATTGTGCAGCTGGAAGAGATCGACGTGATCGCGATCCATGCGCTTGAGGCTCTCATCGAGCGATGCATTGATGCGCGCGGCGATGGCGCCCCGATCGGCGCTCGGAATGCGCACCTTCGTGCCGATCAGTGCCTTGGGCTTGAGCTTCTTCAGGAGCTTGCCGAGATTGATTTCGGACACGCCATCACCATAGCCGGGTGCCGTATCGAAGAAATTCACGCCGTGCTCGATCGCCAGCGCCGCCGCACGCTCCTGCTCGGCCGCATCCCCCTTCACCATCAAGCCGCCGACGGCACCGCAGCCGAATGTGAGCACCGACACCTGTTCGCCGGTGCGGCCGAGTTCGCGTTTCTCGATCATGTTTGCCTCCCGCATGTCGTCGGCTCTATCGGCCGATCGATGCAAATCTACTTTTTGAAGAATTGCTCAAGAGTCGTGACGTCCTTCTTCGAGCCATCCTGGTCGGCGGCGATCTCGCGATAGAGATCCGCAATGCCGTTGTAGATCGCGGCGGTGGACTTGCGCCCGCTCTGCTCGGCAATCTCCTCCATCTCACCGACGAAGCGATAGGCCTTCACAAACATGTCCGGCACCGACCAGCTCACACCCTTCAAGATATTCGGCTGGCTGCGTTGCAGTTCTTCGAGCAGCGCTTCCTTGGCGCCG
The DNA here is from genome assembly GCA_023412805.1 of Pseudomonadota bacterium. Taxonomy (GTDB): domain Bacteria; phylum Pseudomonadota; class Alphaproteobacteria; order Rhizobiales; family Hyphomicrobiaceae. Next base: position 2,440 of record JAEZRM010000022.1, on the reverse strand, counting down.
TACTTGTCGGCCATCAGGATCGACGCGGACGCCAGCGCCGTAAGCCCCTTGCCGATGGCCGCATAGGACATCTTCAGCGCCGAAGCCGCACCAATGGGGCCGTCGACCATTTTCACCTGGAGCCCGCCCTTGGCCAGCGACGCCACGCGATCTCCGGGAATGCCCGAGAAGAAGTAGACGGTATTCTGCGTGTCAGGCCGCGGCGGCGGACCAATGATGCCGCCATCCGAAAACGTGCAGCCCGTCGGCGCAATGACGGCCGCAACCTGCTCCACCTTCGCGGAGCTCACGGCATTCATGTCGGCGTAGAGCGGCTTGTTCTTTGATGCCGTCAGCGTCGGCGCCAGCTGCTCGGCGAGTTTGAGCGCGTCGCTCGGCGGCACGATCGAGAGAATGATATCGGCTGCGGCAATGCCGGCGAGGTCGACACTGCGCATCCCGGCCTTCTCGGCGCGCGCACGGCTCGCACTGCTGCGGCCCTCGAGCCACGTCACAACGTCGACGCCGTTGGCGGTCAGGCGTGCCGCCGTCCCGGCGCCCATGGCACCCTGGGCAATGATGGCCACTGTCGTCTTCGTCATCGCACCCACTCCCTTAATCTGACCGGGCGTGGCGCGGGACGCACGACGCCACCTAGTCGCTCACCAGCGTGGCGCCGAGGCGCCCAGCCAGGTCCTGGATGAACTGCCACGCAACGCGGCCCGAGCGCCCACCGCGCGTCATGGCCCATTCGCGCGCCTCGGCGATCAGCTCATCGTCGCTGATCTCGAGGCCATGATGCGCCGCATAGCTGCGCACCATATCGAAGTATTGATCCTGGCTGCCATTGTGGAAGCCGAGCCACAGCCCGAAGCGGTCGGAGAGCGAAACTTTCTCCTCCACGGCTTCGGACGGATTGATCGCCGTCGAGCGCTCGTTCTCCATCATATCGCGCGGCATGAGGTGACGGCGGTTCGACGTCGCATAGAAGAGCACGTTCTGCGGGCGTCCTTCAATGCCGCCCTCGAGCACGGCCTTGAGCGACTTGTAGCTCGTGTCGTCGTGATCGAAGGAGAGGTCGTCACAGAAGACGATAAAGCGATGCGCGCTGCCACGCATATAACTGAGGCAGGTAGGGAGCGAGTCGATGTCCTCGCGATGAATCTCGACCAACTTCAGGCCGCCCTTGGCGCCCGCTGCGGCCATCTCCTTGGCGACTTCGGCGTGCGCGGCCTTCACGAGGGACGATTTGCCCATGCCACGGGCCCCCCAAAGGAGCGCATTGTTGGCGGGAAGCCCCTTGCCGAAGCGGCGCGTATTTTCCAGCAGCTGGTCCGATGCGATTTCGATGCCTTTGAGAAGCGCCAGCGGCTGGCGATTGACGTGGGGCACGGGCACGAACGCGGCCGGATTGGCCTGCCAGACAAAGGCGTCTGCGGTCTCGAAATCGACCGGCGGCGCAGCCGGCGGCGCCATGCGCTCCAGGGCGGCGACGAGGCGTTCGAGCAGAGCGGCGTTCACGGCAATGGTGTCGGACATATCGGACGAGGTCTTTCGGGAGTGAAATTTCAAGCTGCGCGCGGGTCTATAGCCCGCGTTACCGCGTCCGTCACCCCGTCCGTGCGCGGGTCAGCCCGGCTTGGTATGCCATAGACCAAAAAAAGGGGCCGTCCGGATTCCGAACGGCCCAAGTCTAGGGAGGAAACGCCCAAAGGAGGGCTGCGAGATCGCTCTCGCACGGATATAGGTATATGTGCGCCGCACCATTTACAAGGGCGATTTTTGTGCGGCGCACTCCAAATTTGCATGGATAGCAGGCGAAGGCCTGGAAGCTACGCATGGCAGGTTGGCCCTTATTATGCTATTTCAGATGCTTAGCTGAAAGGTGGAGCCGATATATCGGGCGCGAGCGTTCGTGGCTAGTGGCCAAATCCACGCGAATAGGCCAACATCGGGGTCCTAAAGAGGCTCATAAAGCCCTGACGAGACCTTCGAACGCCTCAGAATGGGTGACTTGGCGCCCTAATATCCCACCTTGAGACCTAATATCTTACAACTTCAGGAGAAAACGCCACCATGATCTACGAGCTCAGGGTCTACCACTGTGTACCCGGCCGCCTGCCAAATCTCCTCAACCGCTTCGAGACCATCACCCTGAAGCTCTGGGAAAAACACGGCATTAAGCAAGCGGGCTTCTGGACCGTGCTGGTGGGTGAGTCCAACCAGGCGCTCTACTACCTGCTGGCATTCGATAGCCTTGCCGATCGCGAGAAGAAGTGGAACGCCTTCGCGGCTGACCCCGAGTGGCTGGCCAAGCGCGCGGAGACCGAGAAGGACGGTCCGATCGTCGCCAAAGTCGTGAACCAGTTCCTCCAGCCGACGGCGTTCTCAAGCGTAAAGTAGACCACACGCTTTGCGCCTGCGGCGCGATGGGGCTTTGTTGAGTTGCGCGCCTCTGGCG
>JAEZRM010000148.1 GCA_023412805.1 Pseudomonadota bacterium | reverse complement strand
CACAGGAACTGTCACTCCGGCTTTGCGGAAGCGCTCTCGGCGCAGCACGAAAATCATAAAAAACGGGGGTGCGGGGGTGTCCCACGCGCGGGTGCAGGGGCATGCCAGAGGCATGCGGCCCTGCTCGCGCCGCAGGCGCGATCCGTCTCACCCACCCCACGTGCAGACGAGTTCCGTGCAGCGCGTGCGGCCGGTGGCGAGATCAGAAGGCTTGCAGCGGACAGGCTGCGGGCTGCAGACACGGCACGTGTACGACGAGAGACAGCCGCGATACTGGCCGCCCCGCGTGTAGTTGCAAGTCAGCAGCGTCTGGCAGTGCCTGTTGCGCGGGTCCGTGCCGACGGTCTGGGCATTGACCGATGTCGCTACTGCGCTCGTCAGCATCAGCAGAATGAAGGGGGCAGCGAAGAGCGCGGCGAGCCAGCCGCGGGAATGTGCGGAACTGTGAACTGCCATGGTGGCCTCCCGGAAACGGTGCTCACGAGCCAAACGCCACATGAGCGCCATTGTTTCCGGGATTGGCAACCGCCGCAATCGGTGGTGGTAAACCGCCAGTGGATTGCGAGCGGGCGTAATCGGATGGCTACGCCCGGCAGCCCGCCTACTTCAGCAGCTCCACGATCGCATCGCCGAGCTCGGTGCACATGGCCTTGCCGCCCATGTCGCGCGTGCGCACATCCGTATCCTTGAGCAGCTTCTCGATGGCCCCGACGATCGCGTCGGCGGCATCCTTGTGGCCGAGATGCTCGAGCATCATCGCACCCGACCAGATCTGGCCGATGGGGTTCGAGATGCCCTGCCCCGCGATGTCCGGCGCCGAGCCATGCACGGGCTCGAACATGGAGGGGAATTCCTTCTCGGGATTGATGTTGCCGCCGGGAGCGATGGCGATCGTACCGGTCGTGGCGGGACCGAGGTCCGAGAGGATATCGCCAAACAGGTTCGAGCCGACGATGACGTCGAACCAATGCGGATTGCGCACCAGATGCGCGGTCAGGATGTCGATATGATACTGGTCGGTCTTGGCCTTGGGATATTCCTTCGAGATCGCGGCAAAGCGCTCATCCCAGTAGGGCATGGAAATCGAGATGCCGTTGGATTTCGTGGCGCTCGACACGTGATTGCGCGGACGCGTCGCGGCGAGGTCGAAGGCGTAGTGCATGACGCGGTCGCAGCCGCGCTTGGTGAAGATCGCCTGCTGCACGGCCATCTCGTAGTCGCTACCTTCATACATACGACCGCCGACGGATGAGTACTCACCCTCGTTGTTCTCGCGCACGATGAAATAGTCGATGTCACCGGGCTTTCTATCGGCGAGTGGGCACTTGAGCCCCTCGAACAGCCGCACGGGACGCAGGTTGATGTACTGCTGAAACTCGCGGCGGATGGGGATCAGCAGGCCCCAGAGCGAGACGTGATCCGGCACCCCCGGGAAGCCGACCGCGCCGAGGAAGATGGCGTCATGATTGCGGATCTGATCGAGACCATCGTCCGGCATCATCTTGCCGGTCTTCTTGAAGACCTCGCAGGACCAGTCGAAGTTGTCCCACTCGAAGGCGATGTCGAACTTGCGCGCCACGGCCTCGAGGACCTTGATGCCCTCCGGCACGACCTCGTTGCCGATGCCGTCGCCGGGAATGACGGCGATCTTGTAGGCGTTCGGCTTTTTGGCGGTGGTGGCCATGGCGTTTCTTTCTCCCTCGATGAGAATTCTTGAGCGGCGGCAGGCTTAGCACCTTCCCGGGGCAATCAAAACCGCTCTGTGCCGCGGCGGCTCAGGTATTCGCGCGGCGATAGAAGGCCAGCGACCCAGCCAAAGCCAGCAGAGCCCCGCCACAAATACGATCCAGCCAAAGCGCACCCGATTGCCTGAGCAGGCGCACGGCCTGGGAGCCGAGAAGGGCGTAGGCCAGCATGACCAGGAAGTCGATCGAGGCGAAGACGAGGGCGAGGATCACATACTGCTGCACCTGCGGCGCGCTCGGCACGATGAACTGCGGCAGGAAGGCCGAAAAGAAGAGGTAGCCCTTGGGATTGGTTACCGCGACGAGGAAGCAGCGCATAAAAAGGGCGCGCGCTGAGCCTTTCCTCTCCGGCGTCGCGTCGATGGCCTCGCCGAGCGTCCCATTTGAGCGAAGCAACATGATGCCGAGAAAGGCAAGGTATACGACACCCATCCATTTCACGACGGAGAACCAGAATTCCGAGGCCGCAAGCAGTGCTCCGAGCCCGAGCGCAACTGCACCGATCAGCACGAAATCGGAAAGTACGGCGCCTGCCATGCCAAACATCGAGCGGCGCACGCCGAAGCGCGATCCGTTCGCCAGGGCCAGGAGCACGGTCGGTCCCGGCGTTGCGATGCCGATGAAGGCAACGAGGGTAAAGGCCAGAATAGTTACTTCGTTCATGTTTTCCCCCTGGATGCCCGCTGTCCGAAACCTACATAAGCGCTAGGCGTACGCATCGACATCGTGCCCGACAAGAGATACCACAGCCGCAAACGGGTGGCTGTCCGCCCCGCTCCCGAAAGCTCGGATCCATGAAGTTCCTCGACCAGGCCAAAATCTATGTCAGCTCCGGCAATGGCGGGGCTGGATGCATCAGCTTCCGGCGCGAGAAGTTCATCGAGTATGGCGGTCCGGACGGCGGCGATGGCGGCAAGGGCGGTGACGTCTGGGCGGAATGCGTCGAGAACCTGAATACGCTGATCGACTTCCGCTATCAGCAGCACTTCAAGGCCAAGAACGGTATTCCCGGCATGGGCCGCAATCGCACGGGCCCGAGCGGCGACGACTGCGTGATCAAAGTGCCGCCCGGCACGGAGATCCTCGCCGAGGACAACGAGACGCTGATTGCCGACATGACCGAGGCCGGCCAGCGGGCGCTCATCGCGCGCGGCGGCAATGGTGGCTTCGGCAATGCATACTTCAAGTCGTCGACCAATCAGTCGCCACGTCACGCCAATCCGGGCCAGCCGGGCGAAGAGCTGACGCTCTGGCTGCGCCTCAAGCTGATCGCCGATGCGGGCCTCGTCGGCCTGCCCAATGCAGGCAAGTCGACGTTCCTCGCCGCCGTCTCGCGCGCAAAGCCGAAGATTGCCGACTATCCTTTCACGACGCTGCATCCGAACCTCGGCGTGGTGCGCGCCGGCGAAGTCGATTTCGTGCTCGCCGATATTCCGGGGCTGATCGAGGGCGCGCACGAAGGCGCGGGGCTCGGCACGCGTTTTCTCGGGCACGTCGAGCGCTGCCGCGCGCTGCTCCACCTCGTCGATGCGACGGGTGAGGATGTCGTCGATGCCTACAAGACGGTGCGCGCTGAGCTGAAGGCCTACGGCGGCGGTCTCGCGCGCAAAAAGGAGCTCGTCGCGCTGACGAAGTGCGACGCGCTCACCGAGGATGTCATCGCGGAGAAGGCGGCCGCCCTTCAGCGCGCAGCACGCAAGAAGCCGCTGCTCATTTCGGCCGTCTCCGGCCAGGGGATGAAGGAAGCGCTGTTCGCGCTTGCCCGTGAGATCGAGCGCGGCAGAGCCGACGAGAAAGCTGCCGAGCGTGAAGCCGCAGGCGTCAGCGATCCCCCTTATGATCCTCTTCGAAGAGGCGCATGACGGCGCGGTGTATGTACGGCGCCGCGAGAAGCACAACCGGCATCATCGTCAGGCAGGCACGCCCGCCAGCTGAAAGCCCTCTTTCCGATGCGCGACCTCACGCCTGAAGCCTTGCTCTCGGCCGTCAATGCCTGGGTCGAGATCGAGAGCCCGACGCAGGATGCGGAGGCCGTCAATCGCGTCTCCGATCACGCCGAACGCCTACTCACCGCGATCGGTGCCAGCATCGAGCGCATTCCCGGCGAGAATGGCATCGCCGATATCCTGATCGGTCGCGTGCCGGGGGCAGCGAATGGGCCTGGCATCCTGCTGCTCGGGCACATGGACACTGTGCATCCGGTTGGCACGCTCGCGGGACCGCTGCCCATGCGCGTCGAGGGCGATCGCGCGTATGGCCCCGGCATCTACGACATGAAGGGCGGCAACGCGATTGCGTTCTCCGCCCTCGCGCACCTGCACGCGACGGGCCGGCGGCCGCATCTTCCTGTGACCGTCATGATGATCCCTGATGAGGAAATCGGCAGTCCGTTCTCGCGACCGTACATCGAGGCCGAAGCGAAGAAGCACGCCATCGTGCTGGTCGTGGAACCCTCCGGCGACTTCGGCCGCATCACCATCGCGCGGCACGGCATTGCGCGCTATCACCTCAAGACAACGGGCATTCCCGCGCACGCGGGCGCCTATCACGCCAAGGGCCGCAGCGCGATCCGCGAGATGGCACGTCAGATCCTCGATATCGAAGCCATGACGGACTACACACGCAACGTCACGCTCAACGTCGGCACCATCCAGGGCGGCACGCACGAGAACATGGTGCCGCTCCATGCGGAGGCGATCGTCTACTGCCTCGTGCCGCTGCCTCATGACGAAGCCGAAGTGCGCGCAAAGCTGCTGGCGCTCAAGAGCTACGATCCGGACGTGAAGCTCGAAGTGACACCCGGCTTGTACCGACCATCGTTCGTGAAATCACCGGCCATCCAGAAGCTCTACGATCATACCGCGGCGTTGGCGCGCGAGATCGGCTTCCAGGTGAAAGGTGAGCGCGTCGCGGGCGGCGGCAGCGATGGCAATTTCACGGGCGCCCTCGGCGTACCGACGCTGGATGGCCTTGGCGTACTCGGCGACGGCCCGCACACGCATCAGGAGTACCTGCTCGTCTCACACCTCGTGCCGCGCACCAAGCTGCTCGTGCGGCTCTTCGAGACGCTAGACGCGTCGTTCGGCGGCGTGCCGCGCTGATCAGCGGCGCGGCTTTGGCGGCTCGTCATCCAGCGCGCGCCATGCGGAACCATCGAGATCGTCGTACTGCCCCGACTTGAGCGACCACAGAAAGCCCGCAAGGCCGAGACCACCGAGGAAGAGTGCGATTGGGATCGTCCAGGCGAGTGCCGTCATGACATTCTCCCTAGATTCTGACGAGAGAGGCGCAGCGCGTTGGCCGTCACTGCGATCGACGATGCCGACATCGCAATGGCGGCGATCAGCGGCGTCGCAAGGCCGATCACGGCGAGCGGCACGAAGATGAAGTTGTAGCCGATCGCAATGCCGAAATTCTCGAGTGCGCGGCGGCGCGCACCATGTGCGACGAGCAGAACCTCGATGATCGGCGCGAGACGCTCGCCCTGGAAGATTGCATCGGCTGCCGTCTGGCTGATGTCTGCTGCAGATGCAGGAGAGAGCGAAGCCTGCCCCGCCGCAAGCGCCGGCGCATCATTCAAGCCGTCACCCACCATGAGCACCTTGCGCCCCTCGCCCTTGAGAGCGTCAATGCGGGCAATCTTGTCCGCAGGCTTGAGCTCTGCCTGCCAATTGGCAACGCCGACGGCCTGCGCCGCCTCTGCTACCGACGCTCGCCCGTCACCCGACAGCATCTCGATGTGAAAGCCCGCATCACGCAACCTCCCGATGACTTCGGTTGCGTCGGCACGCAAGTGATCCGCAAAATAGAAGGCCGTCGCGCCGCCATCCGGCGTCCGGAGCCAGATGGTCGAGCCGCTCTCAGGATGCGCGTCCGCAATCTCGCAGAATTGCGCTGATCCGAGGCGCGTCTCGCCAATCGCATCGCCATGACGCAGTCCGGAGCCGGCGACCTCCTCGACTTCTGTCTCGGCGATCGCAGCGATGCCGCGCGCCTTGGCTGCCGACACGATCGCGCGCGAATAGGGATGCTGACTGGATGCAGCAAGGCTCGCGGCACGGGCGAGCATCCGATGATCGATCGCAGAACTATTCACGAGGCGCGGCTCTCCGATCGTGAGGGTGCCCGTCTTGTCGAAGACGATGGTATCGATCTCCGCCATGCGCTCGAGGCCGTCGGCGGCCTTGAGAATGATGCCATTGCGGAACAGCCGCCCGCTCGCGACCACCTGCACCGCCGGAACGGCCAGCGCCAGCGCACAGGGGCATGTGATGATGAGCACGGCCACCGCCGCAGTCAGAGCTGGCTCCCAGCCATAGCCGAGCAGCATCCATCCGATGAACGTGCCGAGCCCGAGCAGATGCACAGCCGGGGCGTAGTGGCGCGCGGCACGATCGGCGAGACGCACGTAGCGGCCCCGCGCCTGCTCGGCGGCGCCCATCAAGCGCGAGATGTCGGCGAGCAGCGTATTCTCCTCGCACGCGATGGCTTCCGTCTCGAGTGTTCCCCTCACGCTGATCGTACCCGAATACACGGTGTCGCCCGGCGCGACGCGGCGCGGTCGACTCTCGCCGGTGATCAAGCTCTCATCCACCTCGGCGATGCCCGTGCGGATGCGCGCATCGACAGGAACGCGCTCGCCGGCCGCGACGAGAATGCGCATCCCGGGCAGAACGTCGCGTGTCGGCAGGCGCTGCGTCGTGCCATCGGGGAGCACGACTGTCGCAGCGGTCGCGCGCAGACCGAGCAGGTTCTGTGCCGCGCTCGAAGCCCGCGAACGCATGGCAATGTCGAGATAACGTCCGATCAGCAGGAAAAAGAGTAGCGTGACGGCGGCATCGAAGTAGACCTGATCACTGCCGCGTACGGTCTGATAGAGGCTCATGCCCGTTGCAAGAAGCAACCCGAGTGAGATCGGCACGTCCATATTGAGCTGGCGCGCCCGAAGCGCCCGCGCCGCCGACTGAAAGAAGGGCTGGCCCGCATAGGCGACCGCCGGAATGGCGACAAGCGCCGACAGCCAGTGGAACAGCGTCTTCAAGGACGCGTCCATGTCGCTCGCAATGCCCGCCCATACCGCAACTGACATGAGCATGATGTTCGACGCCGCGAAGCCCGCGACACCGAGGCGGCGCAGATAAGCCACATCGTGGGCTGTGTGCGCGGGCGTCGCGCCTTCGACAAGCTCATAGGCCTTGAAGCCGACGCCACCCAGCGCTTCGACGAGTGTCTCGATCTCGACGCCAGAAGGAGCCGTCGTCACATGCGCGCGCCCATTCGAGAGGTTTACGCGTGCAGCGACTACGCCCGGCAGTGCCTGAAGCGTGCGCTCGACTTTGCGCATGCAGTTGCCGCAATGCATACCTTCGACGACGAGTGTCAGCGCCTGTTCGCGCTGTGTCGCTTCGTCCGGTAGCTCCCGAAGAGCGGCAACGCTCATGGCTTCAGCCATAACCGCCTCCGCATCTGATGCGCGACCTCACTCGGCGCCGCGTGCGTTCGCGCTTCGAGCGCGACAATCCACGCACCGGCCTCGGGCGGCGCGATCTGCGCCGTGTAGGTTCCCGGCTGCGCCTCGTCGAACGCAAGCTTGATATCGTGCTGCGCGGTGGATGGACGCCCGAAGGTGCCGCTGACGATCAACCCTTCGACAGGCGCACCGAGACGGTTCGTCAGGCGCAGTGTCACCTGCCCATTGCGCGTCACCTCCAGCGCGTCCTGCCAGCCTCGGACCTTCTGCGCCTGTTCGGCGGCGATGCGGTCGTTGTAGTTGAGCCCTTTGCGATAAGGCTCAACGGAAACGATGCCGGTGTAGGTCGAGATGGCGGAGTAGAGAAACACGCCATTCACGGCGAACACCACGAGAAAGAACCCGACGAACACCATCAGAACGTGGCGTCCTTTGAGGCCCTCGACGCCATCGGGGCGAGCAGTATTCATGGGCGGCTTCCTTGTGGTGCGGGCGCCTGGAAAAGTGTTCCGCGCCGCGTCGTGTGACCCGAAGCGAGATCGCGCACTTCAAAGACAAACTGGGTCGAAGCATCCTGCAGCTGCCCGAGACCATCGCGCGGCACGGTCACGAAGACGCGTAGTTCGCGTAGCGTATTCGTCGGGACGGTGACATTGAGCGGGCTGCCGGCCTCGGCACCGACCATCGATAGCGAGGCGCCCTGCAGGTCCGTCATGCCGAGTACGAAGGTGCGCGGCTCGTGCAGCTTGTTGAGGATCTTCACGGTGTAGCCATTGCGGATACCGCCTTCGGAGAGCCGCACGAACGGCGGATTGCGATCGTGCTGGACATTGAGTTCGAGCGTCGTTCTGTTCCAGAGCGCAACCAGCATGATGATCCCAACGAGCGAGATCATGCCGAAATAGAGCAAAGTGCGCGGGCGCAGTAATTGCACAGGCTCGTGCGTGATGCCGCGCGCACTGGCCTCCTGCTTGGCGATCGTGTCATAGGCGATCAGGCCGCGCGGGCGCCTGATCTTGTCCATGATCTCGTCGCAAGCATCGATGCAGAGCGCACATTGGATGCACTCCATCTGCAGGCCGTCGCGGATGTCGATGCCCATGGGACAGACCACGACGCACGCCTTGCAGTCGATGCAATCGCCGCGTGTCGACCAGTCGACGAGACCGTCTGGCCCCTTGCGTGCCGGGCCGCGAGGCTCGCCGCGTTCTGGCCGATAGCCGACGAGGAGCGTGTGACTGTCTGTCATCGCGCCCTGGATGCGCGGCCAGGGGCACATGTAGATGCAGACCTGCTCGCGCGCGATACCGCCGAGCAAATAGGTCGTCGCTGCGAAGATGCCGAGAAACAGATAAGCCACCGCGGGCGCCGTCCCCGTCGCGAGCTCGGCCGCAAGCGTCGGCGCATCGCGGAAGTAGAAGACAATGGCGCCACCGGTCAGCAGGCCGATCAGCAGCCATGAAAGATGCGTCATCGTCTTGAGGAAGACTTTGCGCGCGCTCCAAGGCTCCTTGTCGAGACGGATGCGTGCATTGCGATCACCCTGCCAGAGGCGCTCGACGGCAACCATGAGATCCGTCCATACCGTCTGCGGACAGGCATAGCCACACCACACGCGCCCCGCGACCGAAGTCACAAGGAACAGCACGAGCGCGGCGAGCACGAGCAGCCCCGTGACGAAGTAGAACTCCTGCGGCCAGATCTCGAGGAAGAAGAAAAAGAAGCGATTGTGCGCCATGTCCAGCAGCACGGCCTGATCGGGCAGATCGGGGCCGCGATCCCAGCGCAACCACGGCAGGCCGTAGTAGATCGCGAGCGCGACGGCCATCACGATCCACTTCACCGATCGGAAGCGGCCGTGTGCAAGACGCGGATAGATCTTCTGACGCGTGGCATAGAGCTGACGATCGACCGCGCGATTCACGGCGGCGACATCGTGCGCCTCGATGTCACCCGCCGCCGTGCGTGCACCCGGCTTGGCAGCCGGATTTTTCCGCCGATCGAGGACCGTGGTCACTGCGCACTCCCGCGGCTGAGGCGTTGCATGGGCGTATCGCCCGCCATGCACGCCAGCCAAACCAGAACCAGGCGCTCGAGTACCGAGTGAGGACGCGGCGCGGCCTCAACCCGCAAGGCGGCGGTGCGTTGCGCCTCGCCGGCCCGGCAGGCCGCCAGCACCAAACCCAGCTCGCACCCGCATCCGCACATGGTGCTCGTCTCCAAGCGCTCCGCTACTTGCCGCCACCAAGGCTGTGCACGTAAACCGCAAGCGACTTCAGCGTGACGGGATCGAGGCGTCCGTGCCACGCGGGCATGGATCCGCCGCGCCCGGTCGCGATGGACTGCACGATGGCTGGCTTCCCGCCGCCGTAGAGCCAGATGTCGTCGGTCAGGTTCGGTGCACCGAGCTCGACATTGCCCTTGCCCTCCGCGCCGTGACACGTGGCGCACTGCTCGCCGAACGTCTTGGCGCCGCGCGCTGCGGCCGCCGCATCCGTCGCGCGCTTCGTCAACGAGAGCACGAACTCCGCGGCATCATCGATCTCGGTCGGCTGCAGAAGGCCATCGATGCCGTACTTCGGCATGTCGCCAATCCGGCTCTCCTTGTGGCCACTACGAATGCCGTAGTGAATGGTCTTCTCGATGTCGGCGAGCGACCCGCCCCAGAGCCAGTCGTCATCATTGAGGTTCGGATAGCCGGCGAATCCCTGCGCGCCGCGGCCATGACAGGGCGCGCAGTTCGTCGCAAACGACGCCGCGCCGCCGACCATGGCGAAACGCAACAGATCAGGGTCGTTCTTCACCTCGGCGAGCGGCGTCTTCTCGAGTGCCGTGCGGAACGTTGCCTGCGCTGCCTTCGCGCCCTCGATTTCCTCCGATACCACAGCGCGCTGGCTGTAACCCCAGATGCCCTTGGTATAGCCGTTGAGTGTCGGCCACGCCGGATAGACGATCATGTAACCGATGGCCCACACGATCGAGGCGTAGAACGTCATCAACCACCACTTGGGAAGCGGTTTGTTCAGCTCCTTGATGCCGTCCCAGGCGTGACCAGTCGTCTCGACGCCGGTGACGTCGTCAATTTCGCGTTTGTCGCTCATGGCCGCCCCCGCTTGGCATTTTGACGGTCGTCGAGATCGAGAGCCGTGCGTTGCGCAGCGTCGAAGCGCGGGCCATTCGACGGCCAGAGCGCATACGCGAGCACACCCGCAAACAACCCGACGAACATGAGAAGCGAAACTACCTGGCTGACAGTCGCAACCGAGTCATAAGTCATGATGCTCATCCTCTCAGCGCAGGTTCGGACCGGCCGCGTCGAACTTGGCGAAGTCGACGAGTTGTCCGAGGATCTGGAGGTAAGCGACGAGCGCATCCATCTCGGTCGGCGGCACGCCATGCTGGCCGTCGAATTTTGCGACCTTCGCCTTGGGATAGCGCTTCAGCAGCTCGCGCGACGGCCGGCTGTCCGGATTGGTCTGCGCGGCAAGATCAGTGCGCACATTAGCGATCATCTCGTCGGTGTAGGGCACGCCGACCTTGCGCAATGTCTTGAGCCGCGCCTCGACATCCGCCGCATTGAGCCGCCGCGTCATAAGCCACGGATAGCTCGGCATGATGCTCTCCGGCACAACCGCGCGCGGATTGACCATGTGCTCGACGTGCCACTGGTCCGAGTACTTGCCGCCGACGCGCGCGAGATCAGGCCCGGTGCGCTTCGATCCCCACTGGAAGGGATGATCGTACATGCTCTCGGCCGCCAGACTGTAATGGCCATAGCGCTCGACCTCGTCGCGGAGCGTGCGCACCATCTGGCTATGACAATTGTAGCATCCCTCGCGAAGGTAGACGTCGCGACCAGCCTGCTCGAGCGGCGTGTAGGGGCGCATGCCCTGCACTTTCTCGATCGTGCTGTCGACCCAGAAAAGCGGCGCGATCTGGAAAAGACCGCCGATCGACACCACGATGAGAATACCCACGAGGAGGATGATCGAGTTCTTTTCGAACACTTCGTGCTTCATGATGCGATCCCCCTCACTCGGCCGGCTGGACGCGGAGGCCGGGCGCAGCAGCGACGCGCGGCTGTTCGGCAAGATCGACCGGGACATCGCCGCGGATCGTGCGCCAGACGTTGTAGGCCATGATGAAACCGCCCGTGAGGAAGAGGATGCCGCCGATCGCGCGGATCACGTAGTAGGGATGCATGGCCTCGACAGTCTCGATGAAGGAGTACTGGAGGAAGCCAAGGCTATCGTAGGCGCGCCACATGAGGCCCTGCGTGATACCCGACACCCACATCGCCGTGATGTAGAGCAGGATACCGATCGTCGAGATCCAGAAGTGCCACTCGACGAGACGCATGGAGTAGAGACCAGGACGCTTCCACAGCCACGGCACGAGACAGTAGATCGCGCCGAAGGAGACCATGGCGACCCAGCCGAGCGCACCCGAGTGCACATGCCCGATTGTCCAGTCGGTGTAGTGCGAGAGCGAGTTCACCGCCTTGATGCTCATCAGCGGGCCCTCGAACGTCGACATGCCGTAGAAGGCGACGGACACGACGAGCAGGCGTACGACAGCGTCAGTGCGCAGTTTGTCCCAGGCACCCGAGAGCGTCATGAGGCCGTTGATCATGCCGCCCCATGAGGGCATCCACAGCATGATCGAGAACGTCATGCCGAGTGTCTGCGCCCAGTCCGGCAGCGCCGTGTAGTGCAGGTGGTGCGGGCCTGCCCAGATGTAGATGAAGATGAGCGTCCAGAAGTGCACGATCGAGAGGCGGTACGAATACACCGGCCGTTCGACGCGCTTCGGAATGAAGTAGTACATGATGCCGAGGAAGCCGGCGGTGAGGAAGAAGCCGACAGCATTATGGCCGTACCACCACTGCGTCATGGCATCCTGCACGCCCGACCAGAGGATGTAGCTCGCCGGGCTCGTGAAGCTCACGGGAATGGCCGCGTTGTTCACGATATGCAGCATCGCGATGGTCACGATGAAGGCAAGGTAGAACCAGTTCGCGACATAGATGTGCGGTTCCTTGCGGCGCCAGATCGTGCCGAGAAACACGAGAAGATACGTGACCCAGATGATCGTCAGGAAGAGATCGGCGTACCACTCCGGCTCAGCGTACTCCTTGGCCTGCGTGATGCCGAGCAGGTAGCCCGTACCCGCAATCGCGATGAAGAGCTGATAGCCCCACACGACGAACCACGGCGACCAGCGACCGGCGAGGCGCGCGTGGCACGTGCGCTGGACAACATAGAATGATGTACCGATGAGCACGTTGCCGCCGAACGCGAAGATGACAGCGCTCGTGTGCAGCGGACGTAGGCGCCCGAAGCTGATCCAGGGCAGGTCGAAGTTGAGCGCGGGATAGGCGAGCTGGAGCGCGAGGATCACGCCGACGAGAAAGCCCGCGATACCCCAGATGACGGCCGCGATGACCGTGACCTTGATCGGTCCGTCGAAGTAGCCTTCGGGCGGCTCGTAGCTGCCGACCGCGATTGCCGCCTTCTCTTTGAAGGTCACGTTCAGGATGTAGATGCCGGCGATGGCCGAGGCCACCATCATCAGCAGGCCATGGAACGACATGGCCGGGTCGCTCGACCCGAAAAACCAGATCGCACCGACGAGCGTGAAAAATCCGGCGGCCATTACCGCCAGCACGTCGCCGAATGCTTCCAGGCCCTCTCTCGTATCCGCCATCGCAGTATCCCCCGGATGCCCGAGCTGCCAGCCCCGCACATGCACGCGGGGCGACCTAACGGGCGGACACTAGAAAGGGGGGAGCGCTGACGGCTTGATCCAGGTCAAGAACGGTTCAAGGAATGATGGCGACGCGCGGTCGCAGATCGCGGACATCGTGTCGGCGATGATATTTCAGATACCGAGGATGTCAGGCAGCGCGGCGAGCGAGGTGATCTTGTGTTGTGGCGTGCCGCCATCGATCATCTTCGTCGCATCGTGAATGCCGCCGTCACGCACGATCTGGATGGTGGTCCAGCCCATGGCATTCGGCGCCACAAAATCCTTCACGGGGTTGTCGCCCACATAGACGAAGCGATCACCGGGTGCGCCGACGGCGGCCGCAACGCGCTCGAAGGCCATGGGATGCGGTTTGGCGAAGGCCTTTTCCTCGCCGAGCGCATCCGTATAGACGATCTCGCGGAAGCGCGGCTCGAGCGCGAGCGCGACGACCTTCTTGCGCTGGACGGTGTGCGTGCCGTCAGTGATGAGCGCGAGCGGGCCCTTGCTCCCGTAGTGATCGAGAGCCCACGCGCCGTCCTCGAACAGCGTCAGCTCCGCGACCGCGCCGCGATAGGCCTCCCTCAGCGCCGCAAGATGCTCCGGCTTGTGGTCAGGGATGTGCGTCTGAAGCACCGTCGCAAAAAGCTTACCCAGCATCCCGGCGTCGAGGAGCCGCGTCATCTCCTCCCCGACACCGTCGACGCCGAACTGCGCCTTGGCCCATTCGCCGCATGCACGGAAGCCGCACAAGGCGAACTGGCGCTCGGGATAGAGCGTGTCGTCAAGGTCGAACACGACGCGCAGGCGGCTCACGCGGCGAACTCCGTTCCGATTGCAGGATCCATCGCCTGTATCATAGCGGGAGGCGCATGGCCACGACACCCTGAGAGCGCGCCCGTACCTCCGGCGAGGCCAGGCATGTCGCGACCGCCTCGTAGCCTGCGGCACCTGGGGTCGGCACGACGAAGCTCGGCGGCGCATGGTTCGCGGGACAGAATATGATCGTCTCGTTCGGTCCGACCTCCGCGAGATCGAGAATGGCATTGGAGCGCGTCAGCAGGAAAAGTGGCGGCGCATCGCCGGGCCGACGCCGGAGATAGGTGTTCAGCGCTTCTTGCGTTGCCTCGTCGAGCCCCTGCTCGACCATGTCGACGACGAAGGATTGCGGACCGTCAGCCTCGAGCGCCGCCACCAGAGCAACGAGAGATGGCGAGCGGTTTGCACCTTCCTCGACAAGCCACGCCAAGGCGCGATCGACCTGCGCCTTGAGCGATGGATCAGCCTCAATGCGCGCCTGCGCCGCAGCGCCGTCATCCGCCGTTCGCTCGAGCCCCACGAAGACACCACCGGGCAGACTTTCCGCAATCGCGCGGGCCAGCCGCGTCTTGCCGCTGAAGAGCGGGCCGACAATGAAATTGAGTGGGCTGATGTTCGTCAGCTCGAACCTCTCGCCACCCCACGGCCACGGCAGATCGAAGGCAACGATCGGACGGGCTGACGGCACCAGCGGCGCCAGATCGCCTGCATCGAGGCCCTGGCCGCTATCGAGCTCGGCACGCAACGCGCGCACCTTGGTAATTTGCTCTGCCAAGCGACGCGCCTGACTTTCCAGGTTTGACTGGTGTGCGGCCAAGGCGGGCCGCACCGCAGCGGCATCACCTTTGAGAACGACTCGTCCGACCTCGGCAAGACTGAGGCCGAGCGCGCGCAGCGCTACGATCTCGCGAGCGCGCGCGATGTCCGCAGGCCCATAGGCGCGCCAGCCCGCGACGGTACGCGACGGGATCAGCAGGCCGCGCAGTTCGTACAGACGGAGCGCCTTGGCAGACACGCCGAGCTGGCGCGCGGCTTCGGAAGGACTGAGGAATGGGCCGGGCATGAATCACCTCGTTGCAGGTTGAGGCTGCCCTTATCCATGCGGCCCCAGGGGCCGGGTCAAGAAGTATCTGCGGCGGCGGACGGGAACTACGGCAGCGGCAGCGTCTCGTGCTCGCGCAGCTTGGCGCCGGTCATGTTGTCGACCTCGACGAGGCGCACACGGAAACCCCACAACCGCGCAACGTGCATGAGCGTCCGGTCGCACTCGTCCTTATCGAGCAGAATGCCATCGCGCACGAAATGCGTGAGCACAAGGCGGCGGCTCCCCGAGAGATCGGCGTCCGTTACCTGGATATCCGGATCCTGCTGCGAGACGTCATACTGGCGCGCGAGCAGGCGGCGCACGTCGCGATAGCCCGTCTCGTCGTGGATGGCCTCGACACGCACCGCATGATCCTCCGACTTGTTGCGGATGTGGAAGATGCGGAAGTCGCGAATGACCTTCGGGCTCAGGAACTGATGGATGAAACTTTCATCGCGGAAGTTTGCCCAGGCATCCTTCAGCGTCTCCATGGGCTGTCCATTGCCCGCGATGTCGGGAAACCACTTGCGGTCCTCGTCCGTCGGGTCGACGCAAATGCGCTTGATGTCGCGCATCATGGCGAAGCCCAGCGCGTAAGGGTTGAAGCCGGAGAAGCCGCGATCCGAGAAACCCGGCTGATAGACCACGGCCGAATGCATGTGCATGAACTCGAGCATGGAACCGTCCGTGACAAGCCCCTTCTCGTACAGGCGGTTCATGATCTCGTAGTGCACGAACGTCGCGCAGCCCTCGTTCATCACCTTGGTCTGGCGCTGCGGATAGAAATAGGTCGAGAGCACGCGGACGATGCGCAGAATCTCACGCTTCCAGCCCGACAGCTTGGGTGAATGCTTTTCGAGGAAGTAGAGCAGGTTCTCCTCAGGTACAATCGGCGGCGAGGAATCGACGACGACCTCCTCGGCCTTGGCCTCGGGCTTGGACTGCGGCAGCGTGCGCCAGAGCTCGTTATAAATCTCGATCTCGTATTCGCGGCGCTTGATCTCACGCTCGCGGGCCTTCGCGGGATCGAAGCGGCGGCGCGGCGCAGCATTGCGGCTCACGCCCTGGTTCATCAAGGCGTGCGCAGCGTCGATCACGGCCTCGACGGTCGAGACGCCAAAGCGCTCCTCGCAGTCGGCGACGAATTTCTTTGCGAAGGCGAGATACTCGAGAATGGCATCGGCCTGCGTCCACTGCTTGAAGAGGTAGTTGTTCTTGAAGAAGTGATTGTGCCCCATGGCGGCGTGCGCGAGCACAAGGCACTGCATGGTCATGGAGTTCTCCTCCATGATGTAGTTGATGCAGGGATCCGAATTGATGACGATCTCGAAGGCGAGCGAGCGCGCGCCCTTGCGGTAGAACATCTCGTCGTGGGCGAAGCGCTTGCCGAACGACCAGTGCCGATACATGACCGGCATGCCGATCGAGGAATACGCGTCGAGCATCTGCTCGGCTGTGATGACCTCGATCTGATTGCGATAAATATCGAGGCCCATCTCGCCGAGACCGATCTCGGCAATGGCGTCGTAAGCCTCATTGATGAGGTCGAAGTTCCACTCGGGGCCATCGAAGAGCGGCTTCGAGGCTTTGAGCGCGGGCGTGGGCTGGGGCCCCGTCTTTGGAATGTCCGTCATGGTCATGGGCGGGCTACCTCAAGCGCCGGCAGAAGCGGAGAACAGCTCGTGGAAGACCGGGAAGATCTCGGACGGGCTCGTCACGCGGCGCATGGCGAAATGCTTGTTGCGCTCCGCGATCTCCTTGTAGCCGTCCCACACGATCGTATCACCGAAGCCGATCTGCTCGCTCACCTCGATATAGGCGAAATACTGACACGCGGGCAGTAAACTGTTCTCGACGAGATCGAGGCAGCGCCCCATGTCATCGGGGATGTTGTCGCCGTCCGACGCTTGCGCGGCGTAGATGTTCCAATCCTCGGGCGAGTAGCGATCGCGCACGATCCGGTCCATCTCCTCGAGCGCGGTCGAGATGACCGTGCCGCCGGTCTCGACACCACGGAAGAACGTCTCCTCATCGACCTCGCTCGCCGTGCTCGTGTGGCGCACGAAGACGACATCGACCTCGCGATAGTGCCGCGACAGGAAGAGGTGAAGGAGCATGAAGAAGCGCTTGGCGAGATCCTTCAGCGGCTCGGTCATGGAGGCGGAGGCGTCCATGAGGCAGAACATGACGGCCTGCGTCGCCGGCTTCGGCACGCGCTCGGTGCGGTTATACTGGAGATCGATCGGATCGACGTAGGCGATCGTACGCCTCAGGCGCAGCATCTTGTCGAGCCGCGCGCGCAGCTCCGCGATGCGCGTCTCATCGCGCGGCACGTCCGTCTCGGCTTCGGCCAGCAGACGCTCGAGCTGAAGCACATCGGTATCCTTGGGCCGGCGCAGTGCAATGCGCCGCGCGAGCGAACGGCGCATTGTGCGCACGCGATTGAGCTTCGCGGGTGGGCCGTCGGACGTGTAGCCGGCGCGCTGCGGTACCGGCGATTTGAGATCCTTGAGCTGCGTCTTGATGAGATTCGGCAGTTTCAGATCCTCGAAGAACAGGTCGAGGAACTCTTCTTTGGAAAGCGTGAAGACGAAATCGTCCTGGCCTTCACCATCGGCACTCGCCTGCCCCCCGCCACCGCCGCCGCTACCACCCTGCGGCTTGGGGATGAGGTCGCCGACTTTGTATTCCTTGTTGCCCGGCAGGATCATGTCCCGTGTGCCGGAGTCGCGGCTGTGCGAGAAGGAGGGCTCGCGCACGCTCTTGGAGCGAATCGAGATTTTCTCGGAGCCCTCGACCTCCGTGACCTTGCGCTTCTTGAGTGCGTCCCTGACCGCTTCGCGAATATCGGCCTTGGCCCGGCGAACAAAGCGCTGCCGGTTGCCAAGGCTTTTGGATTTCGGGTTGAGCCGACGATCGATAATGTTCATTCACGGCCCCCAGCCCAGCCTTCGCGGGTGAGTGAGCGTCAGCTCGACTTCTTCACGCGCATGTACCATTCCACGAGCCGGCGGACCTGACGCGGCGTATAACCGCGCGCGACCATACGATCGACGAACTCGTGGTGCTTCTTCTCGGCGTCGCTGTCCTTCTTGGCACCGAAGCTGATGACCGGCAGCAGATCCTCGACCTGGCTGAACATGCGCCGCTCGATGACGTCGCGGATCTTCTCGTAGCTCGTCCAATCCGGATTCCTGCCGCCATTGCGTGCACGCGCACGGAGCGAGAACTTGACGACCTCGTAACGGAAGTCCTTCGGATTGGCGATGCCGGCCGGCTTCTCGATCTTCGACAGCTCCTGATCGAGCAGCTCGCGGCTCATGAGCTGGCCCGTGTCGGGATCCTTGAAATCATGATCCTCGATCCAGGCGTCGGCATAAGCGACGTAACGGTCGAACAGGTTCTGGCCGTAGTCGTTGTAGGACTCGAGATAGGCCTTCTGGATCTCGTTGCCGATGAACTCCGCATAGCGCGGCGAGAGATCCTCCTTGATGAACTCGAGATAGCGGGATTCCGTCTCCTCGGGCATCTGCTCGCGCTTGATGGCCTGCTCGAGCACGTACATGAGGTGCACGGGATCGGCGCTGATCTCGTGGCTGTCGAAGTTGAACGTCTCCGAGAGGATCTTGTAGGCGAACCGCGTGGAGGCGCCGTCCATGCCTTCCGTGACGCCGGCGGCATCGCGATATTCCTGCATGGTGCGCGCGTGCGGATCGGTGTCCTTGAGATTCTCGCCGTCATAGACGCGCATCTTCGAGAAGAGCTGCGAGTTCTCGTGCTCCTTGAGGCGACTCAGCACCGAGAACTGCGAAAGCATCTCAAGCGTACCCGGCGCGCACGAAGCGTCGGACAGTTCGCTCGCCTGAAGCAGCTTGTCGTAGATCTTCTTCTCTTCCGTCACGCGCAGGCAGTACGGCACCTTGATCACGCAGATACGATCGAGGAAGGCCTCGTTCGTGCGGTTGGCGCGGAAGCTCTGCCACTCGCTTTCGTTCGAGTGCGCGATGATGATGCCCTGATAAGGCAATGCGCCCACGTTCTCGGTGCCGACGTACGTGCGATCCTGCGTCGCCGTCAGCAGAGGATGCAGCATCTTGAGCGGCGCCTTGAACATCTCGACGAACTCGAGAAGCCCCTGTGTCGTGCGGTTGAGGCCGCCCGAATAGGAGTAGGCGTCGGCGTCGTTCTGGCCGAAGTGCTCGAGCTTGCGAATGTCGACCTTACCCACCAGCGCCGAGATGTCCTGGTTGTTCTCGTCACCCGGCTCGGTCTTGGCAATGCAGATCTGGCGCAGCTTCGAGGGGTAAAGCTTGACGACCGTGAACTTCGAGATGTCGCCGCCGAACTCGTCGAGGCGCTTCACCGCCCACGGCGAGATGAACCCGCCGAGCACACGCACGGGAATGCCGTACTTCTCTTCGAGATGCGGGCCCATGGTCTCGGGATTGAAGAGACCGAGCGGGCTCTCGAAGATCGGACTGATCTCGTTGCCGGCCTTGAGCACGTAGATCGGGCAGGCCTCCATAAGATCCTTGAGGCGCTCGGCGAGCGAGGACTTGCCGCCGCCGACGGGCCCGAGGAGGTAGAGGATCTGCTTGCGCTCCTCGAGGCCCTGCGCAGCGTGGCGGAAGTAGCCGACGATGCGCTCGATCGTGTCCTCAAGACCGTAGAAATCCTTGAACGCAGGATAGACCTTGATCGTCCGGTTCATGAAAATGCGGCCGAGACGGGCATCGTCCGCCGTGTTGACCATCGTCGGGTCACCGATCGCCTTGAGCATGCGCTCGGCCGGCGTGGCGTACATCGACGGATCCTTTCGGCACCCCTCGAGGTAATCCTTCAGAGGCATCACGACCTGCTTCTGGCGGTCGTAGCTCTGAGCGTAGAGGTCGAAGATCTCGCTGCGCGTCGCCATTGTTCTGCCCTACAGTGTTTAGAGCCCAACGGGTACCCGATCACTGATCCGTCGTTTCCGAACGCGTCACTCAGATCGGGCAATTCATCGACAAAGCCAAGTATGAGCCATTTTCCCGTCCTGTGGGCGACTGCTCGTATTTGCCTTTGTATTTCGTCGGCCTGTGCGGCACTTCAACCGCACCTGTCACCGATTTCCATCTCGCGTCGCAACATAACGATACCGCATCGCAGCAGCGATACAAGCGCCGTCTATGTCGCCCCCTCGCGCCCACCTTTGGCGCCACTCCGGATTCCCCCGGCCAACTTCGAAAAATGGAACTAAGACAATCGTCTGCCCGCTCTGGTACTTGCGCCGGCATATCACGCCACGCGATCGGATTTTTTCCGCGATCGCAGGTCTGAATCTCATCCGATGTCTTTCATCGGTTCAAATTGCATCTGGCATCGACATAATGCCAGTTGCAAATTCGTAATGTGGATGGTGCCCGATTCTAAGCGCCCAGGATGCCGTTTCCAACAGCGCCCTTGCTTTCAAGTCTTCTGTGTCTCGAAGGTGACAGAAGCAGCGATTTCACGATACGCTGCCGCATTCTCCCGCACTTGCTCGCCAAACTGGCGCCGCAGTGTTTGAACGGCGCGGCGGCGGGCTTTGTTCCATCGACCCCACGCGGCTATTGGACCAAGGCGGGGTCAGCTTTCCTCGCCGAACCCATCCCGAACCAGCGTCACCAGCGCTGTGAGCGCCTCGCGTGCGTCCGGCCCCAAGGCCTCGATGGTGATCGTCGTGCCTTGGCTGGCCGCGAGCGTCAGCAGCCCCATGATCGACGTCCCGCCGACAGCATGACCGTCGCGGGATACACGCACGTCAGCCGAAAAGCGCTCGGCGCACATGACGAACTTGGCCGAGGCGCGCGCGTGCAGCCCCTTCTTGTTCGGGATCATGACTTCGGCGCGCTGCAAATCCGGGCTGTTCAAGTCGACGGGCTCTACATGGATGAAGGTCGCCACGTCAGGCCACGCCTCAGGTCGTACCTGAGAGCACCTGACTAGCAACAGAAATGTACTTGCGCCCAGCCTCCTTGGCCAGATCGACAGCTTCGACGAGTGGACGATCCTTGCGCACGCCCGCGAGCTTGATCAGCATCGGCAGGTTGACGCCCGCGAGCACTTCCGCGCCCGTCGCCTCCATGACGGAGATCGCGAGGTTCGACGGCGTACCACCGAACATATCGGTGAGGACGACGACACCCGCGCCGCGGTCGGCGCGTTGAACAGCCTCGATGAGCTGCTGCCGTCGTCGCTCGATGTCGTCATCGGGACCGATGGACAGTGTCTCGAGCTGCTCCTGCGGCCCGACAACATGCTCGAGTGCTGCCTTGAATTCCGTCGCCAGCCCTGCGTGCGTGATGATGACCAAACCGATCATCGTTCGCTTCGCCTCCTATCACCCCCGACGCGCGGCACATGATTGTCAAAGGTATCGAAGCACGCAAGCAAAACCGGAAGCCAGGAAGGTTACATCTTGGTCATGTGCTCCCGGCAGCCCGAACATGACGGCAACCTTAATCGCCGAGCGTAACGGTCTGGCGATACCATGGCTGACGCTCGAGATGGGCGCGTTCGGCGTGGTCGCTTCCGTCGAGCGGCGCCCGCCCGGCATAGGTGACGCGCACCTCCGTCAATCCCCGCGACTTGAAGTCGAGCAGGCGGGCGGCCTCCCGGGATAGGTCGATGATCCTATTGCCCTTGAAGGGTCCGCGATTGTTGATGCGTACCATGATCGTACGTCCGTTGGCGGGGTTGTGCACGTAGGCATAGGACGGCATGGGCAGCGTCTTGTGCGCCGCTGTCAGCCGGTGCATGTCGTAGACCTCGCCGTTAGCCGTCGGGCCGCCGTGAAAGCCGTCACCGTACCACGAAGCTATACCCGTCTCTTCATAGTTGGGATCCTCAGCCGGCACATAAGTCTTTCCCCGAACCGTGTATGGTCTGCCGATCTTGTAGACGCCCCGACTCGGGACAGCACGCGAGGCGCGCGGGCTTCTGCCAGCACATTCTGCCGGCGCATCGAGGCGCGGCGATCCCCACTTCGACAGGCAGGGACTGCGTTCGGCAGGTTTGTCCGGTGCGGGCTGCGGCGCCGTGGACTGCGGAAGCATCTGCATGGACGGCGCCATGGGCGAACGCGATACGGCCTCCGGTTCCTGCGGGCCTAGGTTCAAGGATGCAGGTGGTGGCTCGCTGCTCGTGCGCCAGCTTGCAGTCGGCGGCTCCTCGCGCGCGCACGCAACGAGAGTAAGAGCAAGGCCGAGCATCAGAACAGCCCTGAGCCCGTCGCCTTTCCACCCGCATATGGGTCGGGCGGTGTCACAAACCATGCTCATCTAGCGCATGGAACTCCATAGACTCGAAGCTGGATGGCATCATGCCGGCCAGCGAGCCGCGAACGTTGAGTGATTCGCGACGCGCGCGCAAGCTTATGCTCACAATGGTGCGTGGCTCTAGCCCACCGCCGCCAACGCTTTCTCGATATCGGCGATGATATCAGCGTTGTCCTCGATGCCGACCGAAAGACGCACCACATCGTCACCGGCACCCGCCGCTGCGCGCTGCTCCGGCGTGAGCTGGCTGTGCGTCGTCGAAGCCGGATGAATGACGAGGCTGCGTACATCGCCCATGTTCGCCAGATGCGAGAAGAGCTCCAGGCCCGCGACGAACTTCACGCCCGCATCGTAGCCGCCCTTGAGCCCGAAGGTGAACACGGCACCGCCGCCGTTGGGCGAGAGCTTTTTCTGCAGGGCATGATAGGCATTCTCGGGAAGGCCGGAATAGTTGACCCAGGCCACTTTCGGGTGGCGCGACAAGTGTTCGGCCACGGCCTGCGCATTGGCGCAGTGCTGACGCATACGCAGCGGCAATGTCTCGATGCCGGTGTTGATCAGGAAGGCATTGAACGGCGAGATGGCCGGGCCAATGTCGCGCAATCCCATGACGCGCGCAGCGATCGCGAAAGCAAAATTGCCAAAGGTCTCGCCCAGCACCATGCCATTGTAGCTGGCGTTCGGCGCCGTCAGCGTCGGATAGCGATCGCCAGCCTTCAGCCAATCGAATGTTCCGCTGTCGACAATGATCCCACCGATCGAATTGCCGTGACCGCCGAGGAATTTCGTCGCGGAGTGGATGACGATATCGGCGCCGTGTTCCTTGGGCCGGATGAGATAGGGTGTCGCGAGCGTGTTGTCGACGATGAGCGGTATCGCGTGCCTTTTCGCGATGGCGCCGATCGCGGGCAGATCGATGATGACACCGCCGGGATTGGCGATGCTCTCGACGAACAGCGCCTTGGTCTTGGGTGTGATCGCCTTCTCGAAGCTCTCGGGGTTCGTCGAGTCGGCCCACACCACATTCCAGTTGAACTTCTTGAACGAGTGATTGAACTGATTGATCGAGCCACCATAGAGCTGGCGCCCGGCGACGAACTCGTCACCGGACTCGAGCAGTGTATGGAATGCGAGAAACTGCGCCGCGTGTCCCGAAGCAACGGCGAGCGCGGCAGTACCACCCTCGAGTGCAGCGACGCGCTGCTCGAGCACGGCTTGTGTCGGATTCATGATGCGCGTGTAGATGTTGCCGAAGGCCTGCAGGCCGAAGAGTGCAGCCGCATGCTCGGCATCATTGAAGACGAACGACGTCGTCTGGTAGATCGGGGTCGCGCGGGCACCTGTCGAGGGGTCGGGCGTCGCCCCGGCATGAACGGCAAGCGTCGCAAAGCTCGGGCTCTTGGTCTGGTCCGTCATGAGCGCATCTCCCTTGGCATGATCTTTCGCCACACTTCAATCCGATGGGCCATCATGACGTCAATGGCGAAGTCGTGCCAAGCATTTCAACCTGCATTCTAAGGCAGGGCCGGGGCGCCGTTGGTCGCGCGCCGTGGCTCGGCTATGCTCACCATAGCTGCTGGCCGACGGAGACATGAGTCATGGACAAGGACAAGCTGGCTGCGCTGCGCGCCCGATACGCCGGCGCCAAGGGCGGCGATATCCACGATCCGGCCTTTGCCGCCGTCGCGGCAAGCGTGTTCGCCGCACCCGACCGCCGTAAATGGCCGTTCGCCGATCCGGCGACCCTGCTCGGCGCCCGCTTCGCGCAGGACGCGGCAGCGACGGGCTATTCCGGCCTCGATGTCGCGCTCATCGGTGTGCCTATGGATCTCGGCGTGACGAACCGCGCGGGCGCACGCCTCGGCCCGCGCGCGGTGCGCAGTGTCGAGCGGATCGGGCCCTACGAGCATGTGCTGCGCGTCGCTCCCATGGGCAATCTCGCGGTCGCGGATGTCGGCGACGTGCCGATGAGGAGCCGCTTCAGCCTCGATGAATGCCACGCCGACATCGAAGCCTTTTATCTGGAGGTCGCGCGCGCGGGCATCGTCCCGCTATCCGTCGGCGGCGATCACTCGATCACGCTGCCGATCCTGAAGGCGCTCGGCCGCGAGCGACCGCTCGGCATGGTGCACATCGATGCGCACTGCGATACGGCCGGCGGATACGAGGGCGCCAAGTTTCACCACGGCGGCCCCTTTCGTCTCGCCGTGCTCGAAGGCGTGCTCGATCCTGCGCGCGTCATCCAGATCGGCATCCGTGGCGGTGCGGAGTATCTCTGGGAGTTCTCCTTCGAGAGCGGCATGACCGTCATTCACGCGGAGGAAGTTGGCGAGATGGGCCTCGCTGCGGTGGTCGCGAAGGCGCGCGAAATCGTTGGCGACGGGCCGACCTACGTGAGCTTCGATGTCGACAGCCTGGATCCGGCCTTTGCGCCCGGCACCGGTACGCCGGAAGTGGGCGGGCTCATGCCGCGCGAGGCGCTGGCCATCCTGCGCGGTCTGGCCGGCATCGACATTGTCGGCGGAGACGTGGTCGAGGTGGCGCCGCAGTATGATGCCAATACGACGACCGCGCAGATCGGCGCGCAGATGCTGTTCGAGCTGTTGTGTCTGGTCGCTCTCAGAAAGTCGGTGTGGCGCTAACTCAACCCGGCCTCCGAAATGCGCGCGTAGAGCGACTCGCGATCGTAGGGCTTGAGCACGTAGTCGTTGGCACCGGCGGTGATCGCGCGCGAAATCTCGATCTTGTCGTGTTCGGTGGCGCAATAGAGAATAAAGGGCCGCTTCTTCTTGTTGAGAGGGCGGAACGACTGCAGGAACTCCATGCCCCCCATGACCGGCATATGCCAGTCGAGCAGAATCATTTCGGGCATCCCGGAATCGCAGATATCGAGTGCCTGCTGGCCATTCTCCGCCTCGACAACCTCGAAATTGAGGTTGGTCATGATGCGGTTCGCAACTTTGCGAATGACCTCGGAGTCCTCGACGATGAGACACTGTTTCATGCACACGGCCCAATTGGAGCGCCACTTTCAGGCGCTTGGCTGCAATCACGGAAATGGCACATCCCGTCGGACGCCCCGGGAGTGTGCAAAACAACTGTTAAGAAATTCCTGAGGAAGAGTTACGAAATGGGATCGAAAGAAAGGTCGACCACAGCAATACATGGCTGAGCCCCTCGATCAGCGCGCAGGCGCGCAAACAGCGGACGGCGAACCCTGCCGGACGTGCGGCGTCTGCTGCGCCCACGCGAGCGAATGGCCGCGCTTCACGCTGGAGAGCGACGCCGAGATCGCCCGCATTCCCGAAGCGCTGATCGCAGCCGACAGTTCGGGTATGCGCTGCGACGGCGATCGCTGCGCGGCTCTCAGCGGGAAGATCGGCGTCGCAACGACCTGCACGATCTACGCCGTGCGTCCGATCGTATGCCGCGAGTGCCTTCCGGGCGATGACGCCTGCACCATCGCGCGGGCTGCACGAGGCCTGCCGGCCATCACCTGACGCACGCGCGCTCGTCATCAGTGGCGACAACGCAAAACGCCCCAGAGCTGACCTCTGGGGCGATCGTGTTCATGTCGGCATCTTAGATATCGATATCGTCGAACCCGCCACCCCAGTCACCATCGCCGTGATCGTCGTCGGCATCGTGGTAGTTGGAGTCGTAGTTGCCGGGATCATTGTCGGCAGCATTCTGGTGGCCGCTATCCTGAGATGTCTCGTCGCTCTTACCTGCCTGCGCTTCGCCGGGCTTGTTGCCGCCGAACATGCCGCCAAGACTGTTTGCGAGAAGCGTGCCGCCAGCTACGCCGGCCGCCATGGCCGCTGCCGTCCTGAAGAAGCCCCCACCGCCGCCACCCTGTTGTGCGGGCTGCTGCGGAGGCATTCCTGGACGCGCGCTCGCTGGCTCATCGCGCCCGCCGCGCCACGACGGCTGCGCCGGCGCGTCATAACTGCTCGGACCGCTGCGCGAACCAATCGGGGGGATACCGCTCCTGCGGTCGTCGGCGTAGTCTTCGCGCGGCGCAGCACTTCGCCGGACACCACCGAGGAACCCGCCACCCGCTGCCGGACGGCTATTGGCTGCAAGCTGTGCCTCGAGTTCACGGATGCGATCTTCCTGATCGGCGATGTGCGCTTCCTGAACGAGGGTCGTCTGCACGAGAATGTACGCGCTATCCGGCGTGCGGCGCATGAGCTGGTTGATCAGCGCCTCGGCTTCCGCATCTTTGTCCGCGGGGCCATTGGCCTGCACGCGCGCGAACAGATCGTTGATTGCGTTGCGCTCTTCGGGGTTCAGTGCCATCTGAGATTCTTTTCTCCCTTCCGTCGATGACGAGCACATCATGTCGGGGGCACTGAGCCTCGCGACAAGACCAGCAGAAGGCCTTCCCGGAAATTTAATGTTGGGAAGCGGGGCGGCAGGCACATCAGACGCGAACTCTGCCCGTCAGTATATTGCGTCCACGGGCTCGCGCAGATCGAAAGCGCCGAGCAGGAGCAGGCCTGCCGCAAAACCGCCAAGATGGGCCTCCCACGCGATTCCGGCCATCTCCGGATTGGCGAAGGGCATCCCGAACGCAATTATGAAGTTCACGATGATGAAGGCGAGGATTGCGAACATCAGGCGACGGCTGCGGAAGCACTCGCCGAGCGTGGCAAGACGCACCGCGCGCGGCGCCTCGCGCATCTCATGATAATCGCCATTGTCGATCGTCGGCAGGAGCAGGCGGAAACCGGCCGCCATCAACCCCGAGATGGCGCCTGAAGCGCCTACCATGGGCACGGCCTCGCCCCAGCGCACGAGCATGAAGGCAAGGGCGCCCGCAAAGCCACAGACGAGCGCGAACACGACGAAGCGCCCCCCGCCGATGCGGCGCGCCACCGGACTGCCGAACACGAGAAGCCACGCAGCATTGATGAACAGGTGCGTGAGATCGCCGTGGACGAGTTGATGTGTAACGAACGACGTCCAGGACGCGAGCGGGCCGCCCGGCAGCTCGTTAGCCAATCCGACATAGCGCGCCGGAATGAACGCCAGCACCCAGACAAGATACTCGTCGTCGATATCCGTGAGATAAGACATCGCGACGTGCACGACGGCCAGGAGCGCCAGCACGAAGACGACGGCACCCGGCACGTTGAAGATCGGTTCTCGGGTCAAGGGTTGCCCCAGTGCTCATGATGGCCGCTGATGATCCTCAGCAGTCGCTGACGCTCTGCAGTTAATGCGCGGTGCGCTGATCGGCAACCTGATAGGTCCGACAGCATTCTGGCACAATCGTTAACTGGCACGAAATCTGCTGTTTGGAGCTTGTCCAAGCTTTCGCTGGCGCGCGTGTCCTGCTTTGAGCCGGCGCGCGCGGCACATCTGCTGCTTGGATTGGGTTAAGTCGGGGAGATCCCGCCCGGTCAGGGACTAGGAATGCAGAATACGACAAGCCAGATCCTCTACAAATATTGGAACGAGATTCGTGGCGGGCGCATGGCCCCGCGCCGATTTGAGATCGAGCCCGCGCGCTTCGCCGCCATTCTCCCCGAGACGTTCGTCGTCGAGTGCGAGCATGGCGACGAACCACGCTTCCGTCTCGCCGGCACGCGGGTGACCGAGAAACTCGGGCTCGAGCTCCGTTCGCGCGCCTTCAGCGACTTGTTTGAAGCTAGTGAACATGCCGATCTCAAGCCATTCCTCGCTTCGATTATCGAACAAGGCGGCGTCGGCGTCCTTTCCGTCGAGATGCCGACGGCAAGCGGGCGCAAGGCACTTTTCGAGGTTCTCATCCTGCCGCTGATCCACACCGATGATCGTATCACGCGCCTTCTCGGTGCGATCTCGCCCCGAACACACGAACCCTGGCTCGGTAGCGAATCCGTCCGCCCGGGACGTATCGCGGCGATTGAAATCATCTGGCCCGATGGCCGAGCCCATGCTGTCGCCCAACGCATGATCGCGACGGAGCCGAGCCCCTTCAAGTACGATTTCAGCCGCTCCCGTCTAGTGCGCAACCGACGCAGACAGTTCCGCGTCTACGAAGGTGGAAGGTAGATGGCGTCGCATTACGGCACAGCCCGCGGCTTGCGTTCCGACACACCGTCGCGTGTTTACCAACGGATGCCGGCGCTGATGGCTTTACGTCACACCGGGCCACCGGCATCGGCCGTCAGCACCTCGCGCGCCCGCGCGCAGTCGATATCCATTTGCGCCTTCAGCGCCTCGAGGCTGTCGAACTTGCGGTCGCCCCGGATGTAGTCGACGAACTCGACCTCGATACGGCGCCCGTACATGTCGCCATCGAAGTCGAAGAGAAAGACCTCGAGTACGGGCGAACCGTCATCGAACGTCGGTCGCGTGCCGAGATAGGCCGCGCCCTGGTAGCGCGCCCCCTCGAAATCCACGTGAACGGCATAGATGCCGTGCGCCAGCGCCGCGCCCCTCCCGAGGGCGATATTGGCCGTCGGATAGCCGAGCCCGGTGCCGCGCCGCGCGCCTCCCTGCACGACACCCTCGACCTTCCAGCGGTGGCCCAGCATTTGCGCAGCTCCTTCGACATCACCTTGCGCGAGTTCCGCGCGTACCGCACTCGACGAGTATACTTCGCCGCTGCTCCCGACCGGCGGCACAATCGACACGCCAAATCCGAACGCGTTGCCGAGTTCGGCCATCTGCTGGGCATTGCCCGCGCGGCTTCTGCCGAACAGGAAATCGTACCCGATGACCACATGACGCACGCCGAGCCCCGCGACGAGCACGCGCTCGACGAACACCTCCGCCGACATCTCGGCAAGCTCGCGCGCGAACGGCAGCACGAACGTGACATCCACGCCGTACTTCTCGAGGAGCTGCAGCTTTTGCGGTAGCGGCGTCAGTGTGAATAGCGGGCGCGCCGGCTGGAAGAACTCGCGCGGATGCGGCTCGAAGACGATGACCCCCGTCCGCACTCCGAGACGTGTCGCCTCTTGCCGCGCGCGCGCGATGAGCGCCTGATGGCCCCTGTGCACGCCATCGAAATTTCCGATCGCCAGCGCTACGCCGCGAGCGCCCGGCGGCACATGGTCATAGCCGTGGAAGACATCCATGCAGCCTTCACTCATTGGCCTTCAGTCATTGGCGCAGATCACACGTATCCTCTCTCCCGACATGGGGAGCCAACAGAGGGACACGGCGGCGGGGGTCTGCAAGCCTCATGCAGGGCGTGCAGGCACCATCAGAATAGCCTCACCGTCAAGCACTGCCTTGCCACCGACCGTGCAGACACAGTCGAAGCGTGCACGACGCTTGGCCGGAAAGAGCTCGGCCACCTTAACCTTGGCAACGACCTCGTCGCCGATCTTGACCGGCGCTTTGAAGTTCAGCGTCTGCGAAATGTAGATGACACCGGGGCCTGGCAGCTCCATGCCGAACACGGCGGAAATGTAGCTCGCCGTGAGCATACCGTGCGCGATGCGCTCCTTGAACATGGTGCGTGCGGCAAAATCCGCATCGAGGTGGACCGGGTTCTTGTCACCGGTGACTTCGGCGAAACCAACGATATCGGCTTCGGAGACCGTCTTGGCGAAACTGGCTTCCATGCCAAGCTCCAGGTCCTCGAAGTAGTAGGACTTCCGCGTCATAATCGTCATGATCCTGCTCCCCCAGTAAGCGTCCTCCGCGCTACCCCCTTAAGGGTCGGCGGCTGGCGCGGCGCAACACTAGGTCTGGCCATAATGCGATGCAACAGAGAAAGTTGCGTATGGGACCGCATTGCACCAATGCCCTGAAACTTGGTTTCTAAGCCTATGGCCATGCTGCCTTTTGCCTCCCGGGCGCCGATCGCTCGACGGTGCAGAATGTCTCAGCCATGCGCCTTGTTCGCGCCTGCCAAACACCCGGAATGAGGAACGGTGCTGGACGTGCGTGAGCGATTCGCAGATGGTCCCGCCCGGTGGCGCGGTGCGCCCCCCTGCCCTCAGGGAATAAGCGCGTCCAAGCTGGAGCTGACGCCGCCGATGACTGTTTCTTCGACCATGTTGCACGTCTGGCGCAACGTCAGTCTGCTTGCGCTGTCGCAAGGCCTGTTTATGTCCGTGCAGGCCATGGGCATTGCCACGACGCCGCTTGCCGCGCATTCGCTTCTCGGCGCCGACAAGTCGCTTGCCACGCTGCCGATCTTCATCACGCACGCGGGCATTATGCTCGGCACGATCCCGGCTTCACTCCTCATGGATCGCATCGGCCGGCGCGGCGGCTTCACCCTCGGCACGATCATCGGCTTCGCCTTCGGCCTCGTCGCTGCATACGCGATCACCGTCCGCAGCTTCGAGTGGCTGTGCGTCGCCGCCCTCCTGCAGGGGCTCTCGGCCTCATTCGCGTGGTACTATCGCTTCGCGGCAGCGGACAGCTCCCCGCAGGACTTCAAGGCGCGCGCCATCTCTTATGTGATGCTCGGCGGCGTGATCGCCGGCTTCGCCGGGCCGCAGCTCGCGAAATGGTCGGTGGACTGGTTCGCGCCTGTCACCTTCAAGGGCGTCTACATCGCCATCTCGCTCGTCAGCATCGTCAGCATGTTGGTCGTGCAGTTCCTGCGCATTCCGCGCCTGAGCGCCAGTGAACGCGCCTCCGGCGGCCGGCCCATGCGCGTGATCGCCGCGCAGCCGACGTATCGTGTGGCGCTGATCTCATCCATGCTCGGCTATGGCGTGATGACGCTCGTCATGTCGGCTACACCGCTCGCCATGCTCGACTGCGGTTATTTCTTCGCCGACAGCGCGACCGTCATTCAAGTCCACATCATCGCGATGTTCCTGCCGTCGTTCTTCACCGGCTCGCTCATCCAGCGCTTCGGTGCGCTGCCGATCATTGCAGCGGGCGCATTGATCCAGCTCGCGTGTGCGCTCGTGAACCTCGCAGGCGTCGACTTCTGGAACTTCCTCATTGCCAACCTGTTCGTCGGCCTCGGCTGGAACTTCACCTTCGTCGGCGGCTCCGCATTGCTGACGCAGACCTACCAGCCCGTCGAGCGCGCAAAAGTCCAGGCGAGCCACGACTTCACCGTCTACGCGACGACCGCGACCGCGGCCGCACTCGCAGGCTTCCTCCAGCAGCGCGCGGGCTGGACCGTGTTGAACCTTGCCGCGATCCCCCTCATGGCAACCGTTGTCGCGGCCACCATCTGGCTCGCACTGCGCCGGCGCCGGGAAGAGGCAGCCGAGCCGACACCCGCCGAGTAGCTACGGCTCGGGCGCGGGCAAAGCCGGAACTTTCCTTTCCCGATCGGCGTTTCCCGGGCCGGCTCGAGTCCGCCAACAGTCGCGGCCGCGCCTTGGATCTCTGCAGGGCAGGCGCCATGAGCGACACATCCGACGTGCGGCAGGACGAGGCGCGCGAAGACGATACGCCGCCGCCCGACGACCTGCCCGAAGCCGAGGATATTCCTGAGACAAAAGAAGAGCTCGATGAGCTCAGCGAAGGTGAACGCCGCCGCCTTTTGCTCTGGCGCTTCCTGCATACGGCCCGGCGCTTCTGGACGGAAAAGGGCTCCGCTCGTGCTTGGATACTGAGCGGTGCGCTGCTTGCCGTCATCTTGGCCGTTGTCGCAGCCGCCTACGCGATGAACGTCTGGAACCGCGCGATCTTCGACGCACTCGAACGGCGCGATGCGCCCGTCGTCGGGCAGCTCGCGCTCATCTACCTCGGCATTCTCGCCGTAAGCGTCGCATTCAGCATCCTGCAGGTGCATT
This sequence comes from Pseudomonadota bacterium, assembly GCA_023412805.1. Classification (GTDB taxonomy): domain Bacteria; phylum Pseudomonadota; class Alphaproteobacteria; order Rhizobiales; family Hyphomicrobiaceae. The sequence goes on along the minus strand of JAEZRM010000148.1, from coordinate 8,932 downwards.
TACGCACGGCCCTTCAGCGCGCGTGGCGCCGCTGGCTTACCTCGCGCCTCGTCGCGCGCTGGCTCGACAATGGACGCTATTATCAGCTCAATCTCGTCACAGGCGATCACCAGAACCCGGAAGCGCGCATGTCCGAGGATATGCGGATCGCCACAGAGGCCCCGGTCGATTTCGTCAGCGGCGTGCTGCAGGCCTTTCTATCGGCGGCGACATTCATCGTCGTTCTGTGGACGATCGGTGGCGCGCTCGATCTTGCGGTCATCGGCATTCCACTCGTAGTGCCGGGCTTCCTCGTGATCGCGGCCGTGCTCTATGCCGTTATCGCAAGCGGCACCATGGTCATGATCGGCAGCAAATTCGTACAGGCCTCGGAAGCCAAGAACCAGAACGAGGCGGAGTTCCGCTATGTGCTGACCCGCGTGCGTGAGAACGGCGAGAGTATCGCCCTCATCCGCGGCGAAGATGAAGAGCGCGCTGGCCTCCAGCGTTCGCTCGGCGAGGTTCTCGGTGCCTGGCGCCGCGTCGCCATCCAGACGATGAAGACGACCGCTGTCTCGCAGACTTCATCGTTCATTGCGCCGGTTCTGCCGATCATCCTGTGCGCACCGAAGTATCTCGACGGCTCCATGTCGCTCGGCCAGATCATGCAGGCCGCTTCCGCCTTCACGATCGTGCAGGCAGCCTTCAACTGGATTGTCGACAACTATCCGCGCCTTGCAGACTGGACTGCCTCGGCCGTCCGCGTTGGCTCTCTCATGGCCTCGCTCGACACGCTCGAACGCGCCGAGAAGGGCGATCAGGTCGGCCGCATTTCCATCAGCAACGAGGGTACGGACGCAGCACTGAAGCTGAATGATCTCTCCGTCGCGCTTGATGACGGCACGGCCATCCTCGACGACACGGAGGTTGAGATCATGCCCGGTGAGCGCGTCCTGATCGCAGGCGAGTCCGGTACAGGCAAGAGCACACTCATTCGAGCACTCGCCGGACTTTGGCCATGGGGCGGCGGGTCGGTCGAAGTGAAAAAGGGCGCGTCGCTGTTCCTGCTGCCGCAACGGCCATATGTCCCGGTGGGCACCCTCAAGCGCGCTGCCACCTATCCGGACGCGCCCGACAGCAAGACCGACGAGGAGGTTTCCAAAGCTCTCGAAGAAGTTGGCCTTCCGCATCTTGCCAAAAAGATTGCGGAAGAGGGCCCGTGGGATCAGACGCTTTCGGGCGGCGAGAAGCAGCGCCTCGCGATCGCGCGCATCCTCCTGCACAATCCCGACATCGTCGTGCTCGATGAGGCGACCGCCGCGCTCGATCCGACGAGCCAGGACGAGCTCATGGCACTGCTCGTCGATCGCGCGCCGAATACGACCATTGTCAGTGTCGGGCATCGACCGGAGCTCGAAGCCTTCCACACGCGCAAGCTGACGCTGGCGCGCCGCCGCGAGGGTGCGCGCCTCGTACGCGACGACGTACTGCGCGACGTGCCGAAGCGGCGGTTCTCCAAGTGGCTCTTCCGACGCAAGGCTGCGTAACGCACCGTTTTTCGGTGCCCGCAAAAGCGGCTTCCGCAGTAAGGCTCGAAGCCCCTACACTCGGCCGGGGGGCGTCATGGCCGAATCATTCCTGCCTGTTCTGCAGAGCCTGCTGGGCATCGTGCTGATCCCGCTCTTCGTCTGGGCCACAGGCGAGGGCCGGTCGCTCGCGCCGCGGCAGGTGGGTGCTACGATTGCAGCGGGCCTCGCGCTCCAAGCCGCCGTCGCGATCATCTTCCTCAAAATCCCGCAAGCCAGTGTGCTGTTCGATGCGGCAACGGGCGTGATCGGTGCGCTCCAGCGTGCGACTAACGCCGGCACGAGTCTCGTCTTCGGCTATCTCGGCGGGGCGCCCGTGCCCTTCGATATGACGCGCCCACAGCACGGCTTCATTCTCGCGTTCCAGGCGCTGCCGCTTATGCTCGTGATGAGCGCGTTGTCGCGGCTTCTCTACTACTGGGGCATCCTTCAGCGCATCGTGGCGGCGCTCGCGCACCTGCTCCAGCGCTCGTTCGGCATCGGCGGTCCGCTCGGCATGGCGTCGGCGGCGAACGTACTCGTCGGCATGGTCGAGGCGCCGCTGCTCATTCGACCCTACCTGCGAGACATGGGACGCGGGGCGCTCTTCGCGACGATGGCTGTCGGCATGGCAACAATCGCCGGGACGGTGATGGTCATCTACGCGAGCCTAATCGCGGCACAGGTTCCCGGTGCCGCCGGACATCTCATCGCGGCTTCGCTGATGAACGTACCGGCAGCTCTCATGCTCTCGCGCCTCGCAATGCCTGAAGGTTTCGAGGAAGGCCCGGCATCGGCACACATGGCTATAGGCGACGGACCGCGCTCGGCCATGGATGCCGTCGTCCAGGGCACGGCGGACGGCATCCGGTTGCTCGCTGCAGTCGCCGCCATGCTGGTCGTGATGGTGGCGCTCGTCGCACTTGCCAACGAAGTGCTCGGCACCATCTCCGAACTCGCCGGCGCCCGCCTTACGATCCAGCAGGTGCTCGGCTGGTTGTGCGCTCCTGTCGCGATGCTGCTCGGCATTCCGTGGCACGAAGCGGGCACGGCCGGCGCGCTGATCGGCCAGAAAATCGTGCTCAACGAGTTTCTCGCTTATCTCGATCTCGCAGCGCTCGATCCAGCGGCGCTTGCTCCGCGCTCCCGGCTGATCATCACCTATGCACTTTGCGGGTTTGCCAATCTCGGCTCGCTCGGCATCATGATCGGGGGGCTCATTGCCATGGCACCGGAGCGTCGCGCCGACATCGTGGCCCTCGGCGGACGCTCGCTGCTGGTCGGCGCACTCGCGACGCTGCTTTCAGCCGCCGTGGTCGGCGCTCTGAGCTGGTAGCGCGGATACTGAAACGGGGGAAGAGCGGCATGGCCGATGGCGCGGGCCGCCCGCAGCACGAACAGAAAAGTGAGCGGGCGCCGGAGACGGGAAGTCGCGCGCTGCGCGCCCGCATCCCACGCTGGGCGCTCGCGTTCCTCATCGGCACCTTGGGCGCGCTCGTCTTCGTCTACTTTCGACTGCCGCTGCCCTGGTATCTCGGTGCGCTCACGGCCTGCCTGATCGCCTCCGTCACCGGACTTCCCGTCGAACGCCCGCGTCCGCTCGGCGGACCGCTCAGGGCCACACTCGGCGTCGCGGTCGGCTCGGCCTTCACGCCGGCCATTCTCGGGCAGGTCGGGGCGATGACGGTGAGCCTCCTCATTCTCGTACCGTTCATGATCATCATCACGACGACGAGCATGACGTTCTACCGCCGTCTCGCCGGCTTCGATCGCCCGACCGCCTTCTTCTCCGCCGTCCCCGGCGGACTCGCCGACATGACAGCCATGGCCGAAGCCTCGGGCGCCAACCAGCGTACGGTCATCCTGGTTCAGGCGACCCGTATCGTCCTGATCGTCTTTGCCGTGCCGCTATGGCTGCAGATCCACGACGGTCTCGTCGTGTCCACACCGTTCGCGAGCCCAGTGCGGCTTGCGGAGTCGAGCCTCGTCGATCTCGCCACCCTCGTTGCCATGGCAGGTGCCGGCTGGGGGATTGCGCACTGGCTCGGCCTTGCCGGTGCGCCGATCGTCGGGCCGATGGTGGTGAGCGGCGCCGCCCATGCCCTCGGCTTCACGACCGTGCGGCTCCCCGTCGAATTGCTCATCTTCGCTCAAATCGGCGTCGGCGTGCTGCTCGGGTGTCAATTCCGCGGCCTGACGTTGAAGGAGTTCACCCACACCATGGTGTGGGGCATGCTCAATGCTCTTGTCCTGCTCTCGGTGACGGCAGCCGTCGTGATCATGGTCGCTCAGCTGACGGGCTTCGATCAGGTCTCGGTACTCATGGCCTTCGCGCCCGGCGGCCAGACGGAGCTCAATCTGCTCGCCTTCGTGCTTGGCGCGGATGTGGCTTATGTGGCGCTCCATCATCTCGCACGCCTTGCCATCGTAATCCTGGGTGCCCAAATCGTCTTCAAGACCCAGAAGAGCTGGCGGCGCTGAAGGCTTGATTACGGCCACGCATTCCGCCATCTGACTCTCCTGTTCGCGGGCGGAGGCCGGTCGGATGAGCAAATTGCCGAAATGGGCGGACGCAAGGGCGCCGACGCTGAAGGAATTCGAGGATCTGGCCGCAGAAGCCTGGCGACAGATCCCGGACACGTTCCGCGATCTGGCCAAGGACGTCCTCATCCGGATCGAGGATTTTGCAACCGAGGAGGTGCTCGCCAGCCTCGGCATCGAGAACGAATTCGATCTCATGGGCCTCTATCAGGGCGTCAGCCTCGAGCGCAAAAGTGTGATGGACGTCGCGCAGGAGCCGGACACGGTCATACTTTATAGACGTCCGATCCTCGATTATTGGGCCGACAGCGACGAGACGCTCGGCACGCTGGTGACCCACGTGCTCGTGCATGAGATCGGGCACCATTTCGGCTTGTCTGACGCCGACATGGAAGCCATCGAGGCCAACGCCGGGTAGCGCGCCAGTGCATGTTGTCAAGGTGTGGCCGACGAGCCGCGGCGTCTGAGGTCCACGGTCAAATCCCGGATGCCGCATTGAAAGAGCGGCCAGTCCGGGCAATGATCATCCTGCGGGCTCGCGGGAATGCGGCGGATGCTAGAGAGGGTCGTACAGTGATGTTTGCGCGCGCATTTCTTTGCCCTGCGGGATCTCGCTTGGCAAAGCTCTTGGGCGCATTGCTCATGCTTGCGGCTGCGGCAGCTATCGATGCGCACGCCCAATCCAAGCCCACGCCCGAGGGCTATGCAGCTCATGTCGGCAGCTCGAAGATCATTCCGCCGGGTGGCCTGCGCCTCGACGGGCGGAGAATGACCTGCGGACAGCGCCCGACGGTGATCGACGATCAGCTGGACGATTACGGCGCGGCCTATCCGGGCTTTCTGATCCTCAACTCCAAGCTCATGGCGCGCGTGCCGACCTCGGTAAAACTCTGGATCTACGCTCATGAGTGCGGGCACCAGTTCCGCGGCCCCGACGAGGAAACCGCGGACTGCTTTGCCGTGCAGCGCGGGCGGCGACAGGGCTGGCTGACGCCCGACGGGCTGGAAGAGATTTGCGCCTTCATCCGCCCATCCAAGGGCTCGAGCATGCATTTCTCCGGCTCGCATCGCTGCGAATCCATGCGCCGCTGTTACGCCGATCCCAAAGTACGCTGACAGCGTATTCCCGATAGTAATCCCCGCACAGCGCGCCGGAACATACCATGGCGCCATGCGCGCCCTCGACCTCGCCTTGAAACTGCTTGGCCTTGCCGACGTAATCTGTGCCTGGCAGGCGAAGCTCGCGCGCCTCGACAAGGCGCAGCGGGGCAAGGTTGCCGAATACGCCGAGGCTGTGGCTTGCTCACTCGCGCGCATGGCCGGCGCGCTCGAACGGCTGGAGCGTAACGCGGCCGACCGCGCGGCCCGCCGCACGGCGTTGCGCGAGATCGGGCGGCTCACCGGCTATGTCGAGACGATCGTGGCGACGCTCAGGGGGCACGTCGACGGCCGCCAACTTTCCGGCGTCGAACGGCGCCTTCAGGCGCTCTCGAACGAAGAAGGTGTAGAAGGCGCGCTTAGCCGCGTCGAAGCGCGCCGCATCGAGCATATTGTCGCCGCTGAGGGATATATGCGCGCACTCGCGGACAGCTTACGCGCTTGAGCTAACCGGCAGGCTAAGCAAGCGCGCAAGAAAGTCCCGCTAGAACGGCATTAGCGTCGCCAGAGCCGGCGCATCCATCTTGTAGCTCAAGCGCGCGAGAACCGAATGGCTGTCGAGGTCGATGCGAGAGCGGAAGCTGCCGCCATTGCTAATCTGGGTCCACGCCTTACCGTCCAAGGTCACATAATTGTATTCAATGCCGAGCAGCAGGTTCGGCATTATCTGGTAATCGACACCCGCACCAAACACCCAGCCGGTATAGAAGTGGCGGTTCCGAGACGTCCAATCGGGCGGCACGTTGTCGTCTGTCTCAAGCGCGACTACTGCTCCGGCCGCCCCAATCTTGGCATAGCCGAGCACGTTTCCCCACGAATAGCCGACGCGCGTCGAGGACATCACGAGATAGCTCATCCGCGCAGACATCGTTCCGACTCCGGAGCCGAAATAAAGATCGACATCCCGTTTGATGTCCGTATCGAAGCCACTCGATAGAGAGAGTTCGCCGCCGAATACCCAATTCCCGCGCTGAACCATGTAGCCGATCTGCGTGCCCCAGATACCAGCACCGACATCGAAGCCCGTAGGGCGCTCGCCGGTGCCTCCATAAAGAGGATAATTCGATTTCCAGTCGAGGTCCGCGGAGCCGTAGCCCCCGTGTATACCTAGATAGACACTGGTCCAGCTGTATAGTGGCCGTGGAATTTCTTCCAGGCTCTGAGCTTGTACGCCCCCGACACCCGAAAGCAGAGCGCCACACGTTGCGAATAGCGTTACCATAGCCTTACTGGTCCGCATCATCGTCCCCATAGAATTTAGTCAAAAATCTAAGCCTGACCGTACGTCGATTCGGCGTGAGCGGTCTCTCAGAGCGAGGCCCGTCCCGCCTGATGATTTACTAACGCCTGTGTCTGGCCTGCCTCCCAGGCAATAAGTGCGCGCTTACGCATAAGCCCCCAATAGTAGCCGCCGAGCGATCCATCTCCGCGCATCGCGCGATGACAGGGCACGACGAACGAAATGGGATTTCTCCCATTGGCCGTGCCGACGGCGCGCGATGCTCTGGGGTGCCTGAGGTGCTGCGCGATCTGCGTGTAGCTGACGAGCGCGCCGAGTGGGATTTTCAGCAATGCTTGCCATACCTGCAGATCGAACGGCGTTCCGATCAGCGTCAGCGGAACGCAAGTGTTGTTACTCCTTCCTGCCACACTGAAGACGCGTGCGGCGAATTCCCCGGTGTCACCGGGCGCCTCGCGAAAGCGCGCCCTTGGCCAGCGCCGCTTCATGTCGCCCAGTGCGACGCCTTTTCCCTCCAGCTCTCCTTCATCGACGAAAGCGAGGCCACAAATGCCGCCCTCGGTCATGAGCAGCAACGCCTCGCCGAAAGGGCTGGCATGAAACCCATACGTGACGTCCAGGCCCGCTCCCCGCCGCCGCTCGTCATCCATAATGGTCGCCGCGATGCGGACCTCGAAGGCATGGATCGGACCGCCGCCCGCCGGCCCCACGCCGAGAACGCACGTCGAGGCCTGCAAACGCTCGCGCGCGTACTCCGGCGCGATGACGTACACGAATTCGGCAGGAGAGAGCCCGCACCAGCGCCTGAGCAGCCTCTCGAGTTCGGCATCGGCTACATCGCCTGGGCGGCCATCGGGCGCCACCAGGGCGGCGATGGCGCGCTGCACAGCGTCATAATCGGTGAGCGGTGTGCCCTCGCTGGCGGATGTCGCGGCCGCGCTCTGGATCTTGAGTTGCATCGGAACCCTTCTACCCTCTCTCGGAGGGCGGCGCCTGCGTGCCATTGCCGGCCCCAAATAGCCCACTCCCGCACGTCGCGCTCAGGCCCTCTGCAGGGGCGTGCCTTGCCGAGCGTGCGGATTGGGCCTAGGTCATGAACTTACGACACTTTCGGCGGCCCAATTGGCCACTCCGCCCGGAAAGCACGCATGTTCACAGGAATCATCACAGGTGTTGGCATCGTCCTCGCCGCCCAAGGCGGACGGTTCACGATCCGCTCCGACTATCCTGCCGCCTCGATCGATCTTGGCGCATCCATTTGCCATGACGGCGTGTGTCTGACCGTCACCAGCATCGAGGCCGACGGCGCGGGCAGCCGCTATACCCTCGACGTCTCGAACGAAACCCTCTCGCTCACCACACTCGGCGATTGGCGGGCGGGCCGGACGATCAATCTCGAACGCGCGCTCAAAGCGGGCGACGAACTCGGCGGACACATCGTCTCGGGTCACGTCGATGGTGTCGCACGCCTTGTGGATCTGCGCCCCGACGGCGACAGCCGCCGCCTCACTTTCGAGGTGCCGGAGGCCCTCGCCCCATTCATTGCGCCCAAAGGATCGGTTGCGCTCGACGGCACATCGCTCACCGTCAACGAAGTGGATGGTGCCCGCTTTGGCGTGAACCTCATTCCGCATACCTTGACGGTGACCACCTGGGGGGGCAAAAAGCCCGGCGATCGCATCAACATCGAGATCGATCCCCTCGCGCGCTATGTCGCGCGCCTTCTGGAGATGCGCCGGTGACGAACGGCCCGAACAACGAACTCGCCGATCTCGCGCGCGTGGCCTACTCCGAGGGGAAAGGCATCGTTTCGCCGATCGCGGATATCCTCGACGACCTGCGCAACGGCCGCATGGTCATCCTTGTTGACGCCGAGGATCGCGAGAACGAGGGCGACCTCGTCATTCCGGCGCAGATGGCGACACCCGATACGATCAATTTCATGGCCAAGCACGGGCGCGGCCTCATCTGTCTCTCGATGACCGAGCAGCGCGCCCAGCAGCTTCGACTGGAGCTGATGACGCGCAACAATGGCGCACGCAACCGCACGGCCTTCACCGTATCGATCGAAGCCAAGGAAGGCATTGCGACCGGCATCTCCGCACACGACCGTGCGCTCACCATCGCGACAGCGATCGACCCGAACAAGACGCACGACGACATCGTCTCGCCGGGCCATGTTTTTCCGCTCGTCGCGCGCGAAGGTGGCGTACTCGTCCGCGCCGGTCACACGGAAGCCTCCGTCGATCTCGCGCGCATGGCAGGCCTGCTGCCGGCCGGCGTCATCTGCGAGATCATGAACGACGACGGCACCATGGCCCGCTTGCCGGACCTCGTCTCGTTCGCACAGCGCCACGGCCTCAAGATCGGGACCATCGAAGACCTGATCGCCTATCGCCTGCAGAACGACCGCATCGTCAACCGCACGGCCTCGCGCAAGGTGGAGAGC
>JAEZRM010000112.1 GCA_023412805.1 Pseudomonadota bacterium | reverse complement strand
GGCCCGCCGTCTCGAGAGACGAGCGGGCCCCCGCGCTCAATGGACCGGCACCAGCGGCGTATCGACGAGCTTCCGCTGAGCCATGCCGCCGGGATACGCGTAGCTGACGTACCTGTCCCATCCCCAGATCGTCGCGGCGAAGGGCCCTTCGCTCTTCATGCGATTTACGCCGGTCCGGCAGGTGCGATCGCCGAACGTGTCGCCCGCTTCGCCGTCCCGTGAGAGGTCGACCCTCGCGAGCTCGTACTCGCCTCGGGCCCCGATCGGACGGAATCCGGTCACGTTGCCGGCGCACTCGAGCCAGACGTCCTTGAACGCACCGCCCTGTTTCGCCCTGATGATGACGAGGGACGTCTCCGCGTACGTCGGGTCCGCGTAGAAGGTGTAGGAGCTCAAGTACTGGCCCGTGGGCACGACGTTCACGAACTCCGGATCCCCGCGGCCGCCGAAGGAAAGCTGCCCTTCGGATCCGCTCATGTACGCGCCGAGGTAGATCGGATGTTCGACGTCCTGGCTCCGGACGACGAACGCGTCTCCGGTTCCCGAATGGAAGGTCACCACCTGGCCGGCAGACAGCTCGATCGGCGCGCCGGGCGGTACGACCGGATCGTAGTCGAGACGCGTTCCGTCCCTCGCGGCGACGATTCGATAGGCGACCGATTCGTGCTCGTTCCCGAGGCGCGGCCGATAGCCAGCGCCGACGTACTCGTTTCCCCACTGCTCGAAGGAGGGGAGCTGTTGATTCAGGATGTCGCAGGCGATCTGAGTCGACGGGACGTTCGCGCACTCGTTCCCGCCGAACACGGTCGTCGGCTTGGTCGACGTGACGAAGCTTCCCGAAAGCTCCTCATGCTGCATGAACTGCAGGTATTGCCCCTTGTCGAGCTTGTACGTCACTGGAACGCGCGCCGGCGCTCCCGCGACTCCGACTCCGCCTTGGACGTCACGAGTGGGGATGAGCGTGACTTCAGTGTCGTCCTCGGAAGCGACGATCTGCGCGCCGGGCTGACCGTGGCTCGCTTCCCAGCCGTTGACGATGATGTGCTCCTTCGACCACGTGGCGACGGGCAAGAGCAGCGTCGCCGTGCTCACGAAGCTGCCGGCTCCGCCGAACGGGTACATCGCTGCGGCGCTCACCGGCCCGGTCGCCTTCACATGGAACGACGAGCCGACTCCTGTGTCGATCGGGGCGATGTCGGCATGCACGACCGGAACGACGCCTGCTGGACAGGACGCGTAGTCGACGTTGTCCGCCCACGAGCGCGCGATGGTCGGGTCGCGATCGGAAAGGAACAGAACGACGCTCTCACCCGGGGCGATGGGCCCGGTGTGCTGGACGAGCGACGCGTCTGCCGGATTCGAGCGGTAGAGCGATTTCGAGACGTCGAGGGACTTTCCCGCGAGCTCGAGAGAGAGGTCGACCGGCTTCGTCGACGTATTGACGATGAACGCCGCGTGACACGACTGTGGAAGGAGGTTCGAGAGGCGCGGCGTCTGGAGATAGAACTCGCTCCCATTCGAGCTTCGATCCGCCGCCGCGGCCGCGCACGGCTCCTGGCACACCGCTGCGCCGCACGCGAGGTCCGGAGGGCAGGTCTCGACGATCTCGCCCGTGCACGTCTGGACGATCGAGCGTCCGTCGAGCGAGCACTGCAGCCCACAAGGCGGGGCATCGGGCGTCGAGGCATCGACGCCGAAGACGTCGTCCGACTGCGGGAACGCCCGCCGGTCCTCGCCGCAAGCGACGGCCACGAACAGCGAGAGGCCGAGAAGGCCGAGCGTGGCAACGCGAAGCGTCAGCCTCGGATGGAGCGCCCGCCTCATGGCAGCACCACTTCCTGCGGTACGACGCTTGCGCCCTTGGGCCCGCCATTCCCGAGCTGTCCGTAGAAATTGCTGCCCCAACAGAAGATCTTGCCTGTCGTCAGCAGCGCGCATGTCGAGGATGGCATCGTCTTCACCTGCACGGCGGGAGCTGGGAGCCCCTTGGTCAACACGGCTTCGAACGCGTACTCCTTGGTCCCGTCGCCTGCTTGACCACTTGCGTTGGCGCCCCAGCAGTACACGTGGCCCTCGGCGGCGACCGCACACCACCGGTACGGCTCCACGATCGGGGTACCGGAGCCGTAGATGACGGCGGTGCGCGTCACGGCGACCTGAACGACGGGCTCGGGCACGAGCGCCGGTTCGGGGAGCGCGCGTCCGACCGGCGGCCCTTCGTCGTTCGAGCCGTTGGGCTTCGGGACGACCGGTCCCCAGCAGTATCCAGCCCCTCCAGCCGCAGCGCAGACGTCCTCGCCGACGATGTCGATCGAGGCGACACCGGCGAGCTCGACCGGCGCGGCGTACGGGTCCGGGAAGATCGACGACACCCGCCCAATCGAAGCACTCGAGCCCCAGCTCACGGCCGTGCCGTCCTCGCGAAGAGCGAACGATGCATTGCCGACGACGAGGTCGCGGATCGGCGCTCCCGCAGGCAGCTCGATCGCGCGCGGGGGGTGGGCGGCATAGCGAGTGGCCGGCACGATGGGCGCGACTTGGCCGTATCTGTTCTCACCCCAGCAGAGGACGCCGTCACTTGCGACCGCGCATGCCGTCCACTCGCCCATGGCCACGCGCGTCGCCGGCGGAATGGGGAGCTTCACCGGCGTCCGCTCCAGGGTCCAAGGCTGGGTGGTGCTTCGAAGGAAGGGGCCCGTCCCCCAGCACCACGTCTCACCGCCCTTGGTGACCGCACACGTGTGATCGAGCTGGATGACCTCCGAGAGGCCCGCGACCCGCGCAGGGATCGAGCTGTCATCGGAGCCCGCGTCCTCGCCGCGGCCGAGCTGGCCACCGAGGTTTGCGCCCCAGCACGTGACCGTGCCGTCGTCGAGCAACGCGCAGAAGCCTTCACCGCGATCGCTGGCGTTCGCGCGAAGCGTCGTCACGAGCGACTTCGCGCAAGGAGGCTCCGTGCAGACGATCGATAGCGGTCCTCCGTCGAACGGTGCCGCGTCGCGTACCGCCCCGTCACGCAAGGGCGAGGCATCCGGGCCGGCGTCCTCCGGCGTGATGGCCGCGTCGGGCCCGGCATCGGTCGACGCGAGTGGCCGTTGCTCGTCACCGTTGCTCGAGCAGCTCGCGGATACGCTGCCCGCAGCCGCACAGGAGAGGAGCAGGAGCGCTGCCGAGGAGCGCCGATCAAGGAGTCGTCTTGTGAAGCGCATAGCGCTCTCCGATCGCCCAGAGGTTGGTGCTTTCCGTGCCTCGAACTCGGTACATCGGAGTGGCGAGAGGAGCTCCGGTCAGCGAGATGGTGGACACGTCGTACGCGCCGCCGTCTCCGACGAGATCGTTGCCTCGAAGGATGATTCCCCATCCGCTCAGCCACACGTTCTCCGGCGCCCACCAGAGTGAGTAGAGGGTCGCCGGCTCCCTGTTCGGTACGTTGGAGAAGCGGACCGCGTAGTCGCCGCCCTCCAGCGAGATCCGTGCGACGTGGCGCGTCCCCTTGAGCGCGACGACCTGGTCTGTTCCCGCCGCCTGGATGTCGG
>JAEZRM010000107.1 GCA_023412805.1 Pseudomonadota bacterium | reverse complement strand
GTCCCGAGCGAACTTCGGAATCAAAAGGGACACTAGAATCATAATCTTGCTAGTGTGATTCAGATCGAGAAATTCGCTCGATACCGTGCCGCGAGAGGTGGCGAATTTCTCGATCATCACACTAGTGCCGGCTCCTGTCGCCAGCCCCTCTGGCGCGCTCTCGCTCATCGATCGGATCCACCCCCCGACACAATTCGCCGCCGAGGACAAGGGATCGCCTTGACGCTCAAGCGGATCACGCCGGGGGAGACTTGGCGGACATAGCCGCTTAGGCCCTTGATTTCAAGCAAACCCGGGGCCCCATGGCTGCCTGCGGCAACAAGGCTGGGCTGCGGGGCCGTCGGACCCGGAATGCGGCGAAGTGGCCCCCACGGGTTAATGGTTCTCGTGAGCCTTCGATCTCTGGAACTGCGTCCTGCCGACCGTATGATCCATGGCTTGGACGTTTGTCCGCCTCCCCGCCGACCTGGGGCGCAAGTCCCTCTATAAACGTTGTATTTTTCTTTACCCGTTCGGAGGATTGTAGCTCGGTTGGGCCCGCCACCCCTGAGGCGCGGCTGCGTATGCCAGGACGGAGGGGGCGTCGTGCTGGACATTGCCGAGAAATCCCGAGCGGTCACCATCTACTATGATGGCGATTGCCCGTTCTGCTCCGAGTACGTGCGCTTCCTGCGGCTGCGCGAGAGCGTGGGCGTTCCGGAGCTGGTCAACGTGCGCGAAGCACCGGCGGCGCGCGCGGAGCTGGAAGCACAAGGCTTCGATCTCGACCGGGGGATGGTTGCCGACATTTCGGGCACGCGTCTCGAAGGTGCCGATGCGCTGAACGCGCTCGCGCTGCTGACGACGCCGAGCGGCCTGTTCAATCGCGCCACCGCCCTCGTCTTCTCGTCGCCCGTCCTGTCACGGGTCGCCTACCCCCTCATGCGGGCCGGCCGCAACGCGACGCTGACGCTGCTCGGGCGCACGCCGATCCGCGCTGACGATGCCGGCTGGGAGGCCCTGTTCCAGGTTTTCACCCTGGTCTTCGGTCTCTTCGCGGTGATGCACTTCTTCATCAACGCGCTGGATTACACCGCGTTCGAAGTCTACGCCTCGACCTGGGTCGTGCTCATCTGCGGCACCGCGCTGCTTCTGCAACCCGGGTCGAAGCGCATATTCCTCGTGCTGATCGCGGCGATGGTCGTCGACGCCTGGTTGCGCGCGCCCATGCAGTCCAACCACACCATCATCAAGAACTTCCTGCTGGTCGCGTTTCTCGGCAGTGCTGCCTGGCACGCCCTCAGGGGCTCGCGCTGGTCCGACTTCTTCCGCGATGCCGCGCCGGTCGGCCGGGTTCTGTTGCTGACCATGTATTTCTATGGCGTGTTCCACAAGATCAACGAGGGATTCCTCGATCCGTCGGTGAGCTGCGCCGTGGTGTTGTGGAAGGCCATGCCCTGGCCGATCCATCTGCTCGATCATCCGGTGATCCACTACCTCACGATCTACGGTACGTTCGCCGTCGAGGGTGTGATCGTCGCCATGCTGCTCGTTCGGCGCTGGCGCCACTGGGGTATCATTCTCGGCGTCGCTTTCCATGGCTTCATCGCCTTGAGCGGCTTTGCCATGTATCCCGCGTTCTCGACGCTCACCATTGCGCTACACACGCTTTTCCTGTCGCCCGAGCAGGCGCAGCGCATCGTCAGGGGTGAGAACTATCGTGGTCTCATCGCGGGCCTGCGCTCATGGAGAGGTGCGGTGCTTCTGCCGACCGTGATGCTCCTCGTTGCCGCGTTCGCCATCAGGCGCGATTTCAACATGGTCGGATTGGTCTGGCTCGCGCTTGCGGCCCTGATCGTCGGTGCCATTCTCTTTCCAGGCAAGCCTGCCGACGACGAGCCGGTACCGGCATCCAGCTCCGAGGGCGCGCTGCTCTGGTCACGCCTCACATGGCTCAACGCGGTGGGTGTGCTGTTCTTCCTGAGCTGCGCGTTGCCGTATGTCGGCTTGAAGACGGCGCAAACCGTCAACATGTTCGCCAATCTGCGGCTCGAGGGCGGGCTGAACAATCATCTCATCATGCGGGCATTGCCGATGCCGTTCGGTTATCTCGATGATCTCGTCGAGATCCGCGAGGCCTCCGGCGATCGCATCATGCAGACGGCCGCGCGCGGCAAGTTCGGCATGGTCTACTATCACGTGCTGCATCGCCTGGATCGAGCGCCCGATGCCAAGGTCTCGTTCGTGCGGAACGGGACGCTGTATGAAGGTCAGAGCGCGGCGACGCTTGCAGAGGATATCTCCAAGACGCTGCACCCGGCGTGGTTCCGCAAGTGGTTCCACTTCCAGTGGGTGCCGCTCGCCAATCCTCCCAGGTGCTCCTGAGGCAGGCGTACTAAGCGCGCCGTGACCGCAGTTCCTGGGCGAGCGTGATCATCATCGTGATCAGCATGAAGCCGACGGCGGCGAGGAAAATGCCGCGATGGAAACCGTGGTCGAGCAGCCACGCGTAGAACATCGGGCCGACGAGTCCGGCAATATTGAAACCCGTCGAGACAATGCCGAAGACGCGTCCCTCCGCACCCGGGGGCGAGGCCGCCCGCACGAGCATGTCACGCGAGGGCGCGATCATGCCAAAGAGGAAGCCGGCGGCGGTCATGACTGCGGCAATCAGAATATGCGGCAGGTCGATCAAAGCGACGAGCGAGACGAGCAGCGCGGACATCAACAGGGCCAGCGACGCGACAATGCCGTGACGCCGTGTGCGGTCCGCGAGCATACCACCTGCCAGAACGCCGATGGAACTCGCCAGCAGAAAGCCGGTCAGCGCCGCATTGGCCAACGGCAGGCTGACACCGAACCCGGTCGTGAAGGCAGAGACCGAGAAATTCTGGATGCCACTCGTGCAGAGGCTCAACAAGACATAGAGCAGCATGAGCGACAGCACGGCCGGTGTGACCAATCCCCTGAGGCCACTGACGGGCGCGACGCCCGCTGTCTTCGCCGTGCGCGCGTCCGACACCGTCGCCGGCTCGGCAGGAACAGCCGCGAGCATGAGCGCCACGGCAAAGGCAAGGAGGCCGGAGAATGCGAAGGCGAGCGGAACGCCGCCGAAGGCGATCGCGGTGAGCAGCACCGCGGGCGCAGCGGCACCGCCGATGAAGCCCGCGAATGTGTGGACGGAAAAGGCGCGGCCCATCTTCTCGCCGCGTATGCCGCGCGAGAGCATCGCGTAGTCGGCCGGATGATACACGCCGTTGGCGAGCCCTGCGCTCATCATCGCGATGATCAGAAATACGTATGACTGCGTGAACGCGAGTGACAGGAAGCTCGCGCCGCCGAGGGCGAGGCCGGCGATCAGCATCCGCCGTGCGCCGACGCGATCCGTCAGGAAGCCGAGCGGCGTCTGCACGATCAAGGACACGAGATTGAAAGCGGTCAGCGCGAGGCCGAGCTCGATGAAGCTGACGCCGAGATACGCCGGCAGCAGCGGCATGAGCGCCGGCAACGTCATGATGTGGAAGTGACTGACGAAGTGCGCCGCCGCCACCTGGCCGAGCAGCGCCGCTTCCTGCCGCTCCCATTTGCGCGCCGATACGGCTGACGTCACGGTTGGCTCCGATCCGATTTTTGGTCCGTCGCAAGGCGGAACATCTGCACGGGGCAATTGCCGAGCAGCGGCTGCAGCGAACCGCCGTGAATGTCACGTCAGCCCAGTGCATCGTATACAATCGGAGCTCGGTCAAGCAGACAGCAGCCCCGTCCGCAGTGGGCGGGGCTGCCATCCGCATTGGGTATGGCAGATGGGCTCGCCTCATGCTGCGTCCGCGGTAGTGCTGGTGTGCGAGGCCGCCGAATTCATGCATTTGAAAATGTCCTCCGGCTCTGCCATCCTCGATGGGACCAGCCAGGGGGAATCCAAATAAATGCGCATCTTCACGGCCACGCTCGGCACTGAAACCAACACGTTCGCACCCATGCCGACCGGTCTGGCCGAGTTCCAGGGCAACGGCTACGACATGCCGGCCACCCCGTCCGAGAAGCTTCCGGCCTTTGGACAGCTCTGCAAGGCACTGCGCGAGCGGAGCGCGGAAGCTGGCTGGACGCTGATCGAGGGCAAGCTCGCCTTCGCCCAGCCTTCGGGCATCACCGTGAAGAGCGCCTACGAATTCCTTCGCGACCAGCTTCTCGCGGACCTCAAGGCGGCGATGCCGGTCGACGCCGTTCTGCTTCAGATCCATGGAGCCATGATTGCCGATGGTTATGAGGACGCGGAGGGCGATCTCCTCGCCCGCGTGCGCGAGCTCATCGGCCCGGACGTGCTCCTCGGCGCCGAGCTGGATCTTCATTGCAACCTGACGGAGAAGAAGGTCGGCTCGGTCGATCTGATGGTGATCTTCAAGGAATACCCGCATACCGACATCTACGATCGAGGGCGCGATCTCGTGCGGCTTGCGGAGGATGCTCTCGCCGGCCGCACGAAGCCCGTCATGCACCTGCGCGATCTCGGCTTCATCACGCTTATTCCGACGACGCGCGAGCCCGCCAGCAGTCTCGTCAAGCGCCTCTACGAGATGGAGGGCAAGGATGGCGTGCTCTCGATCTCCTTCGGTCATGGATTTCCATGGGGCGACAATGCCGATCTCGGCGCGCGTCTTCTCGTCGTCACGGATGGGGACGCGGCAAAGGCCGAACAGATCGGCAAGGAGCTCGGCGACGAGATCATCGCGATGCGCGACAAGTTCGCGCCGCCTTATCCCGATGCGGACGGCGCGATCACGCGGGGTCTCGAGAGCAATCAGATGTCGGTTGTGCTCGCCGACAGCGCCGACAATCCAGGCGCCGGGGCTGGCGGCGACTCGACGTTCATCCTTGCGCGACTGATCGAGCGCAAGGTCGAGAACGCCGTGCTCGGGCCGTTCTGGGATCCGGTCGCGGTGAGCTTCTGCCATCAGGCGGGCGTCGGCGCGAACTTGAAGCTGCGGATCGGCGGCAAGGTCAGCCAGTACTCGGGGCCGCCACTCGATGTGACCGTCGAGGTGCTCGCAGTGAAGAAGGACGCCTGGCAGGACGGGCTCAGCGGCACGATTGCGCCGCTCGGCGATGTCGCGCTCGTCCGCATCGACGGAATCAAGGTCGTGCTGAATACGCACCGCACGCAGGGTTTCGGCACGAACCTCTTCACGCAGTTCGGCATCGATCTCGCCGAGACGAAGCTGGTCGTCGTCAAGTCCTCGCAGCACTTCCACGCCCATTTCGGGCCGATCGCGAGTGAAGTGGTGTATGTGGACACGCCCGGGGTCGCGCCGGCGAATGTCCGCTTGCTAAAGTATGAGCGCGCGCCGAAGAGCCTGTGGCCGCTCGGCACGTAAGGAATGGCGTTCGACAGGCGGGGGCAGTAGACGGCTTGTTCGGCCTGGGCGCTGCGGTTAGGTAGGAAAGCGGGCGACTCAGTGCCGAGATGCTCGGCGCAATGGGCAATTGGGGGACGAATGATCCGGACCAGCGCAGCTATGCTCGGACTTCTGGCGGGCGCGAGTGTCATTTGGGCCTCGGGTAGTGGTTCAGTCTCCGCCCAGTGGAGCGGGGGCGCGCCCGTCTTCCAGAGCGATATCGATCGCCGCGAGCGGGAACTCGAAGCGCAGCGGGCCGAGCGCCGCAAGACCTACGGCCCGACCGTCTATCCGAAGTTCATGGATGGCGGCGGGAAGCCGGATATCGCCCCGCAGGCGCCGCCGACCGTCTACCTCGATCGCGACGAGGCGCCGGGCACGATCATCGTCGATACGGGCGGTCGGCAGCTCTACTACGTGCTGCCCGGCAAGCGCGCTTACGCTTATCCGATCTCCGTGGGGCGCGAGGGCTTCGAATGGACGGGGACGGAGCGGGTAAGCCGCATTGCGTCCTGGCCGTCGTGGACGCCGCCGCCCGAAATGCACAAGCGCCAGCCCGGGCTTCCGATCACGGTGTCGGGCGGCGTCATCAATCCGCTGGGTGCCAAGGCGCTGTATCTCGGCAATACGATCTATCGCATTCACGGCACGAACAACGAGCGTTCGATCGGGCGCGCGTCGTCGTCGGGATGCTTCCGCATGATGAACGAGCACGTCGTGCATCTTTCCACGCTTGCCAAGGTCGGCACGACGGTGCGGGTGGTGGCGAACTATTCGGGTGCGAATACCTCGGCGCCGATTTCGTCGATCTTCTCGGGCTTCGGTTTCGGCGCGAACGATGATCCGGCGCCGAAGCGGAAGGTGAAGAGGAAGTCCACCAAGGGCGCCAAGTCCGCGAGCACGAAGTCGGCGAGCAACAAGCAGTAAGCTCACACAGCCCAGCAGGCGCAACCGAGCGCACCCCAGAAGCTCTTGAGATCACCGGTCGGGACGGTGCACGACCACGCTGTCGCGTGATCGTGGCCGTGGACACCGCAGGCATGGGCGCAGCCGCAACTCGTGGCGGCACGCTGCTGGGCGGCCTCAGCGTCTCCCGACGTGGTGTTGCCCCAGGCGCCATATCCGCCGAAGGCGCGCACGGGGGACCAGTCCGGCATGGCCGGTGGTGGGCCGCCTTCGTCGAGCGCGGCAAAGGTGCCGGCGCCGTAGACAACTCGGCCGCCGACGATCGTCAGATCGGCCGTGATATCGGCGATCTCCATCTCGGGACATTTGAAGAAGTCGCGATCGGGCACGGTGAGGTCAGCGAGCTGGCCGACGACGATCTGGCCCTTCCTGCCTTCCTCGTTCGAGAACCATGTGACCTTCTCGGTCCACATGCGGAGTGCGGTCTCGCGATCGAGGCAGTTGTGTTGCGGATAGATGCGCAAACCGCCGACCGTGCGGCCCGTGATCATCCAGGCGAGCGAAACCCAGGGATTGTAGGAGGCGACGCGCGTGGCGTCGGTGCCGGCGGATACCTTTACGCCCTTGTCGAGCATGCGGGCGATCGGTGGCGTCGCTTCGGCGGCGCGAGCGCCGTAGCGCTCGACGAAATACTCGCCCTGATAGGCCATGCGGTGCTGCACGGCGATGCCGCCGCCGAGCGCGGCGACGCGGTCGATCGAGCGTTCCGAAATTGTCTCCGCATGATCGAAGAACCAGTTGAGGCCCGCGAGCGGGATATCGCGATCGACCTTCTCGAAGACATCGAGTGCGCGCGAGATGGTCTCGTCGTAGGTGGCGTGCAGACGCCAGGGCCAGCGGTTCTCGGCGAGAATGCGCACGACCTCCTCGAGATCGCCCTCCATCTCAGGCGGCATGTCGGGGCGTGGCTGGCGGAAATCCTCGAAATCGGCGGCCGAGAAGACGAGCATCTCGCCTGCGCCGTTGTGACGGAAGTAGTCGTCGCCCTGCTTGTACGTCGACGTGCGCGTCCAGTTGAGGAAGTCGTCCTTCTCCTGCTTGGCCTTCTGCGTGAAGAGATTGTAGGCGAGCCGCACGGTCATCTGGCCTTCGTCGGCAAGCTTCTGGATGACGGCGTAGTCATCGGGGTAGTTCTGGAAGCCGCCGCCCGCATCGATCACGCTCGTGACGCCGAGGCGGTTCAGCTCGCGCATGAAATGGCGCGTCGAGTTCACCTGATAGTCGAAGGGAAGTTTCGGTCCCTTCGCGAGCGTGGCGTAGAGAATGGCGGCATTGGGCTTGGCGAGCAGGAGGCCGGTCGGATTGCCATTGCCATCACGGAGGATCTCGCCACCGGGTGGGTTTAGGGTGTCCTTGGTATAGCCGACGGCGCGGAGCGCGGCGCCATTGAGAAGTGCGCGGTCATAGAGGTGCAGCAGGAATACGGGCGTATCGGGCGCGATGGCATTGATCTCTTCGAGCGTCGGTAGGCGCTTCTCGGCGAACTGGTGCTCGGTGAAGCCGCCGACGACCCGCACCCACTGCGGTGGCGGCGTGACGGCAACCTGACGCTTCAACATGCTCATGGCATCGGCGAGCGAGCGCACACCGTCCCAGCGAAGCTCCATGTTGAAGTTGAGACCGCCGCGCACGACGTGCGTGTGGTTGTCGCAAAGACCGGGCAGGACGCGGCGGCCGCTGAGATCGACGATCTTCGTGGTGGGGCCTGCCGAGAGCATGATCTCGCGATCGCTGCCGACGGCCGTGAACTTCCCGTCGGTGATCGCGAGTGCGCTGGCGGCCGGATTTGCGCGGTCGAGCGTGGTGATCTGGCCGTTGTGGAGGATCAGATCGGGTGCGGTCGGAGAGGCCATGATACGCGAACTCCTTTGCCTCTAGTGATTGCGTGGGCGTGCAGCGACGAAGTGCTGGACGATCGGCGGTTTGGCGCCCTTGTGGAGCTGGTGCAGGCGCGTCTGTGCATCCTGGTCGGATACGGTGACGCGACGGTGCTGGCGCTGATGCTCGAGCCAGGACGAGACGAGGAAGGTCTCGATCATGCGTCCGGGCTCGGCCGCGTCCTCGAATACATCCCAGTCATAGGCGCCATCGCGCAGACGCTCGGACCGAAGCTCGCCGATGGTCGCGAGGAAGATCTCGCGATCCTGCGCGGCGATTCTGTATTCGATGACGATCTGCACGGGGCCGCGATCCAGCTCGACTTCGCCCGACACCATCGGATCAGCCCAGTGCATGGAGGGCGTGAGGTCGACATCGGCACCGGTTTGGAGCTTCCAGCGCGCCAGTAGCGGCACGAAGATCAAGGCGCCGACGGCGGCAAAGAAGTGCGCCGCCTGAAGCCCTGCGAAATTGGCGACCTGACCCCACAGCGCGCTGCCGATCGTCATGGCGCCGAACTGCACAATGGCGAAGATGGCAAGGCCGCGTCCCTTGACCCAGCCGGGCAGCGCGACCTGCGCCGATACATTCAGCGGCGCCAGCACGGCGATCCAGGAGACCCCTGCAATGAATGCGGCGGCGAGGCCGACATAGGGCGAGCGCGCGATGCCGAACAGCACGAGCGCGACGACCGTGCCGGCAGTGGCGCCAGCGACGAGCATGTCGGGGCCGAGCCATGCCTTGAGACGCGGCAGCAGGAATGCGCCGCCGACGGCGCCGACGCCGATGGTGCCGAGCAGAAGGCCATAAAGCTGCGGCCCGGTCGCGATCTGGTCGCGCGCGACGAGCGGGAGCAGCGCCCAGTAGGCGCTCGCGAAAACGAAGAAGCCGGCGGCGCGGATCAGGGTTGCCGTGAGGTGGCGATTGTTGCGAACGTGGCGCCAGCCAACGCCGAGGGCCGAGCGAAAGCGCTCCGGTGGGAGGCCGCCGGCAGCGGCCATCGTCGGGCGCCACCAGAACAGGACGGCGATGACACCGAGCGTACTGATGGCGTTGAGCCAGAAGGGCGCGGCGAGACCCGAAAGACCGATCACGATGCCGGCGAGCGCGGGGCCGATTGCACGGCTGATGTTGATGCCGACGCTGTTGAGCGAGATCGCGGCCTGCAGGTCGTCTCGTGGGACGAGCGTCGGCACGATGGCTTGCCAAGCGGGGGCCATGAGTGCCGATCCCGCGCCGACGAGAAACGTAAAGATCAGCAGGATCCACGGTGTGACGGCATCGAACCAGACGAGAACGCCGAGCGCCGTAACGATGAGTGTGAGGGCGGCATTCACGGCAATGAGCAGCCAGCGCCGATCGACGATGTCAGCGAGGGCGCCGGCCGGAAGGCCGAGCAGCACGACGGGCAGCATCGTCGCCACCTGCACAAGCGAGACGATGAAGGCGTCTTGCGTCAGGCCCGCCATGAGCCAGCCGGCGGCCGCATTCTGCATCCATGTGCCGATGTTCGAGACGACGGTCGCGATCCACAGGGCAGCAAAGACGGGGTGTTTGAGAGGGGCGAGCGCCGAGCCTTCGGTTTGAGCCTTCGAACTGTCGGGCGTCGCCATTATTCTTTCCTTTTAAAAGCCGGCGGCCATGAAGGCCGCCAGCGTGATCGATCAATCAAATATCCTTGGCCGGATTCGGCCCAATACGCTCGCCGTGCTTTACGCGCTCGGGGCCCTTGTGCACGTGTGTGACGGCGTAGTCGACTCCCATGCCGTAGGCGCCGGAATGCTCTTTGATGAGGCCAGTGACGGCATCGTACGTATCCTTGCGTGCCCAGTCGCGCTGCCACTCGAGCAGGACCTGCTGCCATGTCACAGGCACGACGCCTGCCTGCACCATGCGATCCATGGCGTACTTGTGCGCATCGACGGACGTGCCGCCCGAAGCATCGGCCACCATGTAGATCTCATAGTCCGTATCCCGCAGGCAGGAGAGCGCAAACGTCAGATTGCAGACCTCCGTCCACTGGCCCGAGACGACGATCTTCGTGTGGCCCTTCTTGGCATTGGCGGCGAGCGCGTCGCGGACGTTCTGGTCGTCCCAGGAGTTCATGGACGTGCGCTCGAGGAGCTTATTCGTCGGGAAGACGCCCAGCAGCTCGGGGAAGGTATTGCCGGAGAAGCCGTCCGTTTCGACTTGTGTGATCGTCGTCGGGATGTTGAAGACCTTCGCTGCCTTCGCGAGGCCGACGACATTGTTCTTGAGCGTCTGGCGATCGATCGACTGCACGCCGAAGGCCATCTGCGGCTGCTGATCGATAAAGAGAACCTGGCTGTTCTGAGGTGTGAGAACTTGGAGGTAGGACGGCTTGGTCATGGGTGTTCCTCTCTGGCTTTGGCAAACTTCGATATTGCTCACTGGACCGGTGATGGAGCGGGATGCAGAACCCTCGTGAGGGCCGCGCGGACCTGGGCAATCTCGTCGTCGTTGATGGTGTGACCCATCCCCGGATAGATGCGCTCGACGACATCGCCGCCGAGTGCGCCGAGCACGCGCGTCGTCTCCTTCACGCGAGCGAGCGGAATGTGCGCGTCGACGTCACTGCAGCCGAGCACGACGCGCGTTCCGGCAAGCGAACCGCGATAGTCGCGCGGCGTACCCTCCGGACCGACGAGGCCCGCACTCAATCCGATGACGGCGCCATAGCGCTGCGCATTGCGTGCGGCATATTCGAGCGCGAGACAGCCACCCTGGGAAAAGCCGAGCAGGACGATCCTCTGAGGGGCGAAGCCATTGTGGCCGAGCTCGCTGACGAGCGCGTCGACTTGAGCGAGCGCGCGCGACAGATGCGGCTCGTTCTGCTCGATGGGCGCGAGGAACGAATGCGGATACCAGGTCCGGCCCGGTGCCTGCGGTGCGAGATAGGCCATGTCCGGCTGCGCGAAGACATCAGCCAGATCGAGCATTCCTTCCGCTGTAGCGCCGCGGCCATGAAGAAGGATCATGGCCGCCTTGGCGCGTGTCAGCGGTGCACCGCCCATTGCAATGCGAGGGGCGGTGCGAGCTGACGTCGTGGTCATGCAGCAACCTCCAATGTCGGCAGCACGGCTTCGATCTGCCGCCGCTGCGGCTCGAGGAAACGTGGCAGCTTCAGATCGGCGCCGAGCGTGGCAAGCGGCTCGTCGACGGTGAAGCCCGGGACATCCGTTGCGACCTCGAAGAGGATGCCGCCCGGCTCGCGGAAGTAGATCGAGCGGAAGTAGTTCCGATCTCTCTGCTCCGTCGCGATCAGCCCATGCGCTTCGCGAAGCTTCTTCGCGATCTCGGCCTGCTCGGCGTCATCCTTGGCGCGGAACGCCACATGATGAACCGAGCCAAGTCCCATCCGTCCGGGAAGGAAGCCCTTCGCCTCGCGGATGTCGACGATGCCGCCGATCGCGTCCTCGCTCTTGAAGCGCACATACGGTCCTTCCTGGCCGACCTTCGTGAAGCCGAGCGCGTCGGTGAGGATCGCACCCGTGGGCTCCGCGCTGTCGAGCATGAGCGTCACGCCGTGGAAGCCACGGATCGCGTGCTCGGCAGGAATATCGCCGGTCGTCCAGGTAGCCTCGTTCTCCGCACCGGGGACGCCGACGAGCGCGAGGCTCATGCCGTCCGGATCGGTGAATTCGAGGATGCATTCGCCGAAGCGCTTGATCGGCGCTTCGTGCTTGGCACCTGCTTCGACGAGACGATGCGTCCAGAAGCCGATCGACCCGGTCGGAACGCGAAACGACGTCGTCTGCGTGAGGCCGACACCGCCGCGGCCGGGCGCCGCGTGCTCCCAGGGGAAGAACGTCAGGATCGTGCCGGGGCTGCCGGCCTCGTCACCGTAGTAGAAGTGATAGGTGCCGGGATCGTCGAAGTTGACGGTCTTCTTGACGAAGCGCAGGCCGAGCGTCCGCGTGTAAAAGTCGAAGTTGACGTTCGGGCGGCCGGCGATTGCCGTAACATGATGAATTCCAGCCATTTTGCCCACCTTTCCCCGCCGAACGGCGGTGCTTGGATCTGTCTGGACGGAATATGTGGTCGCCGCGTATTATTGACAATACGGTTTACTGTGCGCTTTCTGTCTCCAAATTGTAGACAGTCGAGCGATGGGCACAGCGGGCCCGTATCGGAGACATGGGCATGGACAAGCTCACGCGCATGCGCGCATTCGCGAAGGTCGTGGAGCTCGGCAGCTTCTCGGAGGCCGCCCGCAGCCTGCGGCTCTCCCGCTCGGCGGTCAGCAAGTACGTCATGGAGCTGGAGACCGAGCTCGGCGTGCAGCTTCTGCATCGCACGACGCGCAGTGCGAGCGCGACGGACAACGGCCGCATCTACTACGAGCGCTGCATCGCCATTCTCGCCGACATCGAGGAAGCCGATCTGACTGTGTCGCAGTTGCAGGCCGCGCCACGCGGCATGCTCCGCGTTAACGCGCCGATGTCTTTCGGCACCCTGCATCTCGGCAAGGCGATCAGCGCCTTCATGCAGCAGTATCCGGAGCTGCGCATTCATTTGATCCTCAGCGATCAGCAGCTCGATACGGTGCAGGAAGGTTTCGACGTAACGGTGCGCATCGCGGACATGGCCGCTTCGAGTCTGATCGCTCGGCGGATTGCGCCGGCACATCGTCTGCTGTGCGCGTCGCCTGCGTATCTGAAGGCGCATGGGATGCCGAAGCATCCGAGTGATCTGCGCGCGCACGAGCTACTGTCATACGATTACCTCGGCACGGGCGTGCAGTGGAAGCTCACGGGCAAGGACGGCGATCACTGGCTCAATGTGTCGTCGAGGCTGTGCACGAACAACGCGGAGATCCTGCGCGACGCAGCGCTGCAAGGCATCGGCATCGCCCTCATTCCAACCTTCATTGCGGGGCCGGAGCTGCGAAGCGGGAAGCTGCAGGCGGTGCTGAAGGAGTATCGCGCGCCGGAGTTGTCGTTGTGTGCGCTCTATCCGCCGACGCGTCATGTCTCCGTGAAAGTGCGCGCGTTCATCGACTTTCTCGTCGCACATTTCGGCGACAAGCCGTACTGGGATGTCCGCGAATAGTCGCACACGCCCCGTCGGGCGGGCAGTGTCCGCGCGCTGCGCGCAGTTCCTTGCCCTTAATAAATGCCAGGAGATCGGCATTGAACAGGCAACTCGGTAGAATGACTGGGTGAGAGAGACCAGGGGTGACATGTCGAAGAAGACGCGCGCGACGGACATGCTGGAGAGTGCGAAGGCCGACTTCTCGGTTCATACCTACGACTACGATGCCGATGCACAGCACATTGGCCTCCAGGCGGCTGAGGCCCTGGGTGAGGAGCCGGCGCGCGTTCTGAAGACGCTCATGGCGCTCGTCGACGGCAAGTCCGTTTGCGTCATCGTGCCGTCGGACCGGGAAGTGTCCATGAAGAAGCTGGCCGCGGCGGTCGGCGGGAAGTCGGCGCAAATGATGAAGCCCGCGGATGCCGAGCGGGTCACGGGGTACAAGGTCGGCGGTATCAGCCCGTTCGGTCAGCGGAAGAAGTCGCCGACAGTCATCGAGGCCCAGTCCCTGGCTCATGACCGGATCTATATGAATGGCGGCCAGCGTGGATTGCAGGTGTGCCTGTCGCCCGCGGATGCGCAGCGCATTCTCGGTGCCATTGCAGCGCCGCTCGTCGCCGACACCTGAACCCGAACAGGGATTGCCCGGAAACCAAACGCGTTGCCTGAATTGTTCGGCTTTCGGACTTCGGGCCGCCTGTGCCATAATTTCGGGCAGCGGGCTTCTCGCGCACGATGTGTGGTGAGCCGGCCATGGGCATTGGGTAGCATGACAGGAGACGTGCGATGAGACGACTGATCGCGGCATTGGCTCTCGGCGTTGTCGCCGCGTTGGCCGGCAACACGGCGGCGAAGGCCGATCCGCTGGCGGAGATCAAGAAAAAGGGCACGCTCATCGTCGGCGTGAAGACGGACTATCCGCCCTGGGGTACGCGCGACTCGAGCGGTGCCATCGTCGGCATGGAGGCCGATATGGCGGCCGACGTAGCCAAGCGGCTCGGCGTGAAGTTGGAACTCGTCTCGGTCGTCTCGTCCAACCGCATGCAGTTCCTGCAGCAGGGCAAGATCGATCTCATGATCGCGACCATGAGCGACACGCCGGAGCGCCGCAAGGTCGTCGGCATCGTCGATCCCGTGTACTACGCCTCGGGCGTCGCGATCCTCGCCAACAAGAAGGCGAACATCAAGAGTGCGGCCGATCTGAAGGGCAAGCCGGTCTGCGCGCTGCAGGGTGCGTTCTACAACAACGAGCTGCAGTCGAAGTACACGGGCCAGGATCTGATCGCCTTCAAGGGCGTGCCGGAGGCCGAGCAGGCGCTGCTGGATGGGCGGTGCGTCGGCTTCGTCTATGACGATGTCGTGCTCGTGTTCAAGAAGGCCCAGGACAAGAAGTGGGAAGGCTTCGACGTCGTGGCGCTGACGGAGTGGAAGCCGGTGCCGTGGGGGCTCGCGGTCAAGACCGAGGATCTGGACGGGCCCTGGGGCAAGTTCATGTCCGAGACAGTCAAGGATTGGCTGAAGTCGGGCGCGCTGCTCGCCATGGAGAAGAAGTGGGTCGGCAGTAATACGCAGTGGCTGACCGATGCCACCGCGGCCGCCAAGAAGTAATCAGCAGTAGCTGCCGGGCGGTGCATGGAATGCGCCGCCCGGCGGTTCTCCTCGAATTCGCATTGCATTCCGAACGACGGGAATTGAATGGAAGGTCTGTGGGACTTCCTGCGCAGTCTGCATGACGCGTATGGCATCAATCTCGTCCACTTCTACGATACGTTCGAGCGCGGCCGCCTGCTGCGCGGCATGTGGACGACGGTCCAGCTCGCCGCGACGTGCGTGATCCTGAGTGTTCTGATCGGCATCGTCGGCGCGTGGCTGCAGGGGAGCCGCTTCAGGATCCTCAAGGCTTTCGTCCAGGGCTATATCCAGTTCTTCCGCAATACGCCGCCGCTCGTGCAGATGTATTTCTTCTATTTCGCACTCGGCCCCCAGATGCCGCGCGTCGAGAACGAGTTCGGCATTGCCCAGCCCATACTCGGGAGCTTCGCGTGGGCGGTGATCTCGCTGTCGTTCTTCGCCGGCGCCTTCAACATCGAGATTTTCCGGTCAGGCGTGGAGGCCGTGCAGAAATCGACGGTCGAGGCCGCGGAGTCGCTCGGCTTCAACCGCTGGCAGATCTACCGTTACATCGTGCTGCCGCTCGCGGTGCGCGTGTGCCTGCCGGCGCTCAACAACAACCTCGTCAATCTGATCAAGACGACGACGCAGGCATATGCCATCGCCGTGCCGGAGACGCTGTATGTCGCCAGCCAGATCTGGTCGGATCGTATCAACGTCTTCGAGATGATGGTGACGCTGCTGACCTTCTATCTCATTCTGGTCGGCATCTTCGTCTGGCTCATGACGCGGCTCGAGCGCTCGCTGCGCGTTCCGGGGTTCGGCCAATGAGCCCGGATGGAAAAGCCAACACGATGCTGGCGCCGGTCGTGCTGCCGCCGGCCGTTCGGGGCGAGAGTGGATATCTGGCGTCAGCCTTCACGCCGCGCGCGCTTGCCGTTGCGCTGGGGCTTCTGGCGTGTGTTCTGCTCGCAAGTGAGGCCTGGGCGCAGCTCGCGGTCGGCGGGGAGCGCCCGGGCATTCTGGCGACGCTCTGGAAGTGGACGCCGCTCATTCTGTTCGGGCCGCCGCGCGAGTTCGGTGGCTTTGCGCTCAATATTCTCGTCAGCTTCCTCGCGATGGCCATTGGGACGGTTACGGGGCTCGCGCTGGGCCTCGGCCTGATCTCGAAGTTCGCGCCCGTGCGCTCGGTCTCATGGGCGATCACGCAGTTCTTCCGCAATTCGCCTTGGCTCGTGCTGCTGTTCTTCGTGATGCTGCTGACGCCGTTTCAGTTTCGCATCGGCGGCCTGACGATCCCCTTCCCGGCGTGGTTCAAGGCGACGGTGGGTCTGGCGCTCCCGATCATG
Source organism: Pseudomonadota bacterium (assembly GCA_023412805.1). Lineage (GTDB taxonomy): Bacteria > Pseudomonadota > Alphaproteobacteria > Rhizobiales > Hyphomicrobiaceae. The sequence continues at coordinate 37,187 of JAEZRM010000107.1, read as the reverse complement.
GCGAACATCGCAGAGATCGTGCGCGGTGCGGTCAATTCGATACCGACCGCGCAGTGGGAGTCGGCCGAAAGTCTCGCATTCTCACGCCTTCAGACACTCTGGCGCATTATCCTGCCGCAGTGCGTGAAGCGCATGATCCCGCCCTGGATGAACTGGTACGCGATTCTGACTATGGCGACGCCACTCATCTCCATCGTCGGCGTCAACGACGCGATGACGCTTACGCAGGATGCGCTCGCCTCCGAGCAGCGCACGGAGCTGCTCATGCCGATGTACGGGATGCTGCTCCTTTTCTTCTTCGTCTACTGCTATCCGATCGCGCGCTGGACCATCCGGCTCGAGCGCAAGTACGCGGTCCGTATCTGAGGTGAGATCATGACGAGCGCGTGGACGCCGGATCAGCCCATCGTCAGCATCAAGGATGTGCACAAGTCTTTCGGGCCCATCGAGGTGCTGAAGGGCGTGAGCCTGGATGTGCGCAAGGGCGAGGTCATCTGCATCATCGGGCCGTCGGGATCGGGGAAATCGACGCTGCTCCGCTGCATCAATGCGCTGGTACCGATCAATCAGGGCTCGATCACCGTCGAAGGGCAGGAGGTGCACGATCCCGCGCTCGACAAGCTCGAGCTGCGCAAGAAAGTCGGCATGGTCTTCCAGTCGTACAACTTGTTTCCGCACAAGACCGCACTTGAAAACGTCATGATGGCGCCGCTTCATGTGCTGAAGCAACCGAAGGACGAGGTCGAAGCGCGGGCGAGACGGTTGATCAAGAAAGTGCGCCTCGAGGGCAAGGAGGACGCCTATCCGGGCGAGCTGTCGGGCGGGCAGCAGCAGCGCGTCGCGATCGCGCGTTCACTCGCCATGAATCCGGACATCATGCTGTTCGACGAGGTCACGGCCGCGCTCGATCCCGAAACGGTCAAGGAAGTGCTGGTGACGATCCGCGAGCTTGCCGAGGAGGGTATGACGTGCGTGCTGGTCACGCATGAGATGGGTTTTGCGCGCGAGGTCGGAGATCACATCTATTTCACGGATCGCGGCATTATCGTCGAGCATGGGCCGCCGGCGACGTTCTTCACGAACGCAAGCGATCCGCGCACGCGTGCGTTCCTGAGCCAGATCCTCTGATCGTCGCGCAAAAAGAAAGCGCCGCACGGGTGTGCGGCGCTTTTGGTGTTTTGTGCTTGGTGTGGCAGCGTCAGAAGTGTGCCTTTGCGGTCAGCAGGACAGTGCGGCCGCGACCTGTGTCTCCGGTGAAGCCCGTTGCTGGTGTCGCGGTGTACGGTGTGTAGGCTTCGTCGAACACGTTGGTGACGGATGCGCCGAGCTGGAGACCGCTGTCGAACTTGTAGCTCGCAAAGAGGTCGAGCAGCTCGTAGCCCGGCGTGTAGGCTTCGCCATTGGTCGGAATGAGATCGCCGCCGGTGTAGGCCTTGCTTGCAAAGTAGCCGCGCGCGCCAACCGTGAGCTTCTCGTCGAAGAACCTCAAGCCACCGGTAATCGAGAACACATGCTCGGGCAGGTAGCTCTGAGCGCCGAAGCCATTCGCCTGCGGTGGCAAATCGGAGTTCGAGTACGTGTAGCTCATGCCGGCAAAGACGAAGCGTGCGTCATACATGCCCTGCAGCTCGACGCCGTCGACCTTGCTGATGCCCGGATTGTTGATGAAGTGCGTGCCGCCGACGAAGCTTGCCGTGATGTAGTTTTCGACATCCAGCGTGAAGTAGGTGGCCTTGAAGCGGAAGCTGTCGTAGTGCGCAAACAGGCCGTCCTTCTTGATGTTGAAACCGAACTCCCAGCCCTTGGCGATCTCGGGTTCGAGGAAGGGGTTCGGGAAGAAGCTCTGCGGAGGCGTGCCTGAGCCTGGATGACTACCGCCGACGAAGGTTTCGTTAACCGTTGGATAGCGCATGGTCTCCGAGTAGGTCACGTAGGGCTGCAGCCACGGCGTCGGGTTGAGTGCGAACGTCACCTTCGGGTTGAAGCGCTCGTCCTCGCGATCAACCTCATAGGGGCCGGGGGGCAGACCGATAGGATTGCCTGGAGCAATGGATCCAGAACCCTTCAGCGTGAACATGTCGTAGCGCGCGCCGAGAATCAGATCGGCGATGCCATAGGTGAACTTCGTCTGTGAAAAGACGCTGGCCGTGGAACTCTCACCTGGTCCGTTGACGCCACGATCCGGCGTCGCCGTGCTGTTGATGACCTCGAACTCGTCGCCGAAGTACTCGAAGCCGTACTCGGAGACTACCTTGATCCCGCCGAGCCAGAACTTCGACGTGTTGGAAACATCGAAACCTTTACCTTTGGTCTCGATCATGCGGCCGACAGCCGTCGCGAAGGGGCTGGTTGAGCGCAGGTACTCCATGTTCACGTCGTTCGCGTAAGCATTGAACTTGAAGTAGACGAGCGGGTTGTCGACGGGACGATAGATGTAGTTCATCGTGAACGTCTCGGACCGCAAGTTCTGGAAGTAGGAATTTGCGGTGAAGTCCGCGTCATAGATGACGCCGCCGAACTTCAGGAAGTGCTCGGTCGAGGGCTTGATCTCGACTTTGAACAGCCCCGAGATGATATCCTTGTCGGTATTGAGAACGGTGATGCCATCGCCGTTCTTGTAGTTGCTCTGATTGTGACCGCTGATCGCGCCAGCGATGCCGATGGTCTCGGTCCGCACGGCGGCACCTGCCATCTCCGACCAGCCGACGCCATTGGTGCCCCAGGTCGCGGTCGTCAGGACGCCAGCGTCCCGTCCCGGCTTGATGATGTCATCTACGTCGAGCGTGCGGAAATTGGCTGTGCCGGCAAGCGCGCCCGAGCCGCCCTGCGTGGATACAGCGCCGCGATTCACGTCGATACCGGCGAGCAAGTTGGGATCGACGTAGGCGAAGCCCTGCGCTTCATGACCGGTAAAGCGGAAGTTCTGGCGCACGCCGTCGATCATCATGTTGACGCGGCCGGAGCCTTCCATGCCGCGGATATTCACGGCAGTACCGGGCGTGCCGGGGCTTTCGCGCGTGCCCACACCCGGCATGGAGCGCAGAATGTCGCCTGTTCCGATCTGGCCGAATGTATCGAGATCGCTGCGGGTGGCGGTGCTCGTCGCGCTGGGCGTGGTGTAGGGCACATCCTGCGGCGCAACGACCACCGGTTCGGCGACCTCCACCGGCGGAGCAGAAGACGTAGGGGCCTGCTTGGGCGCGGCCTTTGCTGCGGCTTTGGGGCGGGCTTTCTTGGTCTGCACCGTCAAGGGCGGCAGCGTGGTTTGCGCGAAGGCGGCATCACACCACGTGATCGCCACCATGAGCGCGCTCGTTCCCATGAGCGCTTTTCGCACGGCCGACACGCGGCTTGCCGACTGAACAGTATTCTCCGTTGCGCTCCCGATAACAGGCCGCATTCCAACCTCCGAGCCCCTGAGTTCATTGATGGCTGGCTGGCTGCTGAAGGCTTGCTAGCTTGCTGAGTTGTCGACTTCCCGGTTTTGGAAGTGCCGCTCATTTGCGACATCCCGACTCAGGCGCCGAACTGCGCAACTCTCTACTTTCTATACTTCAGGGGTCAATAAATAGCTTGGCGCAACAGCGTGCTTTGACCGCCGCTGCAGCAGAAATGCAACATTTAAAGGGGCTTATTTGGTTTGATTCTATTGTTGCCCTCGTTGCGGCGGGTAACAATGATCACGAACGATGACGTGATGTCTGGCCGCGCATCGCGCGATCCTCTGAACCCCAATAACAATCGCGAGCCCCGCTCGCTCGTGCAGGAGATGAAAATGGCTGACGCAGCTGCTTCGGAAGAGAAGGCGCTTTGGGAGCGGGCCGATCGCCATCTCGTGCGCTATGGGCACTACTTCCAGCCGGTGATCATCGACAAGGCGCAGGGCGCCTTCATGACCACGAGCGATGGCCGGCGCATTCTCGACTTCGCCTCCGGGCAGATGAGCACGATTCTCGGTCATAGCCATCCGGAGATCACGGCTGTCATTCGCGAGCAGGCGGGTGAGCTGGTGCACCTCTACAGTCAGCTTCTGTCGCGGCCGGTCATCGATCTCGCGGAGAAGCTCGCCGAGCTGGCGCCGGGCAATCTGGAGCGCGTGCTGCTGCTCTCGACGGGTGGTGAATCCAACGAAGCCGCGCTGCGCATGGCGAAGGTCGCGACCGGCCGCTACGAGGTGCTCGCACTCTCGCGCTCATGGCATGGCGTGACGGGCGGCGCTTCGTCGGCGACGTTCTCGAGCAGCCGGCAGGGTTATGGTCCGGCGTTGCCGGGCTCGTTCGCGCTGCCGGCGCCGGTGCCGTATCGGCCGATGTTCATGAAGGGCGATACCTGCGACTGGGAGGCGGAGCTCGACTATGGCTTCGAGCTGTTCGATCGCATGTCGACGGGAAGTCCGGCGGCGCTGATCCTCGAGTCCATCCTGTCCAGCGGTGGTGTGATCGTGCCGCCGAAGGGGTATCTCAAGGCAGCGGCAGAGCGGGCGCGGAAGCGTGGGATGCTCGTCATCGTCGATGAGGCGCAGACGGGCCTCGGGCGCACGGGGCGGCTGTTCGATTGCGAGTACGATGGGCTAGTGCCGGATTTTGTGACGCTCTCGAAGACGCTCGGGGCGGGGCTTGCGCTGTCGGCCGTGATCACGACGGCGGAGATCGAACAGCAGTGCTTCGACAAGAAGTTCCATTTCTACACGACGCACGCGTCGGATCCGCTGCCGGCGGCGGTGGGGTTGAAGGTAATCGAGATCATTCTGCGCGACCGACTCGCGGATCGTGCGCGGGTGGCGGGTGAGAAGCTGAAGGCCGGCTTCGAGAGCCTCATGCAGCGCTATGAGGTGATCGGGGATGTGCGCGGACGCGGGCTCATGATGGGCGTGGAGCTTGTGAAAGATCGGCGCACGAAAGAACCCAATCCGGAGCTTGCGGCGCGCATCATGGCGCGCTGCCTGGAGCTTGGGCTCTCGACGAGTGTCGTGCGCGGCGGCTGGGGCATCTTCCGCATTGCCCCGCCGATCACCATCACCGACGAGGAGATCGACATGGGGCTCTCGATCTTTGCGGAGGCGTTCAAGGACTGTGTTTGAGTTTTCATTCCCTCTCTCCGCTCTTGCGGGGATAGGGCCATGCCGGAGGCGTGCTTTCAGCACGACGTGAGGGGCGGAAGCTGGTTGAAGCGTCGTGGTTTGCCGCCGCCCCTCATCCTAACCTTCTCCCCGTAAAGGACGGGGAGAAGGGACATGTTGTGCTCGCCGGCGGCGTTGTCACCTAGAGTGGGCGCTCGCGCGATCAGCTCTCCAGGCCGTAGACTGAGCGGGCGGCATCGGCGCTGACGAAGCCGTCCAGAACGTCGGCGCGAACGGCGTCGCGTCCACGCTGGCGGGGATTGCCGTAGCCGCCGCCGCCGGCTTCGGTGACGGTGATGCGCGCACCAGGGGCGACATCGATGCGGCCCTTGGCGTGCACGGGCTGGCCATCGACGGCATGGACGCGCAGCGTGCCGGCCCCACCGCCGAACTGTCCGCGCGCCGGGAACTCCATGCGATTGCCCATGCCGAGCATGGTCAGTGTGTGACCGGTGTCGTTGCGCAGCACGACCTCCTGGCCGAGGCCGCCGCGCCAGCGGCCCGGTCCGCCCGAGTCGGTGAGCAATCGCTTGCTCTCGATGGTCATGTTGGTGAGCGTTTCCCAGATCTCGACCGGGACGACGGCCATGTTCGAGGGGTGCGGCAGCGTCGCCCAGCCATCGAGATTTTCGAGTGCGCCATAGCCGCCCGCCGCGAAGTAGAGGCACGAAAAGGCGCGGTCATCGCGGCGGCGGCCCTGGAAGGTGATGAGGTTCATCATGCCGGAGTCCGCCTGCACGCGGTCCGGCGCGGCTTCCGCGAGGGCGCCGTAGATTGTCGGCGTAACGAAGTGGCCCATGGCGTGGCGGCCGCCGGTCGGGAAGGGTGGAAGCGCATTCAAAATGCAGCCGGGTGGGGCTTTGACCTTGATCGGCGCGACGGAGCCTTCGTTGTTCGGGATGGAGGGCAGCGTGAGCGACTTGATCGCGTGCAGACCCATGGCGTTGGTGTAGCAGATGGGCACGTTGACGCCCGCGCGCACGCAGCCGGATGTGCCGTCGAAGTCGATCTCGACGCTGTCGCCTTTCACGTCCACGCGCACGACGAACTCGACGGGTTCGCCGAAGCCCTCGACCTTGATGCGGTTGCGGTACGTGCCGTCGCGGAACTCGCTGATCTTGGCGCGCATGGCACGTTCGGACTGGCTGCGAATGGCGGCGGACAGCTCGCGGAGGTCATCGAGGCCGTACTCGTCCATGAAGGCAAGCAGCTCGCGTCCGCCGACCTCGTTGCAGCTCACGTTGGCCATGATGTCGCCCATGACCTGCTCGGGCACGCGGACGTTCGTGCGGATGATCTCGACGATGAGATCATTGATCTTGCCGGCGTCATAGAGCTTGCAGATCGGGAGGCGCAGGCCTTCCTGATAGACCTCGGTCGAAGCCGAGCCGAAGCCGTTGCCGCCGATATCCGGGAGATGCGTGATGGAAACCGTGTAGGCGACAATGCGGCCCTTGCGGAAAACCGGGCGCATCATGGTGATGTCGAAGAGGTGGCCGGTGCCGAGCCAGGGATCGTTCGTCACGACGATATCGCCGGGCTTGAGCGTCTCGGCGGGGAACCGCTTCAGCATGTGGCGCAGCGTGACGGGCGCGCTGCCGATGAAGGCGGGAATGCCGAACGTGCCTTGCGCAATCGAGTTCGTGTCGGCGTCGAGGACGACGCAGGAGAGGTCATAGCTCTCGTAGACGATCGTCGAGAACGAGCTGCGGACCAGCGTCGATACGATCTCGTCGGTGAGTGAAACCAGACGGTCCCACATGATGCCGAGGCTGACGGCGTCGAAGGGCGTGGTGCTCATGGATGGTGTTCCCTTCAAGCGCTCAGTTCGGCGATCAGATTGAAGTGCGCATCGACGGTGACGGAGTCGCCCGCGCCGATGACGCACGTGCTCTCGTGCTCCTCGATGAGGGCGGGGCCTTTGATGATGGCGCCGGGTGCGAGTGCGTAGCGGTCATAGACCGGCCATGCAGCGAGGCCGCCCTTGTTGGTTGGGTCATAGGCCTCGCGCGTGCCCTTCAGCGCCTTGTCGGCGGCGCCTGCGGCTGAGCCGCCATGGCCTTCCGCGAGCGATGGCGTCGGGCCGACAGCCTCGACCTTCCAGTTGACGATCTCGGTCGGCTCGTCGAGGCGGAGGCCATAGGTCTTCTCGTAGGCGCGGCCGTACAACTCGCCGAGATCGGCGAAGATGCCCGCGACGTCGTTGGTTTCGGGGAGCGTTATCTCGATCTCGTGACCCTGGCCCTGGTAGCGCATGTCGAGATGACGAACGATCTTGATGTCCTTGTCCGCGACGCCGGCGCGCGTGAGGTAGCCCGAAGCCTCGTTCTGCAATGTCGCGAACGTCTGCGCGAAGTCCTTGGCGTCGATGTCCGCCACATGAATGCGGCGCGAGCGGGCGACTTCGAAGGCGAGGGGGCTCACGAGTAGGCCGAGCGCTGACATGACACCAGCGCCGACTGGTAGGATCACGCGCGGGATCTTGAGTTTGCGCGCGACCGACAGGGCATGAAGCGGACCGGAGCCGCCGAATGCGACCATGCTGGAGTTGCGATAGTCGAAGCCGCGTTCCGTTGCGTGAATGCGGAAGGCGCGCGCGACGTCCTCGCAGATGATGTCATGAATGCCCCAGGCGGCGCGGAGCGTCTCGAGGCGCAGCGGCTTGCCGACGTTCTCCGCGATGGCTTTCTCGGCGGCCGGTTTGTCGAGCTTCATCTTGCCGCCGAGGAAGAAGTTCGCGTCGAGATAGCCGAGCACGAGATTGGCGTCCGTCAGTGTCGGGCGCGTGCCGCCTTGAGCGTAGCAGGCGGGGCCGGGCATGGCGCCAGCACTGCGCGGGCCGACGCGCAGCAATCCGCGTTCGTCGACTTCGGCAATGGAGCCGCCGCCGGCGCCGATTTCGATCATGTCGATGACGGGAATGCGCACGGGGAGGCCGCTGCCCTGGCGGAACTCATGCACGCGCGCGACTTCCATGAAGTACTTCTTGACGGCCTGACCGTCCTTGACGAGCGCGCCTTTGGCGGTGGTGCCGCCCATGTCGAATGAGAGGAGGTTCGGCAGCTTGAGCGAGCGGCCGTGATGGGCGCTCATGAGCGCGCCCGCAGCGGGGCCGGACTCGAGGGCACGAACGGGATAGCGGCGGGCGGCGTCGGTGGTGAGCGTGCCGCCGCTCGAACCCATGATGTAGAGGCGGCCGCCGAAACCCGAATTCGCGAGGCCATCTTCGAGCCGCTTCACGTAGCGGTCGAACATGGGCTGTGTGAAGGCGTTGACGGTCGTCGTCGTCCAGCGCTCGAACTCGCGCATGTTGGGGAATACGTCGGCCGAGGCAGAGACCGTGAGGTCAGGCGCGGCTTCGCGCAGGATCGCGGCGGCGCGCTCTTCATGCGCAGGATTGGCGTAGGCATGGAGGAAGCAGACGGCGATGGCTTCGACGCCCATGTCGCGGAACTGCTGCGCGGCGGCGCGGACGCCGGCCTCGTCGAGCGGCTGTTCCACGCTGCCGTCATAGCGTACGCGCTCGGCGACCTCGATGCGGAGGCGGCGCGGGACGAGGGGCGGCGGGTACTTGATGCGCAGGTCGAAAAGGTCGTAGCGGCGTTCGGGCCCCATATCCATGATGTCGCCGAAGCCGGCCGTGACGAGCATCCCCGTGACGGCACCGCGGCGCTCGATGACGGCGTTGGTGACCAGCGTCGTGCCGTGCACGATGTCGGCGATTTGGGAGATGTCGATGCCGTTGTCGGCAACGAGGGTGGCAACGCCCGCCAGCACGGCCTCGGACGGGTCGTGCGGCGTTGTAAGCCGCTTGTGGATCGCCATTCGGCCGCCGGTGGCGTTGCTCAAGGCGAAATCAGTGAAGGTGCCGCCGATGTCGACGCCGATCCGGTACATTCCAGCCCTTTCAATGCTCTGTTGCGCCGGAAGATTTGCATGCCTTGATGCTTCTGGGAACTGGCGCAAAGCGCGCAGGGGTACGATGGCGGCGCGGGTGGCTTGCCAGGCCGGATACCCGGTCGTAGCCTTCGTCCGAGAACGAAACGCGTGCGGAGGATGTCATGCAGAAGCGTAAGCTCGGGCGGAGCGGGCTGGAGATTGCCCCGCTGGTTTTTGGCGGCAATGTCTTCGGCTGGACGGTCGACGAGAAGGGATCGTTCGCGCTGTTGGATGCCTTTGTCGATGCGGGCTTCAACTGCGTCGATACGGCGGACGTCTATTCGAAGTGGGCGGCGGGAAACAAGGGCGGCGAGAGCGAGACGATCATCGGCAACTGGTTCAAGGCCAGTAGCAAGCGGGACAAAGTCATCCTCGCGACGAAGTGCGGAATGGAGATGGCGCCGGACAAGAAGGGGCTGTCGAAGGCTTACATCGTGCAGGCGGTGGAGGACTCGCTGAAGCGCTTGCAGACCGACGTGATCGATCTCTACCAGTCGCATCGCGACGATCCGGATACGCCGCTGGAAGAGACGATGGAGGCTCATACCGCGCTCATCAAAGCCGGCAAGGTGCGCGCTGTCGGAGCGTCGAACTACAGTGCGGATCGCCTGAAGGCAGCGCTGGCGGCCAGTGCGAAGGCAGGCATCCCGCGCTATGAGACGCTGCAGCCGAACTACAATCTCGCGGACAGGACGGAGTTCGAAGGCGCGCTGCAGGATCTGTGCGTCGCCGAGGGGATCAGCGTCATTCCCTACTACTCGCTGGCGAGCGGCTTTCTCACGGGCAAATACCGCTCGGAGGCCGATCTCGGGCAGAGCGCACGTGGTGGTGGGGTGAAAAAGCATCTGACACCGCGCGGCTTCGGCATCCTGAAGGCGCTCGACACGGTTGCGGCGGCGCACGGTGCCACGCCGGCACAGGTGGCGCTGGCCTGGATGCTCGCGCAGCCGGCGATCGCGGCGCCGATCGCGAGCGCGACGTCGACGGCGCAGCTCGCCGACATCCTGAAATGTGCGGAGCTGAAGCTTAGCGCTGACGAGCTTGCCGCGCTCAGCAAGGCGAGTGCCTGAGCTGCGTAGGCGGTGATGGAGCGCAATGAGAAGGGGGCTTCCAGCGGAAGCCCCCTCGTCATTTCAGCGCTGCGGTCTGGCTCACTTGTCGAGCCAGGCATGCTCCATGCGCCAGCTGTTGTAGAGCGAGTTGATGTGGCTGGTGACGCCCTTCACGTGCGGTGCCCAGCACGTCGCCGCCTTGTTGTGCAGGATGATCGGGCGGGCCACGTCCTCGACGATCTTGCGCTCGGCCTGCCATAGGATCTGCTTCCGCTTGGCCGCATCCGTCTCGCGTGACTGGGCAAAGATCAGTTCGTCCACTTCCTTGTTGCAGTAGCCGGTGTAATTGCGCTCCGAAGCGCAGGTGTAGTTCTCGACGAGGTTGACGTCGGGATCGTCGACGCCGACGCCGGTCGTGTTGAGGCCGACGGCGTAGTCCTTACGTGTGACCTTGGCGTGCCAGAGGGGGGTATCGACGTTTTCGAGTTCACCCTCGATGTAGACCGCTTTCAACTGGTCGATGAAGATGACGGCCGGATCGCGATAGAGCGGGATGTTGCGCGTCGCAACCTTGACTTTCAGCGGCTTCGCCGCGCTGTAGCCGAGCTCCTCCATGATCTTGCGGGCCTGGGCGAGATCCTTGGAGCGATCTGGGTTGTAGCCCGGCAGCTTGGCGAGCTCGTCGGGCGGCATGGACCATATGCCTTCGGGCCCTGGCAGCATGACAGCACCGATCGACGCTTTGCCTTCGGCAAGGATCGTGTTGAAGGCAGCCCTGTCGATGGCGAGTGCCATGGCGAGGCGAATCTTCGCATTATCGAAGGGCGGCGCCGACGAGTTCACGATCATGTTGATCGTGTTGTTCGAGGGCACGAATTGACAGACGGACTTGGGTGCCTTGGCCTCGACGTCTTTCAGGCCGGCAACCGTGACATCGGAAACGAACGTGAGGTCGACCTCACCGGCGATGAAGGCGAGGACACGCGTCGAGCGATTGTTGATGATCCGGTATTCGATGCCATCGAGACGCGGGAAGCCCTTCTTCCAGTAATCGGCGTTTTTCGTGAGCTTGATCGAGTCGCCGCGCTTCATCTCGGTGAATTTGAACGGTCCGGTGCCGACCGGGTTCACGCGCATCTGCTTCTGCTCGATATGGCAGGGGTACACGGGCGTGTAGCCCGACGCGAGCAGGGCGAGGAAGCTCGGCTGCGGAGCGTTCAGCTCGAAGGTGACCTCATGGTCGCCCTTGGTCGTGACCTGCTTGAGGTTGTGATACCAGATCTTGCGCGGGTTCTTTCGGAGGTCGTCGTTTTTTACGAGGCCCGAGATCATGTCGAACGTACATTTGACGTCGTTCGCGGTGAACGGTTTGCCGTCGTGCCACTTGACGCCCTGCTCGAGTTGGAAGGTCAGCTTGGTCTTGCTGTCGTCCCAGGCCCAGCTCTTGCCGAGGTCGGGAACGATCGTATCGAGGTTCGCTTCGAGCTTGGTCTGGTCGAACAGGACGAGATTGTTGAACACGGGCATGAACGGGAAGACCGTCGAAATCGTCGCCTCTTCATGGATGGAGGCACTCGGGGGCTGATCCCAGACGTAGGATTTGAGGATGCCGCCCTGCTTCTGAGCATGGGCGGTGGGCGCGAAAAGGAGCGCAGCGACGGCGAGCGCGCACGCCCCCCCTCTGTATAGTGTCATAGTGGCGTTCTCCCAGATTCCGATCTGACGTCGGCCGTCGCGGCGTTCAATGCAGGCGAGCCCGCGCGGTAACTGAAACATATCACGCTATGGGCGCACGCCAACACCTTGAGCCCTGCGTTGACGGGGCCCCGTGCTGCATTATGCTTCCCGGGAGCTGGCCGGGAGGTCGGCCAAGGCATTCAGTCCTGGGATAGATTCCGCATGAGCCATGCCGTTGATCCGATCACGGTCTCCGTGATCCAGCACCGACTACGCGCCATCGTCGAGGAGATGGGGGAGGCGATGCTGCGCACGTCCTACTCGCAGATCCTGAACTCCAGTCGCGATTTCTCGACGGCGCTGTGTGATCCGCAGGGGCGGCTCGTTGCGCAGGCCGAGCATGTGCCGATCCATGTGGGTGCGCTGCCGTTCGCGGCGAAGTCCGTCTATGAATTCTTCAAGGGCACGATCCGGCCCGGCGATGTCTATCTGCTGAACGATCCCTATCGGGGTGGCAATCATTTGCCTGACCTGACGGCGTTCGTACCGGTGTTCGACGGCGACAAGCTCGTCTATTGGGCGATCAATCGATCGCATCAGAGCGACATCGGCGGCGCGACGCATGGTGCGTACAATGCGAGCGCCAAGGAGATCTTCCAGGAAGGCATCCGCGTTCCGCCGCTGAAGCTCTATGACCAGGGTGTCAGACGTGAGGATGTGTACGAGATGATCGTCCTCAATGTGCGCCATCCGCGCGATTTTCGCGGTGATCTTGCGGCCATGATCGGCTCGGCACGGCTCGGCGAGCGGCGCATGAGCGAACTCATTCGCGAATTCGGCTCGCAGCAGTCGGCCGCGGCGGTCGAGGCTGTGCTGGACGGTGCCGAGCGGCAAGTGCGCGCGATCATCTCCGAGTGGAAGGATGGCGTGTACGAGGGCGAGGCCTTCCTCGATGATGACGGGCATCAATTCAAGGATGTGTACATCCGCGCCAAAGTGACGAAGCGTGGCAGCGATCTCGACGTCGATCTCACGGACAGCCATCCGCAGGTCACGGGATTCATCAACTCATCTTATGCGAACACGCATTCGGCGGTGGTGGTGGCGTTGGCGTATCTCATCGATCCCGATACGCCGAAGAACGACGGCGCTTTCCGGCCGCTGAATGTGAAGCTCAAGGAAGGTACGGTCGTCTGGCCGCGAGAGGGCGCACCCGTGACGCTCTGCACGAACCACTGCGGGCAGGAGATCATGGAAGCGATCATCCGCGCGCTGGCGCCGGCCTGTCCCGAGCGCGCGATGGCGGGATGGGGACGGCGCTTCCGCGTGGCCATTCAGGGTGTGGATCCGCGGACGTCGAAGCCGTTCATCTGGCATCTGTTCCAGGCGCGGCCGGGTGGTGGTGCGTCATCGGCGGGTGATGGCTGGGCGGCGGCCGGTGAATGGCAGGCGGCGGGCGGCATCAAGTTCGGCAGCATCGAAGTGCACGAGGTGCGCTTTCCCTTCTTCTTCCGGCGTCATGAATTCCGACCAGACAGTGGTGGCGATGGGCGCTATCGCGGGGGCCCCGGTGCGGAACTGGAGATGGTCATCGAGACGGCTGAGCCGGCGGTCGGCAACACGGCGGGCGATGGCGTGAAGTACGGTGCGTGCGGTCTCGTCGGTGGAGAGGACGGCGCGCCGCACAACTACTGGCTGGAGTCGAAGGGCAGCCCCGACCGGCCGCTTAAGACCAAGGAGACGGGCGTGGTGTTCAAGCCCGGTGATGTGCTCCAGGTGCGCTCCGGCGGCGGCGGCGGATGGGGCGCGCCGGACGAGCGAACGGACGGGGCGCGCGCGCGCGACAAGTCGCTTGGTTTTGTGACGCGCTAAGGAACTCGACAGATGTATCGCATTGGAATTGATGTCGGCGGCACGTTCACGGATCTCGTGGCCGTCGATGCGGAAGGTCAGGTCACGATTGCCAAGGCGCCGTCGACGCCTGGAGATCAGTCGGTCGGCGTGATGAACGGTCTCGAGCGATTGGCCGAGGCTGTCGGTGTCAGCCGCGCCGACATGCTCGCCAAAACCGAGATCATCGTGCACGGCACGACGGTCGCGACGAATGCGCTCATCGAGCACAAGGGCGCCAAGGTCGGCCTGCTGACGACGGAAGGACATCGCGACATCGTGGAGATGCGCGAGGGACTGAAGGACGATCGCTACAACCTGCGTCAGGCGCCGCCGGATCAACTCGTGCCGCGCGAACGGCGTCTCGGCGTGCGCGAACGCATTCGTCCGGATGGCCGGACTGAAGTGCCACTCGATCGCGCGTCGCTCGAAGCGGCAATTGCAGCGCTCAAGCGCGATGGCGTCGAGGCGGTGGCCGTCTGCTATCTGCACGCGTGGCGCGATGGTGCGCATGAGCAGGCGACGGTGGAAGCTGTGAAGGCGGCGCTCGGCGATACGTATGTGTGCCGCTCGTCGGAAGTGCTGCCGCAGATCAAGGAGTACGATCGCGTCTGTACGACGATCGTGAATGCGTATGTCGGTCCGGTGCTCCAGCGCTATCTGACGCGGCTTGCGGCGCGTTTGAGCGAGGCGGGGCTGACAGGTCCGGTGCTCATCATCCAGTCACACGGTGGTGTGGCGACGATTCCCGATGCGGTGCGGCTTGCGGCGGGTGCGGTGCTGTCGGGGCCGGCAGGTGGTGTGGCGGGGAGCCGCTACGCTGCGCGGCTCATGGAGCATGGCGATCTCATTCCCTTCGATATGGGCGGGACATCGACGGATATCTCGCTCGTTATCGGCGGTGAGGCGGCCATCGCGTCGGATCGTCGCCTCGGTGGGCAGCGTGTTGCACTCCAGAGCCTGGACATCGCGAGCATAGGTGCGGGTGGCGGTTCTATTGCGGAGGTAGATGCGGGTGGCATTCTGCATGTGGGTCCGGAAAGTGCAGGCGCGATGCCCGGACCGGCCTGCTATGGCCGTGGCGGCACGCGCGCGACGGTGACGGATAGCAACTGCGTTCTCGGCTTCCTCGACCCGGATAATTTTCTCGGTGGGCGTGAACATCTCGATGCGCCTGCTGCGGAGGCTGCCGTCGATCATGTGGCGGCGAAGCTCGGCGTCGATCGCATGGTCGCGGCCGAGGGTATTCATCGCATCATCAATACGCGCATGGCGGAAGGCATCCGTCTTGTCTCGGTGCGCCGTGGTGTCGATCCGCGGCGCTTCGCGATCCTCTCGTTCGGTGGCGCGGCGGGGTTGCACGTCACGGATGTGGCACGACAACTCGATGTGACGCGCGTGATCGTGCCGCGACTTGCGGCCGTGCTTTCGGCGTGGGGCATGCTCGCGTCGGATCTGCGGTACGAGCTTGCGCGCACGCACATCGGCGATGCGACGCATCTCGATGCGGATCAGTTGCGGGCAGCGTTCGGTGAATTGGAGGCCGAGGGCCGCGCGCGCATCAAGGCGGCGGCGCATTCAGGTGAGGTGCGTGTGCAGCGCTCTGCCGACATGCGCTATGGCGAGCAGATTTTCGAGGTGAATGTGCCGCTCGACGGGATCTCGCTCGATGATCCGAATCTCGTGGCGAAGATGTCGGACGCATTCCATGCGCGGCACGAGGAGCTCTACACCTACAGCCTGCGTGATCAGGAAGCCGTGCTGATCAACGCGCGCGCGGCCGTCATCGGCGCCTTGCCGAAGCTGCCGCAGGAACCGGCATTGCCGAAGCGGGCAGCTGCGGAGCCGCATCACAAGCGGCGGATCTACCTCAGTGGCTGGCATGAGGCGCCGGTTTATGCGTTCGATGCGCTGGCGCCAGGGCAGATTGTCGAGGGCCCGGCGATTGTCGAGTCCGCGACGACGACAGTGCTGCTGCGCGGCGATGATCGTGCGACCACGACGGCGTTCGGATGGCTGGATATTCAAGTCGGCGCGGCGTGAGGGAGAAAGCGGCATGCCCAAGACCGCGCTTGGCCTCAACTACGTCACCCATGATCTGAGGCCGCCGTGGCGTACCTCGGGACTGCCGGTGGTGTTCAATCATGGCATCGGCACCAATCTCGGCATCTGGTCGGAGTGGGTGCCGATCGTGGCCGCGCGCCATCCGATGGTGCGTTTCGATCTGCGCGGGTTCGGCGGCTCGCCGGTGCCGCCCGCCGAGCACAAGTGGACGTTCGACGAGTTGGTCGATGATCTGCTGGAGGTTGCGGCGACGACGGGCGCCGGCAAGGTGCATGTCGTCGGTGAATCCATCGGCGGAACGATCGCGCTCGTCGCCGCGCTCAAGGCGCCGGAGCGTTTCGCGTCAGTGGCAGTCTCGAATGCGTCGCATCGCGGTCCTGGCATCACGAACATCGAGGGCTGGCGCAAGACCTATGAGAACCAGGGGAACGCAGCCTGGAATGCGGGAATGATGACGAGCCGCTTCTATCCGGGCGCGGCTGATCCGGCGGCGTTGGCGTGGTTCTCCGAAACTCAGGAAAAGGCCGATCGCCATGCCGTCCTGGCGCTGGCGGCGCTGCTGGCAGGCGCTGATCTCAGCGAGGCGCTGCGCGGTTTCAAGGTGCCGCTCTCGATCACGCTGCCGGACTCGAGTCCGTTCATTGCGCCGTCGCACGGCGCGGAGATGCACGCGCTCGTTCCGAACGCGCGCTTGAGGATTGTGCCGCATTCGAAGCACGGCCTGCCCTTCAGCCACGCGCGCGGCGAGGCGGAGGAACTCGTCAAGTTTCTCAGTGAGATTGAGGCCGCGCTGAACTGAGGCGCTTAGCGGCTATGCTTGTGGGCGCGCAGGGCGTCGCCGAAGGCCTCGAACAGGGTCTTGTTGACGGCGTTGCTGTGCGCCTCGTACTCAGCGTGCCACTGGACGCCGAGCGCGAACCCCGGCGCGTCGGCGATGCGGATGGCTTCGATCGTGCCGTCCTCGGCAATGCCTTCTATAACGACGCGCTCGCCGGGATCGAGAATGCCCTGGCCATGCAGCGAGTTCACGCGGATGGTCTCGCGGCCGAGAAGCGTCGCGAAAGTGCCGCCCGGCATGAGCGTGACATCGTGGCGCTCGGCGAAGACGACCGCCTGATCCGGGTGGATCTCGCCGTTTTCAAGGCGCGGCATGCGATGATTGAGACGGCCTGGGATTTCGCGGATCTCCGGATGCAGCGAGCCGCCGAAGGCGACGTTCATTTCCTGGAAGCCGCGGCAGATGCCGAAGATGGGTTTGCCGCTCGCGACGCACGCTTCAAGCAGTGCGAGTGCGATGGTATCGCGGCGTTCGTCATAGGGCTCATAGCCGACGTGCGGGTCCATGCGATAGCGCGTCGGATGCACGTTGGCGCGGGCGCCGGTCAGAAGAATGCCGTCGACGATATCGAGCAGTGCGCCAAGATCGGTAATCTCGGGCGCGCCAGCGAACATGATGGGCAGGGCGCCGGCGACCTCGGCAACGGCGCGAAGATTGCGCTCGCCGACGAGTTGAGCCGCAAAGCGGTTCTCGACGAAGTGCGCGTTACCGATCACGCCAACCACGGGTTTCATCGGAGAGCCCCTGCTGCCATTGGCTCAGCGCCCCGTTCGCAGATCGCGGAATGCTTCGTCGAGGCGGCCGATGGCTTCCTCGAGTATCGATCGCGGCGTCGCGAAGTTGAAGCGCAAGCGCGTCGTGCCGCCGGGACCGAACTGCTCACCGGGGCTCGCGAAGATGCGCGCCTTCTTTACGCGGCTGCTGACGTCCTCAGGTGAGAGGCCGGTGCCGGCGAAGTCGATCCAGGAGAGATAGGTCGCGTCGAGCTTCATGGCGCGGGCGCCTGGAATGGCGGCCTCGACGCCTGCGTGCAGCAGATCGCGGTTGCGCGCCAGATAGGGAATGAGCGCATCGAGCCAGGCTTCGCCCGTCCGCCAGGCGGCCTCGGTAGCGATCATGCCGAAGGAATTGTAGGAGCCGACACCCGAGGCCATGATGCGCGCATCGAGGCGCTTCTTGAAATCGGCGTTGGAGGTGAAGCAGGCACCGACGTGCGCGCCGGCGAGGTTGAATGTCTTGGTCGCGGCGACGCAGGTGATGAGGCGATCGGCGATTTCGGGTGCGGCGGTCAGCGTCGGCGTATGGCGCGCGCCGGGAAAGACGAGATCGCAGTGGATCTCGTCCGAGACGAGTATGAGATTGTGCTTGGCGCAGAAGGTGGCGAGCGCCTGCAACTCGGCCGGCGACCAGACCGTGCCGCCGGGATTGTGCGGGCTGCACAGGAAGACGATCTTCGTGCGCGGTGTGAGCCTGGAGGCGAGGGCGTCGAGATCCATGGCATAGCGGCCGTTGGCCTCGACCAGATCGGCATCGAAGATGCGCCGCTGATTGGCGACGATGATGCGCCGGAAGGCATGATAGACGGGCGGGAAGACGACGACCTCGTCGCCGGGCTCGGTCAGCGCCTGGAGAATGAGGCCGAGGCCCGAGACGATGCCCGGTGTCGGGCTCACCCAGGCCGGGTCGACCTTGAGGCCATGGCGGCGGGCCATCCAGTCGGCGAGCGCCTCGGCCCAACTGCCGGTGTCGGCGTAGTAGCCGTGCGTTCCGCGTTCGATCTCGGCGGTCAAGGCGGCGGTCACGCCCGGCGGCGCGACGAAGTCCATGTCTGCGACCCACATGGGGATCGCGTCAGGCGCCGTAATGCCGGAGAGCTTTGCGATGTTGTCCCACTTGGACGAGTGAGTGCCGCGGCGCTGAATGACGCGGTCGAAATCGAACATGGTGAAGCGGGCTCCCGGGGACGACGAAACAGCTACTGATGCGTGCCGCTCCGCTTATGGTCAAGTCGTGCAATCGCGCCGCCGCCATGCAGGCGTCGCATTAACGCCCGATCTGCGCGCGCGAAAGCGTTCAAATGTTCCGATAGCGCCATAAATCGGTGCTCGGATCACATCATTGCCACATTGAAACATTGAAATAGTTGTGTCCAGGCAACGCCAAATCAGAAGAGCGCACCTGGGTCGTCGGAGGGAACTGTCAAGGGGATGCGGTGTGCGTGCACTTTTCGTAGGCGCAGCGGCTTTTGTCATCAGCGGGTTGCTTGGCTCAGCTCCCGCGAGCGCTCAGCAGCAGGTTAGCCCAATCGTTATTGCTCAGGCACAAGGCAAGGGCGCCCCGAAGCGGGCGCTGCCCGTGCCGCCGAAGCCCGTGACTTATGACGAGAACGAGCGGGCCGCGGTCATCAACAACTGGACGATAGGTCTGGCGGGCGGCCTGCTCGAGGGGAGTTTCGTGCGTTACGCCGCGGATCTGGGGCGTGCGCTCGACGACGGCGACAATCTGCGCGTGGTGCCGATGATCACCTACGGCGCCGTCGGCAATGTCAGCGATCTCATCTATCTCAAAGGCGTCGACTTCGCGATTACCTACGCGGACGTGCTCGACCACTACAAAAACGTGCTGAAAATTCCGAACATCGAGAAGCGCGTGAACTACATCATGCCGATGTTCCAGGGAGAATTGCACATCTACGCCCGTCCGGAGATCAACTCGATCGAGGATCTCAGAGGCAAGAAGGTCAATTTCAATACGGTCGGCAGCGCGGCCAACTATACCGGTGGGATCGTGTTCGATCGCCTCGGCCTCGATGTCGAGCGCACCTACCTGAACAACGCCATCGCGATCGAAAGCATGAAAAAGGGTGAGATCGCTGCCATCGTTCACGTTGTCGGCAAGCCGAACTCGCTTTTCTCGAGCATCAAGCCCGAGCCCGGTTTCAAGTTCCTCTCGATGGAGTTCAGCGAGAAGTTCGAGGACTATTATGTGCCGGCCGAGCTCACGAATGCCGACTATCCGAACCTCATTCCCAAGGGGCAGCCGGTGTCGACCATCTCCGTGATGGCGCTGCTCGCGGTCTTCAACTGGAACCCGAACGTCAATGGCGATCGCTATCGCCGGTGCGTCCGTTTCATCGAGTATCTTTTCGAGCGCTTCGACAGACTGCGCCAGCCGCCTTACCAGCCGAAGTGGAAGGAAATGAATATCGCGGGGACCATTCCCGGATGGACGCGGTTTCCGGCGGCTCAGGAGTTGCTCGACAAGGCGCACGCGACGACGACGTCCAGCATCGACACGTCGATGGCGCGGACGCAGGCGGCGAAGGCTGCGCCCCTCGATCCCGCAGAGCAGGATCGGCTGTTCCGCCAGTTTCTCGAGTGGAGCAAGCAGAGGCGTTAGTGCGAGGATCGAGCCGCCGCTCGGGATGCGGGCATCGCGGTTCAGTGAATTTGGAAACGTGACACGAGTTGCCAGCGGGACGCCAGAAGCCCGGACGACGATCAGGATCATCGAGGGAGGGGAGGCGAGCGTTGCGTACGCAGCAACAACGCCGGATAAGGCATTGGCCGAAGCCGCCCAAGGTACGCTCTGCGCGTGCCCGCCGGATATCATCGCGTCGCTTGGCATTCGCAGCGCTTGCCGCCACGGCGCTCCTTGTGAGTGAGCCACTGCAATGGGGACTGCCCACGCCGGCACAGGCCCAGCAGCAGGAGTTCTTTCTCAATGTAGCGCCGGTCATGCTGGCCGAGCCGGCATCGAAAAGCCCGTTGCCGATCCAGGTGGGCCCGCAGGATGCGCTGATCCGCAATAGCTTCGTGCGCATTCGCGGCTTGCCGAACGCAGCGACGCTGAGCGAAGGACACGCGATCAGCCCTGGTGCCTGGGCCATTCCGCTGGCCGGACTTGCGAGCCTCGGCATCGTTCTGCCGGTCGGCCTTCAGCAAGGGCGATGGGACGTCGTCATTTCGCTGGTGACGATCGAGGGCAAGGTGCTGACCGAAGCCAAGACGGCGCTCGTCGTGGGGCCGGTGCAGCTCATTGCGCCGTCGTCCCAGCAGCAGGCGCAGTCCAAGCAGGGACCGAGCGTCGTCGCGGCACTGGCGCGGCCGCTCGAGCCGTTGCCACAGCCCGAGCCGCAGTCGAGTCCGGAGCGCGATCGCGCCCTTGGCCTCCATGCCAAGGGCAAGGAGCTGCTGAGCCAGGGCAATATCCAGCCGGCGCGGGCGCTGTTCCGCCGTGCCGCGGAAGCGGGCCTCGCCGAGAGCGCGCTCGCGCTGGCCGGTACCTACGATCCGCATGAGCTGTCGAGGCTCAAGGTCGTCGGCCTGCAGCCTGATGTTGCCATGGCCCGCCAGTGGTACGCGAAGGCGAGCGAACTCGGTGCGCCGGAAGCCGCCGCGCGCCTTGCGCGGTTGGGTGGCCGGTGAGGCGGCGGGATTGGTGGTCGCTGAGGCTCAACCGCGTCCGGATTGCCAGCGCTCGAAACCGCCGGCGCGCAGCTCACAGGCGGGGCAGGTTCCGCAGCCATAACCCCAGGGATGGCGCGTTGCGCGATCGCCGAGATAGCAGGAGTGCGTGTGCTCGACGATGATGTCGAGGAGCGCGGCGCCGCCGAGCGTTTCGGCGAGTGCCCAGGTGCCGGCCTTGTCGATGGTCATGAGCGGCGTATCGATCGCCACTGGCCGATCGAGACCGAGCGTCAACGCGTGCGCGAGTGTCTGAAGCGTATCATTGCGGCAATCGGGATAGCCTGAATAGTCGGTCTCGCACATGCCGCCGACGAGTGTCGACATGCCGCGTCGATAAGCGAGGGCTGCAGCGTAGGCGAAGAAGAGCAGATTGCGTCCGGGGACGAACGTGCTCGGAAGGCCCGACGCCGTCATCTCGATTTCGGTCTCGCGCGTGAGGCTCGTTTCGCTGATCTGCGCGAGTGTCGGGAGCGAAAGGACGTGATCCTCACCGAGCCGCTGTGACCAGTCGGGAAATCGTTCGCGCAAGGCTGCTATGACCGTGTGTCTCTGGTCGAGCTCGACGCGATGACGCTGGCCGTAGTCGAAGCCGATGGTCTCGACGCGATCGTAGCGGCTGAGCGCAGAGGCGAGGCAGACGGTCGAATCCTGTCCGCCGGAGAAAAGTACGAGCGCAGCGCGCTCAGAAGGGGTCGTCATCGAGCCTCCGCAGGGAACATTGCAGAGGACTACGCCCGCATGTGCGGCGGATCAACTCCTGTGTTCGAAGGCTCCGAACGCAAGCAAGCCCCGGCGGAGGCCAGGGCTTGCAAGCATCGGATTGGCGCCATCCGAGATGTTAGTTCGGCGCCGGCGACGGTGTCGTCGGGGTCGGTGCCGGTGTCGGAGCAGGCGTCGGGGTCGGCGCCGTGCGCTCGATTGCCGGCTCAGTGGTCGTCGTACCGGTCGGCGTGTTCCCGATGCCGATGAACAGCATGCCTAGGATCGCCAGAAGCGCAGCAATACCAAGGATCACACCCCAACCACTTGCATCGCTCGACGGCGCACGGTCGATATAGTCCTGATATTCGTGCGGCGTACGCCGGTCATGATCAACGGCCATGTCTCATCTCCTTATGCAACATTTGTTATGGGGTAAAAACGCTCGGCTTCCGGCTGGGTTCCGCCCTTGATCGGACGAGTAATTGCGCGGCGGTGCTGGCCGTGGTGTGCGAGCTTGGGTAGGCTTGGACAAACGAAGTCTACTGACAGACCGGAACCAGTCAGGGAGCAGCGACCATGTCGACAGCAGAGCTCGAGCGCCTCAAGAGCTTACGGATGCCTTTCGCCGAGCTTCTCGGTATCGAGCTCGTAGCGGCGACGCGCGAGTGTGTCAGAGCGCATCTCGTCGTGAGGCCGGAAGTATGCACGCGGCCGGCGACTATTCATGGCGGTGCGATCATGGCCTTCGCCGACACGCTCGGTGCGGCGGGCACGGTGCTCAATCTACCGGAGGGACATTCGACGACGACCATCGAGTCGAAGACGAATTTCATCTCAGGTGCGCCGGTTGGCACGACGATTATCGGCGAGGCAACGCCGATCCATCGTGGACGGCGCACGCAGGTCTGGCAGACGCGGATCACGCGCGAGAGCGACGGCGGTGTCGTCGCGCTGATCACGCAGACGCAAATGGTATTGGAGCCAAGACCGGCAAGGGCGTGACAGCGCCGGTACTCCGGCACTACAACGTCAGCGCCACAGGAAGCAGCCGGCGGCCAGACGAATTAGAGCCAGACAAAAGCAGAGGAAGCGTCCCATGTTCGATTTGAAGGGTAAGGTCGCGCTCATCACGGGCGGCAACGGCGGCATCGGTCTCGGCATGGCCGAAGGTCTCGCTGCTGCGGGGGCGGATATCGTCATTGCCGCGCGCAAGGCGGAAAAATCGAAGGCCGCAGCGGCAGCGCTGGCGAAGCGTGGCGTGCGTACGGCGGTGGTCGAAGTGAATGTGGCGGACGAAGCCTCCTGCCGGAAGATGGTCGCGGATGCCGCGAAGCAGATGGGCCGCATCGACATTCTCGTGAACAACGCGGGCATCAATATCCGGAAAGCGCCCGAGACATACACGGTCGGCGAATGGCGCGAGATCCTGTCGATCAATCTCGACGGCGCGTTCTACTGCTCGCAGGCCGTCTATCCGGAAATGAAGAAGGCGGGCGGTGGCAAGATCATCAACATCGGATCGATGATGTCGCTGTTCGGTGCGCCGCTCACGACGGCGTACGCAGCATCGAAGGGCGGCATCGTGCAGATGACGCGCGCGCTGGCGACGGCCTGGGCCAAGGACAACATCCAGGTCAATTCCATCCTGCCAGGCTGGATCGATACCGAGCTCACGCAGCGGGCGCGGGTCGATATCGAGGGGCTGAACGAGAATGTGCTCTCGCGCACGCCGGCGGGGCGCTGGGGCAAGCCCGAGGATTTCTCGGGGATCGCGGTCTTCCTGGCGGCGCCAGCGTCGGATTTCGTGACGGGCACGGCGATCCCTGTTTGCGGGGGCTTCTCGATCCGCGGGTAGGCGCAGTCGGACCGACCGACCGGCGTGTCGACGCGGCACGCCGGTTAAGACCTCCTAAATCTTTTGCGCGCAAGATGATCGGACAGCAACCTTTGGTTGCTGCGTCTCGTCTCTCGTCCGGATCATCGCCAGCATGTTGATCGATCGCATTCGTCCGCCGCTGCGGAGCCTCTTTGCCTCGTTGGCCATCTCCGTGGCCGGGGGCGCGCTTTATTTCATCACGGCGGGCAAGGCGCCCGACGAGGCGCAGGCGGCACCGGTCGAGGCTGGCGTGCTCGTGTCAGTAGGCTTGCTCGACATGAGCCGTCTCGGGCCCGCCCAGTTCGGCGACTGGGAGCCTGCGGCATCTCAGCGATCGCGTGACTAACCGCCCCTTGCGGGTGGCTCGTCGGGTGGCGGCGCGTGTCCGTCGATGCTCTCGTCGAAATCCTGGGCGGTGGTCCGGTCGGGCGTTCCCCGGGGCGCGCCTTGTGCCTTTCCCGCGCGCTCTTCGACGGCGCGATTGATGAGCGTGCGCACGCCATCGAGGTCGCGCAGGTGAATGTCATGCTGCGCGTACGGTATCTCGATGCCGGCCTCCTTGAAGGCCTTCATGATGGCAATGCGCAGATCGGACTGCACGCCGCCGGCACGCGAGACGTCCGCAACGAAGAACCACATGAAGAAATCGAGCGAGCTTGCGGCGATGTTGTCGAAGACCGCGCCGGGGGGCGGTTCGGTCAGCACCTGAGGATGTGCCTTCGCGCAAGCGACGATGATCTCGATCACCTTCTCGGGATCAGCTTCCCGACTCGCTGAAATGCGCACGCTCCCGCGCCCAATGAGACTGCGATGGGTCTTGTTCATGACGCGTCCGGTGATCAGCTCCGAATTCGGAATGATCAGGCGCGCGCGATCGAACGTCTCGATTTCAGTGGAGCGGACGCTAATGCGGCGGACGTGCCCCTCTTGATCACCGACCACAATCCGGTCGCCCACCTTGACCGGTCGCTCGACGAGCAGAATGAGGCCCGAGACGAAGTTGTTGACGATCGACTGGAGGCCGAAGCCGATGCCGACCGACAGGGCGCCGGCGACAATCGCGATGTTGGTGAT
The DNA here is from genome assembly GCA_023412805.1 of Pseudomonadota bacterium. GTDB lineage: Bacteria > Pseudomonadota > Alphaproteobacteria > Rhizobiales > Hyphomicrobiaceae. Next base: position 12,487 of record JAEZRM010000107.1, on the reverse strand, counting down.
GTCGAGACCCGCATAGGAGACCGCGAGGATCGCGGAGAGCGCGATGCCGGTGTAGCCGGCAGCCGTCTCGATGGAATTGGCAATGCCGGCTTCGACGCGGCGCGGCTGGAGGACGCGATCGTGCAGCCAGCGCTGGAAGATGCGCGTCGCGAAGACCAAGCCAATAAAGAGCAGTATGCCGAAGAGGATGCGGGCCGGTGAGATGCGGAGCTGGCCGATCTCGAAGCCGAAGAACGCGCGAGCGAACCAGTCGCGAATGTCGGCCGCGGTGAAACCCCACTGCACGAGCACGAGCGGAACGGCGATGAGCAGCAGCAGGACCGTAAGGAGCATCTCGACCAGCCACGCGAGCTCGCCGAGCCGTGCGGGCGTTATGCCGAGGCGCGTCGTGAGCGTGTGGCCGATGGGGTTGGAAGGCTGGTCGATCGTGCGCGTGATCGAGCAGATGGTCAGGTAGATCAAGCCGGCGGCGACGATCACCGTTCCGGTCAGAACGAGCTGCTGGGCGATGAAGCGACCAAGCGCGAGGTAGCCGAGGAGCGTCGTCGCCAGGATGAGAAGCGTCAGCACCCAGAGCGGCACCTTGAGCCACCAGGGCGTCAGGCGCGTCGTCGCCGGAAGCATGACGGCGTCCGATGTGGCGGTAGGTACGGGCCGGGGTGTGAAGGGTGTGAGCAGCAATGCCGTCAGCAAGCCGGCATACGCGAGGCTCGCGACGAACGTTCTTACAACCGTGATCGAGAGCGGGACGACGAGGTAGCGACCGATGTCGGTGAGTGCGAGATCGGCGGCATAGACGGCCACGAGGCCAATCAGACACCAGCTTATGCTGCTGGCGGCCCTGTCTGTCAGGTTCACCAGCCGCAGGGCGGGATCGCGCGGCGAGAGAACGACGCGGATCAATGTGCCGACGACGACAGTCAGCAGTATGGCCGACAGAACCGCCGCGACCACGTTGCCGCCGGGCAGGCGCATGAGCCCGAGATGGTTCATGCCGATAACCAGAATGGTGATCGCGGCAACTGCCGGCAACATGCGACAGGGCGCAATCCAGGCGATGCGCTGGGCGCGCTGGACGAAATTGCGCCCGTCCGGCGGGGGGGAGTGTGTAACGCGCTCCAGGTAGCGCATGACGAGCCAGCCGCCAACCACGGTCAGAAGCGCGCCGCCCAGCACCAGCATAAGCCCCGACATGACATCGGATGCGGCCTTGAACCAATCGGCTACGAGGTACTGCGCGAACTCCGCAGTGGAAGGCAGATCCCTGCTCGCATTGAGCCAGTGGTGCGGCAGGAGCGGGCTCTGTGCGCGCTCGAAAAGATTGCGCGAGAAGAGTGACTGGCGCAGCTCGGTGATGCGGGCAATGAGATCACGACCGCGGACCGTGGTGAGATCGAGCGTCTTCAAGGCGCCGTCGAGGGCCGAGACGGTAGCGCCAAGCCGCTCGCGCTCGGCGACGACCGCGGGGGCCTCGGCTGGTGCATCTTTTGCCGGTGGCGGACCAAGGCTCTCAACCTGTCGTCGGGCGGCGGAGAGCAGAGGACGTATTTCCTCGGCCGTCTTGGCGCTCTCGGTGAGAATCTGATCGATCTCGCCGCGCACACGCGCGAGATCGGCGTCGGAATCGCGAATGCGCTCGATGGATTTCTCGGCCGTATCGATGGACGCCGACAGCCGGTCGATCTGTTGGGCAATTTTCGCAGGCACTTCGATCGTGGGAGCCGGCTTCGCGCCGTTCGTGGGCGCTTGCGGGGCGGGCGCGCCGTCCGTCGGCGGTGCGGCAGCCGGCGGCGTGGCGGCGGGTGGCGCAGGTTGAGACTGGGGTGCGGATTGCGGCGCCTGCTGCGCCATGGCCGGGGCGACCAGGAGCACGACCGCGGCGATGAGCGCAGCGATCCAAGTGCGCATGGGCGTCGATTTCATCACTGTTCTTTCTCCGGACCTGTGCATGGCCGGGCCATGCTGCGCCGGCAACGCGACGCCTCCTTGCTCAAAGCTTCAACGCATCCGACGGGACGAGCGCCGCATAACGCTGGCGCGGACGATCAGCCGGCCGCGCTTTCCGTCGTGCCTGCGGCGGCCGTACCGAGCGTGCGGGGCGCGCGTGTGAACACGGGTTGCGACGATAATGACGGCTGCGCTGGGGGCGGCGCCTCCTCGATGGCATCGCTTGGCGTCAGGACCGGCCGTGCGGGTATGCCGGTCTCGATCACGACGTCGACTGGGCCGCCGGTCATGATCAGGTGCTCGATATTGTCACGGCGCACGAGCACGAGACGGCGCCGCCCGTCGACATTGGCATGGTCGACGACGGCCAGTCGCGGCTCCGGCCGGGGGCCGAAGAATGAAATACGCGGCGGTGATCCATTGAGATAGCCGCGTATGAACCAGACGGCACCGACCGTGATCAGTGCCAAGGCAACGCTCGAGAGCGCGTACCAGATGAAATTCGCCATTCCCCCTGCCGCGGCCTCGGCCACGCTCCCTTGACGAACCAACTCAGACGACGCACGCCATCTGTATCAGCGCACCGCTGCCAGTCCACCGCCTCTTATTCCAGGCATGAACAGTGATTGTGGACAGCGTTAGGCAATACCCGGCGGGCAAACGAACGACATGCGGTAGCGCTGTCTGGTTGGGTTGTCTCATGTGCGAAACGTCGCGCCACCTATAGAACGGCGCAGTGTGGCGCCGATAGCGCTTCAGGACATCTTAACGGCGTTCGGTGCCTTCTGGCTGTGGGAAAGGCGCATCGCTGGCGCTATGTTTCATAGTCGGGGGAATACCGGTATTGCTGCACGTTCTCAGGCAACTGTCCCGCGCTCTTGTTTCGCCGAATCAGCTACGGTGGCGCCCGATGACCGGGCTCCAAGAAAAACGCAGCGAGTTCACAGCAATGGGCACGCCTTCCCGTGGCGGCGTCATTCTGGCAGCGACATTGACGCTCGCGGCAGCGCTGACGCTCGGTATTGTCGCCATGTGGTCGACGCGGGCGACGGGCCCGATCGTGCTCGGATTCCTGTCGCTGCTCGCGGTGATCGGCGTTTTCTTCCTGTTCGGCACTGCGGCGGGGCTGATCCGCCTCAATGTCGAGGATGAGCGCGGAGATCTCACGGAGCGCGCGGCGGAGGGGCTCGACCTCGGCTTTCTGGTCACCGATGCGGCAGGACGGACACTGAAGGCCAACCGTGCCTTCCGACGGATCGTCGGCGAGCATTCGTCGGGTGAGCCGCGGGCGCTCGAGGAAGCCTTTGCCGTGGAGCCCGAGGCGGGGCAGTGCCTGTTCCGGCTGCTGCGTGCGGCAGAGCGCGGGGAAGCGCGCCAGGAAGAGTTTCGGATTCGCGGCCAGGATGGGCGCGCGCGCACATCGCGCTGGCTGCGCGTCACGGTGCGGCCGATACCGGCGGCGCTCGGCGGTGGAGAAGGCCAGCCGCGGATATTGTGGCAGGTGGCCGACATCACGCAGGAGCACGCGCGCGTCGCAGAAACCTTGCACGGTCTCGAGACGCGCCTTGCGTACTACGACGGCTTGCCGCTCGGCGTGCTGGAATTGGCGCCCGATGGCCGCATCACGGAGATCAATCGGACGCTGGCGGGATGGCTCGGCCGTGATCCCGCGATGGATTCGGCCCATGAGCTGCGCCTCGGCGAACTTTTCGCACCTGGTGCGGAGGCGGCGATCCGAAATGCGCTCGCGGTGATGGATGGCCAGTGGGGCCGCGTCGAGACCGAGCTGGTGCGTGGCGGCGGCGGGTTCATGCCCGTGGAAATCATAGCACTGCCGTCCGCCAATCCGGCGCAGGCAGGTGCCGTGCAGCTGCTCGTGCTCAATCGGCGCACGCGCGCGTCGGCGGAGGGCGGGCCGCTCAGGAAGAATGGCGATCTCGCGCGATTCCTCAACGCAGCGCCTTTCGGCATGGCGACGATTGCCGCAGACGGCCGCGTCATCAATGCCAACGCGACCTTCGGGCAGCTCTTCGACGATCGGACTGCGGGGGCGATCGCGACCGCCGCGGATATGATCCAGCGGATCACCGATGCGGATGCGCGCACGGCACTGAAGCGCGCGTTCGAGAATGTGCAGAAGGGCCGGGTCGCGGGCGAGCCTGTCGAGGTGACGCTGGGCGCGGAGGGCGAGTTCACGCGCCGCCTGTTCTTCAGCCCGGTGCTGTCGGGTGATGGCGAGGCCGCGGCCGTGGTCTATGTCATCGATGCGACGGAGCAGAAGGCGCTGGAGCTCAAGTACGCCCAGAGCACGAAGATGGAGGCCGTCGGCAAGCTCGCAGGCGGCATCGCGCACGACTTCAACAACGTGCTGACGGCGATCATCGGCTTCTCGGATCTGCTGCTGCAGACGCATCGTCCGACCGATGCCGCGTACAAAGACATCATGAACATCAAGCAGAATGCCAACCGTGCCGCGGGTATGGTGCGGCAGCTGCTTGCCTTCTCGCGCCGCCAGACGCTCATGCCGGAGGTGCTGGAGCTCGGCGATGTCATCAGCGATACGAGCACGGCGCTGCTGCGCAAGCTCATCGGCGAGACCGTGCAGCTCGAAATGCGCCACGGGCGCGATCTGTGGCTCATCAAGGCGGATCGTACGCAGCTTGATCAGGTGCTGCTCAATCTCGCGGTGAATGCCAAGGACGCGATGGTGAACGGCGGCAAGCTGATCATCGCGACGCGCAACGTCGGCGAGGCCGAAACGCGGGCCATGCGCGCGGAGGGTCTCATTCCGGGCGAGTACGTCGAGCTGAGCGTGACCGATACCGGACATGGCATGACGCCGGAGATCATGGCCAAGATCTTCGAGCCGTTCTTCTCGACGAAGGAAGTGGGCAAGGGTACGGGGCTCGGCCTTTCGACCGTCTATGGCATCGTCAAGCAGACGGGTGGTTACATTTATCCCGAGAGCGTGCCGGGGCAGGGAACGACCTTCCACATTCTGCTGCCGCGCTATGTGCAGACTGAAGCCGACAAGGCTGCCGCGCAGAAGCCGGCAAAGAAGGAAAAGGCGCGCGATCTCACGGGCAGCGGTCGCGTGCTGCTCGTCGAGGACGAGGATTCCGTGCGCAGCTTCGCCATTCGCGCGCTGAAGCGTCAGGGCTATGACGTGATCGAGGCGACGTCGGGTGCCGAAGGGCTCGAAAAGTTCGAGGAGGTCGGCGGACAGGTCGATCTCGTCGTCAGCGACGTCGTCATGCCGGAGATGGACGGGCCGAGCATGCTGAACGAGCTCAGGAAGCAGCGGCCGGATATCAAGATCATTTTCATGTCGGGTTATCCCGACGATGCGTTCAAGCGGAATTTGAACCCGGGCGAAACGTTCGCCTTCCTCGCCAAGCCGTTCACGCTGCCGCAACTCGCGGCGAAGGTGAAGGAGGAGTTGGAGAGGTAGGGAAAATCAATCTCGACCTGCCTCGAGCTGCTCCCGATTGCGTAGCGCGCCCCTAGCCGTCGGTTCGCCTCTATTTGCGGCCTCGCTTCGCCTCGTAGGGACGCAGTTCCTCTGGGTGCTGCTGAATGTATGAGAGGACGGACCGTCTCAGTTCTTTGCCTCGCGATTGCTCGTTGTCCGTCTCGGCCATATCAGCGAACTCCGGTAGATGACGCCGGATACGATCGTAGATGGAGCGCCAAAGCGTTTTAATCGTATTGCGACTCAAATCGAGGCCCTGGGCCAGCTGGTCATCGGTCAATCCGCGCGAAGCTGCCGCCAATAGCCGCTGCTGAGCGTTTGTGAAATGGCAGCGCGGCGGTGCCCATTGGAGCACGAATGAAAGACTCGTTCCTGGCACCTGCCTGCTGATAAATGCGGTGTCCGCAAAATAGAGATTGCGCGGGGAGTGCAGCGGCTCGGAAATTGGGGAAGTGGTGCGCGCCGGAATACTTTTATGTAAGAGGTATCCTGTCGCGAGATAGATGTCGTGCTCGCGCTGCCAATCTTCTTGCAGAGCTCTGTTTATGCGGTAGCCGCTGTGATCCGTCACATAGGCCGTATGGGCAAGTGTCGCTGCCTGTCTCCAGTGAGCTGATGACAGATCCCAGCTGCCAAGCATGAGATGGGCGACCAGATCGAGACCGCCTCTCGCATTGGCTCGCGCGATGGCCTGTCGATCGAGCAAGGGGGATGGGCCTGTGTCATCCAAAACGAGGGATGACAGGAGAAAAGGGGCGGGCTCTTGCAGATGCCGGTCGATGCGGTTCGATTGGGCAAAGGCCGAAAGACCGATGCCGGCGATCTCGCCGCGCGCATCGCATATGGCCGCGCCCTTCAGGGTATCGAGGTCAAGCAGAGTCCCGAGCTGAGCCTTTAGCCGGCCTCGAATGCTCGGCAGCAGATGTTCTTCGCGGAGCAACCAGTCGGCGCAGACATCTGCATCGCTCGGCTGTATCGGGCGAAGCTTAAGAGATTTCGTGGACATGCCGTGTTCGAGGTCTGATTTGCGCCTCCGGTCCGAGTTGTTTGGTTCTTGGCGATCCCCATGCGTATGGGCCGAGCGAGGATGATAGCGGAAGATGCGCGCTCCGTTCCCTCACTGATCATAGCCGGAAATAAGAACGACTTCATAGCCTTGCCGAGCAATGAGAAACGAAGCGCCGTTCCCTGACGGTTGCGTGCTGTTGCTGTTGTGCAAGCCTTTGCCTGCAGCGAGCGGGCTAAGTGCTCGTATCACCCTTTTTGGGTGGTGCGGAAATTGAACGCAACAATTACTGAAATTGCGCGAGGCTGTTTATGCCGAGTGATTGTTGCGATGTTTTACATTTCTATAACGTGATTGTTGGCGGGCACAGATGCGCCGGAGCGTCTGTGCCCGTGCTTTACGTGGCTATTGGATAAATGACCCCGTAATCAGTTCGCCGCACGCTCCACCAGGCCGACGATGTCGCTCATGATGGCGTTGAGCTCGAAATTGCGGGGCGTGTAGACGCCGGCGACACCCAGACCCTTCAACAGCTCCGCATCCTCCGGCGGAATGATGCCGCCGATGACGACGGGAATGTCGCCCGCGCCTTCGCTTTTCATGCGCTCGAGAACATCGCGTACCAGAGGGACGTGGCTCCCTGAGAGAATGGAGAGGCCGACAACGTGGGCGCTTTCCTCGACGGCAGCGCGGACGATCTGCGCGGGCGTCAGGCGAATGCCCTCGTAGACGACCTCCATGCCGCAGTCGCGGGCACGCACGGCAATCTGCTCGGCGCCGTTGGAGTGGCCGTCGAGGCCGGGCTTGCCGATCAGCAGCTTGATGCGGCGGCCGAGACGGTCCGAGACATCGTCGACGCGGCGGCGAACAGCTTCCACATCGGTGCTGTTCGCGGTGGAGACTTTGCCGACGCCGGTCGGTGCGCGGTACTCGCCGAATACACGACGGAGCGTCGCGCCCCATTCGCCGGTCGTCACGCCGGCCTTCGCGCACACGATGGAGGCTTCCATGATGTTCGTGCCGGCGCGCGCGTCCTGCTCGAGGGTCGCGAGGGCCTTCTCGCAGGCCGCGTTGTCGCGTGAGGCGCGCCACGCGACGAGGCGCTCGATCTGCTCGGCTTCGACGCTTTCGTCGACGGTGAGGATCGCGCCCGTGCCCGTCGAGAGCGGTGAGGGCTCGGTCTCGCCCCAGCGGTTCACACCGACGACGACCTGCTCGCCGGTCTCGATGCGCGAGACGCGGGCGGCATTGGCATCGACGAGCGCGCGCTTCATGTAGTCGATGGCGGCAACGGCGCCGCCCATCTCCTCGATCTTGCGCAACTCGGCGAGAGCTTCCTCTTTCAGCTCGGCGACTTTGCGCGCGATCTCGGTCGAGCCATCGAAGATGTCGCCGTATTCGAGAAGGTCGGTCTCATAGGCGAGCACCTGCTGCATTCTGAGCGACCACTGCTGGTCCCACGGGCGCGGCAGGCCCATGGCCTCGTTCCACGCAGGAAGCTGTACGGCGCGGGCGCGCGCGTTCTTGGAGAGCGTGACGGCGAGCATTTCGAGCAGAATGCGCGCGACGTTGTTCTCGGGCTGTTGCTCGGTGAGGCCGAGCGAATTCACCTGCACGCCATAGCGGAAGCGGCGATTCTTTGCGTCCTTGACGCCATAGCGCTCGGTCGTGATCTCGTCCCACAGCTCGGTGAAGGCGCGCATCTTGCAGATCTCGGTGATGAACTTGAGACCGGCATTCACGAAGAAGGAAATGCGCCCGACGACCGTGCCGAATTCATCGTCCGGCACGGCGCCGGACTTCTTCGCGGTGTCGAGTACGGCGATGGCGGTCGCGAGGGCGAAGGCCAGCTCCTGCACGGGCGTCGCGCCTGCTTCCTGCAGATGGTACGAGCAGACGTTCGTCGGATTCCAGCGCGGCACTTCCTTGTAGGTGTAGGTAATCGTGTCGCGGATAAGCTGCAGCGACGGCTCGGGCGGGAAGACGTACGTGCCGCGCGAGAGATATTCCTTGATGATGTCGTTCTGGATGGTGCCGGTGAGGCTCGTGCGCGGTGCGCCCTGCTCGTCGGCGACGGCGATGTACAACGCGAGCAGCCAGGCGGCGGTTGCGTTGATGGTCATGGACGTATTCATGCGGTCGAGCGGAATGCCGTCGAGCAGCGTTCGCATGTCGCCGATGTGGGAGACGGGCACGCCGACCTTGCCGACTTCGCCGCGCGCCAGCACGTAGTCGCTGTCATAGCCCGTCTGGGTCGGAAGGTCGAAGGCGATGGAAAGGCCGGTCTGACCCTTGGCGAGGTTGGTCTTGTAGAGCGCGTTCGATTTGGCCGCGGTCGAGTGGCCGGAGTACGTGCGGAAAATCCAGGGCTGCTCGGTCTTCTTCGCGGGCTTGCTCATCGTCCGTCCCCTGCCGCAGCGGCGTGCGATCTGTCCGCGAGCAGAGTAGCTGAGGGCAATATTGCAGCGCAACAGAGACCTTTGGCCGATTTCGCGGTTGCGAACCGCCTGCGCTGGCGGATGGGCGCCCTGCGGTTCGGTGAACGGCCTTGCATTGGGCCTGCGCCGCCCCCAATATCACGCACATGCCGAGGGGCGCCGGTGGATACCGGCTGAGATCGCGTAATTCGACGCGAGCACCCTTTGAACCTGATCCGGATCATGCCGGCGAAGGGACGGGAATGGATAGATCAACCTATCTCGCAAAGCTGTTCGGGCCGGTCCTCGTGATCCTCGGCCTGAGCCTGCTCGTGCGCGGACAGAGCCTCGTCGGCGTGTTTCAGGACATCCTGTACAGCCCGACGCTGATTTTCGTCCTGTGCGTGCTCGGCCTGCTCGGCGGGATCGCCGTCATCCTCGCCCATAATGTCTGGGCGAAGGACTGGCGCCTCATCATCACGATCCTCGGATGGGTCTCGGCCATCGAGTCGGCCGTCTGGCTGATCGTGCCTCACGCCATGCTGCAGCGGATCGTCATGCCGCTGCTCACGCCCTCGTTTCTGTTCGTCTACGGCATCGTCGTGCTGCTGCTCGGCGGTGTGCTTTCGCACTTCGGCTATCTGGCTCCGCGGCAAGCAACGGGCCACTCAGGGAGACCTCAATGAACAAGATCACGCGCAAAAAAGACCTCATGGTTCCGGAAGTCACGACCGGTTCGATCGCCGGTTCGGCCAAGGTGTATGATTCTCCTGAGGGCATGGCGGACGTGCGCGTGCCGTTCCGCGAGATCGCGCTGAGCGAGACCTCGGGCGAGCCGCCGTTCCGCGTGTACGACAGCTCGGGGCCGTACACGGACGCGCATTTCAAGATCGATGTCGAGAAGGGCCTGCCGCGTCATCGCGAGGCGTGGATCCGTGAACGCGGCGGCGTCGAGCAGTACGAGGGCCGCGAGATCAAGCCGGAGGACAACGGCAATGTCACGGGCAAGCATCTGGCGCGTGATTTCCCGGGGAAGGCGCGGCCGTTCCGCGGCGTCGGCGATGCGCCGGTGACGCAGTACGAGTTCGCCAAGGCGGGCATCATCACCAAGGAGATGATCTACGTCGCGCATCGCGAGAACCTCGGCCGCAAGCAGGCGCTGGCGCGAGCTGGTGCGGCGATCAAGGACGGCGAGAGCTTCGGGGCGTCGGTGCCGGATCACATCACGCCGGAGTTCGTGCGCGACGAGATCGCGCGCGGGCGAGCGATCATTCCGTGCAACATCAATCACACCGAGTTGGAGCCGATGATCATCGGCCGCAACTTCCTCGTGAAGATCAACGCGAACATCGGCAATTCGGCCGTGACGTCGTCGGTCGAGGAGGAAGTGGACAAGATGGTGTGGTCGATCCGCTGGGGTGCGGACACGGTCATGGACCTCTCGACGGGCCGTAACATTCACAACACGCGCGAGTGGATCCTGCGCAACTCGCCGGTGCCGATCGGGACCGTGCCGATCTATCAGGCGCTCGAGAAGTGCAACGGCGATCCGGTGGCGCTGACATGGGAGCTGTATCGCGACACGCTGATCGAGCAGTGCGAGCAGGGCGTCGATTATTTCACGATCCATGCGGGTGTGCGGCTGGCGTATGTGCCGCTGACGGCGCATCGCGTGACGGGCATTGTGTCGCGCGGCGGCTCGATCATGGCGAAGTGGTGCCTCGCGCATCACAAGGAGAGCTTCCTCTACGAGCACTTTGAGGAAATCTGCGACATCATGCGGAAGTATGACGTGTCGTTCTCGCTCGGCGACGGCTTGCGTCCGGGCTCGATCGCGGATGCCAATGACCGCGCGCAGTTCGCGGAGCTGGAGACGCTCGGCGAGCTGACGCAGATCGCGTGGAAGAAGGGATGTCAGGTCATGATCGAGGGCCCGGGCCACGTGCCCATGCACAAGATCAAGATCAACATGGACAAGCAGCTCAAGGAGTGCGGCGAGGCGCCGTTCTACACGCTCGGGCCGCTGACGACGGACATCGCGCCGGGCTATGATCACATCACGTCGGGCATTGGTGCGGCCATGATCGGCTGGTTCGGTTGCGCGATGCTCTGCTACGTCACGCCGAAGGAGCATCTGGGTCTGCCGGATCGCGACGACGTGAAGTACGGTGTCATCACGTACAAGATCGCGGCGCACGCGGCGGACCTCGCGAAGGGGCATCCGGCGGCGCAGCTTCGTGACGACGCGCTGTCGCGTGCGCGCTTCGAGTTCCGCTGGGAGGATCAGTTCAATCTCGGCCTCGATCCCGACACGGCGCGCAAGATGCACGACGAGACGCTGCCGAAGGACGCGCACAAGGTCGCGCACTTCTGCTCCATGTGCGGGCCGAAGTTCTGCTCGATGAAGATCACGCAGGACGTGCGCGACTACGCGGCGAAGACGAATGCCGGCGCGTCGGCGATCGTCGAAGCGGAGAAGGGCATGGCCGAGATGAGCGCCAAGTTCCGCGAGATGGGTGGGCAGGTGTACGTCGAGGCGGATGGTGCGGGCGCCGTGAAAACGCCGGGGCATCTGCCCGGTGAGGCGGGGAGCTCGGTCGAAGCCGTGCGGAAGAGTAATGAGGCGTTGGGGTAGGGGTGACGCTTCACTTTGATACCGCGAAACTGCCGCCGCCCCTCACCCTAACCCTCTCCCCGCAAGCGGGGAGAGGGAAATAGTAGACTCGCTTTCGATTTCTCGCCGTCCTCGCCGCGAGTTCGGCGCTCACTTCCCCTTCTCCCCGTGCTTACGGGGAGAAGGTCGGGATGAGGGGCGGCAGTTTGTGCGACATTGGCGAATAGCTGAGCTGACCGCCGTCGCAATTGGGTCCGCTGGGCCGGCGCATCATGCTGCGCGTTGTGACGGCCGACGATGATCCGAACTACGTGATCACCGCTTATTTCGACAGGAAATGCCCATGCGCGTGAGAGTCGATCACGGAGCTGACGCGGTCTACCTCAACCTGACCGATCGCCCGGTCAAGGAGAGCGAGGAAGTGGCTGACGGCACGTCGTGGACTACGACGCCGAGGGCGGGATCGTGGGCATTGAGATTCTGGATGCGTCCAAGCGGACTGATGATCCGAAGGTGCTGCAGGAGTTCAGCTTCGAATTGCCGAAGGTGGGGTGAGGGGGCTGAAGACGCCGGGGCACCTGCCGGGCGAGACCGGGGCCGAGGCTGTGCAGGCCAGTAACAAGGTGTTGGGGTAGTTGCCCGACCTGCAAAGTTCGGCCCATGCAAGAGACCACTCTTGGAACAGAGAGCCTTGCCAGCAATGCGCGAAATAGAGATCATGCGGTGAGTTCGCGCGGTCGGTTAGGAATTTCGGCTTGATAGTCACACATCTCGTGATCAAGAACTGGAGGAACTTCCGAAGTTCGGAGGTAGATCTCACTAGTCGTACATTTGTGTTGGGGGCGAATGCGTCAGGAAAGTCGAACTTTCTCGACGTGTTTCGCTTTCTTCGTGATGTCTGCTCGTGGTCTGCTCCCCTGAAGTGGCTCCGGTCTGAGTGAGCGAATCCGGCTATTCCAACCTCGATCGAGGAGAAGATGGAATGGCACGGAAGCGATACACGACGGAGCAGATCATCGGGTTTCTGCGGG
>JAEZRM010000034.1 GCA_023412805.1 Pseudomonadota bacterium | reverse complement strand
CTCGTAGGAGACTGCCGGGGTCAACTCGGAGGAAGGTGGGGACGACGTCAAGTCATCATGCCCCTTATGTCCAGGGCTGCAAACATGCTACAATGGCCGGTACTAAGGGCTGCTATACCGCGAGGTGGAGCGAATCCCAAAAAGCCGGTCTCAGTTCGGATTGGAGTCTGCAACTCGACTCCATGAAGTCGGAGTCGCTAGTAATCCCGGATCAGCAACGCCGGGGTGAATACGTTCCCGGGCCTTGTACACACCGCCCGTCACACCACGAAAGTCGGCAACACCCGAAGCCAGTGGCCTAACCCTTTGGGAAGGAGCTGTCGAAGGTGGGGTTGGCGATTGGGGTGAAGTCGTAACAAGGTAGCCGTACCGGAAGGTGCGGCTGGATCACCTCCTTTCTAAGGAGTCCAGCTCGCAAGAGCGCTTCTCTCGATCGTCCGGTCGACCGACCGGACCGCAGAGAAGGATTCCCAGTTGGTGCACTGGCTACTCGGCAGCGTGATGCCGACGTCGGATGGAGCTCTCGGGCTCTCCGCCGTCGGACGACCGGTGCCGTCGCCCTCTGTTCCGTTTTGAGGGAGTGCACTCGCACTCACTCGTCTCGGCGATCAACGCCCCCTGAAGCCTCGAGCTCAGCTCGGTGGAGGGGAGAGCGCATCGCCGGCCCGTCGCGCGAGCCCGGCTGGTTCTCCAGCTGCGCCGGCACGACCTGGTGCCCCTTGAGAATTGCATAGCGAGCACGAGCATCTTTGTTCTTCCAAGCTACAAAGAGCCAACGGTGGATGCCTTGGCGTCAACTACCGATGAAGGACGTGTCCGGCTGCGATAAGCCACGGGGAGCTGCCTAGAGAGCTTTGATCCGTGGATGTCCGAATGGGGAAACCCAGCACCCGTCATGGGGTGTTACTCCCGTCTGAACACATAGGACGGGTAGAGGGAACCGGGTGAATTGAAACATCTAAGTAACCCGAGGAAAAGAAAGCAACAGCGACTCCCTGAGTAGCGGCGAGCGAAACGGGATCAGCCTAAACCGAACTGGTGTCAAAGCCTGGTGGCGTTGCCAGTTCGGGGTCGTGGGACCTGAGAGGAGAAGCACCAGATTCTCCACGGAGTTACAAAGTGTCGGTGTAGTGGAAGCGTTCTGGAACGTCGCGCCACAGCAGGTAAGAGCCCTGTACACGAAACACCGCCACCTCCGCTTGGTGTTCCCAAGTAGCGCCGGGACCGTGAAAACTGGCGTGAATCTGCGAAGACCACTTCGTAAGGCTAAGTATATGTTGACGACCGATAGTGCACGAGTACCGTGAGGGAAAGGTGAAAAGTACCCCGGGAGGGGAGTGAAATAGTACCTGAAACCGTTGGTTTACAATCAGTCAGAGTGTCGTCATCCCTCGTGGATGGCCACGATGGCGTGCCTTTTGAAGAATGAGCCAACGAGTTACGGTGTGTGGCGAGGTTAACCCGTGAGGGGGAGCCGGAGCGAAAGCGAGTCTTAACAGGGCGTCGTAGTCGCATGCTGTAGACCCGAAGCCGAGTGATCTACCCATGGGCAGGCTGAAGCGGGGGTAAGACCCCGTGGAGGGCCGAACCCACCATGGTTGAAAACATGGGGGATGACCTGTGGGTAGGGGTGAAAGGCCAAGCAAACTCGGTGATAGCTGGTTCTCCGCGAAATGCATTTAGGTGCAGCGTCAGGTGTTCAGTTATGGAGGTAGAGCACTGAATGGGCTAGGGGCCCCACAAGGTTACCGAACCCAATCAAACTCCGAATGCCATAACTCCAGAGCCTGGCAGTGAGACCATGGGGGATGAGCTTCATGGTCGAGAGGGAAACAGCCCAGACCGCCGGCTAAGGCCCCAAATTCTGGACTAAGTGGTAAACGATGTGAGACTGCCCAGACAGCCAGGAGGTTGGCTTAGAAGCAGCCACCCTTGAAAGAGTGCGTAACAGCTCACTGGTCGAGTGGTCTTGCGCGGACAATGTAACGGGGCTCAAGTCCAGAGCCGAAGCCGCGGATTCGTCCTTGTGACGAGTGGTAGCGGAGCGTCGATCTCGGAGCGAAGCGGCGGTGTGAACCGTCGTGGACCGGGGTCGAGTGAGAATGTTGGCATGAGTAGCGAGAGAGGGGTGAGAAACCCCTCCGCCGAAAGTCCAAGGGTTCCTGGGGAAGGCTAATCCGCCCAGGGTAAGTCGGGAGCTAAGGCGAGGCCGAGAGGCGTAGTCGATGCACAACCGGTTGATATTCCGGTACCGATGTACACGCGCCCATACCAATCCATCGTCGCTAAGGGGCTGTCACCTTCGGGTGGCGAACCGACCCACGGTGAGGCGGTAAGCAATGAGGGGACGCAGGAAGGTAGATGAACCCAGGCGCTGGTTGACCTGGGGTAAGTGCGTAGGGAGGGGACCAGGCAAATCCGGGCCCCACACATCCTGAGACACGACGCCGAGCCGATTCAGGCGAAGTCATCAATCCTATGCTGCCGAGAAAAGCCTCTAGCGAGCTTGTACGTCGCCCGTACCCCAAACCGACACAGGTGGACAGGTAGAGAATACCAAGGCGATCGGGAGAACTGTGGTTAAGGAACTCGGCAAAATGCCTCCGTAACTTCGGGAGAAGGAGGACCCCAGTAGGGTGACGGACTTCGCGTCCCGAGCTCGAAGGGGTGGCACAGACCAGGGGAAAGCGACTGTTTACTAAAAACACAGCAGCGTGCGAAGTCCTAAGACGATGTATACGCTGTGACGCCTGCCCGGTGCTGGAAGGTTACGGGGAAGGGTCAGCCTTCGGGCGAAGCTCTGAACCTAAGCCCCAGTAAACGGCGGCCGTAACTATAACGGTCCTAAGGTAGCGAAATTCCTTGTCGGGTAAGTTCCGACCTGCACGAATGGCGTAACGACTTTCCTACTGTCTCAACCACAGACCCGGCGAAATTGAAGTACGAGTAAAGATGCTCGTTAGCTGCAGAAGGACGGAAAGACCCCGTGGACCTTTACTGCAACTTGATGTTGGGTTTTGTTATGCGTTGTGTAGGATAGGTGGGAGACTAGGAAGCGTTGGCGCTAGCCAGCGTGGAGTCATCCTTGAAATACCACCCTGCGTATGGCGAGACTCTAACCCAGACCCGTTATCCGGGTCGGGAAC
>JAEZRM010000155.1 GCA_023412805.1 Pseudomonadota bacterium | reverse complement strand
ATCCTCCGCACCCGTCAGCGCGTGATCATGCAGCATCCGCTCGACCGCGAGGTCGACGCCGTGGTGGCGCGCCACCGCGGCGAAGCATTGCAGACCGGTCTGCAATGGTCCGCTGGGCGGCGCGGTCGTCATGGGCGGAATTTAGAAGTTGGGCGACCGCGGCGCGGTCCCGTTGGCCGGCGATGCTGCCGGCTGCTCGCCCGCCGGCGCGCGGCGGATGACGCCGGCTTCCTCGAGCTTGCGGATAAGATTGAGCTGCGCCTGCACGCTCTGCATGAAGCCCTGCGGCGTCATGACGATGCGGCGGCATGCTTCGCGCACGGGGCGGCCGTCCTTGTCCTGGTCGGCGACGCTGACCAGTTCGATGCGGACCATGCCTTCGCTGAAGCCGATCCGGCCGATCCCGTCCGCGAATGTCTCGGGTATCATGTTCTGTGCCCCTCGCCTGCGGCTGATGAAGCCGCCTTCATCCCATAATCGTGGTTAATATTCGGTACCGCCCGCAACGGCCCAGCTTAGCTCAGCTCGAGGCAAGAGTCGTGATCGAGAAGGATTTCCAAGCACTCCAGGCCGCGCCGTCGAAGGCCTGCACCCAGAGCTGATCCGTGCCGGCCGCACTGCCGGCGAGGAAGTCGGTGGCCGCGAGCTGGTTGGCCATCACCTCGATGTTCGCGTTCACCGGCTGCGCCGCGCCATTGATGCGGAACGTGCCGCCGCCCGGGGTTGAATCCCAGAACCGGTATCGGGTCATCGTGAGGTCGTCCGCGTCACTCACGGAGAACAAGGTCGAGACCGCGACCGAGGTATTCGCGTTCATTGTACGGTTGTTCGCGGCCACGACCGGGGCGGCGTTCAGCGGGGCCGCGACATTGAGGCTCTTCCAGGTGCTCCAGGCCGTACCGTCAAAAGCCCGTACCCAGAGCTCGTCCGAGACCGTGCCGAGCTTGAAACTCAGGTTGGCCAGGTTCGCCGCGGCGACCTGGATCGCAACGTTAACGCCTTGCGCAACGCCACTAAGCGCGAAGCGGCCACTGTTCGGATCGAGGCCGGAGTCCCAGAACTCATAGCTCTGGATCGTGTCGCCATCCGGATCATTGGCAGAGAACAGCGTCGAGGCCGCAATGCTCGTCGTGCCGTGCGCAGGCGTCACGTTCGCGTTCGGGATGGTGACCACGGGCACAGCGTTCGCCGGTGCCGCGACGTTGACGCTCTTCCACGTGCTCCAGCTCGTACCGTCGAACGCGCGGACCCAGAGCTGGTCCGAAACCGTGCCCAGCCTGAAACTCAGAGTCGCAAGGCTCGCCGCAGTGACCGGGATCGCGACATCGGTCCCCTGGACGACACCGCTGCGAACGAAACGGCCGCTGTTCGCATCCAGGCCGGAATCCCAGAACTCGTAGCTCTGGATGGTGTCGCCATCCGGGTCACTGCCATTGAACAATGTCGAGGCCGCGATGCTGGTCATGCCATGCGCAGGCGTCATGTTCGCGTTCGGGATGGTGACCACGGGCGCCGTGTTCGTCGGTGCCGCGACCGTGAACGACTGCCACGTGCTCCAGCTCGTGCCATCGAAGGCGCGCACCCAGAGCTGGTCGGAGACCGTACCGAGCTGGAAGCTCAGATTGGCAAGGTTTGCTGCCGTGACCGGGATCGCAATGTTCGAGCCCTGCGCGACCCCGCTCAGCACGAAATGGCCGCTGTTCGGATCGAGGCCCGAATCCCAGAACTCGTAGCTCTGGATCGGATCGCCGTCAGCATCGGTGGCGCTCACCAGGCTCGCAGCCGCGATCGTGGTCGCGTTCTTGCCCGGCGACTGCCCGATGCCCGCGACGACCGGCGCCTGATTCTGCGGCGCCGTCACCGTGAAGCTCTTCCAGTCGCTCCAGGCGAAGCCGTCATAAGCCTGCACCCACAAGAGATCGGTCGTCCCCGGCGCGCCGAGCACGAACGTCAGATTCGCGAGCTGCGCCGCCGTGATATCGATGTTGGCCTTCTCGACCTGCGGCGTCCCGCCCAGCGAGAACTTTCCGACGCCGACCGTGTCATCCCAGAACCGGTAGCGCGCCATCGCGTCGCCGTCGGCGTCAGTCACCGATACGAAGTTGCCGGCCGCCACCGAAACCGTCCCGCGCGCCAGCGTTGGCGAGCTGGCTGTCACCACCGGCGCCACGTTCGGGACGGAACCGATGGTAAAGGACTTCCAAGCGCTCCACGTAAGGCCGTCGAATGCACGGACGTCGATCTGGTCCGAGCCGCCGGACGTGCTCGTCGGCACGAACTGGAGAGCTGCGAGCTGGTTGGCGGCGATCTGGAAATTCGCCGCCTGCTGCACGCCGTTTAGGCGGAAATAGCCGTTGCCCGCCGAGTTGTCGCGGAACTCGTACAGCGTCATCGTGTCGCCGTCCGCATCCGAGACCGTGAACAGCGATGATGCGGCAATGGCCGCTCCATGCGCAGGAGATATGTTGCTGGCGGAAACCGCTGGCAGGGCGTTGGCCCGTGCATAAAGCCATGCGGCTCCGGCATACGACCAGTCGATTCCGTCGTAGGCCTGGAACCGGATCATGTCGTACGTTCCGGGCGCGGTAGCGACGACGAAGTCGATGCTTGCAAGCTGGCCCGGCGTGACGTCGATGACCTGGCCGGTCGACTGTGCGACGCCGTTCACCCTGAAATAGCCGTTACCCGGCGTATCGTCCCAGAACCGGTAGCGCAGGATTGGGTCGCCATTGGCATCGGAAGCCGTGAGCAGGTCGGTGATGGCATATGCCGATGTTCCATGCGGCGTTGGCATCCCCGACGTCAGCGCACTGGCCAGAGCGAACTGCGGAACCGAGTTGGTCGGAGTGAGCGTAAACGTAGTCCAGCCGCTGTACAGGACGCCGTCGAATCCCCTGACCTCGAACTGGTCTGCGGCGGAAGTCGCATGGTACTGCAAACGGTAATAATCGGCGCGCGTCAGCCACCCGGTCGACTGCCCGACCGGAACGACCACGCCATCCAAGGTCAGATAGCCGGCACCCGAAGTGAGCTCGCGCACCTCGAAGAACGGCATGTATTCGTCGCTATCATAGACGCCGAAATAGTCCATTAGCATCGGCGTCGTATTGCGACCAACCGGCTGCGGGAATGTCACGATGTAAGGCGTGTGATTGAACGCCTCGCCGGTGAACTGAATGTTCTCGACATTGACGAGCGTGTCGACACCTTCCCCTCCGCGCAGCCCTGCGCGGCGTGGTGTAACGGTGGTCACGCCATTAACGGTGACGACGTCGTACTCGTTGGCCGACCCGACATAAACCGCCGTATCGAATCCGTCACGGCCATCGATATAGTCGTTACCTCCGGCACCATAGAAAACATTGTCGGCCGCATTGCCGTACAGCGTATCCGCATACTCGCGGCTTCCATTGATGCGCTCGATCCCGGAGAACATCGGATTCTCCAAGTCGATCGTCTGGCCGAAACCCTTGTAGTCGAGAGTGTCGAAGCCGGCACCCCCAATAATCGTGACGCCCGCCGAGTCGCCGTAGTAATAGATGACGTCGTCGCCATCGCCGGCGTTGAGCAGGTCAGCGCCGAGCGCTCCGTCAAGCGTGTCGTTTCCGTCGCCGCCGAAGAGCTGATCTGCCGCGGAGCCGCCGACAAGAGTGTCGTTACCGCCGTTACCGATCAGCGTGTCGGCGCCGCCCCGGCCCTGTATCGAGTCATCGCCGGACCCGCCGATGATCGTTTGCGCAAAGCCGCTCCCCCACCCGCGGAAATTGCCCGTCCCGACGAAAACAATCTTCTCGACTTCGACTTCGCCATAGATCTCGACATTGCCTAAGGCGCGAATCTCGTCGTAGCCGCCGCCGGGGCTCTCCTCGATATAGGCGTAAAAGTTTGTGCCGGTCAGATAGATGTCGTTTCCGGCCCCTCCGGACAGCCTGCCGCCGCCATTGCCGTCCGGCGCGATCGAGAGTGTGTCGTTGCCGTCTCCTCCGAACAGATAGGAGAAGCTGCCGCCGCCGATGAGGACGTCATCATAGGCGGAGCCGATGACGTTCTGTACTGTCGGATAGAATGTCGAACTGCCGACGTAGCCGTAGCCGGTAATCTTATCGCCTTCAGCATCGCCGCCCGAGAACGTATTGGCCAGAAGGTTGACGGAAACGCCCGCGCCGCTGTGCGCGTAGGACAGCGTGTTCGTCCCGTTGCCACCGTCGAATGTGTCCGCACCGGCGCCGCCTTCGAACGTGTCATCGCCTTCGCCACCTGCGAACCAATTGCCGCTGGCATCGCCAACGAAACTGTCGTTGTAATTCGTCCCGACGATCTTCTCGATGTTGACGAAGGTATCGCTCTGGGCCGGGCCGCTACCGGCGGCCGGATTAGCGAGATTGATCGCGACGCCTGATGTCAGGCCCAAGCCGTAGATGACCGTATCGAAGCCGCTGCCACCATCGAACGCGTCGGCGCCCGCATCCGCGTAGAAGACGTCGTCGCCGGCACCGCCCGAAAGCTGGTCGTTGCCGCTGCCACCGTACAGCGTATCGGCACCGTCGCCCCCGAGCAGCGTGTCGTTGCCATCGCCGCCATAGATCGTGTCGTTACCGGCCCCGCCCTCCAGCCGGTTCGCGAGCTGGTTGCCCGTGATCGTGTCGTTGCCGCTGCCGCCCTTGGCGTTCTCTATCCAGGAGTTGTAGGCGATCGACAGGTTGTCGGTGATGTCGCCACCACGATACGAGCCGAGCGAGCTGAAGCTGCCGGGATTGAGATCTATGATGACGCGGCGCGTCTGGTTCGACGCATCGATTGTGTCGTTGCCGCTAGCGTCCCAGATGCACCAGCGGAAGGTCTGGTCGGTGGCCCACCACCAGCGATCGTCGCCGGTCGCATACGACATGTTGGCGCCATAGAGGTATTGCAGCGCCGCGATGTCGTACAGCATCAGCGATGCCGGCTCGATGTCGGGCATCGTCGCCGGCTTGTTGTAGGACATCACCGTGTACTGGCGATTGTCTGTGCTTGCCGGCAGAGCAGGCAAGCCGTAGAGCGGCGAATTCCAATCCCATTCAGCGAAAGAGTGCTTCAGGCCGAGCGCATGCCCCATCTCATGCAGCGTGACCATGAAGCCGTAGGTCCACGCGTTCTGGTTCTTGACGGAATCTTCCAGGCTGTTGAACCAGACGTCGCCGCCCCAGTCGCCACTAGAGTCCGGGTAATAGGTATGGGCCGCTTCCGAAGGGTCGAGCAGCGCCGTGCCGAAGCGAATCTGCGCGTTGTCGCCGTCAGCCCGGAACACGAAATGGACGTTGCAGACCTGCTCGAAGAGTGCGACGGCGCGGTTGACCGCGTCCCGCTGCGCCTGCGTGAACGGCTGGAACGGGCCGCGCTCCTGGTCCCAGCTGTAGGAGTACCACGGCATCGTGGTCATGAAGCCGTAGGTGACCGTCAGCGGTGTGCCAGGCGCGGCGTACGGATTCCATTGGTATGGGTTGGGTGCGAGCAGTGCGTCGATGTAGGACGTGCCGCTCGCCGCCGCCGTCAGAGCAGCGCCCGATGCGACCGCGCCCTGAGCCGGCGCGGCTCCTGTCGATGTCCCGGACTGACAGGCGCTGCAATTGCACAGCGCCCGATGGCCCTGACCGTTCAGCGGATCGCCAGTGCTCACGTGAACACCTCAGCCCCTGATGCCGCGGAGCAGGGAATGCGATTACCCCCTGCGATTGCGCGGAATCACCCGCTAAAACAACTATCAAGTTCTATTACAAGGTGCAAGCATCGGCTGCTACCGGCAGTAAGCTAACCCTCCGAAAAACAACTCTTATTAGCTATAATCCCGATGCGTCGCCGGTCTGGGCTGGACGCATGCATATCGGCCCGTTAACTAACGGGCGACCAAGGGTCGAAGGCTTGAAGGAGCGGTCTCCGTGATTGAAGTCGCGCCGGGCTCCTCTCACATCGTCAACAGGCCATGACCGGGCGCGCGCTCGTCACCGGCGGCAGCGCCGGCATTGGCCGCGCGATCGTCGAGCGTCTCGCCGCGGATGGCTATGAGTGCATCGTCTTCGACAGGGTGCCGCCGGAGGGCAACCTGCCCGGCAGCTGGTTCGAGATTGATCTCGCCAACCGTCTCGACACCGCCGCGGCGCTGGAGCGGGCGCTCGCGAGCGGGCCGATCACGCGCCTCGTCAACAATGTCGGCGTGGTGCGGCCCGGCGCGCTCGAAGACGCCAGTCCGGCGGATTTCGACGCCGTCGTGTCGCTCAATCTGCGCTGCGCGCTGCAATGCACGCAGGCGCTCGTTGCCGGCATGAAGGCCGAGCGGTTCGGACGCATCGTCAACATCTCGAGCCGGGCCGCGCTCGGCAAGGAGCTACGCAGCGTCTATTCGGCGACCAAGGCCGGGTTGCACGGGTTCGCGAAGACCTGGGCCCTCGAGCTCGGTCCTTTCGGCATCACCGCCAACGCGATCGGCCCCGGTCCGATCCGCACCGCGCTGTTCGAGGCGGCGAACCCGCCCGACAGCCCGCGTACGCACGCGATCATCGAGGGCGTGCCGGTCAAGCGCATGGGCCAGCCCACGGACATCGCCAACGCCGTGTCGTTCTTCCTCGACGCGCGCAGCGGCTTCGTGACCGGCCAGGTGCTCTATGTC
>JAEZRM010000109.1 GCA_023412805.1 Pseudomonadota bacterium | reverse complement strand
ACGGGCGCGTCGAGGAGGCAGCGCGCGTGGTGAGCGGGATCGAGGAGGTGATCCGCGCGGAGGGACACGCCCTCGAGCCGCCCGCCACGACGGCGACGGTCGATACGCGCGTGGATACGAGCTGGGGACGAATCCTGCGCGTGCTCTTCGTCGTGCATCGTCGGCGCGCCATCCTCGGCCTGGTCCTGATGGTGGCGCAGGCCTTCACGTACAACGGCGTGTTCTTCACGTACCCGCTCGTGCTCGGGCGCTTCTACGACGTCGCGCCGGACCGGATCGGCCTCTACCTCGTGCCGTTCGCGTTCGGCAATCTGTTCGGACCGATCGTGCTCGGCCCACTCTTCGACCGGATAGGTCGCCGCTTCATGATCGCGACGACCTATTCGCTCACGGGTGTCCTCCTCGCGCTGACGGGGTTCCTGTTCGCGAAGAGCGCCGTCGACTCGAGGGAGCTCACGGCGATGTGTTGCCTCGTGTTCTTCTTTGCCTCCGCGGCAGCGAGCTCGGCGTACCTGACCGTGAGCGAGCTCTTCCCGGTGGAGCTCCGCGGAATGGCGATCGCCGTCTTCTACGCCACCGGGACGGGCGCCGGCGGCGTGCTCGCTCCGACGATCTTCGGCGCGCTCGTGGGGACCGGCAGCCGCGTGGAGTTGCTCCACGGCTATCTCTTCGCCGCCGGTCTCATGATCGTCGCGGGGTCCGTCGCGGCGGTCCTGGCATTGCCTGCCGAGAGGCGGTCGCTCGAGGAGATCGCCGCGATGTCGGACGTCGCTCGCGAGCGGAAGTAGCTCGCTCGGTCAGCGGCGCTTCGAGCGGGGCGTCGGCGGGGGCGTCGGCTTGCGCGGGCGCGCCTTCGTGGTCGCCGAAGCGCGTGCCGTCTCGGCGGCTGCCTTCTTCTTGGACGCGGACGTCTCGCTCCCTCGCGTCGCGGCCGCCGTCTCGCTGGACGCATTCTTCTTGGACGCGCTCGTCGTCGCCTTGCTTCCTCCGGGCGTGGTCTCGGCGGGAGCCTTCTTCGCGGCAGTCGTGCTCGCGGCGGGCTTCTTCGAGCGAGCCCTCGGCGCGGTCATCGCGGCTTCGAGGGTCGCGGTCGCATCCGCCGACCCCGCAGCGGCGGGGAGCGGAGCGGCGACGACCACGAGCGGCCCGCGCGTCTTGCGGAGAGCGGAGAGCCCGTCCTGCCGATCCACCTCGAGGAGCGCGGCCCACGCGTGCTTGCAGACGTCGAGGCCGAAGGAGCGCGCCGGGCACGTGCACGCGACGACGAGGCGTCCGTCCTCGACGCGGAGGAGCACGTCGTGGAGGCGCTTGGAGCGGACGCGCGCATGGGCGCGCCCTGGGTCGGAGGCCGCGAGCTCCACGCCCCGGGCGTGACAGGTGAATCCCTGCATCATCGCGTGGGGCGTGAACGCGTGGCCTGCGCGCCCGGCGATCGAGAGCGCGGAGGGAGGGCAGGGGGACGGCGACAGCGACGAGGAGGATGCGATCATGAGAGCCCTCGGAGCGACGAACATGCCACGCTCGCGCGTGAGCGATTTCGCTCGCCTACGACGCTCGCTCGGTGGCCCGGGCCAGATCGGGCCGGCCCGAGGCCTGGGGGCGGAGCTCCCGGAGCTCATCGGCAATCTCGCGCTGACGTCGTCCCGTGGGAAGGTGCCGTCGACACCGCTGCAGTGGCGGCCTCGGCCCTCGCACGAACGGCGCTTCCGAGGTGGCGCGATCGGAGCGCAACGGGGCATGGGCGATGCACCGCCTGCGGCCATGAGTCTCTGGCGGCTGGTGCTCGTGGTTGGCGTCATCGGCGCGTGCGATCAGAGCCGCGATCTGCCCGACGTCACGACGACGACGGCCGCGGACATCCCGACCTCCGGCCCCATGCGTGAGGAGCGGCAGCAGCTCGTCCGCGCCGTGCGTGAGCACGGGGTCCGTGATCCGCGGGTCATCGCCGCCATCGCGCGAGTCCCGCGCCACGAGCTCGTCCCGTCGAGGATCCGGCACCTCTCGTACGAGGACCGTCCGCTGCCGATCGGCGAGGGACAGACGATCAGCCAACCATCGCTCGTCGCTCTCATGGCCGAGCTCGCGAAGGTGGAGCCCGGCGACCGCGTCCTCGAGGTCGGGACCGGGTCGGGCTACCAGTCGGCGATCCTCGCGGAGATCACCGGTCAGGTCTACACGATCGAGATCGTCGAGGCGCTCGCGCGGCGCGCGCGCGGAGACCTCGAGCGGCTCGGCTACGGCGACGAGATCCACTTCCGGATCGGCGATGGCTACGCCGGCTGGCCGGAGGCTGCGCCGTTCGACGCGATCGTCGTCACGGCCGCGCCGCCCGAGGTGCCGCGGCCGCTCCTGGACCAGCTGAAAGTGGGCGGCCGTCTGATCATCCCCGTCGGTACCGATAGCCAGGAGCTGCAAGTGATCGAGCGGACGGAGCACGGCTTCGTCCAACGCAGAGCCATCCCCGTACGGTTCGTGCCCATGACGGGCCGCGCCCAGCACGGGAGCGGAGAACGGTGACCTCCGCCGGAGCGAGGACGATCCCACTCCTCCACGCCCTCGGCCTGGTCGTGGCGAACATGATCGGGACGGGCATCTTCACCACGACGGGGCTGCTCGCCGAGGAGCTCCGCGATCCGCTCTGGATCCTCGGAGCATGGCTGCTCGGCGGCGTGCTCGCGTTGTGTGGCGCGGACGTGTACGCGGAGCTCGGCGCGATGATGCCCCGCGCCGGGGGCGAATACGTGTACCTGAGCCGCGCGATCCATCCGGCGGCGGGATTCCTGTCGGGTTGGGTTTCGCTCATCGTCGGCTTCTCCGCGCCGATCGCGGCCTCCGCGATCGCGTTCGCGAGCTACGTCGCGGCGGCCTTGCCGGCGGTGCCCCGTCGGCCGGCGGCGCTCGGGCTCATCGCGGTCGTCACCGCCCTCCACATGGCGAGCGTCCGTTGGGGGAGCCGCGTGCAGACGGTCTTCACCGCCGCGAAGATCGGCCTGCTCGTCAGCTTCGTGATCGCAGGGCTGGCCGTCGGGAAGGGAACCTGGGAGCACTTCACGCTCGGCGGAGGCCCGCCGACGCCATCGCGCCTCGCCGTCGCCGTGATCTTCGTTTCGTTCGCGTACTCGGGCTGGAACGGCGCGGCATACGTCGCCGGAGAGCTGAAGGCTCCGGGGAAGAACCTTCCGCGCGCACTGCTCGGAGGTACGGCGGCGGTCGTCATCCTCT
>JAEZRM010000096.1 GCA_023412805.1 Pseudomonadota bacterium | reverse complement strand
CGCGGCTGGGCGGCCCGGCCGTTCAGCACCCGGTGCAGATGTCAGGGACAATGCGCTCGGCCGAAAAGTCGGCGCTCTTGCGCTCGATGCGGCGCGGCTTCTCAGTGTCGGTGCGTGAGGTCGCACCGGAGCTTGTCGCGAGCTGCCGGGCGGGCGCTGCCGAGCTCCGTACCTCTCCGCGCGGAAAGTCCGTCTCCCTGGCCTGGAGTACATTTGCCATTCCCAACAAGGCGACGGCAACAACGATGCCTCTCATCTCTCGTCACCTCCTTCCGCTTGAGCATGCGAACCGCTGCGTAGCCATGCTGCATGAGCATAACGGATGACCGTCGCGTTCGTTCGATGCTCGCGCCTCGGCTAGTCGGTTCAAGGCAACGGACCTCCGCAGACAGCGGAGCGGCGCGCGGCCGCTCCGACGCCTCAGCTCATGGCAGGCTGCGGCCGACCATGCTCGTGCGGGGTAGCGTCGAGACGGATACCCGATGGCCCAAGAACCGGCGACAGCAACGTATCCACCTTCATAGTGGCGTTGGCCCGCTCCCAATTCGACCACGGCATCGTGTCCAGGTATGGGATCGGCGGCAACCTCAACCGTTCGAAAGTGTCTGCTGCATTGGCTCCAGAGTCGGGACTCTCGGCGCCATGGGCCGCAACGGGCACGAGAGAGAGGCTGGCGGCAACGGCCAAGGCCGCGAGGTGCCGCGCCATTTGCGTGTTCTCCGCGCGAGCGGAGAAAGTACGATGCTTGATCATCTCATTCTCCAATCGTTCGAAAACAGATCCAATGATCGTGACAACGCTCAGGGAAAACGAGCCCGGCGGCACCGCCGGGCCCGTTCGTCTCAGAAGTCCATCGCGGGAGCGCTCGCCGGTTCGGCCTTCTTCGGCTTGTCAGCCACCAGCGCTTCGGTCGTGATGAGCAGCGAGGCAACCGAGGCCGCATCCTGCAAGGCGGTACGCACCACCTTGGCAGGATCGATCACACCGGCCTGGACCATGTCCTGGTACTCGCCCGTCGCCGCGTTGAAGCCCCACGTGTAGGTCTCGTTCTCGAGGAGCTTGCCGACGATGACGGAACCGTCCTCGCCCGCATTCTGCACAATCTGCCGGGCCGGCACCTGGATGGCGCGACGCACGATATCGACACCGGCCTTCTGGTCCGCATTGGCGGTCTTGACGACATCCAGCGCCTTGAGGGCACGCAGCAGGGCCACGCCGCCGCCGGGCAGGATGCCTTCCTCGACGGCAGCCCGCGTCGCATGCAGGGCATCGTCCACACGGTCCTTGCGTTCCTTGACCTCGACCTCGGTCGCGCCGCCGACCCGGATCACGGCGACGCCGCCTGCCAGCTTGGCCAGCCGCTCCTGGAGCTTCTCACGGTCGTAATCCGAGGCCGTCTCTTCGATCTGAGCCCTGATCTGCTGGCTACGCGCCTCGATGTCCTTCTTGGCGCCGGCCCCGTCGACGATCGTGGTGTTCTCCTTGTCGATCACGACCTTCTTGGCACGGCCCAGCATTTTCACCGTGACGTTTTCGAGCTTGATGCCGAGGTCTTCGGAGATCACCGTGCCGCCGGTGAGGATCGCAATGTCCTCCAGCATCGCCTTGCGGCGATCGCCAAAGCCGGGCGCCTTGACCGCGGCCACCTTCAGGCCGCCGCGCAGACGGTTGACGACCAGCGTCGCCAGCGCCTCGCCCTCGACCTCCTCGGCGATGATCAGGAGCGGCTTGCCGGATTGCACGACCTGTTCGAGCAGCGGCAGCATCGACTGCAGACCCGACAGCTTCTTCTCGTGGATCAGCACATAGGGATCCTCGAGCTCGGCCCGCATCTTCTCCGCGTTGGTGACGAAATAGGGGGAAACATAGCCACGGTCGAACTGCATGCCCTCGACCACCTCAAGCTCGGTGTGCAGGCTTTTGGCCTCTTCGACCGTGATCACGCCCTCGTTGCCGACCTTCTGCATGGCCTCCGCCAGGAAGCGGCCGATCTCCGTATCGCCGTTGGCGGAGATGGTGCCGACTTGGGCGATCTCGTCGTTGGAGGTGACCTTCTTGGCGTGCGACTTGAGGTCGGTGACGATGGCGTCCACGGCAAGGTCGATGCCGCGCTTGAGATCCATCGGATTCATGCCGGCGGCGACGGCCTTGGCACCTTCCTTGACGATGGCCTGCGCCAGAACGGTTGCCGTGGTGGTGCCGTCTCCGGCGAGATCATTGGTCTTCGAAGCGACCTCGCGCACCATCTGGGCGCCCATATTCTCGAACTTGTCCTCCAGTTCGATCTCCTTGGCGACAGTGACGCCGTCCTTGGTGATCCGGGGCGCGCCGAACGACTTTTCGAGCACGACGTTGCGGCCCTTGGGACCGAGCGTGACCTTCACGGTGTTGGCGAGGATGTCGACACCGCGCAGCATCCGCTCGCGGGCGTCCTGGGAGAACTTTACGTCTTTGGCTGCCATCTTGGCTCACTCACTATCGGCTGGGGGGATGAGCCCGGACCGAGCCAAGGTGCCTCTGGCGACCTGGCGGGGTCCGGAGTTCTGGACCTGCTCAGGCGGCCGCTTTGGCCGAGGCCTTGCCTTCGAGAACACCGAGGATGTCGCTCTCCTTCATGATCAGGAGATCCTCGCCGTTGATCTTCACTTCCGTGCCGGACCACTTACCGAACAGCACCTTGTCGCCGGCCTTGACTTCGAGGGCGACGAGCTTGCCGGCCTCATCGCGGGCACCGGGGCCTACGGAGACGACAACGCCCTGCATGGGCTTTTCCTTGGCGGTGTCAGGAATGATGATGCCACCGGCGGTCTTGGTGTCCTCCTCGACGCGGCGGACAACCACGCGATCATGGAGAGGGCGGAACTTCATGGGTTCATCCTCTTGTATTAGCTACGATTTGTCTGAATGCCGGGCTTGGGTGGTGTTCACCTGGGCGCGGCTGCGGGAAACTGCCGGATGGCGCGGTACGGCGCCTTCGAGGACCCCGCGCCGGGTATATGCGGCGGGGGTCTAGCACTGTCAAGGCGAGAGTGCCAAATTTGATCGCTGCCGGTTAGTGCTGCAACGCGTCCCAGTTTTGAAGGCGGCGGGCGGCCTCGGCCATGTCCTCTGTCGATCCAGCGTAGGAGAAGCGGATGAAGCGGCTGCCTCTGCCGGCATCGAAATCGACGCCCGGCGTCGCGGCGACGCCGGTCTCGTCGAGCATTCTCTTGGCGAAAGCCAGGCTGTCGTTCGTGTACGCGCCGACGTCCGCGTAGAGATAGAAGGCGCCGTCAGCCGGGACGATCTCCGTGAGCCCCGCCTTCGGCAGCGCTGACAGCAGCAAATCGCGGTTGGCAGTGTAGACGCGCTTGTTGGCTTCGAGCTCGTCCATGCCGTCGAAAGCGCCGAGCGCCGCCACCTGTGAGACGGCCGGCGGCGAGATGTAGAGGTTCTGTGCGAGCCGCTCGACCGGGCGGACGAGCTTGTCGGGCACGACCATCCAGCCGACGCGCCAGCCGGTCATCGAAAAGTATTTCGAGAAGCTGTTGATGATGATCGCGTCATCCGAATACTGCAGCGCCGTGGCCTGCGGCACGCCGTAGGTCAGGCCCTGGTAGATCTCGTCGGAAATGAACCAAGTGCCGGTCTGCTTGCAGGCCGCGACGATCTCAGCGAGGCGCTGCGGCTCGAGCATGGTGCCGGTCGGATTGGAGGGGCTGGCGATGAGGAGGCCGGAGACGCGCTCGCTGGTCGCGGCGTCGATCACCTGCTGCGCTGTCGGCATCCACCGTGTCGCCGGACCCGTTTCAAGCATCACGGGACGCTGACCGAGCGCCGTCAGGATATGGCGGTAGCAGGGGTAGCCGGGCGAGGGGAGCGCCACGGCATCACCGGCGTCGAATACGGCCAGAAATGCGAGCACGAACGCCGCCGACGAGCCGTTCGTCACGACGATCCTCTCGGGCGCGACCTCGACGCCGTACCAGTCGCGATAGAGCCCCGCGATACGTGCCCTGAGCGGCTCCATGCCGAGCGCCAGCGTGTAGCCGAGTTTGTCGCTGTCGAGCGCGCGACGGACGGCGTCGCGGGCCGCCTTGGGGGCCGCGGTCGCGGGCTGGCCGACCTCCATGTGGATGACATGCGCGCCGGTTGCCTCCTTGGCAGCGGCGGCGCTCATCACGTCCATGACGATGAACGGATCGATGCCGCTGCGCTCCGAGACTGCCAACGCTCGATGCGCTGCGGCCAGCTTGCTCGCGTCGCTCATCCCGGAAATCTCCTGGTGCCCCGATGGTTGCATGGTACGGGGCGTCCCGTGTCATAGTGCAGCCGCGCGGGGTTGGGAACATCCGGCGCTCCGTTTCAAATGGTCACGATGCCGCTCAGGGGGCGCGGACCGACAAAAACCAACCGAGGAGACGACCGTCCCCATGGCCGAGCCTATCAGCATCGAGTTCACGCGTTTTTCCGCCTTCTACAGCCCGCTGATCGCGACATTTGCGAGTGGCTTTCTTCAGGACGAAGGCTTCGATGTGAAGCACGCGATCTCGCAGCCCGGAAAGTCCGCGCTGACAGGTCTCGCGGACGGCAGTGTACACGTCGCGCAGAATGCGGCGGGATATGGGTTGATTGCTTTGGAGAAGGGCCAGAAGCCGAACATTCGTCACTTCGCGCAGATCAACGAGCGGGACGGCTTCTTCATCACGGCGCGCAAGCCCGATGCGAACTTCACGTGGGACAAGCTGAAGGATGGCGAGATCCTCGTCGATCACGGCGATCAGCCGCTCGCCATGTTCAAGTATGCCTGCCATCGCATGGGGCTCGATTTCAAGAGCGCGAAGGTCGGCGATGCCGGCATGGGCAAGAACGATGCAGCCTTCCGGGCGGGGCGCGGCGGCTACGTACATCTGCAGGGGCCGGGACCGCAGCAGCTCGAACATGATGGCGTCGGCCAAATCGTTGCATCGCTCGCCGATGCCGTCGGGCCTTGCGCATTTTCGAGCCTTGCCGCCACGCCGGAGTGGCTGAAGACGGAT
Organism: Pseudomonadota bacterium; assembly: GCA_023412805.1. Taxonomy (GTDB): domain Bacteria; phylum Pseudomonadota; class Alphaproteobacteria; order Rhizobiales; family Hyphomicrobiaceae. Next base: position 23,442 of record JAEZRM010000096.1, on the reverse strand, counting down.
GCAGCACACAAATTCACGCGCGCGTACCGAAAAGCTCGGGCCTGGCTCATTGCGACGCCTGCCGCCGACGTCGCCAAAGCGGAGCTGAAGTACTTTCCGGGCATCGACGAGGGCGTTCTGCGGGATACGATTGCCGTCTATCAGAAGCTCGGCAACTGGACACCGCACGTCGAGATCACGCGTCCGGCATTCGATGCGGTACAGGACATTTTCATGCACGCGGGGCTGACGACGAAGAAGTACAATTACGAGGATGTGGTCGCGCAGCCGCCCGCCGGTTGAAATGCCTGAAGAATGAGCGCCGCGGACTTTGACATGGACGACGAATCCTTCGATCCCTCCCTGGAGGGATCGGGGGACGATATGGCGCTCAAAGCCACATTCGAGCTTGAGCAGAGTGAGCTGCAACTCGGCTTTGGGCCGATTGCCGGCGTCGACGAGGCGGGGCGCGGGCCGTGGGCAGGTCCGGTCGTTGCAGCCGCCGTCATTCTCGATCCCCAGAACATCCCTACTGGCATCGCCGATTCCAAAGCCCTCGACGCCGATACGCGCGAGGCCCTCTTTCCGCGCATCATGGAGTGCGCGCGCGTTGGTGTGGGCATTGCGGATGTCAGCCGTATCGATCAGGACAACATCCTCAACGCCACGATGTGGGCGATGACCGTTGCCGTGAAGGCGCTGCCCTGCGCCAGGGGACAAAAGCCGAAACTCGTGCTCGTCGACGGCAATCGCGCGCCGCGCTTTGCCTGCCGGGCGCGAACGATCGTCAAAGGCGATGCGCGCTCACTGTCGATTGCGGCGGCGTCGATCATCGCGAAGGTGACGCGCGATCGCTTGATGATTGCCCTGGGTCGCGAGTTTCCTGGCTATGGCTTCGAGCGTCACAAGGGCTACGGCACGCCCGAGCACGCGGATGCACTTTCGCGGCTCGGCGTTACAGCGCACCACCGCCGCTCGTTCCGCCCGGTTCAATTGGCGCTGGGACTCGTGACGGAAGTTCGCGTCAAGGAGCTCAGCCTTTCCGATGCTCCTCTAGACGCGGCATGATCTCGACGAAGTTGCAGGGCCGGTGACGGTTGTCGAGCTGCCACTTCAAAATCTCGTTCCACCCATCCTTGCAGGCGCCCGGCGACCCCGGCAGGCAGAAAATGTACGTGCCGTGCGCGACACCGCCGCACGCGCGTGACTGGATCGTCGAGGTCTCGATCTTCTGAAACGAGATCATGTGAAAGACGACCGAGAAACCGTCGATCTCCTTTTCGAATAGTGGTCTCACCGCCTCGGGCGTCACATCGCGGCCGGTGAAGCCCGTCCCTCCGGTTGTGATCACCACGTCGATCGACGGATCGGCGATCCATTTTTCGACGCGCGCGCGAATGGCGGGAATGCTGTCCTTCTCGATGGCGCGGTCAGCGAGCTCGTGCCCGTCACCCGTGATGAGACCAGCCAGCGTGTCGCCGGACTTGTCATCGGCCAGGGTGCGGGTGTCCGACACCGTCAGGACGGCGATGCGAACCGGGATGAATGGGCGTGTCTCATCGAGCCTGGGCATAGGCCGGCGCTCCATTGATGAAATTCGGCGTATTTTCTCAGCTTCGCCACGTAGCGTCATCTGTTGCTCTTGTGCGACGTGGAACCTGTTTCGCACAGGTTCGTTATCGCACTGCGGGATGCGCTTCACATCCGTGTCACAGCAGACTAATATCCCGGCGTCGTGAAACAAAATCCGAGTGCGATTCGGACAGGGTAACTGTCAGGACTGCCTGCTCGTGAATCTTTCGACAGCGCAACCGCATGCCTTTCCGGCTCTTGTCTTGAACGCCGATTTTCGGCCTTTGAGCTATTATCCGCTTTCCCTCTGGAGCTGGCAGGACACGATCAAGGCGGTGTTTCTTGATCGTGTGAACATCGTTTCCGAGTATGAGCGCGTCGTTCGCAGCCCCTCCTTTGAGGTGCGTCTGCCGAGCGTCGTGTCGCTCAAGGCCTATGTGAAGCCCGCGCTTTATCCCGCCTTCACCCGGTTCAATGTCTTCCTGCGCGACAGGTTCACCTGCCAATACTGCGGCACGAAGAAAGAGCTGACGTTCGATCATCTCATTCCGCGCTCGCTCGGCGGCCTCACGCGCTGGGATAACGTCGTGACCGCGTGCTCGCCGTGCAATCTCGCCAAGGGCGGTTACATGCCGGAGAAAATCGGCATGCGGCCCATGCAGTGGCCGTACCGGCCGACGGTATTCGAGCTGCATCGCAATGGCCGTCTTTTCCCGCCGAACTACCTGCACGAAAGTTGGCTCGACTATCTCTATTGGGATACAGAACTCGAGCCTTAGTTTCCTTGCCGCGGGCTGCTGGGACGAGGTGTTGCCGTATGCCTCGCCCAGCTTTGCCCGCGGTGCCCATGCGGACAGCTCAGCAAAATAGCTGCCGACGACCCATGCAATCCCATGTCTGGACAACGCGCGCTTGATTTGCGCGTATGATCCCCGCTGCCTCCCGCGTCCGCGTCGAGGTCCACAAGATAAAACCGCAAGGAGGAAGCCATGGCCGCAGGCAAAGTGACGGTACGAAATCCCGCGCGCGAGCGCCTTCAGAAGGGCGAGCTTGCCATCGGCATCGGGCTCCGGCAGGCGCGCACGGTCGATATCGCACCCGTCATGATGCAAGCCGGCTACGACTGGCTCTTCATCGATCTCGAGCACAATTCCATGACGCTGGACATGGCCGTGCAGATCTCGGTGACGGCGAATGCGGCGGGCATTTCGCCGATCGTGCGCGTGCCGAACGGTCAGTACGATATGGCGACGCGCGCGCTCGACGGCGGCGCCTTCGGCATCGTCATGCCGCACGTGGATACGGCCGAGGAGGCGCGCATGGTCGCCGACCGTCTGAGGTATCCGCCGGTTGGACATCGCTCCGCCGCCGGCGCCATGCCGCAGCTTGGGTTTGCGCCTGCCTCCGCAGCCGAGGCGACGAAACTCGTCAATGACAACCTGCTGGTCGTCGTGATGCTCGAGACGCCTTTGGCGATCGAGAACGCCGAGGCGATCGCGGCCGTTCCAGGCATCGATGTGCTGCTTATCGGCACGAACGATCTGACCATGGAGATGGGCCTGCCCGGCCAGGTGACGCATCCGGATGTGGCGAAGGCCTATGAGAAGGCGGCGGCCGGCTGCAAGAAGCACGGCAAGTGGCTCGGCATGGGCGGTGTCTACACGGACGAGGGAATGTCGAAGTACATCGGGCTCGGCGCGCGCTTCATCCTCGGCGGGAACGATCTGCCGCTGCTCGTACAGGCCGCGACGGCGCGTCAGCAGTTCCTGCGCAAGTATCAGTAACGCGTAATGATACGCGCGAACGCACGCCGATCTCCCATGGCGGCCGGCGCGTGAATGTGCGCCGAGGTTGATGCATGATTGGCGCGGCGACGGCAGGGATCATCGGGGTTTCGATCCTTGCCACCTCCTTCATCTCAGGGGTGTTCGGCATGGCCGGGGGGCTCATCCTCCTCGGCATCCTGCTCATCTTCCTCGATGTCGCGCCGGCGATGGTTCTGTTCGGGATCATCCAGCTCGGCGCCAACGGCTGGCGCGCCACGCTATGGTGGCGGCTCGTCGAATGGCACATCGTCTGGCGTTATCTCATCGGTGCGGGCGCAGCCTTCGTGATCATGCGGCTGATCGCGTTCATACCGGACAAGGCCGTCGTTTATCTCATGCTCGGCTCGATCGTCTTCATCGTCGATCTACTGCCGAAGAGCTTCACGCCCGACATCACGCGCCGGTGGGCACCGCCAATCGCGGGTCTCATCGTCATGACATTGCAGCTCATCGCGGGCGCCGCAGGCCACATTCTCGATCTCTTCTTTCAGAAGAGTCTGCTCGACCGCCGCGCGGTCGTGGCGACCAAGGCCGTCTGCCAGACCTTTGGCCACGTCGGCCGCATCGCCTACTTCGGTACGTTCGCGGCTGCCTGGGACACGACGGTGCCTATGTGGCAGTACGTCGGCGCGGTAGCCCTGGCGATCATCGGGACGACGTTCGCGGCCAAAGTCCTGCTCGGCATGACGAATGAAGGTTTTCGCCGATGGAGCCGCTGGATCGTCGTCGGCATCAGCATTGTCTATCTGGCGCGCGGCTTGTGGCTGCTCATCGCCGGCTGATCCAGCGAAGGCAGGCGTTGCCGTTGCATCACATGGGGCCGCCGAGCCGCCACACTCTTGTTGTTAACAGTTTTTTAACGTAAATGATTCGTCATGGTGACCGACGTGCGCCCTGGGGCACTGCGTATTGCTTCGATCATCTGGGGGACCATGGCTAAGAACAGCCAAGTGCTGAGCATTGCCGTCGTGGCCGCACTGTCGGCTGCCCTTCTGGCTGCTTGCAGCGGTGAAATCACACCACCACACCTGCGCCCTCTGTCCAAGGATGCCATGATGCTCCTGGGCAAGAAGGATATGCGCGCCGATACGCAGATCTTCGTCCGCATCTTCAAGGAAGAGTCGGAGCTCGAGATCTGGAAAGCCCGAGACGACGGGCGCTACTACCATTTCAAGACCTATCCGATCTGCACGTGGTCGGGAGATCTCGGGCCGAAGGTCCGCCAGGGGGACAAGCAGGCGCCGGAAGGCTTCTATACGGTCACCAAGCGCCAGATGAACCCGAAATCGAGCTACCATCTGTCCTTCAATCTCGGCTTCCCCAATGCCTACGACCGGGCGCACGGCCGCACGGGCGATTTCCTCATGGTGCACGGCAATTGCACGTCGGCGGGCTGCTACGCCATGACCGACGGGCTCGTCGAGGAGATCTATGCTCTGGCGCGTGACCAGTTCGATGCCGGGCATGAGTCCTTCGAGGTGCACGCGTTCCCGTTCCGCATGACGGATGCGAACATGGCGCGCCACAGAGGCAGCCCCCACTACCGCTTCTGGCAGACCCTGAAGGAAGGGTACGATCACTTCGAGATCGCGCGTCAGCCACCGCGGGTCGCGGTGTGCGAGCGGCGCTATGTCGTCAACGCCGATTTCCGTGAGCCGGCAGGCGGGCGCATGGATCCGATGGGGCGTTGCCCTACCTACCAGATTGCGCGGCCCGAGCCCTTCATGCCGCGTCCCGGCGACAAGGTGGCGATGATGCCTCACGTGGTCGTGCCGGGCCTGAAGAAGCGCGAGACCATGATGAGCGCCATACCGGGCATGGGTCAGCGCATGAGCCTCGGCATTCCGCCGGAGCTCTTTGAGCTCGAGCCGGAGGCGGTTCAGCCAGCGGCGCCACCCGAGAGCCGATAGGCCGCCTCATCACGGCGCCCGAAGCCCTTGGCGTGTCAATGTATTTCATCCGTTGCCGCGTCGGCTGCGCTGCATCACGACTGTGGCGCATCTGCGATACTCAGTGACCATTCGATGTGAGCGCAAGGCAACCGGGGTTGTCCCTTGCCGGGGGACCATGGTTCCTGAGCGTTAGGAATTGTGGCGTGACTGCGGCAGGGGTGGCGTGGTGGTTGGCTTGGGGAGCCTTTCCGGTCTGAGTAGTCTTCCGAGTTTGCGGAGGATGGCCGGACTCCGGATCCTGCTCGTCCTTTTCCTCGCTCTGGTACCCTTCGTTACACCGGCGTCGGCGCTCGTCATCGAGCTCGACGATGTCGCACCTGATCGGATCGAGCGCCAGCGTGCCTTCGCGCGCGGCACGCTGCCACCCGCAAGCGTTCCTGAGCTCGAAGACCTTGGCGAGCGCTTGGCAGAGATGGGCCTCAGCGAAGGTTCGCCGATCCTGATCCGCATCTTCAAAGCCGAATCGGAACTCGAGCTCTGGATGCGGAAGGGGGACACGTACGTCCTGAAGGGGACCTATCCGATCTGCCATTGGACGGGGACGCTCGGGCCCAAGCTACGCGAGGGCGACAAGCAGAGTCCCGAAGGCTTCTACACGGTGGGACGGCGGCAGATGCGCCATCTCGGGCGCTGGCGGCACGCTTTCAATATCGGCTTTCCAAACCTGCACGATAAGCGCCTCGACCGTACCGGCTCCTACATTCTCGTCCATGGGGGCTGCTCGTCGACTGGTTGCTACGCGATGACCCAACCGGTTCAGCAGGTGATCTACCGCCTCGCTGCATCGGCGCTCCGCGGGCGGCAGAACAATTTTCAGATCCATATTTTCCCGTTCCGCATGACCGATGACAACATGGCGGCGCATGCGGAGAGCCCCTGGATGGATTTCTGGCGCGATCTCAAGGTTGGGTACGACGCTTTCGAAGCCACCCGGCAACCGCCCCGCATCGGTATATGCGGTCAGCGCTATGTGGTGGCCAGGGCTTCTCCGGGCGCCCGTACGGATGGACCGCTGAGGCGCATCGATCCTGGTAAGCCCGAGGCGGCGGGCTTCGATACCAGCCGTTGCGGAATTCCGATCGCTCAGCCGAGCGAGACCGCGCCAACAGCATCGACGCGGCCCCCCGAGGGCGAGCCAGCCGTTACCGGGTCGAGTTTCATGCCGACATCATTGCGCACTGTTGCGCGCGTCGAGCGTGCGGAAAGCGTGTCGGCATCTCACTCACGTGAGGAGCGCACTGGCTACGGCTGGCGGGAGCGCGTGCCGCACCCAAGTGCTGCACAACCTCGCAGGCCGGTGGAGGAGCGAGTCCATAAAGCCGTGCGGGCGCAGAAACAGGCTCAGAGCGAGCGGGAACGCCTGCGCGAGAAGCGCCGTGCTCATCGCGCGGCGTTGAGCGAGAGCTATCGCCGGACGCTCGTCGGTATCTCGCAGTAGCGTCCCTCTAGACGGGCTTGCGATAGACGTCCTTGAGTGCAATCCGGCCATCCTCGAACTTGTAGACCTCGACGCCGGCATGGCTGCTGACCGCGCCGTCAGCCCGGCGAGTTTCGGTCAAACGGAAAGTCATGAACGAAACATCGGGCAGGTGCTCGTAGACGACGTCGCTGAAGCGCTGCTCGCTGTACGTTTCCCGCTGACGCTCGAAATGCGCGCGGATGGCCTCGGGGCTCGCCAGCAGCCGGGGTGCGCCGGCCTCGTCCTGGCCGCGCCACTGGAAGCCGGGCGTGACGACCCGGTACAGCGCCTCGACGTCCTTTTTGAAGAAGGCGCGGCCGAACGCCTTGAAGAGCTCCTCGCGCTCGGCGAGGGTTTGGCCTGAAAGTGTCATTACTCGAGACCTCCCATGAGTTTATGAAGGGCGCCTGGCGCGATTTGTACGAAAGCCGCCCTTTCTTGTGGGCCGGAGACGGGCTAAAGGAACGAGCAGCCGACGCCACCACGGGGACACGATGCCATGAACATCCACGAGTACCAAGCCAAGGAGCTCTATCGGCAGTATGGCGTGCCGACGGGCGTGGGCTACCCCGCGTTCACGGTCGCGGAGGCCGTCGAGGCGGCGAAGAAGCTTCCCGGGCCGGTGTGGGTGGTAAAGTCCCAGATCCATGCTGGTGGACGCGGCAAGGGCAAGTTCAAGGAATCGGCGGCCGGTAATGGCGGCGGCGTGCGGCTTGCGGAATCCGTCGAGGAAGTCGAGGCCTTTGCCGGCCAGATGCTCGGCAACACGCTCGTCACCGTGCAGACGGGTCCCGAGGGCCGTAAGGTGCAGCGCCTCTATATCGAGGACGGTTCGGCGATCGCGCGCGAGCTTTATCTTTCGGCGCTGGTCGACCGCGAGACGAGCCGTGTCGCGTTCATCGTGTCGACCGAAGGCGGCATGGATATCGAGCAGGTCGCCCACGACACGCCCGAGAAGATCCTGACGTTCTCGATCGACCCGGCATCAGGCTATTTCCCCTATCACGGCCGCAAGGTGGCCTTCGCGCTCGGGCTCGAAGGCGATCAGGTCAAGCAGTGCGTCAAGCTCATCGGCGATCTCTACCGGATGGTCGTCGAGAAGGACATGGCGCTGCTCGAGATCAATCCCCTTGTCGTGACCAAGGATGGAAATCTTCTGGCGCTCGACGGCAAGATGAACTTCGACTCGAACGCCCTCTTCCGCCAGAAAGAGGTCGTCGCCATGCGTGACCTCGCGGAGGAAGATCCTTCCGAGGTTGAGGCCTCGAAGTACGACCTTTCCTACGTCAAGCTCGACGGCCAGATTGGTTGCCTCGTGAATGGCGCCGGACTTGCCATGGCAACGATGGATATCATCAAACTGCACGGCATGGAGCCGGCGAACTTCCTGGATGTCGGTGGCTCGGCGTCGAAAGAGAAGGTCACGGCCGCCTTCAAGATCATCCTCAACGATCCGAGCGTCAAAGGTATCCTGGTCAACATCTTCGGCGGCATCATGCGCTGCGATATCATTGCCGAGGGCGTTGTAGCGGCGGCGCGCGAGCTGGGCGTGACGGTGCCGCTCGTGGTTCGGCTCGAAGGCACGAATGTCGAGCTCGGCAAGAAGATCATGGCCGAGTCCGGCCTCCAGATCCTGAGTGCGGACAATCTCGCCGACGCCGCAAAGAAGATCACGGACGCCGTGCGCGCGGCCGGCTAGCCGGATAGCGGGGAAAATTTGTGGCGGCTGTCGTCCGACAGCGGGCGCGGCCGTCGCAAATGCAGTGATAATTCAATCACCTCGGAATTGTACGCACTTGAGCGGGCCAGGAGCCGCCCGATCGGGGCGTGCTGCCATGCCAACGTGTCATTGCCAATATAGACGTCTTGTTGAAGGATATAGTCTCCGCGCGAGTGAAAGCGGTGCCTAATTTTGTTCAAGCAGGTCCGCGCCAGCCGCCGCCAGCGCCCCTATTTCCGGCGCACTTGGAGAAAAATCCTCATGGACCTCGGCACGACCAAGATGCTCGCCCGCAAGGAGGGTGGCATCGGCTGGATGACCTTCAATCAGCCGGAAAAGCGCAACGCCGTATCCTATGAGATGTGGGTAGCGATCCCGAAGATCATCGCCGACTTCGAGGCCGATCCCGCCGTGCGCGTGATCGTGCTGACGGGGGCCGGGGACAAGGCCTTCGTCTCGGGCGCCGATATCTCCGAGTTCGACAAGAAGCGCGATCGCGAGGAGACGATCAAGGTCTACGACAGGGCCGGCGAGACGGCGCAGTTAGCGATCACTAACACCAGCAAGCCGACGATCGCGATGATCCGCGGGCTCTGTGTCGGGGGCGGCGTCGCCATCGCGCTCAATACCGATATCCGCATCTGTGGGCACGACAGCTTCTTTGCCGTGCCGGCTGCGCGGCTCGGGCTCGGCTATCGCGCCTCGGGTATCAAGAAGCTCGTCGATATCGTCGGGCCGGCCTTCGCCAAGGAGATCTTTTTCACGGCGAACCGTTTCACGGCCGAGGACGCGCGCATCATGGGGCTCGTCAATCGGGTCGTGCAGGCCGAAGAGCTCGAGACCTACGTCAGAAAATACGCCGCGACGATCGCGGACAACGCACCGCTGACCGTCAAGGCCGCGAAGCTCGCGATTCATGCCGCGACGCAGGATCAGGACAAGCGGGACATCGCGACGCTGAATGCCGCGATCGACGCCTGCTTTGCGAGCGAAGACTATATCGAGGGCCGTCGCGCGTTCATGGAGAAGCGACGTCCGGTCTTCAAGGGGCGCTAGGCACCGCGGAGCGGACTGGAGGCATGTGGATGCGCATTGAGACGCGACTGACACGGGCGCTCGGTATCAGGCATCCGATCATACTGGCGCCCATGGGGACAGCCTCAGGAGGGGCGCTCGCCCGCGCTGTCACGAACGCAGGCGGACTGGGCCTCATCGGCGGCGGCTACGGCGATGCCGATTGGATCGAGCAGCAGTTTCGCGAGGCAGGCAATACGCGTGTCGGCGGTGGTTTCATAACGTGGTCTCTCGCCCAGGCGCCGCAACTTCTCGACATCATGCTGGCACACAAGCCCGCTGCCATGTTTCTTTCGTTCGGTGATCCGCGCCCCTTCGCGCCCGCGATCAGGACATCCGGAGCGCTGCTGATCTGCCAGGTTCAGTCACGCAACGACTGCTTGGAGGCGCTTGAGGCGGGCGCCGACATCGTGGTCGCGCAGGGCACCGAGGCCGGCGGGCACGGTGCGCGGCGCGCCACCATGACCATCGTGCCCGAGATCGCCGATCTTCTTGCGCGGGAGGCGCCCGAGACACTGCTCTGTGCTGCTGGCGGTATTGCCGATGGGCGGGGAGTGGCCGCCGCGCTCACGCTCGGCGCGGACGGTGTCGTGATAGGAACGCGGTTCTGGGCCGCCGCCGAGGCTCTGGTGCATCCGAACGTCCAGGCGGCGGGTGTGCAGGCGACTGGCGATGATACGTTGCGCACCTCGACGACAGATATCGTGCGCGAACGGTACTGGCCGGATCGCTTCGACATTCGCGTTGTGCGCAACTCATTCACCGATCGCTGGCACGGCAAGGAAGATCAGCTTCGGGCCAACCGTCCTCCGGAGACGCAACGTGTTCATGCCGCGATCGCTTCGGGTGATGCAACCCAAGCACCGATCATCGCTGGGGAGGCGCTCGGCCTCATCGATCGCGTCGAGCCGGCGGAGACGATCATGTCGCGCATGGTCGAAGAGGCGGCCGACATCCTCAGGTCGACGGCGCGGCTGGTGCGATAGTTATACGATCTTCGCGAAGCGGCCCTCGATCGGATAACCGGGATCGGTGTAGCCGGGCGACGAGGGATGGCCGGGTCTGACGAGGTTGTCGACCAATGCTTCGTCCTCTTTCGTCCATACGTAGTCGAGCGCGGCGGGATAGTTGGACCACTGCTCGAAAGTGCGCGGGCCCGCGATCACCGATGAGATCGCGGCATTGTTCAGTACCCAAGCTACCGCGAAATGCACGAGGCTGACACCTTTCGCATCGCAATGGGCCTTGAGCTTCGCGGCAATGGCGAGCGATTCAGGCCGCCATTCGGTTTCCATCATGCGCTTGTCGTTGCGGCCGGCGCGCGTATCCGGCGGCGCATTGCTGCCCGGCTGGTATTTGCCGGAGAGCACGCCACGCGCGATAGGGCTGTAGGAGGCGACGCCGAGGCCGTACGCGCGGGCCGCCGGCAATACTTCCACCTCCGGCATACGGTTCATGATGTTGTAGTAGGGCTGGAGGACGATCGGCGCCGGTGCGCCGACCGCGCAGCACGCCGTGTCGATCGCCGGAATGTGCCATGCGCGCACATTGGAAAGGCCCCAGTAGCGGAGTTTGCCCGCGCGGATGAGGTCGCCGAAGGTTTCCGCCACACTCTCCCACGGCACGCTCGGATCGACGCGATGAATGTACTCGATGTCGATGTGGTCCGTGTCGAGACGCTTGAGCGAGGCATCGACGGCTTCGATCATGTGGCGGCGTGAGAGCCCACGGTCATTCGGTCCGGGGCCGGTCGGCTGCGCGAGCTTGCTTGCCAGAATCCAATGATTGCGGCGTGCCTTGATGACGCGACCCGTGACTTCCTCCGAGCGGCCCTGCTCGTAGACGTTCGCCGTATCGATGAAGTTGACGCCGAGATCCGCGGCGTCATCGGCAATGCGCTGGGCTTCGGCCTGATCGGTCGGACCGCCGAACATCATCGTGCCGAGGCAGAGCTCGGAGACCTTGAGCCCGCTGCGTCCGAGCGTGCGATAGCGCATGGCGGCCATGGATTTCTCCCGATGATCTGGTGCCGGATGCCGGATCATGGCGGCGCCGGCCTCGTGGCGCAAGCGCGCTTCAGGTACGGGTTTTTGCCGTTTCGGCAAAGACATGCTCGGGGCCCGGAAAGCGACGGTCGCGAACCTCGGCGGCATAGGCCGAAACTGCGGTCTCCATATCGCGCCCGAGCTCGGCGTAGCGCTTGACGAACTTCGGGCGGAAATCCGTGAAGATGCCGAGCACGTCTTCAATGACGAGAATCTGTCCATCACAAGCGACGGACGCACCAATGCCGACGGTTGGGATCGTGACGGTTTCGGTGATCTTGCGCGCAAGCGCTTCGGTGACCTTCTCGAGCACCACGGAAAAGGCACCGGCATCGGCGACAGCTTTGGCATCGTCGAGAATGCGATCGGCGCTTTCTCCACGTCCTTGCACCTTGTAGCCACCGAAGGTGTTGACCGCTTGTGGTGTCAGTCCGATGTGAGCCATCACCGGAATACCGCGGCGCGTGAGGAAGCGAATGGTCTCCGCCATGCTCTCTCCGCCTTCGAGCTTCACGGCGCCGCATCCGGTCTCAGCCATAACACGGGCGGCGCTGCGGAACGCCTGATCCGGGCTGGCCTCGTAGGAACCAAACGGCAGATCCACGACGACGAGTGCGTGTTGCGCAGCGCGCGTTACGGCTTGGCCGTGCATGATCATCATGTCGAGCGATACACCGACCGTGGACGGCAGGCCGTGCAGCACCATGCCGACGCTGTCGCCGACGAGGATGAGATCGCAGTGTCGATCGACGATGCGCGCCACCGGCGTCGTGTACGCCGTCAGGCAAACAATTGGCGTGCCCCCCTTCCGGGACGAGATGTCGGGGGGCGTCAAAGCTTTGCTGATGGTCGTTGCGCTCATGGATGCTCTCGATCTGTTGGGCGGGCCTGTGTCGCGTGTTGACCGCGTTCTAGCTCATATGGATGGTTGTCGAAACCGGCGGCCGGGTCGTGCGGCTGCATACCAAGTCTTGCTCAGCACATGGCAAATGCGCACTTTGCCCATCGGGCTCTTGGGAAACGAAAGCCGCTCTCGAACGTTGCGCTGCATCGGAGGCGGGTTTGCAATGGATACTTTTGAGCTCTTTCAGCGGTTGTCGGTGGCATTGGCGGTCGGAATTCTGATCGGTCTCGAACGGGGTTGGCGCGAACGCAAGGAGGAGGAAGGGGATCGCACGGCCGGGTTGCGTACGTTCGCGCTCAGCGGGCTGCTGGGCGGTGTTTGGGGGGCGATCGGGCAGGCGGCTGGACCGGGCGGGGGGGATTTCGCACTCGGTGCCGCATTCGTGGTGTTCGCCCTGATCTTTGCGATGTTCCGCTATCGCGAAATGGAACGCGATGAAGCGTTCGGCATCACGACCATTGTCGCTGCGATGCTGGCGTTCGCTTTGGGCGCACTCGCGGTACTGGGATCCATCGAGGCGGCGGCCGCGGGTGGCGTGGCCGCGGCCGTTCTTCTGGCCTGGAAATCCGTTCTTCATACGTGGCTCGAGCGAATGACGCGCGAGGAGCTTCGCTCCGGGATCGTGCTGCTGGCGATGACCTTCGTGCTTCTGCCGCTGCTGCCCAATCGTACTGTCGATCCGTGGGACGCGCTCAATCCCTACGAGATCTGGCTCATGACGATCATGATCGCGGCGTTGAGCTTTGTCGGCTATCTCGCGGTGAAGTTCGCGGGCGAGCACCAGGGCATCGCGATCACTGGGCTCGCAGGTGGCCTCGCATCGTCTACCGCCGTGACGATGACTCTGGCTCGCATGGCGCGCGAGCATCCGGAACAGAGGACACTGCTGGTATCAGGCACGCTCTTTGCGGATGCGATGATGGCGCTGCGCGTCCTGGCCATTGTCGGGACGATCAACCTGCGGCTGCTGTTGAGCGTAGCGCCGTCGATCGTGGCGATGGGCGTGGTGCTTGGGGTCGCCGGCGTGTTGTTGATGTACTGGGGGCGCAATGGGGAAGGTGAGCGCGGCGCACTCGAGCTCAAGAACCCGTTCGACATGAAGACGGTACTCAAGTTCGGCGCGCTTCTGGGTATTGTCACTTTCGCTGCCAAGGCGCTGACGGACTACGCGGGCGCGGCAGGTGCCTACGCCGTCGCTGCGCTATCGGGTATTGCCGACACGGCCGCGATAACGCTGTCCATGTCACGTGGCGGGGCGGATCCGCAAATGGCTGTCATGGCCATCTTCATAGCCGTTGCCGTCAACACCATTACCAAGACGGTGATCGCGTGGTGGGTGGGTGGAACGGCTATGGGCTGGCCGAAAGCGATTGCATCGGCATTGGCCATCGTCGCCGGTGTGGCTTGTCTGATCGGATTTGGGGCTTCGAGCGAAAGCGGCGTCAGTACCGGATGACGGGAGCGAGGCCGGAAGCACCGGGTGCCAGCACGCGTGGGAGCGCAACGGGAGCGTCGTCAAAGGCGATCTCGTCGGCGACGAGCGCGTCGAATGCGGGATCGGCGAGAAGAGCCAGTGCCTTCTCCATGCGGCGGCGGTAGCTCCAGCGTGGCCGGCGCCCTGCGGAGACCTGCCCGACCTGTGAGGACTGCAGACGCAAGCGCTGACTGTGGAACGTGCCACCCAGAGGTGCGGGCACATCCATATCGCCGTACCACGAGAGCTCGACGACGGTCGCCTCGAGCCCCGCGCAAGCGAGGGCCGTGCTGAGACCCGGAGCCGACGCGCTGGTGTGAAAAACAACGTCGGCCCCGCGTGGTGCCTGGTCTGGTGCTGCGAACTTCGCGCCGAGGTTCGCAACGAGGCCACCGCGGTCGGCAACGTCGACGACCGTTACATCCGCGCCCGGCAAATGGGCGGAGATGTAAGCAACCAGAAGTCCAACGATGCCGGCACCGACGATGACGATGCGGTCACCGGCGCTGGCACCCGAGTCCCATATGGCGTTGAGGGCGGTCTCCATGTTGGCGGCGAGAGTCGCGCGTCTTACGGGGACGCCGTCCGGGATCGGGACGAGCATTTCGACAGGTGCGACAAATCGGTCCTGATGGGGATGCAGGCAGAAGACGGCGCGGCCCTTGAGGGCATCAGGGCCGTCCTCGACCGTGCCGGTCGCGCAATAGCCGTATTTAACTGGGAATGGAAACGCGCCCTCTTGCAGAGGCGCGCGCATGCGTTCCCATTCCTGTTGGCCGACGGCGCCATTGATGACCAGTCGTTCGGTACCGCGGCTGATACCGCTGAATGCGGTCCGCACGAGGGCTTGGCCAGCTTCCAGTGGCCGAAGTGCGTTCGAGCGTATTTCCACGACGCCCGGAGCCGTGTACCAGATGGCTCGTGCGGTCCGTGCCGTGTCAGTCGGCCGGAACGAACTAGCCGGCGAGGCGTTGGCGAGAGGCGTTACTCCCGCGGTGTCATCGGGTTTGTCGGCCATTGTCGATCCGTTCCACCGCGTCCCGCCCGATCACCGGGCATCCCCTCAACATTCCAGCTAGCACAGCCCAAGCACAGTCATGACCAATAACGTTGATGATGCGGCGCCACGCGGCGCAAGTCTCGCAGGCGCCCCAAGCCTTAGCGTACCGACGGGGCTCCAGGCAAACGCTGAGCTATCCCGGCGGCGCCTGATCATGATGGTGCTTAACGTCGTCACTTGGTTCGCCATGCTGTGGCTCGCAGCGCAGGTGCTCGGTGCCGGCGGCTGGACCGTCGTCGATATGATCATGTTCGTGTGCTTCGCCTTCGGCACGCCATGGACGGTCGTCGGCTTCTGGAACTCGGTCATCGGGCTCTGGTTGCTGCACTTCCACAAGGATCCCATGGGGGCCGTCGCGCCCTATGCCGGTGCGGGCGACATCGCGACGCCGATCACGATTAAGACGGCCGTCTTCATGACGCTGCGCAACGAAGATCCGGCGCGAGCCATTCGCCGCCTCAGGATCGTGAAGGACAGCATCGACGCGACCGGCGAAGGGGCGACGTTCAGCTACTTCGTGCTTTCGGATACCAACCGGCCGGAAGTGGCAGCAGCCGAAGAAGCGGCGATCGCGGCATGGAAAGCCCAGGATCCGGACGCCGCACGCATCACGTATCGGCGTCGCGAGGAGAACAAGGGCTACAAGGCCGGCAACGTGCGCGATTTCTGCGAGCGTTGGGGCAAGGACTACGAGCTCATGCTGCCGCTGGACGCGGACAGCGTGATGTCCGGTCCGGCGATCGTGCGGCTCGTGCGCATGATGCAAGCGCACCCGCGGATCGGCATTCTGCAGTCTCTGGTTGTCGGCATGCCGTCGTCATCGGCCTTTGCGCGCATCTTCCAGTTCGGCATGCGCCACGGCATGCGCTCCTACACCATGGGACAGGCGTGGTGGGTCGGCGATTGTGGACCCTTCTGGGGGCATAACGCGGTCGTGCGCATCAAGCCGTTCGTCGAGGATTGCGATCTACCGTTGCTGCCGGGCAAGCCGCCGCTCGGTGGACATGTGCTCTCGCATGATCAGGTCGAGGCGACGCTCATGCGCCGCGCGGGGTTCGAGGTGCGGGTGTTGCCCGTCGAGAATGGATCATGGGAGGAGAACCCGCCGACCATGCTCGATTTCGCGCAGCGTGATGTGCGCTGGTGCCAGGGCAACATGCAGTACATCAAGCTCGTGGATCTGCCGGGCCTCTATGCGATGAGCCGATTTCAGCTCGTGTGGGCGATCCTGATGTTCGTCGGTATTCCGGCCTGGACGCTGATGATCGCGCTGCTACCGATCGCGGCGTGGGAAGGACAGTCGGTTGTCGACTATCCCGTCGGCTTGGCGATCTTCCTCTATGTTCTGTTTTTCGTGATGTACCTGAGCCCCAAGATCGCCGGTCTTATCGACGCCGTGCTGACGAAGGGCGGCGTGGCGCGATACGGCGGTCCAATGCGATTTGCCGTGTCGGCGGTGCTGGAGCTTGTCTTCTCGTTCCTGCAGGGCGCGATCTCGACGATCCGGACATCGATCTTCATGATCGGTCTCGCATTCGGGAAGTCGGTCGTGTGGGGTGGGCAGTCGCGCGACGCTTATGGCATTTCGTGGACCACCGCCGTGCGCAACCTGTGGCCGCAAACGTTGTTCGGCGTTGTCGTCTGCGGCTTGCTCTGGATGGTCAATCCGGCGGTGTTCTGGTGGAGCTTGCCGTTGACCGCAGGCTATCTCGTTGCGATCCCGTTCGCCGTGCTGACGGCGTCGCCAGCACTCGGGCGCTGGTTCAAGCGGGTTGGGCTCGCTGGCATTCCTGAGGATTTCGATCCACCGGCGGAGATCAGAGCGGTGCAAGCCGCCGCCTGATCTCCGAGGTGTGTTCGTCTACGCAGCCTGCCGCGCTGTTGCGTCGACGTGGGCGGCGAGATTGCGGTCGAGACCGAGATCGTCGGCAAGGCGGATGAGGAAGTCGTGCTCCTCAGCCGTATCGAGGTCGATGGCGATGCGCGCCGCGGTAAAGACCTGCACGGCTTCGGCGTCGCCGTGGACACCACTCGCGAGATCCTGCGTCGAGGCGGGATTGTTGAGCTCGTTCGCGAGGAATTCCTCGGCCTCACGATCCAGGCCCATCTGCTTGAGGCCGCCGATGATCTTGTCCATCTCGGTCTGGTCGATGCGGCCGTCGGCTGCAGCGGCGGCGATCATGGCGCGGATGTACAGAAGCGCCGAATCGTTCGTGATGGCGCGGACCTCG
This sequence comes from Pseudomonadota bacterium, assembly GCA_023412805.1. GTDB lineage: Bacteria > Pseudomonadota > Alphaproteobacteria > Rhizobiales > Hyphomicrobiaceae. Next base: position 6,146 of record JAEZRM010000096.1, on the reverse strand, counting down.
TATCCGGAGCCGGTGGGCGCTGCGACGAGCGCCTGCTGATCGGCGCCGCCGCCGAGCAGAGGCTTACCGGCTTGGTAGTTCTGCACGGCTTTGTAGGCGAGGCCACCGATCAGCGCGAGCGCACCAATCTTTAGAGCGCTGCCCGCAAGCGCGCGGCCCGTCTGCGTTCCGAGGACGACGGCGCCAAGTCCGCCGGCCGCGGCGCCCGCGCCCATCCTGTTCTTCTCGACCAGCTCTTTCGCCGTGTTCATCAGCTCCTCGGGCGATTTGCCGGTCGTGCGCGTGAGGATGTCGCGAAGCTGGCCGGATGCGCCGGTTGCGTCATCGACGCGCTGTGCGCCTTCCTTCACGCCAGCCGTTGCCTGGCCGAGGATCTTGCCGAGGACATCGAGCAAGCCGCCTGCGCCCTGCCCACCAGATTGCGAGCCAGTGAGATTGCGCAGAAGATCTTCCAGTGGATTGCCGCCACCTTGTCCGGGGCTCGGCGGAGCATTCGGTGTTGGTGCTGCCGCGCGGCTCGTCGCGGGCGATCCGCCAACGCCGAACTGCCGCATGAGATCTTCGAGACCACCGACGCCCGAGGGATTGCCACCACCGCGCGCGGGCTCGCCCTGCGCTCTGGACCCGCCGAGCAGCTGACCCAGAATCTCCTCGAGGCCACCGCCCCCTGACTGCGACTGGGGCGAATTTTGCGGCGCGTTCTGGCCAGCGCCCCGCACCATCATCTCGAGTAGGCTTTTCGCATCGAACATGATCACACACTCCCGCTACTTACATAAGCAGTGGGCGAACCGTATGCCTCTCGTCCATAAGGTGCAACGGCAGGTATCTGAAGAAAAACACCTATTCCGCTGCAATTGGTCGTGATGGCTGGCCCGCATGTGGCGACGTCGGCAGATCCAGCGAGGTCTGCCGCTCGTCCACCGCTGCGCCACGGGGCTCGTGGGGTTTCTCGTCGCTGGGACCAACGAAGCGACCGAACATCCACCACATGAAACGCGCGAAGTCGTCCATGACGGCAAACACAGCGGGCACGAAGAGCAGGCTCAGCAGTGTCGACGATATGAGGCCGCCGATGACCGCAACGGCCATCGGTACACGGAACTCGCCCCCGTCGCCGGCATTCAACGCGGCCGGTACCATGCCGCCGACCATGGCGATCGTTGTCATGATGATCGGGCGGGCGCGCTTGCGGCCGGCATCGACGATCGCTTCGGCGCGGCGCACGCCTTTCGCCATCTCCTCCACCGCGAAATCCACGAGCAGGATAGCATTCTTGGTCACGATGCCCATGAGCATCAGGATGCCGATGACCACCGGAAGGCTGACGGGCTCGTTGGTAATATAGAGCGCGAAGATGGCGCCGCCGATCGAGAGCGGAAGCGAGAAGAGGATCGTGATCGGCTGGAGGAACGAGCCGAAGAGCAGCACGAGCACGGCGTACATCATCATGATGCCGGCGCCCATGGCCAACGCGAAACTCTCGAAGACTTCGGCCATGACCTCGGCATCACCGAACTGGCGAACTTCGACACTGGCGGGCAGGTTCTGCGCCGAAGGCTGAGCGAGCACAGCCGCGAGGGCGTCGCCGAGCGGCGTCTCGCCTGCGAGATCAGCGCCGATCACCACCTGTCTGCGGCGATCGTAACGGCTGATCGCCGTCGGGCCCTGGCTCATGTTGAAGTCGGCGACGACACTGAGCGGCACCGCGCCACCGGAGGCGGTCGGTACCTTGAGGCCTTCGAGGGTACCACGCTCGCCGCGCGCGTCCTCGGTCATCTGAACGCGAATCGGAATCTGCCGGTCGTCGATGTTCATTTTCGCGAGTGCCGCGGGGACATCGCCGATGGTGGCGATGCGAACCGTCTCCGAGATGGTCTCGGTCGAGACGCCGAGATCGGCGGCAAGCTCGGTGCGTGGCACGACAAGCAGCTCCGGACGATCGAGCTCGGCCGTCGAGACGACATTGAGCAGCATCGGATTGCCGTCCTTGTCGAGGATACGCTTGGCTTCCGATGTCAGGCCTGCGGCTACGCGATCGACTTCGCCGCCTTCCGCTCCTGTCACGACGACCGTGAAGGCGCGTTGTCCATTGTCGCGCAGGAACCAGTAGCGGATGTCGGGTACGACCGCGAGTTCGGCGCCGAGCGACTCGGTGATGGCGGTCTGCGTTTCCTTGCGCTGGGACTTGGGGACGAGGTTGATGGTGAGCGTTGCCTTGCGCACCTCCGCACCGGAGCCGAGCACCTGACCGCCGGTGACGAGAACACTCACCACCTCGGGACGCCGTTTGATGCGGTCGGTCAGCTCATTTGTGACGCGCCGCGTGTCGTCGAGGCGCGATCCTGGCGGCAGCTCGACGGCGAGAAGGATGCGGCTGGTGTCGTCGGTCGGCAGGAACGCCGACGGCAGCAGGAAGAAGCTGCCGATGGAGGCCGCGAAGATGCCGAGCCCCGCGAACAGCGTCAGGAAGCGGTGACGCACCGACCAGCGCGCGAGGCGTGTGTAGGCGCGCAGCCAACGCGGCTCATAGTGGCTGTGCGGGCGCGGGCGGAGGAAGTAGGCGGCGAGGAGCGGTGTCAGCAGACGCGCGACGACAAGTGAGAAAAACACCGCGATGGATACGGTCAGGCCGAACTGCTTGAAGTACATGCCGGCAATGCCGCCCATGAAGCTCACGGGCGTAAAGACGGCGATGATGGTCGTCGTGATGGCGATCACGGCGAGGCCGATCTGGTCGGCGGCATCGAGCGAGGCGCGATAAGGCGGCTTACCCATGGCCATGTGGCGCTCGATGTTCTCGATCTCGACGATGGCGTCGTCGACGAGAATGCCCGTCGCGATTGTGATGGCGAGCAGGCTGACGAGATTGAGCGAGAAGCCTAGGGCGTGCAGGACGAAGAACGCCGGAATGATCGATAGAGGCAGGGCGACCGCGGTGATGAGCGTCGCGCGCCAGTTGCGCAGGAACACGAAGACGACGGCAATGGCAAGTAGCGCACCCTCGATCAGCGTCTGCATGGTCGAGACATAGGCACCGCGCACGGCAGTCGTCGTCGTGTCGATGAGCGAGATCTGGACGTCGGGATAGCGCTTGGAGAGATCATCGACAGCCTTTTGGACATCTGTCGATACGGTCGTGTCGCTGGCGCCCTTGGCGCGGGTGATCGAGAAAGCGACGACCGGCTCCTTATCGACGACGGCGAATGCGCGCGGCTCCTCATAGGAGTCCGTTACGGTTCCAAGCTCGTCCAGGCGAACCTTGCGTCCTCCTGGGAGGGCAATGGCGGTCGAAGCGAGCTTCGCGACAGTCGTTTGTCCGGCAAGTGTGCGAATGGCCTGTTCGCGGCCGCCGATCTCGCCTCGCCCGCCCGCAAGATCGACGTTGGTCGCGCGAAGCTGGCGGTTGACGTCGCCCGCCGTGATGCCGAGTGAGAGAAGACGGTTGGGGTCGAGCGCGACGCGGATTTCGCGCGCGACGCCGCCCACGCGCAGCACCTCGCCGACGCCGCTCACGCCCTGAAGCGTTCGGACTACGACGTCATCGACGAACCAGGAAACCTCCTGTGGTGTCATGGCCGGCGCACGCACGGCGTAGGTGACGATCGGCAAGCCTTCGACGTCGAGCCGTGCGACGACGGGTTCCTCGATGGTGCGCGGCAGTTCGGAGCGGATGCGCGCGATGGCATCCTTGACGTCATTGACGGCGCGATCGGTGTCCGTCTCGAGGCGGAACTCGATGATGGTGAGGGAAATGCCCTCGGTCACGGTCGATGTGATGTGCTTGACGCCGTTGACGCTCGCGATGGCGTCCTCGACGCGCTTGGTCACCTGCGCCTCGAGTTCGGCGGGTGCCGAACCCGTCTGGTAGATGTGCACCCGGACGATGGGAACATCGATGTTCGGGAAGCGCGTGATGGGCAACGCCTGGAAAGCGAGCGTCCCGAGTACCATCAGCACCAGAAAAAGTGTGATGGGCGGAACCGGATTACGGATCGACCACGCCGAGATGTTGAAGTTCATGGTCTAGTGTCCTGAAGGTCGCCTGATCGCGGCGCTCATGTTCCGAACGGAATTCTCGATAGTGGGCTAACGCCCGTCAGCGACGGCGCGGGGCAGAACGACAGGGCGAACACGGTCGCCATTGCGCAGGAAGGTGCCGGACTTCGCGACCACGAGCGTGCCCTCGGCAACGCCACTGCGGACTTCAAGTCTGTCCGCTTCCGTGAGGCCAAGAGTCACCGGCCGCGTTTCGATCGTATCGTCCTCGACGATCTGCACGCTGGCGCCGGACTTGCCGAAAAGCACGGCGGAACGCGGCACCGCTAGGCCTGTGCCGCGGGCGATGACGACCTCGCCACGAGCGAATGTGCCGATGCGCAGGTTGGCGTCCTTACCAAGCAGAATGCGCACGCGGCCGAGGCGCGTCGCAGGATCGACGGACGGAGAAATGAGGCGCACGGTGCCTTCGACCTCGCCGTTGCCTGGGATGGCGATGCGCGCCTTCTGGCTAAGTGCGAGGCGAACGATATGCGCCTGCGGTACTTCGGCATCGAGCTCGATCTCGCCCTTCTCGATCATGCGGAACATGGGCTCCTGCGCGGCGAGCAAGGGAGTGGCGCCGACGCGCGCGCGACGCTGGCTGATGATGCCGTCCGCGGGTGCGGTGACGTCCGTTTTGGAACGCCGCCAGACCAGCTCGCGACGCTGCGCCTCTATGCTCGCCCGGTCCGCTTCTGAAGCTTTCAGGCCATCGCGCGAAGCGACGAGCTGCGCTTCGGCGAGCTTGAATGCCGACTCACGCTGATCGAAGACGGCATCTGAAACATGGCCTGATTCCTTGAGCGTGCGCGTGCGCGCAATCGCGTTCTGCGCTTCCTTGAGACGCGCTTCGGCTTCGGAGATGAGAGCGCGGGCTTGCGCTGTTGCCGCGGCATTGCGGGCAAGCGCGGCTTCATTCTGCGCTAGCTGAGCGTCGAGCGTGTCGGGCACGAGCCGCGCGAGCACCTGGCCGCGCTTGACCTCGGCGCCTTCGTCGACGAGCACCTCGAGCACACGCAGGCCTTCGATCTCCGGCCCGATCAGCATCTCCTCGCGCGGGACCAGAGATCCGCTGAGCGCAAGTGTCTCGACGAAGGCATGAGGCGCGACGCGGGTGACGCTCACGCTGATGTGGATGTTGGGCGCCGTAGTCGGTGCGGCCGCCTTTTTCTCGGCGGCTGCCTTCGGAAGGAAACCCGTCACGTAGGCGGCACCACCAATGCCGAGGACCGCCAGGGGAAGCGCCAGGAGGATGAGTTTCTTATTCATGAGTTGGCCTCGGTGGGTACGGGACGCAGAAGGGCCGCGACGGCGTGCAGCAGCGGCGGGATCACAACATCGGCCTTGAAGTTCTCATTTACGGCGGCTCGCCAGAGCAGGCCGTCCGAAATCGTCATGAAGGCCTCGAGGACTGTCTCGATATCGAAGACGGGGGCAATGCGACCCTCGGCCTTGAGCTTCGTAAACAGTTCGCGGAAGGAGTTGCGGATGAAGACGTCGACCGTCTTGTGAATCTCGCCGACCTTCGGATTGCGCGTTGCCTCGATACCGACCTCGATGCACAGAAGCCGGCGGTGGAGGGGATCCTCCAGGAATTGGCGGCCGAGTTCGGCAAGGGCGCCCATGAAGTCGTCGCCGATGGGCATTTCCGCGAACCGGCTCGCGAATTCCGCGCGCTCGCGCTCACAGATGCCGGCGATGAGGGCTTCCTTGCTGTTGAAATAGATGTAGAGCGCGCCAGGGCTGACCTCGGCTTCGCGGCAGATGTCCTGCATGGTCGTGCGGTGGAAGCCGGCGCGGGCGAAGCAGCGCCCCGCGGCATCGAGAATATGGTCACTGCGCTCGCGCAGGGTTTCGGGACTGAGCTTGGCCATGAGACGTGACCCATCCGGCTTTGTGCGTCGCAATAAAAACGAATGATCGTTCTTTTTCATGGCGAGGCGTGGGTCGTCAAGTGGTATTTTGGTGGCCAACGAGGTTGCGAGGAGCGGCAGGGGGGAGCGGGGGGGTGCCGAGGGGCTGGGGCAGAGTGGGCTTGCGGGACTGACAGCGGGAAACAGTGGCGGGGGGGGCCCCCCCCCCGGGGGCCCCCCGCGCGCCGCCGG
>JAEZRM010000074.1 GCA_023412805.1 Pseudomonadota bacterium | reverse complement strand
CGCCCGAAACGATCTTGCCGCCAGCATCTGCTCTGCCCTACGCTCCGCTTCGGCCAGATCAGACGCTGGCCAGCGACGGCCGGATTCTAACTTAGAACATGGCGCCGCTTCGTGGGGCAGGCCACGCCAAGGCGCGACGGGCGCTGCCCATAGAAACGTTTCACGCCAAGATCGTTCTTGCCGATGATCGTCTGGCCTACATTGGATCGGCCAACTTCCTCGGATCAGGCAGCGGGACGTCGCTTGAAGCGGGTGTTATCGTCGACGGTCGCGCTGCGGCGCAGGTCGCGCGTCTGGTCGACGGCGTCGTGCGAGCCGCTCGCCATGTCTAGTGGCGCCAGAACTTCTTCCATACCGATATAAAGCCTGCGAAGGCCGTGTTCGAAATCGTTTGCCCTCAGCCCTTGAACAAGCCGGGGATCGGGAAGAGCGAGCCTCTGCAGCAGCTTGGCGGAGACGCTAAAGCTCCCTGATACCGCTGAGAAGCGCTCATTGACGATTGCGGAATTGATCAGCTTCGCCACTGTAGAAATCCCGACCGCAGCCCGGTTGTTCAGCGATTCCAGCACGATAACGTGGTTCTCAGCGGCAAATCCCTTCGGATGCTTTTCTCGGAACTTTTTCGGCACGGCAGCGGCGTTCAGTATCCTTTTCTGATCGCGGTTACTTGTCCGCTGCACGACCACACTGGGCCTTGTCGTGATGTACGACCCCTTGCAGTTAGAAGCAGCGTACCACTGCGCGTTGGCGAGCTTCTTTGAGGCTTCGAAGTCAAAGCTGCCGTCGGGCCGGATCGAAGAGGCCCAGATGAGGGGCAAATCACCCCTCTCGCGCTTCACGTGAAGCAAATCGCGTTCGCGCGTAGGAACAACTTTCCCTACGCGCACCCTGTAACCGTAGTCAGCCAACACGAACGCTCTGCCGCTACCGCTTCTTCGGCCAGGTTTCTTGTCGCTCAAGGCAAAAATCCGTCTCGCAACGGGGAGTGTCCACGGCTCGCCGTCGCCCTTGGCATTTCCAGTCCCGCAATCATGTCGTGCGCCCTGAGCGTCGATTAAGCCCAGCTGGTAAGTATGAGTTAGATCAGACGCGCGCCGCGCCGGCTCCTTGCGCACCTTGAGGCTCAGGAGGCAGATATCCTGGACTGCACCCAAAAACAGGTTCTCTCTCTGTGCGTGCAGGTCGATCCTTCTGACTTCCGCTCTGGACATGAGTTCCTGTCGAAGGCCCCAGAAATAGGGGCCGGCCACAAAACTTGGCGGCAGGACAAATACAAGGCCCCCGCCCGGCATTACCCAATCGAGGCTGCGCAACAGAAATAGCGAGTACAGGTTTGTGTGACCGCCAAGGTTGGCCAATCCGGCTTTGGTCAGATAATCCTTGCTGACCTTGCTCCTAACTTTTCCATATGGCGGGTTTCCGATCACAAGATCGTACTGGTGTCGCATTTCAACCGATAGAGCATCGGCGCGCTCGACTACGCAGCCATTGCCGCTACCGACATAGCTAAATTCTTGGGCAAGCGTATGCGAGAGCAATCCTTCCGCAAGCATTGCCAGTCCGGGATCGATTTCGATTCCTTTAATCAGCTTCAAAACCTGGCTGCAATTGTCCCTCGAAGCGACGCCCTTCCGTGTCCTCGCCTGAACCAGAAGTCGGGCTACCGGCGCGAGAAAAGAGCCGCCGCCGCAAGCAGGATCAAGAACGCGCGGCGAAGAGTGGGCCGTAAGATACTCCCTTCCCGCTTCCAGTGCGGCCGAAGCGAGGGCCGGAGGCGTAAAATACGCCGAAAGCTCCTTTCTACGGTGGTCACCGATCAAGAGGGCGTAGGCGCTCGACGCGGCGTAGTTCCGCTCATCAATACTCGCCTGCTCCAGGAGCGCTCCGATTCTGTCGGGGAACTCGATACTGCCATCGTTCCTTGCGATTGAAAGACAAAGATCAACTGCCGTGCGGTTGGAATTGAGCAGCTTTGTCCTGTTTCTCCTTATGTGCTGAAAAAAACCCTGCATTTCCTCTAATGGTGCCGCGTTATTTGATCTGATGACGGCATTATGTCCGATCGATTTAGTTTCGCCACTGACTTTCTTAAATGCTCTCGCCATTATCCCGCCTCTCGATCGGGAAACAGTCCCGGCATCCAGCGAGAGGCAAGCGTGGCCGGAAAGGTTAGCCTGAGCGGTGCGCGGGACGATGCGGACGTGAGTACATTCGCATCAACGAGTGATGATACGATACGGCGGGCCTGACGTTCCTTGGTGCCAAGAATTTGCGGCACGTCGGCGCGCGGGAGCTCGCCTCGGTAGAGCACGGCTTCGAGCACCTGCCCCGCCTTCGGCGGCAGGTTTTCTAGCCTGATCTCTTCTTCGGCCCAGAGGAGAATGCGGCTGCGCAGGCGATCCGGCTGCACCAGATCTTCCATGAATTTCACCTGGTCAATGCAGACGGTCAGGAAGAACCTCGTGAACTCTGCGAGCGCTTCCTCACTCAATGTTCCGCGCCCGTCGAGATCATTACGGCGCGGCATATCGCAAGCGGCAAGGCGGCTTTTGTATTCATCCACATTGCGGGCAAGCCCGCGGGCAATCGACCACACACCGCCCGTGTCGAGCGCCTCGCGCAGTACGGCGTAGGACATGAGCCGCATGACGCGGCCGTTGCCGTCGGTAAAGGGATGAATCCAGGATAGACGGTGATGCGCTGTGGCGGCGGCCAGAATTGTGTCCGTGCGGCCGAGGCGGCGATAGCCTTCCTCGAAGCGCCGCATGAACCGCGGAACCGCGCCGGGACTCACCGGAATGTGCCGGCCGACCTGCACGTCGCGCGTGCGAAACTCGCCGGGGATCACGCGTACCTGCTCGCCAGAGCTCTCATAGGTGAGAACAAGCAGTTCTTCTGGCAGCAATTCGCAGAAGCGACGATGGAGTTCGCGGATGCCGTCCTCGGTCAGGGCGCGGCCGTTCAGGCTGCCCCCATCGATCCACTGCTGCACGGCAATATGCGCCTTGGCCTCGAGCTGAAGGTTTCGCTTTTGCGGATCTGCGCTGTAGTCGTTCTTGAGCGCACGCTCGATATCGATCGGGTGCGTGTCATGGCCTTCGATCAGGTTGCTGTAGTAGCAGTTCATCGCCCGCACGAGATCGGCCAGCGCGCTCATCACACCGTCCGGTAGGCTGCGGCGGAAGCCAGCAGCGCGCTGCCCAAGCTCTAGCGCCAGGTCGGCGACCTCGGCACGCAGCCGGCCGCCCTCCGAGACCAACAACGGGTCCATCAGGCCAATCGCTTCGCCACGATCTGGTGCCGCTTCCATGGCCGCTTCTGTGTCCGATTGATCGTTGCCACTATAATGAATAATATCCGATTATTAAGCGATATGACAGTCCAAAATAAGCCGATACTAAGACCGCTTCTGAGGCCGGTTTACATATCGCTTCCAGTGCAGCCCATCAAGGCGTAGCCGGCGGCCTGCTGCCCGTCATGAGCGGCGGTATCGCGAAAGAATTTTGTCGCGAGTCGGCCGCGCGGCAGGACGCCCGTTTGGGGGCGCAGCGCGTTGCGCCAGCTCTCGATCAGGCGCTGGTTCAGGACCTTGGCGATGTTCTCGTATGAGGTCAGCGCCGCGTAGTAGCCCGGTGAGCCGGGCCGTGCGTGGATCAGCTCCTGGCAGGCGCGATCCAGCAGGATGCAAAGCTCGGATTTGCTCAGGCGCTGCAATCGTCTGTCCTGATGATCGTACTCATGTCTTCCTCCTTAGGCTTGAAGACCCCGCCATCGGAGACTTTCTTGCCGGGAGGAGAAGACGGCAGGTGCCGGGTAACGCACCTTGCCTGCAAGGTCGCAACGGACGTGGAGAAGCCCTTTAGCGGCTTGCGTTACGGCCCGGCCGCGCCGTCTAGAACGAACCTGCGAAGGCCCGTTGGCTGCGGGCGAAAAGATCAAGGTGTAGGGGAAGAACATGAAGAGCAGCGCGGCAGCGAATGCTGCGGCGGCATGCGAACCGATCCTGATGGAAACAGCGATTACCGGGCTAGCCGCGCGTTTCGGCCCGGCACATACCTGCGTATGCGTCGGCGACTTTCTGCCAATGACGGAACAGCGGCAGGCAGCACAGCCGAAAGATGAACCAGCAGGCGTAGATCGCATCATAGCTATGGCACGCGCCAGCCGAAAGCAGGCCGTGCGCAAGCTGGTGTCGAAGCGAAGGCCCGCCCTCGAAATCGAACAGGTTTTCGATCTCAAGCGTGATGGCGGGGCCGAATATCTTCTCAAGCGCCGCGCGATCCTTGCCCAGCATGACCGAGAGCGTGCGGTTTTCCTGCGTCATGTCGCTCTGCATCGACGAGGTGTCGATGGCGGTCTGCTTGAGCACGTAGCGCAGCGAGTTCTCAAGCTGCGGCACGAGGATATGCAGCGCAGAAATGTAATCGCCGCCGAAGAAGCGGGCAAAGCCGAGCGCGAATATGTCCTCATATCCGGGCGGCACGAACGGGCTGTATTCCGCAAGCAACAGCAGGTCGCGCCCTTCAAGCGGATGCTCGGCCATGATCGTGCGCCTTGCAGGCTCGATCATTCCCGAAACCGCAATCTGCCGCCGCGTTCAGTCCCGCAAGGGATAGAGCTTGCCCCGCCAGCGCCGGGACGGCGAGCCTGCCGACCAGTACACTCAGGCGGACGGCGTTGCATTTAGAGACGCACAGGGATTGCTGCCGGCAAATCGGCTCCGCCCGCCATTCAGAGATTTATCACTGGCGAACATTATAGCGAAGGCAACGAAATTAGCAGCAGACGGCGAGCAATTCCAGCGGCTAAGCCCCATCACAGATCTCCGCGAAAACGTCCATTCACGCAATCAGGCAGGTCGTCGTACCATGGGCGAGGAGCCGACCTTCCTGGTCTGTAAGCCTCCCTTCCGCCGTTCCGACGCGCCGTCCACAGGTCAACACGGTCCCCTCCGCCCGCAACAAGCCCTCCTCGGCCGTGATTGGCCTCATGAAGGAAATCTTGAACTCGAGCGTTGTGGAGCTCTTTCCTCTCTCGACCCGCGTGCGGATGGCTAAGCCCATGCACGTATCCAGCAACACGGCGGCTACGCCGCCGTGGACAGTGCCGGAAGGATTGAGCTGTTCGGCTGACGTGCACGCCGTCACCACCACCCTCCCATCTTCGGCTTCGACCACGTCATAGCATAACGTCCGGGCCAGCGGATTGAGCGGAACACTCCCGTCCACGAGGCCATGGACAAACTGCATGCCGGTCATAGTGAGCTGATCGGCCAAGGGAACGATCCCGTAGTTCTTCGACATTATTTCTCCTCCAGGCTTAGACCGACCAATGTCGTGAGTTGCGCGAGCGGGCCTAGTAACTCGCCGCGCCGCACTTGTGCCTTTTCGCCGTACTAAGCATATTCACGCCTGCCACCACATCGAACTCCCATAGAGCCTAGCGACCGTGATGGGGAGTTAGGCTAAGCCTGCTCTGACGCGAGATCCGTGGCTGCGATTGCCGGTGGCTCAACTTTCAGTACGGTCAGCCGATGCTGGCGCCCGTCGCGCGCTATCCAAGCGATGGATTGGCTTGGCGACAGACCAATAAGTGCGGCACCGATCGGCGTCAGGATCGAGATTTTGCCCTGAGAAATGTCGGCTTCACCAGGATACACGAGGGTTACGCGCCGCTCTTCCCCAGAGTCGGTACGATAGGCGACCGTCGATCCCATCTGGACCGCGGTGCTAGGCAAAGCCTTGGGCGAGACGATTCGTGCCCTCTCCATCTCGGCAATCAACACGCTCGCAACCTCGGGTGCGCGGTCCTCCGCGAAGATGGCGAGGTCGATAATCCGTTTGTAGTTGTCTTTGCTCACGATGAGCGGGGGCAAGGACCCTCTGTTCTGCTGGGCTTGATTCATGTGATTTCCTTCGTGCAATTCGGTAGGTCCGCGCGTTATTCGGCGACGACCTCAGTTCTGTTCTTAAGTGGGTGAGAAAAGGCAGCAAATAGCTGCAGTCCCCGAGCAGAAGCCCGGGGCTAACCAACCGCGGCCGTGTGGGCCCGGAGAAAATATTCTTGGTCGCGAAACATATCGTACACTTGGTGGGCCCAGGTGTTTTGTCAAGTTACTCATGCGGCCTACCGTGTCCCGGCGGGTCTCGCGCGTTGATGCGCATCAAGGCAGGGGCGCAATGGAGATGCGACTTGGATCCAGGGGCTAGCGAGTTTGGAAGCTGACGGGGAGCTGCCGATGTCGAAGCGACGTTTGGTCCTCACCCTGATTTTGGGATTGCTGTTGCTGGTCGTCCTGTCAGGCGTCGTATTCAGCCAACAGCCGTCTCTTGAGCGTGGCCGTGCCATTGCTGAGCGCGAATGCGCGAGCTGCCACGCAGTCGGCCGGGACGGTGCGAGCCTTCATCTCAAGGCACCGCCCTTTCGGGAACTGCCGAAGCGGTATCCGGTGGAGCATCTCGCTGAATCTCTCGTTGAAGGCATCGTCGTGGGGCACGGCGACATGCCGGAATTTCTATTCGAGCCCGATGATGTTGAGGCGCTACTTGCCTACATTGCAAGTCTGGCCAAATAGCCATGGATGCGGTCATTGCGCTGGGCGAGATCCCGCATCAGAAAGCGCCGTTAAGTTTGAGGCCGAGCAGGTGCAGCTAGCGACAGGAGGGAAGCAAATGTTTCTGCCCGCAGATTATCTTTGGTTAGAGCCGGTGTTGATTGCGGCGGCTGTGGTCTTCGTCATTGACCTCATCGGTAACGCACTGTCCTTCGGCAGCCGCGTGACCAATGCGTTTGTGACCGCAGTTGTGTTTGCACTCGTCTTCGGCGCATTGGTCTACTTCGGCTATGGCAAGATCACGATGTCGGTCTCGACCACGCCAAGCGCCACGGCGCCGGCTCAAAAGTAGTCTTTGAATCCGTTAAGGCGGACGAGGAGGACGGACGCGCCTCCCCCGAGAGCGCGCCCGTCCAACACGGTCAGCCACGTGGGGTGGCGCGACCGCGCGGCATTGTTAGGCAGGGTGGAGGCCCGCCGCACCTATCAAATGTTAGTCTCTCCCTGCATCACTTCGTCGCCGAAATGCTCAGGCTGTTACGATGCGCTGCGAACTAACGCAGGCCGTTTCACTTAGCGGCAACCCACGTGTGAAGGTGAATGAAGGCGGACAATCTGACATGTTGCTGTGCGTAGGCAATTGGAAGGAGTGGCAGCACGCCAACAAACGCGGACCGAGGACGTCAATGCCCCCTGTGCCACCACTCCCAAGACGCACTTGAAGGTCATCTGAGAAAATCGCTTTGAGGTGGGTCAAAACAATTGCAGATGCGACACTTTACGGATGCGACTTATCCGAAAAGGGAAGCGTTTGGGGAGAACCAACTTGTGGAATGATCCATGGCTGAGCAAAGCGGCGTATGTCGTCCTGATCCTTCCCCTTGCTGTGCTTCCTGTGTGCGCTGAAAACGATGAAATCAAGAGAGGGTACGCAATAGCGAACGAGAAATGCGCGCATTGCCATGCCATATCGCACGACGACATCCCGCCTCACGCGATCGTCATCCCGTTCAGGCAATTGTTCACGCGCTTCCCGATCCCGATGCTGGTTGAGGCTCAAGAACGCGGTGTGATTGCCGGCCACGATGAAATGCCGATGTTTTCATTGACGCCATCAGATGTGCGCGCACTCCTTGCCTACATTGACTCCTTGGCACCGAATGCTCCTGGGTATGTTCGTAACCAGGAAAGTCGATAGGGATTTGACTGCGGCCTGACAGCATTGTAGTGGCGTCGCCATGCTTCGATGAGCACCTGCGCCTCCCGGAGCGTCGTGAAGATTTCGCCGTTGAGCAGCTCGTCCCTGAGCTTCGAATTCAGGCTCTCGCGGATGATGATCGTCCCGGCTACTACGGTCGGAAGTCGTGGGATATGACCGCCGAGCAGGTGTACAACCGCATTGTGAACCCTTCGATGCTGATCTGGCTGGCAGAAGCCGCCGGCGTCGAGAAAGCGCTCGTAGAGCGCGCCAGTGGTGACGCCCTCGCCGCCCCTTCCGACATGTCCGCCCAGTCCGCCGGCATCCGGCGCGAAGAGCCCTGGCACCTCATCGCTGATTGGCTGCGATAGCCTGGACCACCGGCAGCCGTGTTGCTCAAAAGCCAACGGCAGCCGCACGGGAGTCGCTAGGCCACGACCGCCGCCGCGATCATTCCAACCGAAAGCGCGGCACCGGCCAGAGGAACCCAGCGTGGCACAGTGAAGACGCCCTCTCCGGCCGGCTGCTGCCGTTGGATGCGCCAGAGGGCGATGTCGACGGCCGCGAAAATACCGAGCGTCAAGGCATTTGCAAGAGCCAACAGCTTATTGAAAGGGAGGAGCAAGGCCGTCACCAGCACGATAAGTCCCGCTAGGGCCGTGGCTGCGATCGGCGTTTGGGTGCGCGGGTTGACGCGGCCGAGTGTGGTAGGCAGCTGCCGACGTCGCGCCATGCCATAGAACAGACGCGCCAGCATCATGATCTCGACCAGGACGCCGTTGGCGACGGCCAACGCGCCTACAGCAGCAAACAGGCTCGCATAGGGACCCTTGAACAAGTCGAGCAGCGGGCTTGCGCCGCCGCGGCCTGAAAATACGAGCGATGTCGCCACGACGACATAGAGAAGTGTGCTCACGACGATAGCGCCGAGAATGGCATACGGCACCGTACGGTGAGGATCCTTGGTCTCCTCAGCCATGTTGACCAAGCTTTCGAAGCCGATGAAGGCGAAGAATGCAATGAAGGCGCCGGCAACGACGCCCTGCCAAGCTGCTGGGCTCGTAGGCAACATGCTCCCGACATCGAAGCTTGGCGCTGCAAGAAAACCCGCCCAGGCGGCGATGACGAGGCCCAGGATCTCGATGGTGCCGATCGCAGCCGCGAAATGTACGCTCTCACGCACTCCAGCAATTGCGAGCACAGTGAAGGCGACGACCAGCGAGGCTATGAGGGCTGATGGCGGTAAGTTGATGAAGACGGAGAGATAGTGCACTGCTCCGCTTGCAATTGAGGCTGCGGCGACCGCAACCGCGAGCGTGAGGGCCACTCCGGTGATCTGTGCGGCACGGTCGGAGCCAAAGCCTTCCTTGACGAAGGCAGCTGCGCCGGCAGCTTCCGGAAAGCGACTCGCCAGTTCCGCGTAGCATAAGCCGGTTAGGCCCGCCGTAATCCCGGCGAGCAAGAATGATAGCGGAGCGGCCGGGCCGACACGTCCGATGACCGATGCGATCGCAACGAAGATGCCGGCGCCGACAATGACAGCGAGCCCGTAGAGGAGGAGTGGCCAGAAGGAGAGCGAGCGTCGCAAAGCGACGTGCGCGGTTTCTTGACCATTGTCGAGCGTCATTTCATTTCCGATCGCATGGGACTAGGAGAGCCGAGCAGAGCCAGCGTGCGCCGGCGAAACTCGAGACAGACCTCAAGGGCGCGATGCAAAGCTTCGCACTCATTGGGGTTCGCCGAACACGGGCCGCATTAAGCACAAGCCGACAGAGGATCGTCAAATCCCCGGCCCACTTCAGCCGTTGAGGATTCCGGTCGCGCGCGTTGAGCGAGCTCGCACACCCGATCCAGGCGAGGTAGGGCACCAGCATCCACGCGGCCGGCCGATCCACGCGGAACGCCGCGTTGATTGTGATCACAAGCACAATCGCCAATGCGACGATGATGAGGAGCCCGCTCCAGATGGCGTGAAGTCCAAAGAAGATCGGCGCCCAGGCCGCATTCAAGGCAAGCTGAGCCAAAAACAGCCAGATCGCCCGCTCTGCGCCGGCAACATGCTCCCGCGAACGTTCCAAAAGGCGCCACAGGCTCAGAGGAGCCATTGGCGGGCCCAAGAAACATAGATAGGTCTCGCAAGGATCTATATCAGATTGGTGGGGCAGTGATAACCGATGACAAAGGGAGTTCTTCCGAACATTCCCGTGTGCGACGTGGGATCTGATTTCCCGATGGCCGTTGCGGAGCGAATCGGCAGCCGGGCATTATTGCTTCTCGAAGCGGCGACCGGCCACGTATCACAGCGCACCCTGCGCTTAGCGGACTTGCTCTCCCGCCGCTGGTTGGAGCGCAACCGCTCGCCTTACCTGACTGAGATCCAAGCGCTGGCCAACCGCGCCGGACGTCCAGGCATCTACTATCTCAATGTATCCTACGAATGGGGCTGCACGACCGCCGCGCGGCCTTCCCCCGACGGAATGTCAGCGGTGCTGCAGCGGACACTGGACTGGGAAGTAAACGGCATCGGTCGCTACATCGTGGCAGCGCGCATAGCGAATCCACTCGGTGCTTGGATATCCTTCACCTGGCCCGCCTTTACCGGCGTCATTCAAGCGGTGGCGCCGGGTCGCTTCGCCGCAGCCATCAATCAGCCGACGCTCCCGCGCCGGCTGGGCATTAAAGAATTGGACCGTCTCCTCTCGCGTGGCCGCATCTGGCACTCAAAGCACATTCAGCCCGTTCACCTGCTTCGCCGGGTCTTCGAGACGGCACCCGATTACAAGGTGGCTCTGACGATGCTAGAGGCCACGCCGGTCACGACACCGGTCATCTTCACGCTCGCCGGAGTGAAATCCGACGAGACGGCGACGATTGAACGGCTGCCGACTGAGCACGTCACAATCCAGGACGCCTTCGCAGCCAATGAATGGCGCGGGGTAGCTCGTACTCAGAAGCATTACGCGGCTTTTCAGAATGAAGCTCGGCTTGAGGCTATGCGCTCCGCCCGCAGTGGCTGGGATGCTGATTTTTGTTGGGTCCGCTGGCCAATCCTCAATCCGGATACGCGGTTGGCACTGATGGGAAACCCATCCACGGGTGAGTTAATGGCGCGAGGTTACGAAGGCGGAGCGCCGGCTACACGCACGCTCATCTTACGTGAGCTGTAGCTGCCGACTCCTGTGCCTTGCGAACGGAGCCACAATAGGAAACGCAAGACGCCGACAGGGCGTCGGGCTACCTGCCGGCGTCGATGCTCACTGCCACACGACAGCAAGCGGCTTCACTGACCGACCGCGTACATCTGAAGCGCTATGCCGATGAGGACGACGTGCGCTCCTACGAGCAAAACAAACGGAACGACGAACTCCCGCATCGGAAACCCCATAACTTTGGCGGCGTGTTGCGCAGTGAACGCGGCGTATCCGGATTTGTTCCGGTGGAGGGCACTCGTACGTTCTCGAAATGAAGTTGACCTTAACGCCCACGCCGCCCTCTCGAGCTTGAAAGCATCTCCCCTCAATTGATCGAAAACCTAATCTCACAGTTCATTGCAAATCCGACAGTGCGAAACAGTCACCAATGCGCCTCTTGAATGCTGGCGCGACGTGCGAGATCTATTCACCACCTGGATTGGTGAGTTCCACGACGCAACCCCTCCCCCTGGCATGAGTTACACATGAGAGTTCACTCCGAGGGGAAGTCATGCTCCGTAAGTTGTTTTGCGTTCTGGCAGTCACAAGCTTCACTCACGCCGCATCGGCTCAGGACCGCATGGACTGGATGCCGTGGAACCAACCCGGCTACACAGCTCCAACGTACCAAAGCCCCGCCCCCAGGGAGCGCGAGCCTATCGAGCGACTGCCGCCGATGAACCTCAATGCGCCGCCCGCGATTCTCGATGGAGGACCTCGCCCGTCGGTCTCGCCCGAATTGCCCGAGCGCATCGTCTTCAACAGTTCGTATGTTCCCGGCACGATTGTGATCGATACGTCAGCGCGGCGACTCTATCTGGTGCAATCGCCCGAAGAAGCGCTGGTCTATCCGATCTCGGTCGGACGTGAGGGCTTCACATGGACAGGGAAGGAAACAATCAGCCGCATTGCAAGCTGGCCGGATTGGCATCCGCCTGCGGAAATGCGCGAGCGCGATCCGCGTCTCCCAGAAAAGATAACAGGTGGCGTGCGAAATCCCCTCGGCGCCAAAGCCCTGTATCTTGGGAGTTCACTCTACCGCATTCACGGCACCGACAATGAACGAACCATTGGGCGTGCGTCATCTTCCGGGTGTTTCCGAATGACAAATGGCCACGTTGTGGATTTGGCTTCGCGGGTGAGCACTGGCACCACGGTGATTGTTCTCGACAAGCTTCCGCAGAATCTTGCCGGCTTAAACTAATAATGGTCTCGCTCAATTTGTTTGCACTCGCGCGATCGAGTGCCAAAACAAAATCAGCTTGCCATGGAGTTTTCTGGTGACACCGAATCTTTAAGCGTATATTAAAAAAGGGCTGCTCAGCACCAGCACGACTGCTTACCGTGCTCGGCTCTTCTCGTCGGTCCGCATTTTGTTGAGTCATTGAGAGGATCGACGGCCCAACTGGCTTACGGCTCATTAAGAAGTCGGCGTTGCCTGAGGTATTAGCGCTTAGCCGCGCCAAAGCACGCGAAATGCGACACTCACGTCTCACCAGCTCGACCATCCTCGTGGTGGAAGACGAGCCCTTGATATCCATGGACATATCCTCCGCCCTCGAAGACGCGGGCGCAGCGGTTGTAATCGCGGGGTCCGTCGATGAAGCCCTCTTCCTCGCGGACGGACAAACGTTCGATGGCGCGGTGATTGACTTCACTCTCGGCGATCAGACGGCGCAAAGCCTGTGCGACGTCCTTGTCTCCCGTGGCGTACCAATTGTGATGTACACGGCCTCGAGCGTGGCTCTCGCCGACCCATCCATATCGGTGTTGGCAAAGCCCGCGCCGATTGTGGCGCTTCTCGAATGTGTTGAGCGTGCCATGGAGCGTGCTCGAGCCGACGCCAATCACAGTCTCGAGGAACGCCAGCACGCTGGCTAACGTTGAGTGCGATGGATGCGCCTCGGACGCTTGGCTGGAAAAGGGACTGGCACATGGACGGCTTCATCGACCACATTGAAGATGCCACCGAAGACAACAGTCATTTCCGCCGTGTTGTTTACACCGGCGCACATCTTCAGCTCGTCCTAATGTCGATCGCGCCCGGCGAGGATATCGGCGAGGAGGTGCACAAGGACGGCGATCAATTCTTTCGCATTGAAGCGGGCCACGGCATCGTGACAATCGATGGTCGCGAAAGCGAAATAACTGATGGCGATGGCATCGTGATTCCAGCTGGGGCGCGCCACAACATCAAGAACGCCGGCGAAAAGCCCCTCAAGCTTTATACGATCTACGGCCCGCCGCATCACCGTGACGGATACGTCGCTGGCACGAAGGAACAGGCCGCTAAAGTGCACGAAGAATTCGACGGCAAGACCACAGAGAAACGGATTAACTAAGAATCGAACGAAGGGGCTCCTGAGAGAAACCTCGTTCCTCTGTCCGAGTTATCAGCATTGACCGCTGCCCCCCTATAGAGGCGGTCACACGCCCGGCGGGCGTCCCCCCCTGCCCGCCGGGCCCATTGTTTCACAGGTTCAACAGCGCGGCCGGCCACCAACCTGAACCAGTCGCGCATGTTGTTTGTCGGATCTTTGCTTATTGCCGCGCGCCCACGCGCGGCATCTCCTCCAGCATTAGGCTCAAGGCTTCCGCGAGAACTTGGCCACGCACGCGCCCGGAAGAGGTGCCTTCGATTTTCAGATGCTGAACGCGTGCTTTACCGCCGCGGCGCTGGACAGCAATGAAAGTAAGGCCAACGGGATTGCCGTCATCGTCCGGCTCCGGGCCGCCTACACAGGTGACCGCAACGGCCAAAGAAGCCGAAGGGCATCGGTCGAGGGCGCCCTGCACCATGGCGCCGGCCACTTCCGAACTTACGGCGGAGCAAGCGGATAGAACTCCCGGTGGAATGCCGAGGAGCTCCGCTTTGCAGGTTTTGGCGTAAGTAACGAATCCCCCGAGCAGAACCTCCCCCGCGTGCGGAGTATCCGCGATAAGTGTGGCGAGCGAGCCGGCGGTGCACGATTCGACCGTGATGATCATGGTGTCTGAGGAGCGCGCGGCTTCCACGACTGAGGCAGCAAGATCTGTGATGGCGAGGGCCATGACAACTCCGCATCTCTCCAACGCTCGAAAGACGTGACCTCATGGGTAGTGAGACGGAAACCCGGAGCAGGTGACAGTGCTAGATCATCCTGCGAAGAGGTTTCCAGCTAGTCCCGCTCCGAGTCCGTGCGGCTTTAACGACGCAATCAAATCCAAGTTCCTTGTTGGGAGCGTTGGCGGGCGACGCAATCGATTCTTAGGGCGCGCCCGGAAACGAACCGGATGACGGAGCGTTGCAACTCTAGGCAACCATTACTGGGAATTGAGTCATGGCCACTCACTACCCGCAATCGGGCATCACATCGGCGAACAAGCCGGCATCGTCCGATGTCAAGGACGAGGACAAGGGGTTGGTAGATAAGGCCTCGGACACCGTCCGCAGCGCGGCCGACCAAGCCACGCAGCTTGCTGAGCGCGCGATGGAACAAGGTCGCGAGGTGACGGCCATGGCGCAGAAGGCGCCAGGGGCGATGCGGGAGGCCTTTGATACGTCCTTAAAGCAGCAGCCCATGGCTACGCTGGCCATAGTGGGAGCCTTGGGCTTCCTCCTTGGCGCCCTTTGGAAATCTTAAGTCGGAAGGCGGGATGCTGTGTTCGGACGCCTCATAAGCTATGCCACATCGGGGTTTACGAACCTCATTGGGAAATACGCAATCAGAGCGTCCGTCGCGATCCCTTTCCTGTTTGCGTTGGCCTTCGGACTCGCGGGGCTGACGGTCGTTCTCATTGACGCTTACGGCTACCGTGACGCCTACTTCATACTGGCAGGCGGGTTCGTGGCGCTTGGTTTGGTGGGCGCTGTCGCCGTCTGGCTGAAAGAGCGACATGACGAGCAGGAGAGTACCTCGCTCACCGATGTAGCGGCTCCTATCGCGGCGGCGGCCGTAGAAACCGGCAAGCAGCTACCGAAAGCCGTTGTGGGAGGTGCGTCGGAAGCGGCAACCAGCTTTCGCGGCCTCGCAGACCTTGCCGCGCGCAACTGGCCCCTTGTCCTCGCCGCATCCATCGCGATCATCCTGCTCGGCGGAGCCCACGCTGAGAACAAGTATGCGTTCCGCCATCGGTCGCGGTACTGACGCGACAGGACTCTGGTCCATTCTCAAGCTGGCTGCCAGCGACTGGCTTCGGCATCGTAGCCCCAGATTGGGTGCAGCGCTTGCCTACTACTCGGTGTTTTCGTTGGGCCCGTTGCTGCTCATCGTGACCGCCATTGCCGGTCTCATCTGGGGTGGGGATGGCGCGCGCAGCTCGATTGTGAGCCAGTTTCGCGCACTGGTCGGCGAGAGCGGCGGGCAAGCGATCGAAGCGATGCTGCAAGGCGCGTCGTCGTCTGTGGCGGGTGGATGGTCGGCGGTTATCGGCGTGAGCCTGCTGTTGGGGGCGGCCATCGGCGTTGTCGTCCAACTGAAGGACGCGCTTAACACCATCTTCGAGGTCTCCGAACCTAAGAACGCCGGAGCTTCCTGGTACGCAAAGGTCTACGGAAGTGCGTTCGCCGGCATTCTGGTGTTGGGCTTCCTGCTTGCCGTCTCCCTCGTCTTGAGTGCGCTACTTGCAGCATTCTCAGAACGCCTGATCGGTTCCACCACGGCGTCCCTCCTGCTTTCGGCCATAAACTTCGCCGTATCACTTGGTATGCTGACGCTTCTCTTCTCCATGCTGTTCAAATGGCTGCCGGATAAGCAGATGGAATGGCAGGACGTATGGCTGGGTGGCTTTATCACGGCCTTGATGTTCAACGTCGGCAAGTCGGCCATCGCTTGGTACATCGGCACGCAAGGACTTGAATCGACCTATGGCGCCGCCGCGTCCGTCGTCGTGCTGCTCATCTGGGTCTATTACTCGTCGCAGATTCTGCTCTTCGGCGCGGAAATCACTCAAGCGTACGCCGCACATCGCCAAGCAGCGGAGGCTCAGAACCCTTAGGACGAGAGAGTGAGACCATTGAAGGTGATGGTGTCGTCGTTCCGGCAGATGCGCAGGAATCTCATGAAGCGTTTCAGGGCACGACGAAGTGGGGACAGCACAAACCGCGTAGCAGTGCTCGTGCCTATACCCTACCATTTTCCCTCGTGAGTGAGCGCGCCAATGCGCGCTGACGCACCTGGTCGAGGCCGCTCTGAGCTTCGCCGAGCGCGCGCGTGGCGTGCGCGAGGTGGATGAGTTCGCCTGTCCGACAGTAGCGAGCAAATTCGCCCTGCGCGACGGCGAGGCTTAGCTGGAGATCGGCGTATTTAGGCCGAGGATGGTGTGCGCGCATATTTGCTGCCTCTATCGTCATGATCGTGCAAACAAGCCTGTAACTGGCGCTCATCCTGGTGGACGAGCGCCAGAGTGTCGTTATCGGCGTCGGATGCGATCAAGCTCCGCCTGGCTGGGCGTGTAGGGCTCGGCCGAAGGATCGAACTCGCGCCATCCATCCTGCTCGTACTCGCGACGCCGAACGACGGGATCGATGGGCTCATGCCGCGCAAGAATGCGCTCGATATCGCTTTCGCTCGCTGTCTCGGTGCGTACTGTGAGCAGAGTGCCGCCACGGCGGACCGCTTCGGAATACACATGGGCGTCAGCCTCCGGCGTACCGGAGTCCATGAGCGCCCCAATGATGCCGCCCGCCGCCGCTCCAGCTGCAGCGCCCGCCGCCGTTGCTGCAAACCAACCGGCAGCGACGACGGGGCCAAGGCCCGGAATGGCGAGCAGGCCGAGCCCCGCTAAGAGACCTGCGCCGCCACCAGTGGCCAAACCGAGGCCAATTCCTGTCGATGTTGTCGAGGTCTCAGTGACGTCAGCATACTCTTCGCTCACGTACCTATTAGCGACGAGGCTGATGTCGCCGGAGGGAATGCCGGCTACCTCGAGATCACGCACGGCCGCCTCGGCCTGCGCGTAGCTATCGTAAACTTTGCTGTAAACGGCCATGAGTACTCTCCTACTGAGCTACGACGTTTCCTTTGAAGTCGATGGCGATCTTGACCTGGGATCCGCCACGCTTGGCCGTTCCGCGCCAAATCCCTTTGTCGTCCTTCTGAAGCGCCGACACGTCAGTAAATCCCGCCGCAACTGCGCGATCCTTGGCCTGGCCTTCGGTAAAGCTGTTGGCGCCTTCAAGTGGCGCGCCTGCTGTCGGCTGAGTCTGCGAGGTGGCAGCGAATACGTCGGCCTTGCACTGTTCCAAAAACGCGGCGCGCTCGATGCGATCGGCGGCCACCTGCTTATTGGCGGCCCGCATGGCCGCGAAATAACGCCCGCCTTCCGCTTCTGTAAGTACGCCATCCCTGTTGCTGTCGGCGGCTTCGAAAGTCTTCTGGCATTCGGCGTCGCTGGCTGCGAGCGCAGGCAGCGGCAGGCTCACGAGGCCCGCCAGGCACAGAGCGGTAAGAACTGATTTTTGCATTGCAGTACGCCTTGCGTTGCGCAAAACCGTCCGGGGCGCGCAAGACGTCTTGCGCGCTAGGTCAGCTTGCAGTTGGAGAGTTGTGTTGCTTCAACAGGATTAGGCGCGTTTGGTTCCGGTTTAACGCGCCGATTTCCTCGAGATGGACCGGGGTTTTGGATTGCTCCGCCGAGCGCAGGCGACTAGGCTGTTCCCTGGCGTCAGATGGGAGGCCTCTCTCGCCTTTAAGAGCGCATAAGCGCCACAACACGAAGCAGCCGGTCGGACTCCTTACCGGTTAGCTCCCCACACCCGGCATCGACTTGCCACCGGTCGGGTGTGGGTTCGCCTCTTGCTTCCACCATCCGCAAGAATTCACATCGGCAGTCTTCAAATATTGCGTCGTCATTCCAGCAACGCCGGCAACCACCACGCGTCTGCTGTAATCGACATCGTCAAAAGAGTTAAAGACGATCTTCCCTAGCCGTGAATGTGACGGTCAGCCGCTCAGGCCCCCATTCCCGCATGATGGTGCCCCCGAGCTGGCGCTCAACAGTAAGCTGGCTCAGCTTCTCGCCGAATCCAGAGTGAGCGGGAGCGTGAAACGCCTCCTCACATCCGCCTTCCTCCCAGCATACCGTGAGCAATCCTTCCGTTTTGTCGCACCGGATGCGCACATTGCCAGATTGTCCACGCCAGGCCCCATGCTTGGTCGCGTTCGTAATGAGTTCATTCACGACAAGAGCGAGCGGTGTGAGTGATCGCGAGCTGATCGGCTCGTCGGCACCTTCAAGCCGAAACCGCTCGTCGCCTTCGCTCACGAACGGCGCGACAAGGACCCGAATCAGCGCGTGCAGTGTGGTTGGTTGATCTGGAGCAACTGTCTCAGCTTCGGGATCAACGACGGTTAGACCGTGCGCGAGCGCCAGTGCCGTCATCCTCTCACCCACCATGGCAGCCAGTTCTGCGGGAGTGGCGGCTTTGGCTGCCAACAGCTTGGTGAGGCTCGATGCAATTGAAAACACGTTCTTGATGCGATGCTGCATTTCCTTGAGCAACATGGTTTGCTGCTCACGCGCAGCATGGAGTGCGGTCACATCGCGCGCAATCTTCGACGCACCGACAACCACGCCCTGCTCGTCGCGTATCGGCGAGACAGTGAGCGATATGTGGAGCAGGGCGCCATCCTTGCGGCGACGAATAGTCTCGTAGTGATCTATGCGCTCACCCCGACGGATGCGCTCGAGAATCTTGGGTTCTTCGTCGTGCCGATCGGGCGGAATAAGTATTGTTACCGGCTCACCCAGGACCTCGTCGGCCGAATAGCCGAAAATCTGATCAGCGCCTTTGTTCCAGCTCGTGATGTTGCCATCGAGATCTTTGGTGAGGATGGCATCATGCGAACCCTCCACAATTGCAGCGAGCTGCTGCCGCGCGCGGTCCATAAGCAACTGTGGCTGTAGCTCAGCGGGTATCGCCGACTTACGCGGTTTTTGTCCGCCGAATTTCCTAGGTGCCTTGATCAACGACGTGCCCCTCCGCGTATGCGCGCCTACTCTAGCTTCGTATGAAGAGGTCGCAAGAGGATGGGACCAAAATCCTAGGGCCGCCCATTAACCATACGTCGGCCGGAAGATCTACCCTGCGGGATCCATCCGCGCAGAGCTTGCGTGACAGCTTGATTGTGCGCCTAGAAGCCGCTGATCTACTTCGAGCCCGGAGCTCTGGGCAGAACGTTCTTCTGAGCGGAAACACGACATCGAATTTCATATTGTGACGCGTGGACCAACAGAGCCGCAGCCGCAATGCGCTGGACCTCTTCTGGACACCGCGCGACGAGTTCTACGGCGGCCCGCAATTCTTCGATCATGGAGCCTCCAGGTCCTAAACCTCCATGACACCTGCTGGGCATCGGGGGCGCGCTTAACTCTTCGCGGCTCACATACTATTCATCGACCGTCTATTCATCGACCGTACTATCGGCAGACAAGGATGGGCACTTCCGAATGAACCAACACCTTCTGCGTGACGCTTCCAAGGAGCACCGCTTTCATGCCGCTACGTCCGTGAGACGCCATCACAATCAGCTCCGCGCCTTTCGATTTGGCGGCGGCAATGACCGCTTCGTGCGGGTGGTAGTTCTCCAACTTCATTGCGTCAGCGCTCACGCCCGCAGTCTTGGCCGCTGACAAGGCAGCCGACAGTGTCCGATCTGCATCCCCGGCCAAGTATGCAAGCGCTTGGCGACGGACGCTTTCGGGAAGACTAGCGAACGCGGTCCCTTGATCACCGAGGCTAGCAAGCGGTGCAGTCACGGTTAGAATTGTAATGTGACTGCCCAATGCTTTGGCAAGACCAATGCCCTCTGCCACGGCCTTGCTGGCCAGCTCCGAGCCGTCAGTGGCAATGAGAATGATACTCAAGGCAACACCACCCGCGCGTTTTATCAGTTGACTGCACAAATCTTACGCTTTTCATCATCGCCAGCCCATGCCAGGACCACCCAGTCCCATCATGGGCAGCACGATTTCGTCGGCTTCCTTTTTCTGGCTATCGGATAGGCCTTGATAGAGCTCGCTCCAGCTTGCCTTGATCTGCTTGATCTCCTCAAGCCGCGCGCTCATGTACTGCTCGTGTGCGTCAAGGCGCTCAACCAGTGACTTCGCCGTGTCGTCGCCCGACCACTTGCCACGCATCCGCTCTGCGCGACTGGCAGCGGACTTGCGGAGGGCGTCTGCCAGCTTGTTCCATGCTGGCGTCTGGGCATCCGTTATCTTGAGCTCGGCCTTCAGGAAGGCGAGGCGACCGTCGATCCGCTCGGCCATCGCGTCCGGACTGCCCCAGCGTGGTCCCCAGCCTTCCCACATACTCCATCCCCGGCCCGGGCCTCCGCCGTAGCCCATCATGCCGGGACCTCCCTGAGCTAAGGCGATGGAGGCCGCCGCGAGAACTGATAGGGCGAGCGCGGCAACAAATCCCTTCTTGAGGATCGTCATGGATGTCTCCTGATGCTGACGCAATACCTGGAGCGCAGTGGATCACATTGCATCGCACTGCTGGTGCAAGCGTTCCTTGACACGCGTCAAGTCATCGAACGGAGCTCTGAATGCGGCATACCATGGGCGCAATTGGCCGGCGCCTGGATCTTGCTAGCAGCCGGCCGGCATCGCACACCGCGATGATGCCCAGAAGCGCTCCATGTCGTGGACCAGAACCGACCCAGTTCCGCGCTCGCGCATGAGCCTGCACGCGCCGCCGGCGGTCTCATCTCAAGCAAGGATGATCGACTCGTGACTCTAGACGATGTGCTCGCGGCTGCTTCGTAAGGGTGCGGCATTCCTCACCGATCGCCTCGGCCAATCGGGCGCGCCCAGTCCATCGCACCAGGGTGGCCGAAATTGCTACCGCTCTTGACCAGCGTCAATGCCGCCTTCGACCGCGCGTTCTCTTCTACTGTTTGGTCATCAACGGAAGGTGTGAGACATGATAGCCAGCGAAATCATGACCCGAGACGTTACGACCGTGTCGCCGTCAGCAAGTGTCCGTGAGGCTGCTAAGCTCATGGTGGATAGGCGGCTGAGCGGGCTTCCTGTTGTAACCTCGGACGGCCGGCTCGTGGGCATGCTCACAGCCAGTGATTTGCTGCACCGCGTCGAAACCGGAACTGAAAGGCGATCCTCCTGGTTCACAAATTTCTTCGCCGATCCGGATGATATGGCGCGCCAGTATGCCAAGGCGCACGGCTTGAAGGCACATGAGGTGATGTCGCGCCACGTCATATCCGTCCGCGACGATGCCGATCTCAGCGAGGTCGCGGACGTCCTCGACAGGAATCGGCTAAAGCGCGTCCCCGTAGTGCGTGATGGAACGCTAGTGGGAATCATCTCACGCAGCGACCTTGTTCGGCTCCTAAGCGAAGCGAGCATTGGTCAGCCAATCGCGACGTCGGACGACGCGGCCGTGCAGAACGCAATATGGCAGGCGATCCGCAAACAGACGTGGCTCAACAGTGGATACGTCAATATCACGGTCAAGGACGGCGGCGTCGAGGCTTGGGGCATGGTTGGGTCTCAAGAGCAAAGGAATGCGCTTATGGTGCTAATTGAAGAAGCCGCAGGCGACGCTAAAGTCCAAGACCATCTCAAGGTCGGCGTGCCGAGCACAACGGCCGGATGGGTCTGACGGCCCAAAACTTGCGCATATCGTGACGCTACCCGCGTACTCCGGCCGAAGTCCCGCACGCCCTCAACGGCGCTCGATCTCTAGTGGCATCCTTCGAAGCGTCGCGTGGACGGTGATGCTCTCTCTTCTTTTCGCCACTGCACAACCTGTTCGTGGGGAGGATGGGAAGTCTTTGCTCGGAAGACACTGCGGCAGATGCCACGCGTTTTCGGAGGCCGCTGCAAGCCCCCTCAGTGGCGCGCCGAATCTGTGGACCGTCTTGCGGTCCTATGAGCAGGAGCAGCTCGAGTTCGAGCTCTCCGAAGGCATCGGCTCCCGACACAGCGAGATGCCTCAGATCCAGTTCTCCTCCGAGGAAATCTCAAACATTCAAGACTATCTCTTCGGTCGGACGCAGCCGGCGCGGTAGTCAGTAGTCGCTGGCGGATAGCAGCTATGGCTGATCCTGTTTCTCCCGACATATCCGTGAGCTTCGCCAGCTCATTCAAAGCAAGGCTACGATTTTGAAGGCAGCGTCGGCTTGGCTCCTCCGGTCGGCGGCTGCAGCGGCGGTAGGGATTGTTCCGCTCGGAACTCGTCGAGGTAGGCAATGATGTTGTCGATCTCCGATCGCGACAGTTGGATATCAGGCATTGGGACGTGTGGCTGGATCAGCGCTGCCAAGATACGGTCTCTGGTTTGGTCCGGTTCAGTTGCCATGCTGCGAAAGGTCGGCGTAGCATCTGGAACAGAACTCCCCATCGTAGTGTCGATCACATGACAGTTCTTGCACAGGCGGATGGCCAGCTCTTTGCCTCGCTCAGCCGACGGCTGATCCACCTGGGCGGTCACCGACGCCGAAGTGTACGAGAAGAAAGCCATGTGAAGACCCACCACGACGACCCACCGTTTGCGCGTTGAATTGCTATGAGACATATCTTGAACTGTCCTGACGCTGATCGCGATACGAGAGATTAAGCGACCCGAACGCTCGTGGCCAGTGTCTGGGCTGGCCGCAATTCCACGCGGGGCAGTGGAACTTAACTGGCACCCTGCCTTCAGGGCTGTTGCATAGTTTCGAGGTATCTGACGAGCGCGTTGATCTGCCTCCGCGCCCGAAGCTCAATTTCGCTGGAGCGTTCATCTGCCTCGGCAGCTTGTCTATAGCGGTGTCCCCATACTGGCATCGCTCGTTCGCCATGGGCAGCAACGATAGCGCGTCCATCAATGATTTCAGTGATTCTTTGCACGGGAAATTTGCCGTTGCTGGCTTTGGAAATCTTTGTCAGATCGGCCGGTGCCGTTCTTAGGCTCTTCGCCATGGGGCCGTCGCCTCGCCCTTCAATTCCGTGACACGACAGACAGGCTACTTCGTACTCGATGATGCCGAGATGCTCATCGTCGCCCATCGCGTCGCTACTGATCGCGACTCCGAGTGTGAGTACCGCGAGAAAAATCAACAAACGCCGGCACAGCGTTTGATTGTCGACGACTTTGGATGGTTGCCGATCCACTCTATTGCTTGCCACGAAGACCGATGATGTAAGCAATGAGATCGTCACGATCCTGGCCGCTGACGACGAGATTCGGCATTTCGGCGTGGGGGGTCTGAAGAAACACTCCAAGTGCCGTCTCGTTAAGGCCGGGAGCCCGCGCAAAGACGCTGAAGGGCGTTGCCTCGAGGCGGGGCGAGGCCATTTCCGCTGGCTTGACCGCATGGCACTGCGCGCATACGGCCTCAGCGTAGTCTCTGCCACGCCGAGCATCGCCAAGCTCCGCGCTTCCTGCCGGCGAAGCGAGAAGCGCCAATGCGGTCGCGGTTGCAGCCATCGCTTTCAGATTGAGGGGCGTTCTGACCTGACGATCCGAAGACTTAATGTGCGTGTGCATCTTGCTACTTGCCATTCAAGCTATTGATGTAGGCAACGATCCTGTCGATCTGCGCATCGGGTAGAGCAAACTGCGGCATCTCGTCATGGCGCGCGGCGATGGCGCGGGTAAGCGGTTCTCGCAGTGCCTGGATCGGATGACGGTGGTGTAGAGTACGAAACTGAGGCGCCTTCGGGTTGGGGCTCGCTCCGTCACGCCCAACAGCATGGCAACCGCTGCAATGCGCTTCGACGATGCCTTGGCCTTCCTTGATTCGAGTGACCGTCTCCTCTATGAGTCCGCTCTCTGCGCGGAGCCGCTTCAGGCCATCTCTCGCGCCGACAAGACTTGGATCGAGGAGCAAGGCGCGGCGGAAGTCATCAATGGCGCTCTGCCGCCTGCCGCGCTGCTCATGGACGTATCCGCGATTGTTGTAGGCCAACGCGTAGATTGGGTTGATGGTGATGGCGGCCGTGAAGTCTTCGATCGCACGATCCGGCTCGCCGCTCTTGCTGTAAGCGAGCCCCCTGTTGTTGTAGGTGGTCGCGCCAGGTGGGTTGAAGGCGATCGCTGCCGAGAAGTCAGCAATCGCTTCCTTCTCTTTGCCCATTACGAGATGAGCGTGGCCCCGGCCATTGTAGCCGATGGCGGATTTCGGATTCAGATGGATCGCCTCACTGTAGTCGGCAATCGCACCCGCGAGGTCGTTGAGGCGCACGCGGACCAGCCCCCGATTAATGTAAAGCGGTCCTTCAGTGGGATTGAGCCGGACCGCCTCGCTCAGATCAGCGAGTGCAAGATCCAGCGCACCGGCATCGGACCTTGCACGGCCGCGATTGCGGAACGCCATCGCCTTATCGGTCGGCGAATAGGCAGCGCTGGCGATGATTTCGGAACAGGCAGAGAGTTGGATCTCGGCGCTTCTGGCTGTTCGGCAGTCTTCAAGCACATGGGCGCGCGCTGCGCCACCGCCGAGGGCTGCCAGCGAGACGAAGATGGATGTCGCGAACATCAACCGGCGCATTGAAGCCCTCCATGCGAGAGCTCTCACTATCGAGCCCCGGCCGATCATCGTAGTTGATGCTAGTCAAACCTGGGCAATCCCGAGCGGCGTTTTATGTATCGGATCAGGGAGTGCAGATCCCATGCTCCGCACCTTGCGGATCCCTCGCACTACAGGGTCATCGACACATGTCTGATAAGCCCTGGCTGGGGACACTTTCCGAAGTGGGTGTATGATCAATGCATCTATGCCCTAGCCCTTTACGGATCGCGTTCGTCCAATTGCCTGCTCCGATATCAATGGTCCGGTCGGTCGAGATTGAGCCCGAAAGCATCGCAGCGCAGTCGGAGCGAGTGCAGATGACAAGGTCCCGAAGGGAAATCCATTTTGTGCTGGACCTGCTACGGAAAACTGCTACCGTGCGTAGCAGTAGCACTCGCGTTATTTATAACAATATCAATGACTTCTGGTTCGGATTCCACCCGTCCCCTACGGGGCGCCATAAGGCATTGATTCAGAGAAATTTTTCTCGGAATGCGTGTAGCGCAGTCTCCTACCGTCCCCCACTCGAGTGCGATCAAGATCAGCGCGTGGGCTCGCCGAAAGTCGAGCTGCCTGATAGGGCTTGGCTACCTGACAGCGTATGTCGCACTGGAATGGACGAGCTACGTACAGCCGTTCGGGCAATTCGGCATCACGCCATGGAACCCGCACACCGGCTTGAGCTTCGTTCTCATTCTCCTTTGCGGACCTCGCTTTATCCCGCTGTTGTTCGCCGCGCCTTTTCTGTCTTGCAGCTCGCTGCGCGGGGACGCACCAGCCGCGAGATGGCCGCCGAACTCGGCATCAGTCCCCGGACCGTGGAAGTGCATCGGGCAGACTAATCGCCACGGCCGTCTCGAAGCTATCGCTTCCACTCCATCTCGCGCAGCTTACCGACGATACCGCTCGGGAAGAAGTAGACGCTCAGCACGAAGAGAACACCAAGCCACAACAGCCAGCGGTCAGGGTGCAGCAGGTGCGGGATGAGCGGCAGCGCCGCCGTCGCTTCGCTCGCGACCGCCATCAGCTTCTGCAGATAGTTCTGGGCGAGAATGAAGAGCGTCGCGCCGATCACCGCGCCGTACAGCGTCCCCATGCCGCCGATCACGACCATGAGCAGAATGTCGAGCATGATCGCGAAGGAGAGCGTTGTATCCGGCCCCGTGTAGCGCACCCAGATCGCGCTCATCGCGCCCGCAAGCACGGCCATGCCGGCCGCGAGGCAGTTGGCGACCGTGCGATAGTACACGACGTTGTAGCCGATCGCCTCGGCGCGGAAGTCGTTCTCGCGGATTGCCTGCAGCACGCGACCGAAGGGTGAATTGACGATCCTGAATGCGGCAAGCACCAGCATCAGCGCCGAGAAGAACACGAGATAATAGCTGAGGTCACGCCCGTCGATGCGCACACCGATGCCCGGAGCATCGAACAGCACGGTGCCCGGCCGCAGCAGTTGCGGCACGCGGAACGAACGCCCGTCCTCGCCGCCGGTGTACTCGGAGAGCTGACTCGCCAGGATCGCGAAGGCCGAGGCAACGGCCAGTGTGATCATGGCGTAGAAGATCGCGCGCACGCGCAGCGACAAAAGACCGATGACGAACGCAAGCACGGCGCCGACCACGAGCGCGATCGCGAGGCCGATACCCGCTGACGTCCATGTCGGCCCCCAGCCATAGAGGGCGAGGCCCACACCGTAGCCGCCGATGCCGAAGAACATCGCATGCGCGAACGAAACGATGCCCGTATAGCCGAGCAGCATCGTAGAATACGGCGTGCCTGGCGAGATCCAGTTTCGCGGGCCCAATATCACACCCGGCTATTTCAACAATCCCGAAGCGACCGCAGCTTCATTCGACGGCGACTGGCTCAAATCCGGCGATGTCGGCCGCCGCGACGACGACGGCTACTACTACATCGTCGATCGCATCAAGGACATGTACATCTCCGGCGGCGAGAACGTCTATCCGGCGGAGGTCGAAGCCATTCTGCACGCGCACCCGGCCATCCTGGAAGTCGCCGTCATCGGCATTGCCGATGATAAATGGGGGGAAGTGGGGCACGCCCACATTCTGCTGCGCCCCGATCATGCGCTCGATATCGCCGAGGTTCGCACATGGTCTCGCGCACGCCTCGCCGCATACAAGGTCCCGCAGCACATCACATTCGTCAGCGAGTTTCCGCGCACGGCCGTCGGAAAGATCCAGAAGCACGTGCTGCGCCGCGCGACCTGAACCTATTTTTGCGGCACCATTTGCAGCACATGCCGCGTCTTGCCCGGCAGGAATGGCGTTGCCTCACCCTTCACCCAGGCGTCGTGTCCAGCACGCCAGAACGGCGAAAGCGGATGGCCGCTCTGGCCGGCGGGCAACTCGATGAAACCGTCCGCCTCGCGCCCCGGCGATACGGCCATGCGCTGCGAGGCGCCGAACCCCGGACGCTGCACGCGCGGCATGTCGTCGTCACCCGGAAGCGGATCGTCAGGCATGCAGAGATAGCGCCGCGCCACTGCAGGCAGAGCGCGCGCCAGCGGATGACAAATCGACGAGCCGCGATTGAAGTCACCCCATGCGCGGAACATGCCCTGCTCGTTCATCATCGCGCCATCGCGCGCAGTATCGCGCGCGGCAGCCGTGAGCAGGTCGCCCCACGAGCCATGACCGGCACTCAACAGGTGCGGCGGCTTGATCGTTGCGAGCTGCCAAAGCCATCCCTCGGTCTGCCCGAGCCGAAGCTGCCCGCCGCCGCGCGCGGTCGCTTGCGGAAACGCACCGAGCAGCATCGATGTCACGCGTCGCTCGACGGCTTCGCGGAAACGGCGCGTGAGGAGATAGCTCACCGAATCCACCGATGCGTGGCCCTCCCACTTTTGCGTAGCAGCATCCAGCCGCACGAGAAGCTGATCACTGCCTGCGCGCTCGACCACGGCACGCATCAGCTTCCACCAGCGTTCGAGAAAGACCGCGCGGTCATCGAGCTGGATCGCGAGGATATCGCGCTCGGTGAACTGCTCACGCGCCATGAGGCCATCACGAATTTGCCGGGCGCGCGCGCTCTGGTCGCGCCCGATGTAGCCGAAGCGTGCGCTTTCAGCGCGTGCATCGACGCGATTGTTTGCGGTCCAGAGCCGGCCAGATGCGGGATCGCGCACTTCGGGCGCGCCAGTCGTCTTGATCGGCCATGGCGGACACGCGCCCATGGGAACGACCACGCGCTCGATGCCTACGCGATTGCACGGCGCCTGCCAGTCCGGCAGCGCACCAAGCATGCGCCAGCCGATGCGGCCCGTACTGTCCGCGGCGACGAGATTCTGCACCGGCGTTCCCGCGCGATCGGCAATCGCAAAGAGCTCATCGAGATTGCGCGCCCATCCAAACTCCGCGAGGCCGCTTCCGACGGCGCCCGGAAGATGCGCTACCCATCGCAACGCCAGCAAGCTGCCATCCGGCTCCTGGCGCAGGATGGGCCCCCACTCCGTCTCCCTGACGATGAGCGTTTGGGGCGTCGCTCCTGCGACCTCGATGACTTCGCGATGCTCGGTGATACCGCACTCAGCCGGCGCGCTATTGCATGGCGGTAACTGTGCCCACTGCGAGCTATCGGCATAACCATTGGTGAACGTCCACGCGACGTGCCCGGTGCTTCCTGCGAGCACGCCGGGAATGCCGGGGACCGAGAAGCCCGAAACGTCGATGCGACCGCCGGGCGCGCGCTCATCGGGATAGATCAGCCGCGCGCGAAACCAGACACCTGGCGCACGCAGCGCAAGATGCATGTCACCGCCGAGAATGGCGCGACCGTCCTTCGTGAGCGCGCCAGCGACGGCGAGATTGTTGCTCCCCGGCGCGCTTTGTCCGCCCGAAACGGCACCGGATTTCACGCCAGCCGGCAAACGGCGCAGATCGATTGCATCCGGCCCAGGCAGTGACGCGTCCCCGAGTCCGTCGCCGACGATCGGCGCATCCCATGACGTGCCGCCATGATCGAGCATGGCGAAGAGCGGCGCCGGCAGCGACCGGCTCAAGCGCCACAGCGCCAGCCTCGCGAACGGATGATAGCCCTGCAGGTCGAAATAGAGCGCGTGCGCGGCGAGCACCGAGTCTTCGGCTGTCCACGGCGCGGGCTGTTGACGCAGGAGCAGATAGGCCCACGGCCGGACGGACAGCGCAGCAAGCCCCGCATTGGCACCGGCCGCATAGATTTCAAGAAGATCCCGCCGCTTGCCGAGCAGATCGGCCTCGGTCGCGTGGCGCTGAGCGCGAGCGCGCATACGGTGCGGGCGACGTTCGCGATCCATCGGAAGTGCCGCCTCGCCGACCAGCGCGGACAGTTCACCGGCAGCGCTACGCCGGGCAAGATCCATCTCGAAATAGCGTTCCTGCGCATGAACGAAGCCGAGCGCGCGCACGACGTCCGCCTCGCTTGCCGCCTCGATTGTGACGACGCCGAGCGCGTCGCGGGAGATGGTGACCGGCTTGGACAATCCGGGCAGCGCGACTTCACCATCGAGCCGCGCGAGACTGCCGCGCAGGCCATATCCCACTGCGAAGCCGACGACCAACAGGAGCGCGAGGAGCCCGAGGACAATCCGGCTCACCCATTTCGTCCACCGCCACCTTCCTGATCGACGCCCTCGGAAGGGGTCTGCGGGCTCCGACTTGGATGGGGGGACAGACGACATCAGTGAGGAACTCGCGAAGGCTGCGGCGATGCTGGCTTAAGCGGCACCTGTGCGCCCGATCCGCTCGGATGTCACGAGTCCCGTCCGCCGCCAATTCGGCCCGGCCCTATAAATTCCCCAACGAACCCCTCGTTGTGCGAGCACGGTCACGGACATGTGAATAAGTCATTCGATTGACTAATTCAATCGAATGAAATATGCCGTGAGTTATGAAAGAGACAAGCAAAACACCTCCGGACACCAACGAAACCGCTGGCGAGCGCGGCGACGCCACCCGTCAGAAGCTGCTCACGGCGGCCATCGACGTGTTCGGCCACTACGGCTTCGACGGCACGACCACCCGCGCGCTCGCCTCGGCAGCAGGCGTCAACCTCCAGGCCATCCCATACTATTTCGGTGGCAAGGAAGGTCTCTATCTGGCCGCCGCCGAGCATCTCGCGACGATGATCTCAAGCCACGTCGGCAGCCGGCGCCAGCAGGTCCAGGCCCGCCTTGCTGAGATCCACGCCGAGGGGCGGCCCGTCACGCGCGATGAAGCCCGCGAGCTTCTCACGGCGCTGCTGCACACGCTCGCGGAGGTCATGGTCAGCGAGAAGTCGCGGCCGTGGGCGCGGTTCCTCATCCGCGAGCAGATGGAACCGACCGAAGCCTTCGAAAAAGTCTACGAGGCTGTGATGCGGCCCATGCTCGAAGCGGTCCGCCGGCTCGTCGGTGTTCTTCTGGATGAAGCACCGACATCCGAGCGCGTACGCCTGAGGACGCTCTCGCTCATCGGCAGCCTGATCATCTTTCGCGTCGCGAACGCTGCTGCCCTTCGTCAGCTCGAATGGACCGAGATGGGCCCGAAGGAACTCGACGCGATCCGCGCGAATGTCACCGACATCGTACACTCGCTCGCAAGTAGAGGCGTGCCATGAACAAGAAGGCACTTCCGATCATTGTCGTAGCGCTCGCCGCCGCCGGCGCCATCGCTTGGTGGAGCGGCTTGCTCGGTTCCGGCAGCGGTGAGCGCGGTCCAAACCTCACGCTCTATGGCAACGTCGATATCCGTCAGGTTCAGCTCGGCTTCCGCGTGAGTGGTCGTCTGGCTGAGGCGCTGGTCGACGAAGGCGACAGCGTCAAGGCGGGCGACCGCCTCGCCAGCCTCGATGCGCAGCCCTACCAGGATCAGATCCGCGTGGCCGAGGCGCAGGTGGAAGCCGCACGCGCCACGCTGCAGAAACTCGAAGCCGGTCCGCGCCCTGCGGAAATTGACCAGGCCCGCGCCGCGCATCAGGAGCGTCTTGCCGATCAGCAGAATGCCGAGCTGGCTTTTGAGCGCTCGGCACGCCTGAGACCTACTGGCGCCGTGTCTGAAGCGACGCTCGATCAGGCCAAAGCTGCCCGCGACATGGCCGTTGCGCGTACGCAGTCGGCCCTCGAGGCCTTGCGCCTGCTCGAGCAGGGCTCGCGGGCTGAAGACATCGCTGCCGCACGCGCGAACCTGCAGGCCAGCGAAGCCAGCCTCGCTGCTGCCCAAACCTCTCTCAAGGACGCGACGCTGGTCGCGCCCGCCGATGGCGTCATCCTCTCTCGCGTGCGTGAACCGGGCGCGATCGTCGCGCCGAGCGACATCGTCTACGTGCTCTCGCTCGCGACGCCGGTCTGGGTGCGCGCCTATATCGCCGAACCGGATCTCGGCCGCATTCATACGGGCATGAAGGTGGAGATTTTCGCCGATAGCTCACCCGGCAAGCCTTACAGCGGCACGATCGGCTTCATTTCGCCCGTTGCAGAATTCACGCCAAAGTCCGTCGAAACGCCGGAGCTGCGCACCGATCTCGTCTATCGGCTGCGTGTCGTCGTGGATCAGGGCCGCAACGGGCTGCGTCAGGGCATGCCGGTCACCGTGCGCATCCCGCTCGACAAGGGCAGTGCAGGTGGATCATGACCAACGCAGCGGACAGTAGCGCGTCGCGGCCGGAGGTCATCCGTCTCGCTGGCGTCACCAAGACGTTCGGTGACGCGCCGCCAGCGCTCGACGACATCACCGCGTCGATCCGCGGCGGCGAGATCACAGGCCTCGTCGGACCGGACGGCGCCGGCAAGACCACCATCATCCGTCTCATGACAGGCCTCATGCTGGCGGATGCGGGCACCATCGAAGTGCTCGGGCATGACACACGCACGGATGCCGCGAGCATCCATGCCGAAATCGGCTACATGCCGCAGCGCTTCGGCCTCTATGAGGATCTCTCCATTCAGGAGAACCTTGATCTATATGCCGATCTGCGCGGCCTCCCGAAATCTGAGCGCCCGGCTGTCTACGACGAACTGCTGACCTTCACCGATCTCAAACGCTTCACAGCCCGGCTTGCGGGCAAGCTCTCGGGCGGCATGAAGCAGAAGCTCGGGCTTGCCTGCGCGCTCCTGAAAAAGCCACGGCTGCTGCTGCTCGACGAGCCGGGTGTCGGTGTCGATCCCATTTCGCGCCGCGATCTGTGGAAGATGGTCGAGGCCCTGACGTCGGAAGGCATCGGCGTCCTCTGGTCGACGGCCTATCTCGATGAAGCCGAGGCCTGCGATCGCGTACTCCTGCTCAACCAGGGCAAGCTTCTGTTCGCAGGCATTCCGTCCGAGCTTACGGAGCGCGTCGCGGGCCGCGTGTTCAGACTTTCGGGCATCGAAGGGCGACGGCGCGCCACGCTCGCGCGCGTTCTCGAGCAGGACGATGTCGTCGATGGCGTTATCCAGGGGGAGGCCATCCGGCTTGTCATGCAGGACAAGGGTGATCCTGCGTCGCTGCTCGCCGCGATCGGTAGCACAGAGGCGCAGATCGCGCCGACCTCGCCACGGTTCGAGGATGCTTTCGTCGACATGCTCGGCGGTGGTCCTGGCGGACGTTCCAAACTCGCCGAGGAAACGCGCGCACGTCCGGCGGACAGCGGACGTCCCGTCATAGAGGCCAGAGGCCTGACCAAACGCTTCGGTGATTTCACTGCCGCCGCCGACATCACGTTCGACGTGCAGCGCGGCGAGATTTTCGGCCTGCTCGGCCCGAATGGCGCCGGCAAATCGACAACCTTCAAGATGCTCTGCGGTCTCCTCAAGCCCACACTTGGCGAGGGGCGCGTCGCCGGCTTCGATCTGAGACGCGATGGTGCGGAAGCGCGCAACCGGCTCGGCTACATGGCGCAGAAATTCTCGCTCTATGGCGACCTGAGCGTGGTGCAGAATCTCGCCTTCTTCGCGGGCGCCTACGGGCTAGCCGGCACGCAGAAGCGCGATCGCATCGCGCTCATGACGGAGATTTTCGACCTCGCACCGCACGCCAGCTCCAACGCCAAGGAGCTGCCGCTCGGTCTCAAGCAGCGCCTCGCGCTCGCCTGCGCCGTCATGCACGAACCCGATGCGCTCTTCCTCGACGAGCCGACATCCGGCGTGGATCCGATCACACGGCGCGAGTTCTGGACGCACATCAATGGTCTCGTCGAGAAGGGCATCACCGTGCTCGTCACCACGCACTTCATGGACGAAGCCGAATACTGCGATCGCATCTCGCTGATCGACAAAGGGCGCTCGATCGCGCTCGGCACACCCGATGCCCTCAAGGCCCGCGTCGCAACACCCGAGCATCCCGACCCGAGCATGGAAGACGCCTTCATCGCCCTCGTGCAAGGCGCCAACGAGCGAGCCGCGGCATGACGGCCAGCGCACACAGCGCCGTTCGAGAAGCGCGCCACGGATCGGCGCGGCGCCTTGCGACGCTCGTGCGGAAGGAAAGCCTGCAGGTCATGCGCGATCCGAGCAGCATCCTGATCGCGTTCGTGCTGCCGATGGTGCTGCTCTTCCTCTTCGGCTATGGCGTATCGCTCGACACGGCGCGCACGCGGGTCGGCCTCGTCATCGAAGCGCAGACGCCCCTGACACAGGATCTCGCCGCGAGCTTCCAGGCGTCGCGCTACTTCGAGGTATCGATCGACCGCGACCGGCGTGCCTTCGAGGAGGCACTCGTACTCGGGCAGGTGCGTGGCGTCATCGTCGTTCCAGCGACTTTCACCGCCAACTTCGTCGCTCAGAACAGCCCGACCATCCAGGTGATCGTCGACGGGTCCGATCCCAATACGGCGAGCTTCGTGCAGAATTATACGCAGGGCGTCGTCGCCAACTGGGCCGCGCTGCGCGGCGCCGAAGTCGCAGCGCGAGCGCCCGCAATCACGGTCGAACAACGCTTCTGGTTCAATGCAGAACTCAAGAGCCGCAACTTCCTCGTACCAGGCTCGATCGCGATCGTGATGACGCTGGTCGGCACACTTCTCACCTCACTCGTCGTCGCGCGCGAATGGGAGCGCGGCACCATGGAAGCCATCATGGCGACGCCGGTCACCGCAACCGAACTTCTCGCCGGGAAGATCCTGCCATATTTTGTGCTCGGCCTCACCTCGATGACGCTTTGCGTGGCGCTCGCGGTGCTGCTGTTCGGCGTGCCGTTTCGCGGATCGTTGCTGGCACTCTACGTATTGAGCGCTTCCTTCCTCGTGCCCGCGCTCGGTCAGGGCCTGCTGATCTCGGCGGCGACCAAGAACCAATTCCTTGCCTCGCAGGCAGCGCTCATCTCGGCCTTCCTGCCCGCCTTCCTGCTCTCGGGCTTCCTGTTCGAGATCAGCTCCATGCCCACGGTGATCCAGTGGATCACGATGATCGTGCCTGCGCGCTATCTCATCCCGAGCCTGCAAACAGTTTTCCTCGCCGGCGACATCTGGCCGATGTTCCTTCGCGACATCGCCATCATGCTGCTGATCGGCGCGGTCCTTTTCATCCTCGCTGCGCGCAGCACGAAGAAGAGGATCGCGTAACATGTGGTGGATCCGGCTGAAGGCCCTCATCATCAAGGAGCTGCTGGCCGTCCTGCGCGATCCCAAGGGCCGCGCCATCCTGATCGGCCCGCCGATCATCCAGCTTCTCGTGTTCTCCTATGCGGCGACGCTCGAAGTACGCAATGTCGATCTCCTCGTGCTGAACCGCGACGGTGGTCAATGGGGGCAAGAACTCGTCCGGCGCATCGACGGCGCCCCAACCTTCCGCAAGATCACATACGCACAGACGCCGGCAGCGCTGCATGACGCCATCGATCGTCAGCGCGTCATTGCGGCGGTCCACATCGGCCCGACCTTCTCGCGCGACATCGAAGCGGGCCGCCCGGCGGACGTGCAGATCATTCTCGACGGCCGCCGCTCCAATGCCTCGCAGATCGTCGGCGGCTACCTCAATCAGATTGTCGCGAGCCTCGCCGCTGAAACACCAGCCGGCCGCAAGGCGGCCGACGCAGCCGTCAGCGTAGTTGCTCGGAACTGGTTCAATCCGAACCTCATCTACCAGTGGTTCATGGTGCCCAATCTCGTTGCCAGCATCGCGCTGCTCATCGGGCTCGTCGTGACGGCACTATCGATCGCGCGCGAGCGCGAACTCGGCACATTCGACCAGCTCATGGTATCGCCGCTTCGCACGCACGAAATTCTTATCGGAAAGCTGGCCGCGCCGATGCTGATCGGCCTCTTCCATATAACGATCTATATTCTGGCGGCGGTGTTCGTCTTCGGTATCCCGCTGCGCGGCTCGCTGGTCCTGCTGTACGGTAGCGCAATCTTCTATCTCGGCTCCGTGGTCGGGCTCGGCCTCTTCATTTCGGCCCTCTCGAAGACTCAGCAGCAGGCTATCCTCGGCGCCTTCCTGTTCCTGGTGCCGGCCATGCTGCTCTCGGGCTTCGCAACGCCCATCGAGAACATGCCCGAGTGGCTGCAGCCGATCACCCTCATCAATCCGCTGCGCTACTTCCTGGTGATCGTGAAGGGCGTATTCCTGAAGGACATCCCGCTGAGCGAGGTCGCGAACAACACGCTACCGCTCGCTCTCATAGCGCTCGTCACGCTGAGCGCCGCGGCGTGGCTATTCCGACGACGTCTCGAATAGGACCGTTCAAACGTCGTCCTCACCGACTGCCCCACCCTCGCCTTCGAGCCGGTTGATGGCGCGCACATCGCGTCTGTTGAATTTGAGGCGCACGCCGACACCACCCTCGCTGCTCTCGGGAATGAAGACGGCACCGCCTTCCTCGAGCGCAGCCTGAAGCTTGCTCAGAGCTTCAGCGGGTGGAGCAAAGCGCCCCGTCTCAAAGTTGCTGATCAACTCGGCACTGACGCCGCTGTCCTCAGCCAACTCCTCGCGCGAGAATTGGACGAGCGCGCGGGCGGCGCGGCACAAGGGACCAGTAATCGCCATGACTCAACTCTCCGAGGCTCGTGCACTTTGGGGCCACCATATTCCGGGCAACCGAGCCTCGAAACCAGCCATAGATATATTCGGAAGCGGACTTACTCGGGAAACGGATATACGAACGCATACAGCGCCGCGAGTATGACAACCGCCAGCACAAAGGAAATCAGCAGCACCCGGAGATTCATTCTGCGGCGATCACCCTGGCGGGCTTCGACCGTGGTCTTCGTTTCCGGAGTATCCGGATTCTCGATTGTTTCATGTCTTGCCATTGTAAAGCCTCCTGCTTTCTAGGCCGAACGCAGGCGCAACCGGCAGGTTCCGGCTGGCAGGGCACGGCAAGCCACACATGCGGCGGGGGAGGTTGACGGCGGCAGCCGTTCGCTCGATGTTGCACCTGCGAAAGCGCCCTCCCTTCAATCTCGCCAGACAGAGACTGCGCGGCTCCCATGGACAGCACGAACACCTCGCCGACCAACGCCCTGCAAACGCCAGGGCCGACCTCGCGCGTGTTCTTCTCGCAGCGCCTGCGCCTGCATTACGTCGATTGGGGGAACAGCACCGCCCCGCCGCTCATTCTCCTTCATGGCGGTCGCGATCATTGCCGCAACTGGGACTGGGTGGCCGAACGTCTCCGCCGTGACTGGCACGTGATCGCGCCCGATCTGCGCGGGCACGGCGACAGCGAATGGTCGCGCACCGGCACCTACAGCATGATCGGCTACATTTACGATCTTGCGCAGCTCATTCATCAGCTCAAGCTGGCGCCCGTCACGATCGTCGCGCACTCTCTCGGCGGCAACATCGCGCTGCGCTATTCGGGCATCCATCCGGAGAATGTCGCGCGCCTCGTCGCGATCGAGGGTCTTGGTCCCTCGCCAAAGAAGCATGCCGAACGCTACGGCAAGCCCATCGATCAGCGCATGGCCACGTGGATCGAGGATCAGCGCAAGCTTGCCGGTCGCCTGCCGCGCCGCTATCCGACCATCGAGGACGCCTACGCGCGCATGCACGAGGAGAACAAGCATCTCTCGCCCGAGCAGGCGCGCCACCTGACTGTGCACGGCGTCAACCAGAACGAGGACGGCACGTACAGTTGGAAGTTCGACAACTACGTGCGCTCCTGGCCGCCCGATGACCTCACCATGGCCGATCTCGAACACCTCTGGTCACGCATCACGTGCCCGACGCTACTCGTCTACGGCAAGGAGAGCTGGGCATCGGATCCGCGCGAAGACGGCCGCATTCAGCACTTCAAGAACGCGACTGTTGCGCGCTTCGAACGCGCCGGTCATTGGGTCCATCATGATCGCCTCAACGACTTCATGGCGATCACCGAGCCCTTCATCGCGGGCAAGCCCGTGCCACAGAACATTGCCGGCGTCGCCTGAGCGCACCGCACGCAAGAAACCAGGACTGACTGACTACTCATGACCACGACCGCGGACACTACGACTTCGCCCTTGGATGATCCCATTGCTACCCTCGCGCGCAGCGGCAAGCTGCCAGCCGATATCGTCGCAGCGGTCGCCGCTGACGCCGAAATCGCCACCACGCCCTGCGGTGATGGGCAGCTCGTCTGGCGCCGCTGGGGCCGTGGTCGCCCGGTTGTGCTCGCGCATGGTGGCTCGGGCTCGTGGACACACTGGATCAAGCAGATCCCTGCACTGAAGCAGCACTACGAGGTGTGGGCGATCGACCTGCCCGGCCTCGGCGACAGCGCGATGCCGCACGCGCCGCTTACGCCCGAGAGCTGCGGCGCAGCCGTCGCCGAGGGCCTCAAGATGCTCATCCCGCGCGAGCGGCGCGCGCATTACGTCGCCTTCTCATTCGGCGCGCATGTTTCGACGCACGCCCTGGTTCGCCTCGG
Organism: Pseudomonadota bacterium; assembly: GCA_023412805.1. Classification (GTDB taxonomy): domain Bacteria; phylum Pseudomonadota; class Alphaproteobacteria; order Rhizobiales; family Hyphomicrobiaceae. Next base: position 4,786 of record JAEZRM010000074.1, on the reverse strand, counting down.
TGACTGGGTATCGGACTTCACGATCACGGGCTGCGCCGCGCTCGGCCTGCCGCAAGGACCCGGCATCGAGTTTCCGAAGGAGCGGTCGGCTATGAGCGAAGAGGAGCGCATGGGCGTCCATCGCCAGCTCCTCGAGATCCTCATGTTCAAGGAAAACGACCGCATCGACCCGCTCGCGGTCTACTTGCAGTCGGAGAACATTCGCCGCGCCCGCTTCCGCTCGCGGCCCTTCGCCCGCACGGACGAAATCGCGGTGAAGCTCCCCGAGGTCGTGGTGCCGGTCCGTGCCATCTGGGGCGCCGAGGACCAAACGGCATGGCCATCGGTCGAGGCCCGCTATGACGTGCTTCGTCAAGGTCATCCCGAACTCGTCACGCGGACGGTGCCGGATGCCGGTCACTGGGTGATGTACGAGCAGCCGGCGGCCTATACGGCGGCCCTTCTGGAGGTGCTGGCCCTCGACTGACCACATTTGTTGGCAGACCCGGCGGCGGGCCGGGCAATATTGATCTCTGCGCGGCCCCGGGACTTGCAAAGCATGGGGCGGTCTGATACCCACCTGCGGCGAACGAGGAGGGTGGCCGCCGCGCGAGAGCCAGGCTGGCCATTTTTATCCGTAGTTCCTGTGCGGTCGTGGCGGAATTGGTAGACGCACTACCTTGAGGTGGTAGCGCTCACAAGGCGTGGAGGTTCGAGTCCTCTCGACCGCACCATACTGAAATAACACTCCAATTGGGCATCCATGCAGGGCGGCGCCGAACTTCGACAGCCGCCCGATAAGTCACGGCTGTGACTTGTCCGCGTTCGTGGGCTTGTTCGGGTCGCCCAGATGCCGGGGCCCGCGCGCGATTACCGAGAGCCTATCCATGCCGAGCGCGCCGCCGATCATCCGTATCCTCGTCGATGCCGACGCCTGCCCGGTCAAAGACGAGATCATGCGGGTGGCGGAGCGACATGGCCTCACCGCAATCTTCGTTTCGAACGCCTGGATGCGGCTGCCCGCAAGTGACCTGGTCGAGCGCCACATCGTTGCCGAAGGCCCGGACGCGGCCGACGACTGGATTGCCGACGAAATCATGATGGCCGATATCTGCGTGACGCAGGATATCCCACTCGCCGAACGATGCCTGAAGAAGGGCGCGCGGGCGCTGACACCTACCGGGCGGCCATTCACGCCCGACAATATCGGCATGTCACGCGCGATGCGCGACTTGAAAGCCCAGCTCCGCGAAACGGGCGACATCCGAGGTGGTCCGCCCGCTTTTGCCAGAGCCGATCGCTCGCGCTTCCTTCAGGCGCTCGAGCAGGCCGTGCAGAACATCCTCGCCGGCCGCTGAAAGGTCGCCTTTGCAAACTTGAGCCGAGAGTGTTCCTCTATCGTGAGACGGCGCGAGCGACCTCGGCCGGGAGGGATACTTTGCAAACTCAGAACGACAACTGGGGCGCTCAGGCCCGCATCGGGATGTTCATCGTCGGCAATGAGGCCGTGCCCGAGGCCGAATGGTGGGCCATGTGCCCGCCGAATGTCTCGGTGCACGCCGCGCGCGTGACGGCGCGCGCGCCTTGGGCCCGTTGGCGGGAGGATCGCACCGGCGTCGAACTCGAAGCCGATCTCGAACGCGGGGCCCGTCAATTCGCTACCATGCGCCTTTCGGCCACTACCGTCGGACACACATCGAGCAGCGTTCTCGGCGGCAAGGGCTGGGATGAAGCCGTCGTGTCCGCACTCTCCAAGATGATCGGCACGGACACCGTCGTCACAACCAACGGCCTCGACAGCATCGCCGCGCTTCGCGCATCGGGTATCCGTCGACCCTTCCTCGTCATGCCGCCGTGGTTCGGCGCCGAAACGCTCGCAGCCGGCGTCCGCTACTATGCGGATCATGGTTTCGCATCGGCCGCGCATCTTCGCTACGATCCCGGCGCCAAGTGGCGAGATGTACCGACGAATGAGATGTATCCGCGCGGCCTGGGCTTTGAGCAGGAGATCGAACCACTTTACGCGCAGATCATCGCGGCATGCCCGGCCGACGCGGATGGCATTCTGATTGCCGGCACCGGCTTTCGCTGCGTAGGCATTCTCGACGCGCTCGAGAAGGAGCTAAAGCGCCCCGTTCTTTCGGCCAATCAAGTGAGTCTCTGGCATTGCCTGCGCTTGGCCGGCGTGCAGGCAAAGATCTCGGGCTACGGCAGCCTTCTGGAAATGTGAGCGCTGAAGGCGATCACGACATGAGCACGCTTCCGATCGAGGCCATCAGAGCATCCATGGCGCGGCAGCGGGCACGCGCAGAGCGCCTGTTCGATCAACTGGCACGCTGCAGCCAGCGCCCGCGCGGCATCACGCGCGACACTTATGGTGCTGGCGAGAATGCAGCCCATGATGTCTTCGCCGAATACGGCGCTGGCCTCGGGCTTCAGATTCGCCGCGACATGGCCGCGAACACCTATGCGACGTGGCCAGGCAAGGATCGCCGCCTGCCGCGCATCATCGCCGGCTCACATCTCGATAGCGTACCGCATGGTGGAAATTTCGATGGCGCTGCCGGCGTCGTGGCCGGGCTTGTGGCCATCGCAGCGCTGAAGGAACTAGGTGCCGTCCCGCGCCGCGACATTACTGTCATGGGCATCCGCGCAGAAGAGAGTGTGTGGTTCCAGGTGTCCTACATCGGAAGCCGCTCAGCCCTCGGAACTCTGCCTACAACCGCACTCGATGCCCACCGCATTGATACGGGGCGCACACTCGCGGACCATATGGCTGCATCGGGCGCCGATCTCGCGGCTCTTCGCGAAGGCGGGCGTGAGATCGCGCCGGAAGACGTCCACGCATTCCTCGAAGTGCACATCGAGCAGGCCCCGAGCCTCGTCGAGCTCGGCAAGCCGATCGCCATCTGCACCGGCATTCCGGGAAACTTCCGCTTTCCCGACGCCCGCATCATCGGCCGCTCCGACCATGTCGGCACGCCACGACGCTTCCGTCGCGATGCGGCCATGGCAGCAGCGGACTTCGCTGTGGCGCTCGACCAGCTCTGGCTGGAGCACGAAACCGCCGACATTCCCATGGCGGCCACGCTCGGGCGCTTCCATACGGACGCCGGCGCCCACGGCATGACCACGGTTGCCGGCGAGTTCCGCTTCAGCCTCGATGTCCGTGCCTATGATGCAACGGTGCTCGCGAAGCTCGAGGCGCGGCTCAACGGCATTATCCGCGAGATCGAGGCCAGCCGCGGCGTACACTTCGATCTCGGACCACGTGCTTCAGCCGAGGTCGGCATCGTCTCACCGGCAATCCGCTCGGAATTGGAGCAGACCGCCGCGCTGCTTGGAATTCCGGCAGCGACCATCGGCAGTCCGGCGTCACACGACACGGCGGCCTTCGCGAGCGCGGGCGTGCCGTCGGCCATGATCTTCGTGCGTAACAAGAACGGCAGCCACAATCCCGATGAGGCCATGGAAATCGGCGATTTCGTCGACGCCTGCGCTGTCCTCGCGGCGTGGATTGCCGCCGATTGCACGGGCCCGGGCGCATTATAGGTTGCATACGCGCGCATCGATCGCAGTGAGAGTGCGCCCATTTGCCATAACCTCGAAATCGCATAGGCCCGATCAAGCATCATTGCACTGTTGCAACGAAGGCCTCCTGCCTTCATAGAAAGAACTGAGCAGAAGTAGAACCCCCGCCGCGCGTCCTTCCGTCAGCACGGTCAAAGGCTTGGCCCGATTAGTGGTCCGCTGCCAGCGTTACAACCAACCCCTAGTCCTGGGAGGATTAGCATGCGCCTTTCTCACGCGGCCGCGGCCGCGATGATAATCTCATTCGGCTTCGGCAATGCAGCGCAGGCGGCCGAGGTCCGTATGATGACAGGCCCACAGGCCGGCATCTGGGTGCCGCTCGGTGGTCAGCTAAAGGATGCCTTCGAGAAGGCAGTCCCTGATCTCAAAGTCCAGTCGCTCCCGGGCGCAGGCATTGCCAATGTTCGCGCCATTCAGGAAGGCAAGGCTGAGGTGGGCTTCGGCAACACCATCTCCACTGCGGACGCCTACAACGGCACGGGCGAAAAGCCCCTCGACCAGAAGCACGACAAGGTCTGCAACGTCGCCACGCTCTACCCGCAGTATTTTCAGATGGTTGCCAATGCCGATGCGGGCATCAACGAGCTGAAGGACGTGAAAGGTAAGGGCTTCGCCACACAGGTGCGCGGCAACACGGGTGAGCTGATCGCTCGCCACGTACTGCGCGTCGGTGGCCTTACCTACTCCGATGTGAAGGCAAGCTTCACCAATAGCTACTCGGACAGCATCGAGCAGATGAAAGACAACCGGATGCATGTGTTTGCACTCGGTACGGCCATCCCGGCCAGCTCTGTCATGGACCTCGCCGCGGCCCGCGACATCAAGGTTCTCGACCTGTCGTCGATCTACGAGCCCATGAAGAAGATCAATCCGGCCTACAAGCTCGTCACGATCCCGAAGGGAACGTATCCGAAGCAGGACAAGGATGTGCAGACCATCGGCTACTTCACGCACATCATCGCCGCCTGCTCGCTGCCCGAGGACACAGTCTACAAGATGACCGGTGCAATCCTCGGCGCGAAGGACGGCATGACGGCGGTCAACAAGGAGTTCGCAAAGCTGACACCCGAGATCATGGCGCAGGACATCGGCGTTCCGTTCCATGCTGGCGCAGCCAAGTGGTACAAGGAAAAGGGTATCGCAATTAAGTGAGCTCTTCTTGAAAATATAATCGGGGCGGGGGGGGGGCCCCCCCCCCCGCGTAAAGCACCCCCAA
>JAEZRM010000016.1 GCA_023412805.1 Pseudomonadota bacterium | reverse complement strand
CGGGGCGGCGCGGCGCGGCGCCCCCCCCCCCGCGCGCCTCCGGCGCGACGGGGACCAGTCCCCGAAACCCCTGCCGGGAGGGACACCCTCCCGGACCCACCCGCCTTTTTGACTATTTATGCGCGAGGCTTTAGCGCTTCCCGCATGACGCCATCCGATCAACAGCCGCAACGCCTGGACCTCGCGCTCGTCGCGCGTGGGCTCGTCGCTACGCGCGCCAAAGCACGCGATCTCATTGCGCGCGGTGAAGTGCGCATCGATGGCGAGATCGTGCGCAAACCGGCAGCGAGTGTGCGCGATGAGCAGACCATTGCCGTCGATGCGCAAGCGGCAGCGCAAGTGTCGCGCGGGGCGGTGAAGCTGACGACAGCGCTGGATCGATTTGGGCTCGATCCGGCCGGACGCGTTTCGCTCGATGTCGGGGCGTCGACCGGCGGTTTCACGCAGGTGCTGCTGGAGCGCGGCGCGGCGCGTGTCTACGCAGTGGATGTGGGGCAAGGGCAGCTTCATGAAACGCTGAAGGATGATCCGCGCGTCGTGGCGCTGGAGCAATGCGACGCGCGCACGCTCGATCGGGCGCTCGTGCCGAATGCCGTTGGTGCAATCGTTGCCGATGTGAGTTTCATATCGTTGACAAAAGTGCTGCCGGCGGCATTGGCGCTCGCTGCAACGGAGTGTTGGATCGTGGCGCTCGTGAAGCCGCAGTTCGAGGTTGGACGCGAGGGCGTCGGCAAGGGCGGTATCGTGCGTGATCCGGAACAGCGCGATCGCGCGTTGACTACCGCGCGTGATTGGCTGGCCGCGCAGCCGCAGTGGAAGGTGATCGGAGATATGCCGTCGCCGATCGAGGGTGGATCAGGGAATGTCGAGTATTTGCTGGCCGGTATCCGCACATGAGCGAGATCGTCGAAATCATGGGGCTCGGTGCGGAAGGCGATGGCATGGCGACGACCGCGGCTGGCCAGCAGATATTCATCGCGCAGGCTCTGCCGGGTGAGACGTGGCGCGTGGAGGAAGGCTATGCGCCGGAACCCGTGACGCTGCTTCCTGATCGACGGCGCGCGCCTGATCCGAATGACGAGCCGTGCGGCGGTTGCGTCGCGCGGCATATGCCTATCGACATGTACGAGACGTGGAAGCGCGATTTGCTCGTGCGCGCCTTGCGGCAGAACCGGATTGAGATCGAGGTGCAGGCACTGATCACTGTGCCCGAGCACTCGCGACGCCGGGCGACATTCAACGCACACCGCATGAAAGGCGCGATGCGCATCGGCTACCACGGCCGGCGCTCGCACGATCTGGTGGCGGCCGAGGATTGCCCCGTGCTCGACAAGCGCATTGTCGACCTGCTGCCCACGCTCGCGGATCTCGCGGCGATCATTGCGGGGCGGGAAGATGAGGCGCGCGTCGCCGTCACCCTCACGGACACGGGCGCCGATATCGATGTCGAGGGCAGCGAACGCGCGTTGAACGCCGCGGCGCGCGCAAAGATCGGCGAGATCGCGGCAAGCGTGAAGCTGGCGCGCGTTTCCGTCGGCGGCGTGCCGGTGATCGAGCGCCAGAAGCCCACGCTGCACTTTGCCGGTAAGGTCGTGACACCGCCGCCGGGCGCGTTTCTTCAGGCGGTGCCGCAGGCAGAGAGCGCGATGATCGATCTCGTGACGTCCGCACTGGGTAAATCAAAGCTTGTCGGCGATCTGTTCTGCGGGCTCGGCACGCTGACGCTGCCCATTGCGCAGAAGGCACGTGTGATGGCCTACGATTCCGACCGCAATGCGATCGTCGCGCTCGACGAGGCCCTGCGCAAAAACCAGGGATTGAAACCGACGACGACGCGGCCGCGCGACCTCTTCCGCGATCCGCTCTCGCCGATGGAAATGAAGGATCTCCATGCGGTGGTGCTCGATCCGCCAAGGGCAGGGGCGAAAGCACAATGTGAGCGTCTCGCGCAATCCAAGGTGAAGCGCGTCGTGATGGTCTCATGCAATCCCGCGACGCTCGCACGCGACTTGCGCATTCTGATCGATGGCGGATACACGCTCAACACCGTGACGCCGATCGATCAGTTTCTCTATTCACCGCATCTGGAAGCGGTTGCGGTGCTGACGCGAGTTTAAGTAGGCCCTCTTTTTCCCTCTCCCCGCATGCGGGGAGAGGGTCAGGGTGAGGGGCGGCGGCACGCGCAAACGTCAACGTCCGTGCCGCCCCTCATCCCGACCTTCTCCCCGTGAGCACGGGGAGAAGGAGAAAAAACTACTCCGCAGCCTTCTGGAGCGCCGGTACTTCGCAGCCGGTGACGCAGCAACGGCCGGGCTGCTTCGACACACGATCGCCTGTGTCGAGAACACCGCGGTCGAGCAGGCGCTCGACGATCTCGCGCTTCTCGCCGACAGGATAGTTGCGCCAGATCTCGCGCTTCATGGCTTCCGGACTACCGCCGCCGTGCAGCGAAATGAGGCTCATCCAGCTTCCACTGTAGGAGGCTGTGAGATCCTCCATAAGTCGCGCGACTTCGAGACGCTGAGTGGCGGGAACATCGGGGCGCCCGGCAAGAACGGCCGCAAGGGACGCCTGCGTTTCTGGATTGTGATCCTCGTCAGGACCGGGAAGCGCGACGATCAAACCGCCCGAAACGTAGTGCGCGAGGCGGTGCATGTCATAGATTTGCGTTGCGAGCAGCAGCTTGCCGACATTCGAGAAAACCGCATCGGGCATGACCGAGCCGGCCGGGTCCTTCACTGCATAGACGGAAGCGGCCACACCGCACGCGAAGAAACCCTCGACGATCTTGATGAGATCGACCATAGCATCTCGGATGTGGCCGTGCTTCGCCGGATCGAGGCCGTTCGCTTCGATCATGAGGGCGCCGGCGCCGATCAGAAGATCACCGAAGCCCGCACGCGCACCGATACATGAGTGGCGATGGTGCGTGGCGTAGCTGGTCGTCAGAAAACCCGCCTCCTCGTACTGCCCGTCTGCGAACACGCGATCCCACGGCACGAACACGTCATCGAACTGGACGACGGCTGTACACTGGCCATAGCGCGCGGAGAATTTAGCCGCACTCTCGCCGGGCCGCCCCGCAGGGCGCGAGATGATCGTCACACCCTCCGCATCGACGGGCACGGCGCAGCACACAGCGAAGTCCGCATCCTCGGCCGTCATGGTGCGGCATGGCATGACGAGCAGCTCGTGCATGTACGGCGCGCCGGTGACGATCGCCTTGGTGCCGCGAATGACGATGCCGTCGCGGCGGCGCTCCGAAATGTGCACGTAGACATCGGGATTGGACTGCCCGCCCGGCCGACGCGCGCGGTCGCCCTTGGCATCGGTCATGGCGACGCCGAGCGTCAGGTCTTCGTCCTGCACGCGATGGAGGTAGGCGAGAAAGCGCTGGTGAGTGTCCGTGCCATGGTTGGCATCCATGCGCCGCGTGGCCTGGAAAATGGCATTGAGGCCGTCGTGGCTGAGATAGCGCTGCGCGCATCCGCTCTCGCAGCACACGAGACGCACGGCTTCCAGCTTGTAGAGGAGGTCCGTCGACGTCTCGCAGATATGCAGCATCCGGTTGACGGTCTTGCCCGACGTCATCTGCCGAGCCGTCATCAGCGGCGCGTGCTGATCCTTGAGCGCAAAATCGTACGTGACGCCCACCGCGGCGATGCCGGGCGCGAGCAGTGGTTCGTCGGCGACGCTCTCGACACGCGCACCGTTGACGAAGACACGCGGCCGATAGCGGCGCAGGGATTCCCGATAGTCGGCTGCCGACATGAGCATGTTGGCGCTCCTTGCATTTATGCACGTTTCCCCATCTTCGGATCTAGCATAGCAGGACCGCGGCTCGCCCATGCAAAATCGTTCCGCCGCCGTGCGCCGATACGCGGTCCCCCTCTGGTGACAAGGAGCGCGGATGTAGGTTAGGTACGTGTCCGGACAACAAAATGCACCGCCCTGAGGAGCTGCTATGAGCGCGAAACGCCAGATGTTGCTGATCGGGTTCCTGCAGGCGCAGAACTGCTCGAACTACGTTGGCTCATGGCGCCATCCTCATTCGGCGACCGACTTTCTCGGCCCCGAGTACTTTATGCGGATCGCGCGTACGCTCGAGTACGGGAAGTTCCACCTCGGCTTCTTCGATGACCGCCTCGCCATGCCGGACATTCTCGGCAGCGACCACCGCGAAGCGATCGCGAACGGCGTGCGTGTCGTGAAAATGGATCCGACGACGATCCTCTCGATCATGAGCACGGCGACGACCCGGCTCGGCCTCGGCTCGACGTATTCGACGACGTACTACGAGCCGTTCCACGTCGCGCGCGTATTCGCGACACTCGATCTCATGTCGAGCGGCCGCAGCGCCTGGAACGTTGTCACGTCGCTCAATGACTCCGAAGCCATGAACTTCTCGCAGGCGGAGCACCCTGCGCACGACCTGCGCTACGACAAGGCCGACGAGTTCATGGAGGTCGTGCTCGGCCACTGGGACAGCTGGGAGGAAGACGCGATCGTCATCGACAAGCAGTCCGGCCTCTTCGCGCACCCCGACAAGGTCCACCGCCTCGATCATCAGGGCCGCTGGTTCCGCTCGAAAGGTCCGCTGCCCGTGCCGCGCAGCCAGCAGGGCAGGCCAGTCGTCATCCAGGCCGGACAGTCGGGCCGCGGGCAGATTTTCTCCGCGCGGTGGGGCGAACTCGTCTTTTGCGTCTATCCCAATATCGAGATCGGCAAGAAAAACTACGCGAACTTCAAGGATCTCGTCACGAAGTGCGGCCGCAATCCCGATGAAGTGGGCGTGGCGCCGGCCATCTACGCCGTCACGGGCGAGACGAAGAGCATGGCCGAAGACAAGATGGCCGTGATCGACAAGCTGGCGAAGCCGGTGGATGGGCTGGCGCTGCTTTCGGAGGCCTTGAACTTCGATTTCTATTCGAAGGGCATGGACGAGGCCTTCAACGATGACGAGCTGAAACGCATATCTGGCTTGCGTGCCATCCTCGATCGCGTCGTCAACCTTTCCGGCAAAAAGAATCCGACCATCCGCGATTTCGTCGAGTTCTCGAACCGCGGCACCGTGCGGGAGTTCCCGCGCTTCGTCGGAACGGCGAAGGAAGTCGCAGACGGGCTCGAGGAGTGGTTCGAGGGCCGCGCGTGTGACGGCTTCGTGGTTGCAGCGACGCATCTTCCCGGCGGGTACGAGGACTTCGTGCGCATGGTCGTGCCGGAGCTGCAGCGCCGCGGCCTGCACCAGAAGGACTACAAGGGACCGACGCTGCGCGACAATCTCGGTCTCGCGCGCGCCGAAATCGGCGACTGGAAGCTCGAGAACTAAGCAGCGCGAGCGAACTACCGATGCGGCGTCGCGGCTTGCATCGGCGAACGGGTTCGCTACGCTGTACGGGTGCCCGGGGAAAATTCGGGCCGCGAGGATGAGCATGGATTCGGACAAATACCGCAACGTGATGCGCCACCAGGCGGGCGCCGTGACGATCATCGCTGTCGGGGCACCGGGCAACCGGACGGGCCTCACGGCAACGGCGGTGTGCTCGCTCACCGACAGCCCCCCCATGGTGATCGCCTGCGTCAATCGCAACGCGAGCGCACACGCACCCATCCATTCCGGGCAATCGTTCTCGATCAACCTCCTCGCCAGCGACCAGAACGAGCTGGCGCGGCGCTTTTCCTCGAAGAAGCTCGAGGGCGAAGCGCGCTTCGATCCCGAGACATGGGACACGCTCGTCACCGGCGCGCCGCTGCTGAAGGGCGCCATTGCCAATCTCGACTGCGAAGTGGCACAGGAGCATTCCTTCGATACGCATACGATCTTCATCGGCCGCGTGCGCGAGTGTCGCTTTCGCGAGGATGTCGAGCCGCTGCTCTACTTCCGCGGCGACTTCTGGGATCTGAAGGCGAGGTAGTTAGTATTTTCAGCCGCGGACTGCTGGGAAGGGGCGCTGTCGCCTTCTTCTGTAGCGGTATGCCCGCGGCCGCCATGCGGAGAGCTCAGCAGGCGGGGAGCGATTATCCCTTCTCCCCGCAAAGGACGGGGAGAAGGAGAAGAAGGCGCTCCTAGGGCACGCCACCCCTCCAACGTCACACCACCATCCTCCGACATCCAGCCGGCGATGCGGCGTGCGATCTCAGCTTCGCCATGCTCCGGCGGCAGTAGACCGTAGTGGCGCGCGAGCCGCGTCAGCGCCGTCCGCAGCAGCATTTTGCCGGAACGCATGGGCAGGTTGTTGAGACGTTCGATGTCATCGAGACCGAGCATGTGACCGCACACGTCGATAAGCGGGCCTGCGAACTCGGGGCCGACGGCCTTCAGCGCGCGCTCGACACGCGCCTTCGCGGCAATGACGGCGTCCGCGATTTCGATGCCGGCACCGGGAGCACCGCGGCGGCCACCAGGATCTCCGGGAACGCCCGTCCACACCGAAGTCACACGCGGCGTCATGCGTGCGCGCCAGAGATCGCCGGCGAGACGCTCGCCCGCGGCAAGCTGCTCGGCGCTGATCATGGGCTGACCATCCTTGTCGCGGCGACTGTGCAGCCATGCCAGAGTACCGCTGGCTTCTCGGGCGGCGGCGGTGCGGCTGTCCCGGGATCGATCGGTAGAGCGCTTGGCAGACGGTGCAGACGCCACGGGCACCTTGAGTTCTTTAGACATGGATCTCACTCTGCAGGGGCGCTCAAGCGGGGCCCGTCAGTCCTTGCCAGACGCTTTGCGATGGCCTCGAGCAGTTCGAGCGTGCGGTCGAACTCGGGATTGTCCCGCGCATCCTCGACGAGCGCACATGCGTGCGACACGGTCGTGCGATCTCGCCCGAACGCCTGCCCCACGGTCGTCAGCGTCAACCCAAAGGTGACGTGGGCGAGGTACATGGCCACCTGCCGGGCGAAGGCGATGCGGGAGCGTCCGCGCGTTGGGTGGCCAAGAAGGTGCTTTTCGATGCGGTAAACCATGGCCACCGCATCGTGGACCGATCGGACCTTGGCCTCCAGGGCCGGTTCCGAGCGTGGTGTGCCGATATGTGTTCGTGTTCTTCTTGCGGGCGGGCCCGAATACAAAATCGGGCGGGGCGCCTCTATGGTTATCGAGGTCATGAGCCGGCTGCCTCCGTCGAGTGCGTACCCTCGGTTCAGTTTTTGTTAATAGGAACATAAGCCTACGCCGCGGCAGTGTAGGGACGGAAGAATTGAACGGGGATAACTCGCCCCCGGAACCGGCGGATGTGGTTTCGGCTGGTTTGCGCTGGCGGCGGAGATGTCGGCCTGCGGCGGCAAGAGGTCCGTTACCGAACCGCTGGTGGACAGCATTTCGGTGCGTCGCTAAGAAGTGCGGGGAGGCCTTTCAGCACGGCGCGACACGTCTGGACACCTGTCCTGCGGGCAGGGCTGCCAGACTTGTATCCGCTGCGTTTCGGCGGGCGCCCCAGTTGGTGCCATGAACCGCGACCGCGGCGCCTCGGCATCCCATGACCGGTGCAGGTACCTGCCCAGCAATAGAGATTGTTCAGGCGCGCCTGCCGCGCCCCACCGATGCGAGCCCGCAATATGACCGGCGTCAACCAGATCCGATCCACGTTCGTCGACTTCTTCGCCAAGAACACACACGAGCATGTGCCGTCGTCGTCGCTCGTCCCGCGCAATGACCCGACGCTGATGTTCACGACCGCCGGCATGGTGCAGTTCAAGAACATCTTCACGGGCGCGGAGACGCGGCCCTACAAGCGTGCGGTCACCTCGCAGAAGTGCGTGCGCGCGGGCGGCAAGCACAACGACCTCGACAACGTCGGCTATACCGCGCGCCATCACACGTTCTTCGAGATGCTCGGCAACTTCTCGTTCGGCGACTACTTCAAGGAGCTGGCGATCGAGCTCGCGTGGAAGCTCATCACGAAAGAGTACGGGCTCGATCCGAAGAAGCTCATCATTACCGTCTATCACACGGATGACGAGGCGTTCGGCATCTGGAAGAAGCTCACGGGCTTCGCCGACGAGAAGATCATTCGCATCCCGACCTCGGACAACTTCTGGGCCATGGGCGACACCGGCCCCTGCGGCCCCTGCTCGGAGATCTTTTTCGATCATGGTCCGAAGATTCCCGGTGGTCCTCCGGGCTCGCCCGACGCGGACGGTGATCGCTTCATCGAGATCTGGAATCTCGTCTTCATGCAGTACGAGACGCTCGAAGGCGGCAAGCGTATCGACCTGCCGAAGCCCTCGATCGACACGGGCATGGGCCTCGAGCGCATTTCAGCCGTGCTCCAGGGAACGCACGACAACTACGAGATCGATCTCTTCAAGGCACTGATCGCAGCCTCCGAGGAGGCAACGGGCGTCAAAGCTGCGGGCGAGCACAAAGCCTCGCATCGCGTGATCGCGGACCATCTGCGCGCAACGAGTTTCCTCATTGCGGACGGCGTGCTGCCGTCGAACGAGGGCCGCGGCTATGTGCTGCGTCGCATCATGCGCCGCGCCATGCGCCACGCGCACCTGCTCGGCGCGCGCGACCCGCTCATGTATCGGCTCGTGCCGGCGCTCGTGCGCCAGATGGGTGACACCTACACCGAGCTCGTTCGCGCGCAGCCGCTCATCACCGAGACGCTGAAGCATGAGGAGACGCGCTTCCGCAAAACGCTGGAGCGCGGCCTTGGCCTTCTGGAGGATGAGACCTCGGGCCTCAAGAAGGGCGCGACGTTCTCCGGCACGACGGCCTTCAAGCTGTACGACACCTATGGCTTCCCGCTCGACCTGACGCAGGATGCGCTGCGCGCGCGCGGCATCGAGGTCGATACGGCCGGTTTCGACAAGGCCATGGAACATCAGAAGGAGGAAGCGCGGCGCGCCTGGAAGGGCTCCGGCGAAGCGGCGACCGAAACCATCTGGTTCGAAGTGCGCGAGCAGGTCGGGCCGACCGAATTCCTCGGCTACGAAACCGAAACAGCCGAAGGCGTCGTCAAGGCGGTGATCGCCGGCGGCAAGACCGCGGCGGCGTTGAAGAAGGGCGAGGAAGGCGCGCTCATCCTCAACCAGACGCCCTTCTATGGCGAGTCCGGCGGCCAGGTTGGCGATGAAGGCGTGATCAAGGGCCCGAAGGGCGCGATCTTCCGCGTGACCGACACTCAGAAGAAGCTCGGCGATCTGTTCGTGCACGTTGGCGTCGTCGAGAGCGGCACGTTCGCGACCGGCGATGCGGTGGAGCTTGCCGTCGATCATTCACGACGTTCGGCGACGCGATCCAATCACTCCGCAACGCATCTGCTGCATGAGGCGCTTCGCGAAGTCCTCGGCACGCACGTTGCGCAAAAGGGCTCGATGGTCTCGCCTGATCGTCTGCGCTTCGACTTCTCCCATACGAAGCCGATGACGTCTGAAGAGGTCGCGAAGATCGAGGACATCGCCAACAGCATCATCGCGCAGAACACGCCCGTCGAAACGCGGCTCATGGGCCTCGATGATGCCATGCAGACCGGGGCCATGGCGCTGTTCGGCGAGAAGTACGGCGATGAAGTGCGCGTCGTTTCCATGGGCTTGCCCGCCGCGGGCTCGAACAAGGCATGGTCCGTTGAGCTTTGCGGCGGCACGCATGTGCGGCGGACGGGTGACATCGGACTCGTGCACGTGATCGCCGAGAGCGCGAGCGCGGCCGGCGTGCGCCGTATCGAGGCGCTGACCGGCGATGGTGCGCGGGCGCATCTCGTCGCGAACGAAGCACGCGTGCGCGAGCTTGCGGGCCTCCTGCGCGCGAAGCCCGAGGATGTCGTCGAGCGCGTGAAGCAGGTCGTCGAGGAGCGCCGTCAGCTGGAGCGTCAGCTCGCGGATGCCAAGCGCCAGATCGCACTCGGCGGCGGCGGCAATGGCGCGGCTGCGTCGGATGGCGGTCAGGCCATCCGCACGATCGGTCAGGTGAAGATGCTCGCGCGCACGGTGCAGGGCCTCAATCCGAAGGATTTGCGCGGCCTCGTGGATGACGGCAAGAAGCAGGTCGGCTCGGGGATCGTCGCCATTGTCGGCGTGACCGAGGACGGCAAGGCTGGCCTTGCAGTGGGCGTGACCGAGGATCTCACGAAGTCGCACAGCGCGGTGGATCTCGTAAAGATCGGCGCGGAAGCACTCGGCGGCAAGGGTGGCGGTGGTCGCCCCGACATGGCGCAGGCCGGCGGCCCCGACGGCTCGAAGGCCGCCGACGCCATCACGGCCATCGAGAAGGCACTGGCAGGCTAGAAATCCGCGTCGACGCGGTGGCCGCTCAGGCCACCGCGGTCATGAGCGGCTTCAGACTGTCGAGCGTCTCGAAGCGCTCGATCATCCGCAGTGCTTCACCCGTACGGCTGCGTCCGATCACCGGCTCGGCAAGCGAGTGGAACTTTGCGCGCAGCTTCTCGTCCTGCGCGTCGACATCGCGCGCAGGAATGCCGACGTTCGTCTCAGCAAGCAGTTCGCGGCCATCCTTCAGCACGATTTCGACGGCCGCGCCGTGGCGCGTCTCATGCGTGAGCGGCTTTGCGTCGACCGTCACGCGCCGCGAGCCCTCGCGGTAGTCGGAGCGGTTCGCCATCTCGTCGGAATATGTGCCGAGCGCCGCCGTATCCTCGCCACCGAGCGCCATAGCTGCGAGATGACGCATCGAGAACTTGATTTCGAGGCCGGTCTTGGGCTCCGGGATGTCGCACACCTTGAGATGCATGGTGTCGACCTTGAGCGTGATCTTCTCGACATCGTCGAGGCCGATGTTATGGCGACGCTTAAGGTCGCGAATGGCTTCGATGGACGAGTGCGTGAGGTAGCAGGCGGCGTGGTACTTGAAGAGGTTCTGCTCGACCTCGAAGGGCGCTGAAGCATCCGGCCGAATGGCGCGCGGCGTGAACTCCGGCACCTGCGTATAGGCGAAGCCTTGCGGTCCCTCGATGGCATCGTCGCGTGCCGTGAAGCCGCGTGCCGCGAGACGCGCCGCAATGACGCCGTTCATGGCCGCCTTGCCGACATGCAGCGGCTTGGTCATGGTGCCGAAGTTGTACTTGAGGCCGGCGGCTTCCGAAGCTGCGATGCCGAAAGCGATGGCAGTCTGGTTGGCATCGAGCCCCATGAGACGCGCGGCGGCGGCGGTCGCGCCGAACGTGCCGAACGTTCCCGTCGAGTGAAAGCCCTTCTCGTAGTGGCTCGTGCCGGACATCGCGCCGATCTGGCATTCGACCTCGTAGCCGGCGATGAAGGCCAACAGCACATCGCGGCCGCTCTTGCCGAGCGCCTCGCCGAGCGCCAGTGCCGCAGCACCGACGGGCGCCGTCGGATGACCGCCCATATCGGCATTCACATCGTCATAGTCGAGTGCGTGCGAGAGCGTGCCGTTGATGAGCGCGGCATCATGCGCCTTGGCGCGCGCATTGAGCGCAACGAGCGTCACGGGACCGTCCTTGCCGCCGAACTCTTCGAGCAGGAGCGGCGCCAAATCCTCGCGCGAACCCGCGATCGTCACGCCGAACCAGTCGAGCAGCGCGTGCTTTGCCCACAGCACCGCACTGTCGGAAAGCTGGCTCGCCGCGAGCGCGCTCGACCAGCGCGCGAGATCACGGGTCGGGGCAAGATCGGGTGTGCCTGCTGACATGGTCGCTCCTCCACTTCTCGAGTTTGGGGAAGTGTACACGACGCGCGTCCTGCCGGAAGCACTGTCCCGGCATATCACCTCGTCAAGAAGGGCGCGCACGCACACGACTGATGACGAAAGCAATCAGGACGACAACCAGCGTCCCGGCGAGGCCGTACCACGTAAGCGCATATTCGAGGTGGCGATTGGGGAGTGTGAGGCGCGTCACGCCGCCCTGCGGCCAGCCACCGGGATTGGCGGGTGCCGCCTCTGCATCGAGGAATAGGCGCACAGCCTTGCCGGCATCCGCGCCGAGTGCTGCCTCGGTCATGCCGGCAAGATCGCGCCAGTACCAGACGCCTGTCTTTGGATCGCGATCCGGATCGAATGTGCCGCGCTGTGGAGGTGTACGCAGGAGCCCGGTGATCTCGACGGTCCCAGAAAGCTGGCCTTGGGCGCGCGCTGACGGCGACCTCATCGCCTCCGTCACATAACCACGATTGACGAGCATGAAACGTCCGTCGTCGAGCTGTAGGGGGGTGAAGACGTGGTAGCCGGGGCCCTGCTTTGGATCGGGCTCCCAAATATGCTGCTCGCCATCATGCCGGAACGTGCCGCGCACTTTCACGCGCGCGTATTCGATTTCGCTCGGCGATTGCTTCTCGACTGCGCTGAGCGACACCGGCGGCTGATGAACGCGCGCCGCGATCTGCGCGATCAGGCCTTCTTTCCATTCCTTGCGCTGCATCTGCCATGTGCCGAGCGCGAGAAGGATCAACAGTGCCGGGAGTGCCAGCACGAGGGGCCACACGAGACCTGCCGAACGAAGCCGCTGCACCCTTAGTCCTTTGCGAGACGGCCTTCTTCGGCCTTGTGCTTGAACTGCAGCGCGATGAGCAGCGCTTTCAGGAAGCGCAGCAGGCCGAGCGCCAGTAGCGGCGTGCCGATCCCCCACAGCACCAAGTGCACCCAGAGCGGCGGGCCGACCTTGAATTCGAGAATGAGCGCGCCGCCGAGCACGAGGAAACCGAGGATCATGATGCCAAAGATGGCAGGCCCGTCGCCGGTATCGATGAACTTGTAGTCGAGGCCGCACTTCTCGCAGCGCTCGCGCAGCGCCAAGGCACCGCGAAACAGCGGACCTTCGCCACAGCGCGGGCAGCGCGCCGTGAGCGCAGCTTTCGAGGCGGGAACGGGCGGGGGCTCGGGCTCCATGGACGCGACTAAGCACCAACTGCGCGCCGCCGCAAGGCCGAGAAAGGACGCAGCGGATGGCTCAGAGGCTCGCGATATGCCGCGCGATCTCGGCCAGTGCCGCGCGCGTCTCCGGCGTCCAGGATGCGGCGCGCGACGAGAAGAGCGTGGCCTCCGAGCGCAGCAGCACGCCGTCATCGAGCACCTTGAGGCCGTTCGCCTTCAGCGTCGTGCCGGTCGTGGTGATGTCGACGATCAACTCGGCGGTACCGGCAGCGGGCGTGCCCTCGGTCGCGCCGAGGCTCTCGACAATGCGATAGCTGGTGACGCCGTTCGCCTGGAAATGGCGCCGCGTGATGTTCATGTACTTCGTCGCGACGCGCATGTGGCGGCCGTGCGTGCGCCGGAAATCGCGGCCGACAGCCTCGAGATCGCTCATGACGCGCACGTCGAGCCAGGCAGCGGGTACGGCGACGACGACGTCGGCATGACCAAAGCCGAGCTTGCGCATGACCTGGAAGCGCTTGTCCATGTCCGCGACGTGCTCGTGCGCGAGGTCTTCGCCCGTGACGCCAATATGCGCCCGGCCCGCCTTGAGCTGCTCGACGATCTCGGATGCGGAAACGAAGATCACCTCGGCGCCGTCGATGCCCTCGATGATGCCGCGATAGCCGCGATCGGAGCCGACCTTCTTCAACACCATGCCTGCGCGCGCAAAGACCTCCGCCGTCTGCTCCATGAGGCGGCCCTTGGAGGGTACGGCCACGATCAAGGGCTCGCTCATGACGTGGCTCCCGAGGCGGCGAGCAGCAGGCGGTCGGTGTATATGGCGGCGCCGACCGCAGGGATCGGGCGCGGCGCGCCGATCACGCGCAGCAGTTCATCGTAGCGTCCGCCACCGGCAATGGGGCTCGCGGGGCCGAGTTCGTCGGAACAGATCTCGAAGACAAAGCCCGTGTAGTATTCGAACTGACGGCCGAACTCGGCATCGAAGGTTGCCTGCGCGATGTTGGCGCCGCCCTTCGTCAGCAGAGAGAGACGCCGTTCGAACGCGTCGAGCGCCTCGCCGATATCGATCTCATTGCGCTGGAAGAGATCCTTGATGCGCGCACCCGCGGCACGCACGGGCGCCTCGATGGCGAGATAGTTTTCGATCAGATCGGCAATGCCTTTGGGGAGCGGTGCCGAGTGTGCATCGAGCGAAATGGCAAGGAGACGCGCTGCGATCTCGCCGACCGCGCGCGTGCCAATGGCCTCGATGCCGTGACTGTCGAGATAGTCCTGCACGATGCTCTCGGCCTTTGCCGGTTGCTGCGGATCAAGCTTGGCGATGAGGTCGGCCGGCAAGCCCTCGACCGCCGACCCAGGCACGGTGCTGAGGCGCTTCAACTCCGCACGGAACGCATCCGGGCGCCAGAATTGCGCGAGAAGCCGCTGGCGCCAGCGTTCGGGAATATCGACCGCATCGAGCAGCGCATCGAAGAGCCCGAGATCGCCGATGCGGAGCTTCGGTGCCTTGAGACCCGCCGTCTGCACGGCTTCGAGCGTGCGCAGCAGCACTTCGGCGTCGGCCTTGGCCTCATCGATCTGCGCGTAAAGCTCGATGCCCGCCTGGCGGAATTCGCGCGGATGAGCGGGCGAACCGCCGCCCGGCTGATAGCGGAACACCGAGCCGTTGTAGCAATAACGCGCGGCGACATCCGCTTGCGGATGGCGCTGCAGATAGATGCGCGCGGTCGGCACCGTGATGTCGGGGCGCAGGCACAGCATCTCGCCGTCCTGGTCGGTGAAAACGTACGTGCGTGCCCGCAGGCGCTCGCCTACGGCGTCGAGGAATATATCCGCCGGCTGGATGATGGAAGGCGCGACGCGCTCGTAGGCAGCCTCGTTGAATACCGCCATGATGACCGCGGCCTGCGCTTCGAGGGCCTCGAAGCTGTCGGATGTCTCGACTGCCATTTTCAGTCCGCCGGCTGCTGGAAAGAGGCCGTTCCGCCCGACAGTTCGACACGGCCGGCGGGAGATGTTTGTCGAGGTATCATTTCAGGTCACCGAATGCCGCTCGATCACGCCCTTCACGGCAGAAACCAATTCGTCTTCAGCAACAGAAAACTGGGCCGGCCGCCCTTCGCGCCATTCCTTGGCATCCTTGATGGTTTCGGCGGCCTTGGAACCCTCGATCAAATCCTTGATCTGGACTTCGCCCTTGGCGATCTCGTCGCCGCCTTGAATGACAACGCACGGCGCGCCGCGGCGATCCGCATATTTCATCTGCGCCTTCATGCCGGACGTGCCGAGGTACATCTCGGCGACGATGCCGGCTTGGCGAAGACGCTGCGCGAGACGCTGGTAGCGCGGCAGATCCTTGCGATCCATGACAAGCACGACCACGGGACCTGTGCCGGCGGTCGTCGCGCCTTTGTTGAGATATTTGAGCGCCGACAGCAGACGCGACACGCCGATGGAGAAACCCGTTGCCGGCACGCGCTGGCCTGTGAAGCGGGCAACGAGATCGTCGTAGCGTCCGCCGCCACCGACCGAGCCGAAACGCACGGGCTGGCCGTCGTCGCCGGTGACCTTGAAGGTCAACTCGGCCTCGAACACAGGGCCGGTGTAATACTCGAGACCGCGGACGACGGATGGATCGATGCGGATGCGGTCCGCGCCATAGCCCGAAGCGTCGGCAAGCGACGCGATCTCGTCGAGCTCGTCCAGACCTTCGCGACCGATGACCGTATCGTCCAGCACTTCGCGCAGCCGCGCGACGGTCTCGCGTCCGCTGGCGGCGGCTTCGACGGAGACATAGCCGATCACCTTCGCGATCTGCGCGTCGCCGAGACCGGCACCCGGCGTGAAGTCGCCGCTCTCGTCCTTGCGGCCCTTGCCGAGCAGCGCGCGCACACCCTCGATACCGAGACGATCGAGCTTGTCGATGGCGCGGAGCACCGTCAGTCGGCCGGCTGCGTGCTCGGCGCCCGCGAGGCCGATCGCCTCCATGACACCGTCGAGCACCTTGCGGTTGTTGACCTTGATCACGTAGTCGCCGCGCTTGATACCGAGCCGCTCCATCGTATCGGCGGCGAGCATGCAGATCTCGGCATCGGCCGCGACGCTCTCCGAGCCGACCGTATCGGCATCGAACTGCGTGAACTGGCGGAAGCGGCCAGGGCCCGGCTTCTCGTTACGCCAGACAGGTCCGGTCGCGTAACGGCGGTAGGGCTTCGGGAGCTGATCGTAGTTCTCGGCGACGAAGCGGGCGAGCGGCGCGGTCAGGTCATAGCGCAGCGAAAGCCACTGCTCGTCCTCGTCCTGGAAGGAAAAGACGCCGGCATTGGGCCGGTCCTGATCGGGCAGGAACTTGCCGAGAGCGTCCGTGTACTCGATGGCGCTGGTCTCGAGCGGCTCGAAGCCATAGGACTCGTAGACCTCGCGGATGGCCGCGAGCATGCGCGCGAGTGCGCGGGCATCGGCCGGGCCGGTGTCCTGGAAACCCTTCGGCAGGCGCGCCTCAGGGCGCTGATCTTTCTTGGATTTTTGCATGGCGGCGGGCCGCGGTGCCTCACGGATGGCGGTGATTGGCCGCCTTATATCGCTTTGCGCACCGCAACGAAAGCCGAACTGGGCGGGAGGTTAAGTTGCAAGGGCTCCCGCCGCCAGTTGACCACATTGTGGGCCAAATCCTGACTACCAGTGGCCTCCGAAGCGGACGCAGGCCAGCCTAACAATAGGGTGCGGCACGGATTTTGTGCGCGACCGCGAAGCGGATATCCTGTCGGCGCGCGTGGGCGGCTGCCGCGCACCGCTTCCAGGAGGCTGGATACTCGATGATCCATAGGCAAGCTGCAGGTGGGGCACTAGCTGGCGCGGCGCTCCTGCTCGGAGCGAACACGGCGCTCGCGCACCCACATGTCTGGGTCACGACCGAAACGACCGTGCTCTACGAGAACGGCACGATCATCGGCCTTCGTCAGAAGTGGTCATTCGACGACTTCTACACTGCCATGGCCATCCAGGGCCTCGATACGAACAATGACGGTACCTATGACCGCGACGAGCTCGCCGAGCTTGCCAAGGTCAACATGGAAGGCCTCAAGGAGTTCAACTACTTCACGACTGCGCGCCTCGCGACCGAGCAGCTCAAGTTCGAGGGACCGAAGGATTTCTATCTCGAACACGCGGATGCGCCGGAAGGCACGGTAGAAGTTACGGTCAAGACCGGTGATGCGGCCTTCGAGGGCACGGGCGCAGAGATCCCCAAGGCACCTCCCGAGGAAAAGGGGTTCTTCGCGCGCTTGTGGGATCGGTTCTTCGGCAGCTCCACAGATCAGCCCAAAACGGCGGAGGCGACGCCCGCCCAGATCCCGAAAGTGCTCAGCCTCCATTTCACGCTGCCGCTCGTGCAGCCGGTGCTGGCGGAGGCTCAGGGCTTCAACTTCACGATCGCCGATCCGAGCTTCTTCATCGCCTTCCAGGCTGCGGAAAAGAATCCGGTCGTGCTCGGCGCGGGGGCGCCGCAAGGCTGCCGCATCACAATGGGTGAAGGCACCGCCGCATCACCGCCACCACCTACTGCCGAGGATGTCGCCAAATCCGAGGCCCAGCCCAATCCCGCGGCCGATGCGAGCAAGCTCGGCGATGCCTTTGCCCAGCAGTTCGGTGGCCAATCCGTCGGCTTCGGCTTTGTTAGGCCGGCAACTATCTCCTGCGGACCACCTTCATGATCGCATCTGCCGTCCGGTGCATTGCTCTGGCTTGCCGCATCCTGGCGTGCGCGCTTCTCGTCGCGTCGTTCGTTGCGCCGAGCACGATAGCAATTGCGCAGTCCTCCCCGCCCACGTCGGCGCCGAAGAGTTTCCTGCCGCCCGCGAAGGCCGCCGAAGAGCCGACCGGTGTCTTCGCCCGCACCTATTCGTGGATCATGACCAAGCAGTCCGAGATCAATCGGCGGCTCGCAGCGGCCGTGCGCGAGATCAGGACCGGCGATCCATGGTTCGCGACGCTCGTGCTCGCGGGCCTTAGCTTCGCCTATGGCGTGCTCCATGCCGCCGGTCCGGGACACGGCAAGGCGGTCATCTCCTCATACGTGCTCGCTAACGAGCAGACGGTTCGGCGCGGTATTGCACTGTCGTTTCTCGCTGCCGCTTTTCAGGGGCTTTCAGCACTCATCGTCGTCGGCATTCTCGTGCTGGTGCTGAGTGCGACCGGCATGACGATGAAATCGACCGAGGCTTGGCTCGAAACGCTGAGCTGGGGCTTTGTTGCGCTGGTCGGCGCGTGGCTGCTCTACACCCAGATCAAGGCCGTATGGCCGAAGCTTGCCACAGCAGGCGGCGGTCACGCCCACGCGCATAACCATGGCCACGATCATCACCACCATGATGGGCACCATGCGCACGACCATGGGCATCACCACCACGCTCATGATCATGGTCACGCGCATTCGCATGAACACGGCCACACGCACGACCATGCCCACCACCATCACAGCCACGAGCACGTGCACGCGGCGGACGGGAGCTGCTGCAGTCACGCCCACATGCCCGATCCGAGCCAGCTGCAGGGTCCATGGTCCTGGCGGCAGGCCATCGCGATCGCCCTCGCCGTCGGCATCCGTCCCTGCACCGGCGCGATCCTCGTACTCGTGTTCGCCATCAGCCAGGGTCTCATGTGGGCAGGTGTCTTCGCGACCTTCGCCATGGCGATCGGCACCGCCATCACCGTTTCGTTCCTCGCGGCCCTCGCGGTCGGCTCGCGCGAGCTCGCCATGCGGATCGGCGGCGGCAAGGAGAGCGTATGGGGCGCCCGCGTGCGAACGGCTGCTGGCATCGGTGGCGCGTGTCTCGTCCTGGGGCTCGGTCTGACGCTGATGGTCGGCTCCATGCAGGGCACCAGCGTGTTCTGAGGCTGGCGATAACCCGCACGCGTGCTAAGAAGGTCTCCCATCATCAACATTCAGCGTGAGGAAACACGTTCCCATGTCCCTTATCAGACACGAGTCCGCCGGCATTCTTTCCAAGGCCGTCGAGGCTAACGGGTTTGTCTTCACGGCCGGCATCACGGCGAACGACCGCAACAAGGACGTCGGTGGTCAGACCAAGGAAATCCTCGACGAGATCGACCGGATCCTCGCACTGGCCGGCTCCGACAAATCGAAGATCGTCTCGGCGACGATCTGGGTCACGGACATCCGCAATCGCGATGCCATGAACGTCGAGTGGAACGCATGGACCGGCGGCAAGAACCTGCCCGGCCGCGCGTGCATCGAGGCGCGCCTCGCCGATCCGAAGCTCCTCGTCGAAATCGGTGTCATCGCGACGAAGTAACCCATGATCGTCCGCCGCGAACTGGAACCCCTCCTCGCCAACGTGGTCGAGGCGGGGGACATGATCTTCACGGCCGGCTGCATCGCCGACGACGAGAGCCTCGACGTCGGCGGTCAGACCAGGCAGGCCCTTGGCGATCTCGATCGCTGGCTCGCGATGTGCGGCAGCGACAAGTCGCACATTCTTCAGGTCGTGATCTGGCTATCGGACATTCGCTTCCGCGATGCCATGAACGTCGTCTGGAACGAGTGGGTCGACCCGGCCAACCTTCCGGCACGCGCATGCGTAGAATCGCGCATGGCGTCTCCCGGTTGCCTCGTCGAGATCATGGCGATCGCCGTGAAGAAGGCACGCTCATGAGCTCGGCACGCCCTGTACCCGGCCTGCGCAGCCAGTACGCCCAATTCATGCCGGTGCAGACGCGCTGGATGGACAACGACGTCTACGGCCACGTGAACAACGTGGTCTACTACTCGTATTTCGACACTGTCGTGAACCGCTACCTGATCGATCCCGGCGGCCTCGATTTCCACAACGCGCCGATCGTCGGCATCATGGCCGAGACCATGTGCCGCTTTCATCGCTCGTTCGCCTATCCGGAGGCGATCGATGCCGGTCTCAGGGTCGGCCGCCTCGGCACGTCATCGGTGCGCTATGAGGTCGGGCTCTTCGGTGAGGGCGAGGATGCAGCACGCGTAGAAGGTCATCTCGTGCACGTTTTCGTCGAACGCGCGACCAACAAGCCGGTGCCGATTCCCCCCGGCATCCGCGCCGCGCTGGAGCGCCTCGTCGTGACTTGAGGGCAACCGGGCAGCGGCCCAGTGTCCGCCCGTTCCTGGAAGAATTCCAACGGAATACAGCGCACTGTAGCAGCCGGGCCATAGCGTAGCCCCGGCCAAATCAGGCAGTCTCTCAGCAGGCAGATTGAGTCGGTTCGCACGCATTTGCCGTCAACCGACAACACAGGCTGGGAAAAACTATGAAGCGTATGTGCTTGATGGCCGCCGGAGCGGCCGTGCTGGCCGGCCTCGCGGCCACGCCAGGGCTGGTGCAGGCCCAGGAAACAGGCCTTGCGTCGATCCACTCCTGGGTGCAGGTCGGTCGTAAGACCTGTATGGCGTCGCATACGCACGATGGATCCGGCACCGGTAAGACCAAGAAGGATGCCGAGAAGGCAGCGATCCGGAGCTGGGAGTCGTTTACGATCTGGGAGTACGGTCCGCCGTGGGGCCGCTTCAGCGAGTCGGTCAGCAAGACCGTTAACTGCGATAGAACGACGAGCTCCGAGTTCTCTTGCCACGTGAACAGCCGGCCGTGCAAAACCAACAGACCTGTGAGGAGCCGCAAAAAGTAGGTCGAATGCGCGGCCCTGACGTCGTTCGGCGACGGGGAACCCGTTGATCCAGTTCCGCCCTATCCTTCTGGCCCTCGGCCTGATGGTTTGCCTCGTGGCAGTGGCGATGCTGGTGCCGATGGCTGTCGACTATGCGGACAGCCATTCGAGTGGGCTCGTCTTCGCTGTATCAGCGCTCGTCACCTTCTTCATCGGCGGGCTGATGGTGCTTTTTGCCTATGATCGCAGGCCGGTCACGGCAGGGCTCCGCGAAGGCTTTCTTCTCACCACGCTGACGTGGACGATCATCTCGGCGTTCGCCGCGATGCCTTTCATCGGGCTCGGACTTCCACTGGCGGACGCCTATTTCGAAGCCGTTTCGGCCCTGACCGCGACGGGCGGCACGGTCATGGTCAAGCTCGACAGCCAGCCGAGAGGTATCCTCCTGTGGCGCGCGCTGCTCCAGGGCATCGGCGCCGTCGGCATCATCGTCCTCGCGATCCTCGTCCTGCCGTCCTTGAGGATTGGCGGCATGCAGCTCTTCCAGGCGGAAAGCTCCGACCGTTCCGAAAAGGTGATGCCACGCGCCTTCGGGCTCATGTCGGCGATCACCGCCATTTTCGCGATATTGCTGGTCGCCTGCACCTTCACGTTCATGCTGCTCGGCATGACGCCTTTCGATGCCATTTGCCATGCACTCGCAACCGTCTCCACGGGTGGCTTCTCAACGCACGATGCGAGCTTCGGCTACTTCAATTCACCGGCCCTCGATTGGGCCGCTGTCGTATTCATGATCTCCGGAGCACTGCCGTTCGTCGTCTACATCAAGGCCATGCGCGGCGGCGGGCTTCATATGTGGCGTGACGCCCAGGTGCGCGGCCTCGCCTGGCTCCTTCTCGTCACGTCGCTGATCATGGCGATGTATCTCGTCCTGGTCCGCGACCTGCCGTTCCACGATGCATTCCGACTGGCGACATTCAACGTCGTGTCGATCGTCACGACGACGGGCTTCGTCAATACGGACTACACGACCTGGGGACCGTTCGCGATCGGCGTGTTCTTCCTGCTGATGTTCGTCGGCGGATGTTCGGGATCGACCGCGGGCGGCATCAAGATCTACCGCCTTCAGGTCGCCTGGCTGCTCACACGCGGGCATCTGCAGCACCTGATCAGTCCTAACCGCATCGTCACGCTGCTCTACAACGGCCGCCGGCTGCCCGAGGATGTCCCCTTTTCCGTCGTCGCCTTCCTCGCGCTCTATATGGCGACGATCGGCATGTTCACGGTCGTGCTGGCAGCCATGGGCCTGGACCTGCTGACGGCATTGTCGAGTGCGGCAGCGGCTGTATCCAACGTGGGACCGGGCCTTGGCGACATCGTCGGCCCGGCCGGCACGTTCGCGACATTGCCGGACGGTGCGAAATGGGTGCTCTCGTTCGCGATGCTGCTCGGGCGCCTCGAGCTGTTCACCGTGCTCGTGCTCTTCCGTCCGGAGTTCTGGCGGAGCTGAGCGCTCGAGCGCCAGCCCCGCCAGTCAAGCTCAGCTCGGGGCGAGAGCCGCCGCTCGCGTTCGCTGCATGGTGTGGGCGATCAGGAACAGCCCCAGCGCTATTATGACATTGTATCCCATGTGCAGTCCGAGCTGCGGGAGCAGCGGCATGTAACCGGAGATGTCGACGCCAATGACCGGCTTCAGGATCGCGGCCACGATCACCGGCAATACCAGCAGGATGCCCGCAGTGGCGAACAAAGCCGTCTCCACCCCATTCGTGCGCACGCGATAGCAGCGCTGGAAGGCGAACGCGAGCAGCGCGATACCCGCGCCGACCTGGAGCGTGATCTCGATGATATCGATCCAGGTCGCACCATCCGGCAACTTCATCAGCAGGCCAATGCCGAGCGGATCGAGGACGAACACGAATGGCACCAGAAACGCCGGCATCGTGTACTTCCACGACTGCAATGTCGTCTTGTAGGGATCACCGCCCGTGATAGCGGCAGCCGCGAACGGCGACAGTGCAGTTGGCGGCGACACCTCCGAAAGCACGGCATAGTAGAAGATGAACATGTGCGCGCCGAAGTCCGGAACGCCGAGCTTGATCAGCGCCGGCGCGGCAATCACCGCGCAGAGGATGTAGGAGGCGGTCACCGGCACGGCCAGACCGACGATCCACACGATCAGCGATGTGTAGATCGCGGTGAGGATAAGGCTGCCGCCCGCGTAGGTGATGATGATGTCGGCGAACTTCTGAGCGAGACCGGTCAGCGTGACGCTGCCGACGATGATGCCGGCGGCCGCGCACGTCGGTGCCACGTTGAGAACCCCCGTCGTGCCATCGGCGAGCGCCTTCACGAGCTTCTTGGGCCACAGCGCCGAGTCCCATCGGAAAAAGCTCGTCACGATCGCCGTTATCGTCGCCCAGAACACGGCGAGCACAGGCGAGAAGCCCATCAGCATGAACACGACGATGGAGATGAGCGAGAAGAAGTGGAACCAGTAGTTCCGCGTGAGCGTCCAGAGCGCGCCCTTCTCGATCATGAGATCGCTGCCGCCGGCGCCGTACTTCTTGGCGTCCAGCTCCACCATGACGTAGATGCCGAAGTAGTAGAGAAGCGTCGGGATGAGCGCCATCCAGATCACTTCGATGTATGAGATCTTGAGGTATTCGGCGATGAGAAATGCCGCAGCGCCGAGCACTGGCGGCGAGATGATCGCGCCGAGACCGCCGGCGGCGAGCAGGCCACCCGCGGCATTCTTCTCGTAGCCCGCCTTGGCGAGCATGGGATGAGCGACCGTGCCGATGGTTACAGTGGTTGCGACGCCGGATCCGGACGGGCCACCCATGAGGAACGACGACAGGACAACCGCGCGGCCAGCCGAATTGCGCCGACCGCCCATCGCGGCGAACGAGAAATCGATGAAGAATTTGCCGGCGCCTGAGGCCTGCAGAATGGCACCGAAGATCGTGAACAGGATGATGAGGGTCGATGAGACGTCGATGGCCGAGCCGAAGATGCCTTCGAGCGTCATGTAGAGATGAGCGACAAGGCGGTCGACCTCGTAGCCGCGATGCGTCCAAGGCGCCGGCAGATACTGGCCATACAGCGCATAGAGCACGAACATGATCGATACGAGCGGCATGATGATGCCGGTCGTCCGCCGCGCTGATTCCAGCACGAGCGCGATGAAGACTACGCCGACCCACACCTGCACGGTGGTCGGCATGGTTGCGTAGTCGCCGAAGTCGGCGCCCTGGTAGATGATGTAGCCAACGGTGCCGGCGCCGGCTGCCGCAAAGAGCCAGTCCCACCAATTGATCTGGTCGCGATACCGGGCCGCGATCGGAAACAGCAGGAAGACGAGCACGAGCACAATGCCGACGTGCATCGGACGCAGGATGTGCGTCGGTACGATTTCGTAGGCGGCGTAGAGATGGAAGAGGGTCGACGCGAGTGCGATGGCGGTGATCATGTAGGCAAACCAGCCGCCCACACGGTTTTGCGCGCCTTCCTCTTCCTCGATCAGCTTCTCGACGGCCTTGCGCGCGTCGTCGCTGAGTTCCGCGTCCTGCGTGGCCGCAACCGGAGTAGCGCCCTCCTGTACCTGGCTCATTGAGTGCTCCCTACCCGGTCGTGAGTGGCGCAAGTATGCGCCGCGGCCAAAAGGTCAAGCCGCCGGAAAATCAATTCCGGCGGCTCTCAAGCGTATCGTCGGCAAAGGATCAGTCGACCTTGATGCCCGCTTCGGCAAAGTACTTGAGCGCACCTTTGTGGAATGGCACGCCCGCCTTCGCCTTCGTCTGGTTCTCGGTCTTGAGGTTCAGCGCTTCCTTGTGCGTCAGCGCAAGCTCCTCGCGCTTCTCGAAGAGAAGCTTCGTGAGCTGGTAAGCGAGATCCTCGCTCATGCTCTCGTTGACCATCATGATGTTCCAGACGGCCACGTTCTTGTTGTCGGCATCCATGCCCGTGTACGTCGCCTGGGGAATGACCGTCGCCGAATAGATGTTGCCGTACTTGGCGACCATCTTGTCGGTGTATTGGGCGATGTCGATCATCTTCAGCTTCGTGCCCGGCGTCGCGCTGAGATCGGTCACCGCCGCTGTGGGCAGCCCGCCGACCCAGAAGAATGCGTCGATCTTCTTGTCCTTGAGTGCGTTGACGCTCTCGGCAACGCCGAGGCGTTCGCGCCTCATGTCCTTATCCTTGTCGAGACCAGCCGCCTCAATGACGCGGAACGCAAAGACCTCGGTGGCGCTTCCGGGTGAACCCGTCGAGACGCGCTTACCCTTGAGATCTTCCATCTTCGTGACCCCAGTGCCGTCGATCGTCACGACGTGCATGTGGTTGGGGTACATGACAGCAAGAGCCTGAATCGGCAGCTTGCCGCTTTTGAACTTGTCCTCACCTCTGATCGCGTCCCACGACGCATCGACCTGAGCGAGACCCATGTCCGCGCGGCCTGTGCCGACGAGCTGCAGGTTGGCGACCGAGCCGCCAGTCACTTCCGCCGCCGCAGTCGTGTTCGGGATGTTCTTGCCGATGATGCTCGCGAAACCGCCTCCGAGCGGATAGTACACGCCGCCCGTGCCGCCGGTGGTGATCGAAAGCTGCTTGGTCTGCGCGACCGCGGCCGCCATGGTGAACGCCACGGCAGCACCTGCCGTGAGCGCGATTAGACGCTTCATCTCTGTATTCCTCCCAAGGGAATCTGGTTCTCAGGCGCGATCAGTCCGGTGCAGCGCGACACAACATGCGTTCGCACCGCTTTGAACAAAAGGCTAGGGGGTGTCTAACGGATAAGCGCGCCTACGGCCAAGAGAAAATCGCTCGTCTTGCTTATTTTCGGCCGCGTTCCGGCGGTGACGCGGGCGCCCGAAAATCGGGCACGCGATCAGATGTCGGAACAACAGTGCGTAAAGCTAGCGCCATGAACAACGGCCGCTGCAAGGACAGCGGCCGTACATCAATCCATCGAGAAGAAAGCACGCAGAGGCTAAGCCTACTTCCACTCGATCTTGACGATCTCGTAGGCCTTAGCGCCCTTGGGCGTCGTCACCTCGGCGCTGTCGCCCTTGCTCTTGCCGATGAGCGCGCGCGCGATGGGTGAACTGATCGACACCTTGCCTTCGCGGACATCTGCTTCTGTCTCGCCGACGATCTTGTACTTGACCTTCTCATCGGTATCTTCGTCGATGAGGGTCACGGTGGCGCCGAACTTGATCTTGTCGCCGGACATCTTGGTCGTATCGATGACCTCGGCGCGCGAAAGCTTATCCTCCAGGTCCGCGACCCTGGATTCGTTCAGGCCTTGGGCCTCCTTGGCGGAGTGATACTCAGCGTTCTCGCTGAGATCGCCATGCGCGCGCGCTTCGGCAATAGCCTGGATGATCCGAGGACGTTCCACGGCTTTGAGGCGGTGCAGCTCCGTCTCGAGCTTCTGGAAGCCCTCGACCGTCATCGGAACCTTTTCCATCGCCATATCCAAGTCTCCCAACCGGCTCGGCTGACGTGCCGATACCGCCGAATCAGTCGCAACAGTCCACGGAGAAACGCCAGCTTCCCCCGTCCGGAGCCCCTTGGCAAGGGCCTCAGGCGGTGCGGCTAATATAGGCCTGAAGTGGCGCCACTTTAAGGTGACCGCGTCGCAGTGCCTTTATGGCTCCGGTTACCGCGATCGCTCCTGCGAGAGTCGTACAATAGGGAATGCGGTTGAGCAAGGCCGTGCGCCGGATGTCCTTGGAGTCGGCCAGCGCCTTGGCGCCTTCAGTTGTATTAAACACCAAATGCACGTCACCGTTCTTCATGGCGTCGACGATGTGCGGGCGGCCTTCCAGAACCTTGTTCACTAGCTCGCAGGGAATGCCGTGCTGTTCCAGATGGCGCTTGGTGCCGCGCGTCGCAAGGATCTTGAAGCCCAGTTCGACCAGATCCCGCATGGCACCGAGGATGCCATCCTTGTCCGCCTCCTTGAGCGAGACGAAGACCGTGCCCTTGTCGGGGAGCGACTGGCCCGCGCCGAGCTGGCTTTTGGCGAAGGCGAGCCCGAAGTCCGTGTCGATGCCCATGACCTCGCCCGTCGAGCGCATCTCCGGCCCGAGGATCGGATCGACGCCAGGGAACCGCGCAAACGGGAACACGGCTTCCTTGACCGCGATGTGATCAAGCTTGCGCGGCTTGAGACCGAAGCCTTTGAGCGGCTCACCGCCCATGATCCGCGCCGCGATGCTCGCAACCGGCAGTCCGATGGCCTTGGCGACGAACGGCACCGTACGGCTCGCGCGCGGGTTCACCTCGATAACGTAGATCTGCTTGTCCTTGATCGCGTACTGCACGTTCATGAGCCCGACGACATTCAGCGCCAGCGCCAGATCGCGGGTCTGTTTCTCCAGCCGAACGACGATCGAGCTGTCGAGCGAATGCACGGGCAGCGAGCAGGCGGAATCGCCCGAATGCACACCCGCCTCCTCGATGTGCTCCATGATGCCAGCAACGAAGGAGTCCTTGCCATCGGCGAGGCAGTCGACATCGACCTCTATGGCGCCCGTGAGATAACGGTCGATCAGCAGCGGTCGGCTTTCGGAAACGATGAGCTCGGAGGGCCGGTCCAGCGTCGCGGACAGGCGCTGGATATAGCGATCCACCTCGCCGCCATCGGCGACGATCTCCATGGCGCGGCCGCCGAGCACGTACGACGGACGGATCACGATCGGATAACCGATGCCATCTGCGACGGCGCGCGCTTCAGCGGGCGAGCGCGCGATGCCGCTCTCCGGCTGCTTGAGGCCGAGCTTGTCGATGAGCGCCTTGAAGCGATCGCGGTCCTCGGCGAGGTCGATGGCATCCGGTGACGTGCCGAGAATGGGCACGCCGGCATCTTCGAGCGCCTGCGCGAGCTTCAGCGGCGTCTGGCCGCCGAACTGCACGATCACGCCCTTGAGCGTGCCATTCGATTGCTCGACGCGGATGATCTCCAGCACGTCCTCGGCCGTCAGCGGCTCGAAGTACAGGCGGTCCGACGTGTCGTAGTCGGTCGAGACGGTCTCCGGGTTACAGTTGACCATGATGGTCTCGTACCCGGCTGCCGTCAGCGCAAAGCAGGCATGGCAGCAGCAGTAGTCGAACTCGATGCCTTGGCCGATGCGGTTCGGCCCGCCGCCGAGAATGACGACCTTCTTCGCGGTCGTCGGCTGCGCCTCGCACACGGGCTGATCGACGAGACCGCGCTCGTAGGTCGAGTACATGTAGGGCGTCGGCGAGGCGAATTCGGCCGCGCAGGTATCAATGCGCTTGAAGACCGGCGCAAGGCCGAGCTTCTTCCTCAGCGCACGCACGTCCGCTTCCTTCTTGCCGGCGAGCTTGGCCAGCCGCGCATCCGAAAAGCCCATGGCCTTGAGGTCGCGCAATGCTTCGATGTTCTCGGGCAGGCCGTGCGCGATGACGCGCGCTTCCTCGTCGATGATCTCCTGCATCGCAGCGAGGAACCACGGATCGATGCGGCAGGATGCGTGGATCTGATCGTGATCGACGCCCATGCGCATCGCCTGCGCGACCTTCAGCAGGCGATCCGGCGTCGGATGGGCGAGCGCGGCGCGCACGACGTTCTTGTCGTCGCCGGTGCCTAGCCCCTCGAATGTCATGTCATCGAGACCGGTGAGGCCCGTTTCCAGCCCGCGCAGCGCCTTCTGCAGGCTCTCGGCGAACGTGCGGCCGATGGCCATGACCTCGCCGACCGACTTCATCGCCGTCGTCAGAGTCGGATCGGCGCCGGGGAATTTCTCGAATGCAAAGCGCGGAATCTTCGTAACGACATAGTCGATCGTCGGTTCGAAGGATGCGGGCGTAGCGCCGCCCGTGATGTCGTTTTCGAGCTCGTCCAGCGTGTAGCCGACAGCCAGCTTGGCTGCGATCTTGGCAATGGGAAATCCCGTCGCCTTAGACGCCAGTGCCGATGAGCGCGACACGCGCGGGTTCATCTCGATGACGACGAGGCGCCCGTCTGCCGGGTTGACGGCAAACTGCACGTTCGAGCCGCCGGTTTCGACCCCGATCTCGCGCAGCACCGCGATCGAGGCATTGCGCATGATCTGGTATTCTTTATCGGTCAGCGTGAGCGCCGGTGCGACCGTGATCGAGTCGCCCGTGTGCACGCCCATGGGATCGACGTTTTCGATGGAGCAGATGATGATGCAGTTGTCCGCTTTATCGCGGACGACCTCCATCTCGTACTCCTTCCAGCCGAGCAGGCTCTCGTCGATCAGGATCTGGCCGACCGGCGAGGCGTCGATGCCCGAGCGGGCGATCTGCTCGAACTCTTCACGGTTGTAGGCGACGCCGCCGCCCGTTCCGCCGAGCGTGAAGGCCGGGCGGATGATGGCGGGCAAGCCAATCGTTTCGAGGTGCCGCATAGCCTCGGCGTAGCCCGTCGCCGTGTCGTAGCGCACGATGTTGCCTTCGGCGTCGCGGATCGGCGGCGAGGAGGCGATGGCCGCACGCGGGCTTTCGAGCCCGATCCGATCCATGGCCTCGCGGAAGAGCTTGCGGTCCTCGGCCTTGTCGATGGCCTCGGCGCGCGCACCGATCATCTCGACGCCGAACTTTTCCAGCACGCCCATGCGCTCGAGCGACAGCGCCGTATTGAGCGCCGTCTGCCCGCCCATGGTCGGCAGCAGGGCGTCCGGGCGCTCCTTCTCGATGATCTTCGCCACGATCTCGGGCGTGATCGGCTCGATGTAGGTCGCGTCCGCCAGCTCCGGGTCCGTCATGATCGTCGCCGGATTGGAGTTGACGAGGATGATGCGGTATCCCTCGGCCCGAAGCGCCTTGCACGCCTGGGTCCCGGAATAATCGAACTCGCAGGCCTGGCCGATGACGATCGGGCCGGCGCCGACGATGAGAATCGATTTGATGTCTGTACGCTTGGGCATGGGGCCGCTTTCTATTGCAGCCGCTCACGCTTGGCTATAGGGCGCGGCAAAGAGGCGGGGAGAGTTGCGATGAGAGCGCCGATGCGTGCCATGCGCGCACCGCCGTACACCCCGCCGCCCCCTCTTCCGCCTTGACGTTATTGCCCCGGCCGCGCTCCCATGAGCCGAGCCAAGCAGGAACAACGAGGAAACAACCAGGAGACGAATATGAAAATCGAGTTCCACCACGTTAACCTGTGCACGCGCGATGTCCCTGGCCTCGACACCTTCTACCGGGACGTCCTGGACATGAAGACGGAGCCGGGTCTGGCGGGGAACCGGGACAAGGACCAGGGCTATTCGGGCAATGTCTCCTTCCTGACGGATGGGCGCGCCGACGCCACCCAGTTCCACCTCGCCGAGCAGGACATGAAGATCGGCTTCAAGACCGGGCAGGCCGTCAACCCCCTGGAGCGCGGCCACCTCGCCTTCCGCACGGACGATATCGCGACCTTCAAGAAGCGCCTGGAGGAGAAGGGCATTCCCTACTCGGACTTTGGCGCCTGGGCCATGAAAGGCTGGGAGCAGATTTTCTTCTACGATCCGGCGGGCAACATCATCGAGGTCCATCAGGTCAAGGAATGAGCTCCGAAACCAATCTCCTCTTTGTCTACGGCACACTCATGACCCAGGCGCGAGGCGAGCTCGGGGCCGATATGCGTGCCCGGCTCGTTGCCGCCAGCCAATGGCTTGGCCCCGCGACCATTCCGGGGCGGCTCGTCGCCCTTGATGGCTATCCGGGCCTGATCGCGCCTGTGGCAATTGCCGATGTCGTCCATGGTGAGGTTTTCGAGCTCACGGACCCGGAGGCCGTATTCAAATGGCTGGACAACTACGAGGGCATGGCCAGTGAGCCATCCCCCGATGATGTGTATGATCGGGTCTGCACGACCGCTCGGCTCGCTTCGGGTGGAGATGTCCGCGCCTGGGTCTACCACTATCGCGCGGACACAGCGGGGGCGAGGCTCATTCCGAGCGGCCGCTGGGAGAGCTGAACTCCGGGCGCCTCAACCGATCTTCGCACGCGCGCTCGTGACGACGCGCACGAACTCCGCATCGAGTGCCGCATTGTTCCCGCGGCAGCCGAGCGCAATCTGCTCGGCGAAGTCGAGATAGTCGCGGCGGCGCTGGCGCGACCAGCTCGACGGTGGATTGTTCTCCGTATCCTCGACATTGCAGATCTTGTCGGCGAGCTTGATGAGCTTGGCGCGCGGCGTGAGCCCCGATGCGTGCTCGATTTCGAGCCGCTTTCGCTCCATCCACGTGAGCGATCGATCGTCCGTGACTTCGAGGACGAGCGCGGCGATCGTCGCGCCGAAATGCTCTTCGATCTCTTCGGCCGTCGTCTCGGTATCCTCGATGGTGTCGTGCAGGATGGCGGCAATAAGGACTTCGACATCATCGACGCCAGCGACACGCACGATGCGTTCGGACACTTCGAGCGGATGATTGATGTAAGGCGTTTCGCGCACGCCTTTCCGCCGCTGGTCGCGATGACGATCGGCTGAGAAGATCGCCGCCGCGAGCAGGCGCGCCGTCGCGGACGCACCCGCCTGTGCGTCGCCCGCGCTCATTTCGGCGCGAGCTTTGCCAAATCCGGCAGCGGCCGCGCCGTCTCCGGGTTGCCCGCCAGAACCTGCTCGAGCGCGTGCGCAACTTCCAGCACCATGGCATCGGAGCCGTTCGGCCCCGCAACCTGAATGCCAAACGGCATACCCAGGTGATCGACGCCGCACGGAATGACGGCGACGGCCGGCAGCGCGGTCGTGAGCGCATAGGCGAGCGCGAGCCAGCGCATGTAGGTCGGCATCTTCTCGCCGTTGATCTCATCGACGTAGAGCTGTGCGTGCGGGAACGGCGAGACCGCCGCCGCCGGACAGATCAGCACGTCGACATCGTCGAAGAATTCCATATAGCGATTGTAGATCTTGGTCTGCTCGACATTGGCCCAGGCCACATCGCCGAGCGAGTACTTGAGTCCCCGCTCGGTGTTGTCGATCACGTTTGGGCCGAGCAGATCGCGGTGCTTCTCGTAGCGCTCGCGGTGAGAGCCGACGAACACCAGACCGCGCAGGATTTCGAATGTCTCGTGCACATTGGTGAAATCGGGATGGCGGTTGCTGGTCTCGGCAAAGACCGAGCGGAACGTGCGCGTGCGCTGCTCGAAGAGCGCCGCGATATCCGCATCGACGGGGCAGCAACCGAGATCGGTCGAGAAGGCCGCGCGGATCGAGCCGAGATCGGTATTGCCGAGCGTTTCCGGTATATCCTGGACGTCGGCGCCGGCGAACGGATCGATCTTGTCGCTGTCGATCTGCGCCTTGAGCAGCAGATGCAGATCCTCGATCGTGCGGCCCATCGGTCCCGTCACCGGGAACGGGCTGAGCGATACGGGGCGCTCCGATGGCACCACGCCAGGTGAGGGGCGGAAGCCCGCAACGCCGCAGAAAGCGGCGGGTGTTCTCAGACTGCCGCCATAGTCGGAGCCTGTCGCGATCGGCACCTGCCCCACCGCGAGCGCCGCCGCCGAGCCGCCGGACGAACCGGCCGACGTCTTCTCGGGATCGAAGGGATTGCCCGTCGCGCCGTAGACCTTGTTTTTGGTGTTGGCGCCAGCGCCGAACTCGGGCGTGTTCGTCTTGCCGACGATGATGGCGCCTTCGGCACGTACACGCGCCACCATGCCGCTGTCCTTCTTCGGCACGTGATCCTTGTAGATCAGGCTGCCGTACGTGGTCTTGAGGCCGGCGGTATCGGACAGATCCTTCACGCCGAGCGGCAAACCGTGCAGCAGGCCAAGATCATCACCGCGCATGACGGCCTTCTCGGCGTCGCGTGCAGCTTTGCGCGCGGCCTTCTCGTCGAGCGCGACCATGGCATTGATCGCGCCGTCCGTCGCCCGGATGCGCATGAGGCAGCTATCCAGCAATTCGAGCGGCGAGACCTTCTTGCGGCCGATGAGACGGCGCAACTCCACCGCCGAGAGATCACAAAGTTCTGTCATGGCCGATAACCTGTCTGTTGATCGCCGAGGTCCCAATAGATGCCCGTCACATGGCGCATTCCCTCGCGCATGAGCGGCATCAGAATGTGTTCGTCAGGTGCGTGCTGCGAGCAGCCGGCGTAGCTGAGCGGCAGCCACACGCACGGCATGCCGATGATGTATTGCAGCATGTACGTCATGTTGGAACCGCCGCCATTCGGCAGGATTCCGCACGGCTGGTTCGAGTTGCGCTCCACGGCACCCTTGACCCACTGCGGCCAGGCATGACGATGGTCCGTGCGGCTCGCGTAGAAGCGCCCGTTGTTGCTCGCGGGCGGCGGCTCGACCTTGACGTTCGCAAAGCCGTGCTTGTCCAAGTGACGGCGCAGATTGCTCTCGATGGCGTTCTCGTCCGTGCCGACGACATAGCGGAGCGCACACACGGCGCGCGCCTTCGGCGGCACGGCATTGACCGGCTTTGCGGGATTGCCCGTCTCGAAGGCGAGCACCTCGAAAGAGTTGAAAGCCGAAATCTTCTCGATGCGCGTGAGCCCCGGCTCGCCCCAGGTGTCGTCCACTTTCGGCGAGCGCAGCCCGCCATCGCGATCGATGCCCGTCAACACCTCGCGCACGTGACCGGGAATCTCCGGCCGCCAGCCGTCGACCTGAATGCGCCCGTTCGCATCCGTGATGCTTGCAATGGCATGTGCGAGAATGATGCCGGGATTGGCGAGGAGGCCGCCCCAGTTGCCGGAATGATGTCCGCCCTCGCGCAGATCGACACTCAGCGTGAAGTTGCAGCAGCCGCGATTGCCGAGCGTGACGTTCGGCTTGCCGATCTCCGTACGCGGGCCGTCGGAGGCCAGAAAGCCGTCGGCGGCAAAGTCCGCCCTGTTGGCCTCAATGATCTCCTTGAGACCTTTCGATCCGTTCTCCTCGCCCGTCTCGATGAGAAATTTGTGGTTGAAGCCGAGCTTGCCACGCGCCTTCAGCACCTCGCGCAATGCAGCGACATGAACGAGCGTCTGCCCCTTGTTGTCTGCGACGCCGCGGCCATACACGCGCTCGCCCTCGAAGGACAGCTTCCAGGGATCGCGCGCGTTCGCCCAGCGCCCTTCCATGCCGAGGACCACGTCGCCATGGCCATAGGCGATGAAGGTCGGAAGCGCCGGGTCTTCGATGCGCGTCGCGAGCAGCACCGGCCCGCAGCCCGGGAGGGGGTTCGAATAGATCTTGATCGTATAGCCGAGGGCTTCGAGCTCGGGGCTGATCACCGTTTCGAGGTAGGCGGCGAGCACATGCAGGCGCTCAGGGTTCTGACTCTCGGTCGGGACCGCCACCCAGCGGGCCAGATCAGCGAAATAGCCCTTTTTCTGATCGTCGTAATAGGCGAGGGCGCTCGATACGGCAGTTTCTCTTGTCATTGCGCTCCCCTGGGGCCGGCCGGTCGCGGTGTTTGATTTGAGCGGGACGTTAGAGCAAGAAGGGAGCAATCCCAAGGGGCGTGGCGCGCATGGCTGGGCGTACGCCCCAGACATCCGCGAATCGAGAACCAGGCCCATGTGCTCGCGCTACAATCTTACCGAAACCGTGGAGGCCGTTCGGGAGCATTTCGGCGCATGGAATGGCGAGCCTTTCCCGCCGCGCTACAATATCGCGCCGATCCAGCCCACCCTGATAGTCCGCCTCGATCATAACCATAAACGCGAATTGGCCCTCGTCCGCTGGGGGCTCATCCCGGGGTGGGCCAAGGATCCTGCCCGCCTATCGCTCATGATCAACGCGCGGGCCGAAGGCGCAACCGAGAAGGCCTCGTTCCGAGGTGCCATGCGCCATCGCCGCTGCCTCATACCGGCCAATGGCTTCTACGAGTGGACCGGAAAGGCCGGCGCGCGACAACCGCATCTCATCCGGCGGACTGACAGCGGACTTCTCGCTTTCGCCGGACTCTGGGAAAGCTGGCTCGGCGCGGACGGCAGCGAAGTCGACACTATGGCCATCCTGACCGTTAGCGCTAATGACAAGCTTTCACCGCTCCATGATCGCATGCCGGCGATCCTGCAGCCGGAGCACTTCGATGCCTGGCTCGATACGCGCGGCTTCAAGGCCGAGATGGCGGCGGAGATGTTGCGCCCGGCACCCGGCGATCTGCTCGAGCACATTACCGTCGATCCGCGCCTCAACAACGCGCGCAACGAGGGCCCCGAGCTGATCGTGCCGTTCCGCGAGCGCCTGCTTTAGCGCGAACTTAGCACTGCCACTGGAACTCGGCCGTCTTGTAGCCCGTATGGATCTGCCGCAGCACGAACAGGCAGGCGCTATCGCCGACATATGCTTCTGCCCTCTCGCCGATCGACAACGACTTCTCCTCCCCCTGGATGCGCACGCCGACAACGTCGCGACGACCGCGGTAAGGCGCCGCAACGAAAGTGACGAGAGCGGTCGCTTTGCCGTTCTGGACCTCGCGGCTCGTTCCACGCTCGAGGCTGAAAACCTCGGCCGAAGGGGCCTTGAAGGGCAGGGCGATGGCGATCGCTGCCCTGTCCTGCGGCGGGTCGCCGAACGCCTCGCCGCACAGCACCTGAAAGTCCGCGTTTCGCGTGCTGACATGGATCTGGCGCAAGAAGATCCCGCAGATCTCGCCCACCCGGCTCACATGCACGAACTGGCCGACCCCAAGGCTTGTCGTTTCGCCGTTTATGCGAACGCCGACGAGATCGCGTCGACCGCGATACGGCGTGCCGATCATCGAGAAGAGCACGCGCCCGTCGAGCAGGTCGAGCGTGTTGTTGCCGGTGAGCGTCCAGGGGTCGCTCGGCTGAGACCCAGGCTGCGGCGAGTTCGCCAGCGCATCGGGAGGTGCCGGTGCGGGCGTTGACGGCGTCGCCGCAGCCTGCCGGCTCTGCAGCGACTGCAAGCGCTCACGCGCAAGCTCGGCATAGAACGAGCCGGCATAGCGTTTGACGAACGCTTCGAGGACAAACGCGCTCGTGCTGTCCTTCGCGGCGTTCCACGCCTCGGCAGCTTCGTCGCGCGAAGCTGTTGGCGTCGACGAAGTCTGAGCACCGGCAACCGACGCTGATGCCTTCATGTTGAAGAAGAAGCGGCCCGTGAGCGAGGAATGCTCCCATGGAACCTGCTTGTTGCCCGTCGCCTTCATGACATCATTGCGCACGGAAATGAGGAGCGTGCTGAGATCATCGTGCCCCGACCGGCGCAGGTTACGCACGAGCGCGCCCGCGAACGGCGAATTGCGCCCGCCGCCGTCGAGCGCGACGTTGCCGGGCTGCGTCGAGAAGCTGATCAGCGTGCCCACACCCGCCTCTACGCTTGCCAGACCGCGGCCGATGCTGGCTGAACGCGTCCCCATGGAGCGCGCAAGGTTCTTCGCCAGCGGATTGTCGCGGCACGCATCGAGGAACAGGATGTTCGTACGCGCTTGATTTTCCATCGTGCGCTGAATGAGGTCAAGGCGCACCATTTCGAAGTCGAGCGCCGCCGCCCCCGTGAGCTCGGCATCGATGGGAACGAGATAGTTCTGCCCCTGAACCTGGAGTGCATGGCCGGCATAGAAGAACACCGCCACCTCGGCATCCTGGAGGGCGGCAGCAAAGTTTCTCACCGTGCGATCGAAGGCGGGCTTGTCGAGATCGTAGCCCTCGACGATCTGGAATCCGAAGTTCGCGAGCGTTGCCGCCACATCACCGGCATCGTTCTTCGGATTGGCGAGGGCGGCGGTGTGCGTATAGGCCGCGTTACCGATCACCAGGGCCACGCGCTTCTGCGCGCTCGCCGCACTCGCCCAGCAGAACAGGGCGACGGCAAAAACCAGCGACGCCTTCAGCAATGAGCGCATTCCGGAATGCTCCGTCCCGACGAAATCAAATGTGCCCGCGCCAATGCACGCGGCTCAAGGCATCATGAGCAAGCAGATGCCCAGTGACAACCGATGAAGCAGCTAGACTTCGCCCCGCTCGAACCGGCGTGAGAAATCCGTATGACCGCCGGACGCGAGAATGCGCGCCTGCTCGATCCAGTTCTCACGCTCGATGCGGCCCTTGAACTCGAGCTTCGCATTGACCGTACCGACGTCGTCGGCCGTCCAGTTGGCGATCTGCTCGTAGGTCGACACGCCCATGGCATTGAGCTTGCGCTCGATGAGCAGGCCGATGCCGCGAACCCGCTTGAGATCATCGGGCGTGGCGGTCGGAGCGCCGGCCATGCTGTCCGGCGCGCGGAAAGCCTCCGAACGCACGGAACGCATGCCTGAGAGATCCGGCGTGCGCTCGGGCGCGGTAATCGCAGCCGCAATCTCCTCATCAGGCACCGGCGCGGCGGCAACCGGTTCGGACACTGGCTCCGGTTCAGGCGCATACTCCGGTTCAGGCTCAGGCGGAGGCGGCGCGGGCGCAACAGTCACAATTGTCGGCGGGGCCTCGATTGCTGCGGGCGGGGCGGCAACAGGCATAATGGACATGGGCGGCGGCGGACCGCCGCGCGCATCAAACGTGCGGGAATAAGCCGTCGCGCCACCACGAGCGAGAATCTGCGCCTGCTCGATCCAGTTCTCGCGGCTGATCCGACCGCTGGAACCGAGCAACCCCTCGACACGCAGCACATCGGCAGCCGTCCAACCAGATATCTGCGAGTACCGCGCGATCTCGTGCGCATTGAGCACGCTCTCGATCTCACCGCTGATACCGCCAATGCGCTGGAGATTGTCCCGGCCGCTCACTTTGACAGGTGGTGGGGCAGCCGGCGGCAAGGCCGGCCGCGGCTCGGCAAATGCGGCCCGTGACGCCACCTCGGGGCCCCGCTCGGGGGGCGGTGGCGACACAGCGACGGGCGTCGCAGCTCGGAGCGCGACACTGGCGAGCCCGGTCGCGTAGGACGTGGCACCACCGCGGGCGAGAATCTGTGCCTGCTCAATCCAATTCTCGCGTTCGATGCGCCCGTCGAAGCCAAGCAGGTCGCTGGCGGTGTGCACATCCTCGCTGGTCCAGCCCGCAATCTCGGCGTACCTGGTCACGCCGAGTTCGTTGAGTTTCGCTGCGAGTTCGCCATCGATCGCGCGGATGCGCGTGAGATCGTCGATCGATGCCGGAGGAGCCGCCGGCTCAAGCACTGCGGGTTCGGCCACTGCCGGCTCCGTTTCCGATACCTCCAGCACAACCGGGGGTGTCGGCACTGCCATGCGCTCGGCCACAGCCGCTGCGACCGCGTCGGCCGCGGAGATCGGCGCGGCGACGGTAACCGGTGGCGGCACATCGCTCACTTTCGACGGAGCACGCCGTGGCAGCTCCGGCTCGGACGGCGGCTCAGCAGGTGCCGGATCCTCCGGTGTATCGCGGTCAGCGCGACGGAAGGCTTTCGTTGTCCCGGCGCCGGGCATCGGACGCGTTGCGGGCGCGGCTGCTTCGCTCACGATGGCGGGAGCAGCTACGACCCGTGTGGCGACGTCGCGCGGCGGCGGCGGTGCGGTAGGCGCCGACACCGCCGCCTCGAGCAGCGGCTCGTCACTTATTGCAGGGCGAGCACCGATCAGTTTGCGCGCGAGACAGCCGACAATGCAGCCGAGGAAGTATGCGACCGTCAGGATGAGCAGCGTCTGCCATGCCAGTGCGATCATGCAAGTGCACTCCGAACCAGTCTCTCCGATCGCCTCATGACATCAATGATCCTCGCGGCGGCGGCAGGTGGCCCAGCCGACGAAAACGCCGAGCAGAAAGGCACAAGCCACGTAGAAGACCATGTGTTGCAGCAGATAATCCA
Source organism: Pseudomonadota bacterium (assembly GCA_023412805.1). Classification (GTDB taxonomy): domain Bacteria; phylum Pseudomonadota; class Alphaproteobacteria; order Rhizobiales; family Hyphomicrobiaceae. The sequence goes on along the minus strand of JAEZRM010000016.1, from coordinate 53,164 downwards.
TCCACGGATCCTCGCGCGAAATCACTTCGCCTTGACGGTGAACTCGATGCGGCGATTGCGGGCCATGTTCTCGCGCGTGTCGTTCGGCGCGACGGGCCGTGACGCACCGTAACCGACAGCCTTCATGCGCTCCATGGGCACTCCACGTTCGGCCAGATAGTCGGCAACGGCCTGGGCGCGGCGTTCGGAGAGCGGCTGATTGCGCTCGTCGATACCCTCAGAATCGGTGTGGCCCTCGATCTCGATCGTGACATCGGGGCAGTTTCCGGCCGCCTGGGCCAGCCGTCGCAAGGTCGGCAGGCTGCGCCGATCCAGTTCGGCACTCGCGCGTGAAAACAAGATCACGCCCTCGCTCGATACCGCGCGCAACGACTTCTGACACACCTCTGCCTCGGCGTCCTTGCGCGCCTGCTCCACGGCTTCCTTGGCCGCCTCGGCCTCCCGTTCCTGGCGCGCTGCTTCCTCCGCACGCTTACCGGCCTCGGCCTCCGCGCGCTGCTTGGCCTCAGTCTCGGCGCGCTCGCGGGCCGCGGCTTCGGCCGCATGGCGCGCCTCCTCGGCTGCACGCTTGCTGCGTTCCTCTTCGGCACGCTGCTTGGCTTCGAGGTCGGCGCGCGCGCGCGCTTCGGCGGCTTCGGCTGCGCGCCGCGCGTCCTCCTCGGCCTGCCGTCGCGCTTCGTCCTCGGCACGGCGGCTGGCATCGGCCTCCGCAGCCGCCTCCTTCCTCGTATCGTCCGCCGCTGTCCGGCGCGCCAGATCCTCAGACGCGATCATCGCGTCGGACCGAACGGCAATGGCCTCGCGCGCCACATACCCCTCCGGCACCTCCCGCCCGAGGGCATCGCGGATCGCGGCCTGGGCCGCCACATCCCGCGCCTCGCCTTCGATGCGCAGAGACTGATTGACGATCTCCGCTCGGCCGAGCCGCAGCCGCGCGAGTTGCGCGACGCCCGTCGTGGCGAGGCGCGCCCATTTCTGCGAGGTGCTGTCGACCACCTCCATGCGATCGACGACATTGCGTCCATCGAAGAGACGCGCGGCTTGCGACATGAGTTGATCGCGCACGGCCACACCCGGCACCTGCCCTTCCAGAACAATGTCGCCCTGGGCATCTGCCCGCGCCGACCAGCGCAAACTGGGCTCCGGCGACGCCTTGAGCGTAAGGCGCGCTTCCGTCTCGCAATCGCGTCCGGCAGCCGTCTGCAGATCGGCTGGGAGTGAGCGTGCCAGGGCGCCGCTCTCGGTCACGCCTTCGATCAAGAGGCGCCGTATCGTCAGGTCGACACTGCCGCCACCGAGTTTCGCCAGGGCGCCAAGTCCGAGATCCAGGCACCTCTGCCATCCCGGAGGCGCGCCCGCCCCAAGCTCGAGCTGATCCACGATCTTCACGCCGGAGAGGCGCGCCTCGACCAGGCTCGTGAGCGCGGCACGCGCACTCTCACTCGGGACGTAGCCAACGAGCGTCGCAACGCCGCCATCGAGCGACAGCGCGGTCCGGTACGCGGCGATCGGCTTGATCGTCGGCTCGCGGAAGGTGATGCGTTCCATCACCCGATAAGCGCCGGAAACGTCGTCCTTGAGCTTGGCTCGGACATCCTCGGCCGTTGCTTCGCGCTGCGCCACGCCACTGAATGCAATCGTCTGATCGCGCAGTTCGACGGTGCCTTCTTCGAGACGCAGGAGCTCCCGAAGCAAAACCTGAACCACGCCGAGCCAATCATCGGGCTCGCCGCGCGCGGGCGCCATACCGTCCGTGGCGCGCAGCTGCGGCGCATCGGCCTTGGCGGCGGCCAGCAGGGCCGCCCGCGCCTGTTCGCTCGGAACGGCACCACGCATCTCGAGCTGTCCGTCTCCGACGCGCGCGCTCCAGACATAGGGTGCAATGACCGGCGGCTCCAACCGGTCCGCCTTGAGGCTGATGCCGGGCGGCAGGCCGATGGCCAGGGACGTCTTCAGGGCCCGATAGCTCGCCGCGTCGTTGGCCTCGCCGGCGATGGTGAGTTCGGTCCCTTCGAGCCGGATCGTGCCGGATTTGAGAAGCGTGAGCTGCTTGAGGGCGAAGCCGACACCGCCAAGCCAGATATCGAGCGCCGGCGCGCCTCGCGCCAAGGTCAGCCGGTCGGCGATCTCGCTGCTGGGAAAGGTTCCGCGCGCGAGGCCGATGATTTCGCGGCGCGTCTTCTCGTTGGGCGCAAGTCCGCTGAGGCGCACGCGCCCCTCGCGCTTCGAGGCCGCCCAGTCATAGCGCTCGGCCCGGTCGATCAGACCGGCGTCGTTGCGCACGATGCGCACACCATGGGTCTGCGCCACCGTCACGGTCGCACGCCCGGGGTCGGCCTCGTCCGCCGCGCGGCCGGACAGCACTGCATCGCGCCCGTCGAAGCTGGCGCTGGCCCACCCGAGCCCGGCCTCATTGAGTACTTTATCGGCGCGCTCCGCAAGATCCTGCTCGATACGCTCGCGCTCGCTGAAGACAGCGACACCTGCGAGCAGCAGAATCGGGATGAGCCCAAGCAACCAACGCAGCGGATTGCACTTCATGCCGTCCCCACTCCGAGCCTCGACATCTTCGGACAGGCCCTCCCGTCCTTCGACATCGACGGCTCCCCTTTGCCGGCCACACTCTACACAGACCCAACCGTGCGCGTTGCATCGTTCGCCCGGCTCGACGCCGCGCTCCGAAGTGCCGCGCGGACGTTGGCCTCGCGAGCGAGAACGGCCCCCGTAGGAAACCCCGTTTTGCCCGGCACTATAGACAAGGCAAGCGCGCTTTCCAAGCCGACCTGTTCCCAGTCTCCGATGCCCGCAAAGGCGGAACAAGACGGAATTTCAGTCATTTGGAGCACTATGGGCATCTGCCGGTGTGCAATGGCGACGCGGCGCGCCAGGGCCCGCCCGCGTTGACGGGGCCCCACAAAGCACGCTATCGACAATCCCGCTCAAACAAGCCGCATTTTCGGGAACAGCAGGCCTTCCATGGACAAGTTCACGCAGTTGACGGGTGTTGCCGCTCCGATGCCGGAGATCAACATCGACACCGACCGCATCATCCCGAAGAACTACCTGAAGACCATCAAGCGGACCGGGCTCGGCAAGGCGGCTTTCGCCGAGGTGCGCTATGACGAAAGCGGCAAGGAAAATCCCGACTTCGTCCTGAACAAGCCGGCCTACCGTAAGGCGCAGATCCTCGTCACCGGCGAGAACTTCGGCTGCGGCTCGAGCCGCGAGCACGCACCCTGGGCGCTCCTGGACTTCGGCGTGCGCTGCGTCATCGCCTCGTCGTTCGCCGATATCTTCTTCAACAACTGCTTCAAGAACGGCATCCTGCCCATCAAGCTGCCGCAGGAAGAGGTCGACAAGCTGATGCTGGACGCCGAGAACGGGGCGAATGCCACCCTCACGGTCGATCTCGAGAAGCAGGAAATTCGCCGCCCCGACGGCGGCGTGATCACGTTCGACATCGACCCCTTCCGCAAGCATTGCCTGCTGAACGGCCTCGACGACATCGGCCTGACGCTGGAGCACGAGAAGCAGATCAGCGACTACGAGAGCCGCCTCAACAGCGAGAAGCCCTGGCTGGCTGCTTAAATTTCTCTCTCCCTGTAAGCACGGGGAGAAGGGGAAGTAGCGGCGGCATCATTCCGCGCACCCGCTATTGGCCGAGCCCCTTCAGGCCCTCGGCGAAGCCCTTGAGGGACACCGGGATACCGATGCCGGCCTCCTCGGTCTGGTAGATGATGAAAACCGCCGACTTGCCGTTCGACAGACGCTCGATCAGCGCCGAATCGGCGACCACCTGCGCGTAACACGCGAAGTTGTGACAACGCAGGAACGGCGCGCTGCCGACATCCTTGTCATCGACCCGAAGGCCCAACCCCGGTGGCAACAGCACGCCGAGCGGCGAGAACACACGCAGCACCTGCTGACCATTCGAGAAGCGCTGGAAGTAGACCGTTAGGCCGACGTTGTTGCGGTCCTCGGCTGCGACGCTCTGGACGAGCGCGCAGGTCTCGTTCTTGGCGCCCGGAGGCGGCGGACGGCAGACGATCTGCCAATCACCGTGCTGCGCCTTGACAGTGCCCTCCTGTCCCGGCCCGATCTGTGCCCCCGCAACTGTCGTTCCCGCCATCAGCACGAGTACTGCAGCGGCGAGCCTGCGGCTCCAATCAACCCATTCCGTCACGCCTAGGTCCCTCGTTCATGTGCCGCTGCTCTGAGCGGCGAATCCGGCCGAAGTGCGACCACCCCACACCAACCTCGGGCCGACATGGAGCCGCACCCCATCAACGCCAAGGCCTTTCGATTGCCGGCGAAGACTGTAATACTTGCGTCGAACCGGTCGCGCCATGTGGTCGCGAGCATGGAAGCGCGCCGCTGCCCCGTACAGCTATGCCGCGACACTTTGTGGAAGGACATTCTGCTATGAAGACCCCCGCCGCCGTCGCCTTCGAGAAGGGCAAACCCCTCGAGATCGTCGAGGTCGACCTCGAAGGTCCGAGGGCCGGCGAGGTGCTGGTCGAGGTTAAGGCAACGGGCATCTGCCACACCGACGAGTTCACGCTCTCGGGTGCCGATCCGGAGGGGCTCTTTCCTGCGATCCTGGGCCACGAAGGCGCAGGCGTGGTCGTGGACGTCGGTCCCGGCGTCACCAGCGTCGCAAAAGGCGATCACGTCATCCCGCTCTACACGCCCGAATGCCGCACCTGCCCCTCGTGCCTCTCGCGCAAGACGAACCTCTGCACGGCCATCCGCGCGACGCAGGGCCAGGGCCTCATGCCGGACGGCACGAGCCGCTTCTCGCTCGATGGCAAGCCCATCCATCACTACATGGGCTGCTCGACCTTCTCGAACTTCACCGTGCTGCCGGAGATCGCCGTCGCGAAAGTGCGCAAGGACGCGCCGTTCGACAAGATCTGCTACATCGGCTGTGGCGTCACGACAGGTGTCGGCGCCGTCATCAACACAGCGCAGGTCGAGATCGGCTCGACCGCCGTAGTGTTCGGCCTCGGCGGTATCGGTCTCAATGTCATCCAGGGCCTCAAGCTCGCGGGCGCCGACATGATCATCGGCGTCGACCTCAACAACGACAAGAAGGCTTGGGGCGAGCGCTTCGGCATGACCCACTTCGTGAACCCGAAGGAAGTGGGCGGTGATCTCGTCGCACATATCGTCAACATGACGAAGCGCGGGGCGGACCAGATCGGTGGCGCCGACTACACCTTCGACTGCACGGGCAATGTCGAGGTCATGCGAGCCGCGCTCGAATGCTCGCATCGCGGCTGGGGTCAGTCGATCATTATCGGCGTCGCGGGCGCTGGCCAGGAGATCAAGACGCGCCCCTTCCAGCTCGTCACGGGACGCACCTGGAAAGGCACGGCCTTCGGCGGCGCACGAGGGCGCACGGATGTGCCGCGCATCGTCGACTGGTACATGGAGGGCAAGATCTCCATCGACCCGATGATCACCCACACGATGCCACTCGCCGACATCAACAAGGGCTTCGATCTCATGCACGCCGGCGAGAGCATCCGCAGCGTGGTGGTGTTCTGATCTGACAATCGGCCCCTTCTCAGACAACTGAGGAGGGGTTTTTTCTCGAGCCCATGGTCAGCCCTTCACGCAAGCGGGATTTCTCGATGCCCAAGCACTCAGACCTGCTCTCGCTCTCCTCCGTCGAAATGCGCCGCCGCATCGGCTCCAAGGAAATCTCGCCCGTCGAGCTGCTCGAGGCGTGCATCGACCGCGTCGCGGAGATCAATCCGGCGGTAAATGCGGTAACGGCGACCTGCTACGCCCGCGCGCGCAAGGAAGCCAAGGCTGCAGAGAAAGCTGTGCGCGATGGCGAGACGCTCGGCGCACTGCACGGCCTGCCGGTCGGGGTGAAGGATCTGGAGAATACGGGCGGCCTGCTGACCACGTACGGCTCACCGCTCTATAAGGACAATGTGCCCGAGAACGACACCGTCATGGTCGCGCGCATTCGCGCCGCCGGCGGCATCGTCGTCGCGAAAACGAACGTGCCGGAGTTCGGCGCCGGTGCGAACAGCCGCAATCCCGTGTGGGGCGCGACGGGCAATCCGTTCGATCCGAAGATGAACGCAGGTGGCTCGTCCGGCGGTTCTGCAGTCGCGCTCGCGACCGACATGCTCCCGGTTTGCACGGGCTCGGACACGGGCGGGTCGCTGCGCATTCCGGGCGCGGTCAACGGCGTCGTTGGCTTCAGGCCTTCGCCGGGCCTCGTGCCGCACACCATGCGCCCCATGGGATGGTCGGCCATCTCGGTGCTCGGGCCCATGGGCCGCACTGTCGCCGACACCTGCCAGCTCATGGCTGCGCAGGCAGGCCAGAACGCGATTGATCCGCTGAGCTACGACGTGGATCTCGGCGCGCTTGCAACGCCGAAACCGGTCGATCTCGGTCGGCTCAAGGTTGCATGGACCGAGGACTTCGGCACGAGCCCCGTCGACAAGCCGATCCGCAAAGTTTTCCGCGATCGTATCAAATCGATGCGCCATCTCTTCCTGCGTTGCGATCGCATCGAGCCCGATCTCGGCAAGATCGACGAGTGCTTCGATGTCGTCCGCGCGATCGCCTTCGTCGGGCGCTACCGCGATGCCTACGAGAAGGATCCTGCGTCACTCGGGCCCAACATTCGCGCGAACTACGAGATCGGCGCCAAGATGGGCATCGCCGATGTGGCCTGGGCCAATCTCGAGCAGACGCGCATCTACCGGAAGTTCCAGGAGCTGTTCAAAGAGTACGATCTCGTTCTCGCGCCGACTGTGCCGGTCTCGCCGTTCCCATGGACGCAGCTCTATCTGAGCGAGATGAACGGCAAGCCGCTGCGCAACTACTACCACTGGCTCTCGCTCACCTACGTCGTGACGCTGGCGACCAATCCCGCGATTTCCATTCCCTGCGGTGTCGATCACGCGGGCTTTCCGTTCGGACTGCAGGTGGTCGGCGGTGCGCGCGCGGATGCCTTCGTGCTATCGGCTGCGCACGCCATGGAGCAGGCCTTCAATGCCAGTGATGAGCTGAAGCGGCCGCTGCCCAATCTCGACAAGCTGATGAAGCCGACACCGGCGCTCAAGTCCATCGTGACGGCGCCACCCAAGCGCACGGATATGAAATAGAAGAGCGTCTCGATGATCCTCTTCACGCTCGCCGCCGCATTCTTCCTGGGACTGTTGCGTTCGCGCGTGTGGGTCATGCCGCCGCTCGTGATCGCAGCCGTCGTCTTGCAACTCGGCGTCGGCTCCGGTGGGAACTTCAGGTTTTGGGAACCGCTCAACAACCCGATCTTCGTCGATCTCGTCATGAAGCTGCTGCTGGCGAACTTGGTCGCGTGCGTGATCGGCTACGGCGTGGGGCGCCTGATCGCCGCCGCCATGGGCTATCTCGGCCGGAACTTCCGGACACCGCTGGATTGAGTGACTTTAGCGTCGCGCGACTGGTCGACCCAGAACCGCGCCGATGATCTCCAGTCCACCGTCGATCGTCTCGGGCCACGTCAAGGGACAGCGCGGATGGGCACCGAACGTCGGTCGCCGCTCTTCGACGAGGAGCGATGACGGCACATGAATGAACCCGATGCGATGATCGCGCGACGTCCGCCGCGCCATGTCGAGGGCCGTATACAGCGCCGCATTGCAGAGGTATGCGCCTGCGTCTCGCGAGACGAAGGCCGGCAGGCCGCGCCGGCGGAGGCGGCTGACGATCGCGCTGACGGGTACGGTACTCGAGAGGAATTCGTGACCATTGGCGCGCAGCACAGGCGCACTGGGAAAGACCCCCGCCGCATCCGGAACGAACGCGAGGCGATTACGCCCGCGCGCCTCGATCTCGAAACCGCGCGCCCGTGATGAAACGCCGAAATGCAGCGCGATGGCCGGCGCGACCTCGCGGTAGCAGCCATCGAGGTGCTCGATACCGGCAGCCCACTCCGTCGGCAGTGTGCGCGTCTCGAACATGATGCCGGGAAAGGTGGTGCGAGCGGCCTCGGCAAGGCGCGGCACGAGGATCGACGTGGCATTCGCCGGCACGCTCGGAAAGGGCCCGAAACCGGTCAGCAAAACGGTGGTGCGGCCATTGGCACTTGCCATCACACGCTAGCTCTCGCTCGAGCGCCCATCGCGCAGCATGATCATCACGGTCTCGACGGCCATGGCCGGCGTCAGGCGCTCGAGCCGCACCTCGGCTTCAAGCTGCCCCATGCGCTCCATGATCGAGGGACGGCTGCGCACCTCGTCCATGAGCCGGTCCGCGAGCATGTCGTGCATCCACGCTACGGCCTGCGTCTGGCGGCGCGCGAGGAACGCGCCCGTCGCCGTCATGATACGCTTGTGCTCCTCGATCTTTTGCCAAAGCGCATCGAGGCCCCTGTTCTCATGCGCCGACATGGTGAGCACGGGCGGGCTCCAGCTCGGCGTCACCGGCGTCAGTAGATTGAGCGCACCCTGGTACTCAGCCGCCGAGCGCGTCGCGCGCGTGACGTTGTCGCCATCGGCCTTGTTGATGACGATCATGTCAGCGATCTCGATGATGCCCTTCTTGATGCCCTGAAGATCATCACCACCGCCGGCGAGCAACAGCACCAGGAAGAAGTCCACCATTTCGGCGACCGCTGTCTCGGACTGGCCGACACCCACCGTTTCGACGATCACGACATCGTAGCCCGCCGCTTCGACCAGCAGCATGGTCTCGCGCGTGCGCCGCGCGACGCCGCCGAGCGTTCCCGAAGTCGGGGACGGACGGATGAAAGCATGTTCGCTGCCCGCAAGGCGGCTCATGCGCGTCTTGTCGCCGAGGATGGAACCGCCCGTGCGCCGCGAGGTCGGATCGACCGCCAGCACGGCGACGCGATGGTCCGCCTCGATCAGGTTCATGCCGAGTTGGTCGATCGTCGTCGACTTGCCGACACCGGGTACGCCGGTGATGCCTATGCGGTGTGCCTTGCCCGTATCCGGCAGCAACACCTGGAGAAGCTCCTGCGCGCGGGCGCGATGGTCGGACTTGGTGCTTTCGACGAGGGTGATCGCGCGAGCGAGTGCCGCCCGATCTTGCGCGCGAATGCGATCCGCGAGCGCGTCGATCGCAAGGGCGTCAAAGCTCTGCCGGCCGAGCTCCGCGGATGATCCTGCGGTCGGCTCGCTGCTGCCGTCGCCGTGCGCCATTCAGAAGCACCAAAGGCGCTCACCGAGCGCCGCGAGATCGACGAGCAGCGCCTCTCCGCGCACCGCCAGGAGATAGATCGCACCGGTCATGAGACCGCCGAGCGTCAGGATCAGGCCGAAGCGGACGACGCGAGGCATACGCTCCGGAGACTGGGCCTCGGCGCCGTGCGTGGTGTACGTCTCGACGGTCGACGTCATGCGCGATCTCCTCAGGTCGCGGGCTGCTCACTGAGCCGCGCGACAGGACGCTCGCGGATCGGCCAGTGGATCAGCGCCGCAAACAGCGCGAGCGCGATACAGATCCACCACATAGTATCGTAGGACTTGGTCGCATCATAGAGGGTTCCGGCCAGCCACAGACCCGCGAACGACCCGAGCTGGTGGGACAGGAACACGAACCCGAACAGCATCGACATCCACTGTGTACCGAAGAAGATGCCGACGAGGGTCGACGTCAGCGGCACCGTGGACAGCCAGAAAAGGCCGAGCAGGGCCGAAATACCTATGATCAGCCAGGGCGTCAGGGGCAGGAACAGCAGTGCAATGAACGCGAATGAGCGCATGAAATAGATGAAGCTCAGCCCCACGCGGCGTTCGACGAAGCGTGCCGACTGCCCCGCCGCGTACGTCCCGATGATGTTGGCAATGCCGACCGCCATCAGCGCCCACACGCCGACCCAGGACGGCATTCCGAGATCGGACACGAAGGCCGGCAGGTGGACGCCATAGAAGGCGAGGTGAAAGCCGCAAACGAAAAAGCCCGATGTCAGCAGCCAGAAGCTCGGATGCGCGAACGCCTCACGGAAGGCTTCGATCAAGGTTTGCGATTTGGCGGTGCCCGCGAACGGCGCGGGGCTTCCCTTCAGCGGCCATGCCAAAGGCAGGATGAGCAGGCAGGTCGCCGATATAGCCATCAGGCTGGCTTTCCAACCGATGGTTTCGATCAGCACATGCGCATAGGGGAACGCGAGCAGGCTGCCGATGCCCGCGGCCATGCCGAGCGAAGCGATCGCAGCAGTGCGCCTTTCAGGCGGCGCAGCACGCCCAACCGTTCCGACGAGAGCGGGTGCAGCCGTACCGGCAACGCCCGCGCCCGCGAGAAGGCCCGCAATATAAAGATCGAATGGGCTTTGCGCCGTCGCCATGAGGTAGAACGAGGCGACCGTCGCGAACCCGCTGACAACAAGCACACGACCGGCACCGTATTTGTCCGCGACAGCGCCGGCAACGATCGTCAGGGCGCCCCAAGTCAGGTTTGCGATCGCCATGGCATTGGAGAACGGCTCGCGGCCGACGCCCAGCTCGTCTGACAGGGGCTTCAAGTAAAGCCCCATGACCTGACGCAGGCCCATGGCAAGGCCGACGATCGTGCCCGCGGCGAGTATCACGAGCCATAGCGGGCGCGCCGGCCGTGCGGCGGCGGTTGATTGAGCTGACATGTCCCGATCCGATCAGATGCTCGCTGCCGGGCGCCGAATTCACAGGAGCGCGGGCCGCAAGGCAGGAATCTGCTGCAATGTTTCGCGCTTCTTATGCCTCGCAGCAGGTGGAACTGTCGAGGCTGGCATAAGCCACGCAATCCAGAATTGCTGAACGAACAGACCCGAACACCGCGCTGGCGCGGCCCATGTATCAGGCCGCCAAGCCGATGGTGTCCAGAGGGGGACCCCGTATGTCGAGACTATCAATTCGCGCCTTAGTGCTCGCGGCCGTGCTGACAGGCCTCGCGGGCAGCGCGCACGCCTATGATGACAAATCCCTGCAACCGCCCTTCAAGGGGCCTGCCCCGGGCGAATATCTGGAGGAGGGGCCGGACGGAGCCTACGTGCTCCCGCCGCGCCGCGAGGGCGTCCAGGTCTTCATTGGGACGCCCTACGCCTACAACGGCTATCGCCCTTACTACGGCCCCTACATGTACGGGCCGGTGGGCTCGCGAGGCAGTGCTGCTGCCTATGTTGGGCCCGGGGATGGATACGGCGGCGACAACGAATGCAAGCGATGGGCGTGGGTCCACATCCGCAAGGACAAGTGGCTCTGGGGCATCGTCGATACGGCCACGGGTGAATGGCGCTGCGCTGAATGGTGAAAGCGCGTTCGCGACCTTCCGTCCGCGCCTAACGCCCGTCTACGGGGATGCATCCCCAACCTTGGGGCGCCGCGCGATTGATATGACGCTAAACCCCTATAAACACAGACGATCCGTTTACCCAATTCAGCGGTGAACTTTGTTCGGCAATCGATAGTGCGAATAAGTTCTTACCTGACCTGCGTTTCGGCGCATGGGCCGCGCGGCGGCAGCGATCAGGAGAGAGCTCATGGCGAGATCACGCGTTATCGCGGCCGCGACGGCGGCCATTGTCGGCGCCCTGTCGTTCGGCGCGCTTTCCCTCGGAACCGCCTCCGATGTTGAGGCCGGAGGGTATCGGCACCGGGACGGCGGCGTGATCGTCTACTATCCGACGCCCTATGACTTCCACAGCGGCTACCGCCCGCACTATGGCCCCTACTATCGCGGCTACTACGATCCCTACTACGGCCGTCCCAGGGGCATCTTCCGCCCGGCGGGCATCGTCTACAGGCCGTTCCACGCCGAACCCAGCCCCATCTACTGCCGCGGTTGGGGATGGGTCTACAGCAAGTGCGGCAAGTATGCACGGTGGCGCTGCCTGAACTGGTAGCGGCCGGTTCCTCGCAATACCGGGCAAATTCGCACGACAGGCTCAATGGGCCGGTGAACTTTGTTCGCTACTCGATCTCCTGAGGCGTGATCGCCTTCGGCTCCCGCCGCACATCTCAGGAGAAGAGCACACCATGTCGAGAACTATACTGCTCGCCGTCACGACCGCTGCGGCCGTCGCCGCGATGTCGCTGGCAGCAGCCCCGAGCGCCGAAGCGCGTAAGCACAAGCACCATCATCACAAGCACCGCTGGGGCGGCGTATCGGTGGTGATCGGCGGACCGGTCGTCTACGGCGGATACCGCCGCCACTACGGCTACTCTCCCTACTATTATCGCAGCGAGCCGTATTGCCGGCGCTTCGGCTGGGTGTACAGCCGTAGCGGAAAGGCCAAATGGCGCTGCGTCGCCTGGTAAGGGTGCTCCCCGCCCGTACTTGCGACCCAAGCGACGCTCTACGCGCCCCTCGACCTCATGGACGGGGGGCGCTCGCGTTTGGATACTGATTACTCAGCATCAGCGGCAGACGAGCACGGGGATGGTCGAGTGCGTAAGCACTTTCTGCGTCTCGCTGCCGAGAAGAACCGCCGAGAGCCCGCGACGTCCGTGCGAGGCCATGACAATCAGGTTGGCGCCCCTCTTCTTGGCGGTGTCGATGATTGCCTCATAGGGACTGTCGTTCTCGACGTGCACGGTCTCGAGGGGGACGCCGAGGGCGGAAGCCTTGCTCGCGAGGGTCTTGAAATGCTCGGCGACCCGCGCGGCAATTTCCTCGCGGATCTCCTCGGTCGGCAGGGCCACGACCACGCCCTCGTAGACCATAGGCGCGGGCACATTGGTCACGCGAACGATGATGACTTTGGCGCCGACGGTCTTGGCCAGTGCGAGCCCTTGGTCAACGGCCTTCTCGGCAAGTTCACTGCCGTCTGTCGGAATGAGAATGCGATCGTACATCGGGCATCTCCTTCATTGAGGGTGCAGGGCCGGGACGACGACTCTGATCAGTGCGACATCAGCGTCGGTACGGTCATGTGACCTAAGATATGGCGCGTGACACCTCCGAAAACCATCTGCCGGAGCCGCGAATAGCCATAGGCCCCCATGACCAGCAGGTCAGTCCCGTCTTCCGCGATCCGCGAGAGGATGTCGTCGGCAACGCCGATCTCATCGGGGGAGGACTTCTGGACCGTCACCTTCGCGCCATGGCGCGCCAGAGCCGCAGCGAGCTCTGTGCCCGGCAGTTCGCCCGGCGCCGCATCGGCTGAGTTTCCGACAACGCAGAGCAGTGTCACCGCGTCCGCCGTCTTCAGAAGCGGAAGTGCATCGAACACCGCGCGTGCGCCCTCGCGCTTGCCGGACCACGCGACGGTCACGCGCTTGCCAATCTCACCGAAAGTACCGGCGTAGGGCACGAGCAGTACTGGCCGGCCACTCTCGAGCACGAGACGCTCGGGAAAATCGAACAGCCCGGACACATCCCAATCCGGATCGGATTGTGATGCGATAATCAGATCCGAAGCGCGTGCATGATCGAGCACGGCAGTCGGCAGATCCGCATCGTGCACTCTCAGCTCGCGCCATTCGCCGACGAAGGCACGGTTGGCCGACATAGCCTCGAACTTCGCTTGAATTTCCCTGACGCGCTGGCGCTCGGCAGCAGCGATCGCGTCGGCTTCGGCCGGCGTCATCATGGGCGCGGCAAGCGTGAACGTAGGCGTAGCATCAAGACCGATCAGATGAGCCTCGAAGCGCTCGGCCAGCCGCCCGGCGACACTCATGAGGACATCTGCGCGACCGGGACTGGAAAGCTGCGTCGTAATCGTCTTCCAAACCATTGTGTCGACCTTTCTCCCGGAGAAACGGGGCGCTCCACTGCTTCGGGCCCCGCAACATCGGTTGGCTGACGCTGTTTCGCCTTGACCCGCATCAAGGCAATCCGCCGTCGGCATTCCAATACTGAACAACGTAGCGCCAACTGCAGTTCCACACCAAGTCGGGAGCAACCCTAATGACGCTGAGAACTGACAGCATCACGCGCACCAGTGATCTTCGCTTCCGGCTTGTCGTCGGTCTCATAGTCCTTGCCGCCGCGAGTGTGGTCGGCGAAAGGCTGGCGCACGGCGCGGAGTCGTGGCAAGTGCTGTTGCGCCATCAGCTTCAAGAGCAGCAGCGCTGCGCGCTCGACCGGATTCTGTTTGTGCGCGAGGTGCCGGTCGGTAACGTCGTCGGACTCGAAGGGCGCATTCGCTGCGCCGACACGCGCGAGTTCGACTTCAAGCGCGATCACGCCAACGAAAAGTTCGCCATCCGCCTCTGCGAGCCGGTCAGCGTGTGCTGATCAGCATGGGGCCTCAGGCGCGAAAATGCTTCGAAAGCTTCAGCCCCTGCGCCTGATAGTTCGATCCGAGATCCGTCCCGTAAAGCACTGTTGGAACAGAGACCATGCGCTCGTAGATGAGGCGGCCGATGATCTGCCCATCCTCCAGAACGAACGGCACTTTGTGGCTGCGCACTTCGAGCACGACGCGCGCGCCCGCACCGCCGGCCGGTGCATGGCCGAAGCCCGGATCCATGAAGCCGGCGTAGTGCACACGGAATTCGCCGACGAGCGGATTGAAGGGCATCATCTCCGCAGCATGCGTCGGCGGCACATGCACGGCTTCCTTCGAGGCCAGGATGTAGAACTGATCGGGATCGAGAATCAGGCGCTTTCTGTCGCCGACGACGATCGGCTCCCAGTAATCCGCAAGCGCACACGAGCCCGGCGCATCGACATCGACGAGCCCGGTGTGGCGGCGCGCGCGATAGCCGACGAGGCCCGCGCCGTCGCCAGTGAGATCGACCGAGAGCGCAATGCCGCCGCGTACGTCCGCCGCCGCGCCGCCGCGCACGAGCGTCATCTTCTTGTGCAGCGCTTCGAGCGCGTCGTCGGTCTCGACGGGATCGCCGGTGCGAAAGCGGATCTGGCTCAGCATGGAGCCGCGGCGCACGACGATCGGGAATGTCTGCGGACAGATCTCCGCATAGAGCTGGCCGGTGTATCCCGCCGGGATCGTATCGAACGACGACACGCCATCGGCAATCACGCGCGTGAAGACATCAAGACGGCCAGTCGAGCTCTTCGGGTTGGCGGAGGCGGCGACATCGGCTGGCAGCGCGAGTTGCTCTTGTAGCGGCACGACATAGACACACCCAGTCTCCAGCACGGCGCCGGAGCTGAGATCGATCTTGTGGAGTGCGAGCTCCTTGAGACGGTCCATGACGCCGACACGGCTCTCCGGACCGCCGGGCAGAAAACTCGCCCGCACGCGGTAGGCGACATCGCCGAGCCGGAGATCGAGGCTCGCGGGCTGGATCTGCGTTGCGGAGAAGGCACGCTCAGCGTGGATTGCCTCCGAGACGACCAGCGCGCGGATATCCTGTATCGGCAGAATGCCGGCCTTCTGGCTGGGCTTCGCGCGCGCTTTCGGCATATGAGCTCCCTCACCCTTGGTACCCGCGCATAGCCCATCCACCCATTGACGCCAAGCCCAGGGATGCGATATTCCGCATCCTGGACGTCGTGGTGATTTGGCCGGCCGGCTTGCAGCCACGTAAAACAACTCGCTAAAAGGGCCGTGCGGAACCGGATACCTGGTCGCGCCCGGCAATATGCGGGGGACCAAGGGCCGGTTTTAGTTTTCTCGGGGACGCCACGCGTGTCCCGCCGACAGGAGACCCGCAGATGGCAGACCCAACGCCCCCGCCCATTCCCAGCGACTGGCAGCCCGAGACCGTTCTCGTGCATGGCGGGACGATGCGCTCCCCCTTCGGCGAGACCTCCGAGGCGCTCTACCTCACGCAAAGCTACCTCTACGCGACCGCCGAGCAGGCCGAGGCCCGCTTCAAGGACGAAGAACCAGGTTTCATCTACTCGCGCTTTTCCAATCCGACGGTCGCCATGCTCGAGGAGCGCATCCGGCTGCTCGAAGGGGCCGAGGCGGCACGCGCCACCGCAACCGGCATGGCAGCCGTCACGTCGGCCCTGCTGAGCTACCTCAGTGCGGGCGATCATGTCGTCGCGGCGAAGGCGCTGTTTGGCTCGTGTCGCTATGTGGTCGAGGAGCTGTGTCCGCGCTTCGGTATTTCCTGCACGCTCGTCGACGGCACGGACCTCGTGCAGTGGAAGCAGGCCATCGGGCCGAAGACAAAGGCCGTGTTCTTCGAGACACCGGCCAATCCGACACTCGATCTCGTCGACATCCGCGCCGTCTCCGATCTCGCGCACGCGGCCGGCGCGCTCGTCTTCGTCGATAATGTCTTTGCGACGCCGCTCATGCAGAAGCCGCTCGCGCTCGGCGCCGACGTCGTCGTCTATTCCGCAACCAAGCACATCGACGGCCAGGGCCGCTGTCTCGGCGGGCTCATTCTCTGTTCGGCGCAGTTCCTGAAGGATTACCTGCAGGTCTTCCTGCGCCAGACGGGGCCCTCCATGAGCCCGTTCAACGCTTGGGTTCTGCTCAAGAGCCTGGAGACGCTGCCCGTTCGCGTGCGCGCACAGTGCTCGGCGGCAGCCGAGATCGCCGCGGCTCTAGAAGGCAGGCCCGGCATTACCCGCATTCTCTATTGCGGCAGCAAGAACCATCCGCAGGCCGAGCTCGCGCGCCGGCAGATGTCCGGCGGCAGCCAGATCGTGACGTTCGAGGTCGAAGGCGGCAAGGCCGCGGCATTCCGGTTCCTGAATGCGCTGAAGATCATGAAGATCTCGAACAATCTCGGTGACGCGAAGAGCATCGTCACGCATCCCGCGACGACGACGCATCAGCGCCTGAAGCCGGAAGCCCGCGCCGAACTCGGCATCAGCGACGGCATGATCCGCCTCTCTGTGGGGCTCGAGGCACCGGCCGATCTCATTGCGGACCTCGATCGCGGTCTGGCAGCCATGCGCGCGGGGTGACGAACGGCCTGGCAGGTGGACATTGGCGCCCCGGTCTGTTCGTATATGACCGGACATAACCCGCCACCGAACTCCGGGAAAAGCTCATGAATGCGATCGATCCGCCGGTCACGGCGCAAGCGTCGGCGCTTGCCGCCCGATACGGCACCGAGGCCAAGGCGAGCAAACTCCCCTGGAACGATGTCATTGAGAGCCTCCTGAGCCACCGGTCGGTCCGCGGTTACAAGCCTGATCCGGTGCCGCCGGGGACGCTCGAGACGCTGATCGCGGCCGCACAATCGGCGGCCACGAGCTCGAACCTGCAGACCTGGTCGGTCGTCGAAGTGACCGATCCCGCGAAACGCGCGGCTCTCGCCGCGATCGCGGGCGGTCAGCAGCACATTGTGGAATGCCCGCTGTTCCTTGTTTGGCTGGCCGACGTCTCGCGCAATCAGCGCCTTGCCGAGGCCGAGGGTAAGACGCTTGAAGGCCTTCCTTACTTCGAGACCTTCCTCGTCGCCGCCATCGATGCGGCGCTCGCGGCGCAGAATGCCGTCGCAGCCGCTGAATCGCTCGGCCTCTCGACCGTCTACATCGGCGCGCTGCGGAACGATCCCGCAGCCATTGCCAAGATGCTCGAGCTGCCGCCCGGCGCCGTCGCCGTCTTCGGCCTGTGCATCGGCTATCCGAAACCCGGGAGCGCAGGCGAGGTGAAACCGCGCCTGCCGCAGGAAGCCATCCTCTTTCGCGACCGCTACAGCAGCGCTGCCGACAAGGAGCTGCGCGCCACGTACGACGCGCGCCTCGAGACGTTCTCGAAACGCCATGAAATGGCGGCCTACACGTGGACGCATCGTGTCATCAACCGCCTCGCAACCATCAAGGCGCTCAATGGCCGCGAGCGCCTGAAGGATATCCTGATCAATCTCGGCTTTCCGTTGCGCTGAGGCGCGCCAGACGCTGAGTCGGCCAACGCCGGGCTTGCCCCATGACCACCACAACCGGGTATGACGTCCCGGCGATCGAGATGACGGTCGCCCGCCGTCAGCTCGTGCTGTTCGTGGTCGTGCTGAGCTCCGCCGCCTACAACGCCGCGACCTTCACGGCGACCGCCATCCTCCCGCAAATGCAGGGCGCGATGGCCGCGACCCAGGACGAGATTTCCTGGACCGTGACCTTCAACATTCTTGCAACAGCCGTCGTCACGCCGATGACCGGCTGGCTCGTTGCGTCGTTCGGGCGGCGCAATGTCATGGTGTGGAGTCTCGCGGGCTTCACTGCGGCCTCGCTGCTGTGCGGGCTCGCGCGCGGCCTCGACGATCTCGTGCTTTGGCGCGTACTTCAAGGTGCGGCCGGTGCGCCGCTTCTCCCGCTCGGCCAGACACTGATCCTCGATGTATTTCCGCGGCGCCAACACGCACGCGCGATCGCGATCTTCGGCATGGCGAACACCGCGGGCCCGATCATCGGGCCGATGCTCGCCGGAGTGCTGTCGGACTACTACGGCTGGCGATGGGGCTTCTACATGATCGTGCCCGTCGCTCTGCTGGCGACGATCGGCACCCGCCTCATTCTTCCTCGGGACGACCAGCGCCGCCCTGTCTCGCTCGACTGGACCGGCTTTCTTTCGCTCTCCGTGGCCATCGCGGCCATGCAGATCATTCTCGCGCGCGGCCAGCGCCTCGACTGGTTCGAGTCGACCGAGATCATCGTCGCGACCTTCGCCGGCGTCGTCGCCTTCTACATCTTCCTCGCGCACAGCCTCACGGCACGGAGCCCCTTCCTCAACTTGCGTATCCTGCTCGATCGCAACTTCGCACTCGGTCTTCTTCTGGTCGGCATGTTCGGGATGGTGAACTTCACCCCGATGGTCTTGCTGCCGCCACTCCTACAGACTCATCTCGGCTATACGGATCGTCTTATCGGCATCATGGTCGGCTGGCGCGGCGTCGGCGTCGCGGCTGGGTTCTTTCTCGTGATGCTCATGGGGCGGCTCGATCCGCGCATCACCATGGTCGTCGGCTTCGGCGTTCAGATCCTGTCGGGCATCTGGCTCATGGCGATCACACTCGATGCCGACTTCGCGACCTTCGCTCTCAATGCCTTTCTTCAGGGCACAGCCGTCGGCCTCATCTGGGCGCCGATCGCAACAACGGCATTCTGGACGCTGCCGGCGGAATCGCGCGCCGAGGCCACATCGATCTTCCATCTGACGCGCAACATCGCCTCGAGCTTCTTCATCTCGATCTGTGTTGCCGAGGTCCTGCGGGCGACGGGCGCCAACTACAGTCGTCTGGTCGAGAACGTCACGCCGTACAGCAAGCAGCTCATGCTCGGTCCCGTCATGGGTGGATGGAATGTCGAGACGGTCTCGGGCCTTGCGTCGCTCTCCAAGGAGATCAACCGGCAGGCCGCGCTGATCGCCTACACGAACGTTTTCTACATCTACACGTTGATCTCACTCGCCGCGATCCCACTCGCCTTGCTGGTCAAACGCGCGCAGAGCAGGTGACATCATCATGTGGGTGGACGCAGGCGCTCCAACCGCGTTTATGATCTGGCGTGGAAGACCCAGCACGAGCCCGGCCGCAGATACAGCATGACCCCGTTCAATTCCTTCCTCGACCGCTTCGGGCGCTGGATCGCGCGGCAACTCGAAACCGAAACGCCATCCG
This sequence comes from Pseudomonadota bacterium, assembly GCA_023412805.1. Classification (GTDB taxonomy): domain Bacteria; phylum Pseudomonadota; class Alphaproteobacteria; order Rhizobiales; family Hyphomicrobiaceae. The sequence goes on along the minus strand of JAEZRM010000016.1, from coordinate 33,722 downwards.
AGGCGCCGTACATCCCGACGGACCGGCATGCGCTCCGGCGCACGCTCAGGACCGGCGATGTTCTCCTGGTCGCCGGCAGCAGCACGCTCTCGACAGCCATTAAGTATCTGACCCAATCGACATGGTCCCATGCGGCGCTCTATGTCGGCGACGCTCTCGACCGGCCGAATGATGGTGGCGATCCCCACGTGCTGATCGAGGTCACGGCGACGGACGGCTGCATCTCGATTCCGCTCGCCAAGTACGAGCGCTTTCACACGCGCATTTGCCGCCCGGTCGGGCTGACGGACGCCGATCGCGAGGCGCTCGTCAGCTTCATGATCTCGCGGATCGGCGCGAAGTACGACATGCGCAATATCTTCGATCTTGCGCGCTACCTGCTGCCGACACCGCCGATCCCATCCCGCTTCCGACGCCGCCTGATCGCGTTCGGCTCCGGCGAGCCGACGAAGACCATCTGCTCGACGCTCATCGCCGAAGCCTTCGGGCGCATTGCCTATCCGATCCTGCCGCGCATAGAGCGACTGAGGGACGAGGCCGGTGGCGTGACACGCCATCGCCGCCGCGAGATCCTGCACATCCGCCACCACAGCCTCTATGCGCCCGCCGACTTCGACCTTTCGCCGTACTTCGAGATCGTAAAGCCCAACATTGCCGAGGGTTTCAACTACAAAGGATTGAAATGGGCGAGCGATACGCCCGAGCCCATAGAAGCCGCCAAGACGAACCGGAGTGCCTGAGCGCGCCGCGCCCCGATTATGCAGCATCGAGCAAAAGGACCGCCGCCAATGACGACCACACCGCTGAATGCCGCCGAAAGTGAACCCGCCAAACACGCCTGGATGACCGGTTTCCCGCCGCCGCCGGACAAGGCGATCACGTTCGCCGACAGCCGCTTTCGGAACTTCCCCGAGCTCCGCTGGGCATGGAGCAACATCCGTCAACTCGTACCGACCATCAACGTCTGGCGCGGCGCGGAGCCGGCGTCCGCCCTACCGCGCGACGAGCAGGACCTCGGTAAGGTCAGCGCGACGACGATGGACGGGCGCGCCATCACATTCGACGACGCGCTCGGCCTCACCTACGCGGATGGCATCGTCGTGCTGCATCGGGGCCGCGTTGTCTTCGAGCGCTACTTCGGCGCGCTCGAGCCGCACAAGCAGCACATTGCCATGTCCGTCACGAAGTCCTTCACCGGTACGCTCGCCGGAATGCTGATTACCGAGGGCAAGATCGATCCCAAAGCCCCCGTAACGGAATACGTGCCCGAGCTGGCAAAGAGCGCCTTCGGCGATGCGACGGTCCGTCAGGTCATGGATATGACCACGGGCCTAAAATACACCGAGATCTATACCGATCCGAATTCAGACATCTGGCCCATGCGCCGCGCCAATGGCATGGCGCCGCAGGAGCCTGGCAAGCCGCCGATCTCACTGCTCGAATACCTCACGACCCAGCAGAAGCAGGGTCAGCATGGTGAGGTCTTCGCCTACAAGACCGTGAACACCGATGTTCTCGCCTGGATCATTCGCCGTGCTTCAGGCCAGTCGCTCTCGGTACTGCTGTCGGAACGCATCTGGCAGCCCATGGGCGCGGAAGAGGACGCGCACTACACCGTCGATCGCCTCGGCATCGAGAGCGGCGGCGGCGGTCTCAATACGACGACGCGCGATCTGGCGCGCTTCGGCGAGGTCATGCGCAATCGCGGCCAGTTCAACGGACGCCAGATCGTGCCGGCGAGCGTCGTCGATGAGATCGCGAAGGGCGCGGACCCGAAGAAATTCGCGCCCGCAGGATATGCGACACTTCCCGGCTGGTCCTACTGCAATCAGTGGTGGGTAAGCCACGATCCCCATGGCGTGTACATGGCGCGCGGCATTCACGGCCAATCCATCTATATCGATCCCAAGGCCGAAGTGGTGATCGCGCGCTATGCCTCGCACCATGCAGCCGGCAACGTGAATAACGATCCGGTCACGCTTCCTGCGTTTGCTGCTGTGTGCAAAGCGCTAATGGGATGATCAGCGCTTGAGCAGCATCCCGGCCGCGATCGCCATCGCAAGGCCGATCGCGATGCCGGCTGCGACATTGTCGAGCATCAAGCCGATGGGCACGCCGAGCGCGATGCCCACGGCAATGCCGAAACCTTCGGACTTTTCCATGCTGCAAATATTGGGGCGGCGTGGACATTTACACCCCTGTGGCTCCAGGACAACGCTGTGGCACTTTGCGCTCCAACGAGTGGACAGACTATGCCGTAGGGCACCCGATCGACTATGCTGCGGCACCTTACACGGGGCGTGAGGATTACGCGGGGGGCGTAGGGTTTGCGTACTGCGGTTCTAGTTCGCTTCATCGTTGTCGGTCTGATTGCCGTCGCCTCGGCAGGGTGCGCGGGGCCAGAGCGCCGTGCCGTGCCAGCCGCGCTCGTGTCCAAGGCAGAAATCCCCATCACGGGCGCGACCCGCTTTTGGGGCGACGAGGTTCCGAAGGACATTATTGCCTTCGTCCAGACCCATATGCCGAGCGTACAGCGTTTGGCCGCCGGAGCCGATGTGCGCAATGGTCGGCCCCACGTCGAGTATCTCGCGCTTTCCGGCGGCGCTGAGGATGGTGCGTTCGGCGCCGGCCTGCTGACGGGCTGGTCTCAGCGCGGTGACCGTCCACGCTTCGAAGTCGTGACTGGGGTGAGCGCCGGTGCGCTGATTGCCCCCTATGCGTACCTTGGTCCATCCTACGACCGGCAGCTCGCCGAGCTGTGGAACAACTTCGACTCAAGCTCGGTCGCGACGCCACAGGTGTTGGCGGGCCTTCTCGGCGCGGATGCACTTGCCGACTCGACACCCCTGCGCAATCTGATCGCAAGCCACGTCGACCGCCGGATGCTCGCCGCTATCGCGCAGGAATACCGCAACGGTCGCCTGCTGCTCGTCGGCACGACCAATCTCGATGCTCAGCGTCAGATGATCTGGAATATGGGCGAGATCGCTGTTGCGGCCCAGCGCGACAAAGAAGCCGCTGAGCTCTTCCGCGATGTCCTCCTCGCCTCGGCCTCACTGCCGGGCATCTTTCCGCCGGTGCACGTCAAGGTGCGCGTTGGCGGCAAGGTCTACGAGGAGATGCACGTCGATGGCGGTCCGACACGGCAGGTGTTCCTGGCGCCCGCGCAGTTCTCGCTAAAGACGTTCGATCGTCTCTATCCGAAGCCGCCGCACCGGACTGTCTACGTCATCCGCAATGGCAAGATCGGGCCCGAATACGAGCCTGTGCAATCGAACGTTCTGGCGATCAGCGCCCGCTCGCTCTTCACCTTGACGAAGAACCAGGGCCTCGGCGATCTCAATGAGATCTACGCCATCACGCGCCGCGACAGCGCCGCCTTCCGGCTCGCGTCCATCCCGCAGAGCTTCACGGTCAAGGCCACCAAGTCCTTCGACCCGGTCTACATGAAAGCCTTGTTCCAGGTCGGCTACCGCATCGGCCAGAGCGGCGATGGATGGGCAAACTCACCGCCTGAGGCGAAAGTGCTGGCGCGGAGGTAGGCGCTGGAATTCGGGGCGGGTGCACGCCCTCAAGCCCCCGGCATTCCATGCGCGATGATCTTGCGCATGACGCTCGGCAGCGCGACATCGTCGAGGTCGCGGCGGTGGACCCAGCGGCAGCGCTCGGGCTCGGCCCACAGATCGACGACCGCCTCATCGCGGACGAGGGCGCGATAGACCGTCATCTCCAGACGAAAATGCGTGAAGACGTGCACGACACTGCCCACGACCGGCCACCAGTCGCCGCGCACGGGCACACGGCGCAACGCTTCCTTGGCGACAGGGGGCATCTCCGTCCATTCCGTCGAGGGCACCTCGAGCATGCCGGCAAGCAGGCCCGTCGGCGGACGCTGGCGCAGCAGAATGCGGCCACTCTCGCTGATCACGAGGAAGGCCGTGCCGAACCGCTCAGGTCGCGGCTTCTTTACGGCGCGGGCGGGCAGGCTCGCCTCGATCGCCATGGCGTGTGCGGCGCAGTCGCGCTCGATGGGACAGACCATGCACGAGGGTCGGCGCGGCGTGCAGATGGTCGCGCCGAGATCCATCATGGCCTGGGCATAGTCACCCGCGCGCTTCTTCGGCGTGAGCGTGGTTGCGAGGCGACGAAGCTCAGCCTTCGCGCCTGGCACCGGCTCCGCGACCGCAAAGAGCCGCGCGATCACGCGCTCGATATTTCCGTCGACCGGCGTCGCGCGTCGGCCGAAGGCGATCGCCGCGATTGCCGCCGCCGTATAAGGGCCTATGCCGGGCAACTCGCCGAGCGCGGCTTCCGTATTCGGAAACGTGCCGCCGTACTGCTCGACGACAGCGCGTGCACAAGCGTGCAGATTGCGCGCGCGGCTGTAGTAGCCAAGGCCCGCCCACGCCGCGAGCACGTCATCGAGCTCGGCCGCGGCGAGCGCTGCAACATCAGGCCAGCGCGTGAGGAACTTGAGGTAATAGGGGATGACGGTCTTGACCGTCGTCTGCTGGAGCATGATCTCGCTCAGCCAGACGCGGTAGGGATCGGCCGGCACGCCCGGCGCCATCCGCCACGGCAGGTCGCGGCGCTCGCGCTCGTACCAGTCGAGGAGCGCTGCCGCCGTCGCGGGCCCCGGCGCCGGCCAGATGTGTTGCAGTCTTGCCGCAGCGGTCATGCGATCGCCCCTGGCGCGCGCCCCGAATCATTAACCTGATGTTAAGCACGACTCGACCGAATGGGAACTGAGCGGGGGCGCTCTCAGCGAGCAGAGTTCCGTAAATGTCGCAGCTTTCACGCTACTCCAAGCCCGGCAAGGGCGCCTATGCCGCCAAGGCCGTCGGCGCCATGGTGCCGAGCCTTACCCGTAAGGCCTTCGAGCGCTTCGGTTTTTCGACCGCGGCCCTGCTCACGGACTGGGCCGGGATCGTCGGTAAGGATCTGGCCCGTTGCACCTCGCCCGACAAGCTGAAATGGCCGCGCGGCGGCCATGAAGCGGGCGACGAGGGCGGCCCCGAGCGGCAGGGCGCGACGCTCGCGCTGCGCGTAGATCTCGGACGCGGCATCGACGTCCAGTACCGCGCCCGCCAGATCATTGAGCGGATCAACGCTCACTTCGGCTATCGCGCCGTCGCCGAGCTGCGCATCATCCAGGCCCCGGTCGAGGGTGCCCTGCCTCCGGTTGCAGCAGCGCCCGCACCTCGGCGTGCATTCGACCGGACGGAAACCGCGCCCCTCGTCGCCGCCGTCGCCGACGAAGGCCTCCGCGCCGCACTGGAGCGGATGCAGGCCGGGCTAACCAGCCGCGGGCATCGGTAAGTCGCGCCTTCGGCGCGAATGGGCTATCGCCCAAACCCATATCGTGCCGAAGGCGCGTGTCTTCGACACGACGAGACCCCGAACCCCCTTCTTTTTGAGATTTGGAGTGCGCGGCGAGCACTACCGATCCCTTCTCCCGTCTTACACGGGGAGAGGGGGCGTGCGCGCTCGCAGCTCGTTCCAAACTCATAAAAAGGAGGGGGCCGGGGTCTCCCCGGTAGAGCGCGAGACAAGTCTCGCTCGCGGCGAAGCCGCGAACTCAGTCCAGCCCCGCCACCTTCGGCCGATACTCGTCCCATGGATGCGCACGCTCGAAGATTGCCGCCGCCCGCAGCAGCAATGCATCCGCACCACGGCGACCGACGAGCTGGATGGCCATCGGCAGTCCATCCGAGTGCAGCCCCGCCGGCAGCGTTACCGCGGGATTGCCCGTGAGATTGAACGGATGCGTGTACGGGTACCAAGCCTTGCGGATACTATCGACGATCTTGCCTTCTATCTCGATCGGATCGAACAGCCGCTCCTGTATCGGCAGCGCGGTGCGCGAGAGCGTCGGCATGAGAATGATGTCGTAGCGGTCGAACCAGCTCTGAACTTTGCGATAGATGGCCGTGCGCTGGAGATTGGCGCGCGCGAGCATCTCAGCCGTGTGCTGGCCGCCGCCGGACATCTGGCGCACGAGCGTCGGACTCATCTTCTCACGCCACTCCGGAAGCCGATCGGCGAAGCGCGCGTTCCAGAGCGCGGTCGAGACCACGAGCCACATGGGCTCGGTCGGCTCCATGTCGTCGCCCATGGGCTCGACGATGGCGCCGAGATCGCCGAGCGCGTCGGCCACCTGCTCGCAACGCTCCAGAACCTCGCTGTCGACCACCGTATTGCCGACATAGGGCCGCCAGGCGATACGCAGGCCCTTGAGATCGCCTTCGCCGCGCGCGGCTTCGACAAGCCCCTCGGTCGAAGCGCCGAATGAATGAATGTCGCTCGGATCGGCGCCACCCATGGCTTCGAGCATGAGCGCCGTATCCATCACCGTGCGCGTCGTCGGCGTGATGTAGGACATGTTGCCGAACGTGTCGGGCGACATGTCGTGCGGCACGAGACCGAGCGACTGCTTGAAGCCGACGACACCGCAGCAAGCCGCTGGAATGCGTGTCGAGCCGCCAGCATCGGTCGCGATGGCGAGTGGCCCGACGCCCGATGCGATCGCGGCCGCCGCTCCGCCCGACGAACCGCCGCACGTGCGGCTCGCATCATAGGGATTGCATGTGCGTCCGAAGAGCGGCGCCTCGGTGAACGGCATATGCCCGAACTCGGGCGTCGTGGTCTTGCCCATGAGAATGGCGCCGGCCGCCTTCAGCCGCGCAACCGAGACCGCATCGGCTGAAGGAACATTGTCCGCGTAGATATGCGAGGCGAAGGTCGTGCGCACGCCTTTGGTGTTGACGAGATCCTTCACATGCAGGGGCACGCCGTGCAGCGGACCAAGCGTATCGCCGCGCGAGACGGCCTCGTCGGCGGCCTTGGCGTCGCTCAGCGCTGCCTCCGCGCAGATTGTGATGAAGCAGTTGAGCGCGGCCTGCGCCTTTTCAGCACGCGCGAGCGTGGATTGCATGACCTCGAGCGCGGAGATCTTGCAATCCCGGATCAGGGCGGCGATCTCGGCGGCGCCGAGCCAGGCGACATCATGGGACATCTCGTGTGGGCTTTCCTTACATGACTGGCGCGGGCCGCGCTCTTGGATGATCACCTTGAGGGAGGGGCGCCATCAACCCTTCTGCGAGACAAGCATAATTGGGACGTATTGTCGCTTGCCAGCCTGGATCTTTTGCGTACAACGAGCACAGCGATAAAACCAAGTCCGGTTGTGGACGCGCCACTTTGGTGTCCCGCCCTAAGAACAAAAATAAGCAGACCGCCGGACCCAGCTCACGTTCTCGGGAGGAACGCACTTGAACGCACTTGATAGGGCTGCGTCGCCTGGGCGCGCAGCTTCCACGGACGTTATCGCCGTCGATCATCTTTCCCTCACGTACGGGAAGAAAGACACGGGCGTCCTCGCTCTCTCCGACATCAGTTTCTCGATCACCAACGGCGAGTTCATTTCGATTGTCGGCCCCTCCGGCTGCGGGAAGTCGACGCTTCTCAAGATCCTCGCGGGCCTGCTGCCGCCGAGCGAAGGTGTAGCAACGCTCAACGGCACGCCGATCACGGGTGCGCGCCGCGATATCGGCGTCGTGTTCCAGACGCCGGTTCTGTTTCCGTGGCGCACGGTGCTCCAGAATGTCCTGCTGCCCGCCGACGTGCAGGGCCTCGACAAGGAGAAGATGCGCAAGCGCGCGATGGATCTCGTCAAGATGGTCGGGCTCGACGGCTTCGAGAACCGCTATCCGCGCGAACTTTCAGGCGGCATGCAGCAGCGCGTCGGCATCATCCGCGCACTCATCCACGATCCCGCGATCCTGCTGATGGACGAGCCGTTCGGCGCCCTCGACGCGATGACGCGTGAGACCATGAACGTCGAGCTTCAGCGGATCTGGATGGAGAGCGGCAAGACCGTCCTCTTCATCACCCACTCGACGTCCGAGGCGGTCTATCTCGCCGACCGCGTCATCGTCATGACCGCGCGCCCGGGCAAGATCGGTGACGTGTTCAAGGTCGACCTGCCGCGCCCGCGCCCGCTCGACATCATGAATACCCAGGATTTTGGCGCCTACGTGAAGCGCATCCGCGTGGCCCTCAATGCAGACGGAGGGCTCGACTGATGGCAAGCGCGAAGAATTTCATCCTGAGACTTTTCCTGATCGCGGCGGTGCTGGCGGTCTGGGAGTTCCTCGTCAAGGCGACGGGTGTCGCCGAGTACGTTCTGCCCGCGCCGTCACGCATTTTCACGGCCATGTACAATGGCATCATGAACAACATCTATCCGCAGCACTTCATGGTCACGCTGACGGAAACGGTGCTCGGCTTCCTTGTCGGCACGGCACTCGCCTTCGTGCTTGGCACGATCGTCGCGCTGAGCCGGCGCGTCGAATACTTCCTCTATCCGTTCATCGTCATGTTCCAGGCGATGCCAAAGGTGGCGCTGGCGCCGCTGATCGTCGTCTGGTTCGGACTTGGCCTGACCTCGAAGGTGATCAACGCAGCGCTCGTCGCGTTCTTCCCGCTGATGGTCAACACGATCGCCGGTCTGCGCTCGGCAGAAGAGGATCGCATCAACCTGATGCGCTCGCTCGCCGCGTCGCGCTCGCAGATCTTCTTCATGCTCCAGCTGCCCAACGCCCTTCCCTACATCTTCGCCGGCCTCGAGATCGCGATGATCTTCGCTCTCATCGGCGCCATCGTTGCCGAGTTCGTCGGTGCGGAAAGAGGGCTTGGCATGCTCATCCAGAGCATGAACTTCAACATGGATGTGGCGGGTCAGTTCTCGATTCTGCTGATCCTGTCGATGCTCGGCCTGTGCCTGAACGGCATGGTCGCGTACGCCCGGCGGCGCCTCGTCTTCTGGGAGGTCCGCACTACGGGTGAGAACTCTTCATCGCAAAAGGGAGGTTAGAGGTATGAAGAAGCTGCTCGCAATGAGCATGGGTATCGCCGCCATCGGCAGTGTGCTCGCTGTCACGGCCACCGAGGCGCAGACCAATGTCCGCGTCGGCTGGTGCGCCCGCACGGTGAGCTCCGCCGCTGCGCCATTCGCCATCGCCACCAAGCTCGGCTGGTTCGAGAAGATGGGCGTCAGCGTCACGCTGGTACCGGTGCCCGGCTCGGGCGACTGCGCCAAATTCGTCGCCACCGGCGAGACGATGCTCGCGCTGCCGTCCGTCGAACCGGTAGCCGTCATGCGCGGCCAGGGCGCCAAGCTGAAAACGTACTACACGGCCTATCTCGGCAATATCTACGGCCTCGCCGTACCGGCTGACAGCACGGTCCAGTCCATGAAGGACCTCAAGGGCAAGAAGATCGGCGTGATCGGCATGGCCTCGGCAAGCGCCATCATCGTGCGCGCGCTGGCCAAGGAAGAGGGCATGGACCCCGACAAGGACATCTCGGTCGTCGTCGCGGGTGAAGCGGGCCAGACCGCCGCGCTCGTCCGTAACGGCTCGGTCCAGGCGCTGTCGCAGTTCGACACCCAGTACGCACTGGTCGAGAACGCAGGCGTCAAGCTTCGTCGCCTGAAGCACCCCTCGATCGACAAGTTCCCCTCGAACGGCTTCATCGCCCTCGAGGACACCTTGACCAAGAACCGCAAGGAAGCGACCGCGGTCGCCCAGGGCTATGCCATGGGCACGCTGTTCGCGATCACCAACCCCGAGGCGGCTATCCGCATCATGTGGGATGTGTGGCCGCAGACGAAGTCGACCAGCAAGGACGAGGCGACGGCGCTCACCCATGACATCGCCACGCTCAACGCACGCGCGGCGTCATGGCGTCTCGAGTCGGTCGGTGCCAAGCAGTGGGGTGAGAACCTCGTCGAGAACTACCAGGCATACTTCGACTGGCTGCTCGCGAACGGCACGATCAAGGAGAAGGCCTCTGCGGCCGACGTCCTCGACAATTCGCTGCTCGCCGACATCAACAAGTTCGATAAGGATGCGGTCATCAAGGCCGCCAAGGAGTGGAAGGCGAAGTAACCCGCTTCCACAGCAGGCATCACTATTGTGGCCGGATACCGCGAGGTGTCCGGCCACATTTCATTTGAACTCGACGATGATGACGTGCGTCGGCGTATCCCCGACATTGGCGCCGATGTGCGTCTGCGCGTCGGAATACAGGACGTCCCCCGCCGTGAACTCTCGCGTGAGTACCTTGCCGTCCGGCAGTGTGATCGTGCGCTTGAACGGACCGAGCGCATACAAAACGAAAGCGTTGTGGCGATGCTGGTTGGTCACCTGGCCCGGCTGATCGCGATACTCGAGCACGCGAACGCGATCGTTCTCGAACTTCAGTCGATATTTATCGCCGTCCGTCTGAAGTGGATCTTGGGCCAGCGCCGGCACGCTGGTGAGCGCAAGCAGACATAGAGCAACGCACGATACCAGACCATGACAGCCTCCATCGCCGCAGAATTCAGCTCGAACTTTAGTGCGAAACGTCGAGAAACGATCTCAGTGCGCCATGAGTACAGGTATCGGTGCGTGTGCGAGCAAGTGGCTCGTCGCACCGCCCCAGATCATGTGACGCAAACGGCTCTGCGTATAGGCGCCCTTGATGATGAGATCCGCGCCAAGCTTCATCGCCTCTTCCATCAGCGCGTCACCGGGCTTTCTTCCTTCGAGGCCGAGCGTCAGCTCGCGGGCATGAATGCCATGGCCTGCCAACCAGTCGCAGCACTGCTCGCCCGAGGGACCGGGAACGGTGATGCCTTCCATGGTGAGAACGACGACTGACTTGGCAAGCTTCAGAAGCGGCAGCGCATCAGCGTTGGTGCGCGCCTGCTCCGTCGAGCGGTTCCAGGAAATCACAATCGTGTCGCCGAACGACTTGGGCGGTGTCGGCGGCGCGATCAGGACCGGGCGGCCGCTCTCGAACAGCACGCCTTCGAGCGTGGTCATGCGCGGGCCCGTCGCCTCCGCGGTGGGCCTGCCGAGAACGGTAATGTCATAGACGCGCGAGAGCGAGCCGAGCCCCGCATCGTCGACCGATGCGCCGGCCTTCCAGCGACGTCGAGGCGTCTGTCGGCCAGCAAAGTGGGTGTCGAACGCTTCCCGCGCCTTAGCGACGTAGCTGCCGTCATTCCAGTCGGCCGGCGGGAAAGTCACGGCCACGATCGGATCCGGCGCGACGATCTCGACGTGGACGGGGCGTAGCGCGATGCCTTCGACAAGGCTCTCGAACTTGCCCGCAAGCTGATCGGCCGTCGCCAGCACGGACGGCATGCTGTCGCTTTGATCACACGGCACGAGGATGGTTTTCATAGCCCCTCCTTTTCTAGCCAAGGCCCAGAGCGGATTCCCGCCGCCTCGAGGCCATGCCTTCTGCCCTCCGGGTGTGCTCCCCATAAGCGCGACGGACGAATCAAGGCCCATTCATCGGGCTTATGATCCTAGACTAACACGATAATTGCAAACATGGGCAGGGGATTGCGTGCGCTGCGGCAGCCGCCGGCAGGGGCGGCTGCCAATAGTGGCTCAGGCGGCGCGCAGACGGCCTGCGAGACCGTCGGCTATGAGGCGGCGCGTCTCGGGCACACCGTAGAGTGCAATGAAAGAACCGAAGCGCGGCCCCTGCGACTGGCCGAGCAATACCTCGTAAATGGCGCGAAACCAGTCGCGCAGCGTGTCTTTGTCATATCCATTCGCTTTGCCGGCTTCGTAGACAATATTCTGCAAAGTTTCCGCATCGGCGTCGGCCGGCGCATCGGCGAGCGCGGCGTCCAGGGCCGACAGCGCTGCCACTTCGCCTTCGGTCGGCGCCCGGAACTTCTTCTCCGGCTTCACGAAGTCCTCGTAATAGCGCACGGCGTAGCCGACGAGCTTGTCGAGCAGCGGATAGCGCTCGGGGCTCGCACCCGGCACGTGGCGCTTGATGAAGCCCCAGAGTACGCCCGCATCGTGGGCATTCGAGGCCGAGACGAGGTTCAGGAGCAGCGCGAACGAAATCGGCAGCTCGGCGGCCGGCGGATGGCCCGTATGGATATGCCAGACGGGGTTGTCGAGGCGCTGCTTCGGCTCTTCGGACGGGAACTTCCCGAGGAACGTGAGATACTCGTCGACGGCGCGCGGGATGACGTCGAAATAGAGCCGCTTTGCTGTCTTCGGCTTCTGGTACATGAAGAGCGAGAGGCTCTCCGGGCTCGCATAGGTCAGCCACTCCTCGATGGAGAGGCCATTGCCCTTGGTCTTGGAGATCTTCTGACCCTTGTCGTCGAGGAACAGCTCGTAATTGAAGCCCTCCGGCGGCGTCGCGCCGAGCGCGCGGCAGATCTTCGATGAGAGCGTCACCGAGTCGATCAGGTCCTTGCCGGCCATTTCGTAGTCGACGCCGAGCGCCGTCCAGCGGAGTGCCCAGTCGGCCTTCCACTGGCACTTCACGGCACCGCCCGTCACCTTGGTTTCCACCTTCTCACCCGTATCGGGATCGACGTAGACGACCGTGCCCGCCTTGGGATTGCGCTCCACCATCGGCACTTGCAGCACGCGCCCGGTGCGCGGCGAGATCGGCAGAAAGGGCGAGTAGGTCGCGCGCCGTTCCGGCCCGAGCGTCGGCAGGATGATGTCCATGACCTGCTCATAGACTTCGAGCATGCGCAGGAGCGTCGCGTCCATGGCGCCCGACTTGTAGGCCGTCGTCGCCGACATGAATTCGTATTGGAAGCCGAACTGGTCGAGGAAGGCGCGAAGCCGCGAATTGTTGTGATGCGCGAAGCTTTCATGCGTACCGAAAGGATCGGGCACGCTCGTCAGCGGCTTTTCCAGGTTCGCCGCGAGCAGATCGCCGTTCGGCACGTTGCCCGGCACCTTGCGCAGGCCATCCATGTCGTCGGAGAAACAGACGAGATGGGTCTTGCGGCGTCCTTCGGTCAGCACCTCGAAGGCATGACGTACCATGCTCGTGCGCGCGACCTCGCCGAACGTGCCGATGTGCGGCAGGCCCGAGGGGCCATATCCGGTCTCGAACAGCACTGGGGTTTCGGGATCGCGCTTCAGCCGATCGAGCCGCGCGATCAGCCGGCGAGCCTCCTCGAAGGGCCAGGCGCGGCAGGCGTGGGCGACGGCGATCTCGTCGGGATCGATCCCTTGATGTGTATTCGGAATGGTCATGACAACGTGCGACGGCACTGCGGGCGCCGCCCTCTCTCAGGCCTCGGACAGGAGGCGAACCCTATGGACGCAAGGGCGTGGCGTCAACGATCGGGTGCGAACGTCCGGCGAGCGGCGCGAAATTCAAACCACGTCATACCGCTTGAGAATGCGGTCGACCGGCGTGCCGTTCTGCAAAGGTATCGCGGGCAGCGTTCGATACGTCTCGAAGCCCATCTTCTCGTAGTAGGCTAGGCCGCCGCGATTATCCGCGCGAATGGCGGCGTTGACGGCGACGAGGCCCAGTTTCCGCAAAATCGAGCGGGTTACTGCAAACATGCCTGTCCCCACCCCAGGAAGCCTCGGCCGCTGGTGCGTGAAGGTCGCAATGTCGGCCCAACCTTCTGGCAGCTCCGGGTGGCGCGTCAGGGCCTGGAAGCCAACCGGCTCGCCGCTCGTTGGATCCTCCGCGACGTGACAGGCAAAAACGTCCGGCCCAAGCAGGAAGTAGCGGGTGAACTCGGTCTCGCTCAATGGCGTCTCCATCGCCGTCGTGCCGCCGCGCCCAATGATCTCGTTCAGCATTGGGCACAGATATCTTGCGTCCTTGGCGATCCCGGCGCGTACCATCAGGCGGCCCCCCGACTTACTTATGTTGACCATGGTGTTCACCTCGCGATTGGACGGATAGTCTGTGGGACATAACCTGCACGAATTGAGCCGCAAGAGGCGACGACGCCCAACAGGCCCTCGGAGGAGACCATGCACGACTACCAGACCGCCCACCGCGAAATGTCCGTAGCGTCCGCGGAAAAGGACCTTCTCCAGGGCCGGCTCGGCGAGGGGCTCAATGCGGCGATCGAATGCTGCGACAGGTGGGCCAAGGACGACCGCATCGTGCTCGAATGGGTCGGCCGCGACATGCAGCGCGAGACGGTGACATATGCCTCACTGAAGGCGGATTCCGAACGCTTCGCGAGCCTGCTCAAGAAGCGCGGCATCGGTAAAGGTGACATCGTCGCCGGTCTCCTGCCACGCATTCCCGAGCTGCTGACGGTCGTGCTCGGCACGTGGCGCGCGGGCGCCGTCTACCAGCCGCTCTTCACGGCTTTCGGCCCCAAGGCCATCGAGACGCGCATTACCGGCGACACCGGCAGCGGCGCGAAGCTGGTCATCACCGACCGGGCCAATCGTTCGAAGCTCGACGACGTACAGGATTGCCCGCCGGTCATCGAGGTGGATCGGACAGGCGTCACCACTGGCACGATCCCCGCCATGCTGGCCGACGAGCCGGCCGGTTTCGCGCCCGCCATGCTCAAGGGCGATGATCCGTTCGTGCTGCTTTATACGTCCGGTACGACGGGCAAACCCAAGGCCGTCCTCTATCCGCTGACCATGCTGCTGCCCGTTGGCATCTACATGCGCGACGCCATCGATCTTCGCGATATGGACCGCTACTGGAACATCGCCGATCCCGGGTGGGCCTACGGGATGCTCTATGCGCTGATCGGGCCGCTGCTGCTCGGCCACACGACGACGTTCTACGAGGGTGGCTTCACGGTCGAGACGACAGTGCGGATCGTGCGCGACCTTCGCATCAGCAATTTTGCCGGCGCGCCGACCGCCTATCGGATGCTGATGGCCGCAGGTCCCGAGGCCGCGAAGGTCGCGGCCGGTACACTCCGCGTTGCCTCGAGTGCCGGCGAACCGCTCAATCCGGAAGTCGCGCGATGGGCCAAGGCGTCGCTCGGTGTGCCTCTCAAGGATCATTACGGCCAGACCGAGACGGCAATGCTCGTTAACAATCACCACGGACTGAACCACCCTGAAAAAGAGGGCTCGGCCGGCTATGCCATGCCGGGCTTCCATATGGAGGTGCTGGGTGATGATCTTCAGCCTGCGGCGACAGGCAAGCCGGGTATTCTGGCTGTGGATATGAGCCGCTCGCCGCTCAATACCTTCCGAGGCTATTGGCGCGCGGAAACGCCGGCCATCCAGGGCAACTGGTATCTCACCGGCGATACCATGATGCGCGATGCTGACGGCCACTTCTTCTTCGTCGGGCGCAGCGACGACATCATTACATCGTCGGGCTACCGCATCGGCCCCTTCGACGTCGAAAGCGCGCTCATCGAGCATCCGGCCGTCGCAGAAGTCGGCGTCATCGGCAAGCCCGATCCGGAGCGGACTGAGATCGTCAAAGCCTTCATCGTGCTGAAGGCTGGGCAAAGTGGCACGCCGGAGCTGACGGCCGATCTACAGGAGCACGTGCGCCGCCGGCTCGCATCCCACGCCTTTCCACGCGAGATTGCCTATCTCACGGAGCTGCCGAAAACGCCGAGCGGCAAGATCCAGCGCTTCATCCTCAGACAGATGAACTAGCTGTCGCGGCGCTCCGAGGCCCGCAAAAATCGAAACCGACGTCGCCCGGGTGCGTTGGTCAAACAAGGAAGGCGTTCGCGCAACCGAACGGCGAACTGTGCCTTTTGCGGCCCTGGCGTCGCACATGGCCGCGCGTCCTTGATGGCGCGGCTCACGCAAGGAGGACAATCCATGAAAGTACGCGAGACGATGACACAAAACGTGGCCATTGCGCGTCCTGATCAGACGATCGCCGACGCGGCGCTACTAATGGCGGAGCATGATTTCGGCGCTCTGCCGGTCGGTGAGGATGACCGCTTGGTCGGCATGATCACGGACCGCGACATCACACTGAGAGCCGTTGCGCAGGGCCTGGGTCCGGATACGCCGGTCCACAGCGTCATGACGCCCGACGTGAAATACTGCTTCGATGACGAGGATACGACCCACGTAGCGCGAAACATGGGCGATCAGCGCGTGCGGCGCCTGCCGGTCGTAAACCGCAGCAAGCAGCTCGTCGGGATCTTGTCGCTCGGCGATGTCGCGGTGAACCAGGCCCAGCCTGCAGGCAAGGCGCTGGCGGGAATTTCCCAACCCGGCGGCCCTCACTCCCAATCCGACGGACTGCTTCTCTAGGCAGCTCCCAGCATTCATGTACGCCCAGCGGCGGAGGTGCCGCTGGGCGTAATGTCGGGCTCTCGGCAGGGCCCGCACCGAATGGCCAGGAAGGCTGGAGTTGTACTGCCGGCCCGCACCGCAACCGGCCCCGCTACTGTGCGTTCATCAACCAAGGAATGGCGGCCTTCCGGGCGTGGCCTTGCGCGTGCGCGGGCGTTCAGGGTATGGCTCAGCCCCACAAATGCCGCGCGGCAAGCGCATTTCTGTGCCGTTCCGCCGCACGTTAAGCCGATCTTCCGGTGCCGGCACGGCGCCGACCTTCCATCAGCATCCACGCGGGAGCAGAACCATGGCCGTAAAAGTCGCAATCAACGGGTTCGGACGCATCGGGCGCAATGTGCTGCGCGCCATCGTCGAGAGCGGCCGCAAGGACATTCAGGTTGTTGCCATCAACGACCTCGGCCCGGTCGAGACGAACGCCCACCTCTTCCGCTTCGACAGCGTGCACGGCCGCTTCAACGGCGAGGTCAAGGTCAACGGCGACACGATCGATGTCGGCACGGGCCCGATCAAGGTGACATCCGTGCGCAATCCGGCCGAGCTGCCGCACAAAGAGCTCGGCGTCGATATTGCGCTCGAATGCGTGGGCATCTTCACGTCGAAGGAAAAAGCATCGGCGCACCTCACCGCCGGCGCCAAGCGCGTGATCGTGTCGGCGCCTGCCGATAACGCCGACCTGACGGTCGTCTACGGCGTGAACCATGACAAGCTCACCAAGGACCACATCGTCATCTCGAATGCCTCGTGCACGACGAACTGCCTCGCACCGGTCGTAAAGGTGCTGAATGACGCCGTCGGCATCGAGAAAGGGTTCATGACGACGATCCACGCCTACACGGGCGATCAGCCGACGCTCGACACCATGCACAAGGATCTCTATCGCGCGCGCGCTGCCGCGCTCTCGATGATCCCGACCTCGACGGGCGCGGCCAAGGCCGTCGGCCTCGTGCTCCCCGAGCTCAACGGCAAGCTCGATGGTGTGTCGATCCGCGTGCCGACGCCGAACGTATCAGTCGTCGATCTGAAGTTCGTCGCCAAGCGCGCGACGACGGTGAAGGAGATCAACGAAGCCGTGCAGGCCGCCGCCGCGAGCGGCCCGCTGAAGGGCATTCTTGCCGTGACGAGCCAGCCGAATGTCTCGATCGACTTCAACCACGATCCACACTCATCGACCTTCGCCCTCGACCAGACGAAAGTCATGGACGGCAATCTCGTGCGTATCCTCACCTGGTACGACAACGAGTGGGGCTTCTCGAACCGCATGAGCGACACGGCCGTCGCCATGGCGAAGCTGATCTAGCGATTATCTTCTGCGATCGATTTTCGCGGAGCTTCTAACGGACGTGCGATCATCCTCGTGGATGGTCGCACGTTTTGTTTTTGGGCCATGCGCTGCCGCGCGGACGAAATATCTGATATCGCGGCATTTCCAGATCGATCGGCGCTGCATCCATCGATCGCGTAGATCGCCCTGGCTTCGCGACGATTGTTGCATTGCACAAGCGATACGGCTTTGACGGACTCTCGCAGCGGCCTTGATCGCGCATCAAAATAATGAGACCTTTCTTCTCGCGTCGCAGACCATTCCGTGAAGGGTGGTCCGAGGCGAAACAAGTGATCGCGCATGAGCGAGCCGGTGCATTCAGAAAGCTGGCCGCGCGCAACTGGGAGGTAGAAACCGATGTCGATCCGCAATTTCGCGGTGGGAGCTGCGTGCGCGCTCGCTCTCGGGGTACCGGCCTTTGCGCCGGCCGTGCTCGCTCAGGACAAGCCGATCAAGATCCGCATCCAGTCGGTCATTCCGACCTCGGCGGACGAAGTCACCATGCTCAAGGACTTCGCGTCCGACGTCGCGGCGCTGACCGGCGGCACGGTGACCATGGAAGTGCTGCCTGCCGGCGCGGTGGTCGCCGTCAACGACACGCTCGATGCTGTCGACAAGGGCCTCATCGAAGGCGGATTCGCCTGGACGCACTACTGGTCGGGCAAACATCCCGCCGCAACGCTGTTCGGTTCACCGGCAGCCGGGTCTGGGCTGGGCCTCGACAATCTCGCGTGGCTCGCCTGGTACCAATACGGCGGCGGCCAGCAGCTCTATGACGAGCTATGGAAGGAGATGAAGGTCAACGTCAAAGGCTTCATGCTCCAGCCCGTCGGCCCTGAAGCGCTCGGCTGGTTCAAGGCCCCGATCAAGGATATGGCGGACTTCCGCAAGCTCCGCTTCCGTACGCCGCCCGGCATTCCCGGCCAGATCTACCGCGACATCGGCGTTGCTTCGGTCGCGATGGGCGGCGGTGACATCCTGCCGGCGCTCGAGAAGGGTGTGCTCGACGCGGCTGAGTGGTGCTGCCCCAAGCCCGACATGGTCTTCGGATTCCAGAAGGTGATGAAGCACTACTATCTCGAAGGCCTGCACCAGAACGTCGTCAACGCCGACATGTATCTCAATGGCGATGTCTGGAAGAAGATGTCTCCACACCAGCAGAAGGCCATGGAAGTCGCGGCCAACGCCGCGCTGCTGAAGGCGCACTCCTATCGTATCGTCGAGAATGGCAAGGCGCTCAAGGAACTGGTCGAGAAGCACGGCGTGCAGATCCATCCGACGCCAGACGCCTACTTCAAAGAGTATGGCGACGCGGCCAAGAAGGCCTTCGAGAAGCACGCTTCCGAAAATGCGTTCTTCAAGAAGGTGTGGGACAGCCAAAGGGCATTCGCAGACACGGCGATCCCATTCTGGGCCCGCGCGCAGAAGGCCAATGCCGGCATCACCGGCGCCTACGCCGCCTCTCTCGAGAAGAAGTAGCAGCTTGAGGCCGGCCGCGTGCACACCGCGGCCGGCACTGCACCTCGCGCGCTTGCTCGAGGCCCGGGGGCCGACGAGTGTCCAACGGACCAGAGCAGACGCCGGAGCTCGTGGACGAGCTCATCGCGAGCCGTCGTGATGGCGGCGGCTTACCCGCCGACATGCCGCGCTGGATGGCCGGCACGATCATGACGATCGACATGATCAATCTTTGGGCCGGACGCATTTTCGCGTGGCTCACAGTGCCGTTGATCATCACGGTGATGTACGAGATCACCGCGCGATACGTTTTCACCGCGCCGACCGCGTGGGCCTACGACATGAGCCGCTTTCTCTACGGCGCCATGTTCGTCCTCGGTGCCGGCTACGCGCTCTCGAAGGGCGTGCATATCCGATCCGATTTCCTCTACCGCAACTGGTCCGAGCGGACGCAGGGCACGGTCGATGTGCTGCTTTACATCGTGTTCTTCTTCCCGACGATGCTCATCCTGCTCTGGGTCTGCAGCGACTGGGCTCTGACGTCGCTCATGCGGGGCGAGCGGGTCATGGATACCGCCTGGGCGCCGCTGCTTGGCCCCGTGCGGATGGCGCTGCCGGTCGGCATCGCACTTCTCACCTTGCAGGGCGTCGCCGAGACGCTCAGGGCCGTCTACGCGGCAAAGAACGGAAAGTGGCCCTGATCCATGTCCCCAGAAATCATCGGCCTGCTCATGATCGCGGCGATGCTGTTCGCCATCATGATCGGCTTTCCGATCTCGTTCACGCTGCTCTTCCTCGGCATCGTGTTCGGCTACTGGGGCTTCGGCCAACTCGTCTTCTATCTGCTGACGCTCCAATTCAACGCGACCATGATGGAGCAGACGCTGGCCGCCGTGCCGCTGTTCGTCTTCATGGGTGTGATGATGGAACAGGCGAACCTCATGGAGCGCCTGTTCAGCAGCGTGCAGCGGCTCCTCGCGAACCTGCGCGGCTCGCTTTTCCTCGCGGTCATGTTCGTCGCGACGATCTTCGCGGCCGCTACCGGCATCGTCGGCGCGTCGGTCACGATCCTCGGCATCATGGCCGGGCAACAAATGATCCGCTCGGGTTATGACACACAGATGTCCGCCGGCCTCATTGCCGCCGGCGGCACGCTCGGCATTCTGCTCCCGCCTAGCATCATGCTCGTCGTCATGGGACCCGTCCTCGAAGTGCCCGTGACGACGCTCTTCGTGGCCGCGATCGTTCCTGGGCTGCTGCTGGCTATTCTCTTCACGGGCTATGCCATGCTGCGCTGCTGGATCAACCCGGCGCTCGGCCCCCCGCTCGCCATGGAGTTGCGCGCAGCCGACCGGCGCGAAGCCTGGAAGGATTTCTTCGCCGGGCTCGTGCCGCCGGCCGCACTCGTGATGTTCGCACTCGGGAGCATCGTGTTCGGCATCGCGACCCCGACCGAAGGCGCGGCCTGCGGCGCGTTCGGATCGCTCGTGCTCGCCGCCGCATACGGGCGCCTGAACCTTCAGAATTTCCACTCGGCGCTGGTCAAGACGCTCGAAATCTCGGTGCTGATCCTGTTCCTTGTCGCCGCATCGAACTTCTTCGGCGCCGTCTTTGCCCGGCTCGGCACGCCGAACATGTTGACGGAAGCGCTGCTCGGTCTCGAGCTCAATCGCTATGTCGTGCTCGCCATCATCATGGCGCTCATCTTCCTGCTCGGCTGGCCGCTGGAGTGGGTGCCGATCGTCTTGATCGTTGTGCCGTTCCTGCTGCCGTTGGTCGAAAAGCTCGGGTTCGACAAGGTGTGGTTCGGCATTCTGGTCGCGGTGAACTTGCAGACGGCGTGGCTCTCGCCGCCTGTCGCACTCTCGGCTTACTTCCTGAAGGGCGTCGTCCCGCAGTGGTCGCTGGTCGACATCTACAAGGGCATGATGCAGTTCATGGGCCTGCAGGTGCTCGGCCTGATCATCGTGATCATCTTCCCGGCCGTCGCGCTGTGGCTTCCGGAAGTGCTTTACGGGCGCTGACAGAGTTCCGGATGACCGATGTGCCCTTAAAGCCTTGACTTCCAGGGGCGAAAGGCGCCATCGATCCGTCCGAAACGCGTCCCATACTTAAAATGTATACTTTCGGAGGACGTCCGGCTGGCACGTGCAACCACGGCCCTGCGCGCGCGTTTCCCACGAGGAACAAATCGAAATGATGCTGCCGAAGCCCCGCCCAGACCTCAAGCCCAACACTCTCGCGTTCGAACAGCTCCCGCTGGTCAAGCCGACAGGTTTTCGCGAGTACGATGCGCGCTGGCTCTTTCCCAATGAGATCAACCTCATGGGCCTCAATGCCATGGGGCTCGGGCTCGCGGCACTGTTCCGTCGCCGCGGCGTGCCGCTGCGCATTGTCACCGGCCACGACTACCGATCCTACTCCGCATCCGTGAAGCAGGCGCTGATCAACGGCCTTCTCGCGGGCGGCGCCGAGGTTCACGACATCGGCCTCGCACTCTCGCCCATGGCGTACTTCGCGCAATTCGAACTCGACGTGCCGGGCGTTGCCATGGTCACTGCGAGCCACAACGACAATGGCTGGACCGGCATCAAGATGGGTCTCGCGCGGCCGCTGACGTTCGGCCCGGACGACATGACCGAGCTGAAGAACATCGTGCTCAATGGCGAGTACGATGCGCCGGGCGGCGGTCGCTATATTTTCGTGCCCGATATGGCCGAGCGCTACATGAAGGCGCTCTCAAATCGCACGAAACTCAAGCGTCGGCTCAAGGTCGTATGCGCGTGCGGCAATGGCACGGCGGGCGCCTTCGCGCCGAAGGTGCTGGAGGCCATCGGCTGCGAGGTCGTACCGCTCGACTGCGATCTGGACTACACATTCCCGCGCTACAATCCGAACCCCGAAGATCTCGAGATGCTGCACGCCATGAGTGCGGCAGTGCTCGAGCACAAGGCGGATGTAGGCCTCGGCTTCGATGGCGATGGCGACCGCTGCGGCGTCGTGGACAACGAGGGACACGAGATTTTTGCCGACAAGGTCGGCGTCATGCTCGCGCGTGACATCTCGGCCATCCATCCGAACGCGGTCTTCGTCGCCGACGTCAAATCGACGGGCCTTTTTCTCACAGATCCCGTTCTCCAGAAGAACGGCGCGAAGGCGCTCTACTGGAAGACCGGCCACTCCTACATGAAGCGTTACACGCACGAGCAGAAGGCGCTCGTCGGCTTCGAGAAGTCGGGCCACTTCTTCTTCCAGCCGCCGCTCGGCCGCGGCTACGACGACGGCCTCGTCGCGGCGCTCGCGGTGTGTGACATGCTCGAGCGGAGTCCCGACAAGACCATGGCAGACCTCCAGCGCGATCTGCCGAAGACATGGCAGTCCCCGACCATGTCGCCGCATTGCGCCGACGAGACGAAGTACGGCATCGTCGAGCAGATCGTGAAGGCCTACCAGGATGCTGCCGCCAAGGGCGAAAAGGTCGCCGGCCAATCCATTCGCGATCTCATCACCGTGAACGGCGTGCGTGTCGTTCTGGAAGACGGGACGTGGGGCCTCGTGCGCGCTTCCTCGAACAAGCCGGAGCTGGTCGTGGTGGTGGAAAGCCCGACATCCGAGGCCGCCCAGCGCGCCATCTTCGCGGATATCGACGGGCGTCTGCGCAAGTTCCCCGAGGTCGGCGAATACAATCAGAAGATCTGAGCAGCGCCTAAAGGCCAGGCTGCGCAGGTCACAAATTCGTGCTCTATCGGTGTGCCGTCTGCGTTGCAGAGCAGCCTCGCAACTGGCACGCTTGGAGGCGGTCCACCAATCGTGTAGCAACAAGAGCCATGGACGACACAGCGCGCGCGTCACTAACGACACTGCCCAACGTCCTCACGTACGGACGGATCGCGGCCGTTCCGCTGATGGCCGCCTGCTTCCTCTTGATCGAGGGAGACAACGGCCACTGGGCCGCCTTCACCATCTTCACACTCGCCTGCCTCACCGACTGGCTGGATGGCTATCTCGCCCGCGTGCTCGAACAGCAGTCGACACTCGGCCGGATGCTCGACCCGATCGCCGACAAACTGCTGGTCGGCACGGCGCTGCTGCTGCTCGTGAACGACGGCACCATCGACTACATAACGATCTGGGCGGCCATCATCATTCTCTCCCGCGAGATCCTGGTTTCCGGGCTGCGCGAGTTCCTGGCCGAACTACACGTCAAGGTACACGTGACGCGCCTCGCCAAGTGGAAGACCACGCTCCAGATGCTCGCCCTCGCCGTCCTACTGGCTGGACCGGCGGCGGACCGGATGGTTCCCGGCGTCACGATGACCGGTACGATGCTGCTCTGGGCCGCTGCGCTCCTGACGCTGTGGACCGGCTATGACTACCTGAAGGCCGCCGTCCGTCACGCCATGGACAATTGAGGCGCGCCTCGGTGTAAGGTGGCCCCCATGACAGTGACTTTGCGCTATTTCGCCTGGCTGCGCGAACGGGTCGGCCGATCCGAGGAAAGGATCGATGTGCCGCACGATGTCGCGACCGTTGCCGACCTCATTCACTGGCTCAAGGCCCGCGGCCCCGAGTACGCACACGCCTTCGAGCGCGCCGGGGTCATTCGCGCGGCCATCGATCACACGCATGTCCGGCAGGAGGCGCTGATTTCGGGCGCCCGCGAGATCGGTTTCTTTCCGCCTGTGACCGGAGGCTGAGACCGTGAGCGTCGCTGTCCAGACCGAGGATTTCGACATCTCACGCGAGGTCGCCGCGCTGACGGCCGGCCGCACGGACATCGGTGCTATCGTCACATTCACGGGCACGGTACGCGGCACGAGCGATGGCACGGCGCTGTCGTCCATGACGCTCGAACACTACCCCGGCATGACCGAGGCCGAACTCGCGCGCGTCGAGGAAGAGGCGCACAAGCGCTGGCCGCTGCAGGGCACACGCATCGTCCATCGCATCGGCAGTCTCGCGCCCGGCGACAACATCGTGCTGGTCGTAACGGCATCCGCACATCGGCACGCGGCCTTCGAAGCCGCGGCTTTTCTGATGGACTACCTCAAGACGCGCGCACCGTTCTGGAAGAAGGAAACGGACGCGAACGGCGAAGGCCGCTGGGTCGATGCGCGCGAGAGCGACGACGCCGCGCTGGAGCGGTGGCGCACCTGAGCAAGCGTCAATCCGCCTGCCCCGACAGTGCTACTGCGTGAAGATCCTGAACGACGGCATCGGCGCTCTCTCCCAGCCTCCGAGCGCTGTCGAGACCGCTGAGCACACCGATCACCAGCCCCGCCCCGGCCGCCTTCGCCGCCAGCATGTCCGTGGTCGTGTCGCCGATCATGGCAATGCGGTTCAGTGGAATATCCAGGGTTCGCGCGACGTGCACCATGCCGTCCGGCGCCGGCTTGGCTGCCAAACCATCATCCGCTGACACGACGACCGAAAACAAATGATCGATGCCGAGAACGCTCAGATCGGACAGCGTCGAGGCCCTGTTGTCGTTCGTCAGGATCGCCAGGTGGATGCCCGCCGATTTCCAGGCCCTGAGCCGTCCGGCGATGTCGCCGATGCCGTGGATCGCTTCGCGCCCCACCGGCGCCGCAAGTCTCGCGAGCAGATGCTCGCTGACAATCTCGTATGCTGCTTCCCATTCGCATCCACTCTGATGGAGGATGGTCGTCGCCATGAGCGCGTGGTCGGCAATCTTGAGCGATTTATTCGGGGCGTCGGCGACAAAGCGCCGATTATCGATGTCAATGGCAAGCGCGCGATAGAGAGCCCGGCGCATAGGATCGCCACCGCCCGCCGCGTCCACCACGGCGATAACGCCGTCATTGTAGCGGTCGAACCACGCCGCATGGTGGTCGATCAGCGTGCCGTCCTTGTCGAGCACGACACACGCGATTTCGCGCTGAACATTACCGGCGCGCATGAGCGGCATGAGTTCGCCTCGGCATTGTGAAAGCGTGAACGGCAAGCAGTTACACGCTTCAATCCGCCCCGGCAACGCGCGCCGGGAGCAGATCCAGCATCGGGCCGATACGCTGGATGAGGCGGGCCGTCGTCGGCGCGGCATTGAGGCCGGCGGTGATCCTGCCTTTGGTCTCCTTCGTGCCCTCGGGCTCGAACAGCGAGATCAGCAGCACATAACGCGGCGCCGAGGCAGGCAGCGTCGCGAAGAACGACGAAATCACGGTCTTGTCCTTGTAGCCGCCCTTCCCGGGTTGCTCGGCCGTACCTGTCTTGCCGCCGATCTCATAACCTTCGAGCTCCGCGCGCCGGCCGGTGCCTTGCGTATCGATGACGGCACGGCGCAGGGCCTCGCGGATCGCGGCGCTGGTCGCCAGCGAAACGACGCGCGCTTCACCCGCCGGGATCGTCTCTTGATGGATCATGGTCGGTCGCACTTTGATGCCACCATTGACGAGACCGGCAGCCGCAGCCGCGAACTGCAATGGCGAGACAGCGAGCCCATGCCCATAGGCGATGGTCACACCTTCGAGTGACGCCCAATGCGCGGGTATCTGCGGCCGTGCCACCGGGCCGGCTTCGGTGCGCATCTGATCGAGCAGGCCGAGCCGATCGAGGAAGGCGCGCTGGCGCGGCACGCCCGCTTCCATCGCGATAAGGCCCGCGCCGACATTCGACGAGCGGATGAGGATTTCCGCGAGCGTCAGCGGACGGCCGGGCGGATACTGCTCGGAGATGGTGTAGCGGCCGAAGCGCAGCGGCTCGCGCGTGTCATAGATGCGCGTGAGCGACGCGCCGAGATCATCGAGCGCGAGGCCGAGCGTCACGGTCTTCGCGATCGAGCCGAGCTCGAAAGTTCCGCTCATGACCTTGTCTTTGCGGTCGTCCTCATCGGCGCCGGGAAACTTATCCGGATCCTGATCAGGGAGCGAGACGGCGGCAATGACCTCACCGCTCACGGCATCGAGAACGATGCCCGAGGCACCCTGCGCCTTGTATTCCTTCATGGCACCGGAAAGCGTATCGGCGACGGCATTCTGCACGCCGAGATCGATCGACAGGCGAACGGGTGCGCGCTGCGAGCGGCGCGGCGCGGCGGCTGCATCGATCTCGCCGATCTCGTCGATGTGCTTCTCGATGCCCGAAATACCCTGGTTGTCGACGTTGACGTGACCCAGGATATGCGACGTGAGATAGCGTGTCGGATAAACGCGGCGCGGCTCGCGGCGGAAGCCGAGGCCGGGCAACCCGAGATCGAACGCGCGCTGCGCCTCGATCGGTGTTAGCCCGCGCTTGATCCACATGAAGCGGCGCGTGTTGTCACCGAGATGGCGGCGAAGCTCCGCCGCATCCAGCTCCGGAAATGCTGCAACCAGCCGCTCGGCCGTCAGGTCGGCATCGCGCACCATGGCCGGATCGGCGAACAGCGAGGCGGCATCGACATCCGTGGCGAGCAGGTTGCCGCGCCGATCGACGATGTCAGGGCGTATGAAGGTTTGATGCAGCGGCTCGGCGCGCGCGAGGCGTGTTTCGTCCTGACCGCTCGCGGCGAGGCGCACGGTCTGGCCGGCAATGGCCATGAAGACCGTCGCGATGGCTGCATGCATGAGCCATGTCCGCCCACGCGGGAGCTCGACGCGCACGGCTTGAGGCCGTTCGCGCGGCGCACCGGACCGCGCCGCCAGCGCGGGTCCGACACGCAGCGGCTCGGCTCTGCGTTTCATTTCACCACACCTGCGGAGGACAAGACCTCGATCTGGCGCGGGTCGATGGGCGCGAGGCCAGCCTTGCGCGCCATTTGCTCGATGCGCTCCGGACGCGCGAGATACGCGCGCTCGGCACGAAGCACCGCGATGTCGAGGTGCGCCTTGTCGATGGCCCGAGCCTGCGACGCGACGTGCTGCTCCAGCCGCCGCGTATCGTACGTGACGGCGTACAGCACGAACGCCGAAGCGACCGCGAGCAGGACTGTGCCAACTGCGGCGAGACGGGACATGGCAGCCACTCCTCACGCTAACGGCGGGCGAGGCTCTCGGGCCGGATCACGCCGAGATGAGCTTCGTCCGCGGGACGAGCCGCCGCAGCCGAGGTCCGCTCGGCGGCCCTGAGACGCGCCGAGCGCGCACGCGGATTGGCGGCAATTTCCTCTTCACTTGGGGTTAACGGGCGTTGGTTAATAATTTGGTAACGCGGCGCTACCGCCGCGCCTGCGGCGGGCGGTAAATGGCGCGAGCCGGAGGGATTTCGACCGCTTGCGTCCGTCAGGTAACGCTTGACGATGCGGTCTTCGAGCGAGTGGAAGGTCACAACGACTAGGCGGCCACCGGGCTTCAGGCAGCGCTCGGCCGCGGCAAGCGCATCCATGAGCTGGCCGAGCTCGTCATTCACGTAGATGCGCAGCGCCTGGAAGGTGCGGGTCGCGGGATGCTTGTCGTCGCCTTTGGCGCGACCGAGCGCGCGCTGTACGACATCGGCGAGCTGGCGCGTCGTCGCGATCTCTGCGCTCGAGCGCGCTCGGCCGATAGCGCGTGCGACGGCGCGCGACCGGCGCTCCTCGCCCAGATGGAAAAAAATGTCGGCGAGAAGTTCTTCCGACGCCTCGCGAACGATATCGGCGGCACCCGGGCCCTGCTGTGACATGCGCATGTCGAGTGGACCGTCGGACATGAAGGAGAAGCCACGTTCGGCTTCGTCCAGTTGCATGGACGAAACGCCGATATCAAGCACGACGCCGTCGACAGCGGGATATCCGGCATCGGCAGCAATCCGGTCGAGATCGCCGAAGCGCCCTTCGCTCAAGATGAGGCGCGGTGCGTATTTCGCGACGAGCGCTTGGCCGGCTGTCAGAGCGTTCGGATCCTGGTCGATAGCGATTACGCGCGCATCGGGCGCAGCATCGAGAATGGCCGACGTATAGCCGCCGGCACCGAATGTTCCGTCGACGAAGACCTCGCCGGCCCCGGGTTTCAGGGCGGCGAGGACTTCATCCAACAACACGGGAATGTGGCGGGCCGCACCCTCAGTGGCGCGTTCCCCTTGGCGCACCTCGCGGCCCGCCATCATTCCCGCGCCCCCTGCTGGCCGCCGCCGGGGTCACCCCCGCCGCGACGACCCGCGCCGAAAAGTTTGAGGTGCTCGCGCACCTTTTGCTGGGCCTCGGCGCGACGGCGCTCGAACTGGCCCGGCTCCCAAATCTGAAATTTTTCACCCAGGCCGACAAAAGCGACTTGGGAAGTGATGCCGGCATGGGCACGAAGGCTCTCAGGAAGCACGATACGTCCGTCCTGGTCGATCGAGAGGACCTGGGAGATACCGTAAAGCGCGACAGAGAGCTCGTCCCGCTCGATCGAATAGTCCGGCAGGCCTGCGAGAAGCCCGTCGATCGTGCGCGCAAGTCGCTCGCCGCCTGCATCGACCGCAGGACTATCGAGCGCGGGGTAGCAGTAGACGTGTCCTGCCCCACCTTGCTGGTAGCCGTCGCGCTCGAGAATGGCGCGAAATGGCGCAGGGACGGAGACGCGGCCCTTACCGTCGATTTTATTGATGTATGTCGAGACAAAGCGGTCCATCCCTTCAGTCGAAGTCCCGTCGTTTTTGCTCAACGCGACAACCGCGACTGAAAACCCGCCTCACATCCTCAACTCCCGCACATCACCGCCGTGCTCTACGCGTGCCGACGGTCGCAGCTCCCTTTCCGCCAGTTCGGCCGGAGAGCGGGCGGTCGCACGGTTCAAGCCCTCTGCAGAACCGGCGCCACGCCCCACGTCTCCTGCCCGGTGCGGACGGGCATTTATGGGATGTCATGGGTTTTAATGGGCGTCAACGGGAAATTAAGGTAATACGATGGTTTGAACAGGAAATTCATCGCGAAACTGGATTTTCGCCCCGGCCTCGGCGCGATTCGCGGCTTTCGGTCACCTTCGAGGTGAGGTGGGGGATAGGCGCGAGGCGCCCTGTTGCAGAGCCCTCCCGGCGTGCTATCGCCTGGACGTGGCTCGCATTTCCTTGGAAGCCGCCAAACGGAGGGCCTCAATGCCTCGGGATCTCTTCATCGCACCGTCGATCCTCTCGGCCGACTTCGCCCGCCTCGGCGAGGAAGTCGCGGCCGTCGATGCGGCGGGTGCGGATTGGATCCATCTCGATGTCATGGATGGCCACTTCGTCCCGAACATCACGTTCGGCCCGCCGATCATCAAAGCCATCCGCGGCGCTTCGAAGAAGGTGTTCGACTGCCACCTGATGATCACGCCGGCCGATCCATATCTCGCTGCCTTCGCCGAAGCAGGCGCCGACATCATCACCGTCCATGCAGAAGCAGGCCCCCACCTCGACCGCTCCCTCCAGGCCATTCGCGCGCTTGGGAAGAAGGCCGGCGTTTCGCTCAATCCCTCGACCCCGGCGAGCGTCATCGAGTACGTGCTCGACCGCCTCGACCTCATCCTGCTGATGACGGTCAATCCGGGTTTCGGCGGCCAGGCCTTCATTCCATCGGTGGTGGAGAAGGTGCGCCGGGTGAAGGCCCTGATCGGCGATCGCCCGATCCATATCGAGATCGACGGCGGCGTGACGCCGGAGACGGCGCCCCTTGTCGTCGCAGCCGGCGCCAACGTGCTCGTCGCGGGCTCGGCGGTCTTCAAGGGCGGCAGCAAGGAGGCATATGCGACGAATATTGCCGCCATCCGTACCTCGGCCGAGGCTGCGCGCTGAGCCGACGGAGAGGCGCGCGATGGAACCGCCCTACGCCGCAACTTGTTGTTAGTGTGCGTTAACAAGACCTAAGCACGCGAAACTCTGCGCGCGCTTAAGGAAATCGCAAGAGCAGAGCGTTCTAATCCGGGACACTTGTACACCGCCTGTCGAGTTCGGCAGCGCGGGCAACACGATCGGTCCTATGCTCATGCGTAACTCGGCTCGATTGCCATCCGAAGAAGTCGCCGCCATATCGCCGTGGCCTCTGCTCATGCGCTCCTGGTTGCGGGTTCTGATTGTCGCCGGCTTCGCAGGTGCCGCGGTTTATGCCGCCCTGGCGCTTACACCGGCACGCTATGTCGCCACGGCCGTCATCCGCGTACCGGCGCCGGCTGCGTCCGATGCGGTGGCCACGCGTGTTGCCGCGCTGCAATCGAAGGAACTCGCCCGCAGGGTCGTCGCCGACCTTGAGCTGACGCGTGCGCCGGCCTTCAATGGCACGCACGCGGTGCATGACATCCGTGGCTGGCTGGATCGCCTTTCGGGCCGCAACGCTCAAGGCCGATCGGGCTCGCGCGAGGAGCAGATTACGGCCGCCCTGATGCGCGGCCTGCAGGTCGCGCCAGGAAACGAGGACGGCAGCATCACCGTTCGCGTGACGGCACGTACGCCCGATCTTGCAGTGCGCATCGCCGATCGCCTCGTCGATCTGCACGATGCATCGCCCGAGCCGGCGCGCACTACAGAGCAGACCGTCACGCCCGATACGCGTGCGGCCGAGATGCAGCGACTTGCGGCGGACGTGGCGGCAATCGATGCGGAGATCGCGCGCCTCAAGAGCGTTGCCGATGGTTCGGCCGATGCTCAGCGGCGTCACGATCTCACGGAAGCCCTGAAGCAGGCCGAGCGCGAGCGCGCCGCCGCGTCGTCGCGTGCCAGCACGGCTCGCGGCTTCCTGGACAAGGGTACGGTCGAAGCCATCGCCGAGCTGCAGGCATCACCATCTCTCCATCAATTGATCGCAGAGCGCGTGCGCGTCGAGGTTCAGAAGAACAGTGCCGAGCGCTCGCTGCCAGCTGACCATCCGCGCATTCGCGATCTTCGGGCACGCTTGAGCGAGTTGCGCTGGCAGATGTTCCGCGAAGCCACAGCCATAACCGAAGGACTTGAGACGGAGCTGAAAACGGCAGCGGACCGGGAAGCGGAGGCGCGCGCACGCCTCGCAGGTGCCGATGCCCGTGCGGATGTATCCAGTCCTTCGATCAATACCGACCGCCTCATCGCCCTCGAGAGCGATGCGGCCGAAAAGCGGGCGGCGCTTGCAAGCCTCACGGCCAGCCCGCTGGCCACCGCGAGCGCAGCGCCGATCGCGCGGCCGCGCACCGACAGCGTCATACGACTGGCGCCGAGCCAGGCTATTGCCATCCCGGCGTTCCCACATAAGGCCCAGTTCTCACTCCTGACAGCAGTTACTGTCCTCATGATCGGCTTCGTGGCGGTCATCGTGCGCACGCTGCTGGCGGGCAATCGCCGCTCGGTCGTCGAAGCGGGATTTGCCGACATGGCAACGACCGCACGTGATCGCGCCGATGTCGACCTCGGAGCCGGCTCTCTGAGGACGCAACCATTCGACGCCCGAGAGACCAATTTGCCGTTGGCCGCCGAAGCGGGCGCATTCGATCGCTCGGCCGGTCACGCTCCGGAACTCCGCGCCGCCGCCACGGAGCTTCGCACCGCTGAGCCTGGGCAGTTCGTCATTCTCTCGACGACGAACGACACGGCCCGCCATCTGGCTGGGCGGGCTATGGGCCGCAAGGGTTACCGCACGCTGCTGGTCGCCGATCGCATCGATGGCGCTGCGGAGGCGCGCGACATCATCACGTCGCTCGCCACGGCGGGACGGCGCTCGGTGCTCGTAGACTGGGCGCGCGACGGCAAGGGCCTCGCGGCAAGCCTCGGCATCCCGGCGCGGCCCGGCATGTGCGATCTGCTCGACGGCCGCGCGAGCTTCGATGATGTCATCGTGCGGTTGCCCGAGAGCGAGGCACACGTCATCGCCGCCGGCGCCCCGCCGGCCCATCCGGAGCTGCCGCTTGATGCCGACTGGATCAACCTCGTGCTCGATGCGCTGGATGAAGCCTACGACCATATTGTCGTGGTGGCGCAGATCGATGAGGCAAGAGGCCTATTCGAGACGATCGAGGGCCGTTTCGACGCCGGCATCGTGATGTCCGACCGTCGCGCCCAGGGCTCGACGATCAACGCCGGCCCCGGCGTGTTCCTCGGCTTCGAGGTGACCGAGATCTACATTGTGCAGATGGACCTCGCGCAGCGTCGCGGCGCCGCGCGGCGACTCAAGCGGCCCCGCCGTCAGGCTGCTGCCTGACGGCCGATCCGTCCGTCCTCAGTTTCCGAAGATCCCCGAGAAAAAGTCGTTTCCACCACCGCCACCGCGGCGACCGCGTGGCGGCGGGCCCCAGCCCCAACCGCCCCAGCCGCCGCTGTATTCTTCGCGGCGTGGCCGCGGCGGCGCATTGGCAAGCTCCCTGACCTTGCGATCGAGCGCTGCTGCCGGATCGGTGCGCGCGACGGCCGCCACGCTCTGGCCATCGAGCAGCACCGCTTGAATGCGGCGATCGTGTCCGTAGACATCCGCGTAGCTCGCTACCTTGCCGTGCTCGTCGGCAACAAGGGTGAAGTACGTGTTGTGCACCGGAACGCGGCGATTGAGGTCGACGCGATTGACCTGCGGCGCATTCGGCCTCAGCCGCTCGGTGATGTCCGTCATGCTCCAGCTGCGATCTTGCGAGAAGATCACCTCGGCAAACCGCACCGGATTGCGCACGCGGATGCACCCGAAACTGTAGGCGCGCACCGACGTGTCGAAGAGATTCTTCGTCGGCGTATCGTGCATGTAGACGTCATGCTTGTTCGGGAACATGAATTTTAGCTGACCGAGCGGATTCGCGGGACCTGGATCCTGAATGATGGACACGCGGCGGATATCCGTGCGCTCCCAATCGATCTCGTAGGGGCGCACCGTACGGTTGCCGTTGACGATGCGCATATTCCGACGCCTCAAGATCGAGTCGTCGCCCGCTTGCAGCGACGGCAGCAGGTCCTGCACCTTGATCGTTCCCGGCACGCCCCAATCGGGATGGAAAACGACGAACTGCATGGCGTCCGAGAAGACCGGCGTCTGGTTCGTCGGCTTGCCGATGATGATGCGTTCCTGGAATACGACGTTGCCGCCCCGGATCACGCGTGTCTGGTACTCGGGAAGATTGTTCCAGACGTACGTGGCACCGAGCTCCTCGGGCATCCAGCGCCAGCGCTCGAGATTAACGAGATATTGCTTGAGCGTCGGCTGACGGCTCTGCGCCTGCTGCGTCTTGCGGCTCAGGCTCTGCCGGGTGGCGTTGGTGAGCGCAGGATGCGTGGCGCGCCGCACTGTCTTGCCGCTGCGCCGGTCGCGGTAGGTGGGGCCGAGGAACTCGCGTACTGCAGCAGCGACGTCCTCATCGTAGAGGTCCGCGTCATCGGCATTGTCGGCTGGCACTTCTAGGCGTCGGCGTACAAGCTCGACGTGCTCGTGACGGTCGCCCAGGCGCACCACGGGACCATTCGGAATGGTGACCTCGCGCGGATCCTCCTGCTCCTGAGCCTGGATCTTGTCGGCGCGCACCTTCAGATACGCCTGCCGCAGCAGCTCGAACTGGCGATGCTGGGGATGGAGCTTCTGCAAAGCGACCGACGTATCACTCGCGGTCGCGAACTGCTCGAGAAGTGCCTTCACGTCGAGCGGGCGCGGCGACTGGTCGAGCCATTTGCTGAGCTGCACCGGATCGACCCGGCCGCCACGGGCGTGCCAGGCGTAGGTCACGAGAGCGTTCGTGAGCTTGAGCTCGGCGGCGGCCAGAACCTCGGGCGCAGCGCCGCCCGCAGGCAGGCCGCTCACATCGAAGTCCTTGGGATCGAGCCCCCACTCGTCGGCGCGGCCCATCTCGGCAACGAGCGCCTGAGCAGCCGCGCTAAGACCGCTGTCCGTGGTCCACACAGGGAGGCCCGCGCGGGCGGCATAGAATGCAGTGATCGCCTCATGCCACTCGCGCTCCTGAGTCTGGCGCGCGGACGGCTGGTTACTTTCCAGCGCGGCAAGCAGGGCGGTATTGAGCGGTGGTGGCGGCGGCTCGACC